>NZ_BMKX01000003.1 GCF_014644555.1 Glutamicibacter ardleyensis | reverse complement strand
GAAAAGCTCCCCAGATGTGGTTACTGATTTCTCAGTCCAACATTTGGGGAGCAGTTCAAAAAGCTGTCTGGAGGTTCTTTTTGTAGTGGGGTTGCCGACCTGACCGGACAATGGGAATTGGAGACTTTTGTGCCGCATTGTGCAAACGTTTCCTATGTAAAAAGTTGGAAAAATACTGAAAAGTTTGATGTTTTCCCTGCATCCGAGTGTAAATGTTGGAAACGCTTGCGCTTGATGGAATTCGCTCAGTAGTGTGGGCTGAATCACTGGCGAGTCAGCTCTTATGGCTTGCCGCTCGTACCTTCGAATTCAATGGAGCATTTCGTGAACAGCAAAAGCGCTGCTTCCTCCGTGCGCAGTCAGCCACTGCCACCATACCTTCATAAACGTAGTTGGCGTCGTTGGGTCACCGCCTTGGCCGCAACCCCGATGCTGGCGCTCGCACCCATGGCACCCCTGGCTGGTATTCCCGCCGTGGCAGATGAAACTTCTGTGACTCTGGCCGGTTCTTTTCAGTCGTTGTTGGGATGTTCCGCTGACTGGATGGCTGACTGTGAAGCTACCAGCCTGCAATCCACGGACCAGGAAGGGCAATACAGCCTGGAAGTGGAAGTTCCGGCGGGGAACTATGAATACAAAGTAGCGTTGAACAAAAGCTTTGACACGTCTTATGGACTGGATGGGGGAGAAGAGAACATTCCCCTAGCCCTGAGTGCGGATAGCCGATTGCGCTTCACCTTTGATACGGCCACTGGGCTGACACAAGTTGTGCCACTGGACCTTCGCGGAAAATATTCAGATACTGATGCCGAATTGGTCGCTGCGCCGGTCAGGCAAGCCGGTTCTGGTGAGCAATTCTATTTCATCTTGACAGACCGCTTTGCCAATGGCTCAACGGCTAACGACACCGGCGGTTTGGAAGGTGATCGACTAACCACCGGGTTTGATCCGACGGACAAAGGATTCTATGAAGGCGGTGATATCGCAGGCTTACACTCCAAGCTCGACTACATTCAGGGCCTTGGCACCAGCGCCATCTGGCTCACGCCCAGTTTTAAGAACATGCCGGTTCAGGGTAGTGGTGATGATGCCAGCGCCGGATATCACGGCTATTGGGTCACCGATTTCACTCAGATCGACCCACATCTAGGCACCAATGAAGAACTCTCCGAACTGATTGATGACGCCCACAAGCGTGGCATCAAGGTGTATTTCGACATCATCGTGAACCATACCGCGGATCTCATCGACAATAAGGAAAAGAAGTATTCCTACGTTGAGCAGTCTTCCCATCCCTATAAGGATGCTCAGGGTCAAGCCTTTGACCCGGCGGACTACGCAGGCAGTGATACCTTCCCAGAGCTAGACGCTTCCAGTTCCTTCCCTTATACCCCGGTTGTTTCTGACCAAGTCAAGAAGGTCCCCGACTGGCTCAATGATCCAACGCTCTATCACAACCGCGGGGACTCAACCTGGGAAGGTGAGTCGGTCACCTATGGCGATTTTCAGGGGCTTGATGACCTCATGACCGAAAATCCTAAGGTAGTCAACGGTTTCGCAGAGGTCTACAAGAACTGGGTGGACTTCGGAATTGATGGCTTCCGCATCGACACCGCAAAACATGTGAATTTTGAATTCTGGGAACAATGGACCAAACAAGTTCAGGACTATGCACGAGCCCAGGGTAAAGACGACTTCTTCATGTTTGGCGAAGTTTATGATGCCGATGCAAAGAAGCTTTCGCCCTACGTGCGTAAGACGGAAATGAATTCCGTCCTTGATTTCACGTTCCAATCTGCTGCTGCCGGTTTCGCGGGAGGAAATTCAGCCAAAACGCTAAGCACGCTGTTCTCGGCGGATGACTACTACACCACGGCAAACACCTCAGCTGATGCTCTACCAACTTTCCTTGGCAATCACGATATGGGGCGCATTGGGTACTTCCTGAACAACAGCAATCAGAAACTCAAACGTGATGAACTGGCCCATGAACTGATGTTCCTGACCCGTGGCCAGCCGGTGGTTTACTACGGTGACGAACAAGGATTTGCAGGCACCGGTGGAGACAAGGATTCTCGCCAATCACTGTTCGCTTCTCAAGTCTCGGACTATCAGAACCAAGAATTGATTACCGGAGAAAAGCTCGGAACCCAAGATCGTTATGACAGTGATTCTCCGTTGTACCAGCACATCGCGGCCCTTTCTAAACTTCGCGAATCAAACAAAGCGCTGAAGGGCGGGGCACAAGTAGAGCTATACGCCCAAGATTCCAAGGGAGTCTATGCATTCTCGCGTGTGGACCGTGACGAGAAAACCGAATACCTGGTGGCCCTGAACAACTCGGAAGAATCCGCTGATGTTGAGTTGTCGACTCTGACCTCCGACGCAACCTACTCAGCGCTCTATGGCGCCGAAGACAAACTCAGCAGTGCTGCGGACGGGAAACTCAACGTGACGGTGCCAGCGCTATCTGCAGTGGTTTATAAAGCTGACAAGAACGTAGATAGTGCTGCCTTCACACCTGAGATTTCCGCTCCAAAATCTGGGGCCGGGCTCAGCGGCGTAACACCCGTATCCATGGATTTAGGCGAACAGGCGTGGGCTGAAACAAGCATGTCGTGGCGTGAAGTGGGCACCGAGAAGTGGCACCTACTGGGCGTGGCAGAAGACCACACCCCACGAGTCTTCCACGACGTTTCATCGCTACCACAAGGCACCTTGGTGGAATATCGTGCCGTGAGTACCAATGCCGCAGGAGAACGCAGCGCCGCTTCCACCTATGCTTCCGTGGGCAACGACGTTTCCGGGTTTGCGAAGGAAAAACCGGCTGAATCGGATATCTCCATGGTCACCGTGCCGGGAAGCCATAACACCGAAATGGGTTGTGTCACCGACTGGGATCCGGCCTGCGAGGCAGCCAAACTCACTGAACAGCCTGGCGAGGTCTATTCTGGTGAATTCGATGTCCCAGCAGGGGACTATGAATACAAGGTAGCCATCAACGGATCATGGGATCTGAGCTACGGCGCTGGTGGTATTGCCGGTGGTGACAACCTTAAATATTCTCACGAAGGTGGGACCGTCAAGTTCTTCTTCGATCCCCGCAACAACATCGCACAAAGCGATCAACAGGGTCCGATGATCACCTTACCGGGAAGTTTTCAAGACGAATTGGGCTGTAAATCCGACTGGGATCCAACCTGTCTCGCTACTTTAATGGCGGACGCTGATGCTGACGGTACCTACGAATTCACTACGGAGAAGATCCCGGCTGGTACCTACGAATTTAAGGTGTCACACAACTTCGGGTGGGACGAAAATTATGGCGTTGACGGTGCCGCCGGAGGTGCTAACTACAGTCTTTCGGTAACCGAAGGAAAGCCAGTGAGCTTCAGCTACGACTCGAAGACTCACCTGTTGCAGTTTGGTTCTGACACCCAAACAGTCGCCGGCGTTGGTCAAATGAAAGCGCAGTGGATTTCCGCTGACACCCTAGCGATTCCTCGTGATCTAGGCACTGGTGAAAACTATGCCCTCTACGCTTCAAAGGACGCCAGCTTGAAATTGGAGGGAGAAGAGATCTCCGGTGCGAAGCCAATCGAGCTCAAAGAAATTATTGGTGGGTTGAGTGCCGAACAACGCAAGAAGTTCCCACACCTTGCCGACTACCGTGCCTTGCGTGTTGAGCTAGATCGCGAAGACGTAGCCTCTGCATTGCGTTCACAACTGGCATTGGCACGATTTGATGGCGAAGGGGATACCCAGAAACTCACCGCCTTCACCGGAGTTCAGAGTGCTGGTGTCATTGATGATCTCTATGCCAAGGCGCTTGACGATGTAGAACTCGGCGTGAGCTTCACCGGAAAACGCCCTACCTTTAGGCTCTGGGCACCCACGGCCCAAAAAACAACACTGCTGATTACTGACAAGAAGGAGAAGACTGCACGATACGCTGCTAGCTATTCGAAGGACAGCGGTGTGTGGACGGTAAAGGGTAAACCTCAGATGGCTGAGGCGAAGTACCGGTGGGAAGTTCAGGTCTTTGTCCCTGAAACGGGCAAGATCGAAACGAATATTGTTACCGATCCATATTCGGTTGCGTTGACCACTAATTCCACCCACTCGGTCGCGGTGAGCTTGGAAGACCCTCACCACCAGCCAAAACAGTGGCGTAAGGCCAAAGCCAAAAACGTCGAAAAGGACGTGGACCGCAGCATCTATGAACTGCAGATCCGTGACTTCTCGATTTCAGATGCTTCGGTGCCCAAGAATCAGCGGGGCCGCTACGGAGCGTTTGGAGCAAATGGGGCCGGGAGTAAACAGCTCAAACAGCTTTCCGAGGCTGGCCTGACTACCGTTCACCTGCTGCCAAGTTTTGATATCGCCACCATTGAGGAGGAACAGTCACAACGTGTTGAGACGGACTGTGATCTGAAGTCGCTGCCGGCAGCTTCCAGCAAACAACAAGAGTGCGTTACTGCCCACGGTGATGAAGACGGATTCAACTGGGGGTACGACCCCTTCCATTTCATGGCTCCGGAAGGTTCGTACGCCACGAACCCTGAAGGAGCGAACCGTGTCGAAGAATTCCGCTCGATGGTTGGATCCTTGCACAGCATGGGGCTAGAAGTAGTGCTTGATCAGGTGTTCAACCACACCGCAGCCTCGGGTCAAGCCGATCGCAGTGTGCTGGATAAGATCGTGCCTGGCTACTACCACCGACTTGATGCCACCGGGAAAGTGGAAACCTCGTCCTGCTGTCAGAACCTGGCCACGGAACACGCTGCGGCGCAGAAACTGATGGTTGATGCCCTGGTGGTGTGGGCCAAGGACTATAAGGTTGATGGATTCCGTTTTGACCTCATGGGCCACCACTCACGAGAAACCATGGAAGCCGTACGCAGTGCATTAGATGAACTGAAGCCGGGACGTGACGGAGTGGACGGCAAGTCCATTTACCTCTATGGCGAAGGATGGAACTTTGGTGAGGTGGCGGACAATGCTCGCTTCTATCAAGCGACTCAGGGGCAAATGAACGGTACCGGCATCGGGACCTTTAACGACCGACTGCGCGATGCCGTTCATGGTGGCAGTCCTGTTGATTCATCCTCAACATTCCGTCAGGGCTTTGGTACTGGCTTGGGAACGGATCCCAACGGTAATAAGGTCAATGGGAGCACCGAGGAAGCGTTGAAAGATCTCGGCCACGAAACCGACCTAGTGAAGCTCGGCTTGGCTGGCAATCTCGCAGACTTCGAATTCCTCGCTTCGGATGGCAGTGTGCATCGTGGTGATGAATTGGATTACCGCGGAGCGAAAGCAGGCTATGCTTCGCAGCCGGGAGAAGTGATCAACTATGTTGACGCGCACGATAATGAAACGCTCTACGACCTCACTGTGCTCAAGTTGCCACGAGATACTTCCATGGAGGATCGGGTGCGGATGAATACTCTTTCGCAAGCAACCGTGATGTATTCACAAGCTGTTCCGTTCTGGCATGCCGGAACCGAGTTATTGCGTTCAAAGTCTTTGGACCGAAATTCCTATAACTCGGGGGACTGGTTCAACCGCATCGACTTCTCCGGAGTGGAAAATACTTTTGGCTCGGGTCTTCCGCCCGAGGCAGATAACGGGGAGAAGTGGGATCTGATGGCTCCACTATTAGAAGACCCTGCGCTCAAGCCGGATGCCAAGGCCATGGCTGATGCTGAAGGGGCAGCCTTGGACTTGTTGCAGACCCGCAAGGAAGTTGGACTCTTGCGATTGGGCTCAGCTGATCTCATTGGGCAAAAGGTGAGCTTCCCGCTGGGTGGGTCTGAGGCTGAACCGGGAATTATCGTGATGCGGATTGACGACACGGTGGGTAAGGATGTCGATCGCAAGCATGACGGTGCCTTAGTCCTCTTCAATGCCTCGCCGAAGGAGAGCACGCAAAAGCTTGAGGAGCTGGTAGGTCACGACTACTCGCTTGCCAAGTCTCTTGCGAAAGGCAGTGATGACCGGGTGAAGTCAACTTCGTTCGACAGTGCCACCGGTGAGCTGACTATTCCGGCGCGCACCGCGGCAGTCCTAGTGGAACCTCAGGGCTCGGCTAAGTAGTAGAACGGAGCATTCCTACTGGACCATCTGTAGGGATTATTCGCAGGACCATTGTTGGTAGATGAACTGATCTAGCCAGTGTGGCAATCGAGTTTTTCATTGCCAAAGCGTCCACGCTGACAGCGAACAACCCGCTCTCGTCATCACGAGAGCGGGTTGTTCCATTGTGTCTGTAAATCAGTTTTGAGGGTCTTTGCGACGCCCAAAGACAAAGTAGGAAATGCTTCCTAGTACGTTGAGGCAACTGACCACGGCCCACAGTGGTTTTGGCCCTCTCGCCAGCTGAACGGGGCGTCGACGAAGATCGCGCAAGGCTGCAAACATCAAAGTCAGCTCGATAATTCCAGCGAGGATGACAGCAACCTGGGTGCGGCGATCCAGCTCCCGGAAGGACCGTTTTTTCGGTAGGTTGAGGCGCCGGGAGCGCAGGGTGGATTGTCCTTGAATGCCTTGGGTGTCCTGTGTCTGAAAATTATTTTTCGGCATGGGAATCATTCTTGCCCTTTGTTCGTTGAAGAAGACAGAACGCAAAGTTGAGTCAAGTTCGCTCAAGTTAATTTGACAGTCAAAAAAGACAGTGAGTAAAGTTGAGTCCAGAACGCTCAACTGGGGTATCCGCCCCAAGCGTTAGTACTTACAACTCAAGGCAAAGGAGAGCCAATATGTCGCGTGCAGTAGGCATTGACCTAGGAACCACCAACTCGGTCGTATCCGTGCTCGAAGGTGGCGAGCCAACCGTTATCGCAAACGCGGAAGGTAACCGCACCACCCCGTCCATCGTTGCTTTCTCGAAGAGCGGCGAAGTTCTGGTGGGCGATATCGCCAAGCGCCAGGCAGTGAACAACATTGACCGCACCATCGCTTCGGTCAAGCGCCACATGGGTACCGACTGGTCCATCGACATCGATGACAAGAAGTACACCGCTCAGGAAATTTCTGCTCGTACCCTGATGAAGCTGAAGAACGACGCCGAGTCGTACTTGGGCGAGAAGGTCACCGACGCGGTTATCACCGTTCCTGCATACTTCAACGATGCTGAGCGTCAGTCCACCAAGGAAGCCGGCGAGATCGCTGGCCTGAACGTGCTGCGCATCGTCAACGAGCCAACCGCAGCTGCACTGGCTTACGGCCTGGAAAAGGGTAAAGAAGACGAACTCATCTTGGTCTTCGACCTCGGTGGCGGTACCTTCGACGTTTCCCTGCTCGAAGTTGGCAAGGATGACGACGGATTCTCCACCATCCAGGTTCGCTCCACCTCGGGCGACAACCGCCTGGGTGGCGACGACTGGGATCAGCGCATCGTAGATTGGCTGCTGGCTCAGGCTAAGCAGAAGGGTGCAGACCTGTCCAAGGACAAGATTGCACTGCAGCGTCTGAAGGAAGCTGCTGAGCAGGCCAAGAAGGAACTGTCCTCGGCTACCAGCACCAACATCTCCCTGCAGTACCTCTCGGTCACCTCCGATGGCCCGGTTCACCTGGATGAGCACCTCTCGCGTGCCAAGTTCCAGGAACTGACCAAGGATCTGCTGGAGCGCACCCGCAAGCCATTCAACGATGTCATCAAGGAAGCCGGAGTTAAGGTTTCGGAGATCGCACACGTGATCCTCGTTGGCGGTTCGACCCGTATGCCAGCAGTGGCAGAGCTGGTCAAGGACCTGGCCGGCAAGGAAGCTAACAAGGGCGTCAACCCAGATGAGGTTGTTGCCGTTGGTGCAGCCCTGCAGGCTGGCGTGCTGAAGGGTGAGCGCAAGGACGTATTGCTCATCGACGTCACCCCACTGTCCCTAGGTATTGAAACCAAGGGCGGCGTGATGACCAAGCTGATCGAGCGCAACACCGCGATCCCAACCAAGCGTTCGGAGACCTTCACTACCGCCGAGGACAACCAGCCTTCGGTATCGATCCAGGTCTTCCAGGGTGAGCGCGAGTTCACCCGCGACAACAAGCCACTGGGCACCTTCGAGCTGACCGGTATCGCACCGGCACCTCGTGGCATCCCACAGGTTGAGGTCACCTTCGACATCGACGCCAACGGCATCGTGCACGTATCCGCTAAGGATAAGGGCACCGGTACCGAGCAGTCGATGACCATCACCGGCGGCTCCTCGCTGTCGAAGGAAGACATCGAGCGCATGGTTCAGGAAGCCGAAGCTCACGCCGAAGAGGACAAGGCCCGCCGCGAGGCAGCCGAGACCCGTAACGCCGCCGAGCAGGCAGCTTACTCGGTAGACAAGCTCATCAAGGACAACGATGAGAAGCTTCCAGAAGAGGTCAAGACCGAGGTTCAGGCCGACGTTGACGCACTGAAGGAAGCCTTGGAGAAGCAGGACAACGACGACGAGGTGAAGGCAGCGTTTGAGAAGCTTCAGGCTTCGCAGACCAAGCTGGGCGAGGCAATCTACGCCAACACCGCCGCCGAAGGCGCCGAAGCACCTGCAGGCGAGCAGGCTCCAAACGCTGATGAAGACATCGTCGACGCCGAGGTAATCGACGAAGACGAAGCCGACAAGAAGTAGGGAGTAAGGGAATATGTCCGAGGCACAGGACCAGAACGAAAACTCCGGCCAGGAGCCGGAGAACCAGCCAGAGGCAGCCGACGTGCAGCCAAACGCTGACGCCCTGGGTCAGGCCGAGGCGATCCTGAACGAGGCTGCTGCAGGTGTCGAAGAGGCACAGGCTGAAGTTACCGAAAAGGAATCCGAGCTTCGCAACGACCTGCTTCGTTTGCAGGCCGAGTACGTCAACTACCGCAAGCGCGTAGAGCGTGACCGGGTAGCAGTACGTGAAAGTGCCGTTCAGTCGGTGCTCGCCACGTTGCTGCCGGTGCTTGATGATATCGATGCGGCACGTGCTCATGGTGACTTAGCAGATGGCCCGTTCGCGGCTATCGCAAAGAAGCTGGACACGGTCTTGGCAACTCACGGCCTGGAACGAATCGATGAGGCTGGGGTCGAATTTGATCCCAACGTTCACGAGGCGTTGCTCCGCCAGCCGGTCCCAGAGATCCCAGCGGATCATGTGGGACAGGTACTGCGAGCCGGTTACCGTAAGGGAAACTACACCATGCGTGCCGCGCAGGTGCTAGTAGCCACCGGCGAGTAGCCACACATCTAGATAACGAAACTGCCCACTGCCGAAACCTCGACAGTGGGCAGTTTCAAATCGGTAGTCAAAAGAAAGGGGGCCCTGATGGCAAGTCAGGACTGGATCGACAAAGACTTTTACGCCATTCTGGGCGTCTCCAAGGACGCCAGCGAGGCGGACATCAAGAAGGCGTACCGTAAGCTAGCGCGTAAATACCACCCGGATACTAATCAGGGTGATGCGGAAGCAGAGCGGAAGTTCAAAGACATCTCCGAGGCTAATTCGGTGCTTTCGGACAAAGAAGAGCGTGAGCAGTATGATGCGATTCGCGCTATGGGCGGCGGAGCGCGTTTCAGCGCCGGAGGCCCCGGCGGCGCACCAGGCGGCCAAGCAGGCTTTGATGACATGTTCTCCAACCTCTTTGGTGGGGGAGGGGCACCACGCGGTCGCGGCGGACAACCAGATTTCTCTGATCTGTTCGGTGGCGGCGGTTTCGGTGGCGGCTTTGGACAAAGTGCCCCGCCTCGCAAGGGCGCGGACCGCACCGCAAGCACCACGATTTCCTTCGCCGGATCTATCAAGGGCACCACTATCGGTTTGCGTGAGCAAAGCGGTGAAGTCATTGACGTACGAGTTCCTGCAGGAATCAAGGACGGTCAATCGGTACGTGTGCGCGGTCGCGGTCAGTCAGGACCAGCCGGAAACGGCGACCTGCTGGTGAAGGTGAAAGTTACCGAACACCCGTACTTCAAACGCGAAGAGAACAATATTCGTGTGCACGTGCCAATCACCTTTGATGAGGCCGCGCTGGGCGCAAAAATTCATGTGCCAACCTTGGATGGCGAAGAAGTTGCCATGAAGGTACCAGCCGGTTCAAACTCGGGGCGGACCTTACGTCTGAAAGGGCGCGGGGTGAAGACCTCCAAGGCGACCGGCGACATGCTGATCGTGTTAGATGTGGTCATTCCGCAGAACCTGAACGATAAGGCGAAAGCAGCCATCGAAGAGTTCGCGGCGGCTACCGAGGGTGAAGATCCTCGACAGGCGCTGGCTGCTAAGGCCAAGCTCTAAGCTAAAGATTGGCCCGATACGTGAGTGTGCTTCGCAAGGGGCACACTCACGTAGACAATACATTTATCCCCTACATTAGGGGAGAAACGGAGACTGAGATTCATGGCCCACGAGTTCCTAAGACCTGTGTTCGTCATTTCAGTCGCCGCACAACTAGCAGATATGCACCCGCAGACCCTGCGCCAGTATGATCGCATCGGATTGGTCTCACCCAGCCGTCAATCGGGTAAGCAGCGACGATATTCCCAGCGCGACGTTTCACTATTGCGCCAGGTACAGCAGCTGAGCAAAGAGGGCGTCTCGCTCGAAGGCATTAAACGCATTATCGAGCTGCAAAACCAGGTGTCTTTTCTGCAAAACCAGGTCGGCGAATTACGCGATGAATTGCGCGCCGTCCAGCAAGGCCAAACCCGTGTGTTCGCCGCCGGAACCGCCGCCGGAGATGTGGTTTCCATGGCCCGCGGAATGCGTCCGGCTCGCCGCGAACCAACGGTGACACTATTTACAACGCGCCGTGCCATTGGCAGATAGTTTTCCTCCGTTGGTCGTGTTCGGCTAGTAATCCGTCGGTAAAATCATTAGTCTCAAAACTACGTGATCCACCTCACCTATCGTGGGTCACGTTGTTGCGTCCCGGATAACCGTATCCGGAATAAAAGCTGCGCAACCCTACTGTTTTGAGGATGGAGAGCTTCGTGCGGGAGAACCCATTAGTTATGACCCCTGATCAGGTAAAAGTCGGCATTTCTGAGACTCAGGATCTGAGGGCCAAGCGATGAAATCCTATGCACAGGGCGATACCACTTCGGAACTTCTACACGACACTATCGGCGCCAACCTAGAACGCACCGTCGCATTGTATGGAGAGCGTGAAGCACTGGTGGAAGCCTTCACCGGTCGGCGCTGGACCTGGAATGAGCTGGACCTAGCGGTTAACGATTTAGCGCGTGGACTTCTCTCAGCTGGTTTAGAACCGGGGGATAGGGTGGGAGTTTGGGCGCCAAACTGCGCCGAATGGACCTTGACTCAGTACGCCACAGCAAAAATCGGTGTCATCTTGGTCAATGTTAATCCCACCTATCGAAGTCATGAGTATTCCTACGCGGTCAATCACAGCGGCCTACGGATGCTGATCACCATGACCAGTTTCAAAACGAGTATGTATCGTGAAATGGTTGAACGTTGTGCCGTGGATACTCCGACCTTGGAACGCGTGGTCTATCTGGACACCGCTGACTGGGCCGAACTTATCGAGGCAGGTCAAGGTATAGATCCGGCCTTGGTTAGCCAACGTCTGGCGCTGACTGAACCAGATCAAGCCATCAATATTCAGTACACCTCTGGTACTACGGGGTATCCCAAGGGCGCGACACTCAGCCACCGAAATATTCTGAATAACGGATTTTTTGTCACTGAAACTATTCGGCTAGGTCCCGAAGACCGACTCTGCATCCCGGTGCCTTTTTACCACTGCTTCGGCATGGTGATGGGAAATCTGGGATGCACAAGTCACGGAACCACTATGGTGATCCCGGCCCCGAGCTTTGATGCTGAAACTACCCTGCGAGTAGTGGCCGAAGAAAAATGCACCGGTGTTTATGGGGTTCCCACCATGTTTATTGCGATGCAAAATCACCCAAGTTTTGGTACCCATGATTTGAGTACCTTGCGTACCGGAATCATGGCCGGATCGGTTTGTCCGGTTGAAGTGATGCGCGGTTGCCTAGAAGATATGAACATGTCCGAGGTATCCATCGCCTACGGAATGACCGAAACCAGCCCAGTGTCCTGCCAGACGAGGGCGGATGATGACTTAGAGGCACGTACCGAAACCATTGGCCGAGTTCACCCGCATTTGGAAGTCAAAATCGTGGATCCAGCGACCGGGGAAACTGTGGAACGTGGAGAACCGGGAGAATATTGCACTCGTGGCTACTCGGTGATGCTCGGTTATTGGAATGACGAAGCCAAAACCAAGGAAGCAATTGATTCGGAGAACTGGTTGCATACCGGGGACCTCGCGGTCATGCGCGAAGACGGATATTGCGTCATTGTGGGGCGCATCAAGGATATGGTGATTCGCGGCGGTGAGAACATCTATCCTCGAGAGATTGAAGAGTTCTTCTTCAAACACCCAGATATTGAGGATGTCTCGGTGGTGGGAATTCCAGATGAAAAATATGGTGAGGAAATTTGTGCCTGTATCAAGATGAAGGCGGGCAAGGACCCGCTGACCATTGAGGACCTCAGGGCCTTTGCCCACGGTCAACTGGCACAGTACAAAATTCCTGCCTATGCCATGATCCTCGATGAATTTCCGATTACCGTCACCGGCAAAATTCGTAAGGTGCAATTACGTGAAGACGCGGCGAAAAAGTTACTCACCTAAGTATCGGTGAATTACAAACGGTCGTGCTTGGCCAACCGGGCCAAGAGCCCTTGCCTGACGGCGGGCCACTCCTGTGGCAGGATCGAGAAAATCACGGTGTCACGCAGAGTCCCAGTGCTTGCGTCATACATGTGATTGCGCAGCACGCCGTCTTGCTTCGCGCCTAGTCGGGCGATCGCCGCGCGTGACTGCTGGTTATGCCAATGGGTGCAAAAGGCCACGGACAAGCAGTCGAGTTCTTCGAAGGCGCGCTGCAACAAAAGATACTTCGCTGCAGCGTTTATGCCGGTTCCCTGGAAATCGGTGCCAAGGAAAGTGGAACCGATTTCTACCCGTCGGTTCGCTTCGCTGATATTCAAATAGGTTGTTGCGCCCACCGCGTTGCCACTGTGTTCATCGATGATCGCGAACGGTGCCATCTGGCCCTCGGCCTGCAAAGCGAGCCGGCGCGATATCTCAGCGTCCATGCCTTGTGCCGAAGGGGTCTTAGTGAACCACACTTGGTCCAGCGAACCGTGGGTCACGATGGCGCCGAGGTCAGCTGAATGTTTGTGTCTCAACTGTTCTAGTCGGACGCCGGCGAATTCCAGGGTGGGGGTTGCACTGAGGCTCATGCCTGCAAGTGTATTGCAGGCATGAGCCTTAGGTTTTTAAAGTTACTTGGCGCCCCGGGTATAGGCCAGATCAAAGACCAAACGTCCGGCCTTCAACGCTTTGCCCTCAAAGCTGGTGAGGATACGACGTTCAAAACGTGGTGCCCAGCCACCTCGCTCATCAACAAAGTCAGGTTCTGGATCAAAGCCTTCCATACCGTTGGCGCGAACCTTGGTGAGGTTGCTTTCCGTTCCCGAATGCGCGCCTGGATGCTGATTTTCAAATAGTGGGTGAGCTTCGAGTACCTCACGCATTTGTTCGGCGTAGTTAGACCAGTCGGTGGCCAGTCGAAGTGTTCCACCAGGCTTTAATACACGGGCGACCTTGTCCAAGAATGAGGAAGTGATCAGTCGACGCTTGTGGTGACGAGGCTTGTGCCATGGATCTGAGAAGAAGATCCACAATTCGTCGGCGCTGCTCTCTTCGAGCATCACGTCCAAGACCTCTGGAGCATTGGCCTGGACCGCGCGAACGTTTTCCAGTTCAAAGGACTCGACCTTGAGCATTAGCTGGGCTAATCCCGGAAGATAAACCTCCACGGCAAGGTAGTTTCGCTCTGGATCATCCTTGGCAGCGTTGGCAATGCATTCGCCTAAGCCTGTACCAATCTCCACGATGAGCGGGGCCACGCGACCAAAAGCCTGTTCAGGGTCCAAACGGAAGTCATCTGCCACAGAGGTGTCGGCAATCTTGCGAGGTGGCTCAATGACGTAGCTTTCGGCATTGCGCTCCCATGCAGCCGCGCGGCGTCCTTGGAGCCGATTACCTCGGCGCACAAAGGAGACCGGGTCGGCACGAAACAGGGAAGGATCTTTGGCCATGTTGTCGGTGCCTTCGGGTTGCGCGTCGCTACGTTCACTCATGATCATTAATCCTAGCCGAGGACCGGAGGAGGCCCACCAGAAATTCGTAGGGCGTTGCACACCCATAATTCATTTTTGTCACAAATACTAGGGGGCGTTCCGGGTGTTCCCCTATAGCGCGGACTAGCGAAGCGCTGTCATGCTAGAAGCATGACAGATTTAGTGCGTGGCATCTTGAATATCATTTGGCTACTATTCGGCGGCCTGTGGTTAGCGTTGGGGTATGTTCTGGCCGGCATTATCTGCTGCCTGCTCATCGTCACCATTCCGTTTGGTATCGCTTCCTTTAGGATCGCCGGTTACGCCTTGTGGCCCTTTGGCCGCACCGTCGTCGACCGCGGCCCGGTAGGAGCCTTTTCGACACTGGGAAATATTATTTGGTTAGTTTTCGCTGGAATCTGGATCGCCATCGGTCACGTGGTGACCGCGATCCCGATGTTCGTTTCCATTATTGGCATCCCGCTAGGTATCGCAAACCTCAAAATGATCCCGGTATCTTTGATGCCGCTAGGGAAGGAAATTGTTCCTTCGGATTATTACATCGCAGGGATGCGACGCTAAATTTTATGCAACTAAGCTAGAGCCGGTTCCGTATGGACCGGCTTTTGCTTACTTGGTTGTGTCTAAGCTTTTTGCTGTCGGCGCTGCAGGATTTGTTCGCGCAAAATATCAGCGTGCCCACAGTGCTGGGCCAGTTCCCGAAGAACGTGGAGTTGGACCCAAGCTAATGGCAAGGGGCCACGGCGGTTACCTGGAAGAAGCGCATCATCGGCCAACTCTGCGCGAGCTGTACGGGACAGCGAAATAGCGTCCCGGTAAGCGCGCTGGATCGATTCAATAGTGTCTTGGGCCGCCAGATCAAAGGATTGATCAGGTGTTTGCACAATTCCTAGGTCCGCTCGTGAGGCACCGGTGACGGCCTCGCCAAACCAGACTCGTTCCACGAAGGTCACGTGCTTTACCAGGCCAAGCAACGTGGTCTTGGAAGAGACCAGATGCATTTTTGCTTCGGTCTCGCTTAGCCCATCGAGGCATTCCAGAAGCATTTTCCGGTGTTGCTCAATAAACTCGTCAGCCAGTTGAGCCGGATGTGGGGCGTGGTGGGCAGTGGAATCTGGATTGGGCATGCTCTAGTCTGCGCGTTATGCAAGGTGTGACGCAACGTCTGCGTTCAGAGTTTCCAAGCTCTTGCGAGCACATCCCAATGTTCTTGAGTCATCAAACTCACGGGAGTCACCGAGACGGCAACCGGGCCAGCTTCCGAGATAGTTTGTAGTGCGGAAGCAAGTTGTTCTGGTGCCAGCGCCGAGTTTTGCGCCCAAAGCCCTGTTGACATGACGAACCGTCCAGGAAATCTTTGCTGCAACGACCGGGCCAGCCGACCACCATAGTCTGGGGTACTCACATTGATGGAGAAGTAGTTCCATATGATGAGTCGATCCGCCGCGGAGAGCAAGGTTTCGTAGGCATGACCGGAAGCCGCCCGGTCACCGTCCGGGTTTGCCCAGGAGGCCCTGACGTCCATATCCAGTAGTACTCCACGAGCCTGGGCCGCGGTTCTAATTCGAGACAACAAGTTGGCCAGAGCGGCCGAACGGCAGATTCCAAGACTCGGGTGCGCGGTGTCAATTTCCCCGGTGGAGGCTCGCGGCCAGTCTTTCTTGCCACTGTGCTTGCTGAAGGAGCGTAAATCTGGGGTTCCGAAGGTGAAGTCGTCAAACATTAGCTCGGTCAATGAAATTCGGTTCGGCTTGTACCTGGCACAAATCTCACCTGCCAGCTGCACTAGTAGGTCTCCGGCTATCCCGCTTTCTAAAGAACTCACGCTAGGAAAGTCATAGGATGCTTCGCCTTGTGGATTAACACCGGCAATGCTCGGGTCAGCCGCGATGTTTGCTGGACACAAGGTGTCGATAGTTAGGGTGATTTCCGAATTGCCAGTCAGTTCTGGTCTGAGCGCGTGGATAGCTTCAGCAACGTAGTCTCGGCCGCTACTGGCCACGCCATCCGCGGAGGCCTGCGGCCGTGCTTCCCAGTTGAATGCGGTCCAATCGGTGCGGCCAACGCTGAGTGAGAGCCCCGTGGCATTTACCTGACGAAGCTGTTGAGCATAGTGTTCCCAGCGCGGGGTGTCAGTGACAATGTTTTCAAAGCCGAAACTTACTGCGCGTTCTGAGGGAACAACACGACGCACAGCGCAGGCGTTGGTAGCGCCCAGGGTTACGCTGGCCGACGCCAACGTCAAAAATCGACGGCGCGTGACCGAGCGAACAGTAGACTTCGGCATTATTTCCGGTCCCCAAGATTTGAACTGATTTGAGCTACGGATAGTAGGTCAATAGGTGCGTGAGTCTGGATATTTCGGCGAAGCACTGAGCCCCAAGCTAGTTTTCGGCGACGAATCACGCACTGATACTAATTCTAACTAGCCATGCTGTGGGCCGGTGAGTCGTTGCCGTTTGATGACGCGTGGAGCAATCGAGAAAAATTTAGTTGATGCGGAATAAGAACACCAAGAGTAGAGTTGAGTTAAGTACACTCAAGTTTATGGGTTCACCCTCAGAGAGAAAGGATTCGCGTGGACACCAAGCTCACCACCAAGAGCCAGGAGGCTCTATCTGCTTCCGGGATGAATGCTTCGACCGCGGGAAACCCGCAGATCGAACCAGCTCACTTGCTGAAGGCCTTGTTAGATCAGCGAGACTCGGTTGCCGTGGCATTACTGAAAACTGCAGGTCTGGACGTTGAAGCGCTCTCGGCGAAATCGAGTACGGCTATCAATGCCTTGCCTGCTAATTCCGGATCCTCGGTGGCTCAAGCCCAATTCTCTCGTCAATTGCTCCAAGTAGTCAGCACCGCACAGGAGATCGCGAACAACATGGGGGACACCTATGTCTCCACCGAACACCTGCTGATCGCCTTAGCCTCTGACCAGACCAAAGCCGGCGAAGCGCTGCGCGACTCCGGGGCTACCCGGGAATTGTTGGTGGCAACGTTGCCCACTATCCGTGGGGACCGCAAGGTTGATAACCCCAACCCGGAAGACACCTTCCAAGCCCTAGAGAAGTTCGGCACGGATATGACCGCGCTAGCCCGCTCGGGCAAACTTGATCCGGTCATCGGCCGCGATAAGGAAATCCGCCGCGTGGTCCAGGTACTCTCCCGGCGCACCAAAAATAACCCGGTGCTCATCGGTGAGCCTGGCGTAGGTAAAACCGCCGTGGTTGAAGGACTCGCTCAGCGCATGATCGCCGGAGACGTGCCAGAGTCGCTGCGAGGAAAGACACTCATCTCGCTAGACCTCGGATCTATGATTGCCGGCGCGAAATACCGTGGCGAGTTCGAAGAACGCCTGAAGTCTGTACTCGAAGAGATCAGAGCCTCGGACGGACAGATTGTCACATTCATCGATGAGATTCATACCGTCGTAGGCGCTGGCGCTTCCGAAGGCGCTATGGATGCCGGCAATATGCTCAAGCCAATGCTCGCGCGCGGTGAACTACGCCTGATCGGCGCCACCACGCTGGATGAGTACCGCGAAAATATCGAAAAAGACCCGGCACTGGAGCGTCGCTTTGCGCAGGTCTATGTGGGGGAGCCAAGCGTGGATGACACGATCGCAATCCTGCGCGGACTCAAGGAACGCTACGAAGCACACCACAAGGTGTCCATCGCCGACTCGGCACTCGTGGCTGCTTCTACGCTGTCCAACAGGTACATCTCCGGGCGGCAGTTGCCGGACAAAGCCATTGACCTGGTCGATGAGGCGGCCAGCCGCCTGCGTATGGAGATTGACTCGGCTCCCGAGGAAATCGATGAGCTGCGCCGTGAAGTGGACAGGCTGACCATGGAAGAGCTCGCGCTCGCCGGGGAGACCGATCCGGGATCCATTGAACGCCTCGACGCGCTTCGTATGGATATGGCCGATAAGAAGGAAACCCTCGATGCGCTCAATGCCCAATGGGATGCGGAGAAGTCAGGGCTGAACCGCGTAGGTGATCTGAAGGTGAAGCTAGATGAGCTGCGCTCGCAGGCCGAAAAGTTCCAGCGCGAAGGTGACCTGGAAAATGCCTCACGACTGCTCTACGGAGAGATCCCCACGTTGCAAGGCGAACTTGAAGCGGCAGCCGAGGCTGAGGCAGGCAAGAGCCACGAACACACCATGGTGGCTGAAGAGGTGACCGCTGATGACATTGCCGAAGTCATCTCGGCGTGGACAGGTATCCCCGCCGGACGGATGCTGCAAGGCGAAAGCCAGAAGCTGCTGGAGATGGAATCAATCATCGGCCAGCGCCTGGTGGGTCAGCAACAGGCGGTAACCGCGGTCTCCGATGCGGTGCGCCGAACCCGTGCGGGAATTTCGGATCCGGACCGGCCTACCGGCTCGTTCCTATTCCTTGGACCTACCGGTGTGGGTAAGACGGAGCTGGCCAAGTCCCTAGCCGACTTCCTCTTTGATGATCCTCGTGCGATGGTGCGTATCGACATGTCCGAGTACGCCGAGAAGCACTCGGTATCGCGACTAGTCGGAGCGCCTCCGGGCTATGTCGGTTATGAAGAGGGCGGACAGCTGACCGAAGCAGTAAGGCGCCGTCCGTACTCGGTGATCTTGCTGGACGAAGTGGAAAAAGCCCACCCTGAAGTTTTCGACATCCTCTTGCAGGTGCTTGATGATGGACGCTTGACCGATGGGCAGGGCCGTACCGTTGACTTCAGAAACACGATCTTGATCCTGACCTCCAATATGGGTTCCCAGTTCCTGGTGGACCCAAACCTGGAAGACAAGGACAAGAAGGCAGCCGTGATGAACGTGGTTAATGCTTCCTTCAAACCAGAGTTCTTGAACCGTCTGGACGAGATCATCATGTTTGATCCGTTGAGCATCAATGAGCTGGGCAACATTGTGAAACTGCAAATTGACCTGCTGGCTGCAAGGCTTTCCGAGCGTCGACTAAGTTTGGACGTTTCCGAAGCCGCCAGCGAGTGGCTGGCCATGACCGGCTACGACCCGGCTTATGGTGCCCGGCCGCTTCGCCGCTTGGTGCAACGCGAAATCGGTGACCGATTGGCTCGTCAGCTTCTGGGAGGAAATATTCAGGACGGGGATCGTGTGCAGGTGGGCCTTGACCCGGAGGGAGATAAACTCGTCGTCACCCGCGGAACCCGCGAAAGCGAGTAGCTAAAGGTTGCGTCGACGCACTGATGGCCGGTGGAAATCCACCGGCCATCAGCGTAAGTCAGTGACGTAACTTAGCTTTCTTCGTTATCGGGAAGTAGCGAGTTGCGAACATTTCCCTCGGTCAGTCCCAGGAAGCAAGAGACCTGACGGTCACCTTGGGACCAGGTACTTTCCGAGGGGCGTGAGAAGTGGTACGTCCAGGTGGAATCCAGTCCAGCACTAGGGTCGAGCGAAACTGATTTGCACAGCGATTCGGACTCGGTGAGCAACTCATTTGATCCGGGATATTTGTCGCCGGTCAACTCGAAGGTTCCGATGAGCTGAGCGTTATGCGAGGAATCGCAGGTAACAACCGTCTGTGGGGATAGCGGAGAATCAAAGCCACGCAGGCAGTCGCCGAGGACTAACTGCTCCGGGGGGATCGAGGCGGCGATCACTCCGTCCAATCCGGGGCTTTCATTTCGCTCTACGGTGTTCGCCTCTGGCGTAGTTGGTGTAATAAAGCGAAGTACAACGAAAACTACCGCGGCGCTCAAAGCTAAAACAGCAATGACGAGCAAAACCCACTGGCCGATTTGCCGTTTGGGCTTCTCCGATTCCGGCTGTAGGGGCGGTAAAGCCGCCTGCGGCTCGGGTAGATCTTTTTCCACCACCTGTAGTGCTCCTTCAAGGATTGCCGAGGATATTTTGGGAGCAAGCTCACTAAATAGTCGTTGGACTAATCGACAGTCTAACGGGTCTGGCACGTGTTGCGTTCAGCGCTCGCCGTGGAATCGTGTTAACCTTTAATTACGAAAGAACTGATCACATATTCGGGGGCCTCCACCTATTAGGTGGACCACCTTCCGACTCTACTGAAAAGAGGGGGTCACGCCATGGGGCGCGGCCGTCAAAAGGCTAAAGCACAGCGTCAAGCGCGAGACATCAAGTACTACTCGCCCTCGACTGACCTGACAGCACTCGAGCGAGAGCTGGGTATCAGGTCCGAACATCAGACCCCAAAACCGGTGCCTGTTGATTCTTCGTATGACGACGAATATTCGAAATACGACGAGCAGACTAAAAAGTACTCGGGAGACGACGACGCCGACTAAACATCGGCCAGTTAACCGAGAGTCTTTGGCTCGGGTGCCAGCCTTCATTTGAAGTGGTGCAGCTCTACAGTACATATTTACGACAAGCCGCAACGACTAAGCTAAATTAGCTTTAGGTCGCTGCGGCATTTGTCGTGTTCGGAACCCGCGAAAGGGCGCACACTAGTGAGTACACCCGAAGAGCTATCGATTCAGATGGCCCATCAATCTGCCATACGTTCGATGCAACGCATCGTTGAGCAACAAGCGCAGCCGCATCCCAACGCAGAAGCTCGGGCCGGAGTTCAAGCTCAGCTGGACCGTGGCAACGTCCTGGTGGTGACCGGAGCCGGAGTCTCCACAGATTCGGGTATTCCTGACTACCGCGGCCCGAACGGTTCCTTACAGCGTCACCGTCCGATGACCTATCAAGAATTCAAGTATCGACCCGAAGCACGCCAACGCTATTGGGCCCGCGGATTTGTTGGCTGGCGGCACATGTTTCGGGCCGAGCCTAACGCCATCCACCACCGACTAGTGCGTTGGGAAGAAGAAGGTCGAATCAGCGGCATCATCACCCAGAATGTTGATGGCTTGCACCAGCAAGCTGGTTCCAAGACGGTGATCCCGGTGCATGGGGACCTCTCGATAGTGCGTTGCCTAGATTGTGGGAAATCCGAAGACCGGCAGCATTTTGATGACCGGCTCCAAGAGCTCAACGTTGGCTACCTGGAAGCCGTAGACGTCGATCCTAGCGCCATCAACCCGGACGGTGACGTAGAACTACCTCAGTACCTGGTTGACCGCTTTGTGATGGGAAGCTGTCTGTATTGTGGCTCGCTGGCTTTGAAGCCGGACGTTGTCTACTTCGGGGAAAACGTGCCAGCCGAACGCAAGGAGCAAATTGCCAGGCTTGAAGAAAGCTCCGACTCGTTGCTGGTGCTTGGCTCGTCATTGGCGGTGATGAGCGGGTACAAAATCCTTTTGAACTTTGTTAAGAGAGGTTTGCCTGTTGCCTTGGTAACTAACGGGCACGTGCGTGGCGAGCAGAAGGCCACCTGGCGTTGGCGGGTTCCGCTGGATCAGGCACTGTCCCAGCTTCACTAGCCGGGTCACTTTAAAGAATTGATGCGTCACACCCGGAAAGGGGGCGACGCATCAAATCGTTAAACTAGCAGTTACTTGGCGTAGTTACCGGTCAGCAGCACGCCGCCACCGTCAACACCCTTGGCACCCTGTACATAGTCCAGACCTGCCGAGCTAGCCGATGGGTCAAGCTTCTCTACCGAGCCCATGATCCATGCACCCATGCCAGCCTTGTTCAACAGCGCCACCGCGCGGTCAGCAACACTCTGGTCCACTACTGCCACCATGCCCACACCCAGGTTCAGGGTGCGCTCAAGGTCAGGCAACGGAACGTTGCCGAGGGAAGCAATCGTGGAGAAGACCGCTGGAAGCGACCAGGTGGAGCGATCCACGCGGGCCATCAGGCCCTGGGGGAGTACGCGAGCCAAGTTAGCTGCCAGACCGCCACCGGTAACGTGGCTGAAGCCGTGAACGCCGAAGTCTTCTCCGGTATTCAATTCATCAATCAAGTCCAAGCAGGCAGTGGTGTAAATGCGGGTCGGAACCAACAGTTCCTCGCCCAAGGTGCGGCCGAACTCGGCGACCTCACGCTCTAGTTCCCACTTAGCATGTGCGATCACACGGCGCACCAGCGAGTAACCGTTGGAGTGGATGCCTGAGGAAGCCATACCGATGACAACGTCGCCGGCCAGCACACGTTCTGGGCCGAGCAGCTGATCTGCCTCGATAACACCGGTGGCGGCACCTGCCACGTCGTATTCGTCTTCGGCCAGCAAGCCTGGGTGCTCAGCGGTTTCGCCGCCTACCAATGCGGTGCCTGCGAGCTTGCAACCCTCGGCGATACCTCGCACGATGTCGGCGATACGCTCCGGAACTACCTTGCCGGTAGCGATGTAATCGGTCATGAACAGCGGCTTCGCGCCAACCACTACGATGTCATCTACCACCATGCCGACCAGGTCCTGACCGATGGTGTCGTGGATATCTAGCTTCTGGGCGATAGCCACCTTGGTGCCCACACCATCGGTGGAAGTTGCTAGGTAAGGCTTCTTGTATCCGGTCAGGAAAGAAACATCGAATAGGCCAGCGAAACCGCCGACCCCGCCGACTACTCCGGAAGTGTGCGTGGCCTTGATGGCGCCCTTCATCAGTTCAACGGCGCGGTCACCGGCCTCGACGTCGACACCGGCTCCGGCGTAGGTGATGGAGGTGGGCTGCTCTTGCGTGCCGCTCATGGCAGATGGGTCCTTTTCTGTCGTGAACACCGAGGTAACGGTGCCGCTTGCAACGAGGTAGTAGTGAGGTGGCTAGTTACAGGGAAGATTCGAGTTCGGCATCCGGGCCCGGCTCGCAGCCGCCCTGGTTGCTCTTCTCCAGCAGGTTCTTCCCGCGGCGCTCATCACCTGGCAGCGCAATCGGGTAGTCGCCGGTAAAGCACGCGGTGCACAGCTTCTCGCGAGGCTGCAAGGTCGAACCGATCATGCCTTCCTCGGAAATGTAAGCCAAAGAATCGGCGCCGATGGACTTACCGATTTCATCCACGGCAGCACCATTGGCAATCAGTTCCGCACGGGTGGCGAAATCGATGCCGTAGAAGCAAGGCCACTTCACCGGTGGTGAAGAGATCTTTACGTGGACCTCGGCGGCACCAGCTTCGCGCAACATCCGCACCACGGCGCGCTGGGTATTACCGCGCACAATCGAATCGTCCACCACAACCACGCGTTTGCCGCGCAGCACGGTTTCCAAAGCATTAAGTTTCAGCTTGATACCCAGCTGACGCAAGGTCTGCGAGGGCTGGATGAAGGTGCGGCCCACATAGGCGTTCTTGACGAAACCGTGGGTGAAAGGAATCCCTGATTCCTCGGCATAACCAATGGCGGCAGGTGTGCCGGATTCCGGGACCGGGATGACAATATCTGCATCCGCACTGTTTTCACGGGCCAGCTGACGGCCCATTTCTACGCGAGCTTCATACACTGAGCGGCCAGCAATGGAAGCATCCGGGCGGGCTAGGTACACGTACTCGAAGACGCAACCCTTCGGGGTGGCTTCGGCGAAGCGAGTAGAACGCACGCCACTTTCATCGATAGCGATCAGTTCGCCAGGCTCAATTTCACGAATGAATGAGGCGCCGACGGTAGCAAGACCGGGCTGCTCGGAAGCAACAACCCAGCCACGGTCCAAACGGCCTAGAACCAGCGGGCGTACCCCGTGTGGGTCACGCGCTGCATACATGGTGTTTTCATCCATGAAGACAAAGCAGAATGCGCCTTCAATCTTCGGCAGCAACTCCAACGCGGTTTCTTCTAAGGACTGGCCTTCGGAGCCAGCAAGCAACGCGGTGACCAGCGCGGTGTCGGTGGTGTTGCCCTGAGCGATTTCGCCACGGACCTTACCGCCTTCGGCCAGCTGCTTAGCCTCCACCATTTCGGCTAGCTGCGCCGAGTTGGTTAAGTTACCGTTATGCGCCAAAGCGACGGTGCCGGTCTGGGTAGGGCCCAAGGTTGGCTGCGCGTTGGCCCAGTGGCTTGCCCCGGTGGTGGAGTACCGGCAGTGGCCAACTGCTAGGTGGCCGGTCATCGAATTTAAGGTGTTTTCATCAAAAACCTGGGAAACCAAGCCCATGTCTTTGTACACGTTGATTCGCGAGCCATCGCTGGTGGCAATACCGGCGGACTCTTGTCCACGGTGCTGCAGAGCGTAGAGCCCGTAATAAGTTAGTTTTGCAACGTCTTCGCCAGGTGCCCAAACACCAAAAACTCCGCATTCATCCTGCGGACCTTTTTCGCTGGGAAGCAAGTCATGATTAAGTAGTCCATCGCCACGCGCCATGTCAATATTCTCTCATGTATCTATTGGTCGTCTTCGACCGCTTATGTGGTGAGCGACGACCAGGTGCGCGGCCGCCACATGCCTTCCTGGGAAGGGGAGGGCGCCTAGCCTTGTTGCTCGCTGGTGGTATCCCCGGCCAGGGGCACCGCCAGTTTTTGGGTGGTTTTGCGCGAAGTTACGCGGTCGATAATTACAAAGGCAAGTGCGCCCAGCCCAATGCCAAGTCCTGCACAAAACATGGCGAAGAATCCGATAGCCGAACCTACGGTGTAATCCATTGAAGGTTCACCAAGGAAGCCAATGATGGCACCGATCAGCGCACCGAGAACGGCGCCGGTCAGTACAAATGGCCAGAAACGTGGTGCCGCATGAACCAGCACGGTAATTGGCTGATCAGCGGATGACGGGGTGGCGGGGTGTTGCTCCATACTTTAAGGGTACTCAATTAGTGGCAGATGTGCCGACAAGTCTGCCCTTAGTCCGGAGGCATGCAATTGCCCCGATTGCACGGCCGTAGCCCAATCGGTTCTCCCGGTGACTAGCGATAGCCATAATTCAGCAGGCATTTCGACCACATTCGGAGGGGTTCCCCTGGTATGCCGAGGTCCTTCAATGCATTGGGTCACACCGAAGGGCGGGATGCGCACTTCAACCGAGTTTCCCTCGGCCCGCGAGGCGAGTTCCTCCAACGTAAAACGCACCGCCGTAGCGAGCGTGGAACGCCCTGTTTTCCCGCCAGTTCCAGCATTTTGCGCCCACTCGCGTAACGCCGTGCGCCCGGTAGGTTCATCGATTCTTCTTTTGATCGCCATGGCCTTAGATCTGACTCCTTCGATGACGTGAAAATGTCATATTTCGCGCTGCGAGCCTCGGCATCATCGAGGCGAGCCAGGCAAGAATCGCTGACCGGCATAGTGAATCTGCGCTGCGCGGGAACCCTCGGTGGTGCCTGCCGGCGCCAGTTTAGAAGACAATTCTTGCAGCTTCTGCGGTGTGAGGGCACCATGTTTGGCCAGCAGCCCCAGAGCCAGCAGGTCCATTCCGCGCGGTGAGCCATCCAGCATTTTGACCGCAACGCTCACCCCTTGGTTGGTGCTCATGCCCAGCACGCCTTCGGCACCCAACTTGGCAATAATCCCGGTGGATTCGCTAACTATGGTGTTCGGGCTGCCGGGACCGCGTACCGCCCAAGGATGTTCGCGCATCGCGTGTGCGACGGCACGAACATGCTGATCGCTGCTGGTACTGAGATTTTTGAACCCCTTGGCTAAGGAATGCAAGGATATCTGCGGTGCCGGAGCACCGCACCCATCCACCCCCACAAAAGTTACCGGTCCGCAGAATTCTTCAATTGCTTCTAACGCGCACTGCTGTACCGGATGTTCTGGATTCAGATACGTTTCTACCGGTTCTCCGCGCGATACCGCGGCGGCAAGAAATGCCGCATGTTTGCCCGAACAGTTGAATGCCAACTTGTTTTGACTGTGCCCACCGATGATCATTTCGGTTCTGGCGGCGGAATCGCCTGGCCATGAAGCCGGACACTGCAAATGATCTTCGCCCAAGTTCACCGAGGCGAGCACACTGTGCGCCAACTGCTGATGTCTGGCGGTACCCAGGTGGCTGGCGCAAGCCAAAGCTAGTTGGGCGGAGCTCAGAACCGCCCCGGCACGCAGAGAACCGATAGCTTGAAAAGGTTTCAGCGCGGAACGCGGAAAGATCAGGGCCTGCGGATCGCCGAGGGCTTCAAGTATTTCTCCCGAAGCGTCCAGCACCACCGCGGCTCCATAATGTCTGGATTCAACGACCGAATTACGGGTAACCCGAAGCAGCTCTGTGCAGTGTGTGATGTCTATCGCCGAAGCCATAAGACTCAGTCTAAGCGGTGCTTAGAGCACCTCAAATATCAGGAAACCCTAGAAACCCGAAGAGAAATAGTGACTCGTAAGAAGTGTTCATTGACCGGTCACAGACCAATAACCTGGCACTAATCTCCGGTAAACTCGGCGAGGTGAAGGTACTGGTTATTGGCCCAGGCGGCCGTGAGCATGCAATTGTCCGTGCACTGAGTGCAGACCCCTACGTCAATGAGGTTCATTGCGCTCCCGGTAACGCCGGTATCGCACAGGACGTCACCACCCACAACATCGATGCGCAAGACCCACAAGCGGTGCTGGCGCTGGCTAACGAACTGGCAAGCGAGCTAGTGATCGTTGGTCCCGAAGCGCCCTTGGCCGCCGGTGTTGCCGACGCGTTAATCGAAGCGGGCATCCCCGTTTTCGGACCAACCAAGGCCGCAGCCCAGCTGGAGGCTTCCAAAGCATTCGCCAAGGACGTGATGGCCGCCGCACAGGTGCCCACCGCGATGGCGCATGTGGCCACCAACTCGGCAGAAGCAGCCTCGGCGCTTGACGACTTTGGCGCACCCTACGTGGTTAAAGACGACGGCTTGGCAGCCGGAAAGGGTGTCGTGGTCACCAATGACCGCGCCGAAGCCCTGGCCCACGCCGAAGTCTGCTTTGCCGCCGGCGGTACCGTGGTCATCGAAGAATTCTTGGATGGCCCAGAAGTATCGCTCTTCGTCATTTGCGACGGTAAGCACGCGGTGCCTTTGGCCCCGGCGCAAGACTTCAAACGAATCTTCGACAACGATCAGGGGCCCAATACCGGTGGTATGGGCGCCTACTCACCGCTTGAATGGCTGCCCGAAACCTTTGTCGACGAGGTCATGGACCGCGTCGCCTACCCAACGTTGCGCGAAATGGAAAAGCGCGGCACCCCGTTCACCGGTGTGCTGTACTGCGGCCTTGCCATCACCAAGCGTGGCATCCGCGTGATCGAGTTCAACGCGCGCTTCGGCGACCCGGAGACCCAAGCGGTGCTGGCTCGCCTGAAGACTCCGTTAGGCGGCATCCTGCTAGCTGCGGCGAATGGAACACTGGATGACGCCGAACAGCTGCGCTGGTCTTCTCAGACCGCAGTTGACGTAGTCATTGCCGCAGAGAACTATCCTGACACCCCGGTGAAGGGTGGAATAATCCACGGGCTTGACCAAGCCAACGCGGTTCCCAACGTCCATGTCATGCATGCTGGCACCAGCGCCGATGCCGACGGCAACACCATCGTGTCCGGTGGTCGGGTTCTGGCCGTCGTTGCCCTGGGTGATGATCTAGCCAGTGCCCGGGCAAGTGCCTATGCCGGTGTTGCGAAGATCAGTTGGCCTGGAGCGCAGTCGCGCAGCGACATCGCTTTGAAGGCCGAACGTGGAGAAATCCTCACGACTAAGGAAAGCAAGTAATGGCAGGATTGCAGACAGAAACACTTTCCTTAGAAGGTTGGGACCATTTCTACTCCGGCAAGGTCCGGGATCTTTACGTACCTGCAGGTGTCAGCTTTGCAGACTCGGACCGGGTGCTCGTTGTCGCTTCGGACAGGATCAGTGCCTACGATTTTGTACTGACCAGTGAGATCCCCGATAAGGGCAAGGTACTGACCCAGCTCAGTCTGTGGTGGTTCAACCAGCTCAGCGAATTTGCCAATCACGTGATTTCCACCGACGTGCCAGAAGCAGTTGCCGGACGTGCGATGGTGTGCGAGAAGCTTGAGATGTATCCCATCGAGTGCATCGCCCGTGGCTACCTGACCGGCTCTGGCTTGGCCGAGTACAAGGTGTCTTCCACGGTATGCGCCTTGCCACTGCCAGCAGGCCTAGTTGATGGTTCACGGTTGCAACCTGCATTGTTCACCCCTTCGGCCAAGGCCGAAGTAGGGGAACACGACGAAAACATTTCCTTTGAGCAGACCGTGGAGCGCGTTGGACTGGACGTCTCCGAAGCACTGCGGGAAAAGACCGTTGCACTTTATGAGCGTGCCGAGAAGATTGCCCGCGAGCGCGGCATCATCTTGGCCGATACGAAGGTCGAGTTCGGGCTGGATCCTGCGACCGGGGACATTACCTTGGGCGATGAGGTGCTCACCCCGGACTCCTCGCGTTTCTGGGATGCGCAGTCCTATGAACCTGGCCAGGCTCAGGACAGCTTTGACAAGCAATTCGTCCGTGACTGGTTGTCCTCGGCAGAATCCGGGTGGGACAAGAATTCCGGGCAGCAGCCTCCGGCGTTGCCGGCAGACATTATCGAAAAGACCCGTGCACGCTACATCGAAGCATATGAGCGATTGACCGGGCAGAAGTTCTCAGCCTAATCGATCCAAAAGCAGGCCGGGGTGAAGAAAACTTCACCCCCATCTCGTTCTCCTCTCCAAAGTATTGGTAGGAAAAGGATGCAACGAAAAGGTTGGAAAATGCCGACCAGATCAGCCCCACCCGCCCCAGAAAACAGTAGATCCACACAGATATCGGCATAATCATGAGGTCCGCATAGGCCCCGTTATGCCGATATCGGCATAACGGGGCCTATGGGAATCTGACAATAACTGAAACTCGCTAAATTTTGTTAGTGTCCGAAACCATCTGTACTTGCACCGGTGAACGACCGGCTTACGGGACTCCCCCCAAATCCGAAAGATGTTCTGCTTACGGGATGATAAAACTCATCCATTGTGTGAATCGCAACGATAGACGGCGTACTTTTCACGGCGCTATTGGACCTCCGGCGAGGTTCCCGCGGGGAAGTGCGTCTAGCCGCCGGTGAAAGCCGGGAAGAAGCGCACGAACACGGAAGCGGACACCAAGACGTAGACGATGGCCACGAGCGTTCCAGCCCACTCGGCCGCAAACCTGACCAGAACCTGCGGCGCGGGAATCACACCATAGACGAGGTTGCGGACCGTGAGCAGGATGAACAACGGGATCATGGCCGCCCAGACCACCATGCAATACAGGCACAGAATATAGATCTCAAAGAGGGCCTGGCTCCAGAGCCAGATGACGAACACCGTCCCCAGGCTCACTCCCACTTGCAGACCTGCCCAGTACCAGCGCCCCGGCGCTGCTCCGGAGAGCACCACCATGGCGGTGGCCAAGATCAGCGCGAAGGCGACAATGCCAATCAACGGGTTAGGGAAGCCGAACAATTCCGACTGCCAGGTTCCCATGACCCGCCCGCAGGAAACCCACGGGTTCACATCGCAGCTGGTGACGTGGCCCGGGTTCTCATACAGGGCCAGTCGTTCCAGGACGAGGATGGCCGAGGCGGCCCAGCCCACGGCCCCGGTAACCAGCAGCACGAAGCCGAAGGTGCGCGGTCGGGCAAAGCGGGGCACGCGGATCGCCGGGTCACGGGGGCCGGCCGAGGTGCCAGAGGTGGCAGGTGTACTCATGGTGTCTTCCTTCCGGGTCTGGCGACGGTGGCTAATTGGCGGCCGTCGCTGCGACGGCGGCCTTGAACTCATCCAGGCTCTGCACGTTGAGCATCTTTCCGTCGAGGAAGAACGTCGGGGTGCCGGTCACGCCCAGGGCCTTGCCATCGGCGATATCCAGTTTCACGCGTTCCTCGGTGGCCGGGTCGGCGACGGCGGTGTCGTAGGCGGCCATGTCCAGTCCCAGGTCTTCGGCGTAGGTACGGAATAGGGCGCTCTTGTTATCCGCGGATTCGCCCCACTGGGCCTGGGTGTCGAACATCTTCTTGTACATATCCTCATAGGCGTCCTGCTGGGCTGCTGCCTCCACGGCCACAGCGGCGTTCATGGAGTTCAGGTGTCCGGGCAGCGGGAAGTACCGCTGGACGAAGGTGACGTTATCCGAGTGCTCGGCGCGCAGTTCCTCAACGAACGGGTAGGCCGCTCCGCAGGCCTCGCATTCGAAGTCCAGGAACTCCACCAGGACCGCTTTCTCGTCCGGAGCCTGGGAGAGCACGCGGCTGTTCTCCCGCACGACCTGCTGTTCGGTGGCGGCGGCGTCAGTGGCGGGAGTCGCGGCCGTGGAATTGTTCTGCGCGACGAAGTAGCCAATGACCGCGGCGATAACGGCGACGGCCAGCAGGATCCAGACGACGATCTTGGTTTTCTTCGGGGCACGGGTCGTTGAAGTGGTGGAGCTGTTCATGTGGTGTTCCGTTCTTTAGCTTGTGTTCCGGCGGGCCGGGCAGTCTAAGGGGTGGGGATATTTCGGTCGCTGAAAGTATATGCTTGCAGGCTCGTTGAGTGCACCTCCGGCTGGGGCGACTGGTATTTTTTGGTCCGGGATGCGCGCAGTCCGTCGAGGATCCCGTTCACCTCGGCGACCTCGTGGATGAGAACGACGGCTCAGCGCAAACTAGTTTCTTGTGGGTTCTTTCGCGATCGTTCATGAGCCGAGGTAGACGGAAATCAGCGCGAAGAGGCTGGCACCGACGGTGAGGAAGATGGGGTCGGTCCGGCTGGTTTCGCGTTCATGGGCTTCGCTGATCATTTCTTCGATGACCACGCTGGTCAGGATCCCGCCCGTCAGGGCCAGGACCGACAGGGTGATGATTTCGGGTGCGTCGCGCAGGACAAAGTAGCCGATGCTTGCTCCGAGAAGTATCGGGATGCCGAAGGCCAGGGACAGCAGGATGCGTTGGCTTCGCTTGACCTTGGCCCGCTTGAGTGTGGCGATGGCGGCGAATCCTTCGGGAATGTCGGCAGGGACCTGGCCCAGGGCCAGCAGCAGCCCGAGGGATGGGTTGATGAGGCTTGCGGTGCCGATCATGACGCCGTCGCTGAACAGGTCGAGCGCGACTCCCGTGAAGATGGCCATCGGACCCTGGGCGTCTTGTCCGGCAAGCCCGTTGCGCCAGGAACGCAATGAGCCGTTCAAGTCCGATGAACGCCGCACCGCCGGCGGCGAAGGCAGCGATGGGAACCCATGCCGGGTTGCCGGTGAGGGCTTCGGGCATCAGTTCCAGGCCAACGACGGCCAGCACTATTCCGGCCGCCAGGTGCAGGGCCTTGCTGAGGGTCTTATCGGAGACGTGGAAGAATTCGGCGGCCAGGCCTCCGAGCAGATTTCCGGCAGCGGGCAGAGCAGCGAAGGCGAGCACCAGCAAAAATTCCTGCATCGTGAACCTTTCTAGCGACCCGGCCTGGGACCTGGTCAAGCGTGGTTAGGTTATTGTTCCTGTGCGGTGCGGGGGTGCAGGAAGGCCGCCAGGACGAGAATGGCCGCTCCGGTGGTGACGAAGGCATCGGCGAGGTTGAAGGTGGGGAACCATCCGGTGTGCAGGTAGTCCACGACGCCGAGCCCGTCGAGCCGGTCAATGAAGTTGCCCATTGCGCCGCCCAGCAGCAGTGCCCCGCCTGCCCGCGAGAGCCCCGTCATGGTGGGTGCCGATGAGAGCAGATACCAGGTTAGGGCGACGATGATCAGTCCGGTCGCGGCAATGACCGCCCACGAGGGCAGGGAGGACCCGAAGCTGAACGCAACGCCGGGGTTGTAGAGCAACCTGAAGTTGATCAGTCCCAGATCATTCACCTGCCCGTCGGAGAGCAGGACCTCGGCCGCCGCCTTGATCACCAGGTCGGCTGCGGCCAGGGCGGCAGCCCAGGCGAGCAGCACGGCGCGGAACCGCCGGACCGAGCGCGGACGCGTCCCGATCTGGCGAGCCTTTTCGGCGCTCACGCGCTCGGCTCCAACGCCGGGGCCGACTGCGTGCTTTTCAGTGCGGCCCGGCGGGTGATCCGGCCAGCCCGGACCCCGTTGGCGATCACGACGATTTCGGCCAGTTCGTGGATGAGCACCACCGCTGCCAGCCCGAGCACCCCGAAGAGGGCCAGCGGGATCAGCACGGCAATCAGCAGCAGGGACAGGCCCACGTTTTGCAGCATGATCCGGCGGGTGTTGCGCGCGTGGTCAAGGACCTGGGGCAGGTGGTGCAGGTCCTCGCCCATCAGGGCAATGTCGGCGGTTTCAATGGCCACGTCGGTGCCCATGGCCCCCATGGCGATGCCCGTGTCTGCGGTGGCCAGGGCGGGAGCGTCGTTGACTCCGTCCCCGACCATCGCGGTGGGCTGCCGGGTTTGGAGGGTGCGGATGATCTCCGCCTTGTCCTCGGGCCGCAGATCCGCGTGGACCTCGGTGATGTCCGCTTCCCGGGCCAGTGCGGTTGCGGTGATGATGTTGTCACCGGTGAGCATGGCGGTGGTGTAGCCGGATGCCGTGAGCCTGGCGACGACCTCGGCTGCTTCCGGGCGCAGTTCGTCCCGGACACCGATGGCGCCGATGACCTTGCCGTCGTCCTCGATGAGCACGGCCGTTGCTCCGGCATGCTGCATCCGCTCGATGTCCCCGGCCAAGTCACCCTCCTTGATCCATCCTGGGCGGCCGAGACGGACAAAACGGCCTTCGAGCCGCCCTTCCAGACCCGCGCCGGGAACCGTGTCCACGTCGGTGACCGATGCCCGCTCGGTGGTCGAGGCAAGGATGGCGCGGGCCAGCGGGTGTTCGCTGCGGTCTTCCAGCCCCGCTGCAAGGGCAAGCACCTGTTCCTGGGTCGCGGAGGCGGTGCCCACGACCTCGATCACGGAGGGCTTGTTCCGGGTCAGGGTTCCGGTCTTATCCAAGGCGATGGTGCGGATCTTGCCCAGGGTTTCGAGCGCGCCGCCGCCCTTGATGAGTACCCCGATCCGGCTGGCAGCCCCTACGGAGGCCACCACGGTGACGGGCACGGAGATGGCCAGCGCGCAGGGCGATGCCGCCACCAATACAACCAGCGCGCGTTCGAACCACAACGCCGGTTCCCCGACAATGAAACCAAAGACGATGATCAGGGCCGCGGCGATCAGGATGCCGGGGACCAGCTTCCTGGCAATGGAATCGGCCAGTCGCTGCCCCGGACCCTTGCGGGATTGCTCGGCCTCGACGATGTGCACAATCCTGGCCAGCGAGTTGTTATCAGCGGTGCTGGTGACTTCCACTTCCAGTGGACCGGTGCCGTTGATGGAACCGGCGTAGACCTCGGAGCCGGGGCCGACCTCGACGGGGACGGATTCTCCGGTGAGCGCCGAGGTGTCCAGGGAGGTGCGTCCGGTGATTACCTGCCCGTCGGTGGCCAGGCGTTCCCCGGGCCGGACGACCATGCGGTCCCCGGGGACCAGATCGGAGGGGGACACCGTCGTCTCGGTTCCGTTGCGTAGGATCCTGGCCTCGGCCGGCACCAGGTCCAGCAGTGCCCGCAGGCCCCGCCGGGTTTTCGCCAGTGAGTATTCCTCAAGCCCCTCCGAAATTGCATACAGGAAGGCCAGCATCGCGGCTTCCTCGAACTGGCCGAGAGCCACCGCACCCACGGCGGCGATCGTCATCAGCGTCCCTACGCCGATCTTTCCCTTGAACAGGCGTCGGAGCGTGGAGGGCACAAACGTCCAGGCAGCAACCAGCAGCGCACCGATTTCCAGGGGAAGCGTCAGCATCCGGGGGCCTCCGGCCAGTGAGGCGATCCACCCCGCCAACAGCAGCACACCGGAAACGGCAGCCGCCCGGACCTCGGTTACCTGCCAGAAACCCGTGGCCTCTTCGGCATCACCGGTTTCTGCTGTCGCATCGCTGCATCCGCAGGCGTCGCTCATCGGGCGTTCTCCACTTCAATCATTGGGGCGGTAGTGCTGTCGGGGCCGTAGTTCGGGCACAGGCTGACCGCGTTGCCGGTGGCGGCAAGCAGGATCTCCGCCTGGGCGAGCATGTTCATCAACTCCGGGCGGGACAGCGAGTAGTACACGCTGCGGCCCTCGGAACGGCCCTCGACCAGGCCACAATCACGCAAGCAGGCCACGTGCATCGAGGCCGTGGATTGGGCCAGGCCCAATTCGCGGGTGAGGTCGCCAACCCGCACCTCGCCGCCGGCCATTCGCTTGACGATCTTCAATCGAATCGGGTCGCTAAGGGAATGGAACAACGCGGCAGCGGGGTCCAGCCTGCATGCGTCCATCTGAGCATCTTGATTGATTGGCATTTCATGATGATATCCCATTTTCTTGATCATTAGTTGACGTACCCGACTGCAGAGGGCCTCCGTAGTGCTCATACCGATAGAACATGAGCGCCTTGTGCGGTCTGTTCAGGATCGCAAATCTGGAACAACCGTCGCGGTCAAGGTCCGCTCCTTGCATAGCGAGACGAAACGACAATGATTGGCCGTCCCCTGCTTCGGTAGTGGGGCGGTGGATCAGGCGCAGCAGGAGAGCTTTGCGACGTCGGTGGTGAAGGCCTTGGCAGCGATCCTGATGCCCTCGGCCATCGTCAGGTACGGGCTCCAGGCGGCGGCGACCTGTGTGGTGGTCATTCCCGCTTCGAGGATGTAGACCCCGGCAGCGGCGATTTCCCCGGCGTCCCTGGCCACCGCGGAAATGCCCAGGATCCGTCCGGTGCCGAGCTCGGCGACCACCTTGATGAAGCCGCGGGTGTCTCGGTTGACCACCGCGCGCGGCACGTAATCCAGGGGCAGGACCCGGCACTCGCAACGAATCCCGGCAGCCACGGCTTCCTTCTCCGTCAGCCCGACCGACCCGAGGGCGGGAGAAGTGAAGGTGACCCGGGGCAGGTGCCGGTAGTCGACCTCGGCCACGGCGTCGGTGAACGCATTCTCCACGGCCAGGGCCCCGTGCGCTGCGGCGACATAGACGAACTCCGGATGTCCGGTTACGTCCCCGGCGGCCCAGATGCGCGGGTTGGACGTGGACAGGCGAGAATCGACCACGATCTCGCCGGTGGTGCCGGTCTTCACGCCGACGGCGTCAAGGTTCATCCCCTCGGTGACGGGGCGGCGGCCCAGTGCCACGAGGATGTGGGAAGCGCGGAATTCCTCTTCGCCCCCGGCTACGCTTGCCGTCACCGAGACCCCGTCCGGGCCGGAGGCCACGGAGTCGGCCGTGGCCCGCCGGACCACCCGGATGCCCTCGTCGGCGAACACCCCTGCCAGGGCCTTGGAGGCTTCCGGTTCCTCCTGTGATGCCAACCGGGAGCGGACCAGCATGGTCACCCGGGAGCCCAACCGGGAGAAAAGCTGCGCCATTTCCAGGGCAACATAGCCCCCGCCCAGGACCAGCAATGATTCGGGCACCTCGTCCAGTTCCATCGCCGTGGTCGAGGTCAGGTATCCGGACTCGACCAGTCCGGGGACGGACGGCACGTAGGGGGTGGAGCCGGTGGCCACGAGGTAGTGTCCGGCCTCGATCGTTCGCAGCGCGCCGTCAGGGGAGGCGACCCGGAGCAGCGGTGCGTCCTGGGTCCCGGTGAACGAGGCGTTCCCCGTGACCATGGCCCAGCCGTAGTCCGCGGCCAGGTCGAGGTACTTTTCGGTTCGCATGGACTCCACCAGGGCGGCCTTGCCCTGGATCAGGGCGGGCATGTCCACCGGGCCCGCCGAGGCCGTCACCCCGGGGAAGCGGGTCGAGTCCAACGCGACGTGGCGGGCCTCCGCTGCGGCCAGGAGTGCCTTTGAGGGCACGCATCCGGTGTTTACGCATGTCCCGCCCACGGTGCCGCGTTCCACCATCACGACGCGCTTGCCCAGTCCGGTGGCCCGGATCGCGGCCGCAAAGGCGCCGCCTCCGGACCCAATGATCGCCAGATCGAATTTTTCGTTTGTCATTCCAGTTGCCTCTTCGCTGTGGTTCAAAAGTTCCTATGCACCATCATGGACCTTCCAGTACAGTGGAAGGTCAAGTGTGGTGGCCATTGATAAGGGGAATCGGCGAACATGAGGATCGGGCAACTTGCGGAAGCGACCGGAACCACGACCAAGACCCTGCGGTTCTACGAGGAGTCGGGGTTGCTCCCTCCGGCCGAGCGCCTGGCCTCCGGCTACCGGGACTACACCGAGGACGCCGTGGGGCGGATCGGGTTCATCCACCGGGGCCAGGCCGCCGGGCTCACCCTCGCCCAGATCCGGCAGATCCTGGAAATCCGCGAGCACGGCCAGACACCGTGCTCACACGTCCAGGGCCTGCTGGGGCAGCGCCTCGGGGAACTCGATGCCCAGATCTCCGAACTCCTGGCCCTCAGGGAAACCATTTCCCAGCTCCACGAAAAGGCAAGCAAGCCGGAGCCGGATTCCTGCTCCGCCGACCAGGTCTGTCGCTACATCTGATCAACGGCCCGCCCCGGTAGCTGCGGGTGTCGTGGCCAGCAATGCCTGCCAATCGATAAGAGGGCAACCGTTGACTTGCGCGTCCCATCGGGGGCTTGGGCTGCTTCAAGGTCGCCCGGTGGGCTGGCACCGTGGCTGGACGAAACATCTTCCGAGTCTTGGGACTGCGGCATCTAGCGTTGAAAAGCACAGAGAAGTAACCACGATAGTGGCTGTCCCGCAAGAGGTTCCCCTTACGGGTGGATCGGTTCAGTGCTGAGGACTTCGGAAAATGACATCTACTCCGATGAAGGTTCGAAAATCGGTGAGGCATTTCAGCAACCAATACCCAGTCCCGCAACCGAGATCCAACAAACCTTTGCCGTCCCAAGGCGCAAGGTCTTGAAGCCTCGCGAAGAGTACTCCGCTTCGATCCATTGCATTGTTTTCAGTTTCATAAACTTCCGGATGCAAGCCTTGATTCGGTGCCTGGACGAAGTCACTCAGTTCGTTTGCCATCGTCTGTACGCCAGCTAAACCAGCGAATCCTTCCACGCCTTGTGCAGGGAAGCAAAGCGACCCTGATCAGCGATGAGCTGCTCGGGAGTCCCATCTTCGATAATCTTCCCATCGTGGACCACCAGCACCCGGTCCGCAATCTGTACCGTGGACAGCCGGTGCGCGATGATCAGTGCCGTGCGATTGCCCAGCAGCTGCTGCAGGCCACGTTGCACGGCGCGCTCGGACGGGATATCCAGCGAGCTGGTTGCCTCATCGAGGATGAGGACAGCCGGATCCGCCAGGAAGGCGCGAGCGAAGGAAATGAGCTGTCGTTGGCCGGCAGAGACTCGGCCACCGCGCTTATTCAGATCGGTATCGTAGCCTTCGGGTAGTTCCAAGATAAATTCGTGGGCACCCACCGCCTTGGCAGCGTCTTGGACTTCTGCCAGCGTTGCCGTGGGATTTCCCAGAGCAATGTTCTCGGCCACCGAACCCGAGAACAGGAAGGCCTCCTGAGTCACCATCACTACGTGTTCGCGTAATTCAGTATTTGAGATTTCTTGAATTGGCACCGAATCTATTTCGAGGCTTCCGGAGCGCAAATCATAAAAACGCGAGATGAGTTTGGCCAGTGTTGATTTGCCGGCACCGGTCTGGCCGACCACCGCTACGGTTTGCCCTGCCTCAAGCTTCAGGTCAAAGCGATCCATAATGATAGGACCCTGCCCGTAGCCGAAGACCGCGTCACGAAAAACGATCTCGCCTTTGACCTGGTCGATGCTCCGCGGCTTGAGCGGTTCCTTGACGCTTGGCTCTTCCTCCAAAAGTCCGGACACTTTTTCAAGCGCTGCGGTGGCCGATTGCAAGGACGAATAGAACATCGCGATCTGCTCCACGGGTTGGAAGACGCGTTTAGCCGCTAGCAACAGCGCAACCATCACACCGACCGCCAGCGTGCCATCCAAGATTCGAAAACCACCATAGGCGAGCAGTGCCGCCACGGTGAGGTTACCAATGAGCACTAGGCCAGGCTGCAGAATTCCAAAGAGATTAAAGGAACGTACCGAGTTGACCCGGTATTTTTCTGCGATATCGCCATAATTTTCATCGTTGGCAACTTCGCGACGGAAAGCCTTCACCGCACGGATACCTGTCATGGTTTCCACAAAAGTGGAGATGACTTTCGCGGAGACCACGCGAGATTCGCGATAGAGGACCTCGGAACGGCTTTGATACCAAAAGAACAGGATCGTGACCGGGACGGCGGCAATGCACAACACCAATCCGCTGCGCCAGTCCAAAGCAAAGATAGTGATCAGCGTGAAGACCACAAACACACAGGAAGAGGCTAGTTCCGAGACGCCTTGGTCCAATAACTCGCGCAGGGTCTCTAGGTCCGAGGTCTGCCGGGAGATGATGCGACCGGAGGTGTAGTTCTCATGGAATTCTAGGCTCAATCGTTGCGTGTGGCGGAAGACTTGTTGGCGCAGATCTAGGAGCATGGCCTGAGAAATTCGGGCTGCACAGTTGATGTACCAAGCTAATAAGACACCAGCAAGAATCGCGCAAATAATATAAGCGCCACCTGATATTCCCAGGGCACTCCAGTTGCCCTCACGGACCTGGGGTAACGTCCAGTCGATGGCCAAGGCAATGAGCAACGGCAAGGCGACTCGAGCCGCATTCGAAACCAAGACCAGCGCCACGGTGAGGATAAATAATTTCTTCTGTGGCATAGCCAGCCTGGCCAGCAACCTAAAGGAACGGCTACGAACCTGTTTACGTTGAACACCGCTGAGGTTGATGTTGTCTTCGTCAGAGACACCCATAGGTTTGCTCATCGTGAGATCTCCTCGTTGATCGGTGCTTCGTCATCCAAGCTGGCAATCACGTAGCGGTAATGTTCATTGGTGCTGAGCAGGTGTGTGTGGCTGCCGATTGCGTCGATACGTCCATCACGAAGTAGCGCGACCCGGTCTGCAAGCATCACGGTGGAGGGCCGGTGGGCGACTACCAAGGTTGTTGTTCCGCGAAGAACTTCACGAAGCTTGGTGGTCACTGCCTCCTCGGTGCGTACATCTAAGGCAGAGAGCGGATCATCAAGAACCAAGATACGCGGTTGCGCCGCAATGGCGCGGGCCAAGGCCAGACGTTGACGCTGTCCGCCAGAAAGTGAGAGGCCTTCTTCGCCGATCAGCGTCTGAACACCCTGGGGCAGCTGGTACGCGAACTGTGCCTGGGCAACATCCAGAGCCTGGGCCAGAAGCTCCTCGCGCTGAGCAGAATTCAGTTCCGCGGGAGCGCCAAGCAGCACGTTTTCGCGGACGGAATTTGAAAAGAGGGTGGTGTCCTCAAATGCCACCGCGATTTCTTGACGAAGTTGTTCCAGGTCCCAGTCACGCACGTCCTGGCCGTGGACCAGGACCTGTCCTGCGCTCACATCGTGCAGGCGTGGCACTAGATTGAGCAAGGTGGATTTGCCAGAGCCGGTGATTCCTACCAAAGCCATCGTTTCTCCAGGGCGGATGGTGAAGTCGATATCCGCAAGCACCGGACGGCCTCGGCCTGAATCGTCGGGATAGGCAAAACGCACGTGCTTCAGCTGGACTTCACCGGTTCGTTCCTGGGGTGCGCGAGGCTTCTGCGGGGAAACAATATTGTTGGCGGCGTCCATCACCTCGAAGTGCCTGTCCAAAGCGGTTTTGGTGCTCAGCGTCATGCCAAGAAGCATTCCCATGCCCTCCACCGGACCGGCAATAACTGCTGCGATCGCAAAGTACGCAACCAAGGAACCTACGCTCAATGAGCCGGCGGCAACCATTGAAATACCGATGAGCAGGCCGATTCCTAGAATCGTTTCTGGGATTGCCACTACCGTCATCAAGAAACCAGCCAAGGTTTTTGCCTTGGAGATTTCAGTTTGCTGTAGTGACTTGGCCTGTGCGCTGAAGCCTTCGTAGACGTAGCGTCCACGGCCGAAAGCCTTGATGACACGGATGCCGTGGACCGATTCTTCAACCGCTGTGGCGAGGTCGCCGGCTTGGTCTTGGCTTAGCCTGCTTGCTGCCCGATAGTTATTTCTGAATTGGTAGGCCTTGATAGCGATGGGGATGGCACCGAGCAAGTAGAGCAAGCCAAGAATCCAGGAGTGGAAAAACATCAGCGCCAGACCGGTGATCACGGTAACGGTATCCACCACGAGCATCATCGCGCCAAAGGCGAGCCAACGCCGCAGCAACGACAGATCAGACATGGAGCGCGAGAGCAGCTGTCCCGAGCCCCACCGTTCGTGGAATGCCACGGGAAGCCGTTGCAGGTGCTTGTAGAAGCGGATCCTCATCTGCGCTTCAAGTCCAGCTGCCGGGTTAAGCACAAACTGCCGGCGGAGGAAAATGAACAGTGCTTCGAGCAGCCCTAGGCCGCCGACAATAGCCATGGCTATCCAGATCTGGGTACTGCTGCCATCTTTGTCCAGTACGTTGTTGACCAGCCAGGCAAGTACCTGCGGGATCGCCAGGGCGACAATGCCTGCGCCCAAGGCACAGAAGAAACCGCCCATGAGGCGGGGGAGAATTGGGCGGACAAAAGGTCCAAGCCGTTTGAGAGTGGTAGTTAATGAAACCGCATCTGCCGGTTCCGCGTTATGTTCTCGCGCCATGCGCTTTACCCCACCATCACCAAAAAATATCAACCGGACTACAGCCTACAGTCAGTAGTTGGGAAAATTCAATCAAACAATCCCTATCCGATAGATTATTTGTCTCAGGCTCAGAAACGACTTCAGACCCCGTGCTTAGTCAAAGCACGGGGTCTGAATATTGGTGAAGCTTAGTCTTTGGCGGTCAACGTCAGGAGTATCGCCTCGGGCGGGCAAGCTATGCGGATCGGGGCAAAACGAGAGTGCCCAATGCCGGCCGAAACGTTGAGCGGAACACTGCGTCCAGCGTGTTCCCAATTTGTCAGACCGCGTGCTCGCCAGGTGGGCAAATCGCAATTCGATACCAACGCGCCATAACCTGGGATGCAGACCTGTCCGCCGTGGGTGTGCCCCGCAAAGATGATGTCGGCACCCTCTTCGGTGAACTGATCCAGCACTCGTAGGTAGGGGGCGTGAGTTAGCGCAATACGCACATGCGGTGCCTGGTAACTGGTGGAAGAGCCCTGTGGCCAGCCAGCGAACTGGTCCCGGTCCAAATGGGGATCGTCGATGCCGGTGAGATCAAGCCGGAGATCATTGAGCGCTGTGGAGTAGGAACGGTTGGTCATGTTGACCCAGCCGGCGGCCCCAAAAGCCTGGTGCATCTGTTCAAACGGAAGCATGTCACGATCCGAAGGGTTAGGCCGGCCGGTATTGCGAGTGAGGTATTTGAAAGGATTTTTCAGCTTCGGTGCGTAATAGCAATTAGATCCGGGAACAAAAGCGCCAGGGAATTGCATCAGCGGCCGCAACGCGTCGATCAGCGCGGGGACTGCCTCCCGGTGGCTGAGGTTGTCACCGGTATTGATGACGTAGTCGGGTCGCTCATCTGCCAGCTGATGCAACCAGCGGCGTTTGAGGGCCTGGCCGGGAACCATATGGATATCGGAGAGGTGCAAAACGCGCATATCTGCCGCGCCACGTGGCAGGACTTTGACGGTTTCGCGACGTAGCCCGAATTTCTGGGTCTCGTAAAGCCCGTACCCAAGCAGTGCGCTTCCAACCGCGGCGGCACCGCCGGCAAGTAGCGCCGTAGTGCTCGCGGCTCGACCGAATGCCGAAGAGAAATTAGTTTTTTCAACCATGACCGGTGCGTCATTGTCCTTTCGGGGGAACAGACCCATCTGAGTCTGGTGATAATGCCAATCTAAACCGAAAGGCCGCGTTCAACCAAAGTTGAACGCGGCCTTTCGAGGTTATTTAGCCGTTCGAACCATTTCCGGGCTTGGCTGGAGTAGTCGGCTTGGACTTCTCTTTGCCGTTGTTTTCAGACTTCTTCGAATCAGACTTGTTGTCATCCGATTTCTTGGAGTCTTCCTTCGTTGGATCCGACTTATTGTCGCTGCTGCTCGAGCTGTCCGAGCTGTCTTCTTCCTTCGGCTTCGGCTTCGGCTTTGGAGCCTTTGACACTGAACCGAAAGAGTCGCGCTCGTACTGCTGAACTGCCTTGGACATGAAATCAACCCAGAGCGGAGCTGCGTAAGTCGAGGAATCAACCACGGAGCCTGCTCGCTGATCGTTGATCATTGCATTCTGAAGAGTGTTCTTTTTTTCGCCAGCTTTTCCATCCAATCGTCCGACCCACGACGCGGTTGAGATTCCGGTGCTGTAGCCGACGAACCAAGTTGACGACGACCAGTTATTTGTTCCGGTTTTGCCGGCGATTGGCCCGGCCACTCGACCCTTGGAGACGCGCTGGGTCGCAATTTTTTTCAACGTTCCGTTGAGGTCAGCAACATATTGCGGATCAATTTCCTGCGAGCACTCTTGCTTAGGAACTTTGTAATTGGTTCCGTCCTTATCCACCACCGAGGTAATGGCGCGTGGCTCGCAGTATTCGCCCTTGTTAGCGAAGGTTGCGAAGGCTGCTGCCTGCGCTAGCGGAGTGATGTTTTGTGAGCCAATAATGAAGGATGGGGTGGCTGGGGAGATCGGGCCGGGATTGCCTTTATCAGCGTCCTGATCCAATAGGCCTAATTTGGTGGTGTAATCAGTTATTGTGCACAAATCCACTTTGGCAGCTTCCGCGACGGTAGCGGAGTTCACTGACCACATTAGTCCGTAATCAACTGTCATCGTTCTTGCGAACCCACGTGAAGCGTTTCCGACATCCCATTTTGTGTATGTTTGGGTCGAGCCGCCTGGAAGGCAAGAAGCCTTCCACTTATAGTCGCCGGGATAGCTCTGCCGTTTCGCGTTGATCTTGTCGTACATCTTGTTACCCTCATGCAGCCATGCAAGTGTGGTGTATGGCTTCATGGTAGAGCCGCCTTGGAAGCCTCCCGCGCCGCCAAGGGAACGTTCTACAGCAAAGTTGAAGAAGGTACGGCTGCCGACTTCCTCGGATTTAGGTGCGTATGTGGTGTTTTGCGCCATGGTCAAGATATTGCCCGTGCCAGGCTGTACCGAAACCAGCGAGGAATAAATGTCGTCATTTGACTTGGCATTCGGATCAATTGCTTCGCGTGAATCCTTGGCAGCTTGTTTATTCAAGGAAGAATTCAGCGTGGTCTTGATGGTCAAACCACCACGGAAGAGCATGTTCTGGCGATCCTCTTTGGTCTTGCCGAAGTTTTTGTCCTTGAGGATCAGGTTTGTGACGTAGTCACAGAAATATCCGTTGTCCCCGGCAGCCATGCAGCCCGAAGCGGAATCGCTGGGATCCGTTCCAAGCTTGGACTTGACGGCCTTGTCGTATTCCTTTTTGGTGATCGCACCGGTGCGGTACATATTGCCCAGCACCTTGTTGCGACGGTCCAGGGAACGCTCGGGGTTGTTGATCGGGTTGTAGACGTTTGGAAGCTGAACCATGCCGGCAAGCATTGCCGACTGCTGCAGGTTCAAATCCTTGGCGTCTACGGAGAAGAAGCGCTGAGCGGCAGCCTGCACGCCATACTCACGGCCGGAGAAGAGCACCAAGTTGAGGTAGCCTTCAAGGATTTCGTCCTTGGACATTTCCTTTTCGATAGCTACCGCGTACTTCAGTTCACGAATCTTGTCAGAGTATTCCTTCTGACCAGAGACGGTGCTCTCTTTGGAGCCGGTCAAGATCTGGTTATTGACCAAAAGGTTGTTGACGTACTGCTGAGTCAATGTTGACGCACCGGAACGTGACGAGCTGGTCAGGTTGCCGACGACCGCGCGGGCGATGCCCTTGGGGTCGATACCGTTGTGCTCGTAGAAACGCTCGTCTTCCACGGAAACGATTGCCTTGCGCATGTAAGGAGAAATATCCTTGAGCTTCACCGGATCGCGGTTCTGTTCATAGAACGACGCAATCTCCTTGCCCTCGGTGTCCAGGACACGCGAAGGCTGCGGAATTGGAAGCTTCTCGAAGGTGCTCGGAAGCGCGCTTACAATATTATTTCCGGTGGTCAAACCGGTTTTTGCGATTGCTGCCACGGGGACGATCATGCCCGCGGCCAGCACACCACAAAGGGCACTGATTCCGAAGAACGCAACGATCTTTCCCAGAGTGGTAGCTGTGTCAAAAAAGGGGGACTTCTTGGCTGCCATACCTACTAGTTTACAAGGACGCGCTAACGTATCGAGTATGACTAAATGGGAATACGCCACTTTGCCGCTCGTTATCCACGCAACCAAGCAGATTTTGGATCAGTGGGGTGACGATGGTTGGGAGCTGGTAGCAATCGTTCCAGGCCCCAATGGAACCAATCCAGTGGCCTACATGAAGCGTCCAAAAGCCTAACTTTTAGAAGGAGTAAAACCCCATGCAAGAAGCTACTTCCTCGCGTGTCGAGGCCAGACTGGCCGAGCTCGGTCTTTCGTTGCCAGCTGTGGCCAAGCCGGTCGCCGCGTACCTGCCTGCGGTCACCACTGGCAACTACGTTTACACCTCCGGACAGCTGCCGCTGATTAACGGTGAACTCTCAGCTCGAGGCAAAGTCGGGGCAGAGGTCTCGGCTGAAGAAGCCAAGGCTCTGGCACAGACCTGCGCACTGAATGCGCTGGCAGCGATCAAGGCAGAAATAGGTGACCTAGATCGCATTAAGCGTATCGTGAAGGTCGTTGGCTTCGTGTCGTCGGATCCTGCGTTTACCGGCCAGCCTGGCGTCATCAACGGAGCATCCGAATTCTTCGGAAATGTTCTTGGCGAAGCCGGAGTGCATGCACGTTCGGCAGTCGGCGTGGCCGTCTTGCCGTTGGACGCTCCGGTTGAGGTTGAGGTCATCGCCGAATTTGAGTAGTCCACAACGCCATTCCGGTGTGCGCGCGGGGCGGGCAATTCCGTCTGCCGCGCGCACCGGAATGGCGCGCCGCCTGGTGGAATTGCCGCCACATCAAATTCCAGCGGCAGAAAATTGGTTTACCTATGGCTCGCGCACACCCCGGGCCGCGCGCCGAGCCTCCTCGGTGTGCCTGGTCCAAGATGGCGCCCATGGCGTGGAAACCTTTTTGGGCTACCGCTCTGGTGAATCTCCCTTGGGCAGCGTGGCTTTTCCCGGTGGAAGCGTCGAGGTCGGAGACCGAGCCGAATACAAGTGGTTTGGTCCGAACCTGACTTGGTGGTCCAAACGCTTGGATGTGCTGGATCAACAGCTGGTGCGCGTACATCTTGTTTGCGCGATCAGAGAACTCTTTGAAGAAACCGGGATCTTGCTGGCCGGCACCGACGAGCAATCGGTCATCGAAATGAGCGATCCCGAAGAATGGATGTCCGCGCGTGAGGCTATTGCCGGGCAGGATCTGGAGTTTGCAGAATTTTTGCGCAGACGTGGATTAGGCCTGCGCACGGATCTCTTGCGTCCGGTGGCTCACTGGGTGAGTCCTAACTTCGCATTCCGCCGTTTTGACACCTGGTACTTCGCGGCGACGGTTCCATTGCGTCAGGAACCCTCTCTATTGCGCGCTAAGGGCCAATGGGCGCAATGGTGCAGTACGGAGCAGATCATCGAGCAGCGGGCTACCAGCGGCCTCGGAGACCTGATTGGGCAGCCCGATACCCAAGGGCTGCGGCTTTCACAAATTACCAGTCCCGCGGTGGAGCTCATGCTCGAGCGCATGGTGGACGCTCACGGAGTGGTCGCGTACCTTTCCCGTGCACGGAGCCTGGATGTTCAACACCCGGACCTGCTGGTGCGTGATGGCACCTATTATCTTGAAGTACTTGGAACCTTAGGGGACGAATCAACTCGTCCTTGGCAGGCCGAACCAGGACACTAAAAACTTTGCGCACAAAGAACTATGGCCGGAAATCCTTGAAAGGATTTCCGGCCATAGTTCTTACAGCGATGCTTAGCGTGAACGCTGACGCAGACGCTGGATGTCCAAGATGACGACTGCGCGGGCTTCCAGACGGAGCCATCCGCGCTGCACGAACTCGGCCAAAGCCTTGTTCACGGTTTCGCGGGAGGCGCCGACCAGCTGGGCCAGCTCTTCCTGGGTGAGCTCGTGAGCTACCAGGATGCCATCGGTTGCTGGGCGACCGAAACGGTCAGCCAGATCCAACAGTGCCTTGGCCACACGGCCAGGAACGTCGGAGAACACCAGATCGGCTAGGGACTCGTTAGTGCGACGTAGACGCGCAGCCAAAGCCTGCAGCAACTGGATCGAGACCTCCGGGGAGTTCAAGATCGCCTTGCGCATGTTTTCGTGGCTTAGGCCTGCCAGTCGGGTTTCCGACACGGCGGTTGCGGTTGCGTTGCGCGGGTGTGGATCGAAGAGCGCCATTTCGCCGAACAGTTCACCTGGGCCGAGAACGGCGATCAGGTTTTCACGTCCGTCGGCGGAAGTGCGACCAAGCTTGATCTTGCCCGAGACGATGAAGTAGAGACGGTCACCCTGATCGCCTTCGCGGAACACTGATGCACCGCGAGACAGATCGACCTCGGTCAATTCTTCGGTTAGCGTGGCGAATACTTCATCACCCAGCGACGCAAAAAGCGGCGCACGACGCAGTACCTCGATATCCATAAAATCTCCTGTCAACAGTAGTAAGCGCTAACTTCATTGTGCCGTATTTGGTAACAATGTGACAGTTTCCACACGTGGTTTGGCCAAGAAATGTTGAGAATCACGCTCACCCTACTAAAACTCGCGAATATCCTCGCAGAAATCCATCAGCTTCTAAGGGTACCTTGGGTTAATAGAAAGTTTGTGAATGAAGCGGGGTCTCGGTGCTCGGAATATTCAGCTGGCTAGACCTTGCCATCTGTATAGTTTTGTTGTCTTTTTTTATTGCCGGGATTCGTCGTGGCTTCCTCTACACGGTCGGCGACATGATCGGACTCGTCGCTGGCGGCGTTGCAGCATTCTTCGCCATACCGATGGTCTCAACCCTCGCTTCAAACCCCTGGTGGCGAGTAGGCCTGATGGTGGCCACCGCGGCCGTACTGCTCGTTTTGGGTCAAGCCTTGGGCCGAGTATTTGCGGTCCGAATAAGACGTTGGATGAACTTTGATTTCTTGCGTGCCGCGGATGGTTTAGCTGGCGGTGTGCTTTCGGTTTTTATTACCGCCACGGTCATCGGCGCACTGGCATTCTCCACGTCAAGTATGGGTATTCCGCGTTTATCCACCGAGATCGACAAGTCAAAAATGATTGCCTCAATTCGCGGGCTGACACCGGAGTTTGTAAACACTGCAATCTCCTCAGCACGCTCGGCGGTAATGGCCGAAACGATCCCCGCATTGCTGGACCCATTCGCCCCACCGGTAGAGCCAGTGGAGCCTGGAGAATGGGCACCTAATGATTTGCAGCGTGCGGCCGTGCAATCGGTAGCTAAGATCTCCGGTACCGCCGTGCAATGTGGTGTGAACCTGACCGGTTCTGGCTTTGTTATTGCTGACCAACTGGTGATGACCAACGCCCACGTGGTGGCCGGTTTGAGCGCTGCCACGGTGGAAGTTGGTGGTGATGAACTTCACCGCGGAAAGGTTGTTTATTTTGATCCGGAGGCCGATATCGCGGTGCTTCGCGTTGATGGGATGAACACCACCCCATTAGAGCTCGCAAATCAAAATCTGGGGCGCGGCGACCAGGCAGCATTTATTGGTTTCCCGGCCGGTGGGCCATTGCAGGTGCGTGGAGCGGTAGTTGCCTCACGCGCTACGGTATCTATCGCCAATATTTATGGTGAAGATCCGTCCTCATTATCCGTGTATCAGCTGACCGCAAAGGTGGCCCAGGGCAACTCCGGTGGCCCACTGGTTAGTGAATCTGGCGAAGCGGTAGGTATGGTCTTTGCTAAATCTCGTGGCAACGATGAAATCGGCTTTGCGCTGAGTCTTGAAGAGATGGAAATCGCCCTTAAAGCCGCAGGGCAACGGACTAACTCAATCAAGACTGGCGACTGCATTAGCGATTAGCGGCTAAGAAGATGGGCCATCTGCTGCACCGCGAGCCGGTAGCCGTTAACACCGGCGCCAATAATGATTGAAGACGCTACCGCAGAAACGTATGAGTGATGGCGGAATGCCTCACGCTGATGCACGTTGGAAATATGTACCTCAACTACCGGTAGGGACACCCCGCTAAGCGCATCGGCTATGGCCACCGAGGTGTGGGTGAAAGCCCCAGGGTTAATGATGATGCCGCCTTTGCTCAGTCTCGCCTCATGAATTGCATCAATGAGCACACCTTCATGGTTGGACTGAAGCGCTTCCAAATCTAGCTGCTGTTCGGCGGCCGCCTGCATGGCCAGTCGCTCAACATCCGCGAGCGTATCGTGCCCATAAATTTCGGGCTCGCGAGTTCCCAAAAGGTTCAGGTTCGGTCCGTTCAGTAACAAGATGGTGCGCTTCGCTGAGTAGGTCATTATTCAAATCTATTACACACTCTGGCTATCACCGCTGTTGCATCCGGTATTACGGGGCTCATAGGCGGAAATTTAGCTGTGCTTGCCCGTAACATCTGTCGTAATGTTGAGAGCTCAAGTTTGTTTTAGTGGGGGAGTTCAGATGAAACGAGCACAAAGAAGCCGCCACCATCCCCGGCACTTTCCGACAACCCCTCAAAGAGTTGCAGGAAAATGAACTAGGGCGGTGACGGCTTCTCATGAAAACCAGCCAGTGCTACTTCTTCATTGACTGCGCAATCTGTGTCATCACATCAGCATCGGACAGCGTGGTGGAGTCGCCCACTTCGCGGCCTTCGGCCACGTCCTTGAGTAGACGTCGCATAATCTTGCCCGAGCGAGTCTTCGGCAGCTCCGGAACCACCAGTACGTGACGTGGTTTGGCGATGGGACCAATATCCTTGCCCACATGGTTGCGCAGGATTGCCACCACGTCTTCGCCCTCGGCAGGTTCCGTCTGCAAGATGACGAACGCCACCACGGCTTCGCCGGTAGTTTCGTCCTTCGCACCGACCACCGCGGCCTCGGCCACATATGGGTGGGCCACTAGCGAGGATTCGATTTCGGTGGTGGATAGACGGTGACCGGATACGTTCATCACGTCATCGACGCGACCGAGCAACCAAATATCCCCGTCCTCATCCTTCTTGGCACCATCACCAGCAAAGTACATGTCATCAAAACGGGACCAGTAGGTGGACTTATAGCGTTCCATATCGCCCCAGATGCCACGCAACATGGCGGGCCAAGGCTCACGGATGACCAGGAAACCGCCTTCGCCATCGGCAACGGACTGGCCGGCTTCATCTACCACGTCGATGCTAATTCCTGGAACGGCAACCTGAGCCGAGCCCGGCTTGGTCGCGGTGACGCCAGGCAGTGGAGTGATCATATGCGCGCCGGTTTCGGTCTGCCACCAGGTATCCACGATGGGGGTGGGGTTTTCCTTGCGTTCACCGTTTTTACCGTTGTTGGTGCCGATGACATCGCGGTACCACATCCACGCTTCGGGGTTGATTGGCTCGCCTACTGAGCCAAGCACGCGCAAGGAGGATAGGTCATATCCGTCTGGAATGTCGCGGCCCCACTTCATGAAGGTGCGGATCGCGGTGGGTGCTGTGTAAAGAATCGAGACCTTGTACTTTTCAATCAGTTCCCACCAGCGTCCCTGATGCGGGGTGTCTGGAGTTCCTTCGTAGATCACCTGGGTGGCGCCATTGATCAATGGCGCGTAAGTGACGTAGGAGTGGCCGGTAACCCAACCAATATCGGCGGTGCACCAGTACACGTCGGTCTCGGGATGCAGATCAAAGGTATCGCGGTGAGTGACCGCGCCCTGGACCAAATAACCACCGGTGGTGTGCACAATGCCCTTTGGGGTACCGGTAGTACCGGAGGTGTAAAGCACAAACAGCGGGTGTTCGGAATCGTGAGCAGGGGCCTCATGTTCGGTGCTGGCAGCGTCTACTACCTCATGCCACCACTTATCCAGCGGACCGAAGGCGGTCTGTTCGCCATTGCGCTTAACTACCACCACGTTTTCTACCGTGTGGCCGGGCTTTTCTAGCGCAGCGTCTACCGCTGGCTTCAGCGCGGATGGCTTGCCGCGGCGCCAGGTGCCGTCGGCGGTGACCACAAGCTTGGCATCCGCGTCGTCAATACGGCTACGTAGCGCGTCGGCAGAGAAACCGCCGAAGACTACCGAATGGATGGCACCGATACGTGCGCAGGCGAGCATGGTGATGACCGCTTCGGGGATCATTGGCAGGTATACCGCCACACGGTCACCCTTAACTACTCCTAAGGATTCGAAGGCGTTAGCTGCCTTCTTCACTTCTTCGGTGAGCTGCGCGTAGGTGTAGGTGCGGGTATCTCCTGGTTCGCCCTCGAAGTAAATGGCGACGCGGTCGCCGAGGCCGTTTTCTACGTGACGATCTAGTGCGTTGTAGGCGGCGTTGAGTTTTCCGCCGACAAACCATTTGGCTACCGGAGCCTCCGACCAGTCCAAGGTTTCGGCAAAATCTGTATCCCAGGTCAGTACGCTACGTGCCTGCTGCGCCCAGTAACCTAGGCGGTCTTCTTTGGCTGCCGCATACTGGCTGGCCTGACCGATGGCTTGGTCACTGAACTCTTTGCTCGGGGCAAAAGCTCGGGTTTCATGGGATAGATTGTCCAGGGTCTTGGAATCACTCACCGGTGATCGCTTCCTTTCGGTTAAACAAAATTTACTCTGTGACCAAAGTTACACGCCAACAAGCTAACACCTGTGGTTTGTGTCACCACAGAGGTGGCAGTGGGCAATTTCTGCGCTGAACGGTCATAGAGTGCGACGAAGTGCAGGTAAACAATGAAAAAATCGTCGGCTCATGGCACGATCATCTGGTGGCAACAAAAGTAAAAGTTGAATCTGAATTAGGTCTGAAACGGCGTGCACGCAAGATGCACCGACTCTTAGCCGAGGCATACCCGTATGCAGTCGCAGAATTGGATTTTGAGAATCCCTTCGAGCTGCTGGTTGCTACGGTACTTTCCGCGCAAACTACCGACGTACGGGTTAACTCAATTACCCCGGCACTCTTTAGCCGATTCCCTGATGCGCTGGCAATGAGCCAGGCGGACCGCTCAGAGCTCGAAGCGCTCATCCGACCCACGGGCTTTTTTCGCGCCAAAACAGAATCGCTGCTGGGGCTTTCCGCGGCACTGGTCGAGCGACACGGCGGAGAAGTTCCTGCCAAGCTCGAAGATCTGGTGAAACTCGCCGGGGTGGGACGCAAGACCGCTAACGTGGTGCTTGGCAACGCGTTCGGCGTTCCCGGTATTACCGTAGACACACACTTCGGCCGGCTCGCTAATCGATTTGGCTGGACCGGACAGAGCGACCCAGTCAAGGTAGAGCATGAGGTCGGTGAATTATTTGAAAAGCGTGACTGGACCATGCTCAGCCACCGGGTAGTCTTTCACGGCCGCAGAGTTTGCCACGCCCGCAAGCCGGCGTGTGGTGCCTGCGTCTTGGCACAGCTTTGCCCCTCGGCAGGAATCGGTGAAGAAATTCCGGCCAAGGCCCAAAAGCTACTCAAATATGAATTGGCCCCCGGAAGAGAAGAACTACTGCAGAAAATGCTTGATGGAGCTACCCGTCGAGAACTGCGCGCCGAAGGATATGGATTAGACGCATGAGTGCACGCACAGAGTTGGCAAAGGTGATCGCCACCCACGAGCAAAGCAAGGGCTCCACGACCAAACTTTCCAAGGATTGGGTCTTTGCACAGCTGGATGCCAACAGCGTGCGTAAAGCGGCGGTACTCATCCTCTTCGGATCAGCCACCGCGGAGGCGGTGGGGGAAAATTCCAAGGCCCAAGACCTTGACTTGCTCTTTGTTGAACGCGCTTCAACATTACGCAAACACGCCGGGCAGGTCGCCTTCCCAGGTGGCGGTGTGGACCCGGAGGACGGTTCAGCGGTTGCTGCGGCCTTACGCGAAGCATGGGAGGAGACCGGAGTTCAGACCTCCGGGATTGAGGTGCTCGGTCAGCTGACCGAGACGGAACTTCCGGTATCGAGTTTCCTCGTCACGCCGGTGATCGGCTGGTGGCACACCGAATCCAAGGTTTACGCGGCTGATCTGCGTGAAAGTGCGGATGTGTTCCGCGTACCCGTGGCGCATCTGCTCAATCCGCATAACCGGCTGACCGCGGTAGTGCGCCGCGGTGCACAACGCTTCAAATCCCCGGCCTTCGAATATGAGGGCCATTTGATCTGGGGATTTACTGCCATTGTGCTTGATCGCTTATTTGATGAGTTGGGCTGGAACAAGCCGTGGAACAGGCAACGCGAAATCATGATGGGCTAGCCAGTTACTTGCCTTCAGCGTAGTTCTGCGAGATTCCGACACTGACCGGGAAGTTGGGGCTGTGCTCTCCAAAGAGAGTACGTCCGGCGAGCAATGCCGCGTGGCGCACTAATTCACCTAGCTGCGGAGCCAATTCCACCGGGCATTCAAAGACCGCTTCGTCATGAACAAAAAACACTTGCTGGCAAGTGTCGCCCCATCCGGCCTGCCGAATCAGATGCCGGGCGTGGCCTAGCCACACCAGAGCCCATTCCGCCGCGGTTGATTGCACCACGAAGTTCCGTGTGAATCTGCCGCGTGAACGTGCCGCCGCGTCCGCAGCTCGCTGCCCGGCCCCATCGTGGGTGGCTCGCTGGGCCTGTATCCAAGCTTCGTCCGCCGGTGGGCAGCCCCGACCTAACCAGCTTTGCACCCCTTGACCGCGTTCGCCGGCTTTCGCCGCCTGATCAACATAGGCCATCGCCTGTGGGAAGTTCTTCTTCAACGCCGCGCCTACCGCACCTGAGGTGCCACCACCGCCCCCGTAAATAACCGAGAGCATCCCCAACTTTGCCTCATTGCGGTCGGAGACAAGTTTCGCGTTGATAAGCCACTGATACAGGTCATCTTGTTGGCCTGCCTCTTGGAGCTGACGGTCTTGGGAGATTGCAGCAAGAATGCGTGGTTCAAGTTGCCGTCCGTCGGCAATGACAAAGGTTCGCCCCACGGGAGTTCGAACGACCTGGCGGATCGAGTGGGGGAGTTGTAAAGCCCCGCCGCCACTGGCAGCCCACCGACCAGAGGCGACCGTCCCTAAGATGTAATGCGGGTGGAAACGTCCCTCGGTGACCCATTGGTCTAGCCACTCATCTCCATGAGTACTAGCTAAGCGAGAAAGTTTTTTATACTCTAAAACCTGCTCGATAAGTGGATGTTTAAGTTGTTCTAATTCCCAGACACGGACCGATTGAACCGCAAATCCCGCACGGTGCAGTGCACGAAGAAGTTCCCGTGGGGAATCGGGGTTCAGACCAGGACTGTTCAGCGCGTGGGCTAAAGACTGGGCTAACTGCGCTAGTTTTACCGGACGTGTCCCCTCGCCTACTGCGGGCCCCAGCTTCTCGCGCAATAATTCGCGATGTGCTTTTTCATCCCAGGCTAATCCCGTATGTTCCATTTCGCAGGCTACCAGCGCACCCACGGACTCGGCATGAATAAGTAGTTCAAGCCGTTTGCGCGCGGACTTCTCGGTAGGTAGCGCCTGGCGCTGGGCCAGATACATAGAAACGAGGTCATCGAGGCTTTCCCCGGTAACCGGAGAATCAAACAGTGCATCTTGATTTGGCCGGAGTATCGGAGCATTCGGGCTATCTACATCAAAATCATCTAACGCACCGGAGCTCAGTGGGCTGCGATGCAAAATCCTTTGGGCAAGCGAAAGAATATGTGCCTTGGCAAGGAAGACACCGTGCGCCAAAAGTGGCTGCATCCACGGGGTGGTGCGCAACATGATCCACCGGGGAGAATGCTCGTCTTCAATGGTGCGTACGGCCATTGGAAAATCCGTTGCGGACACCAACCTGGCCGGGATGACCGGTGCACCGTTGTGGGCCTGACGCAGTTCGAGGATGGCGTAGCCTTCGGGGTCTGCGCCGATAAAGGCAAGCATGCTCATGGCTCTATTGTGCATTGTCCAAGGACAATATCCCCAGTTTGCTAGGGGTGCGCCCGGCACTGTACAAAACGATGTCACCGTTCAACTATGAATTGGTTATCTTTCCCTGGTATTGGCATACCGCAGGTTCCAAGTGATTCACGCTTCGTGGCTACCGAACAAACGCTTCAGGACCAAAAACTTGTCCTGGTGAAACCAGAGCGTGAGCAGGCAGAAGAACTGGTGTGCACTTTGGTCAGTAACGATGTGCGGCTGATTGAAAGCTGTGCCTTGATCGCGTTGGGCGCCGCGGTGCGTATCCACCAGTGTGCCGAGCTGAAAGATCTGCCCGCTGCAGGTCATGGCCCAGTGCTTTGGGGTGCTGATATGGCTGATGACGCGTTGGATTTTCCTGGACTATGTGACGTCATTCTTGGCTTCGAAGAAGATGACCAACAGCTCTGGTCGGTGGCAAGCAGGATTCCGCGCGCTCGGGTTGCCATTTTACCCAGCGCACACCATTGGTTGGGAGAATATCTAGGACTGTGGGGGATGCGATCGGGACAAGCTCACTGTCTGTCCTTGGCATCCCTTGCTGGAGGGGTAGGCACCAGCACCTTAGCTGCACTCATCGCCCATGCTGGCACGTTGAGTGGGCAAAAGAGCTTACTCATTGATTTAGATCCACATTCCACCGGGTTATGGCCTCGACTGACGTTGGACCCGCCTACAGGAATCGGGTGGGAGGAGCTACGTAGTTCCGGTGGTGCACTTGCACCGCATCAACTAGTGGACACACTTCCATATTTGCAGGACACCGCCGTGCTGACATGGTCCCCAAACGCCAGCTGCGCCGGAGTGGATGAACAATTGGTGGTTCGCTTATTGGCCGCTGCCAGGCAAGGCTTTGACTTACTCGTCGTCGACACCGGACGCGCCTTACATCCACAACATGCGGTGATTGAACAGTTCATTGATCATGAAGTCCTTACCTGCGATGACAGTAGTAAACCCCCGATTACCTCCCACATTGTGTGCGGTCCGAGAAATCTACGGAACTCAATTCCGGCAAGTAGTGCATATCTAGGCCACTTTTGTAGCCTGCCAAAGATTACTCGCGTTCTTCAGCGTGGGGCGCTCTTTGATATCTTGCGATCTCGAAAAGTTCGCCAGAATATCGCGGATCTGCGACTTTTACCGCAGAAAGAGGCGACTGAAACATGAGCCCGGGCAAACATAGTGCACAAGGCACGGGTCGTCCAAACCGGCGTGAAGTTGATGCTCGGATTCTCGAATCCGTACGGCAACGTGCGATGGCCAGCGGGGGACAGCTAGATGCTGTGGCGCTCGCCGGTGCCGTACAGGACTCTGGCGCTGCCTTGGGATCTTCTGGAGCTGCCGAATCGTTGAAGGCCCTTCAAGACGAAGTTACCGGGCTGTCCGTTCTTGAGCCATTCGCACAATTGCCAGAGGTCACCGATGTTCTGGTTGATGGGCAGGGCCGGGTATGGACCGACTCACCACGTGGTCTAGAACTGACCGACTATGTCTTTGGATCAGCAGAACAGGTGCGCAGGCTAGCCGTACACCTTGCGACGTTATCCGGGCGCCGACTAGATGATGCAAGCCCGTTTATGGATATGAGTTTAAAACACTATCGAGTCCATGCAGTTCTGCCTCCGATTGCGACCCAAGGACCCTTAATTTCGATACGTGTGAAGAAAACTCAGGCCTTAGATCTGAGCGGGGTGCTGGAAAATACTGCTAGTTGGTGGCGTCCTCTGCTCGAAGAAATCATGAGGCGAGAACTAAACTTTCTGATCACTGGCGGCACCGGCAGTGGCAAGACCACTTTGCTCCAAGCGATGCTTTCCTTAGCCCATCAGGGTCAACGCATCATCGTGGTGGAAGACTCCCAAGAACTCCAAGTCGATCACCACCACGTTGTAAGCATGCAAACCCGCGCAGCGAATGTCGAAGCCGCCGGCACCATCGAGCTACGCGACCTCGTGATCCAAGCCCTACGTATGCGACCTGACCGCTTAATTGTCGGAGAGTGTCGCGGAGCTGAAATCAGAGACTTCTTGGCAGCGATGAACACCGGACATCAAGGCGCGGCAGGAACATTACACGCAAATAATCCCGAAGCTGTTCCCGCCCGCTTGGCGGCCCTCGGTGCACTAGCTGGCTGGAACCTGCAAGCCACAGCACTTCAGGCGAGCAGCGCACTTGATCTTGTGATCCATATGTCACGTGGTCCTCAGGGGCGGCGTGGCCCCGTGGCTCTAGGGATTTTGGGCACGGATCGGGACGGACATATGCGTGTGGACACGGTCATTGACACCCAACGAACTGATGCCATTGATAGTTCTTTTATGCCATTGCTTGAACAGAAAGTTGGGGCGAACACGTTGAAAGCGATTGTCGAAGCCTTAGCAGACGGCGCAAGGTGATTCTCGTGGTGATCTTTTTGTTAGGTGTGCTCGCTTTCTGGCTTTGGTTTCCGCGAAGTACCGAGCAGATCAAGTCCGGGACTATCCGGCGAAACTTCGACAGTCGAGGGCTTTTACGACGACGTGGCGAGCCAAAAAATTTGTTGGCTGAAGATGCCCGAACTATCCGCGAACTTGCAGCGTTGGTGCGCAGCGGACTGACTTTTTATCCAGCCGTTGACGCCCTACTAACCGCGGAACAAAGCCAATGCCCAGTGCATCAAGCGCTTCATCAATTACGAGCGATGCACCGACTTGGGGCCCACAAATCCTCCTCCAATAACCTTTCTGGCACCGAGCAATCGAGCGTGCGTCGTCTGCATTGGTGTTTACAAGTATCCGAACGTAGTGGCGCCAGCCTTGCCGAGGTACTCGAACGCTTGGCAGATGATTTGGAAGCTGATTTGGTTGCGTCTCAAGCTTTTGATGCTGCGATGGCCGGGCCCAAAGCAACCACCAAATTACTGACGTGGCTACCACTTGTGGGATTTGGTGCAGGAATGCTTTTGGGGATTGACGTACTCGGGGCGCTGAGCACATCGTGGGCGGCCCAACTGAGCGTGGCAGCCGGCCTGACCCTATGGTTACTGAACCGGCTGTGGTGTCGATACCTGTTGCGCACGACAACGAAAGCAGCACTGCAATGATTCTTTTCGCATGCTGTTGTGTTCTCGTTGCGGTACTGCTCCTATTCATCCCCTCAGCGAGCAAGGCACCGGCAAAAAACCTGAAGAGGGAGCGCAACAAGACCACGGAAGCTCACAATCACCCTTCCGAATTGATTCTGGATGTCAGCGCGAGCTTGCTGGATTCTGGCATGCCAATCAAGGAAATTCTGGACACGCTTGGCCGAAGCGTGCCACACAGCGAGCAGCTGTGCACGGTGGCGCGTTGTTTGGAAATGAACATGGAGTGGGACAAAGCCTGGCATTCGGTCCCGCCGTGGCTGCATCCCCTTGAAAAGGCTTTGCGTTTCGCTCACGTGACAGGGGCACCCGCGGCAAGCCTATTGCGCAATGCGGCGTCCCTAAAGCGCCGCGAACGAAGCCAAAGAGTCGCCCGTCTTGGAGCACAATTTGGCACCAGACTTGTCCTGCCATTGGGCGCGTGCGCTCTGCCAGCATTCATTGCCTTAGGCGTCGTGCCGCTGATTATTGCCCTGCTGCCGGGGTTGTAGCGAAGTAATCCCCAGCTTGGAAGCAACCTAGGACGCCACCCGTAAATCTCACTCAAGCTGAAATCACTACCCCCAAATAATTCGCATTTGGGAACCAATGAAAGGACACATCATGAAACGACTGGAATCTTTAATTTCCGAGCGTCTCGCCGACGAAGAAGGTTCAACTACCGCAGAGTTCGCCATGGTTACTCTGGCCGCCGTGGCATTCGCAGGATTGCTGATCAGCATCTTATCTAGTGGGGATGTGCGTGGCATGCTCATGGGGCTGATTAGCAAAGCGTTGTCTCTCTAGGCCATGAACCTCAATGATGAGCGAGGCAGTAGTACCGCAGAATTTGCGGTACTACTGCCGGCCGTCGCCGTATTTTTATCGTTGTTATTGTGTCTCGGGGTGCTGGGTATGAAGCAAATCCAAGTGCAACAGGCCGCTGCCGCCATGGCTAGAGAGTTGGCACGCGGTGAGGAAAATTCGGTGGTGCGCTCCAGCGGTGTCAGATTGGCCGGTCACGACGCAACGTATTCGGTGTCCACCGCCGGCGGATACTCGAATGTTCACGTCACCAAGTCAGTAAGTATCCCGTTGCTTGGAGAGGTAAAGGTACGAGGCGAGGCAAGCGTGGTGTTGGAATGAGCGGGCTACATTTTCTGAAAGACGAGAGCGGCAACGGAACCGTGACGGTTACCGCTCTGGTCGCCGTGGCGATCATCCTGACGTGTGCAGTACTGCTTTGGACTGCGGCCACTCACGCCTCGATGCGCGCAGCATCTGCAGCTGATTTGGCTGCCTTAGCTGCCGCGGATACCGCCAGGGGACTGCGCGCGGGAGACCCCTGCGGTATCGCCGGGAGTGTTTCTGCAGAAAATGACGCCCTGCTCCAGTCCTGCGCGGTGGAAGCCGACGGGACTTCGGTGCGCGTCACCGTGAGCGTTCCAGTGAACTTCACTGCCCTGGATGTGCAGTTGTTTGATGCCACGGCGCGCGCCCGCGCCGGAGCACCACCATTAGATCAGCGGTGATGAGCCGGTTCAATATCCCGCAGCACAATATTGAGCAAGAGTACCGCCCCGTGCTTGTCCAAAGGATTATTTCGATTTCCACACTTTGGCGACTGGACACAACTGGGGCAACCATGTGCGCATTCACAAGAGGTAATGGCGTCACGAGTCGCGCGGACCCAATCGAGGAATCGTTCGAAACCGCGTTCAGCGAATCCAGCGCCTCCCGGTTGCGCGTCATAGACGAAGATCGTGGGATGACCGGTGTCCATGTGCAGTGCGGTGGACACCCCACCGATATCCCACCTATCGGAGGTAGCTACCAATGGAAGCAAACCGATCATTGCATGTTCGGCTGCATGCAGGGCTCCGGGGAACTGATCCACCGTAAGCCCTGCCTGGAGCAGGCGTTGCTCGGTGAGCGTGAACCATACTGACTTCGTGTGTAGCTCGCGGGCTTCTAATTCCAACGGTTCTTCGGAGAGCACTTCATTGGAGGCGACCGATTTACGTTGAAAGGAGACCACTTGCGTGGTGACGGTGACTTCTCCGAAGAATACGTTTAGTTCTTGATGTTTACTGGTGCGTTCCTCAGAATGCACAGCTACCGTGGTCAGGTCACGAGCGGTGGTGTAATAGTCAGGGTTCACGCGGCTGACTACGACCACATGATTTTGTTCGTCGAGTTCTTCGACATGGTAGCTTGCACCTTGATGAACATAGATGGCTCCCGGGTGAGCCTGATAATGCGTTTGAGGTGAATCCATCGTTCCCAGCAGGGCACCGGTATCAGCATCGATAATATCGACCGGGCCCCCGCCATCGGCGCGTATCGAAAACATCGAAGCAGCATGTTGCGGATGAGTCCAAAACCATCCAGCCGGACGCCGACGAAGGTATCCACGCTGCACCAGCGAGTCCAATAATTCTTCGGTCTGTGGGCCAAAAAGTTCTAGCTCTTCGGGACGCAACGGATGTTCTTGCGCTGCGGCACAGAGGTGTCCGCTGAGTACGTACTTATTCTGCGGATCAAATACCGTCGCTTCGACTCCGAGCTCAAAGATCGCCTCGGGATGATGAACCAGATAGGTATCTAATGGATCTTCGGCGGCCACAAAAATTGCAAGAGCATCTTGTCCGCTGCGCCCGGCACGGCCAATTTGTTGGAAGAACGAGGCGCGAGTACCAGGCCAACCGGCGACCACCACAGCATCCAAACCAGCGATGTCAATCCCGAGCTCTAAGGCAGAGGTGGAAGTCACCCCAAGCAGTTGACCGGAGCGTAGTTGCTTTTCAACTTCGCGCCGCTCGGCCGGTAGATACCCTGAGCGATAGGCTGCAAGCCGCACGCTAAGTTCCGGGGCAAACTTCTCCAGGTGCTTACGTGTTAACGTTGCGATGGTTTCAGCACCACGACGGGACTTGATGAAAACGATGCTCCGCACATGCTCAGCCATCAAATCTGTGAGGATCGAAGCGCTTTCGGCAATGGCCGTACGGCGAACTGGCGCCCCGTTTTCCCCAGTTCTATCGGTTAACGGTGGCTCCCATAGTCCGATGACCAGCTCACCTGACGCCGAGAAATCGTGGGTGACCGCGGTAGCTGGCGCCCCAATAAGCCGCGAAAATGATTGTTCCGGATCCGAGCTAGTGGCGGAGGCTCCGATAAATATCGGGTCGTTTCCGTAGTGAGTGCAGATGCGTCGTAGCCGGCGCATCAGGTTCGCCACATGCGCACCGAAAACGCCACGATAGGAATGCGCTTCGTCGATGACCACGTAGCGCAGTCGTTTGAAGAAACGTGACCAGGCCTGATGATTGGACAGGATCCCGCGATGCAACATGTCCGGATTGGTGAACACAAAATTTGCGTGTTGCCTGACCCAAGCGCGGGTGCCTTGGTCGGTATCGCCGTCGTAGCTGGACGCGCGAACCCCGGGCACGGCTAAGGCTTGGACTGAAGCTAATTGGTCTGCCGCTAACGCCTTGGTGGGGCAGATATACAAGATCGTTCCCTGGGCTGCAGCGTCATTCGCCCCGGTTTCTCGGGTGCGGTATAACAGATCGATGCCCGGCATCAGATAGGCCAGAGATTTGCCTGACGCGGTGCCAGTAGAAATGATTGTGTGGTTTCCAGCATGAATTGATTCTGCCGCTTGCACCTGATGAAGCCAGGGGTGCGCAATGCCAAGACCTTCGAAGGTTTCGCGTACCGAATCGTGGAGCCAGAGCGGCCAGGGCGCGGTGATTTCGTCTTTTGCCGCAACGGTTCTGCGGTGAATCACCGCTTCGGGATCGTTTTGGCGGTTAAACGGATCCAACAACGCATGTACTGACTTCACTTATAGGGCCTCTCGGAGCAGCGAAGAGTTGTTAAAAGCCTATCGCCGTCGAAAATGTTCTCGACGGCGATAGGTAAAAGCGTGTGAAGCTTACGCTTTGAACAGGACAACCTTGCCTAGCGAAGTCCAGCCCAGAGATGCGTAGAGCTCTTGGCCATCAACGGAAGCGATGAGGAGTCCTTCCTCAACATCGTGTTCCTGAGCCAGTGAAGCCAGCGCGCGCATAATCAGCGTGCCAAGGCCCCGACGTCGGAAATCTGGTCCGGTGATGATGCGGTCGAAGATCGCGAAACCGTCTACTGCCGAGACATGCCCCGACGCGGCGACGACTTCCTGATTATCTTCTGGATGAAGAGATACATAAGCATGGGTTCCGTCGCGTTCAATCTGGAACACAAAGCCGTCGGCAGGCAACGGTACCTCGACGTCGTGTACGGCCAGCTCGGTCACCATGAGCACTTCATCATCTGCAGATACCTGAAGACCAACTTCATTGGCGGTATTCAGCAAGTCATCAACAGAGTCGTTAAAGGCGGTAAGGCGGCGCTTTGGATGCTTCTTAAGCGTCTCAGCGACTGCTGCTAGCTCTTCCTTGGAAGGCTCATAAATAACGTATTCCCAGTCCCCGGTGGTGTCATGGCGTAGGGCAGCATGGACGCGCCCTTCATGGCGGATCTCGTATCCACGGACGCCTGCCCAACCATCGACCCAGGTACCAATCAGTTCATCGCTTGCGTTTGATGCCATGTTTTGACCCTACCCTGTCTTACCTAGGAATTAGCTGACGTTGAGCTAATCGTTGCTTACTTGAAACTATAGTCAATGCTGATAGCCGAGCAACGATCGAAATGAAGAATGTGACTTTCATCTTTTGCTCGGCGTTTTGAACTAAAAAGCTACTACCCTTATATGGTGTCCATTCATCGCATTGTTTTGTATTACGCTTTTACGCCGCTTCCAGACCCCGAAGCTATCCGCCTATGGCAACGCTCGTTGCTTGAACGCTGGGGCTTGCGCGGACGGATTATCATCTCCAAAGACGGCATCAACGGTACCGTTGGTGGTGAGATTTCTGCTGTCAAGAAGTACGTGAAAGCTACACGTGAGTTGCCTGCTTTTAACAAGATGGATATTAAGTGGTCCGAAGGTTCTGCAGAAGACTTCCCGCGTATATCCGTTAAGGTCCGCGACGAGATTGTTACCTTCGGCGCGCCGGGCGAACTAGAAGTAGACGAAAACGGCGTAGTTGGCGGCGGTGTACACCTGCGGCCCGAGCAGCTCCACGAGCTAGTGGAGACCAAGGAAAAGTCCGGCGAGAAGATTCATTTCTTTGACGGGCGTAACGCCTTTGAAGCGCAAATTGGCAAGTTCAAGGATGCCATCGTTCCGGATGTCGAAACTACGCGCGAATTCATGGATGAGCTGGACTCAGGCAAATACGATCACCTGAAAGATCAGCCGATTGTCACCTACTGCACCGGTGGTATCCGCTGTGAAGTGCTTTCGGCATTGATGGTCAAGCGTGGGTTCCAAGAGGTTTATCAGATGCAGGGCGGAATCGTCCGCTATGGCGAGCAGTACGGTGACAAGGGGCTGTGGGAAGGGTCCCTGTACGTCTTCGACAAACGCATGCACACCGAGTTTTCCGAGGATGCAGTCACCATTGGTCAGTGCGTTGGCTGCCAAGGCGCCACAAATAAATTCGAGAATTGCTCGAACCCTACCTGCCGTAACTTGCGCCTGTTCTGTGAAGACTGCGCCAAGGACGAGGAACTTCGTCGGTGCCCTGACTGCACCGAGTCAGCTATCGAAGCATAAATAGTAAGCACAAAGCAGCGAGCGCAATGAATGGATCATTCATTGCGCTCGCTGCTTTTAAACTGCGCTTAGCTGTTCGGCCACAAATCTAGCGATGCGTCGACCACTAGCGTTTCTTCTTCGAGCGTTTCATAAACACTAAAGCCACGTGCCTGATAGTTGGGGATAGCTGCTTCGCCATCCAGCGAACAGGTGTGCAGCCACACACGGCTCACCGGCGGGAGAATGTTCTCTCGACGAGGAATATCCCACGCCCTGCGGTTGGCTTCACTCAACAGAATTCCGCCCAGACCTTGCCCGATGGCCTCAGGAAATAGTCCGAAGTAATAGATCTCAACTTCACTGCGGCCCGCGCGGACCTCGGTGACCAGCTCTGCGTAGCCTTTGGGTGCGCCATCTTGGTAGAGCACATAGGTTTCCGAACCCGGTTTACGCAAGCTAGCGTCCCAGTCAGTACGGCTGATGCTCAGCCGGTCGGCCCAGTTCAGCTGGCTACCTACACACTGATAGAGGAATCGCGAGAATTCGGGCGTAATCTGCTCCACCTTCTCAATTCTGGCGTTCTCCGGCAACTGCCGGGTACTCGGGCGCATTTGGGATGGTGTGAGCTGTTGCAAATAGGTGATGGTCACAAGTGGCATACCGAATATCTTATGGCGGGAGGCGTTGGGTTGCGCAGTCTTGTAATGCTGGGGGACTCGTTAGACTGAGAGGTGTGAATGCCGCTGATTTTTCTGCCATAGAAGATGCCCCAAATAGTTATGACCTTGTGCTGGTGGACAAACTCCACACAGACTTAACCGAGATAAATTTTGGTTTTGATGCCATCACCGAATTGCTTGGTGTCGATGCGGTGGCCGCCTATGGGCGTGATCAGATCCACCCGGCACTTCGCGTTCTTGATAAGCAGCCGGTGGACAGCGCCTTGGGTTGTGCTATTCGGCTATTCCAACTGGGGCAAACCGAATCCGCTGTTGCGCTGGTTGAGGCATTTCCCACGGTGCGTGTTGAAGGGTTGCTGAAGCTGGGGCTAGTTGAGTCTTGGGCTTCGGGGTACCGGGCCAAGGTGGCATTGGCGGTACATGCCTCCGATGCCGATGGGGAGATGTGGGTGGCCCACGATCTCGGATCCCATCAGCGTCCTGGAGTTTTGCGCACCGACCACGTTCTTGGAATCGGGCACGCCTCGCGTACGCTCGCGCAGATAACCATCCGCCACGAGGTGGACCGGGCACTGGATCTAGGCACGGGCTGCGGAGTGCAACTATTTCATTTGCTCTCGCATGCCAAACATGTCACGGCAACGGATCTTTCGGCGCGTGCATTGGCGTTCACTCGCTTTAACCTGATGCTCAACCACCGCATCCTCAAGCTGGATCCACAACGCCTCGACGAGCGCGTCACGCTGCTCCAAGGAAGTCTCTTTGATCCTGTGGCGGATCAGTGTTTTGACTTGATTGCCAGTAATCCACCATTCGTAATCACTCCACGTAAAAAGTCAGAACGCGAACAAGACCGATTCACTTATCGCGATGGCGGGATGGCTGGAGACTCCTTGGTGAGCACCCTCATTGCTCAGGCTCCGGTGCACTTAAATCCAGGGGCGCATATGCAAATGCTTTCCAATTGGGAGATTCCTCGCCTAGATGCGGAGTCGAATGAACCATGGGAGCGCCGAGTCTCCGAATGGTTCGCAGATGACTTGGACGTTTGGGTGATTGAGCGGGAGCAGACCACCCCGAGTGTCTACGCAGAAACCTGGCTACGTGATGCCTCGCAGAGTGAAGATAGTGCTGCTTACGCTCTGGCGTATGATGCCTACCTTGACGACTTTGAATCTCGTCAGGTGGGTGCCATCGGTTTTGGCATGGTGTATTTCCGCCGACCCGCGCACGGTGAGGTAACGCTTCGACGCTTCGAACGGATCCCGCACCAAATGGAGCAGCCACTGGCTCCCTCCTTGGATCGGGATATCCAGATGGCCGATGCTCTGCGTGAAGCGGGAGAAGCTTGGAAGCAATGGCACCTGCTGGTGGCCGATGACGTCACCGAGGAACGCCATCAGCGCCCTGGCGCCGAACACCCCGAAGTGATTCTTCTGCGACAGGGTGCAGGTGTGCGTCGAACTGAGATTCTGGACTCGGCGCAGGCCGGTTTCCTGTCTGCTTGCGACGGAGAATTGTCTGTAAGGCAGCTAGTTGTGGCGCTTGATTCATTAATCGGTGAAGGTGATGAATCCTTCACTGAAAGACTATATGAAGCAATCGCCCGCCTTCTTCGGCATGGAATGCTTCGTAAAATGTGAAACAAAGGCTAAACTTTTTCGTTATGACACGGAACACAGTCGAAGATGATGGTGCGCAACGCGCCGATGCGGAATATCAAGCCCCACAAGTTGTCTCGATCACCGACCCGCAGGCTATTCGCGCGCTGGCCCATGATGCTCGACTGATCGTACTCGACGAGCTCTTCGCCTCACAAACCACGCGTACCGCCACCGAGCTGGCATCGATGTGCTCATTGACGCCTAGCGCCATGAGTTATCACTTGCGAGCCTTAGAAAAATACGGATATGTAGCGCGCGCTGCCAGCGAGGGCGACGCGCGCGAACGTCGCTGGCGCGCCGCCGGTGAGCGTTTGGAACTAAACACTCAAATTGACTCGACGAATGCGAAGACCGCCTATCTTAACGTGCAATTAAACGCGTTCCGCACTCGGCTCAACGCAGAAGTTGAACGCAGAGAGGCTGAAGCCAAGGCAGGAATCATGCCTGCGGCGGACCGTCCACCCATGCTGACTAGTGGTTTAGTCTTCCTTCCTGAGGCTAAACAGAAGGAGTTTAATCGGCGTTTATTGGAGCTCGTTTATGAGTATGAGGCAATGGCCACGGCCGAAGAACGCAACATCGACTCAAAGCGTATGTTCTACTTAATCTCATTACTACCCGAGTACCAGCACCTGGGTAGTGAGGTGAGCTAGAGAAAAGTTGGGCAGTTCTTCGGTGTAAGATCATCGGGAATTGTGACTGTCATCTGGTCGCAATCAATGGTGCTGCGATTGCCGCCCGAGAGCAACCTAGAGGGGAACTCTCGGAACCGCGTTGTATAAAAGGAGAGCTGTGCCCGCAAAGGCCAAGGAAAAGACCGGTAAGAAACTCGTCATCGTGGAGTCTCCTGCCAAGGTAAAGTCGATCGCCAAGTATTTGGGCGAGGGCTTCGACGTGGACGCTTCGGTGGGCCACATCCGTGACCTTCCGCAGCCCTCCGAGTTACCGACCGAGTTAAAAAAGACCTCGGTAGGTAAATTCGCGGTCGACCTGGATAACGACTTCGAACCGTATTACATGGTGTATCCGGATAAGAAGAAGCGTGTTGCCGAGTTGAAGGCAAAGCTCAAAGACGCCGACGAACTTTATCTCGCAACAGATGCGGACCGCGAAGGTGAAGCCATCGCGTGGCATCTGCTCCAGGTGCTTAAGCCCAAAGTTCCGGTACGCCGTCTGGCCTTCACCGAAATCACCAAGGAAGGCATTGAGCGTGCCTTGGGCTCAATGCGCGAGCTGGACACCGACCTGGTTGACGCGCAGGAAACCCGTCGTGTCCTAGACCGCCTCTACGGTTACGAAATCTCCCCGGTCCTCTGGCGCAAAATTGCCCGCGGTTTGTCCGCCGGCCGTGTGCAGTCCGTGGCCACCCGCCTGGTCGTGGAGCGCGAACGTGAACGCATGGCGTTCATCTCTGCCGGGTACTGGGACATCAAGGGAAACTTCGCCACCGCCGGTTCGGAATCCTTTGCTGCGAAACTTTCTTCAGTGGATGGCAAGCGTGTGGCTTCGGGACGTGACTATGATGACCGCGGTCAGCTGAAGTCCACGAAGAACCCACTGACGCCACTGAACCAGGAAGCCGCCGAGTCCTTGGTTGCTAATCTGGCTAACTCTGACTTTGCCGTCACCTCGGTCGAAGACAAGCCGTACACCCGTCGCCCGGCTGCTCCTTTCACTACCTCCACCTTGCAGCAGGAAGCCAGCCGCAAGTTGCGCTGGAGCTCAAAGCTGACCATGCAGATCGCTCAGCGTTTGTACGAAAATGGTTACATCACCTACATGCGTACCGACTCGGTCTTCCTCTCCAATGAAGCCGTGCGTGCCGCCCGTGCACAGGCCACCGAGCTTTACGGGGCAGACTCGATTCCGTCCAGCCCGCGCGTGTACAAGGGGAAATCTGATTCCGCGCAGGAAGCCCACGAAGCAGTCCGTCCGGCCGGTGACATGTTCCGCCGTCCAAAGGATGTGCGTTCACAGCTTTCCAAGGATGAATTCGTCTTGTATGAGCTGATCTGGAAGCGCACCGTCGCCTCCCAGATGGCTGACGCCAAGGGTTTCACCGCAACTATTAAACTTTCCGGTACCGCCAGCGATAGCCGCGTTGCCGAGTTCTCCGCCTCGGGCACCGTGATCACCTTCCGTGGTTTCCTTTCGGCCTACGAAGAGGGCAAGGACAGTGAAAGCGATGCGGCAGAAAAGGCCGAGAACGCCGAAGCACGCCTGCCACAGCTCACCGTGGGACAGGGGCTGACCGGTGATGAACTGATCGCGCTGGGCCACGAAACCACCCCTCCGGCCCGGTACACCGAAGCGTCTATCGTTGCTGAGCTTGAAAAGCGCGAAATTGGCCGCCCGTCGACCTACGCGCCAACGATCTCCACCATCATGGATCGCGGCTACGTGACTAAGCGTGGTGGCGCCCTGGTGCCAAGCTGGATCGCGTTCTCCGTGATTCGACTGCTCGAAGAGCACTTCGCAAAGTACGTGGACTATGACTTCACCGCGCGCCTAGAAGATGACCTGGACGAAATTGCTCACGGCAACCGGGCACGTACCGACTGGCTGAACATGTTCTACTTCGGTGGCAAGGGCGAAACTCGCCCTGAAGGTCTGAAATACGTGGTGGATAACTTGGGTGATATTGATGCCCGAGCTATCAACTCGATCAAGATCACCGACGACATCACCTTGCGTGTGGGCAAGTTCGGCCCGTATCTCGAACGCGCCCTTCCGGAAGGCGCCGAGGAAGGCACCGATCCGCAGCGCGCCAACGTTCCTGAGGAACTGGCACCGGATGAGCTGACCGCGGCGAAGGCCGAAGAACTGTTCGCCACCGCCCAGGTATCCGAGCGTGAGCTGGGAATTGAAGAGGCCACCGGGCGAAAGATTGTGGCCAAGGATGGCCGTTACGGTGCCTACGTCACCGAGATCATCCCGGACATGACTGAAGAAGAAATCGCCGCGCAACCGGTGGAGTACTACAAGAACGGCAAGCCAAAGCCGCCTAAGAAGCCGGTGAAGGTTAAGCCACGCACCGCGTCGCTGTTCAAATCCATGACCGTGGAAACTGTCACCTTGGATGAGGCGCTGAAGCTGATGAGTCTGCCACGCGTGGTGGGCGCTGATGCTGAGGGCGAAGAGATCACCGTGCAGAACGGCCGCTTTGGTCCTTACCTGAAGAAGGGTAGCGATTCGCGTTCTATCGAGAGCGAAGAGCAGATCTTCAGCATCACCTTGGACGAAGCACTGGCAATTTATGCACAGCCTAAGCAGCGTGGAGCTCGGGCCGCGGTGCCACCACTGGCAGAATTTGGTGTTGACCCGACCAGTGAGAAAAACATTGTGGTCAAGGACGGCCGTTTCGGTCCGTACATCACCGATGGCATCACCAATATCACGGTGCCTCGCGCCACCTCGCTGGAGGAGCTCACCCGCGAACAAGCCATCGAAATGTTGGCAGATAAGCGTGCTCGCGGTCCGGTGAAACGAACCGCGAAGACAGCTACTGCGAAGAAGCCCGCTGCTAAAAAGGCTCCGGCCAAGAAAGCTCCGGCTAAAAAGGCTCCGGCCAAAAAAGCCACCGCAAAAAAGAGTGAAAAGTAGACCTTGTCTGCTGAGTTGAGGAGCGCATCATGAGGCTTGGCGTATTGGACATTGGCTCAAATACGGTCCACCTATTACTGGTGGATGCCTACCCGGGTGCCCGGCCGGTATCTTATGCCTCGCATAAGCGGCCGTTGTCCTTGGTGCGTTACCTCAACGAGTACGGTGCAATCACCGAAGAAGGCCAGCAGGAGCTGATCGCCTTCATCAAGGAGGCCGCCGAATTCGCGCAGAGCCACCGAGTCGAAGACTTTATGGGTTTCTGCACCTCGGCTATTCGCGAGTCATCCAACGGCGCGGCGGTTCTTGAACGAGTCACTGCCGAAACCGGGGTGAGCCTGATGGAGCTTTCCGGTGAGGAAGAAGCCGGAATGACCTTCTATTCGGTGCGCCGTTGGTTTGGTTGGTCTTCTGAATCGATCCTGAACTTGGATATGGGTGGCGGTTCACTGGAGCTCGCGGTGGGCACCGACGAGTTCCCACAGGTCGCCTACTCGGTGCCACTGGGCGCGGGCCGGCTGACCCGCGAATGGTTGCCCAATGATCTACCTTCGATCAAGGAAGTCAAAGAGCTACGCACCTACGTTCGTGATGTGCTGACGGACCCCACCACCGAACTACGCCAATACGGCAAGCCCACCTTGGCTACGGCCACGTCAAAAACTTTCAGATCACTGTCGCGAATTACCGGGGCCGCCCCCAGCGGTGAGGGGCCTTACGTTAAACGCGTATTGCACCGTGACTCGCTGAAACTCTGGGCCAACCGATTGACCGCGATGAGCTGGGAAGAGCGTGCCGAGCTTCCTGGGGTCTCGGAAATTCGTGCACCGCAACTGCTTGCTGGCGCTATTGTGGCCCATGAAGCGATGAGCGCACTTAAATTAAAAAGTGTCCGTATCTGTCCTTGGGCGTTACGTGAAGGTTTAATGCTGCGACGATTTGATCACGTGATGTTTGACTCTTCGACACCGCTCAGTAGTAGCGTGGGGGTAGGAGAGGTTGCGTTAGGCTCACTCAAGACCGTCAGTCTGAGTGAACCTTCGGCTTAATACTTCATTGAAAGATGCGCCGGCAAGCGACGGCGCGGCGAGGAGGGGTCGAAGATGCAAGACCAACAACGGGTGCCTCGGGTACCGGTGACACTATCTAGTGCCTCGGTTTATCCGCTGACCGTGCATGATGCCTTCGCGATGGCTAAGGACGTGGGTTACGACGGGCTAGAGGTATTAATTACCGGTAACCAAGCGAGCCAGTCCGCCACCGCACTGATGGCCCTCATGGATAAGTACCAGTTGCCAATTATGGCGATTCACGCACCAACGTTGCTGCTCACCCAGCAGGTCTGGGGTTCGGCGTGGGCGAAGATTGAGCGCTCGGTAATCCTGGCACAGGCCGTCGGAGCGAAGGTGGTTGTCGCGCACCCGCCATTTCGTTGGCAGGGGACCTACGCGGAGAGCTTCGTCGAGGGCGTGCGTCGCATCACCGCATCGACGGGGATGAAGATCGCCGTGGAGAACATGTACCCATGGCGTAGCCGGGGACGCGAATCCTCCAAAATGTACCTGCCACACTGGAACCCGGTTCCGGAAGACTATAAGCATGTCACCTGGGACTTCTCCCATGCGGCGATCGCCAATATGGACTCGCGCCAAGCGCTTGAAGACCTAGGCGACAGATTGACTCACCTGCACCTTTGTGATGGGTTGGACAATGGCAAGGACGAACACTTGGTGCCTGGATTAGGCACCCAGCCGGTGGCCGAATCACTGAACTTCTTGCGAGATTCACAGTGGGAAGGCGTGGTTGCGGTGGAAGTATCCACACGCAAGGCCAAACATGCTGGACAAAAGGAAGAATGGCTCGGACGCACACTGGAATTTGCGCGCGAGCATCTGACAATTAATCAAGACTCTGAACGGGTGACAAAATAACTATATGAGCGAAGCGACAAATCATCTCAAGCTTGCATTTTTAGGTACCGGCTCCATGAACGGCGCGATTCTGCGCGGAATTCTGGGCGCTGGGCATGACCCGAAAAACATTACTGCCACCCTGCGCAGCGATAATCGCGCCGCGCAATTGCGTGAGCTAGGCATCAACGTGCTGATCGGGAATGAAGACCCGGAAGCCAATAAGAAAGCTACGGCCGCTGCAGACATTGTGTTCCTCGGTGTGAAGCCGGTGGGCATTACCGCACTGTGTGATGAGATTTCTTCGGCATTAAACGAATCAACCGTCGTGGTGTCGGTGGCTGCTGCCATCACCTTGAGGACCATGCAAGAACACCTTCCTGCCGGCCAGCCGGTAGTGCGATCCATGCCAAACACGCCATTGATGGTCGGTGCTGGCGTGGTCGGTCTGAGCGCCGGTGAAGCGGTCAGTGACCAGCAAATTGAACGAGTCACCGAGCTGTTCTCCGGTTCCGGCGACGTACATGTGATTGATGAGTCGCAGCAAAACGCACTGTCGGCTATTTCCGGTTCCGGCCCGGCGTACGGCTTTTATCTTGCCGAAGCGATGGCCAACGCAGGTATCGCCATGGGACTTGACGAAAAGCTCGCTACTGACTTGGCTCGTGCCACCGTGGCGGGTGCCGGAAAGATGCTTGCGGATCCGGAAGCTAACCCGGCTCAGATGCGTCGTGCGGTGACCAGCCCGAAGGGCACCACCGAACAGGCGATTCTGACCTTTGACGAGCAGGGGATCCCGGCGATCATTGAAGCCGGCGCCAAGGCCGCTGCGGCTCGTGCTGCGGCTTTGAGTGATGAACTGAGCTAAACACCTGAAGCGTTAAGTACCGATGGCGTCAGAGCCCCAGCCAAGGGGCACTGACGCCATCGGTGTATCTGCTAGGCCTTAGGGGCGAGCAGCGAAGCGTTCAAGTAGGTCTACATGTCCGGAGACGATCAGTACGTCGCGGCGGGTGACCATGGTATTTGGTACCGCGTAGGTGAAATCTTCGCCGGGGGACTTCACCCCAACGATGGTGACCCCGTACTTGGAGCGCACCTGGGACTCGGCCAGCGTGAATCCCTGTGTCTCCTTGGGCGGGTACATCTTCACGATTGCGAAGCCATCATCAAATTCGATGAAGTCCAACATTCGGCCACCGACCAAGTGGGCGGCACGAACTCCGGCGTCTGCCTCGGGATAGATCACATGGTTTGCGCCGATGCGAGTGAGGATCTTGCCGTGCGAGGGAGTAATCGCCTTCACCCACAGGTGTTCAATGCCTAAATCGACCAGATTCACCGTAATCAGCACGGAGGACTCAATCGAGGTACCCACACCGACCACCGCAGAACTAAACTCTTGAGCGCCAAGTTGGCGTAAAGCATCGATATTGGTGGCGTCGGCCGCGACCACGTGGGTGAGCGTGCTGGCCCACTGCTGAACGAGTTCGGGACTACGCTCGATGGCTAGCACCTCGCGGCCCTGTTTCACTAAGGTCTCCGCAACCGAGGCGCCAAAACGTCCCAGACCAATGACGAGCACCGGGGCGTTGTGCTCAATGTTTTTCTCAGCCAATGATCGGCCTTTCTTCGGGGAGGCTAAACAGCGTATCGCGATGACGCATGGTCAAGGCGCTGGCTAGGGTAATACTTCCAATGCGTCCGGCGAACATCAATGCGCTGAGCACGTATTTACCGGCTGGGGGCATCTCTGCGGAAACTCCCATGCTCAGCCCCACCGTACCGAAAGCAGAGATTGATTCGAACAGTGCCCGGGAGAACCCGACCTGCTCGTCAATGGCTAAGAGCAACCCGGTGGCCACCATGACCAGTGTGGCGCCCATGGCCACTACCGACACGGCCACGCGCATGGTGCCCTCGGGAATACGCCGCCCAAAGGCCTTGGCATCACGTTCACCACGGACCTCGGCCATGATCGCTAAGAACATCACCGCGATGGTGGTGACCTTGATGCCGCCAGCGGTGGAGGCCGAGCCGCCACCAGCAAACATGAGCGCGTCAGTGACCAACACGGTGACTTGTCCAATGTCATTTTGATCCACCAGGTTAAACCCGCCAGAGCGGGTCATCACCGAAGCAAAGAGGCCGTGGATGAATTTGTCTCCGGAATTCAGCGAGCCAATGGTCCGTGGATTGTTCCACTCGACCAGTAGCCACAACGCGGTACCTGCTACAAGCAAGATGAGCGTCACCAATATGGTGAGTTTGGTGTGCAGGTTCCATTTTTTGACGTTGAAGCGGTGGGCCAGTAACACCATGATGACCGGGAAACCTAAGGATCCTAGGAACACGCCAAGCATCAATGGGCCTAAGATCCACAGGTCGGTCTCGTAAGGAACTAACCCGTCGGAGTGCGGAGTGAAGCCTGCGTTGTTAAACGCGGAGACCGCGTAAAAAACTCCGTGCCAAATGGCGGAGAGAAAGTCTTCACCCAGCAAAATAAAGCGTGGAATGAGCAATGCCGCAATGAGCGCCTGCAGGCTGACCGCCGTGAGGATCACAATACGCAGCAGGGAACCGACCTCACCTAAAGCGGAGGCTGCATTGGTATTCATGGAGTTCTGCGCCATAAGTTTGCCACGCACGCCGAGCTTCCGAGAGACCGCAAGAGAAAAAATTGAAGCGAGGGTCAAAATTCCCAGGCCACCCATGAAGGTACCGATGAGCATCACCAATTGCCCGGCAAAAGACCAGTGCACCGCAGTTGAGACGGTCGTCAGTCCGGTCACACAGACCGCCGAGACCGCGGTAAACAAGGCGTCATGCAACGGTGTGGGCTCTCCGCTGGCCGAGGAAAAGGGCGCGGCGAGCAATGAGGTGAATAGGGTGATGGCGACCAGAAAGGCACCCAAGGCTAAACGAGCGGGGGAGCGGACGGTGAAATCGGCGATGCGTACCCGCAACGCCAGCCACTGTTTACGGCGTTGGCCGCGCGACTCAGCCGCCCTTGCCGGGTGACTCGGTTCGCTTTGGGTGCTCATCGCGTTAAATCGCCATTTCGTGGTGTGGACTGTTCTCCTTGTAATTTACGCGGTCAAAGCACAATGTGCTCGTCTTGGGGCCTCGAAACACGAGCAAAATGCCCAAAAGGCAATAAACGGGTTAGTTGAATCACCATCAGGTAGCCTACAAAGGTGTTAGAACCTCAACATGCGCCGCAACCAACGCTCGTGCTCTGGGATGAGCAATACCTGAAATACAAGTTCAGTGACTATCATCCAATGCACCCATCGCGGCTAGAGCTGACCCATCGACTCAGTGAAGCCCTCGACGTTTACGCCTCTTCCAACGTGAGCCTGAGCGCTCCGGAGGTTGCAGAGGAACACATCCTCTTGACGGTGCATGACCAGGACTATTTGGATCAGGTCAAGGCGGTCAGTGAAGACCCCGGCTTGCAAGCCGTGGACTTTGGTTTAGGAACCGAAGATGACCCAGTCTTTGCTGGCATGTATGAGGCGGCCGCGCGCATTGTCGGCGGTTCGGTGATCGCAGCGGACGCCATCATGGATCAGTCGACGGTTCGCGCAGTGAACTTTGCCGGCGGTATGCATCATGCCAAACGCAACAAAGCCAGTGGGTTCTGCATCTTTAATGATGCAGCCGCAGCCATTCACCGGATGCTTGAACGTGGTGCCAAACGCGTGTGTTACATCGATGTGGATGCGCACCATGGTGATGGCACCGAATCAATCTTCTGGGATGACGAGCGGGTTCTGACGATCTCCATTCATGAATCCGGGCTGTCGCTCTTTCCCGGCACCGGGTTCGCCAACGAAATTGGCGGCCCACGTGCCGAAGGTAGTGCGGTCAATATTGCCTTGCCGGCGATGACCGGGGACGCCGGATGGATGCGAGCCTTCCACGCGGTCGTCCCACAGCTGGTCCGCGCATTTGATCCGGAAATTATCGTCTCTCAGCATGGTTGTGATGCACACCGCGATGATGAGATGACTAATCTGAAACTTTCGGTAGATGCCCAACGCCAAGTTGCCTTGGATATCGCGCAACTGGCCGATGATGTGTGTGATGGACGTTGGCTTGCGACCGGAGGCGGGGGATATAACGTCACCGCGGTGGTGCCGCGAACGTGGACACATCTGACCGCAATCGCCGCTGGAAAACCAGTACCACTGAGAACTTATGTGCCCGAGCAGTTCCGCCGCTATGTCCTTGAAACTTACGGACGAGCGATGCCATATCTCATGGGTGATGACGCACAATTATGGTGGCGAAATTGGGAGGTCGGCTATGATCCCGCGGATCCGGTGGACCGTACGATTATTGCCACGCGTAAAGAAGTCTTTCCGCTCTATGGTCTAGACCCCTGGTTTGACTAGAATTTTTGACCATCTGTGATCAATCTGAAGCCTTGACCGTGGTGGGAAATCTGCTGCTGTCAGGTCATATGCCGATAGGGTTATGTCTGTGGCTATTGATGAAGTGTTTTCTGCGTTGGCAGAACCAACCCGACGTAAGATCATCGAAGCGCTGAAGGCCGAACCCATGGCCGTCGGCGCACTGGTGACACAACTGGAAATTTCGCAACCGACGGTCTCTAAGCACCTTAAGGTTTTGCGCGAAGCAAATCTGGTGACCATGAACGCCCAAGGACAGCGGCGTATTTATAGCGTGCAGTGCGAAGCCGTTGAAACTTTGGTCGCTTGGTGTGCCGAGATCCTGCCGGCCTTGGAACCCGTCCCCGAGATGGTGTCCGTGGATCTGGACTTGGTGCAGGATCCGCAAGATGCCAATGCACTTCCGGCTGCCGCGCATCAGCTCGGCCGCAGTGTAGGGCGGGGCTTGGAACAAGTCACGGGCAGAGCTCAAGAGATCTTGGAGCGTTTCCCTCGTTTTGGTCGTCGTCGATAACCCTTTGACTTCGGTAAAGACTGTCTGAGCCGTTCTTCTACGCGACTTTTACGTTACGTACAAGTACGCGTTTTATAACAAAGAATTTTCGCTAAGAATGTCAGACATGGCATTCTCTTGCGTGGGGCAGTGTTGCCGGGCCGGTGGTCTTTTGTGCGCCCCTGCTGCCTGCCCCAAGTGATGAGGAGAGAAACTTGGACAAGCAACTAGCGACTATTCGCGACGAAGTCTTCCGCCGTAACCCCGGTGAGGCAGAATTCCATCAGGCAGTGACCGAAGTTTTCGAGAGCCTCGAAGCTGTGTCAATTAAGCATCCTGAGTACGCAGAGGCTGCTATTCTTCAGCGCCTGTGTGAGCCAGAACGCCAGATTATTTTCCGCGTTCCTTGGGTAGACGACGCTGGTCGTGTCCAGATTAACCGCGGTTTCCGTGTTGAGTTCAACTCTGCTCTGGGCCCATACAAGGGCGGACTGCGTTTCCACCCTTCGGTGTATCTGGGTATCGTCAAATTCCTTGGTTTTGAACAGATTTTCAAGAACTCCCTGACCGGTATGCCAATCGGTGGCGGCAAGGGCGGTTCCGACTTTGATCCACGCGGTAAGTCCGATGGCGAAGTGATGCGTTTCTGCCAGTCGTTCATGACCGAGTTGTACCGCCACATTGGCGAGTACACCGACGTTCCAGCCGGTGACATTGGTGTCGGCGGTCGAGAAATCGGTTATCTCTTCGGCCAGTACAAGCGCATCACCAACCGTTACGAGTCTGGTGTACTCACCGGTAAGGGCTTGAGCTGGGGAGGTTCTCTGGTTCGCCCCGAGGCAACGGGCTACGGTGCGGTGATCTTCACCAACGAGATGCTCAAGACTCGCGGTAAGAGCTTTGACGGTCAGCGTGTGGTTGTTTCGGGCTCGGGTAACGTAGCCCTGCACGCCATAGAGAAGGCTCAGGATCTGGGCGCCAAGGTAGTAACCGCCTCGGACTCGGCCGGATTTATCGTTGACGAAAACGGTATCGACCTTGAGCTGCTGCGTCAGATCAAGGAAGTTGAGCGTGGCCGCATCAGCGAATACGCCGAACGCCGCGGAAGCAAGAAGGTCTCCTACGTAGCCGATGGCAACGTGTGGGATGTTCAGGGTGCTGTGGCGCTGCCATGTGCCACACAGAATGAACTTGGTGTTGCCTCAGCGAAGAAGATGATTGCCGCTGGCACCATCGCCGTCGCCGAAGGTGCGAACATGCCAACCACGGCAGAAGCTACCTCGGTCTTCCAAGACGCTGGCATCCTCTTCGGTCCGGGCAAGGCAGCTAACGCCGGTGGCGTGGCGACTTCCGCGCTGGAAATGCAGCAGAACGCTAGCCGCGACTCGTGGACCTTCGAGCACACCGAGCGCCGCTTGACGGAAATCATGGTGGGCATTCACGAACGCTGTGCAACCACTGCTGATGAGTATGGTGTGCCGGGCAACTACGTGGCTGGCGCCAATATCGCCGGTTTCGTGAAGGTTGCCGACGCAATGCTGGCCCAGGGTCTTATCTAAGCTTTTTGGTTAAAACGCACTTTTGGACGCCTGTCTCCCACCTTTTTTGGTGGCAGACAGGTGTCCAAAGCACTTTAAATGTCACAATCGAGATCTAAGCGTGGTTCTGGTGTGTTCCGTGATGCAAAAGTTACGTAAGTGCGACTAGACTGGAACCGAGCGAACGTGAATATGATTGCAGATGTTGATCCCAAGTCGTATTTGTTCACGCGAGCAAAATACACGACGAATCAGAGATCAGCGTCAGGAGAATTTCCCCTATGGCGGATAAACAGAATTTTGCAGGAGCCCGTTTCATGACGGTCGCCGAAGTGGCCGAAATGATGCGTGTTTCCAAAATGACGGTTTATCGCTTGATTCATGCAGGCGACCTGCCTGCTGTTCAATTCGGTCGCTCCTATCGTGTTCCTGAAAACGCAGTGGAAGCATACCTGCAAGCTGCGGCGATTGATCCGCAGCGTGGAACGGGTTCCCTCGGTCGATAGCCGCGCGATGGTCAGAGCATGACCGAAAAGCGGGTAATCTGTTAAGGAACGTTTAACGTCCGGTCAACCTTGTGGCTTAGAATAGTTTCAAGGCCTACATTTTGGTTGACATATTTAATTAGTTTGTGAGGAACCACTATGGGCTCTGTTATCAAGAAGCGCCGCAAGCGTATGTCGAAGAAGAAGCACCGCAAATTGCTTCGTAAAACTCGTCACCAGCGTCGCAATAAGAAGTAAATCTGCTTCAAGCAGCTTTTGCCTCTTGGCAATTATCGCCACCGTATCAAGGTTTGACCTTGACGGTGGCGATTGCTTTTTCTGGAACTATCGGCCGCGCCGAGCGAGCAATGACCGCCTGGCGGCCCACAGCGCGCCTAGAACGCCCGCAAGGCGCAAACTGATCCGTGCTGCACGCTGACCGGTGCGGAAGTCGTAGACTTGCCAACCACGGCGTTTAGCGTAGGCACGGAGCCGGGCGTCGGGGTTGATCGCCACCGGGTGGCCTACGGCCTCTAACAGCGGCACATCGTTATAGGAATCAGAGTAGGCCCACGATTTCGAAAGCTTGATCCCGCGTTCTTTAGCTAGCAATCGAATAGCTTGTGCTTTTTCGGCTGCATGCAGGATCGGGGTGGCCAACGCACCGGTGTATTTTCCGTCTTTACGCTCCACAACCGTCCCCAAGGCACCGGTTAATGTCAGCCTTTCGGATATCACGTTCGCTACTTCCAGGGGAGTTGCCGTCACTAGCCACACCTCACGCCCTACGGCTAAATGCTGATGGGCAATCGAGACGGTACCTTTCCAAAGTTTTGGTTCGATGTACTCGTCATAGATCTCTTGGCCAATTTGGGCCATCTCGGCCACGGAAATACCCTTGGCCATGAGTAAAGCACGGTCACGAATCTGGTGGATGTCACCAATATGCTCGCCACGGGCGGCAAAACGCAGCTGCTTGAGCGCAAACCATAGAATTTCGCGAAACTGGAAAAACCGGCGCTGATGCATTTTTCGGGCCAGCAAATACAGGGTGGCACCGCGCACCATGGTGTTATCCACATCGAAGAAGGCGGCAACGACATCGTGTGGCGTCGTGGTGGGCTGCTCGCTGAGGTGCTCTGATGACTGCATTTGATTCAGTTTATTTCATTCTCGACTTAGACGCTGGTTGCGGCTCGTGAGATTATTGAAGGGTGAGTACATTGCATGAGATTCAGTTGTTGATGCGTCAAGGTTGCCACCTGTGCGCGGCGGCCCGGGCCACGGTCAAAGACGTCACCGAACGGATGAACATGGAGTTCTCAGAACTTGATATCGATGAGCACCCGGAACTGCTGGCCAGGCACCACGAAGAGGTGCCGGTGTTGCTCATTGACGGTCAAGTGCGCGACTTCTGGACCGTTGACGGAAAACGCCTTGAACGTCTGCTGGGTAGCTAGGCAATGATGATCCCAGCGACATGCCCTGCGCTCACCGAACCTGTTCGAGCGCCCGCTCATGACTGAGCCTGAGCCACGGGTATTACCCGAAGCAACATTGACCCGGCTGACCCAATATCTGCGTGCGCTGAACGCATTCGAAGCCCAGGGCACCGAACGCACCAGTTCGGGTGTGCTGGCCAAGGAAGCCGGCGTTAATCCGGCGATTCTGCGTAAAGATCTCTCATTGCTGGGATCCTATGGAACCCGCGGCGTGGGATATGTGGTGACCGAACTGGCCGAACATATCAACCGAACGCTGGGATTGACCAGGGACTGGCGGGTAGCCATTCTGGGTGCAGGTAACCTGGGACGAGCCTTGAGCGGCTATGCAGGCTTTGCCAGCCGTGGATTCCAGGTCCGAGCAATTCTTGATACGTCCGCGAGCATAATCGGCAGTGACGTTGGAGATCTTGTGGTGGAGCCAATAAGCACCCTGGGCGAGGTCATCGGACGAGAACAAATCAATATTGCGGTTCTCGCCGTTCCGGGGGAGGCGGCCCAAGAATTGATATATGCACTGGCAGCGCATGGGGTGAACTCGGTACTCAGCTTCGCACCGCGCCCCTTGCGGATTCCGGCCGGGATGATTGTGCGCCGCGTGGATCTGTCCACCGAACTGCAGATTCTGGCCTATCACGCGGTTCAAAGCTAAAGACGAAGATCTCAAGAAAGAACCCGGGTCACGACTTCTGAGAAGTCGTGACCCGGGTTGTTAAGGCACAAACGCCATGCCCGTTCGGCTTAGCGGTAGCCGGCGCGGCGGGCCATGCGGCGCGCGACGATGTACTTCGAGGACTCAGGCAACCAAGCAAAAACTACGCCCACGATACCGAGCACCACGCTGAGCGTGAAGACCACGTTGATCATCATGGTGTCCGAGGAGTTCGCGTACATGCTGATCATTGGCAGGTACATCAGCAAGCTGATGATCGACAGGGCAGCAAAGATGGTGGCGATAATACGCATCGCGCCGACGCCACGACCAACAAAAAAACCAACCAAGAAGTAAGCCAGCAGGCTGATGATCATGCCAACGATGGTGAAGCTAGTCATCGATGAGGAGACCTGAGCCATGAACGCGTCCGGGTTGGCGAGCATTTTTTCCAGCTCCACATTGGCCGCGGGGTCGCTGCTCGACTCCATCGAGGTCCGCATCTGCTCTTCAAATAGCCCCCACTGCGAAGTGATGACGTTGCCAATGAGATTGGTGCTGTTGACTAGCCAGCTTGAGGCGGCGTTGAACACTCCGGCGAGCAAGATCAATAAGAATGCGATCCGCAGTGTTTTGGGACGCTCGGCCGGTGGCTGCACCGGAGCGTATCCGCCTTGCTGCGGATATTGCTGGAACTGTGGGGGTTGCTGCTGCCCGGCATTCTGGCCATAGGGGTTGGGCTGCCCGCCGTAGGGATTCTCGCCGTAAGGATTCGGGTTCGAATGTCCTGAGCCCGCCGCAGGGTTGTACGGCTGGCCCGGCTGGTTCGGATCGTTGGTGCTCATAACCGTCCTTTGCATGTCGCTGAGCTATCGGGTTTCTCTATCTTCTAGCCTAGTTGGTGGCGATTGTGATCAGGCCCTCCGAAAGGATGGTTTTTTGATATGGGAATCCCATGCGGATGCTGTGAATACTTGATCGTGGCCACAATTTTCATCTTTTGGGTTGATTGTTTGAGAGACTGTAACCATGCCAGTTTCAACCGTTCATTTGTTGCGCCACGGGGAAGTTCTCAACCCGGACCGCATGTTGTATGGTCGCATCCCAGGATTCGGACTCTCCGAGCTGGGATTCCAGATGGCAGACCGTGCCGGAGAATACTTCGCCAAGCGGCAGACCGAAGGCGCCAACGTTGTCCGTTTGGTCGCCTCCCCGCTGATTCGGGCCCAGCAGACCGCGCAGCCAACCGCGCAGGCACTGGACTTACCAATCATCACCGATGAACGAGTCATCGAAGCCGGAAATAGTTTTGAAGGCCTAGCACAGATCAAGTCGCAGCTGAAGAACCCGCGCTATTGGCCGTTGCTGCGCAACCCGCTGAAGCCTTCTTGGGGTGAACCCTATGTGCAGCAGGTTGCTCGAATGCGCCTGGCCATGGACGAACAACGCCACGCCGCCCTCGCCGAGCACGGAGACGGTGCAGAAATCATCATCGTGAGCCACCAATTGCCTATCTGGGTGACCCGCCGCGACGCAGAAGGCCGACGCCTTTTCCATGATCCGCGAGCGCGGCAATGCACGTTGACCTCAATAACCAGTTTTGAATTTGACGGAGACGAACTTCGCTCCGTGAACTACACCGAACCGAGCCCAGACCTGCTGGCTGGCGCGGCGAACATCCCTGGAGCTTAAAATTGATGAATGAGTCCTCACAGAACCCTCGCTTCTTAAATCGTCGCACCATGTTGCGCTCGATGCTGGTTGCTGCGGTCGCTGTGCCATTGGCCGCCTGCACGGCCACCGAGGATCCGCTTTCCAAACAGGCGCGCTCCGGAGACAACAAGAACTACATTGCCGGAGACGGCGCCGTGGAAGAATACGCGGTTGAAAAACGTACCGAGCCCATCGAGATCAACTCCAAAACCTACCAAGGCACGACCGTGGATCTCAGCAAAATGCGCGGTAAACCAGTGGTTATCAACTTTTGGTACGCGGCCTGCGCTCCGTGCCGGATCGAAGCACCGCACCTGAAAGAGCTGTCCGAAGAATTTGGTGACAAGGTTCCATTTGTCGGGGTCAACGTCCGTGACGAAGCCGAAGCATCACAAGCCTTTGAACGCAGCTTTGAGATTCCCTACGAGTCGATTCAAGACACAGGTGGCCAGATTCAGCTGGCTATGACAAAATATGTTCCGCTGCAGGCGGTGCCTTCCACTTTGGTACTTGACCGTCAGGGACGAGTCCGTGCACGTGTAATCGGCGCGGTTGACCCAAAGATTCTGAAGACGCTGATCGATACAGCACTCACTGAAGAGTTGTGAGCAACTTGTTGACTACGTCGAATCCCTTTGCCGATATTGTGCTGGACGGATCCATGCTGTTGGCCGCGCCGGTGGCTATATTAGCGGGTCTCGTTTCTTTCCTTTCGCCTTGTGTACTTCCTTTGGTTCCCGGATATCTGGGCTATGTCACTGGGCTGTCCGGTGCTGACTTACGAGAGCACCGCCGAGGGCGGGTATTGCTTGGGGTACTGCTCTTTGTTCTGGGATTCTCGGTGGTTTTCATTGCCATCGGAGTACTCTTCAGCCAGACCACTGCCTGGCTGAGATTCGAAGGCGCCTGGGTGACCCAGGTACTTGGCCTAGTGGTGGTCATCATGGGTGTCGTCTTCATGGGCGGTATTTCGTGGTTGCAGCGTGACCGGAAAATTCACCGCAAGCCGCCGGCAGGCCTGTGGGGAGCACCGATTCTGGGGTTCACCTTCGGACTGGGCTGGGCTCCATGCATTGGTCCTACGCTCAGTGCCGTACTGATCATGTCGACAGGAACCGACCCGAATATAGCTCGTGGAACATTGTTAACCGCGTTTTATTGCTTGGGATTGGGCCTTCCCTTTATTGGGATTGCCCTGGGACTGCAGCGTGGCATGCGGGCGCTGGCGTTCTTCCGCCGCCACCAACTGCTGGTCATGCGTTTGGGCGGCGGAATGCTGATTCTGCTTGGTGTAGTCATGATGACCGGGCTCTGGGGAAGCTGGGTCGCAGAACTACAAAACTGGTTTGCCAATGAAGTGAGGTTGCCGATTTAATGGCGAAAAATAAACGCACCGCTAAAGACCGCGGCGATGCACCGGCCTTGGGCTTGGTTGGGTCCCTGCGGTGGATCTGGACGCAACTGACCTCCATGCCCACGGCGCTCTTCTTGCTGCTGCTGTTCGCGGTCGCAGCAGTTCCGGGATCAATCTTCCCGCAGCGTTCAATGAACCCGGAGACCGTCAGGGAATATCTGAATAATAACCCGGTCACCGGCCCGTGGCTTGACCGGTTCCAGCTTTTTGATGTGTATTCTTCCGCGTGGTTCTCGGCGATTTACATCTTGCTGTTTATCTCGTTGGTCGGTTGCATTGTTCCGCGGGTAAAAAAGCATGCGCAAGCTTTGCGGACCCCACCGCCGCGTACGCCGTCCAGGCTTAACCGCCTGCCCCAGTACACCTCCCTGCAGCTGGTTGAAGGTGAAGCAGATACTCCCAGCGATGATGAAGTCATCGACGATGCCTACAAGGTGCTGCGCAAACGTGGGTACCGAGTCGAACGTCGCTCCGATGCCACCGGTCGTTCGGTAGCCGCAGAGCGTGGCTATACTCGTGAGATCGGAAACCTGACCTTCCATATTTCGCTGATCGGCGTGCTCATTTCGGTAGCTATTGGTGGCGCCTTCGGTTACAGCGGACAGCGAGTCATCGTGGAGGGGGAGACCTTTGTAAACTCCCTGGTTTCCTATGACGCGTTCACCCCCGGGACGAATTTCAATCCCGAAAATCTCACCCCGTACTCGGTGAAGCTGGACAAATTCGACATTGTTTTCGACCGTGAATCCAAGACCCACTTTGGCCAGCCGCTGGACTTCACCGCACATGTTCAAACCCGGCGTTCGGCCGATGCGGAACCTGTCGAAGAAGACATCAAGGTGAACCATCCGCTGCGCATTAACGGTGCCGATGTCTACCTGGTAGGCAACGGCTACGCACCGGTAGTGACCGTCAAGGACGGCAATGGGGACGTGGCCTTCTCCGGACCGGTGGTTTCCGTCCCGCAAGACTCGGTGTATACCTCGATGATGGTGATCAAGGCTCCGGACGCGAAACCAGAACAGTTGGGATTCCAGGGATTCTTGTTGCCCACCGCACTGGTGGATGAAACAGGATTCGGTATTTCAGGTGACCCGAATGCCATCAATCCGCAGCTGCACCTGAACTCCTTTGCCGGAAATTTGGGTCTGGACGACGGGGTGCCGCAGAACGTCTACGTACTGGATACCGACAACCTCACCGAAGTGAACTCCCGGAACCTTGACGCCGGTGGCATCGTGCTGGAAGCCGGACAGACGTATGATCTCCCCGACGGCAAAGGCAGCATCACCTTCAATGATCTGAAGCGATTTATCGGCGTTGACGTGAATTATGATCCAAGTAAAATTCCGATGGCGATCTTCTCATTTTTGGCTCTGGCAGGACTGATAGTATCGCTGTTCACCCCGCGTCGTCGCGTCTGGGTGAAGCTGAAGAATAACGATGGCCAGCGAAGTGTCGAATACGCTCTGTTGGCCCGCGGTGAGGATCCGCGTCTTGAACGCGAGTCCACAGAGTTGCACAATATCTTTGATAGCAAGTGGCCATTGGCCAGTCAGAAGCAGGACCAAGGAGAAGTAAATGCCTAACGGCTCAAATCTCGCGCCAATCAATGAAACACTGGGTAACTACAGCCAGCTGTTCATGTTGCTTTCGGCCTTCGTCTATATGGTTGCCTTCATCCTCTTCGCACTTGATCTGGCCAAGAGTAACAAGATCATCAGTGAAATTGATGCGGCAGCGCTCAAGCGCGACTCCGAAATGCTGGTGGGTGCGACAGCCACCTCCGTGTCGGCGCCACGAAGCACCAAGCGTGGAGCTCCTGTGCCACGAGCGGACAACGTCAGCGAAAACGTTGTCAACGATAAGATGAACTACACTGAACACTCTTCGAACCGAAATATGGCTCGAATTGCTTTGGTACTCTCATGGCTTGCTGTGGCAATGCATGGTTTCGCGGTCATCGGCCGCGGTGTGGCAGCACACCGTGTGCCGTGGGGCAATATGTATGAGTTCCTTTCCACCGGCGCATTGGTGGTCGCCGTGGTCTACCTGGTGGTGCTGTTTTTCAAGGATCTGCGATTTATGGGCAGCTTCATCATCGGTCTAGTGACCTTGATGCTATGCGGTGCAACCATTGGTTTCCCAACCCCCTTGGGGCACCTGATGCCAGCTCTGCAGAGTCCCTGGATCGTCATCCATGTATCTATCGCAGTATTTGCCTCGGCACTGTTCTCCATCAGCTTTGCCATGAACGTACTGCAGCTGATCCAGCACTCGCGCATGAACAAGATTGCAAGCGGGCTACCGGACAAGCTCCCATTCATGCGTTTGGTTCCTGGTGCCGGCGCTCTGGAGAACTTCGCCTACCGCATCAACACCATCGCATTCGTGATGTGGACCTTCACCGTGATTGCAGGAGCCATCTGGGCCGAAGCTGCTTGGGGGCGCTACTGGGGCTGGGACCCAAAGGAAGTCTGGTCATTCGTGATTTGGGTGGTCTACGCGGGCTACTTGCACGCACGTGCCACCGGCGGCTGGACCGGTCCTCGCTCGGCCTGGTTGTCCATCATCGGCTACGGCTGCGTGATCTTCAACTTCACCATCGTGAACATCTTCTTCAACGGACTGCACTCCTACGCCGGAGTCTAAAGTCTGCTCGATTAGAGTTCTAGAGATCCCCGAGGGAAAAGCCTGACTGGCTTATCCCTCGGGGATCTTTTCTTTCCCGCCTAGTAGGGGGACCCGCGTGCACTTATCGTCCGGCTCGTAAGAGGCCCGACCTACGGACGAGATACCTTCGATGGCTTAGATACGTGGGTGCCTGCGTGAAACGGCCTTTAAAAGCCTTGTAGGGCCCGGCGTATGCCGGGCCCTACAAGGTGACGAAGCCAAAGGTTCTAAAGATCTTTGGGCTGAGTATCTGAGTCGTCCGAAGAATTATCCTTCTTCGGCTTCTTCTTATCGTCTTCTTTTCGTTTGAGTTCTTCCTCACGTGCCTTCAGCTCAGACTCACGCTGTTGCTGGCGACGCCAGATTTCAAGTTGACGCAAGAAATCCTCGTCGTCATCTGGGGCGCTTTGTTTGTTAGCGGGGCCAGATGAAGCGGCCTGTGGGCGTCCTAGAACAAACCACAAACCCGCCCCGATCAGGGGAAGCACGATGATAATGATGATCCATGCCGTCTTAGGCAAGGAGCGTACCCGATGTCGTTCGGTGCGAGCACACTCGATCAATGTATAGATCATGAGTGCCACCGAAATGAGTGCAGCAAAGATAATAAAGCGGACCATGACTCTAGTCTAGTGACAATCTGGCTCACAGGTTCATCGGTAGACTTTAACGTATGCAGTTTCTGAAATATTCGGTGATTCGGTTGGGCTTGTTTCTCGTTGTCTTCTTGGCACTGTGGAAACTGATGCTCTGGCCGATCTTCACCGCAGGCCTCATTGCCCTGGTAATCGCTTTTGCCGTGACCTATTTGTTCTTTAACAAATTACGTCTGGCAGCCAATGATGACGCACGCAAGGCGTTCGCCAAAACCTCAGCGTCGAAGACCGATTCTCAGCTGGCCGAAGAAGCCATCGAGGACGCTTACGATGAAAAACTCCGTTCAGACGACAAATAAAAAAGAAGCCTTCCAAATTCAAAATTGGAAGGCTTCTTCGTTATAGCCAGGTGTTCAGCACGATGGCTAAGGTAAAGAGCACGGCATAAACCACGTTGACGATGCCGGTCTGTTTGAGCACCACAACCAGCTTCGGTAGCGACTGCTCGCGAAGCATCACCCAGCTCGGTGCCGCGGCCGGAACGAAGGTCAGCAGGATCAGCCACATCCACGGATTAGATCCGGTCAATAGCAGTGGCAGGACGATGGCGACACTGAGCATCAGCACATAGCTCAGGCGAGCCAGCTGCTCGCCTAGACGCACCGCCAGCGTGATTTTTCCAACCTCACTATCGGTGGGAATATCTCGAACGTTATTTGCCATGAGCAAGGCACAGCCAATAAAGCCGGTGCCGATGGCACCGAGCAGTGCCGCGAACGTGAGCTGACCACTTTGGGTATAAGTGGTTCCCAACGTGGCAACCAGACCAAAGAAAATGAACACGTACACGTCGCCCCAGCCACGGTAACCGTAAGGGTTCTTCCCTCCGGTGTAACCCCATGCGGCGAAAATCGCGGCCACACCGACTAAGAGCAGTGGCCAAGTTGAGGAAAGTATTACTAGCAGCAGGCCGAAGATCGCGGCGAGCCCGAAGCACCCAAAAGCGGCATTTCGTACCTGTGTGGGAGTGGCTAGCTTGGAACCGGTCAAACGCACCGGACCGACGCGTTCATCATCGGTCCCGCGGATTCCATCTGAGTAGTCATTAGAGTAGTTCACGCCGACTTGGAGCAGCAGCCCTACTAAGAGGGCGAGCACAAAACGGAAACAGGAGACTTGGCCAGTCTGACCCACTGCAGCCGCGGTGCCGATGACTACCGGGGCAATAACGATGGGTAGGGTGCGCAGGCGCGCGCCAGCGACCCATTGGGAAAGCGTTGCCACTTCTCGTTCCTTTCGGCGTGGATAAAAAACTCGTACCCTCTAGTTTCCCGCGAAACCACGGGCAAGGCGAATCGGATCAGTGTGTGGCGAGCAGTGCAGCCAGAATTTTACGCCGATCAAATTTCCCGTTAGGCAATTGGGGAAGCCCCGCCGGGTAGTGCTGTACATATTTGGGTACCGCAGCTGAACCAATAGTTTGGCGCACAGCGTCGAATGCTTCTGCCGTATTTGTGGGGCCTGAATAGGCCAAACCTACACTTTGACCCCATTGCGCGTCGGGGACCGGCAGGATCAGGCTCTGCGTGAAGAACTCATCTAGCAGCCCCTCAATCTTCCCTGCGGAAAGTTTGACGCCGCCGGTATTAATCACATCGTCGATACGCCCTGCAATTTCTAAACGATTTCCACGCACGGTGCCTAGATCATCGGTCAGATACCAACGCGACCCCTCATGAAGGATAAAGTGCTCGGCAGTAGCTTCGGGATTATTTGCATAACCATCGGCAAGCATTGGGCCGGAGACCATAATCCTGCCTTCACGTTCGGCAAGTTTGACCCCTGGAAGCGCGGTGCCGTTGTACACCAAACCGCCGGAGGTCTCTGAAGAGCCGTAGGTTTGGAAAATTTTCAAACCTAGATGACGTGAATTCTGGAGCAGGTCTTTGCTGGCACGCGCCCCGCCAAGCAGAATCGCATCAAATCGTTTCAACGCCGCCACCGTGCGTGGCTCTGGGTTGTCGAGCAACCGCGCCAATTGGGTGGGAACCAGCGAGGTCAGCCGGCGGCTCTCCACCATTTGTTCGGCCGTGTCCACGAATTTCTCCGCGGAGAAGCTACCGGATAGGTCCATACTCACCGGGTTGGTGCCGGCGAACAGCGAACGGGTGAGCACGCTGAGCCCGGCCACGTAGTGCACCGGTAAAGCCAGCAGCCATTGCCCCTCGAACCCTAGATATTCGGCGGTGGCTTGAGCGCTAGCTGCCATGGCTGTCAGGCTCAGCACCGTGCGCTTAGCCCGGCCGGTTGACCCGGAGGTGCGGACCACCACCATGGTCTGTGCAAAGCCCGGTAGGTCTTCGTCACGCAGATGTTTGATCTGCACGCCATCAGCTGACGCGGGATCCGCGAACACTTCTATTGCGGGCCCGGAGTCATTGGCGTTAGCGGCCAAAGATTGCAACAGGACATGGTGGGGTGCCAGCATACGAAGAACTTCTCCTTGGCTTAGAAGTAGTACGGGTGGTTGGACCAGTCTGGGTCGCGCTTAGCTAAGAACGCGTCGCGGCCTTCCACCGCTTCGTCGGTCATATAGGCCATGCGGGTAGCTTCTCCAGCAAAGACCTGCTGACCGGCCAGTCCGTCATCGGCGAGGTTAAACGCAAACTTCAGCATTCGGATGGCCTGCGGGGACTGCTTGGCAATATCGGCTGCGTATTCCAGCGCCACTTCTTCCAGTCGCTCGTGTGGAACTGACTCGTTCACCGCGCCCATGCGCACCATGTCATCTGCCGAGTATTCGCGGGCCAGGAAGAAAATCTCGCGGGCGGTCTTCTGACCCACCTGGCGGGCTAGTAAGGCCGAGCCGTAGCCGGCATCAAATGAACCAACCGTTGCATCGGTCTGCTTGAATTTTCCATGCTCAGTGGACGCGATGCTCAGGTCAGAGACCACGTGCAAGGAGTGTCCGCCACCGGCTGCCCACCCATTGACCACACACACTACGACCTTTGGCATGGTGCGCATCAGGCGTTGGACTTCTAAGATGTGCAGACGTCCGGCACGGGCTGGATCAATGGATTCGCCGGTCTCACCTTCGGCGTAACGGTAGCCGTCACGTCCACGGATACGCTGATCTCCGCCGGAGCAGAAGGCGTGTCCACCGTCCTTCGGGGAAGGTCCGTTACCGGTGAGCAAGACCGTAGCCACGTTACTGGTCATGCGTGCATGATCCATTGCGCGGTAAAGCTCATCTACGGTGTGCGGACGGAAAGCATTGCGTACCTCTGGACGGTCAAAGGCGATACGTACCGTCGGCAGGTCACGGACAATCGTTCCGGCTTCATCACGTTCAACCTGACGGTGGTAGGTGATGTCGGTGAAATCGAACCCTTCGACAACGCGCCAACGCACGGGATCAAAAATGTCGGAGACCTTTTCGGGCAGGACTGAATTATTTTGGCTACTCACTCTCTAAATGCTAGTCCAACGCTCACGGAACTTAGCGTAGGCGTCCGCAGCCGGCGATAGTGAGCAATGATCTCTCACCTCAATGATTGGTGCTTTGCGGTCAGATGGGAGTAAATTTGCCCCGTGCCTTCCGCCAACGTGTAGTAGCTGGCAAGTGAAGGTCCTATTTTCAGGAGTGTAGTTAAGTGTCGTCAAGCCAGCACCAGCAGGGCACAAAAAACGCTGAGATTAGTTCCGAAGGTTATAAGAAAACTCTGGGCCGCCGACATGTGCAAATGATTGCCATTGGCGGAGCTATCGGGGTGGGCCTGTTTATGGGCTCTGGCGGACGACTTGCGTCTACCGGGCCTGCACTGATCTTCTCCTACGCCTTAGCTGGTGGTATCGCCTACCTGCTGATGCGCGCCTTAGGCGAGCTGATCATGTACCGGCAAACCTCTGGTTCCTTTGTGTCTTACGCCGGGGAACTTTTTGGTCCCAAGGGTGCCTTTATTTCGGGTTGGATGTACGTGCTGAACTGGGTGATGACCGGAATCGCGGAGCTGGTCGCGATCGGGCTGTACTTCCAATACTTTTTCCCACAGCTTCCGGTGGAAGTTTCGGCAATATGTGCGCTGGCAATGCTGGTGGCAATTAACCTGTTCAGCGCCAAAGCCTTTGCAGAATTCGAATTTTGGGCAGCTTTTATCAAGGTCACCGCGATCTTGTTGTTCCTCGCCGTAGGCACCTACATGGTGGTGACCAATGCGCAGGTGGGGGAGCACACCGCCTCGGTCTCTAATCTTTTTATTGGTAATGAAAACGGCGAGGGCGGCATGTTCCCGCGTGGTTTCTTCGTTTCCATCCTGGTGCTGAACTCGGTGATCTTCGCCTACAACGCCATTGAACTGGTGGGTATTGCCGCCGGAGAGATGGAAAATCCGGAGAAAGAGGTGCCTTCGGCAATTCGCGCGGTGGTCTTTAGAATTCTCGTTTTCTACATCGGTAGCGTCAGCTTGCTCGCGATGGTCTTGCCGTGGAATGAATATGAGGCTGGGGTCAGCCCGTTCGTGACGGTATTCGACGAGATGGGCCTAGGCTGGATTGGTTCGGTGATGAACCTCGTGGTGATCACCGCTGCACTATCCTCATGTAATTCGGGGCTGTATTCTATTGGTCGAATCTTGCGCACCATGAGCGGCAACGGTCACGCACCACAGTGGTTATCCAAGATGAACAAACGTTTTGTCCCGTCCACAGGAATTCTCACCGTAGGCGTGATCTACCTGCTCGGTGTGGTGCTTAACGTCTGGCTTGGTGGCACTTTCGCCTTCGACCTGGCTCTGAACACCGCATCAATCGGGGTGCTGTTTACCTGGGCGACGATTTTCGCCTGCCAGCTGATGCTACGTAAGAAAAAGGGAAAGATCTCAAAACTACCCATGCCTGGTGCACCGGTGACCGGATGGATTGGTCTGGTGTCCTTGGTGATCATTACCGCGCTGATTGCCTTTGACACCTTGACCGGTGACGACGGCGAGGTCTTCCCTATCGGGCTTTACACCATTGCGGCCATCCCGGTGTTTGCGATCCTGTTGTTTATTGGATGGAAATTTGTTGGCAAGAAAGCCAACGGCCCGGTTGATTTCTAGGATCTACTCTTCGGCAGATAAAGCTAGGGGCTTGGGTCCCGCCAGCGATGGCGGAAACCAAGCCCCTAATTTTGTGTCGGTGTTGCTTACTTTTGCTCGGTAGTCTTTTCATCCGCCGAGACGGTGGCCAGAATACCGGTATCCAGAGCATCTGGAATGTCGGTGCCGCGCAAGGAAGCACCAGCGGTTTCCGGCATGAAACGGATCGCGATGAAACCGATCACACAGGCGATCATCATGTAAACCGCCGGGAAGAGCAGGAACCCGGAAGCATCAATTGCCGCCTCGTTCACAATGGCCGCGGTACCACCGAAGATCGCCGTGGACACGTTGTAGGTGATGGCGAACCCGGCGAAACGTACGTGGGATGGGAACATCGCTGGGAAGGTCGCGGTAATCGTTGCCAACTGCGGAATGTACAACAAACCGAGGACGGCGAAGCCAACAATCGCCCACAAAAAGCTTTGGCCCATCAGCCAGAACATTGGCAGTGCGAAGACAAAGAGCCCAATCACCGAGGTGTACCACATGGGTTTTCGGCCGACCTTATCCGAGAGCGAACCGGCAAACGGGATCACCGCCATCATCGCCACCTCACCGATGAGGATGGTGGCCAGAGAAGCACTTGGGGCCAAACCGATCTGCGTTTCCAGGTAGGTGGGCATGTAGCTGAGCAACGTGTAGTTCACGACGTTCAACGCGATCACCAAGCCACTCATCACCAGCATGGGGCGCCAGTAGTCAACGATGAGCTGCTTGAGCGTTCCACCTTCTTGAGTTTCTCCGGCTGCTTCCATCTCCTGGAACACCGGAGTGTCCTCGAGTTTGCTACGTAGGTAGAGGCCAATGAGGCCCATTGGAAGTGCGAGGAAGAATGGAATACGCCAGCCGAAGTCCATCATCGCTTGCTCGCCGAGAATCACCTGCAAGAACAGCATCACCGCGGTACCGAGGGCGAAACCGCCCAAGGTGCCAAATTCAAGGAATGAGCCAAAGAAGCCACGCTTTTTATCCGGGGCATACTCGGCCATAAAGGTGGCTGCGCCACCGTACTCGCCACCGGTGGAGAAACCCTGGACCATGCGAAGCAAGATCAGTAGCACCGGAGCGACAACGCCAATAGATGCATACGTTGGCAGCACACCGATGAGGAATGTTGCCAGCGACATCATGATGATTGTCAGTGCCAGGATCTTCTTACGTCCGAGCTTGTCGCCCAGTGGACCCCAGACTAGCCCGCCTAGCGGGCGAACGAGGAAGGAAAGCGCAAACGTGGCCAGAGCCATGAGCGTTCCACCCTCGGTGGGGAAGAAGTGTGCGGTGATATAGGTGACCGCCACGGCGTAAACGCCATAGTCGAACCATTCGGTCATATTACCCATGGCCGAGGCTGCGGTGGCTTTACGCACTTCTCTTCGTCCATCGGCGGTGGTCATATCGGGGCCGATATCGTGACTGAGATCAGGAGTGAAATGATCGGTAGATTGATTACTGTTTTGGTTGCTGTTTCCCGGTGGCATGAGTGCTCCGTAACTCTTCAGCTTTCCGTCGACCAGATGCCCAAAGCCTTCCGAACAACATGGCCTTGGTGACGGTCCACGATCTGGAATTTCCCCCAGAGTCGGTCAGTTACCAAAGATTACGTTAGTGTCATTCGAGATTCAACCTCCTGACATGGATATCTACCCGCAGTGGATATTTATAGGAAGCAGAAAAAGCTTTGAAGTGAGCAATTTAGGCCATTACCGACGTAGCTTTCTTGACGCTGAGCGAACATTTCTGTGATTCTATTAGTGAACGAATGGTCGGTAAGTTAGCGTGGTGGGTGTCACTGCGCCAGTACGGATAGCTTTCCGGGTACGTTTGGCGCGAAAGAGATGCCAGAACTGAACCCGGAGTACGAAGGAGTAATCATGGCTGAAGCATTCTTGGTGGGCGGAAAACGCACCCCGGTTGGTCGTTACGGTGGAGCGTTGAGCGGGGTTCGGCCCGATGATCTGGCCGCCCTCACCATCCGCCAGCTCATCGAAGATGCCGGCATTGATCCGGCCATGGTTGACGAAGTGATCTTTGGCAACGCCAATGGTGCAGGCGAAGAAAATCGCAACGTGGCCCGCATGGGCTGGCTGCTTGCCGGATTCCCCGACAGCGTTCCAGGGATCACCGTGAACCGACTCTGTGCCTCAGGCATGAGTGCTATTACGATGGCCAGTCACATGGTCAAATCCGGTGCCGCAGACATCGTTGTGGCAGGCGGTGTGGAATCTATGTCCCGTGCCCCCTGGGTTATGGAGAAGCCTGACAAGGCGTTCGCTAAGCCCGGTGCGGTATTCGACACTTCCATCGGCTGGCGCTTCACCAACCCAAGTTTCCTCTCCGGTGAATTATCCCGCGACGGTAAGGCCACCTTCTCGATGCCGGAAACCGCCGAGGAAGTTGCCCGCGTTTACAACATCTCCCGTGAAGCGGCAGACGAATTCGCCGTGCAGTCCCACACGAAGGCCATCAATGCCATCGAAGCCGGACGCTTTAAGGACGAAATCGTTGCGGTGACCGTCAAAACCCGCAAGGGTGAAACTGTGGTGGACACCGACGAAGGGCCACGCCCCGGCACCAGCATGGACGTACTTTCCGCGCTGCGCCCAGTGGTCAAGGGTGGAACAGTGGTGACCGCTGGAAACGCCTCCACACTCAACGACGGCGCCTCGGCAATCCTCGTTGTCTCCGAACGTGCCATCGAACGTTTTGGCCTGAAGCCCCGCGCCCGCATTATTGACGGACAGGCAGCTGGCCTGGCCCAAGAAATCATGGGTATGGGCCCGGTTCCTTCCACCAACAAGGTGCTTGACCGTGCCGGCCTGTCCATCGGGGATATCGGCGCCATGGAAATCAACGAGGCCTTCTCCTCACAGTCCTTGGCAAGTATGAGCGAACTTGGGGTGAATCCTGAGATTGTGAACCGTGATGGTGGAGCGATTGCACTGGGTCACCCGCTGGGCTCTAGTGGTTCGCGTATTGTGATCACTTTGCTTGGCCGAATGGAACGCGAACTGACCGGTGCCCAGCGCAAGCTCGGTGTCGCCACGATGTGCGTCGGTGTCGGCCAGGGAACCGCACTGCTGATCGAGGGTGTCTAACCCATGACCATGAATGCTAGTGACTTTAGTACCCTGAAGATTTCAGAAAGCAGTGACCGGCTCTGGGTTCGACTTCACCGCCCAGAGGTGCGCAACGCCATCGACCAGCAGATGGTCGATGAGCTACACGCGGTATGTAGCTATCTGGAGCGCGTTCCGAAGATTCTCATCTTGGCTGGAACCCCAGGGCAAGCTCCAACCGAGGACAAGCCGAAAGGTTCCAAGGGAATCTTTGCCTCTGGTGCAGATATCGCGCAATTGCGTGAACGCCGTCGCGATGATGCACTGGCCGGGATCAACTCCTCGATCTTTGACCGCATCGCAAAGCTGCCCATGCCGGTGATCGCCGCCCTCGATGGGTACGCACTAGGTGGGGGAGCCGAGCTGGCTTACGCCGCAGACTTCCGTTTGGGTACCGAGGCACTACGCATGGGCAACCCGGAAACTAACCTGGGTATTATGGCTGCGGCCGGAGCAACGTGGCGGTTGAAAGAACTCGTTGGTGAGCCAGCGGCCAAAGAAATCCTGCTAGCAGGCAAGGTACTTACCGGTAGCGAATGCTTAGCAGTGGGACTAATTACCGAACTACACGACGCAGCACAGCTTGACGGTGCGGTAGATGCACTAGCCGACCGGATCGGTGCACAAGATCCCTTGGCGGTACGGATTACCAAGGCGGTCTTCCACTCCCCACGTGAAGTTCACCCGGTCATTGACACACTCGCGCAGGGCATGCTCTTTGAGTCCCAAGCAAAATTTGACCGGATGCAGTCCTTCCTTGACCGAAAGAAGAAGTAAGCGCATGAGCAATGATGTGATCCCAAATAATTTGCCAGAGCACGTTGGAGTGCTCGGTGGCGGGCGCATGGGCGCGGGTATTGCCCACGCGTTCTTGATCAGCGGAGCCAAGGTCACGGTGGTTGAACGTGATCAGCCTTCGGCGCAGGCCGCTTATGAGCGCGTCGCGCAGTCGGTAGATAAGTCGTTGGCTCGCGGCGGGGTATCAGAGACCCGTGAGGTATTGCTGGCACGGTTTGCTACCAGTACCGAGTACGCCGATTTTGCGGCGGCCGGATTAGTAGTTGAAGCGGTTCCCGAAATCTGGGATCTGAAGATTTCTTCCTTGCAAGCGGTAGAAGCGGTGCTTAGCCCACAGGCCATTCTTGCGTCGAATACTTCTTCGTTGTCTGTGTCGGGACTCGCCGAAAATCTGCAGCGCCCAGCAAACTTCATTGGTCTGCACTTCTTCAACCCGGTACCGGCCTCGACACTTATCGAGGTTGTTATCGGCAAACAAACCGACGCGGCTCTGGAAACGGCAGCGCGCGGTTGGGTTCAGTCCCTGGGCAAAACCGCAGTGGTGGTCAATGATGCACCAGGCTTCGCGTCCTCTAGATTAGGTGTGGCTATCGCCTTAGAAGCAATGCGCATGGTTGAAGAGGGCGTGGCTAGTGCCGAGGATATCGATAACGCGATGGTGCTTGGCTACAAGCACCCGACTGGCCCATTGAAGACCACCGACATTGTAGGCCTAGATGTACGCCTAGGTATCGCCGAATACCTGTATGAGACCTTGGGGGATCGTTTTGCGCCACCACAGATCTTGCGGGATCTGGTGGCCGAAGGGAAACTGGGACGGAAGTCCGGCCAGGGTTTTTATGATTGGTCGCAGCAGTAACACAGAGTTTGGAGAAGAGCCTGACGAGGTGGTGTATCCCTCCTCGTCAGGTTCTTCGTCATTAAACTCAAGATCAATCCAAATACTTATGCCTGCTCGAATCGATGTCTCAGTTTGGCGCGCAATACGTATGATGGTGTGGTGAAGAAAATTTTGCCGCTGCTGCTAGTCCTAGGTTTGTCGTTGTCCGCCTGTGGAGGACCTTCTTTGGCTGACTTTCGGCAACAGGATCCGGATGGGAATTCCGCGTGTATCCACTTCGGTGGTGCCATAGCTACTACCGGAGAACAAGGCCGCACAAATCTTACGAAAGCCGCAGAACATGGTGCGGCGGCAACCACCGAGCAGATCCGTCAGGCCGTTTCAACTGATGAGTCAGGCTCGCCGCAGATCAGTGATCAAGCGGCATTCAAGAAGGCCTGTGAAAAACAGGGGTTTGAGTTCAAATAGCCTGCAGCACTTCGGCTGTTGGTCACGACTCTAGCGAATGAGTCCTTGGCGTCTGGCCATCAGAACCACTTCGAAACGGTTTGTTGCCTCGAGCTTTCGCATGGCCGATGCCAGATAACTCTTCACGGTACTCTCGGCTAATCCCAAGTGCGTAGCGATCAGCGCATTTCTTTTGCCCAAAGCTAGGTGCGTGACCACGTCAAGCTCTCTGGGTGATAGCTCAGTGCCCCCTGCAATGGCCGGTTGCTCGGCAACTGGACGCAAGAGCGCACTGGCCACATCGATTCGTGTCGCCAGCTCTGGGTCGCTGACCAGCTTGGAGATCTCACGTAGCTCGGCATATAACTCCGCCAAATCATACTGTGTAGGACCGGTGTCCGCGGTCTGCGGGCCTCGTTGGCTGTCGTGTACCGCCATGCGTCGCTGGGTTTCTTCATGCACGGATAGTTCCCACGCCAATCTGCGTGCAGCGTTCGCTGCGAGACTTAGCGTGCTGTGCTCCATCTCGGTGCGATTACGTACACCGGCATAGATCAGCGCACGTACACGATCATCAACAACCACGGGCACCGCCAGCAAAGCCAGGATGCCTTCGCCACCTACTTCGCGGTCATAGCTATGGATGATTTCTGCGGACTCGTGATAGGCACCGGTGGCTGTCAGCTGACGTCTGGCCAGTGCTAATCCACCCAAACCCTGCCCGGATTTAATCACCAGACCACGCAGCGCGCCGGTGCGAGTGCCTGCGAAAGATGTCAGCTCGGTGCCGGAGGGCTTCGCGAATCCACCAAAGGCTACGGGGAAACCCGTCCTTGCCACCAAGGTGGTCAAGGTGCGTTCAAGTAGTGCAATCTCGTGTGCATTTCCGGTCATCACCGACTACCTCCTTTAGGTGGTAGTGAGCCGCACCACCCTCATTTTAGGATACAGGCTAAGGGTTCGTGACGTGGGTCACGGGTCGAGGTAAGAGTAATGATCAGGACAACACAACGGAGTGCCACGCATGACTGCAACACTGACACGACCAGCGAACTCGCCGGTTCCCGAAGCAATCCCTGTCGTAAGTCCAGCGAAAGACATCATGGCAGATCCGGCAGCGTTGGGACTTGGCGCTTTTGCTTTGACTACCTTCGTTTTGAGTCTTGCCAATGCGGGAATTCTACCTGAAGCAGGTTCCGTGGTTCTCACCTTGGCATTGTTCTACGGTGGTATCGCCCAGATATTGGCCGGCATCATTGAATTTATCAAGGGCAATGTCTTTGGCGCGACGGCCTTTACCTCCTACGGAGCCTTCTGGTTGGGCTTCTGGTGGTTGGAAACCAACCCAACGGTCGCCGAAGCTGCCGGTTCTGTAGGTCTTGGCGCGTTCTTGTTGGCGTGGGCAATCTTCAGCGTGTACATGACCATTGCATCGCTGCGCACCAATGGCGTGCTGATTTCAGTGTTCGTTGTGGTCACCTTGACCTTCTTCGCCCTGTCGATTGGCGCCTTCAGCGGAGTCCACGCAATTCATGCACTTGGTGGTTGGTTGGGTCTGCTGACCGCATTCCTAGCTTGGTACGGTTCGGCCGCCGCCGTCATCAACGCCACGTGGAAGCGTTCGGTGCTTCCAACCTGGGCTAAGTCCTAACGCTGGGCGGCTGGAGCGCCGCAAAATCCGTCCCGAAGCTCGGCGAGCAATGGGGCGGATCCTGCGTTAACGGGCAAAATTAGGCGAACATGCTCGCCAATAACGAGGTGAACAGTGAATCGGCGTCTCTCGGCAGGCCTTTGGCGGTAAACCATTCGCACATGTTTACGCAGTCGCGATGGAGGTAATCCAAGCCTTGCGGATTGCCTGCCAAATCAACGCACTGCGGCACGTCGATAACTACTAGGCGCTCGCCGGCGACAAGTAAGTTATAGGCCGAGAAGTCTCCATGGGTTAGTCCCAATGTCACAAACTTCTCCATGGTCTCTGCCAGTTGATCCCATAGGGTGGCCAGCCTTGGGTCGTGGCGGGCCAGTTGTTGTAGCCGTGGTGCGGCGGCCGAGGGGTTCAGCGGATCTTCGATGAATTCCATGAGGATTTCGGTCCCGTCGATTTGTACCGGGTAGGGGACCGGGATGCCTGCTTGATGGCACCGGCGTAAATATGACCATTCGGCGTTAGCCCACTGCAGCGCGGCAACTTCACGCCCGTAGAGAGAATTGTTGCTGACGGCGCGGTTATCGCGCGAGCGCCGTGCGGCACGCCCTTCGGTATAAGACTGCGAGCGACTAAATTGAAGTTGCTCGCGGCGTCGATAGCGTTTAGCTGCAAGAAGTACGCTGCGTTGAGTGGTGGCTCGTTCAACAAGGAAGACATCGCCTTCCTTGCCGGTTTTGAGAACGCCTAGCTCGGTATCAATGGCCGCCGCATCCTCAATGATCCAAGCTGGGTAGGGTTGCGGGCCACGGGCAAGTTTTTCGATAAAGGGCCAGCTGGAATAGCGTTGCTCGGAGCCTAAATCATCGATGGTGGATTCGTTCCAAACGCGCGGTGAGCGCCGTGTGCGAACGTAGGATTGTGAGTCGTCTAGATTGGCGAACTCTGCGGAGTATGAAGACACGTTAAGTCCTTGAAAAGTAGGGGTGTTTGCTTGATTGGGGACAAAGCACTCATTGTTACCCCTCCTTCTCGTAGACTAATTGGCATTTACCAATGACTTGGACTCTACAGTACCGATTCTCTGTGATGCAATGGGTTCTATGAGATCTGTTCCTGAATATCGTCCACTGCCAAACGATATGTTTTGGGAGGGCGCAGTTAATGCGCGCTGGATTACCGGGGCGTTCTACCGCATGGGACGTCATGAATGGCTCACGGACCTGGGCTGGCAACAAATGCGCGGGGATGGAATAGCTCGCGTCATTGACCTGCGCAATCCCGGGGAAATCAAGCGCCGTGAACATGATCCGGTGCTGGACCATGAAGGTGTCGAAGGAGTGCAGGTTTTAGAGCTGCCCTTGGAAACCTCGGACAATGAGCGCTTTGCTTCGGTTGCGGTACCGTATATGAACCACACCAACATGTACCGGCTTGTGTGTGAAGAATTTGGGGATCAGCTGCGCGCGGTCTTCGAGGCGCTGAGCGAAACAGCAGAACACGGTACGGTCATTCATTGCTCCGCCGGACGAGACCGTTCAGGACTTATCGCAACGCTGCTCCTGGACCTAGCGGGCCGCCGCGAAGACATCGTGGCGCATGATGAGCTGGCGGTACGCGGCATCAATGAATGGCACCGCGTATCCCCTAGAAAACACCCCTATGAGTCGTACCAAAACGAACCTGAGCTGCGTCGCAACATCGCCGAGCGGGCACAGGGGCTACAAGAGTTCCTACAGTGGTTGGGCAGCGCTAGAGATTTCTTATCCTCCTGCGGCATGCAAAGCGAAGACCTAGATCAACTACAAAATTTGGTCCGGCAACCAAAGCCGTGACAGTTACTCACGGGCGTTGTATGCTCGCGGCATGAGCACTCATCTACTACACCATGCGTTCAACTACATCGAGCTGACCGTCACTGACATGGAAGTGGCCAAGGCTTTTTATACGCGAGCATTCGGTTGGTCCTTCAAAGATTATGGCCCCAACTACGCAGGAATTCTCTCTTCCACCATCGACGGCGAGGAAGTTGGCGGACTAGCGCTCGCCGAACAGCCACGGCCCGCCGGGGGACCGCTGGTCCTGCTGTACTCCAAGGATCTAGATGTCACCAAGCAGGCGATCTCCGTAGCTGGCGGCCGCATTGTGCAGGGGCCCTATGAGTTTCCCGGTGGACGCCGATTGCACTTTGCAGACCCCAGTGGCAACGAACTTGGAGTCTGGTCAAAGAGCTAAAGTTGACTTAGTGCTTTGGCTTGTCAATCACTAGATTGGTGATCCGCATAGTGCAGATTCTACGTTCTTGCTCATCGGTGATCACCACGTCGTGACTTGTCATGCGCCGACCCAATTTAATCGGCGTGGCGGTAATAAAAATATAACCTTCGGTGGCCGAGCGGTGATGGGTGGCATTAACGTCCACGCCGACCACTACCTTGCCGAAGGTTGAGGCATACTTCACAGCGGCCCATGAACCTACCGCTTCGCCGACCGCCAGCGAAGCGCCACCATGCAACAGGCCGAAGGACTGGGTGTTTCCCGCTACCGGCATGCGCGCTACAACTTTCTGCACGGATTCTTCGAGGATTTCAACTCCCATCTTCTGATCTAGTGAGCCAAGCTCGATGATCCATGGCTCTAGTACTGGGTTGTTTGTTGACTCTTTTGTCATTGTTTCGTCTCCTGAGTGTCTTCGATCACGCGGTGCTGTTACTGTTAATGGTAATACTGACCGATCGTTCAGGAAGGAATTGTGTCGATGTCGACATCCCAGATTGGTGTGGTCCCAAGTTTCATTGCCGGGCAATGGCAGACCCCCGAAGCAGCCGGAGGCACCGAGGTTCTCGATGCCAACACCGGTGAGCTCATCACCATCGTCACCGGTGGAAAACTAGATATCGCGGCAGCCGTGGCATACGGCCGTGGCGTAGGACAGCGTGAACTGTCCAGCCTTTCGCTACATGAGCGTGCCTTGAAGCTCAAAGAGCTGGCCATGTACCTCAACGAGCGTCGTAAAGACCTCTACGAGGTCTCCTATAAGACCGGCGCCACGAAAATTGACTCAATGGTCGATATCGATGGTGGCATCGGTGTGCTCTTCACCTTCTCTTCAAAGGGCCGCCGCGAACTTCCCAACAGCAATGTCATCATTGACGGTACCGCTGAACCACTGAGCAAGGATGGTTCCTTCCTCGGCTCACATATTTACACCGCCATTTCAGGCGTGGTCGTGCAGGTTAACGCGTTCAACTTCCCGGTCTGGGGAATGCTTGAAAAGTTTGCTCCGGCCTTCATCGCTGGTGTGCCAACCATCGTGAAACCAGCAACACCCACCGGCTACCTGACCGAAGTTGCCGTGCGCATGATCATCGAGTCCGGCATCCTGCCTGAAGGATCCTTGCAGCTGATTTCCGGCTCTGCCCGAGACCTGATGGATCACCTGGACTACCGCGACATGTTCTCTTTCACCGGTTCGGCCGCTACTGCCAGCCGCTTGAAGTCACACCCGAATGTGATTGACGGAGGTGTACGTTTCAGCGCCGAAACCGACTCGCTGAACGCCGCAATCCTGGGACCAGACGCGGTAGAAGGCACCGCAGAGTTTGACGCCTTCGTCAAGGTTGTAGTCACAGAAATGACCTCAAAGGCCGGACAGAAATGTACTGCGATTCGTCGCAACATTGTCCCTGCCGCACAGGTAGATGCGGTGATTGCAGCCGTTGGCAAACGTATCGAAGAGCGAGTAGTGCTCGGAGATCCGCGCGTTGAGGGCGTCACCATGGGCGCACTCGCCTCGGTGGAGCAGATGCACGATGTGCGTGCTGCGGTACAGGACATGATTGATGCCGGTGGCGAGCTAGGCTTCGGTAATTTGGACGCACCAGTAGTTCGCGTAGCACCGGAGCGTGACGCACTGGCCACAGGCGGCGCCTTCATGTCGCCGTTGGTCTTGCGTTGGGCCGATTCACGCAATCCGATCTTGCATTCGTGTGAAGCCTTTGGGCCGGTCTGCTCGGTCGTTGGCTACGACTCGGTGGATGAAGCCATTGAATTGGCAGCTATGGGAGCTGGCTCGCTGGTTGCTACGGTCTGCACTAACGATCCAGCAGCCATGCGCACCCTGACCCTTGGTATTGCCGCTCATCACGGGCGTGTGCACATTCTGAACCGTGAAACCGCAGGCAGCACCACCGGTCACGGCTCACCGGTTCCACACCTGGTTCATGGTGGTCCGGGCCGTGCAGGTGGCGGCGAGGAACTGGGCGGTATCCGCTCGGTAAAGCACCACATGCAGCGTACCGCCGTGCAGGGCTCACCAAATATGCTCACCGCACTGACCGGCGTCTGGCACACCGGTGCCGCTCAGCAGCTTGCGGGCAGCGAAAAATTTGGCGCTCAGCCAGGTAACGTACACCCGTTCCGTAAGTCACTGGCCGAACTGAAAATCGGTGACGGTCTAGCCTCGGATCTACGTCAGGTAAATCAACAGGAGATCACTGCATTCGCCAACGAAACCGGTGACACGTTCTACGCACACGTAAATCCAAAGGCTGCTGAAGCCAACCCGTTCTTCCCGGGAACCGTAGCTCACGGCTACCTGCTAGTTTCTTGGGCAGCAGGACTGTTCGTGGAGCCAGCTCCGGGACCCGTACTGGCGAACTACGGGTTGGAAAACCTGCGCTTCATCACGCCGGTAGCCGCCGGAGACTCGGTACGAGTGACCTTGACCGCGAAGAAGATCACCCCGCGCGTCACCGACGCGTACGGTGAGGTCGCTTGGGATGCCATCTTGCATAATCAAAACGATGAGATCGTCGCAACTTACGACGTGCTGACGTTGGTGGAGAAGGAAGACACCACCTACGCTAACTGGCAGGACTAGTACTAGCCCGGTTGGTAACAAAAAGGCGGTGGCTACGGAAATTATTTCCGTAGCCACCGCCTTTTGGCGTATCCGAGGATTAGAGCCTATTCGGTGACGGCCTGGTGATCCGCTAGCTGCGCGGTGGCATCACGGCGTGGCAGCACGCGCCACATGAACCATGCGTAGAGCGAGGCGATGACCATGAATACCCAGACGAACAACAACGCGAAGGCCGGGTTGTTAGTGAACAGGGTTGCCACGTAAACGGCCGAGGCCAGCGCCATCAGCAGCCAGCCGGAGCGGATGCCTTGAGCGACCAAGAAGAAGGCCATCAAGACCGCGGCCTCGGTGATGTAAGAAACCCAGATGGTTCCGGTCCCGGCAGTGAAAGCAAAACCAGTGGTGAGCATTTCACCTAGGTGAAGCGCGGTCAACACGGCTATGCCGAGCACCGTGGTGATGATTGCCGAAAGACCCAGCGGGGAACGAGTGACCTGCCGCGTGAACTTACCCTGGAAGCTATAACGGGAGAACCGCCAGAGACCAAAGACGCCGACAAACAGCGCAGGGATCGCATAGATCAAGAACAGCATGTCGTACTGCATGGCAATGACTAGCGGTCCGGCGAAGACCGCGAGGATCTGTGCCCACCAACCTAGGTCGTTACGATGCGCCAACAGAATGCATGCGACCAGCGAGAGAAGTGCGCTTAGTGCATAGAGTGCAACCTGCATGCCTGATTCAGTACCTGGCAGCTGGGAGAAAAGAGTGTAAAAAAGTTCTTCCACGACGCTTCTTTAAGTTTGACTGGGAAATGATCGGGTAGGTGCAAAATGCACCCTCTTGATGCTATCGCCGAAACCTGTGAAGACGAATAGCTCGGTACTGCGAAGCGACATAGAACATAGTTCGGCCCCGACTCCTGTAACGTAAAAACGCATCAGGAACCGGGGCCGAAGCTATGAAATTACTTCTGTGTGGGGTGCAATCCGTCAAAGACCAAGGTAATTGCCTGGTTTTCCAGATCTTCGGCCTCAATCGGACCATCTTCGCGGAACCAATCCACAACGGAGTTGATCAGACCGAACAGCAAACGGGCGGTAGCCCGAGGATCAAGATCCTCGCGAAGCCTGCCGGTGCTCTGCGCTTCGGTGACCAGCTGTGCCAGCTGGCGGTCCATAGCGCGACGGCGATCCAACGCATTGCGTTCAAGCTCTGTATTACCGCGCAAGCGCAACAGCAAGGTGACGTAGCTACGCTTGGAAATCAAGATGCGGAAGGTGGCCCGCAAGAAGAAATCTAAGCGCTCATCGGCACTTCCCTGATGTACCTGAACCTCATCGATGACAGATTCCAAAGGAATCAGTGCCTCGTCAAGGGCGAGCCGCAACAGATCTTCTTTCGAAGAAACGTGGTGGTAGATGGCGGACTTACTGATACCCAGCCGGTCCGCCAATTTACCCATCGACGTCGCTTCATACCCGTGTTCGTTAAAAGCTTCGACAGCAATACGAAGTACGGAATCCTGATCGTAGCCGGGGCGACCGCGCTTCACAGGCATGCGCGATTTTTCGATAAGTTTCATGATCCCTTAATTATCCCACGCTAGGTGGACTTTACTTGTCTCGCATGTCGAAGATGCGCTTGAGCTTGCCCATAGAACGCTCCAGCGTCTCCGGGTCAAGAACTTCAATGGCACATGAAGAACCAACATGGATCTTGATGAGCTTGACCAACTCGCCGCCGGCCTTGGTAGCGTCCTCGGTGCTTATCCCGGCACGGCGCTCAACCTTGACCGCGAGCTGATCCATGCGGCCCGGGCGGGTGAGTACCAGCTGGAAGTGTGGTGAGAGTGCCGGCAACTTCAAGATGAGCTCTTCGATCTGGCTTGGGAAGAGGTTCACACCGCGCAAAATGATCATGTCGTCACTGCGTCCGGTAATACGACCCATACGACGGTGTCCTGGGCGAACCGAACCGGGTAGCAACCGGGTCAAATCATGGGTGCGGTAACGGATGATAGGCAAGGCCTGCTTGGTCAGTGAGGTGAAAACAAGTTCGCCGTGTTCGCCGTCGCCAAGAACCTTCGTTGAGTCATAAGCATCCACGATTTCTGGGCGGAAGTGATCCTCCCAAATATGGCTTCCGTCCTTGAGCTCGCCAGATTCCCCGGCCACACCTGGGCCCATCACCTCGGAGAGTCCGTAAATATCGCAGGCATCAATGCCGAACATTTCTTCCAGCTCGTGACGCATTTCTTCGGTCCACGGCTCTGCGCCACATACGGCAACCTTCAAGGAGGTTTTGCGTGGGTCAAGTCCCGCACGCTGCATCGCGTCGCCGATAGTCAACAGGTAGGTCGGCGTGCACAAGATGGCATCCGGCTCGAAGTCCTGAATCATGGTGATCTGTTTATCGGTTTGTCCGCCAGACATCGGAATGACGGTGGTGCCTAGACGCTCGGCTGCGGCGTGCGCACCCATTCCGCCGGTGAATAAGCCGTAACCGTAAGCGTTATGAACCTTCCAGCCGGGCTTTACGCCGGACAGGCGCAAGCAACGTGCACCCATTTTGGCCCAGTCATCGAGGTCCTGCTGCGTGTAACCAACCACCGTGGCTCGGCCGGTGGTTCCTGAAGATGCGTGGATGCGCGCTACCTGGTGCTGTGGAACAGCGAACATGCCAAAGGGGTAGCTTTTGCGTAGATCTTCTTTTTCGGTGAAAGGGAAGATCTTCAGATCTGCCAGTTCCTTCAAATCGCTAGGGTGCACACCGGCGGTGTCGTACTTGTCCTTATAGTAAGGAACATTGGTGTACGCATAGTCCAGAGTCTCTTTGAGACGGGTGAGCTGAATCGACTCGATCTGGTCCCGGCTCATGGTCTCTTCAGGATCCAGTGGATTAGGCAGGTTATCGCGGTCAGTTGTCTGTGACATGCTCATTCTTTCGTGTGGTGTGGAACGCTTAGCGGTTTTTAGGCTGTGGGACGGTGCGTGAGCGGCCGCGGAATTCGGCTACGGTTTCGGTACCGCCATCGCTCGTGGGCTGGGTGACGGTAATGTCATAGATCCCGCTGCGTCCTTGCTGGGAGACCCGGCGGCCCGTAGCAGTCAACAATCGACCAGGAATTCCTGGCTTGAGGAAGTTGATATCCACTCCGGAGGCCACGGTGATGGTGTCCTTGGAACCTTCGGCAGGGTTGCAGCTCAGTGCGAAGGCGGTGTCTGCAAGGCTGAAGATCATGCCACCGTGGGCGATACCAAAACCATTAAGCATTTCTTGGCGCAGTGTCATCGTAATGACCGCGTACCCGTCACTGACCTCGACAACTTCGATGCCCATCCACTGGGTTGCATAGTCGTTGTGCAAGATTGCGTGGGGCAATGCTTTATCTATTTGGGTTTCGCTCATAGGGACCTCCGCCGAATTAGTTACCGAACGATCATTAGGTAATACTAGATTGTGACCCATATCAAGCCCTGCTGTCTAATGGTAGGCGTCACAAAGGTGTGAATTTCTTGAGTCCCGAAGCCGAAATTTCGCCGTGAGCAGGCCTCTAGGTGGGTCGAATTAAGCCGAAGAATCTTTATGATTGCGTTGACTGTCCCTGCACCGCGCAACGTGCAGTTAAAGACCACGGCGGCCCGCCGAACCTAGTTAGTGATCCTCACCAGGTCCTGCAGGCCGCCGCTTGTAGAGTTCGCTAAGCGAGCTACTTGGCTGAGCCGGTGTTTTTGCCTAAGGCGTTCAAGGCGAAGGCGTAGTCCCACGCGCGGTTCTTCCACGCTTCGTAGCGACCCGAAGCGCCGCCGTGCCCGCCTTCCATTTCGGTCTTCAGCAAGATCGGTTCACTGCCCGTGCCCACCTCGCGCAGCTTGGCCACCCACTTAGCTGGCTCAACATAGAGCACTCGGGTGTCATTCAACGAGGTAACCGCGGCAATCCGTGGGTAACTCACGGCGGTGACATTCTCATAAGGGGAGTAGGACTTCATGTAGTCGTACACTTCCTTATCCTCAATGGGGTTGCCCCACTCTTCCCACTCCAAAGCAGATAGCGGAAGTTCTGGATCAAGAATTGAAGTCAGTGGGTCCACAAAGGGAACCTGAGCAATGATCGCGGTGTATAGCTGTGGTGCCAAGTTAGCGATGGCACCCATCAGCAATCCTCCGGCAGAGCCGCCTAGCGCCACAATCCGTGCTGGGTCTGCCCAACCGGTGTCGATCAGGTAGTTAGTTGCATCGACAAAGTCGGTGAAGGTATTCTTCTTGGTCAGTTTTTTACCCTGCAGGTACCAGTCGCGTCCCAGCTCGCCGCCGCCGCGCACATGGGCGATGACAAAGATGACGCCGCGGTCCAGCACACTCAGTCGTGGAATTCCGAAGCCTGGGTCCATCGAGGCCTCATAGGATCCGTAACCGTAAAGCAAGACCGGGTTAGGAACCGAGGTATCCAAATCTGCTCGACGCATCACAGTCAGCGGAATCTTGGTGCCGTCGGCAGCGGTTGCCCATTCACGAGTGGACAGGTATTGCGCCGAATCATAATCATTGACCGGGGTTTGCTTGCGCAGTACCAATTCCAGGTCGTCGAGCCACAGGTCATAGACCCGCGCAGGAGTGAAGTCCGAGGTATATCCAATGCGGATCAGCGGTGCTTCCAAGTTCGCGAAGGTCGCCGCGGCGGTAAAGAGTTCTTCGTCAAAGGCTGGCTCAATAATCGCTTGCTGGGACTCGGTGCCCAAAGACTCCAACGCAATCAGCTGCACTCGTTCGCAGGTATCGCGGCGCACCGAAAGTACCAGGTGAGTTGCCGTCAGTGCCGTCCCTTCGACCTTCACCGTTGATTCGTGAGCCAACACCGTGGTCCAGCTAGCCGGATCGGTGTCGGCGCCTAGCTCGCTGAGCTCCACCAGGGACACCATATTATTGGGGGCCTGGTAATCGTGGGTGATCACCGCACGAGCATCGGCGCCCGGTAGCAGATCCACCCCGTGAAGCAGTCGCAGTGAACGCGGTACGAGTAGTCGAACCTGCGCCTGCGGGTCATTCAAATCTAGGACGCTGGTCTCGGCGTATTCGGAGTTGCCACTGGAAATCAAAAGCTGCTGGTGATCTGTGCTCAGATCAAAGCCGAGCCACATGCCCGGGTCATCTTCTTGGAAGATGACAGTGTCGGTGGCTGGGTCGGTCCCCAATTTGTGTGCACGCACCTGATGTGGGCGCCAGGTGTCATCTACCACCAAGTAGTACACGGTGGATGAGTCCGGGGAGAAGGTCAGTCCGTAGAACACGCCCTCAATGACGTCGGGAAGTAGCTGACCGGTTTCTAAGTCCTTGATGTACAGGGTGAACCGTTCATCTCCCTGAGTATCGATGCAATAGGCCAGCAGGTTGCTTGGCTCATTGATGGCCATGCCGCCAAGCGAGAAGAACGGTTGACCTTCTGCCAGCTCATTGCCGTCGAGTAGTACTTGCTCGCCTTCAAGTGGCTGTACCGGGTCGATTTCCGGTGGTGTCCAATCTTTACGTGCATCAGCTGAATCCTCGGCCTTGACGCGGCACTGAATGGTGTACGGTTTGCCCTCAACTGAGCGGGTGTAATACCACCAGCCGCGTCGACGCGTGGGAACCGACAAATCGGTTTCCACGGTGCGTGACTTGATTTCTTCGAAGATATCGGCGCGCAGTTGCTCTTGATTTGAGGTGACCGAGTCGGTGTACGAATTCTCGGCTTTCAGGTGGTCAAGTACCTGATTGCTGGTCTTTTCACGCAACCATTCGTAGTTGTCGGTGAATGAGTCGCCGTGGAATTCGCGGGTGGTTGGAATCTTTGCAGCCAGCGGTGCGCCGGCGGTCATCGAATCAGAAGTCATACATCTATTCAATCTCACGGTGAGCTGTTCTGGGGTTGGCTATGCTCAGCGCGGACAGGATGAGCCCGAAAAATTTACTAATTAAGGCGCGGACATGGACGGAAAGGGTACCCGCTCAGCTCTATTGGTCATAGGCTAGCAAGCATAAGAATCGAACTGCATCCGGGGCACAAGGCCCTACTCGCAATAGAAAGTGATTCGGCAGTGAAAAACACACGCACAACTTTGAGGTCGAGGCGTATAACTCGGTGGATCGCTGCGGTATCCATCGGTTTCATGGCGCTGGTAGCCGGAGCACCCGGAGCATTAGCTCAGGGAAATGAAAGTGTCGACGGACAAACCTACGTTGTCGGCACCGATACTACCTTCGCGCCATTTGAATTCCGCAAGGATGGCAAGCTGACAGGTATCGATATGGACCTGCTCAACACCATCGCTAAGGATCAGGGCTTTAATGTCGAGATCCGTTCCCTAGGCTTCAGTGCCGCACTGCAGGCGCTGTCGTCAAATCAGGTTGATGGTGTGATCGCCGGTATGTCAATTACCGACGAACGCAAGGAGATCTATGATTTCTCCGAGCCATACTTTGAATCTGGCATCCAAATGGCAGTTGACCGTGATGATGAAGCGGTCAAGGGTTATGAGGACCTGAAGGGCAAGACCGTCGTCGCGAAGACCGGTTCCGAGGGTGAAACCTACGCGAAGTCCATTGCTAATGAATACGGGTTTAAGGTCAAGTCCTTGGACCAGTCGGCCACCATGTATGAATCGGTCAAGGCTGGCAGTGCCGTAGCGGTCTTTGATGACTACCCGGTGCTGGCCTATGGCATTGCACAGAACAATGGCCTGAAGACCGTTACCGATAAGGTGCCTGGCGGCTCTTACGGCTTCGCGGTGAACAAGGGTGAAAACACCGCCCTGCTCGCAGCATTCAACGATGGGCTAGCCGAGCTGAAAGCTAACGGCGAATACGACAAGATTCTAAACACCTACCTGGCTGATCCAAGCGAAGCGGTGCCAAGTAACTTCTTTGACCTGGTCGCCAAGTCCTTGCCGGCCTTGATGACTGGTTTGGGTAACACCTTGCTGGTAACCGCGATTTCCTTCGCGGTGGCCATGATGCTGGGTCTGGCCTTCGGGTTCATGAAGATTTCGGGCAACATTGTGGTGCGCGGAATTTCGACTTCCTTCGTCAATATCTTCCGTGGCACCCCGCTGCTGCTCTGGGCGTTCATGTTCTACTTCGGTCTGCCACAGCTGACCGGCTGGGATGTCAGCATCTGGGTTGCCGGCGTGCTGACCTTGTCGCTGAACTCGGCCGCATATATTGCCGAGATTGTTCGCGGCGGTATCCAGTCAGTTGATCCGGGACAGCTTGAGGCTTCGCGTTCACTGGGCCTTGGCTACGGTAAGTCAATGCAGAAGGTCGTTGTTCCGCAGGCTTTCAAGATGATGACACCGTCATTGATCAACCAGCTGATCATCATGCTCAAAGACTCCTCATTGTTGCTTGCCATTGGTTTCGGCGAGCTGCTCTACCAGGGTCAGCAGATTTACGCGGCGAACTTCCGAGTCACCGAGACTCTGATTATCGTCGGCTTCATTTACTTCGTAGCCATCATGGCCCTGACCAAATTGGCAAACTTTGCCGATCGGAGGTTTAACAAATGAGCACCGTAAGCGAAAAGACCACGACCTCCAAGATTCAGGTCAAGGATCTACGTAAGTCCTTCGGGTCTAACGAGGTCCTGCAGGGGATCAATCTTGACGTGGCAGAGGGTGAAGTAGTTTGTGTGATCGGGCCTTCGGGTTCCGGCAAGTCCACGCTCTTGCGTTGCCTGAACAAGCTCGAAGAGATCACCGCCGGCAAGGTGGTTGTTGACGGCTTTGATGTCACCGATCCAAAGGTTGATATCAACGAGGTCCGCCGCCACGTGGGCATGGTCTTCCAGCATTTCAACTTGTTCCCGCATATGTCGGTCGCGGAAAACATCATGTTGGCTCCGGTGGAGCTTAAGAAGATGAACCGCACCGAGGCACGAGCCAAGGCTGAAGAGCTATTGACCCGTGTGGGATTGTCCGACAAGGCTAATGCCCGTCCGGCGTCCTTGTCCGGCGGGCAGAAGCAGCGCGTGGCTATCGCCCGCGCGTTGGCGATGTCTCCTGGAATCATGCTCTTTGATGAGGCAACCAGTGCCTTGGACCCGGAAATGGTCGGCGAGGTTTTGCAGGTCATCAAGGAACTGGCGGACTCTGGCATGACGATGGTCTTGGTCACTCACGAGATGGGCTTCGCCCGCGAGGTGGGGGACAGGGTGGTCTTCATGGACGGCGGCGTCGTGTGTGAAGAAGGTAAGCCAGAAGAATTGTTTGGTAACCCTCAGCAAGAACGTACCCGCGATTTCCTTTCCAAGGTTCTCTAGGACTTTCTCGCCTTGAGCGTAGCTTCGGCCCGCCCCAACTCAACTGCTTGAAAGTTGAGTTGGTGCGGGCTTTTTTAATCCGTGAACAGGTGCACGGCAAGGCCACACCCATCTGCCTGAGCCAGTGCAAATCGTTGAGTCCCGCAACATTAGTTGAAGATTAAAGTAATTTGTCCTAGGGTGTAACTCGGAGCTCGCGCCGAACCGTCGGCGGCGAAGCTAATTGTTCGATATCCGAAATTAGTCGGATCTACTGACCAGGAGTCACCTATATGAACGCTTTTATCGAGAACCCTCGCCTGCAGACCGCTGCGCGCACGCTGTTGCGCTTGGCTTTCGGCTTCCTTTTCTTGGCCCACGGTTGGCAGAAATTCTTCCAGTTCACCATCGAGGGCACCGTTGCCGCTTTTGGTCAGATGGGCGTACCGGCGGCTGGCCTGATTGCTCCGGTGGTAGCAACCCTTGAAATCGTCGGTGGTATCGCTATTATTCTGGGGCTACTGACTCGAGTCTTCGCTGGCCTGCTGGGTGTCCAGATGGTCGTTGCGCTATTCATGGTGCACGCGCCGGGCGGAGTCTTTGTCGAAAATGGCGGCTTTGAGCTTGTATTGGCGTTGGCCGCCGGCGCATTGGCGCTGTTCCTCGTGGGACCGGGCCGCATTTCCTTAGACGCACTGTTCTTCAAGAGCAAGCAGGCAGATAAGGTCCTCATTAACGCGTAACTATTCGCATAGTGGCAAGCGCTGTGAGCCGCACTGGTACTAATGAGCAATCCCGTGGTGTCACCCCATTCTTTGGGTGTGGCAGCAGGGGATTTCTGCGTTTCCGGCGAGGGTTTTCGAACCGGATATCGCCAGTTTTGATCGGTTGTGGCGCAATAATCGGCATTCGCGAGGGGAATGGGGTGGGTCTGAAGTGGAGGATGCGAAGTATTTATGCGCAAGCATGACGCGTGCGGTTGACGTGATCGAGGGCACCCTCATATACTGAACGAACGGTCAGTATGTAAATTAATTTTCAGTGAGGTGAACCATGGCCCCGACCACACCGCAGGAGCCGGGACTAAGTGCCGTCCCAAGCTATGAAGAGCAGCAATCCCAGTCGCGTTTCGACGCCCTGATTGGCGACGATTCTCGGATTGAGCCCCGAGATTGGATGCCTGAGCCATACCGCAAGACGCTCACCCGTCAGATCTCCCAGCATGCGCACTCCGAAATTATCGGAATGCAGCCGGAGGCTAACTGGATCACCCGTGCTCCATCACTGAAGCGTAAGTCCATTTTGATGGCCAAGGTTCAGGACGAAGCCGGTCACGGGCTCTACCTGTATTCGGCTGCCGAAACCTTGGGCACCGAGCGCGATGAGCTCAACGATCAGCTACTGACCGGACGCGCCAAGTACTCCTCAATTTTCAACTACACCGCACGCAACTGGGCAGATATGGGCGCCATTGGTTGGCTTGTTGATGGTGCAGCCATCGCTAACCAGGTGCCACTGTGCCGCGCCTCCTACGGTCCATACGGCCGTGCCATGGTGCGAGTGTGCAAGGAAGAATCATTCCACCAGCGTCAGGGATTCGAAATCCTCCTCTCGCTCTCGCGTGGCACCGAGAAGCAGAAGCAGATGGCGCAGGATGCGATCAACCGCTTCTACGAACCATCGCTGATGATGTTTGGCCCACCAGATGACCAGTCCCCAAACTCCGCCCAGTCCATGGCGTGGAAGATTAAGCGCTTCTCCAATGACGAACTGCGCCAGCGCTTCGTAGGAATGATCGCCGAGCAGGTCAAGGTCTTGGGCCTGACCCTGCCTGACGAGAACCTGCACTTCGACGAAGAGAAGAAGCAGTGGATCCACAAGGATCTGAACTGGGACGAATTCATGAACGTTATCAAGGGCAATGGTCCAGCCAACGCCCAGCGACTCGAACGTCGCCGCGAGGCCCACCGCGAAGGTGCCTGGGTCCGTGAAGCCGCTACCGCTTACGCCGCAAAGCAAGAACAAAGTGAGGTTGCCTAACATGAGCCACAAGAGCAATTGGCCCCTGTGGGAAGTATTCGTCCGTTCCTCCCGAGGACTTTCACATGTCCACGCAGGATCGCTACACGCACCGGATAAAGAGATGGCACTGCGCAACGCGCGAGATCTCTACACCCGTCGCAATGAAGGCGTCTCTCTATGGGTAGTGCGCTCCACCGACATCATCACCTCCGACCCGGATAGCAAGGATGCGTTCTTTGAATCCCCGCAGGGCAAGGACTACCGTCACGCGACCTATTACAAGGCCAGCGAAGGAGTGAAGCACCTGTGAACCACGAAGAACTCGACGCATCACTGGACAGCTTCGGCGACGCGCTGGCATCAGCCACTCGTGTCACCCCGGGTAACGCACTGCGTCCGGAAGATATTGCCGTTGCCGGTGCCAAGCCAAGTGACGAGGTCGCACAGTATGCGTTGCACCTCGGCGATGACGCGCTCATCTTGGCTCAGCGCCTCTCTCACTGGATCTCCCGCGCCCCAGAAATCGAAGAAGATATTGCCCTTGGCAACATCGCCCTTGATGTTCTGGGCCACGCCCGTTCCTTCTTGACCTATGCCGGACTGGCCTGGGACAAGAGCGAAGATGACCTGGCCTACTGGCGCGAGGAAGAAGACTTCACCTCACTACAGATCGTTGAGCAGCCTAACGGTCACTTTGGCGTCACAATTATGCGCCAGCTGATTATCTCCATCTATCAGCACTTGCTCTACAGCAAGCTCTTGGAATCCACAGATGAGACCATCGCGGCAATCTGCGCCAAGGCAGTCAAGGAAGTTGACTACCACCGTGACCACTCGGCCGCTTGGACTATCCGTCTGGGCCAGGGCACCGAAGAGTCGGCAGCAAAGATGCGTCACGCACTGGAAGTACTTTGGCCTTACACCGGCGAAATGTTCCAGGACGAAGAGCTTCACCGCACCCTAGGTGACGTGGCGGTACTGCCCTCTACCTTGCGCGAAGCGTGGGAAAAGGAAATCACTGACGTGCTGGCAGAAGCCGGACTAGAAATTCCTAAGTCAGGAATGGCGATGGCACACGGACGTGTCGGCGAACATTCCGAACATCTGGGCTTCATCCTGGCCGAGATGCAAGTACTTGCCCGCAAGCACCCCGGTGCGAGCTGGTAACCGATTCCCTAATCCGTTTGAAGGGAGCAACAGTCTTGAACAACGTCATGACTAACGCCGAGGAACTCTTTAGCATCGCCGCTAAAGTGACCGACCCAGAAATCCCAGTGCTTTCCATTGCGGACCTGGGCATTCTGCGCGAGGTGAACGCCAACGAAGACGGCAGCGTCCAGGTCATCATCACCCCGACCTACTCGGGCTGCCCAGCCATGGACGTGATCACCCAAGACCTCTACCTCGCTTTCGGCGAGGCAGGAATCGAGAAGGTAGACGTCAAGCTGGTACTGACCCCAGCATGGTCTACCGACTGGATGACCGAGGACGGTAAGCGCAAACTCGAAGAATACGGGATTGCGCCGCCCACCGGCACCGGTCACAGCGGACGGGTAACTCTGGGCATCAGCGTTAAATGCCCACGGTGTCACTCGCTAAATACCCGAGAGCTTGCGCGTTTCGCCTCGACCTCCTGCAAGGCGTTGTACACCTGCAAAGACTGTTTAGAACCCTTCGACTACTTCAAGGTGCTTTCATGAGCGAACAAACTATTCCCACCCGTCGTCGGGCCACCTTCCACCGTCTGACGGTTTCCGAAGTGCGCCGGCTGACCAAGGACTCGATCGAAGTAAGCTTCGCGATTCCCGAAGAGCTTTCTGCCGACTTCGATTACGTCGCCGGCCAGTACGTGGCGTTGCGTAAGGAACTGCCAAACGCAGAAGGTGAACTCGTCGAGGTTCGCCGTTCTTACTCAATCTGTGCTGCTCCCACCGGTAAGCAGATAAAGGTAGCCATCAAGAAAGATCTTGGTGGACAGTTCTCTACCTGGGCCAATGAGGAACTCGTGGCCGGGGACCAGATTGATGTGATGAGCCCAACCGGCGCATTCATTTCCAAGCACAAGCTCACCGGAATGAATGATCCTTCCACGGTGGATACCGTGAACCAGGATCAGTTCGTTGCGGTGGCCGCAGGCAGTGGCATCACCCCGGTGCTGGCTATTGCACGCACCATCTTGGAAGCCAACGAGAACACCCGTTTTGATTTGATCTACGCCAATAAGGCCGCCATGGACGTGATGTTCCTGGAGGAACTGGCAGATCTCAAGGATCGCTACCCCGCACGCCTGGCACTGCACCATGTGCTGAGCCGCGAACAGCGTATTTCCCCGTTGCTTTCCGGACGTATCGACGCAGAGAAGCTTTCGGCCTTGCTCAACAACGTGCTGCAGGCGCCGAAGGTTGACGAATGGTTCCTCTGTGGGCCGTTCGAACTGGTGCAGATGGTCCGTGATGAACTCAAGGTCCTTGAGGTCCCGGCCGACAAGGTGCGCTTTGAGCTATTTAGCACCGGTGAGCCGAACCGTCCGCAGGGACAGGTGGGCCGTCCGGTATTGGTGGATGAAAACGAGACGAGCTTTGAAATCACTTTCACCCTTGACGGGTTGCAAGGTGAGGTGAAGTCGCCTGTGCGTGCAAACGAAACGGTGCTAAATGCCGCCCTTCGAGTCCGCCAAGATGTTCCGTTCGCTTGTGCTGGCGGCGTGTGTGGCACCTGCCGCGCAAAGGTCACCTCAGGCTCGGTGACCATGTCGGAGAACTATGCACTGGAACCAGAAGAAGTTGAAGCCGGCTACGTGCTGACCTGCCAGTCGCACCCAACCAGCGACAAGCTCAGCGTCAACTTTGATTCCTAGGGGATAACAGATGATTGAACTTAGCATCAGCGAAGGCATCGCCACCGTGATGCTTAACGCTCCAAAGAAGATGAACTCTTTGGATCCAGCCGGCTTGCAAGAACTCTCTAAGGCCTATGACAAGGCAGCTCAAGGGGTCTCCGAGGGCACCGTACGAGCCCTGGTGCTACGCGGCGAGGGCCGCGGGTTCTGCGCAGGACGCGACATCTCTGGGGTGAACCCGGCTGATGACGACGTCATGGGCTACCTTGACGGGCTAGTCCAGCCATTGTTGGAGAAGATGTCCAGTTTCCCGGCACCCACCTTTGCCATCGTGCAGGGTGCTTGTCTTGGCGTGGGGCTCGGTCTAGCCGTGGCCACCGACGTGGTGTACGTGGCAGAGAACGCGAAGATTGGTTCTCCGTTTGCAAACCTCGGCGCGACCCTCGACTCCGGCGGTCACTGGTTGTTCACCGAGCGTCTCGGGGCACACCGCACCCTGGACATGATCTACACCGCACAGCTGATCTCCGGTGCCGAAGCGGTACGTTCGGGGCTCTTCTCCCGAGCATTCCCTGCAGAGGAACTAGTGGAGCGTAGCGAAGAAATTATCGCCAAGGTGGCGCAGGGCGCTACCCAAGCGTTCATCGCCTCGAAGAAGCTGGTGGCGCAGATCCGTGACGAGCGCGCAGGCCTCTGGGCCTCGATGCGCACGGAAAACAAAGCACAAGCAGCATTGTGCGACACGAGCGACTATGCCGAAGGATTTAAATCCTTCCAAGAAAAGCGGCCACCGGTCTTTACCGGCGGAAACTAAAAGTACAAACAAAGCAGGCGAGACGGAAGCTACTGTCTCGCCTGCTTTGTCATACCCGCGCTTAGCGGGTATCTGAGTCTTCGAAGATCAATAAGGTCTGGGTATCAAGCACCGTTGGCAAAGATTGCAATTGTTCAAAAACAACGCGTCGTAAATCCAAATTGTCTTTGGCGCGAACCAGGAGAATCACGTCAAAGTTTCCGCCGACCAGTCCAATATGCTGCACCTCGGGAATCGCGGCGAGGTGGTCACGCAGTTCCCGCCAGGAGTGCTGACGCAGTTTCAGCGTCACGTAGGCACTGGCCTTCAACCCTGCTTTGACCGGATCGATTACGGCGGTATACCGGGTAATAACCCCAGCATCTTGCAGCTTTGCGATGCGTGAATACGCGTGTGCTCGAGAAACGTGGACGCGCTGGGCTACCGTGGTCACCGATTGCCGGCCGTCATTGGTCAGCTCTGCCAGGATTGCCCGGTCAACGTCGTCCAGCTTTAGTTCCGCATCCGCGGCCATTTGTTCTCCTTGCAGGGGGTAGGACGAGAATTCGCCAAACCCATTTTGAGCGTACTAATCGTCTACAAGTATACGTATCCTATGCTCAACTTTCTACGATTTTGGAGCGGACTGGATACAAAATGATCCGACTGCGCATAATTGATGACAAATGATGTTCGGGTGAGTTGAGTCACAAGACGTCGTTTCTTAGTACTCAACCAGATAACGAAAGGCGTGATGGCATGAGCACCGAAGCTCACGAAGATCGCATCTCATCGGTCAGCAAAAAGTTCGGGATTACCCCCGAAGATTACATGCTGCCAGCACGGCATATGATCAATCTGCTCAATGTTGATGGAACCCTCCGCGAGGAAAGCGACCAGGGGACCGAACCAGGGCACGAATACCCCTTGCCGAGCCCGGCCGAGCTGATGGATGCCTACTCCGCGCTCGCCGTGGGACGCCGTGTTAATGACCAGAACTCCGCCCTGGTCCGCCAGGGTCGCATGGCCGTTTACCCTTCCAGCCATGGACAAGAAGCCTGCCAGGTGGCAGCCGCCCTGTGCCTGGAGGAGAGCGACTGGCTCTTCCCGACCTACCGCGACACCGTGGCCGTACTCACCAAGGGTGTGGCTCCGATGGAGGTTATGACTAGCTTCCGCGGTGAATGGCACTGTGGTTATGATCCAAAGGCTTATAACTGCGCTCCGATGTCCACCCCGCTGACCACTCAGCTGTTGCACGGCGTCGGTGTGGCCCATGCGGCCAAGCTGCGCGGTGAAAACACCGTAGTTGTTGCCATGTGTGGCGACGGTGCTACCAGTGAGGGCGACTTCCACGAGGCGCTGAACTTCGCCGCGGTCTTCAAACTCCCGGTGATTTTTTTCGTACAGAACAATAAGTACGCCATCTCGGTGCCACTCTCGCAGCAGAGTGCCGCACCATCGCTGGCACATAAGGCCGTCGGTTACGGTATGGCTGGCGAACGTGTTGACGGTAACGACCTGATGGCCTTGATGGCAGTGATGCGCCGTGCGGTGCGCCTAGCCCGTGAAGGCAATGGCCCGCTACTGATCGAAGCGCACACCTACCGCATGCAGGCACACACCAACGCCGATGACGACAAGCGCTACCGTGAGGACTCCGAGGTCCAGGAATGGATCGCGAAGGACCCGGTCACTCGCATGCACGCCTACCTCGACGATGCCGGGCTACTGACCGAAGAAGCCCAAGCAAAAATCACCGAGCGCGCCGAAGCTATCGCCAAGAAGCTACGCGACGGCATGAACCAGGACGCAAATACCCCGCCAAGTGAACTCTTTGAGCACGTATTTGCGTCCAAGACCACTCAGCTGGCCGAGCAGCAGGCGCTGCTGGCCGACGAACTAGCCCGTGAGGAGGCCTAGCCATGACCGCCACGACATCACACGTCAACCCAAATGTCAGCGATGCAACCGCACGCGCAGCTGCTAAGGCAGCAACCCAAAATCAGCCGGTCACCTTCGGCAAGGCACTAAACACCGCCCTGGCAGATGCCTTGGTCGCTAACGACTCGACGGTCATCTTCGGTGAAGATGTGGGAACCCTCGGTGGCGTTTTCCGCATCACCGACGGGCTGACCGCACGCTTTGGTTCCGAACGCTGCTTTGATACCCCGCTGGCCGAATCGGGCATCGTGGGCATGGCCATCGGCATGGCAATGAACGGCATGCGTCCGGTCATTGAAATGCAGTTTGACGCTTTCGCTTACCCGGCCTTTGAACAAATCGCCTCGCACGTAGCTAAGATGCACAACCGCACCCGCGGCAAGGTGGATCTGCCGATGGTGATCCGCATCCCATACGCTGGCGGCGTGGGCGGCGTGGAGCACCACTGCGATTCCTCCGAGGCCTATTACGCGCACACCCCGGGACTCAAGGTATTCACCCCGGCCACCGTCAAGGACGCCTACCTGATGCTGCGCGAAGCAATTGATTCGCCAGATCCAGTGATCTTCTTCGAACCAAAGAAGCTCTACTGGTCCAAGGAACAGGTAGATCTGCAGGTACTGGCCAGCGACTACGAGGCCAAGCGGGCCGCAACCACCGAGGGGGCCGCGCGCATTGCTCGTGCCGGCTCAGACGCCACGTTGATCACCTACGGTCCCAGCGTCTCTACCGCCATGGAAGCGGCAAAACTTGCCGCCGAAGAAGGCATCAGCTTGGAAGTCATTGATATCCGCACCATCGTGCCCTTTGACGATGAGACCGTCTGCGCCTCGGTGCGTAAGACCGGGCGCGCCATCGTGGTGGCCGAAGCCCAAGGGTTTGTCTCGGTGGCCAGTGAAATTGTGGCCCGCGTGCAGGAGAGGTGCTTCCATTCGCTGGCGGCGCCGGTGCTGCGCGTGACCGGCTTTGACATTCCTTATCCGGCACCAACCTTGGAAAAGTACAACTTGCCAAGCGCCGAACGCATCCTCGATGCGGTAGATCAACTTCAGTGGGAGGCGTAAATTGAGCGTCAAGACCTTTCTGTTACCCGACCTAGGTGAAGGACTCACCGAGGCGGAGCTGGTGCGTTGGATGGTCGCAGCGGGGGACACCGTCGCGGTTGACCAGCCTATCGCTGAGGTAGAAACAGCTAAATCGTTGGTGGAGATCCCTTCGCCCTTTGAAGGTGTGGTCGCTACCTTGCACGGTGAAGCCGGGCAGATGATGCTCGTTGATAAGCCGTTCTTCTCGGTGAACACCGGCGGGGAGGATGAAGCGCCGGCGCAGCAGCCAGCCGAAGGCGCGCAAACCTACCTCGAAGAAGAACTTGCCGGCACGCAGGTTCCCGAGGAAGAAGACGAAGGCAGCGGTAACGTGCTGATCGGTTACGGAACCGGTGGAGCCAAGACCAACACCAGCCGGCGTCGTCGCCCACGCGCCGGAATTACCACCGCGTCCGCCTCCAGCGAGACCACCACGGTTGCCACCAAGGTCATCAATCCTTTGGTGCGCAAACTGGCGAAGGAAAACTCGGTGGATATCACTCAGGTCACTGGCACCGGACCTGACGGTTTGGTGCTGCGCGGTGACGTGGAAGCATTGATCGGCCAGGGCTCGGAGGCTGCAGCACCATCGGTTCAGGCGACCGCCGCACCGGTAGCGCCTACCCAAGCTCCGGCTGTGGCAGCGCAGACTACTGGTGAGGATTCACGCACCGCACTTCCAGTGGCAAGCTCGCAGGTACTGACCGGGGTGCGCCGCACCATCGCAAACGCGATGGCTACCTCGCGCCGCGAAATCCCAGAAGCTACCGTCTGGGTGGACGTTGATGTCACCAAACTGCTCAAGCTACGGAGCAAGTTGAAGGAAGCTCAGGGCAGTGCGCCAAGTATGCTCGCACTGATCTCACGCTTCGCCATCGCAGGGCTGGCACGTTTCCCAGAAATGAACAGCCGCATCGACACCGAAGCCGACGGCGGACTGCGCCATACCCTCTTCGAGGGGGTCAACTTGGGCTTCGCAGCGCAAACCGAGCGCGGACTGGTTGTTCCCAACGTGCGTGAGGCGCATAAGCTCAACGCCGTGGAACTCTCGGCCGAGTTTGCCCGTCTGGCAACCTTGGCTCGCGAAGGTAAGGCCGGGGTCCGCGACCTCTCGGGCAGCACCTTCACTATCAACAACTACGGGGTGTTCAACGTTGACGGTTCGGCAGCGATCATCAACTACCCAGAAGCAGCGATCCTCGGCATTGGTAGGGTCGTAGAAAAGCCGTGGGTAGTCAACGGCAAGATCAAGGTTCGCTCCATCTGTGAGCTGACCCTGAGCTTCGACCACCGTGTTTGTGACGGCGGAACCGCCGCAGGCTTCCTGCGTTACGTCGCGGACGCGATGACCGATCCAAAGGCCGCCTTAGCAGCCCTGTAATCGGAAGTAAGTAAAAGGGCATCGCCCGGCCAACAGGCCGGGCGATACCCTTTTACCCTGTATTCGTTGTATTTTTTGCAAGTCAACGCGGGTTTACTAGACTGTACTAAATACTTCGGCCGGAGGTTCTAGGTCGCAGCGACTACCGCGTACTGCCCAGGCGCGCACCGACGAGCGAGGACTAGACTATTTCCATGCCACACTACGAGGTCAAGCACCGCTCGTTACTTACCCTCTTGTTGGTTCTGCCGAGCCTCATAGTGCTGGGCACCCGGCTACTTCTAGGAACCAGTCTGCCGGCGATTACCGCGACTCACTGGTCGGGCAGCGCATACCCTGATGGATTCACCGACACGCGTGTTTTTGTCACTGTGTGCATCTCACTTGCCATTGGCGGTGCAGTTCTCGGATTTATTTCTTTCTCGCTGTCACACAAGCCAGTGCTCCATAGCCTCTTGCTCTTTGTTGGCGGACTCGCGGCATGGACTAGCGCCGGACTGTTCGTCAGCTGCGCGGTTCCTTCTGCCCTGGCCGGAGACCCGACGCAGGCACTGCTAAGCGGCGGTTTCACAGTACTGAGCATTGTGGCCTCATTGGTTGGTTTGCTTCCCGTCTGGATCGCCGGGGTGTATCAGCAGCATGCCAAGGAATCTCAGACCAAGCGGCGTCAGCGTGTGGCTCAGGCTCAGGGCCGAGATACTTCGGTACCTGTAGCAAACACAGCAACGACATCTTCCGCGCAGGGCTTCAACCAGACTGCCAGTGCCTCGTGGTGGTTTTGGCTTTTGGGCCTGTTCCCGCTGGCCATGGGCATCGTGATGTTGACCGTGTTGAAGGGTGATGATGAGTCAGAAACTCTCATCATGCTGATTTCGGGACCGCTTTTTGTCTTGATACTCACTCCACTGATTCTGGGTCTGTGCAAGATCCGCGTACGAATCACCGAAGATCAAGTACGTGTTTCGTCGGCAATCTTTGCTTTCCCACTACGAACCATTTCTGTAAATCAGATCAAGGAAGTCCGCAGTGAAGAAATCTTGCCGATGGAATGGAGCGGCTGGGGGTGGCGCTTCTTCCCGGGCGGCTCGGCGGTAGTGCTACGCCGGAGTGAAGGGCTGTCTTTTGATCTGGAAGATGGCAAGCGATTCGCGGTCACCATCCCAGATTCGCAGCGCGCGGCGGCGATTTTGCACTCCAAAATGAACCGAGTATAACTTTGCTGCCCGTAGCCTTGCGTGGCTAACCGCAGGGCTCAATGCCGGCGGATTGCCGTGCCGTAGCGGCAAGATGCGGCATCCGTTGTCTAAGACCTCAAGGCAGGCAGACTCTAAGGACTACACCTGAGGCTTCCGCATGGGCCCGGTAACCACCGAACGCAAACACAGGCTGGCAATGAGCGAAGCCACTGTCACATGAACCAAGCCGAGCACCGCATAGGTGATCAACAAAATATCCGGGATACGCTGGATATGTGGATGCGGCAGCCACATCGAAGCTGCCAAGACCAACACCCAGAGAACCAGACACGTGGCACCAGTCTTCCTAGACCAGCCGGACTCCCGAACCACTGGACCCAAGGGCTGGATACGTTGCAAGATCGCACTGACCAAGACCAGCCAGAAGGCGGCAATCATAAAGCCGCCGGCGATGTCACTGGGACGGTGCCAACCACAAACGAGCGTTGCCAATCCGGTCACGGTGGCAAAGATCCAGGCAATAGGTTGCACCACTGGGCGCAGTTTTGGCGGCGAAATCAGGTACATCAGTCCCATGGACGCCGCAGCCACGGTGGTGTGTCCGGAAGGGAAAGAGTTGCCCACGGTACCGAAGTTAAAATCGGGGCGTTCTAACAATAAGTGTTTAAGCAGCTGAGTGCTGAGCAACGCGGCAGCTACCGCGGCCACGGCGAGTGCGGCACGTAAGAAACTACGGTCGCGAATCACTCGATAGAGCAAGAAAATGCCGGACATTCCAGCACAAATCCAGGGTAAAAGATCCAAGAATTCACGCATTGGATCCAGTATTTTTGTTCGTGGCCACCATTGCGTCCAGCCAACAAAAGCCGCTTGGTCAGCCCATTGTCCAGAACGAAGCTGGACAAAGAACAGGTACTCGACGACAAAAAGCCCGGCGAGCAATGGCAAAGCCCACCACCAGCTCAGGTGGCGTGGGGAGCTTAGAATTGACCGCGGACTCATGACTCTAGAATGTCACATTTTGGTGTAGGTGCCCTATGAACCGGGTCTGTAAGCCTAGACACTATAGCTAGGCTTAGGGTATGAACTTTACTTTGCCACCGGTGGAAGAACTGATAGCCAACGCGCACGTAGTGCGCTTACCCATGAGGGTGAAGTTTCGTGGTGTCACCGAACGCGAAGCGCTACTCATTCACGGTCCTGCCGGGTGGGGTGAATTCTCGGCCTTTCTTGAATACGGCCCAGCCGAAGCCTCACGCTGGCTCGCCGCTGGCATTGAAGCCGCCTACACGGACTTTCCCACGCCCCTGCGCACCAGTATCCCGGTGAACGCCACACTGCCTGCGGTGCGAGCGAACCAGATCGCCGGTGTCCTAGCGAATTACGATGCACCGCACACCATCAAAATTAAGGTCGCCGAAAAGGGACAACATCTTGACGACGATATCGCTCGGGTGGCAGAGACCCGGCGACTGTTCCCAGACGCTGCGCTACGCGTGGACGCAAACACCGGCTGGGGAATCGACGAGGCGGTAAGCGCATTGCTGAAGCTTTCTGAATTCGACCTGCAGTATGCCGAGCAGCCTGTGCCTGGCATTGTTGGCTTGGCGCGGGTCCGTGAGCGGCTGCGCTCCCACGGGGTTGAGCTAAAAATTGCGGCAGATGAAGCGGTACGCAAACATTCTGATCCATTAGAAGTAGCCCGGCTGGGGGCAGCTGATCTGATGGTGATCAAAGCACAGCCACTGGGTGGGATCCAAGCGGTTCTCGACATCGCCGCGCAGTCCGGATTAGATGTTGTCGTTTCCAGCGCCTTAGATACCTCGGTAGGTTTAGCGCAGGCAGCCGCCCTCGCCTCGGCGGTGCCGCAGCTACCGTACGCATGTGGGCTTGCCACCGGATCGTTATTTGCCGAAGATGTCACCGCAACACCGCTGCTGGCCACCGCCGGACAGCTTCCGGTACGCCGGGTAGCTCCAGACGAAGACAAGTTGCGTACCTTGAGCGTTACTACCGAACGCAGGACCTGGTGGGAGCAGCGGGTCAGAGAGTGCTACGAACAATTGATGGCCCCAGAAAGCCACAATTAAGGTGTTTACCTCAAGTTAACCTGCACGTCGACGTTGGCTCATTTCCCAATGACAAGCTCAATTCGTTCGTTCCCCTGAACGTGAGCTAAAGAATGAGGAAGTGCCGCAGTTATGAATCCCATCCGTACCTTGTTGCCAATGCTGGGCCACACCCGCGGCGGACGCTCCGCAGCTACCTGCCACTTCAAATGTGGTGATGCTTGCGTCAAACCAGAGTGCAATACCTCGGGTAATAGCTACTTCAAGGATGTCGCAGATCAGGCACTATCTCGTCGAAACGTGCTGGGACTCGGTGCGGTTGGCGCCTCGGCATTGGTCATCGGCCCACAGTTGTTCGGTGCTCCGAACGCTGTAGCAGCACCATTGGTAGACACCGGCCGCGGCAGGGGTGGTCACCTGAAGTTTGACGCTATCGACCCGGTTTCACGTTCCGTGGACAATATGAGCGTCCCAGAAGGTTATGACTGGCACGCAATTATTCGGTGGGGAGATCCACTATTTGCTAACAGCCCGGAATTTGATTCGAAGAAGCAGTCGGCGAAGTCGCAGGCAATGCAGTTTGGTTACAACTGTGATTACCTGGACATCATTGCCGACAAGTACTCCGGACGCACCGGGGTGTTGGTAGCTAACCACGAGTATTCAAATGAAGACATGATGTTTGATGCAGCGTGGTTTGTCGCAAACACCGATGAAGCTCGCCGTATCGCCATGAACTCCCACGGCTTGAGCGTGGTTGAGATCAAACGCAAAAAGCATGATCAGCGGTGGACCTATGTAGTGGGCGGCGAACGTAACCGCCGTATCACGGCAAGCACCCCGTTTGCCGTTGATGGGCCGGCCGCAGGAAGCGACCTGCTCAAGACGGTTGCAGACCCTACGGGCAAGCTTGTCTTGGGTACCTTGAATAACTGCGCCGGCGGTACCACCCCCTGGGGAACAGTACTTTCCGGTGAAGAAAACTTTGATCAGTACTTCCAAGGCCGTGGAACCGCTGAAGAAGCACGCTACGGCATCGGTACCGGGGCAACAGACCGAGGCTGGGAACTAACCGACCCACGCTTTGGTTTGAACCATGCAGGCTACGAGAATGAAGCGAACCGTTTCGGCTGGATTGTCGAAATTGACCCGCAGAATCCGGATTCTACCCCGGTTAAGCACACGAGCCTGGGCCGATTTAAGCACGAAGGCGCGACCGTACGCATTGCCAAAAACGGCAAGGCAGTGGCGTACTCGGGTGATGACTCGCGATTCGAATACATCTACAAGTTCATTTCGAAGGATACCTACCGGAAGAACGATCGCCGGCACAATATGACCCTGCTCAACGAGGGTGACCTATATGTTGCCAAGTTCGCCGGAAACTCGCCGGCATCCGAATTTGACGGAAGTGGCCAGGTTCCTTCTGACGGTGCATTTGATGGCACCGGACAGTGGCTACCACTGGTACGCAACGGAAAATCCATGGTCGAAGGAATGAGTGTTGACGAAGTCTTGGTCTACACCCGATTGGCCGCAGATAAAGCTGGCGCCACCAAGATGGACCGTCCAGAGGATGTTGAACCAAGCCCGGTCTCGGGCAAGGTCTACGTCGCACTGACCAACAACACCGACCGTGGCAAGGACGGCAAGGAAGGCGCCACAGAGCAGAACCCACGTATCGCCAACCGCGATGGTCACGTACTGGAAATGACCGAGGCCGGTAATGACGCAACAAGCACCCGATTCACCTGGAATATCTTGCTTGTTGCCGGAGACCCACGAGTAAATGACTCCACCTACTTCTCCGGTTACCCCACCGACAAGGTATCTCCAATCTCGTGCCCAGATAACCTGGCCTTTGATTCGGCAGGTAACCTGTGGATCTCCACCGATGGTGCTCCCGGAGTCATTGGTCTGTCTGACGCTTTGCACAAGGTCAGCCTGCACGGCAAAGACCGCGGACGTGTTGAGCAGTTCCTCGCCGTTCCAACCGGCGCAGAAACCTGCGGTCCAGTGGTACACGATAAAGACAACTCGGTCTTTGTCTCGGTCCAGCACCCGGGTGAAGGCGGAAGCTTTGCCCAGCCAGCATCACTCTTCCCAGACTTCATCAAGTCGCCACAGTCTGCGGGTAAAGGCCAGTTCTACGGCCCACGCCCATCCGTGGTCCAGGTCTTCAAACAGGGCAAGGGCAACAACGGAAACAACGGCAATGGCAAGGGCAACGACAAGAACAAAGACTAGATAACGCCCTTCTAGACCCCGGTGCAGGAACTCAAGAACATCTTGAGATCCCGCACCGGGGTTTTTGTCTGTCACCTTCGGCATAGACTTGAACCGATACTTTCAAGGGATACTTCAGGGGTGAAGCACGGCGTGAGCGCACGGCACGAGGACGGACAACCAGCAATCGATACGGCCCGCCAAGTATTGGCAGGGCTCATCGTTGCAGGGGTGCGCGAGATTGTACTTTCACCAGGTTCACGCAGCGCACCACTGGCTTACGCCGCGGCCGAGGCTGAAGCCACCGGAGTGCTACGCATTCATGTACGTATCGATGAACGCTCCGCCGGTTTCCTCGCCTTAGGGCTCAGCCAAGGTTCACAGACCCCGGTGGCGCTTATCGCGACGTCGGGCACCGCCATAGGTGAGTTGTTACCTGCCATCATGGAAGCGAACCACACCGCAACACCGCTGCTGGTGCTCTCTGCAGATCGTCCCGACGAATTGTTAGGAACCGGGGCGAGCCAAAGCACCGACCAGAAACAACTTTTTGGTACTCATGTGCGTACAGTGCTCAACGTTCCCGCCGGGGCAGACCCGAGCCAAGCACTGACCGAAGCACTCTCAGCCCTTGCCGGGTCGGCAACGCGCCCAGGTGGTCCGGTACAGCTCAACTTACAGTTCCGTGACCCGCTGACCCCAGGGCCGACAGATACCGTGGCAAACCAGCGCTGGACCGAACTAGACGCTGCGTTGTGGCAACAGTCTGCGCAGCCGGTCAACTGGTCCGTACCTGAGGGGCTCGAAGAGCGACGTACCGTGGTGGTAGCCGGGCATGACACGGGCGGCGAAGCGCAGGCCTTTGCGCGACAGCTCGGACTTCCACTTTTTGCCGAACCATCTTCCAACGCGCGCTTCTCTGCCCACGCCATCGGGCATTACCGCCCCTTGCTCGCAGTGGGGGCAGCACAAATCGAGCGGGTAGTACTATTTGGACGCCCCACACTAAGCCGGCCGGTCGGCAGACTGCTGGCTGACCCGGCAGTGACTACCGCTATCTGGCAACCAACTCCGGTGTCCTGGTATGAGCCTGGCCGTCGCCGCGAAAGAATAATTAGCACTCCCACAGAGTTGCTCAGCTTTGCCGGCAAAGCACCAGAGCATTGGCTGCGCAGCTGGCAGGAACTTGACGCCCAAGCGCTCGCCGTCTGCGAAGAACTGTATGGCAGTGAGCAACTCACCGGGCCAAGCGTTGCTCAGACTGTGTGGAGCACCGTGAACGGGCCGCTGTTGTTGGGCTCATCTAATATCATCAGGGATTTTGACCTTTGTGCTGCCCCTGCTGCGGCCGCTTCAGGGCAGGTCTTTGCTAACCGGGGGCTGGCCGGTATCGATGGAACCATTTCTACGGGCTTAGGACTGGCGCTGGCCACCGGGAAACCAACGGTGAGCATCATGGGGGACATTACCTTCCTGCATGATGCCAGTGCGATGCTCTGGACTCCGGGGGAGCCGGCTCCAGATCTGGACGTGGTGGTCTATAACGATGGTGGGGGAGCCATCTTCTCCACCTTGGAACATGGGCAGGTCGCGGAGTCCGGGCGTTATGGGCAAGCGGTTGAACGGCTCTTCGCCACCCCGCAGAACGTTCAATTGCAGCCGCTGGCAATCGCCTACGGTTGGGACTATCAACAAGCAAGTACCCAAGCGGAATTGCGCCAAGTGCTACGTGCCCCCAAGCCGGGGAAACTGCGACTAATCGAAATCACCGCGGACCGCAGCACGCTGCGTAAAATGAACCTAGAACTGATCAGTCGCATCGCGGAGCTGCGCTGGCCGGCGGGAGCATAAAAAACTGTGGCGTGGAATCGGTAAACACCGATTTCACGCCCCAGTTTTTGATAGTTTCTAGAGCTTAGATATCCACGTGTGTTGGGTCAAGGACGCGTCGCAAGAAGTCCTGCGTACGCGGCTGCTGCGGGTTGCCAATAACTTCCACAGCTTTGCCTTCTTCCACCACTACGCCACCGTCCATGAAGACCACACGGTCTGCAACTTCCTTGGCGAAGCTCATCTCGTGGGTGACCACAAGCATGGTCATGCCGGATTTTGCGAGGTTCTTCATAATTGAAAGTACCTCACCGACGGTTTCTGGATCCAAGGCGCTGGTGGGCTCATCAAAGAGCATCAGTGTTGGTTCCATCGACAGCGCGCGGGCAATAGCAACACGTTGCTGCTGACCGCCGGAGAGCTGGTCTGGATAGCGGCCTCCAAAGTCACCCAGGCCTACCCGCTCCAGATTTTCCCGAGCCGTCTTTTCGGCGTCGTTCTTGCTGCGCTTGAGCACCTTGAGTTGTGCCACCGTGCAGTTTTCCAGCACGGTCAGGTGTGGGAAGAGGTTGAACTGCTGGAACACCATGCCTACATTTTGGCGCATCTTATCCAGGTTCACCTCCGGATCGGTGGTTTCGAAGCCGGCTACGTGGATGGTTCCACCATTAGGCTGTTCGAGCAGGTTGACGCAACGAAGCAACGTTGACTTGCCCGAACCTGAGGGGCCAATCAAACAGACCACTTCGCCTGGTTTGACGGTCAGATCGATGCCCTTGAGGACCTCATTTGAGCCGTAGGACTTGCGCAGTCCGGCAATGTCTACGCCGGAGGCTTTGACCCGAAGCTCATTGTTTGGAGTCGTCATTCTCTATTCCTAACTATCGCTGGGTCCGCGCGCTGCGTGACTCAAGTTTACGGGCAACCAGGCTCAACGGAATGGTGATAACCAGGTAGAACAGGCCTGCGACAACCAGCGGGGTGATACCGGCGTCAAGCGATGAAATGCCGTCGCGACCAAACTTGGTCATCTCGTACTGGGCGAATGATGCACCGAGAATGAACGCCAAGGAGGTGTCCTTGGTCAGCAGGATAATTTCGTTGGTCATCGGTGGCAGCACAATCTTGAAGGCTTGCGGGATCACGATGGTGACCATGGCCCGCCATGCTGGCATACCCAGGGACCGAGCAGCTTCAGTCTGCCCCTTAGGCACTGCCTGCAAACCTGCACGCAGGGTTTCTGCGATATATGCCGACGAGACCAGACCCAACGCGAACATCACGTTGACCGGCTGTGGCCAGTTAGTTCCGAATGCCTGAGGCAGACCAAAACCGAAGGCCAACAGCACCAGAATGGCCGGAATACCGCGGAAGAATTCAATAAATGCCGTGGCAAACCAACGGTAGGGTGCGAAAGACGCCATCTTCATCAATGCCAAAATCAAACCCAGAACGAGGCCGAAAGCAAAGGAGATTATGGTGTAGAAAATGGTGTTCTTTAGACCGATGAGGATCATGTCTGGGAACATCGGTCCCAATTTGTCGAAGGAGAAGAAGGCGTACGCCGTCTTATCCCAGTCCACGGCTGCGATGACGGCAACGATGGCGATGACAAAAATGCCTATTTGGATGGTCTTGCTCATGCGGGCGCGCTGACTCGTGGTCATTGCCATGCTGAATTACCTCTCATAAAGGGAGCGGGGATAGGCCCAACACCGTTGGTTTGCGGCCTATGCCCCGCTCGCTTTGAAAACTGTTAGTGGCGGAGGATTATTTCTCGCCGAACCACTTCACAGTTAGTTCTTCCATGGTGCCTGCATCGGTCAGACGCTTCAGGGTGCCGTTGACGAGGTCCAGGGTCTCGGACTTGTCCTTTGGAACCGCGACGCCTAGCTGCTCGCCGGTCTTGAAGTCGGCGACAACCTTGTAGCCTGGCTTGTCCTTGATGGTGTAGCCGAGCACCGACTGGTTACCCAGTAGTGCGTCAACCTGACCTGCAAGAAGCGCCTGGGTCTGGAGGCCCGCATCCTCGTAACCGATGGTGTCCTTCAGGCCCTGTTCCTTGGCGTACTTCTCGCCGGTGGTTGCCTGCTGAACGCCGACCTTCTTGCCCTTGGCGGACTCGATGTCGGTAACTCCGGACCCGTCGGCGGCGATCAAGACCAGATCATCGTCCATGTAAGGGGTAGAGAAGTCCATCTTTGCCTTGCGAGCATCGGTGATGGAGACCGAGGAGATTGCCACGTCGCACTGGACGCTGAACAAGCCGGATTCGATCGAGTCGAAGCTAGCATCGATGACATTAAGTTCCAGCTTGGCATCCGTGGCGATTTCTGCGGCGATGTCCATGTCGAAGCCGACGTTCTTGCCGTCCTTGACGAATTCGAAGGGCTCGTAAGGAATATCGGAGCAGACGGTGAACTTTCCGGCGTTGACCGGGAAGCCGGAGCTTGCCTCGTCGGAGGAGCTGTCGCTTCCGCCCGAGGAGCCGCATGCGGTCAGTGCTAGTAGTGCCACCGAGGAGACGGCGAGCGTTGAGACGAAGTTCTTCTTGATTCGACGCATAGGATCAGAACCTACTTTCGGTAATGCGAGTGGATCAGTGCGTAGGCACAATCATAACCACGGAGACACTAGACCGAGATTTCCATCACACAAGTCGGCTCAAGCGTAAGTATTACTTATGCTCAGAATCTGTGAAAAAACACCATGCACAAGACTCTATTCGGCCTGTAAGGCTTGACGCATCGGGCGCATTTTTGCCCAAGATTCGGCAAGTTCTGCTTCTGGCACCGAACCGGGAACGATGCCGCACCCGGCGTAGAGCCGCATCATGTTCTCGGTTTCCAGCATGCCGCCGCGCAAAGCGATGCCGAATTCTCCGTCACCACGGCTATCTACCCAACCCACCGGACCCGCGTAAGGCCCACGGTCTAGACCCTCAAGTTCACGAAGAAGCACCCCGGCCCGCTTAGTAGGGGTACCGCACACCGCTGCCGTTGGATGGAAAATCTCCGCGACGTCCAATGCGGAGGGCAGCTGCCCCTCGGCATCCGCGCGCAATTCGGCGCGCACGTCGCTGGCAAGATGCCAGACATTGGGTAGCTGCAAAATGAAAGGTTCTTCCGGGGACTGCATGCCGTGCGAGATCGGGTTCAGGGATTCGGTGAGCGAATCGATGGCCAGCTGATGCTCGTGGCGCTGCTTGGGATCTTCGAAGAGCTGCGCGTGGGCATACCCGGTAGCGTCTGCCCCGGCGGTGGCACGATCCAAGGTTCCAGCCAAGACACGCGCCTCGGCAAGTCCGTTGGTGACACGTACCAGCATTTCAGGGGTCGCACCTACCAAGCCATCTACGGCGTAGGTCCAGCAATTGCCGTACTGCTCGGTCAGCGTGCGCAACACGGAAGCCAGATCAATCGGGGAGCTGCTGCGGGCCACAATATCGCGCGCCAAGACCAGTTTGGAGATACCACGATCTTCAAACTGTCCCAGCGCCTTGGTGACGGCTTCCAAATAGGAACCTGCGGTGAGCTGTCCGGTGGTTAGTTCAATTTCACCCGGAGCGCTGGCCGCAATGGCGGCCTGCGCCAGCTTGACCTCGGCCAGCGCCAACGCGTCGGCAAACTGCATCCCGGCAAGCTTCTCGGCCGTGCCGGTCACGGTAATCCATGCATGCTCGCCATCTTTGCCGAGTACCACTTCGGGGATCACCAAACGTGAGGCGAAAGAGCTAGTGAAAGAAAAAGCGAAGGAACCGAAGGCCACCAGTCCACTGCCCGGTCGGGTGATCGGGTCCGTGATTTGTGCCAGCTTGATGATCTGCGCGAACCACGCCCGTGCCTGAGCGAAGCGCTCTTCACCTTGAGTATGGATTTGGGCGGCCACGCCGAATCCAACGAGGCCATTTCCATTTCGAGTCCACACCATCGCGTGGTGTCTTAAGGAGTCGGAAATAAGTGACTGCGCGGCATCCTGGAATTTGAAGGTGACACTGGTCAAAGCCGGTGCCGGGGATTGGTGCGCGGTGGGGGTGAGTGCGGTCGAATCGGCAGACATGATAGGGCTAAGCCTACCGCGGCGCACCCGCGTTGGTCAGCGCTAGGTGTTGCTGCTCACCCACGTGAGATGTAGCGGGTCGGTGCCGCACACTATGGATCAACCGGTAAACTCAGGGACAAATACAGTTCTGGTGCTCCGCCGGTCATCAACGGCGGTTGCGGAGTGCCCGAAGACGCTCAGTGGTAAGCATCGGCTAGAGTGAAGTTTGCGTGCATTTGGCATGCAAGGAGTCTTCGTTCTTTGCGATGACCAACCCGATGAAAGATAAGTAAGCCGTAAAACAGTGACTGATTCCAAGAGCAACTGGACCGCAGCCGGCCACGAGGTGTCCGACTCGATTGAGCTGAATCCTGAAACCGCGGTACTTGCTGCGGCCATAAGTCTTCCGTCGGGCTTCGCGCTGATTGCCGAAGACCCGGAGTTTGGCCCTGCCATCTCCGTGGGTATGGCCAAAGTTGAGAAGCTACTGCGAGACGCGATAGCCAACTCCGACCCGCTAATTGATGCCACCAGCCGTCACCTCGTCGAGGCCGGCGGAAAGCGTGTGCGCCCACTGTTGGTGCTGCTCACAGCACTTTTGGGCGACGGCATCAACGACGACGTGATCAAAGCCGCCGCAGTGGTCGAATTGACCCATCTGGCGACCCTTTACCACGATGACGTGATGGACTCCGCGCCGATGCGTCGCGGGGCACCCACCGCCCACGAGGTGTGGGGCAACTCCGTGGCGATCCTCGCCGGCGACTTGATCTTCGCCCGCGCTTCGGTCTTCGGATCCGAGCTTGGCCCAGAGGCCGTGCGCTGGCAGTCACGAACCTTCGAGCGGTTGTGCCTAGGCCAGCTGCACGAATCGATTGGGCCACGCGAGAACGACGATGCGATCACCCACCATATTCAGGTGATCAGCGATAAGACTGCCTCATTGCTGGCAACCTCCGGAGCCTTCGGCGCCAAGTTTGGTGGCAGCCCACAGTTTGTTGAGGTGCTGCGCGAGTATGGCGAAAAGGTCGGTGTGGCTTTCCAAGTTGCCGATGACGTCATCGATATCGCTTCCGAAGAATCAGATTCGGGCAAAACCCCCGGAACCGATCTTCGTGAAGGCGTCCCGACCCTCCCGATCCTGCTGTTACGTCAGGCAGCCGAGCACGGTGACACCCAGGCGCAAGCCGCGGTGAAGCTGGTCGATGCGGATCTAAGCACCGATGAAGCATTGGCACAGGCGGTCACCGCCGTAGCCGCGCACCCGGCAACTCAGGAAGCCTGGAACGTAGCCCGCCGGTGGGCAGATGATGCAATTCAGATTCTTGCGCCGCTACCCGAAGGAACTATCAAGCAAGCGCTGATTTCCTTCGCTGATGCGGTTGTCACCCGCGAGGCCTAAGTTTTAAACACCAACGCTGCCTGTTCTTCTTCCGAAGAGCAGGCAGCGTTTGTTTAAGTATTTTTAGCGAACCATGTCGGCGTCGGTCAGCCGGTAGGGGTGCTCGGCGGAGAATAAGGCGCTACGAAGCTCCAGAGCCTTGCGTGCGCGGTCTTCAACCGAGACCCGGTGGCGTAGCTGGCGGTACAGCTCATCGTCTGCGTAGCGCGGAAAAACATGCTGGTGATAATGCCAGACATGCTGATTGCCTGCAGGCTCGTTGTGTTGCCTGGTACTGGTGCCCGCGGGATTCCACGCCAACTTCATCGCCAAGGCAACCCGTTTGGTTTCCCACATGATGGCAGAACCCGTTTGCTCATCCAGATCATAGAGCGCCTCCAGATGGGCGGTGGGAATGATCATCACGTGACCGCCATAATTCCCGAAGCCATCACAAGCCATGATGGCGGCAACCAAGGGCGTGCGATAAATCAGGTCGCTTGGCGCGCACAGATTATCTGGGCTAAAAGGCTGGTCGTTGAGCAATTCGCAAAACGGGCACTGATAGTCCGTTGGTTCGTGGGAGCTATGGAGCACTAGTCATCCAGTTCAGCTGCTAGTTCTTCAAAGACCCAGCTGAACATGTCAAAGGTGAATTCGCTGAAGGTGCCTTCTTCGCTGGTCCATGTTCCCTTCGAGTTATTACGGCGGTAAACGATTGGATCTGGCACCGAAAGCTGGGAAGTTTTGAAACCCCACACGTATTTTTCTTCTTCGTCTTCTAGGAAGAGCAGGTATTCCCCGTCAATTTCTAGTTCTTCGGGATCAAAGAAGAAGTGGTAGGCCTCGGTGAAGTCTTCGTTGTTACCTACCGCGAGGTAGAACTCTTCGAGGACAAACGGAATCGAGACGCCGGACTGGGCTAGGCCCTCGGCCAGCTCCTCGGCGTTCAACCCGTCAGCTTCATTCCACTTGTCCTCAAGGTATTTCGGGACGAGGGAACGGAACTTCTCAAGAAACATGTCAGCCATGTCTTTATCCTATCGAGAATTAGCCCAGTTCAAGTGCGCTCAACGCGATCCACAGCTGGACCCGATCACTGGTGATGTTCGGATCGTATCCGGACAGTTCGGCGATTTGTTGCAATCGGTAGCGCACGGTATTGCGGTGCAACCCTAATGATTCAGCGACTGCGCCGACCGAACCATCACGATTTAAGTACTCGCGCAGTGTTTGTTCTAGATCTGAATCGTGAGTTGCATCAAATTTTCTGATGGGGCCTAAGGCCTCTTCGGCGAGGTCTTGGAGTGGCACATCACGTGCGGCAAGCAAGAGCGAGGTCAATGACAACTTATTTGGAACATTAACACGATCACCATGACTCAGTGCTTCCAAGGCCTCAAAGTAGCTCCAGCGGATGCCGGTGGTGTTTGGATAGCGTCCGCCATAACCTACCCGAGCGGTGATCCCGGCGTCGTCTAGATATGTATCCAAGCGAGCTACCGACGCCTGGAGCTGATTGTGCGCCACAATAATCGCTAGGCGATCCTCCACGATCACCGAAACCTGTGAGCTGAGTTCGGCCGGCAGCGGCAAGGCGTGTAATCGTTCTGGTTGAGCGGTGGTCTGGATGAGGATCACCGCATGCTCGCGCTTTGGGTTCAGCCCCAGGGCCCCGACGCGGACCGCCGCGTCCGCTCCGGTGAGGGTGCCCGCGGCGAGATCCGCTAGTACCTGCCCATTGGACTGACGTTCAGAGGAAAGTAGCCGGGCGTTATTGGCCACTTCCAAACCAACCAATGACTGCGCGTACTCGATGAGCGGGTCTGCCGCATAGGGCTTGGCGAGGTGCAAGACACATTTATCGCGGATGCCGGTGGCTACCGGCAGACTATTCCAATCGCGCTGTGGATCGAAGTCACCGCTGATGCATTCGCCATATAAGGTCAGTGCGACATGGGTATTGAGGATTCGCGCTAGTTCGCCAAGCATCGTTTGCAGATCTGAGGAGAGCAGCGCCCGCGTCAGTTTCTGGTGCGAACGTAGGAGGCGTTCGAGGCGTTTGAGGTGGTCGGCATTCAATGCCTCGGCGATCACCCGGGTGATCGCGGCAAAAGGAATTTGGTAGGGGACCTCAAAGACGGGCAACCCAACTTCATTTGCTGACTGTAGGATTGTGGCTGGAACATTTTTATGTCCCAGCCCGGTGCCGAATCCCAAAGCCACCACATCGTTCTCGGCAAGGGTTCTCACGAACTCGCGTTGACTTGCAGTAGTTTTTTGCCGGACACCCGTGGTGAGGACAATTTCACGGCCTGTGAGAAAATCCGCTGGGTTGAGAAGTTCGGTAACCGCGCCCCAGGTGATTGCGGTGTTGTTGGCTGTGGAATGATCGTTTAGTGGACGTAAGTCCAGCTCGTCAATAGCCAATAGGGCGCGTAAAGTGATTGCCATAAGGCAATTCTAGAGTGCTCGGTAAAGTTCCCGAAAAACTAACTTGTTCAGATACTGGACATTATTATCAAAAAATTGCCCATAATGTGAACTATTTAGGCTAGTTTAGTGCCATGAGCACTCCATCTTTGAAAAAGGGCGCTCCACTCGCTGAAGGCAAGCGCGAGACGTTCTCGTCGCGCAAGCTTTTTATTCTCTCGGCGATTGGTTCAGCCGTTGGACTGGGAAACATCTGGCGTTTCCCCTATGTCGCCTACGAAAACGGCGGCGGCGCATTCCTTATCCCATACCTTGTCGCAATACTTTGCGCGGGTATTCCACTATTATTTCTGGACTACGCGATCGGCCACCGCTACCGCGGTTCGGCTCCGCTGGCGTACCGCCGAGCCAGCCGCAAAGCAGAAGTGCTTGGCTGGTGGCAGGTTCTAATCTGCTTCGTCATCGCGATCTACTACGCGGCCATTATCGCGTGGGCCGCCATGTACTGCTGGTTCTCCATCACGAAGGCCTGGGGCGACGATGCCGCGACCTTCTTCATGGAAGACTTCTTACAGGTTGCCCCGGAGGCCGGTGTCTCCTTGGATATCGTCGGTGGCGTCTTCGGCCCAATGCTCGGCGTCTGGCTCGTGGCGATCATCATCATGGTGGCAGGCGTCAACAAGGGCATCTCGCGTGCCAACGGTATTTTCATGCCGTTGCTGATCGTGATGTTCGTGATCCTCGTAGTTCAGTCGGTCTTCCTGCCTGGCGCAATTGACGGCCTGAACGCATTCTTCACGCCGAACTTCGAAGCGTTGCAGAACCCAGGTGTGTGGGCTGCGGCCTTCGGTCACATCTTCTTCTCGCTGTCCGTAGCCTTCGGCATCATGGTCACTTACTCCTCCTACATGAAGCGCAAGAGTGACCTGACCGGTTCGGGTTACGTTGTAGCTTTCGCTAACTCCAGCTTCGAATTGCTTGCAGGCATTGGTGTCTTCGCAGCTCTTGGCTTCATGGCATACAACGCGAACTCTGCCGTTGGCGACGTAGCCACCAGTGGTATCGGCCTGGCGTTTATCGCCTTCCCGACCATCGTCTCGGCCGCACCATTTGGTTCGGTCATCGGCGTGCTGTTCTTCGGCTCGCTGGTCTTCGCAGGGTTGACCTCGTTGATCTCGATCCTTGAAGTAATCGTTGCCGCGTTCCAGGACAAGTTGGGCTGGAACCGCAAGTCCGCCACTTTGGTGGTTACCGTTCCGGTGGCGTTTATCTCGATGGTTCTCTTCCCGACAACCACGGGCCTCTACCTGCTGGACACCATGGACGCTTTCGTGAACCAGTTCGGCATCCTCGCATGCGCCTTGGTTATCGTGATTGTCTTCGGTGCCGGTCTGGGCATGTTGCCGCGTTTGGCTAAGCACCTGAACCGTCACAGCTCGATCAAGTTGGGTACCGGCTGGATGGTTCTGGTTGGCGGTGTGGGCCCGGCTGCGCTGGGTTACATGTTGATCAATGAAGTCCAGACCAAAATTTCCGAGTCTTACTCGGGCTACCCGGTCTGGTTCAACGGTGTCTTCGGTTGGGGCATGGCTGGTGCGCTGATTGTTGGCGCGGTATTGATGTCCTTGGTCCCATGGAGCAAGAAGTCTAAGCTGAATGATCCAGAATTTGAGGAACACCAGCAAAAAGTTGAGGCAGAAGAGTTGCCAGACCCAGTTGGAAAGGAGTACTAGCCATGAGTGGAATCGCAATTACCTTCATGATCATCTCCATGCTGACCATTTGGGGCGGCTTGGCGCTAAGCCTGTGGAATCTATCCCGCCATCCCGAGAAGCAGGATGACGATATAGAGCTCGCCCCAACGGGTAACGAGTAACCACAAAGTCATCTGGTCTCCACCCCGCGAATTCTAGATTCGTGGGGCGGAGACCTTTCTTGTGCAAGTGCACTATGAAGGTGGTTCATTTTTGTGCCGGTATTGGTAGATCGATACGAATCCCGGCCATAGTGTTCTATCTAGAGTCATACCGGCCGAACTAGAGCCGGATATTTTTTTGAAAGGAATCACGGTGGACGTTACTTACCGCATCGAGCAGAAGCGCCAGATTAATGGCGCCTTCCCAGGTCCAAAGTCCCAGGCACTGGCCGCCCGCCGTGCCAAGGCAGTCGCAGCCGGCGTTGCTTCTAGCCTGCCGGTCTACGCAGCCGATGTAGACGGTGGAATCATCGTTGACGTGGACGGAAATCAGCTCATCGACCTCGGCTCGGGTATCGCGGTCACTACCGTCGGTGCGTCGAACCCAGCGGTAGCCAAGGCAGTTGCCGAGCAGGCAGCTCGATTCACCCACACCTGCTTCATGGTGGCACCGTACGAGAATTACATCGAGTTGGCCGAAAAGCTAGCGACGATCACTCCGGGCCACTTTGAAAAGCGCGCAGTATTCTTCAACTCGGGCGCCGAAGCAGTAGAAAATGCGATCAAGGTTGCTCGCGTAGCCACCGGACGCCAGGCAGTGGTGGCCTTTGACCATGCCTACCACGGCCGTACAAACCTCACCATGGGCTTGACCGCCAAGGCCGCCCCCTACAAGCGTGGCTTCGGCCCGCTGGCTCCTGAGATCTACCGGATGCCAATGAGCTACCCATACCGCGAAGAAAACCCCAACATCTCAGGTAAAGAAGCCGCAGAGCGCGCAATCTTGGCCATGGAGAAGCAGATTGGCGGAGATCAGATCGCCGCGATCATCATCGAACCGATCCAGGGCGAGGGCGGCTTCATCGTTCCCGCCACCGGCTTCCTGCCACGCGTGGCTGAGTGGGCCAAGGAAAACGGCATCGTGTTCATTGCAGATGAAGTCCAGGCAGGCTTCGCCCGCTCGGGCGCATGGTTCGCCTCGGACATCGAAGGTATCGAACCAGATCTGGTGACCGTGGCTAAGGGCATCGCTGGCGGCATGCCGCTGTCGGGCCTGATTGGTCGCGCCGAACTATTGGACTCGGTCCACGGTGGCGGACTGGGCGGCACCTACGGTGGCAACCCTGTGGCCGTGGCTGCAGCGCTAGAGAGCATCAAGTTCATGGAAGAGCAGGATCTGGCCGGGCGAGCCCGCCAGATCGAAGAGCAGTTCTTCACTCGCTTTGGTGTTATCCGAAAGGAAATCTCCGCACTGGGTGACATCCGTGGACGTGGCGCAATGGTCGCCATTGAATTCGTCAAGGCTGGCGGCAAGGAACCAGACGCCGCACTGACGAAGAAGATTGCCGAGGAATGCCTCGCAGAAGGTGTTCTGATCCTCACCTGCGGTACCTACGGCAACGTAGTGCGCCTACTGCCACCATTGGTGATCAGTGACGAGCTGCTCAGCGAAGCATTTGACGTTCTTGAAGCGGCGATTCGCAAGCACGCCTAATTCTTGAGTAAATAATTCGGGGGCTGGTTCTAAACGAACCAGCCCCCGCGTTATTTAATGAATGAATTGTTCAGCTGACTTTTTTGGGTTCAGGCCCCGGGCCAACACGTGGGGTACGCACCATGTCCAAAACAATGAGTACTACCGCTACCCAGACCAGCGCGAAGCCAATCCAACGCTCCGCCGGCATTGACTCACCGAATACCAGTAGGCCCAGGATGAACTGCATAATCGGTGCCAAGAACTGCAAGGAACCTAAGGTGCTCAGTGGAAGACGACGGGCCGCTCCGCCAAAGAGCAGTAGCGGTACAGCCGTGATAATGCCACTGATGGCGAGCAAGGCAAAGGTTGGGACATCTACGGAGGTAAACACCGAGGTGCCGTGGAACATCGTCCAGCCCAAGAAAATGAGTGATAGCGGGGTCAGCAGTAGCGTTTCCATGGTGAGCGCACCCAACGCGGTGCCACTTTTGCCGACCTGATTTTTGACCAGTCCATAGAATCCAAAGGAGAAAGCCAAGCCCAAGGAGATCCAGGGGACCCGGCCCAAACCGACCGTCAATACGATCACTGCAAGCGCGGCAACGGCCAAGGAAAGCCACTGCAGGCGACTGAGCTTTTCCTTCAAGACGATCACGCCCAGGACAATCGCGACGATGGGGTTAATGAAGTACCCCAACGAAGCCTCTAAAACGTGGCCGGTGAGTATCGCAAAGGCGTACAGCGTCCAGTTCACCGCAATCAGAACGCTGGCAAGGCCGAGTCTGCCCACCGTTTTGCCGTCTCTGAACATGCTGATGAACAGACGAATCTGTTTGGTGGCTAGCAACAGCAACATACAGAAGATCAGCGAGAAAACGATCCGCACAGCAACAAATTCAAAGGCTGAGATCTGCGGTAAGAACAGGAAGTACAGGGGGAGTAAACCCCAAATGAGGTACGCTGCGGTGCCTTGGATCAGGCCCAAGGAATGTTCGGAGCGAACTGGTTTATTGCTGCCGGAACTCATGAGTTATTCGTGTCTTCTTCCGCCATGTCTTGAAAAGTTCACGCGATCCGCAGACCCGCGCATTATCTGTTGATCGTATGTCCCGCAGCGCCTCACAGTCACACTAGGTGATAGTAGTCACCTTAGGGCCCGCGCAGCGACTCGTCGGGGAACAAACCTTTCGGGCCGGTCGTTCAAATACACTAAAGGTATCGGGATTACGGACACGGGGAGTGGACCTAAGTGCATAAACATAACAATGGTTTTAAGACTGCGCTATTGCTCGGCGGCATGTTTGCCCTGTTGCTTGCGCTCGGCTCGCTCATTTCCGTCGGTAGCGGCAATAGTTCCTTTATCTGGATCTTTGCGCTGGTCGGTCTGGGTACCACTGCCTACGGATACTGGAACAGCGATAAGATCGCGCTGCGCTCTATGCAGGCCTATCCGGTCACCGAGGCGGACCAGCCAGGCATGTACCGCATTGTCCGTGAGCTGTCGATCAATGCGCAACAGCCGATGCCGCGCCTCTACGTCTCGCCAACTACCTCACCTAATGCTTTTGCCACCGGCCGAAACCCGGAAAACGCCGCGGTCTGCTGCACGGAAGGGATCTTGCAGCTGCTCGATGAGCGTGAACTGCGCGGAGTACTGGGCCACGAACTAATGCACGTATATAACCGTGACATCCTCACCTCCTCGGTGGCCGCCGCGGTAGCAGGCGTCATCACCTCTGTTGCACAGTTCATGTTGTTCTTCGGTGGACGCGATAACCGCAACGTTAATCCCATCGCGTTGATTGCTATGTCCTTGTTGGCCCCGCTGGCCGCCTCGATGATTCAAATGGCAGTCAGCCGTACCCGCGAGTTCGACGCGGACGAAGATGGTGCCAAACTCACCGGTGATCCACTGGCGCTGGCTAGTGCTCTGCGCCGCTTGGAGTCGGGCATCAGCGCCGCCCCGCTGGCACCCCAGGATCAGAAGCTGGTCAACAGCTCACACCTGATGATTGCTAACCCTTTCGGTTCGCGTCTGAAGCAGATGTTCTCCACACACCCGTCGATGGATGACCGGGTGGCTCGACTTCAAGCGATGGCACGCGGGCAGTAATAGCTTGTGAAACAGCAAAGGGCGTCGTTGCCAAGAGTGGCAACGACGCCCTTTATGCGTGTGGCTTAGAAGCCTTACGCGGTGTGCGTCTAGCGGAAGTTCACAAACTGTAGGTCTGCTTCGTCGAAACCACGAAGCAGCGTCATAGTGGCCTGCAAGTCATCGCGGGACTTCGATGATACGCGCAGCTCATCACCCTGAATGGTGGACTTGACTCCCTTGGGTGCCTCATCACGAATGAGCTTGTTGATCTTCTTGGCAACATCCTGAGCAATACCCTCAACGATGGATGCTTCGATGCGGTATTCCTTGCCCGATGCGTAAGGCTCGCCGGCGTCCAAGGACTTCAGGGAGATGTTGCGCTTGACCAGCTTGGACTGGAAGACATCCAGTACAGCCTTGACGCGCTCTTCAGAGTTCGCCTTCATCAGGATCTTCTCGCCGCTGAAATCAACTTCTGCGCCGATGCCCTTGAAGTCGTATCGCTGGACGATTTCCTTCTGAGCCTGGTTCATTGCGTTGGCGACTTCTTGACTGTCTACCTTGCTGACAACATCAAATGTGGAATCGCTAGCCATGTGATTTCTCCTTGGTGTTCTACGGGTCCAATTCGCTTCATAGCCTACCGGTTTAGCGAGAAGAATTTCGGCTGTGATCAGGCTTACATCAAAAATGCCCCTCTCGATTTCACAAGCTACAAAAACTCCTGTAGAGTTATTTCTCGTTCCGACGTGAACAAACATGGCAGATTACCCGAGTGGCCAAAGGGGGCTGACTGTAAATCAGCTGGCAACGCCTTCACTGGTTCGAATCCAGTATCTGCCACAGATAACTCCCAGATCGAAAGATCTGGGAGTTTTTTGCATCCCGGAGACATTACTTAAAAGTCTTGAATTTTGTGCTTTGCTACTGCGTCCAATCTCTCCAAGCTACGTACTTGCGGATAAATTCAGATACCGTGTAGGCATGGCAACTAAAAATGTGAGCGAAGCAGAATTCGCCCAGCTGATTGCAGACAATGACATTGTGCTCGTTGATTTCTGGGCAGCGTGGTGCGGTCCTTGCCGTCAGTTCGCCCCGGTTTATGAACAGACTTCGGAAAAATTCCAGGATGTCGTGTTCGCCAAGGTTGATACCGAAGCGGAGCAGGGTTTGGCACGAGCAGCTAACGTGACCTCGATTCCTACCGTGATGGCGTTCCGTGAAAAGGTCCTCGTCTTTTCGCAGCCTGGTGTTTTGAACCAGGCTCAGCTTGAAGATCTAGTCACCGCGGTGAAGGGCATTGACATGTCTGAGGTACACGCGCAAATCGCCGAGGAAGCTGCACAGGCGGAGTAATACACAAAGCACTATTAATAGCTTCGGGCTGCTAACGACCTCGGTGATCTAACGGGGCGTAGCGTGGCCCGAAGCTTTGTTTTTTCTGTCCCGAAAGCTGCAACAGCCGGATCACCCGTTGCCGATGATCCGAAAAAGGCTGAAGAAGCTCAAGCATCTTCAGATCATCAACCCGACGCCCAATAAGTACTTGGCCGACAAAACCAGCCAGATGGTAATCGCCAACGGAAATATGGTCGGGTGAACCATGCGAACGTTGCAAGGTTTCTGCCACAGTCCACGGTCCGACGCCCGGCAAAGATAACAGTGCTGACTCAATCGTTCCTGCGCCTGAAGTATGGGGCTTTTCTGCTCTCAGATCTCTGGCAGCCCACCATTCTAGACGGCTCGCCGCCACCGCAAGCCTGCCTAGGGCTTGTGCGCGTTGTTGTTCTACTCGGGCGGCCTGCCAGTCCCACCTTTTGAGCCTTGCAAGTTCTTCGGGGCGAGGAAAAAGCGCTAGTCCCTGCGGTGCCGGCCCCGGAGCAGGACGTCCATGGTGCCGGATCAGCCAACGCCAGGCATAGTTCGCTTCGATGCCGGTGACTCGTTGTTCGAGGATAGCCCCGGCGGCGTGGTCAAAAATTCTATTGGTTCGCGGCAGCACCAAGTCGCGGTGTAGTACACGTTGATGCTGGACCAACTCGGGCAAAGAAGAAAAAAAATCCGGCTCATCAAAGCCAGACCAATCATCGGAGGCACCCAGGAGATCCGGTGCGTGCTTGATGGCCCAGGGTGCCCCAGCACCCCACGCTTCACAGTGTGCGGCAGAGTTCAGCGAGTGTTTAGTGATGCGCAACGTGGCATCGCCGAACGGGCTGGCGAACGCCAGCCAGGCCTCGGCTTCGGTTAGCCGGATCGTTGGGTCGCCCAGACCACGACGCAAAATCCCTAACGACTTCTGCAGACTTACCGGACGCTGCGGGTCGTAAGAGCCGGTCATGGCATCAAAGTGCATACTGTCAAAACCCTTCCTCTCACTAACATTTCCCATACTTTCACGCTATTGCATGACGCAAAGCTACGTACCGCCACGACATGTGTGACAAGCGCCGGTAAAGTTCTTGACATGAAGTATGCGTCTACAGTTCTAGATCTGATTGGCAACACGCCACTCGTCAAACTCAATCGGGTGACCGACGGTATCAAAGCCACCGTGTTGGTCAAGCTGGAATACCTGAACCCGGGCGGATCTATCAAGGATCGCATTTCCTTGAAAATGGTTGAGCGTGCCGAACAAAGTGGCGAATTGAAGCCTGGCGGAACTATCGTCGAACCAACCAGTGGCAACACCGGTGTGGGGCTGGCGATGGTGGGTCAGCTCAAGGGATACAAAACAATTTTTGTCACTCCCGACAAGGTGGGCGAAGAAAAACGCGATGTTTTGCGAGCCTACGGCGCCGAGGTGGTGGTGACGCCGACAGCGGTCGCCCCAGAATCTGAAGAATCCTATTACGGCGTCTCGGACCGGCTGGTCCGCGAGATCGACGGCGCATACAAGCCAGACCAATTTTCTAACCCAGCAGCTCCCGATAGCCACTTCGAATCAACCGGCCCAGAAATCTGGAACGACACCGACGGCTTGCTCACCCACGTAGTAATTGGTGCCGGCACCGGCGGAACGATCACCGGCACCGGACGTTACCTGAAGCAAATATCTGCTGACCGAGCCAGCGGCCCGGTCAAGGTGATTGCCGCAGACCCAGACGGTTCGGTGTACTCCGGCGGTACCGGACGGCCATACTTTGTCGAAGGTGTCGGCGAGGACATGTGGCCAGGCAACTATGATCCGGCCGTACCCGATGTGGTGGAGCCGGTCAACGACGCAGAGTCCTTCGCGATGACGCGCCGTCTGGCCAAGGAAGAAGGGCTGCTACTTGGCGGCTCTTCGGGTATGGCGATTGTCGCCGCGCTACGTGTGGCTCAAAACTTGAGTGAAGACGACGTCGTGGTGGTCATTGCTCCCGACGGTGGACGCGGCTACCTGGCAAAGATTTTTAATGACTCGTGGATGCTGACCCAAGGCTTCACCGGAGAAGAAAACATGAAGCTGGCGCAAATTGCTCGCGCATTGGCCACTCAGCCACAGCCAACTGTGAGCGCAGAAACTACCCTGGCCGAAGCCGCAAAGAAGCTGCGCGAGTCCGGAGCCGAAGCACTAGTGGTTGGCACCGCGCAGTTACCTGCACGTATCGGAGAGATCCGTGCGGTGATCGGTGCAGCCACGCTCACCGACGCCCTATTGGCCGGGGCCGAAGCTACCAGCACATTAGCTGAGCTCGAACAGCTTCCCATCCCACTGCTGGGCGTCGGCGAAAGCCTAGACCGTGCCCAGGAACTACTTGCCACGCACCCGGCGGTCTTGTTGACCGACGGTGGCGAAATTCAGGCCGCGCTGACCGCGTCGGACCTGCTGGCCTACGTAACCCGCTAAACATTGACTCAACAGGACAGGAACGTCATGACCGAAAACATTCAGGGATCAAACACTCGTTTCGTACACGCCGGACAGGAATTTGAACCGCACACCGGCGCCGTCGTCCCACCGGTACATTTCTCCACCACTTATGCGCAGGAAGCCATCGGCAAGTTGCGCAACGGCTACGAATACGGCCGCGGAACCAACCCGACCCGTGACTCGCTGCAGGCACAGCTAGCCGGTGCAGAACTGGGCAAGCACGCTTTTTCCTTTAGCTCCGGTCTGGCCGCCGAAGATTCACTGATCCGTGCAATCCTGCGCCCCGGCGATCACATTGTCTTGGGCAATGACGCATACGGTGGATCCTTCCGCCTCATTGACCGCGTCCTTGGTGCGTGGGGCATTGGCAACACTCCGGTGGACATGTCCAATGAGCAGGCATTAACCGCTGCAATTGAAAAGAACAAGGCCAAGCTGGTTTGGGTTGAGACTCCTTCAAACCCAATGATGACCATCACCGACATTGCGAAGGTCGCACAAATCGCGCACGCCGCAGGCGCACTGCTGGTCGTTGACAACACCTTCGCCAGCCCATTCTTGCAGCAGCCGTTGACCCTGGGCGCAGATATCGTGGTGCACTCCACGACCAAGTACATCGGTGGGCACTCCGATGTTGTTGGCGGAGCGGTCATCGTGAAGGATGATGAGCTGGCCGAGAAGATCGGATTCATCCAGTTTGCCGTAGGTGCCGTCTCGGGCCCCATGGATGCCTTCTTGACCACTCGTGGTCTGAAGACTCTGGGTGTGCGCATGCGCGCACACAACGAAAACGCTGAAAAGGTGGCCCACTGGCTACGTGAACGCAAGGAAGTTGAGCGCGTGCTCTACCCAGGCTTCGAAGATCACCCAGGTCACGACATTGCCAAGAAGCAGATGAGTGGTTTTGGTGGCATGGTTTCCGTGCAGTTCTCCGGTGGTGAGGCTGCCGCGCGTAAGATCGCCGAAAGCACCAAGCTGTTCACGCTGGCAGAGTCCCTCGGCGGAATTGAATCGCTGATGAACTACCCATCGGAGATGACCCACGCGTCGGTCAAGGGCACCGAGCTGGCAGTTCCGGTAAACCTGCTTCGTCTGTCGGTAGGAATCGAAGATGTTGCAGATCTGATCGATGACTTGGATCGTGCTTTCGGCGCGTTGTAAGCCATAAAATACTGTGGGGCTCGTGAACCAATTGGTTCACGAGCCCCGCAGTTTTTAACGCCGGAATTATTTTTGTCTGGTTTTCGGTGAGGTGAGTTTGAAGTATTTGATACTTGCCGGGGTCCACATCAGCAGCACCGCGAGAAGCACCACCGCGGCGAGGATCGAATACCGTCCCATGCGCAGCAAAGTGGGTAGAGCCGCGATTAAGCCAATCCAAGTCAGTTGGGCGCGTGCGGAGCGTTCGCCCTTCCACAGTCGTACGGCTAAGAAACAGATAGTTATTCCGGCCACGGCCAAGAGCACTACTAGTGCCAGCGGGCCAAGATCTAAGGGCCGAACATCGAAGACATCGAAGGCCAGATTCGCGGCGAAGCCTAAAAAGAGCACCCCGGCCAAGATCCAAACGAACCGCGAAATGCGCAAGGCACCGGGTGTTGGCAGGGTATTTGGCGGGGGAGTTACGGGCTTTTTCACGTCTCCCAGCCTAGCGTCAAGACCTAGTGTTACGGCCCACTTTGCAAGCGGTGCCCGAACTCACACGGCACCCACGCTGACAAATGAGCCTACTTGTCGATAGTATTAGGTGTTCGCGAACATCAGGGTTTCCTTGCATCTAGCCCAATTTTTGAGGCAAGAGCCTTCTCGTGTTGTATTTCTTCCGCCAAGTGTGTGCGCGGTTTTTATGTCATAGGGGAGCGCTTGATGAGCGTGAGTAGTTTTCTTACTGTGTAGCCTATGCGTCGTTCTTAAATTGGGGACGGGTAGGCCCTCCCCAAACGAATGAGGTAATTCTTCGTGTCATCAGACATGCCCGTAAACACCAATGACGAAAAGACCACCGAAGAGCCGACCGTGCTTTTCAGCGAACTTGGTCTTGACGCCCGAGTGCTTGCAGCACTAGCCGACCTAGGCTACGAGAAGCCATCGCCAATCCAGGCAGCCACCATCCCACTGCTTCTTGAAGGCCGTGACGTAGTTGGTCTGGCACAGACCGGTACCGGTAAGACCGCAGCCTTCGCGCTGCCGGCACTGTCCCGCATGGCTGAGCTTGCAGACCTTAACGGTCCAGCTCGCACCCCACAGATCCTGGTTCTAGCTCCAACCCGCGAGCTGGCTCTTCAGGTTGCTGAGGCTTTCACTTCTTACGCCAAGTACCTGAGCGACTTCACCGTCCTTCCGGTATACGGTGGCTCGCCATACGGCCCACAGCTTAACGGACTGCGCCGCGGCGCACAGGTTGTTGTCGGTACCCCAGGCCGCGTCATCGACCACATCAACAAGGGTTCGTTGGACCTGTCCAACCTTCAGTACGTAGTACTGGATGAGGCCGACGAAATGCTTCGCATGGGCTTCGCCGAAGAGGTCGACAAGATCTTGGAGTCGACTCCAAAGGACAAGCAGGTTGCACTGTTCTCCGCAACCATGCCACGCACCATTCGCCGCATTGCTGCCGAATACCTGCGTAACCCACAGGAAGTTTCGGTCAAGTCGAACACCTCGACCGGCACCAACATCACCCAGCGTTACCTGCAGGTTATGGGAGCTCACAAGCTCGACGCCATGACTCGTATCCTGGAATCCGAACCATTTGAAGGCGTTATCGCCTTCGTTCGCACCAAGATGGCTACCGAAGATCTTGCCGACAAGCTGAAGGCTCGGGGCTTCACCGCCGCAGCTATCAACGGTGACATCCCACAGCAGCAGCGTGAGCGCACCGTCGAGAACCTGCGTTCGGGCAAGATCGACATCTTGGTCGCAACCGACGTGGCTGCCCGTGGCCTTGACGTGGAACGCATCTCCCACGTCATCAACTACGACATCCCACACGACACCGAGTCCTACGTGCACCGCATTGGCCGTACCGGCCGTGCAGGCCGTACCGGCGACGCGATCCTCTTCATGACCCCACGCGAGAAGTACCTACTGCGTGCCATCGAAAAGGCTACCCGCCAGCCAGTGACTCAGATGCAGCTTCCTTCCCTGGACACGGTCAATGACCGTCGTATCCAGCGTTTCACCGATCGCATCGATCAGACCATCAGTGGTCAGGATCTGAGCACCTTCCGTGAAATCGTGGAGCGTTTTGCTGCAGAGCACGAAGACCTAGACCAGCTTGAAATCGCTGCTGCACTGGCACTGATGGCTCAGGGTGGTCGCCCACTGCTGATGACCGAGCCAGTGATCCCACCTTCGAAGAAGGCTCGCATGGACCGCGAAGGCGGACGTGGCGAGCGTGAAGGCGGACGCGGCGAGCGTGCCCCACGTGGTCGTAAGACTGCAGCGGAAGGCAACGCAATGTACCGTTTGGCCGTGGGTCGTCAGAACCGCGTTCAGCCGGGCTCCATCGTTGGCGCACTTGCCAACGAAGGCGGCTTCAACTCCTCCGAAATCGGTGGCATTGATATCCGTTCGGATCACACCTTGGTCGAGTTGCCAGCAGAGCTGACCAAAGACCAGTGGCGTGCACTGTCTAACACCCGCATTGGTGGCGAAGCCATCAACCTGGAGCTAGACAACGGTCGCAGCCCAGCTGAAGATTCGGACCGCGGTGGCTACGGCGACCGTAAGCGTTCCGGTGGCTTCGGTGGCGGACGCGGCGGCGGACGTGGCGGCTTCGGCGGCGGCGGTGGACGCGGCGGCTTCGGTGGCGGACGCGGCGGTGGCGAAAAGCGCTTCGGTGGCGGAAGCCGTAGCGGTGGACGTCGCGACTACTAAGTCTTAAAACCTAAGAGCACTCCCTTGAATCGTGAAAACGGCTCGCGGGAGTGCTTTTTTGTGCCTAAAACGCGACATAGACAATGCCAGGAAAGTTCGCGCTGAGAGTCCCAATAAGGCCTGGACGAACTCTGGGCCTAGCCTCCTCGCTCTAACGCGTGCAGAGGCCACACACAGCGCCTCACAACGTTTGGGCAGGGGGATACCCTGACCATTAGTTTGATCAGTGTTGTCGTCGCAAGTCTGATTCAGGGTAGGCACGGTGATGAAACAGTGGGAGATGTCCCCTGGGCAGGTAGAGAATCTAGGTTCTCCGAGAACTATTCACGTTGCCACCGATATCCATACGGAAGAATCGGAGGGATCACGTCTCGTACTACTCCCGTTGCTGGTGGTGCCAAAGACTGATAAATAGCGCCATCTCCGGGATTGATTCGCATCGAGTGCGGTTGTTCGTGCACCACAATCTCAAACCATCCCGGTTGTTCCTTGGCAAGATTGCACCATTGACACCGACCGTCAGCATTTTTTACATTTGTCGGACCACCAAGATAATGCTGCATCACGTGGTCAACGTTTTCTATGATTCCATCGCAATATGGTGTCCGACAATGAACATCTCGGATCTTGATGAATTCCTTCATTGCGTCCGGGAACTCGCGTGCTTTGGAATCCATGGCAATTAAATCTTGATTTCCAGGGGCTGTATACAACCGCTGGATTTCAGGGAAGGTGAAGATTCGTAACGCTAGGTCGTCGTGTTCCGGATACTCATGGAAGTAATCGTTGACCCGTATCTGCGCCCCCGCCACTAGTTCGCGCGCATATTGGGAAGGAATGATCCCGTACCCGGGTAGATTTGCCGGTTCGCGATCGCCCATGAGCAAACTCTTATCCGTCATGATCAGTTTAATATCAACGAACAAGGGGAGCTTGGGAGGGAAACCCTCAATCTGACTGCAAATCAACATGTCAGCCATCAGCTGATCTTTTGTTCGTGGGTCTCCGCTACGACGCAGTTCGTTGACCCGCTGCTTGATTGACTTACATAAGGCGGTGCCTTCTGCGAGCGGGAGTTTAGCGCTGAGCATGACACAATTTCCGCTCTTGCGAAATCGTGAGTATCGCTTCGACGCTTCATCTTCAGCCTGGAACGCCTTCGTGGTGCTTTCAAAACGTTCGGTGAACTTGCGAACTGTGTCGCCGATTGCCTTGACGCCGAGCCCTTCAAACATTTCCGGATGGGTGCGAAACAGCTGGTCGAACTCCCTGCGATGTTCAGCATTAACTTCTTGCAAAGGGGACGTAGCGGCGAATATCTGTCGCTCCGAGAGATCACCTAGATCAAGAGCTAGTAAAAGATTCGGCATATCTTCTACCAGTATCCGACAAGATTTCATGTAGCTTCGGGCACCTGTCGGTGGCTGACGACGGCTCATTGCCACCGCAGAAGCGGCACCACGTTCGCTTTCATCTATGAAGACGCCGCGTTCCTCATGGTCGCGAACGACTTCTTTTTCGAAAAGGTAAGCCATCTTTATCTGAGCTGCGCAGAAACTAGCTTTGGTGCGTTCCAACTCATTCAGTGCTGCTGAGTATGCGGACCTGCCGCCATGAGCGATGAGCTGGCCCAGATTGTCGTTAACTTTCCCCACCAAGGCTTCACAGCCTTCGTGAAGTCCATTGTCTGGCGGCCACTTAGGAGCCTCGTTTTCGAAGTTATCGCGATCGTCGCATCCGTCTTCGTACATAACTCCATTTTATAGTGCGTTACAGACGTTTTAGAGGTAAATTTTCGACCTGTGGATTACGGAACTTCGAAAGTTTCGCCGGTTCTGGGTCTGGTCGAAAGGGATGTTAAATAAAGCAAGAGGGAGAGAATCTATCAAAGATTCTCTCCCTCTTATCTGAGCCCCCTGCCGGAATCGATCCGGCGACCTCGTTCTTACCAAGAACGCGCTCTACCACTGAGCTAAGGGGGCAACAGATAAATACTTTACACACATTCAAAGGGTTTTCAAAATCGCCCTAGGGTGAGTGCCAGAAGTCACAAAATCGGATCTCATTAGGCGTTCTGCGCCTCGAGCTCGGTGTCGCGGATTCATGGATTCTCGCGAAGTAGAGGAAAGTATTTGTAGCAAAGTTCGACTTTCAATCCATTGACGTTTGCATTTGAATCAATGGCCATCACGTTCCTAAACAAGTAGTGAAGTGTTGACTAACTTCGTGAGTAGCGTCACTGGCCAAGTTTTCTTTGAAGTTCAGAAACGAAGCACCAGTTCGAAATTCGTATCCGCTTCTGACTTGGCTATATAGGTGATTTGATGGATTTTGATTCGACGTGGACTGCGATTTTTCTTTGCTGAGAAATCCGTGTAGAGTATTTACTCGTTGCCCCCTTAGCTCAGTGGTAGAGCGCGTTCTTGGTAAGAACGAGGTCGCCGGATCGATTCCGGCAGGGGGCTCTGAGTGGGAAGTCATCTTGGCTTCTACAGGATGGTTTCCCACTTGTGGCGGCGTAGCTCAGCTGGTTAGAGCGCACGACTCATAATCGTGAGGTCCCGGGATCGAGCCCCGGCGCCGCTACAGCGATCTAGCCCCGGAATCTAGCGGATTCCGGGGCTATTTTTGTTTAACCAAAAGGGTGCCAAGTACCCCCAGAAGTACCCCCGATCTTTTATTTCGTGTGAGCGTAACGTAGCCCAAGCTAGCGCACGTTACAAAAGATTGAACTTCAAAGTGTCGCATGGGGCATGTAGGCTAAGTGCAACCTCTCAATCGAACATACTTTCGAACAATTGGAGAAGAAGTAGTGCCTCAGAGCATCGACGAGAAATTGGCTAAAGTGCAAACGAGAAGGGGAACCACGCTGACGGTTCAAGATCTGATCCGTCATGTGATTCCCCTGGGCGTTTCGGTGAATGAGCTTATTTCATCCGACGATCAGCCGTTGAGATAATGTCCCCCATGGTCGTTCCCAGTGCATCTGCGATGCGCATGAACGTCTTGAAGGGCATTTCTCTTTTACCAGATAGGTAGTTGCCTAAGGCGTCTCTACTTATCCCAACTGACTCTGCAAGCTTCGCCTGCGTGAGTTCATTGGCGGTCATCTCCATCTTGATAGCGGTGGAGATGGCTGCCCAATACGATTCTTCGTTAATAGGCATATGACCACTTTATGCCGTCAAACGTGAGTATGCAACTTACAAGCGAAGCTATTTCTTTTATTTTTGAGTTGACATGCCGTCGTATGACCGCATACGCTGTACATATGACCGCAACACAGAAGCCCACCGAGCTGGGCGCAAGCATCCTTGAAGCAATCAAGCTTGCCGGTGTTAGCCAGACCGAAGCGCACGACGCACTCGGGATCTCTTACGCAACTTGGCGCAAGCGACTGGCCTCCGACAAGTTCACCATGAACGACCTGATGAAAATTTCAGGCCTAACCGGGATTAGCCTCTACGCAATCCTCACCCGAGAAATGATTCAGGTGAACGCAGCATGAGCGCCGAAACCAAGCAAGCGTTTACCATCCAGTCAGCTGCCAAAGCATATGACGTATCAACGGATACCATCCGCGCAGCAATCAAGCGCGGTGATCTAAACGCCAAGTACCCAACCAGTCGGCCAGTAATCGGAGCGAAAGAACTAGACAACTGGTTCAACGCACTGCCGGACGAACCAAGCGCATAACCAGCAGCACCTTCGCCTAACTAGGCATCCCGCCCGATTCTGGGCAAACATCCCGCAGTATCTTTCGAACCCTCCCTTCCGTGTTGTTTGCGGAAAGTAAAGGACTATTTGTCATGCCCAAAAACAACCCGAAGCCGGACTTCCTCACGGAGCTTGCCCGTTATAACGCGATCAACGCCGTTCAGGCAACCTTCTCGGAGATGAAGAAAACTGCACGCCGGCTTGAGCGTGCGTTCAATGATCGCGCTGATAAAGCGGTTGAAGCCGCCGAGTTCTTGGCGCTCGCTTATGAGAAGGAGTACAGCGATATTACCGGCGAAACAGCTGTAGCGCATGCGATGAATCCGAAAGAGTGCGATCACCATAAGTCAGTAGAGAGAAGGTTGATGGCTGCATGAGCACCGAACCTATTGCCCCGCCCGCACGTCTTGTTGATCCGATCATGGCTGGCTATTTTCTGGCACTGCTCGAAAAGAACGGGCAGATCACCGTTGAAGGCTGGAATAAGGGTGTGGCGCTTGGCGAGAAACATTCGCCGGAGCCGCAAGTGCCCGCATTTCGCCCGAGGCCACCGGCTAAACGTAGCGACCTATTCTAATCAAAAAGTAAGGCCACCAGGTGCGAACTGGTGGCCTTTTGCATCCCTCGAAAGGAAAACACAACATGTCTATTCTAGCCCCGCCCGAACCAGTCCTTGATTGGGTGTTCGTTGGTGGTCTTCGGACTGCCCGCGTGAGCGTCAAGCCGACTCGGCATCATGAAGAGTTCGTTCTCTATATTGTCGATGCTGGCATGCGAATGTATGTCGCCGATAACTACATGGCTAAGGATTGGGTTTTTCGTCACCGTCTTTTTGGGCGGTGCGTTGAGAACGCTAAGCGTCGCGCTCGCGCTCATGTGAAGGCTGAGCTTAGGGCCATGAAGTCTAAGAAGACCCTCAATGGTTAGCGGGAAGGGTTTACCGGTTCCGATGCTTTTCGAGTCTTCGAAAGAAGATTTCTTTGAAGCTTTCCTGAACGCGGTTGGCGAGCTTGTGGGCGAGGCTAGTCCGTTCACTAACGATGACATTCGTAAGCGTTTGAGTAGTGAGCCGAGGCATTCGAATTGGTATGGCGCTGCTATGGGGCGCGCTGTTTCTGAGTTCAAGTTGGTTGAGGTTGGTTATAACCGTTCGCGTACTCGGTCGCGTAATGGTGGCCGGCTGATTCTTTGGGCTCCTAGTAAGGAGTCTGCTCGTGGATAACGAAACCCCCACCGGTTACTGGCTGGAAGGTATCGCCGTAGCATCCGCCTTGTTCATCTGGTCGATTCTCAGCCTGGTTGGCGCATGGATTACCTAAAGTTTGACTTCATCCTCGCCGGGCTGTGTTTCGTAGCATTCATGGTTTGGGCACTAATTGAAAGGAGCGCGGCGTGAAAGACCTAACCGAGCTGCGCAAGATCGCGGAAGCAGCAACACCGGGTAACTGGATTCCATTTGAACCTGGCGAAGAGCCCGGCTACTGGTGGGTCTGGCTAGAAGAGAAGTTGCCTTGGTACGGGGGGATCGCGCAGGTTAGCGAGAGCGACCCGGGGAGCGTGTGCCAGGCGATGATTACTGATAGCCGTGATCCGGCACAGGATAAAGCGGACGCAACCCACATCGCCACGTTCCAACCATCAACCGTCCTCGCCCTGATTGAGCGTGTGGAGGCGGCGGAACAGGCGTTGGACTTCCACACCCAGCGTGACCGCGAACTAAAAGCACTCTTGAGCATGTTGTCGGATCGACTGGATGAATTCAGCTACGACGAACTATCAAGCCTGATCGAGGACGAACCTATGAACCAATGGGGCGAGTCGTACAAATCCCGCCTCGAACAGGCTGAGCAGGAACGCAAGAACTTTTCCGATGCGTGCAAGACCCTGGCTCAGGTACTAGCGAAGCATTCCGACTGGGTTGTCGAAGCTACCGATTCGCAAGACATTATCGGAGAGGACGGTGACGGTGACTGGGATGTTGTCTGGGATCGCGTGACCGAACTCGGCGAGAGCAAGCGCAAGGCCGAGGCGTCCGTAGCAAGAGTGCGGGAGTTGGCTTTGGAGTCTCAGGCAGAAGTGGCTCAGATGAACATGCCGAATATTCGCACGTTGTCCGGCGAAATTCTCCGCGCCCTGGACGGTGATGACCGTGTCTGAGCATGTTTTCTGTGATGCGGGGTTTGACGTTTGGGGCTACGACCGGGACGGCAAATATGACTCCACATATGACCGCGCACATTTCCAGAACTCGCCCTACCCAAACGAACACCGCGCACTGGACGGTGAGTCGAATGAGTAACCTCTGGTTTGAGCAGCAGGAGCAGATGACCGAGAAACAGGTCAAGGCACTGTCGGAAGCTGACTCACGAGCCCAGAACATCTGCGGGCAAGACCTAGGCCGCTGGCACGTCGCATTCGAGGCAGAGACTCGCCCCGGACGTGGACAAGACCTAACTGCGTGGGCTACTGACGGCGAGTACATGGCAACCCAGTACCTCGATGTTTACGGCAACGGTCCGCTAATCGTGTCATCTATTGAGCTGATGCATAACGACGCTGACGAAGAACACTTTGACGAGTACGGCGACTGTGAACACGAGGTGCAGCCATACCAGGCTAACTGTGGTTCGTGGGAATGCCGAGCCCCAGAATGTGGAAGGAAAAACCCATGAGTGAGAACGGTCTACACCGCATCCCGGTCATGCGCACCGCGTTGGAGCAGATCCAAGAACTGCACCCAACTCATCTTGAAGATTGGGGAATCTTAGGACGGATGAAGGCATGCAGAACATGCCACACCGCCTACCCCTGCAAAACCCGCAAGCTGGCCGACGCAGCGTTAGACCGTATGGCACGCACCAACCAAGGAGACAAGTAATGACTAGCAAGACGTTCAAGAGCGCGAAAAGCTTACTGGAACTGCACATCGTCAGAACCAATGAAGACCTTGTGCGATTCATAATCTGCACTGAAGGTGAATCTTTCGCTTCACTGGACATTCACCCAGCAACCATCCCCGCCCTGGCCCTCGCAATCCTCGAAGCGGCGGGGGTGGAAGCGCGGTCGATTCCGTCCGCACGGCTTGGAACTTCTGAGCACCTATCGGATACCGCTTACGAGTTGTCCACCTATATCGAGAAGCAACAGCGCGCTACCGCCGAAGCCAAGGAACAAGCCGAACTGGAAGCCGAAGCGCTGGAACTCGCGAACTCTGCGGTGCTAGTAGTAGGCAATCCGCCTTACCGGTCAATTGAGCACATGAGTGATACATCTTTACGCAAATGGCTCGCTGTTGCCCGTAAAGCCCGCGAAATGAGGAAATCATGAACACCCCGCTAAACCCGGACGCGAGTGCCGAAAGTTGCCGGGATTGTTCGGCAACATCTCGGATCGTAGAGCAAAAGGATCAGCACTTCGACAGGTTCTTCGGTATGTCCGAGGACATGTTTAACGTTGCGACTGCATCAGTGCACACGGATCAGGGTAAATGTGCCGAGGAAATCATTCGTATTTGGGAGACAAGGAACCAACGATGAATAACAATCTGCTAAACCCGGACGCTTTTGAACTCGCGTGCAAAGAGCTGTTCCTGACCATCACAGCCCACAAGTCCGCCGCGGATGTTCTCGGCTTTGATTGGAAGTCGCTAAAGGCATCCACGCGTAAGCCGTGGGAAACCGCGACACGGAAAGTCCTGACCGCGTACCTTGAAGCGGAGGGCACGGCAGAAGAGTTGCATGAAATCAATACGCGCCTAGCACGGATTCTGACCGATACCGCGAATGCGCTAAAGGGTGAACCAGAACCGCATGTCATGCATTCATGGCACGACCTCGCAGAAGTGGCCAAGCGTGCAGTCGATGGGCTGAAAGAACAGACAGACGTGCAGTCAGTCGATAACTACCTCGCCGTCGCCCAGCCGGTAGTGAACCGTGTGGAGTCCTTGCCAGCCAAGATGCGGATGCTCGCATGGGAGGGCGGAGAGATCGAAGTCGGGGAAATTCCAGAAGGTCACGTGCTCGTCGGATTCGAAATGGCGACCGACCGCGCATGGTCTATGGCCGACAAGGTGACCATCCACATCGAACGCCCGGAGGTGCCTGGTGCCTAGTGTTGGGCGGCGGGTTATTGCACGTAAGGCGCACCGCTGCATGACATGTGACCGCGCTGGGCGTATAAAGTCCGGCGACGTTTACTATCAGTCCACAATATTTCCCGGTGAAGACCCGAGCGGTTGGGACGTGCCAGTTGTATTCAAAGAATGCGCGTTCTGCTCCGAACGATATGAACGGCTCTACATCCTTGAGCCACTGCCGGAAGATCAAGCGCACGCCGTCTATATAAACGCAATGCAACACGGAAGAGGTTAGACCAATGGGCGCTAATGAGAAGTATGAAGCGGCATACCACGGCGGGGAGTATGGGGAGATCCTAGATAGTAGCCGCTTGAATTACGCCTTATCAAAAGACCCTGGCAATGGCCGAACAACAGAAGAATGGTGGGCAGTCAAGGATGAAGCGTTCAAGGAATTTGACCGTGCCATCGCCAAGATCCGCGCCGAAGCGAAACGAGAAGCACTGACCGATGTGGCGCATGTTCTCGAAGCGGATATTCCTGGGCACGCTCACGAAAACGGCCAGATCATCGCAGGTCGAAACATCATACGGATAATCCGTGCCCGCGCTAACCAGTACAAGGAGGCCCCTAATGCCTAACTCCGGTAAATCACGCAGTTTTGAGACTGCACCATTCATCCCGGTCACTAGCAAATGCGTTGCGTGTGGTGAACAGTTTGAGGCCGCGTTCATGGCGCTCGCGTTAGACCGACTCGCCACACACCAAGACACCAGCAAAGGATGCGGGTTATGAGCAACAATCCATGGATTGACAATCTGACTCGAAAGCATGATCGGTGGCTCAAGATGACCGCTCGCAAGGCTTTCAAGATCAGATCCACCAATGGCCGTATCCCACGTAAACGGAAGAAGTACATGTACAAGGTGGAACGGCAAACATACATTGAACTGTTGCGTTCTGTCGCTGAGCATCTAGCTAGGCAAAAGAGATGAGCAGTTATCCGCACCCCTACCAGAGACACTGCGACCAGAACTGCGGTTGTTGCGCCCCGATCACCGACCAAGCCGAATCAGACGATTCGGCTTTTCTTATGCCAGAAAACCTGACACCCGAAGAACGCCTACTCTGGGCAATCTTCGGAAAACAACCACCCGAAACCAAGGAGAACAAAAATTGAGCACCATCGAATCGCTCGAAATCACCAACTTCCAACGCATCAGCGCAGTGAAGATCGAACCAACCAACAGCGTCATCCTGCTATTCGGGAAGAACGCGGCAGGTAAGACCAGCATCCTAGATGCTATCGAGACCGGGTTCTGCAAGTTCAATGCGAAGTTCATCAAGCGCCCGATCCGAGACGGTGCAGGGCGAGCAGATATCAAGATCAAGCTGACCGACGGCACACAGCTCCACCAGAAGTTCACCCCGTCCGGCCCCACGCTTACGGGCAAGAAAGCTAATGGTGACAAGCTAGGGCAGCGTGACCTTGACCAGGCGTTGAGCGTTCTCGGTGTTGATGCTGCATCGTTCATCATGGCTGGCGAGAAGAAGCAGCTTGAAACGTTGCTGAGTATCGTGGAATTGCCGTTTGTTCCTGCTGAACTTGATTCTGAAATCAAGGCTCTGGAAGCTAAGCGACTATTGGCCGGACAGCAGGCCAAGGTGATCGGTGACTTCGATGTGGACGCGAACATTCCAACCGATGAAGTCAGTCTGAATGAATTGATCATCCAGTACCGCGCCGGACAGGAATCCAATGCACAGCTCGATGCTGCACTTGATGGTGTGGAAGCCGCTACCGAATACGTGACGGTTCTTGAGCGCCAATTGATCAAAGCAAAGGAAAGCTTGAAGACGGCTGGCGAAGTATTGAAAGCCGCCCCTGACCGCGTGGAGCTTGAATCTCTCCAAGCGCAGATCAACAATGCCGAGGCTTCCAACTCGGCTATCCGAGCAAACAACTCGGCTCGTGAACAAGTTGCACGCAAGGACAAATTGCTCAGCGAATGGGCTTCATTCGATGCGCAGATTAAGGAAGTGCAGAAGCGTAAAGCCGATGGACTCGCAACTGCAGAAATGCCCGTCGAAGGACTGTCTTTCGATGAAGAAGGCGTGCTGTACCAAGGCGTGCCGTTCTCGCGGGCATCCGGCGCTGAGCAGATCATTGTCAGCGCGGCAATGATTATCGCCACCGACCCAGAAGTGCGCACGATGGTTATCCGCAACGGCAACGTCATGGATGAGCGCTCATTGCAGGTGCTCCAGTCCATGTGCGAAGAGAACAACTTCCAAGCATTTGTTGAATTCGTGTCTGATTCCGAAGACCACGAGTTCCGACTAGTAGACGGAGAACTAGCGTAATGGTTATCAAGACAGGGGCTCGGGTGGCAACTCCAAAACCGGAGACACCACCCGCAGTCGTATCCAAGACGTTCACCGAACCGAAGCCAGCAAAGGTTGCAGTGAAGTCGCAGCCTGTGCCAGTAGTAGTCAGCCAGGAACCGGTAAAAATGGAACCCGGAATCTACTTGGATATGACGAATGCTGATTACCACTCGCACAAGGACGTAATCAGTTCGACAATGGCGAAAACCATCGTTCAAGATGGTGGCCCCGCATTGTTGCGCCACAACCTCGACAAGGGCCAAGAACACAAAAAGGTGTTCGACATGGGCACAGTTTTCCATTCGTACACGCTCGAAAGCACATTCGGTGCGGTGGTCGAACTCGACTATGAAAACTACCGAACCAAGGCAGCGCAAGAGGAACGCGACGAAGTTATCTCGGCTGGAAATATCCCGATGCTCGCTCATGAACTGACCGTCATCAAGGAAATGCGCGAATCGGTCATGGCTGATTATGAAGCGCGCCAAATCATCGAGAGCGCGGCGCAGATTGAGGCATCAGTATTCGGTGAACTCAACGGCGTGCCGGCTCGATGCCGCCCCGACATTTGGGGCAATGGTTTCCTCGCGGATTTGAAATCAGACAAAGACGCTTCACGCGAAGGCTTTTTGAAGTCCGTCGAAAACTACGGGTACTACCAGCAAGATCCGTTCTACGCCGACATTGTGGAATCAGTGACCGGCGAAAAGCACGCATTCAAATTCATTGTGTGCGAATCGTCGGCACCCTACCGCGTCGCAGTCTATTCAATCACCGAGTATTTCCGAGGACTAGGCCGCGGGATGAACAGGAGAGCCACCGACCTTTGGCAGCAATGCCATGAGTCAGGAATCTGGCCGGGGCATCAGCGGCGCGAACCTCTGGATCCGCGACCATTCACCGAAGCAAAAATTCTAGAAACAGTGGAGGGCTAAATGGCTATTCAGACACGCCAACCAACAGGCAAACCGCCTTGGCCGATCATGCTTATTGCGGGCATCGAAAAGGCCGGAAAATCTTATTCATGTGCTGTAGCGTCCTCATCTCAACTGATCGACCGAACTTTCTGGATCAGCATTGGCGAGGATGATCCCGACGAATACGGTCAACTGCCGGGCGCTCGATTTGAAATCGTTGTTCATGATGGAAGCTACAAGAGCATTCTCGGCGCAGTGCAAGCGGCTGTTGCTGAACCGTCCAACCCGGCTCGACCGAACATGATTGTCATCGACTCCGCTTCAATGATCTGGGAACTTCTCACAGAGGAAGCGCAGCGAGTAGCGGATGCTCGACAGTTCAACACCGGGCAAATCACGATGGAGCTGTGGAACAAAGCTGGCAATAAATGGAAGCGCGTAATCGAAGCTTTGCGCGCTCACAACGGGCCGGTGGTTCTTACCGCGAGGCTCAACGAAGTGACAGTAATCGTGAACGGCAAACCAACCAAGGAAAAAACTTGGAAGCCCCAGGGGCACAAGACCTTGCCGTTCGATGTGGGGGTGATTGTTGAGTTCCTAGCTCGCGGTCGTGCCGAGGTTACGGGCGCTAGATCTCTTCGGCATGACATTCCTTTGGGGGAGCGTCGCCCCATTGAGAACTTTACTCTTGAGGACTTATGGGTGAAGTTCGGATTTGCGGAACCTCAAAACGTGGCACCACGCCAGCATTCGGCTACGGCACCCACTGAGGCCAGCGAAGCCAACGACCCCGACCATTGGTTGAACCGGGCGAACAGTGCCAGCTCAGTTGACGAGCTACGCGCACTCTACGGGGAAGCGCAAGCCGCCGGAGCGACTGGCGATGTACTGCAATCTATCCAAGGGCAGTCAGCCCGGTTTGGAGCAAACTAATGGCTGAAATAGTTGCAACAGGCAACCTTGGCGCGGATTCAGAAATCAGGTATACGCCAAGTGGTTCGCCTGTGTTGAACTTTCGCATGGCTGATTCGAAGTCCAAGAAGAAGGGTGACGATTGGGAAAAAGTTGCCGAGCAGTGGCTAAACGTCACGGTGTGGGGGAGCCTCGCCGAATTCCTTGGCGACAAACTATCTAAGGGCGTTCGCGTCAAGATCACTGGCGAATTCTACATGCGCCAGTACGAGGGCAAGAACGGGCCGGGCGTGAGCTTAGACGTGACCGCGTGGGGTGTCCAAATCCTTACCCCTCCAAGTGGTCGTAGTGCCGGCGCGACTAATCAAACGAGCGCGAACACTCATCAGCCAGGACCCGGCTGGGGCAACAACACGCAACAGCAGCCACAGCAAGGTGGAGGCTGGAACGCGCCAAACAATGACCCGTGGAGCACAGGAGGTGGTCAGTCGCAACCACAACAGAACAACGGTGGCGGTTGGGGCAACCCAGGCGCAAATGAACCGCCGTTCTAACAGCAAGTATTCAAAACCAAGCCGGTCTAAACAGATCGGCTTTCCTTATGCCCGAAAGGCAAAAACATCATGGACATCATCCAAATCATCCTCGTAATCGGCGCAGTCATCGCAGGCCTTTTCATCCTGTGGGCAATCATCGCCAGCGTCTTAGCAGTAGCGGCGAAGAAACAATTCGATCAGGCCGTTGCTAAGCAGGATGCCGAGTACGACGCTTTCCGCAAGCGCCACGGACTCCGCTAAACAACCTCACCTCCACCTCACGCCCGAAAGGCAACCATGAAGAAGAAAAGCATCATCGCAATGTCCGCACTCGCAATCGGCGCGCTCACCCTCGCCGGATGCACCAACGCGGAAACTGCTTCGTACAACCTCAGTAAAGACGCTGACCACTTCGAAGTGAATCGACGAATCGTCATGTTCAACGGAATCACTGACAAGTACCTCCTGAGCATCGAAGGCCGTTGCTCGATCAAGGATGCGAACGAGCAACTTGAAGTGACTTGCCGGCTGGGTGATGACCAGTATAAAAAGCACATTCTTGGTCTGAGCGATAACGTCTCGTACTTCGTTGAACAACTGGAGCCTATCGACGTGAGCGTTTATCACTACAAGGTCATCTTCAAGCCGGAAACGATCGTGCCTGAGTTTGAATTGCAGACCGGCAAGCAGTAACTCCACAATCCCGAAAGAAGGAAAGCATGTCTGAGAACTACATCAAAGCAGAAATTGTTCAACCGCATTGGGAGCCCGAAAAGTGGTTCGCCAAGATTTTCGCCGCTTTCTTCGGCGTGGCATTCCGAACCCTTATTGTGTGGTGGTTTTTCGCCGCATGGTTCCCTGAAATCGGCTTGACATTCTGGCAGCTCGTTTTGCCGGTTTACGCAATCCGAACGCTTCTCGGCAACACGCCATTCACGCCGAGGATGCTAAAGAAATAACACTCCAAGCCAGTGCATAACGTACTGGCTTTTTTAGTACCCAAAACGGGGCTGGCATCCATCACGGATGCCAGCCCCAACCCATCCCCAAAGGAACTTATTTTGCGCGCAATCACCGTACACACCACGGCCTCCTGCCAGAAATGCCGGATCACCAAACGCAAACTCGATGACGCAAAAATCCCATACGCAACCATCAACGCATCAGAGAAAGGCAACGAGCTCCTAGCCGACGCGATCCGGGCAAGAGCAGACGAACTCAACTCACCCGCCGAAATGCCTTACGTGACGGTCTACGACGAACACAACGTGCTCATCGCCGACTGGTTCAGCTTCCGGCCAGACCTCATCAACGAACACATCTTGGAGGCGAACTAGCGTGCCAACCAAGAGGAAAGTCATCACGCCGCGGCCCTCCCACGAAGAAAACCTTCGGAGCGCCAAAGCATTCCAAGACAAGCTGGCCGCAACTCGAAACAAGGATCGACGCAACCAAAAAGTGCGCATGGTGACCAAATGATGACAGACACCCCGCCATGCTGCTCGCTCTGCAAAGGCAGAGCACCCCACATGTTCTGCCGTTCTGGATCCTGCCTATGCCACAGCGCAGCACGACAGAAACAATCCGGGCGCGAACTCTACCGCGACCCAGTAGCCGAACAAGCCATCGGACGCACCATGCGAGACCGCAACGGCATCGGCTACCAAGGCCGCCCCATCTACCTAAAAGGAACCAGACGATGAGCACACCACAACAGCAAGCCGAAGCACTCCGAAAATTTGCCGCCATCCTCGAAGCCGACAACCTACCAGGCCGCGAATACCAAGAAGTGCCCTTGCACATCTGCATCTACTTCCGCACCGAAGCACAACGGCAATCCGCAATCTTCAAACTCAAAATGGCCGGACACCACCTACGAACAAGCGAATCCGGCAAACATTTCAGCATCACCATTGACCACGACATAACCAAAACCGGCTTGGAAATCTCACTCATCGTTCCAACCATCGACCACGAATAGGAAAACGATCATGAAGTTCTCTATCGACCCCGCAGACCTCAAAGAAGCCGTACGCTTCGCACAAACCGCAATCGCCTCCCGGCCCACCTCGCCAATCATGAGCGCCGTACTGCTCGAAGTTCAACCGCACGAGCTACGCGCCAGCGGATCGGATTACCTACGCTATTCAAGAGTTGCCGTGACAGTAGACGTTGAGCAGCCTGGCCGAGCACTTCTATATGGGCAGATGCTTGGACTAGCCGTCAACAAGTTCAAATCGAAGAAGCCGGTGACTGTGCGCGTCGAATCAGACCGTGCGTACCTTTCTCAAGGCTCAATGAAGTTTGAAATGCCAATAATGCCCGCCAGCGAATACCCGAAGAACCTCAACGGCACCCCCGAAGATATCGGCACCATCAACGGCAACGAGTTCTCCAAACTCATCCACGCACTCGAAGGATGCGCCTCAACAGACGAAGCCCTGCCGGTGTTGAAAAGCATCCACCTTGAATTGGGGGAGCGGATCGACGGTATGGCTACTGATCGGTACAAGATCGGTACCGACTACACCAACTGGGAACCAAACGCGGAAATGAAAATCTCCGCAACCGTCTCAACGGACTGGCTCAAAAACATATCCAAAACCATCGCAGGGGAAACCACCCTACACATCAGCATGGACGGCGGCGAGCCATCGCGGATCGGTGTCACCTCTGGCCCGTACACAAGCAGTATCAGCCTACTCAGTGGCGACTACCCGAAGGTTCGGGCGCTCTTCACCAACGCGAGCACCGACACCCACACCATCGACCGCAAAGAACTCATCGACGCTGTTGACGCGGTAAGCGTTATAGCTGAACGAAACACGCCTGTGCGCCTCACTGCCAAAGATTCGATGATCGTGCTCGACGCTGGCGGCGGCGACAACGCCGCGTCAGTAGCTATCGAAACTGACTCTTACGAAGAGTTCATTCTTGCATTCAACCCAAGATTCCTCCTGACCGTTCTTCGATCCATCGACACGGATCAGGTGAAGCTTTCGCCAGCAGGCGCGAAGCCAGCGACTATCGAGCCAGGCGACGGCACTAGCCGATACCTACTCATGCCGATACGCCTACCAAACCAATAGGAGCTTCTAAGTGTCCAGAGATACGCGGCCATATATTGCGGTCACCAACGAACTCTTTCGACACCCAAAGTTCCGGCGACTCAACTTTGAAGCACGTGTGACGTTGCTGGAACTTTGGGCGCATTGCAACGAGTTCATGACCGATGGGCACGTGGACTCATGGGTGTTCGACGAATACCCGCAGAAGGTGAAAGAGCAGCTTCTCAAAGTGGGTTGGGTAGATAAAAAGGGCGAAGACTACGCAATGCATGACTACTTGAAGCACCAGAAATCGAAGAAGGAAATTCTGCAACACAAGTCGAACAAATCTGTTGCTGGGGCGCTTGGTGGGCACACGAAAAACCATACAAATCAAGGGATCGTGAAGCCTGGGTGTTATTGGTGCGAGAACCCTCAAGCCTAGCAAACGTCTAGCAGGTGCTACAGCAGGACTAGTAGCAAGCCACGTAGCAAACGTCTAGCAAAAAGTGGCACCAACACCAACACCAACACCAACACCATTAACTACTTACGTAGCGTCGATAGCTTAGTAAGTTTTTTGGTCATCAATTCAAAGAAAGTCAGCAGCAAATCGTTGCGTAAGTTAACGCGACGGACGCAACAAATTGCTGCTGATTATTGGAGACAAAAATGATACTCACACGCTCACAAGGCGAACGGCTGGCAGTGATCATCAATGCATCAAGACCTGAATGGGCAATCGCAAGCATCTCGAAAATCCTGCAAACCGCCAACCAAGGAAACGGACTACCCGCACACGATTTCAACCATGCGATCAGAGCGGCAGTTGCATACGCCACAGCAACCAGCGGTGGAGGTGAATACGTCAAGCAGACACCGGGATTCATCCACGAGCCCTCGCGGTTCTGGGATGACACTGCACCCGCTGGCAAGGGCTACCAGAGCGCACCTCGCCCATTGTGCGAAGAACACTCAACGTTCGAAGCGCATAGCTGCCCATGCTGCTGGGCCGACATAAAAACCGGCCTACGCCCCGACAACATGCTAGGCAAACGGATGACCCCGGCAACGCCAGCGAATCCAGCGGGAGTCGAAGCTGTAAAGCAAGCAATCAAATCACTGCAAGCCGCTCAACACTGAGCAGCTTTTCTTATACCTAGGAGACAACAAATTGAGCATCACAATCACGGACATGTTTTGCGGCGCGGGAGGATCATCCACCGGCCTACTCGAAATCCCCGGCGTGACCGTGAAGACCGCGATGAACCACTGGGAACGCGCAATCGAAACGCACAGCCTGAACCACCCAGCAACGGATCACGTGCTAGCTGACATTCAGGTAACCGACCCACGCTACATCGCCAGCTCAGATATCCTCTGGGCCTCCCCAGAATGCACCAACCACTCGGTAGCCAAGGGCAAGCGCCGCATCACAAACCAGCCAGATATCTTCGGTGATTCCATCGCCGACGAAGCTGCCGAGAAATCACGGGCAACCATGTGGGATGTGCCCAGGTTCGCAGAACAGCACAAGTACAAAATCATCATCACAGAGAACGTCGTAGACGCAGCCAAATGGATCATGTTCGATGCCTGGCTCATGGCAATGAATTCACTCGGCTACGAACACCACATCGTGTACCTGAATTCGATGCACGCCCAGCTCGGCGGTATGCCGGCCCCACAATCACGTGACCGCATGTACGTCATGTTCTGGCTGAAAGGTAGCCGCAAACCAGACTTCGACCGGCTACGCCCAATGGCCTACTGCCCAACATGCGACGAGACAGTGCGAGCATTGCAGGTCTTCAAGAAGCCAAACGAACGTTGGGGCCGCTACCGTGCCCAGTACAACTACCGCTGCCCAAACGCCAAGTGCCGAAACGAAATCATCGAACCGGCATGGTTGCCAGCATCATCCGCAATCGACTGGTCAATTCGTGGGCAGAAGATTGGCGAGCGTCCGCGACCACTGGCCGAAAAGACCATGGCGCGAATAAAGATCGGCTTGGAAAAATACGGTGCGCAACGAATGGCGCTTGATGCTGTACGTAGCGCACCAATAATTTCAGCGGTCGATCGTCAGCCCTTCGCGACACAAACCACAAGCTACACGCGGAGCCTACTTACCCCACCAGGTGAACACATGATGATGGAGTACTACGGCAACGGGGTTACCCACCCTGTATCGAAAGCGATTCCAACGATCACCACGACAGACCGTTTTGCAATGATTACGACACTACGCGGCACAGCGCCCGCGCAGGTTGCGAATAGCACGAAGCTGACTAGCGAACCTTTCGGCACTATTACAGCCGGGGGAACTCATCATGGCCTGGCCGAATGGACTGCAGCGGACATCAACGAATGCGAATTCAGGATGATCGCACCGCACGAATACATGGCAGGCATGGCATTCCCGAAGGACTACATCATGACTGGAAACAATCGAGAAAAGGTCAAGCAGTCCGGGAACAGCGTCACCCCGCCAGTCTCACGCGACCTAGGAATGATCGCAGTAGAAAGCCTGATCGCCGCATGATCACTTTCCATGTAGCCGGTATCCCTGCCCCTCAAGGATCAAAAACGGCGATGCCGGTTAGGAAGAACGGGAAGCTGATCGGCAAAACGAATCTAGTTGAGTCATCGAAGGCGCTGAAACCTTGGCGAACACTTGTCACACACCAAGCCCGCCGCGCTAAACCGAAAGGATTCACACCATACGCCGACGCAGTTCGTGTCGAAGTGATATTCAGATTCCCACGACCCAAAGGCCACTACGGCACCGGACGCAATGCCGGAACACTGAAACCATCAGCGCCAGAGCACCACACCACCAAACCGGACGTAGACAAGACCCTAAGAGCAATCCTCGACGGGCTAACCGCTGCCGGGATCTACCGCGACGATTCCCAAGTAATCGAAACCTACGCAGCCAAACGATACGCACACGGCGACAACCCAGGCGCAACGATCAGCGTGCAATCCATCTAGCCCCACCCCGGGGCTTTTTTTATGTCCAAAAACGAAAGAGGAAACCGCGATGGCAACCATCGACTATGAAGCGCAAAGGCAACTTGAGTACGCGGTTGCTTGCCTCAACGGACTAAACCCAAGAACCACGCTCAGGGGCAGTCTACATATCGACTACGAGGCGAATGTCATCACGGCTGAGGAAATCATCGTAGATAACTTCGCGATGTTATTCGGCAACGGAAAACCGGAAATCAAGACACGAATCGTCACCCGCGAAATCATCGCTTTACCACACCAGCTGAGAGGGATGAGGAAGTGACCGCACGATTCTTCTGCCGACGTGACCCGCTCGGCTACTTCACCATTCGATACCGCGACGGTGGACTACTCGCACAAGGCGAATGGCCCGACATGCTCGCGATCATTCGGGCGATACATGGGAGATCTATCCACTCAAAACCGCACCTGACAAGCCCAAAAGCTTGTGAAACAAAGTACAAGGGCAGTCGATGATCCACATCTACTCAATCATCGACGAACTACTAACCGCCGAACGCATGATGCGCGAATCCTTCCGGCGCTCATTCAACGATTACGCGATTGCATACCAGCTCACCCGAAAGGCAATAACCCCAAATGGCAAACATCACCCGCACCGCGGCGCTAACAGTAACAAGCAAGCTCACCGCCACCGAAATGCAAGAGTTCCTAACCGGCGTTCCCGATGGCGCTGAAATCTCATTCAGCCACCAACAAGGCGACCGACGCGACCTCCGCGAAGCAGGACGCTCAGCAACCACAATCAAAGCCACCTGGACGGACAGCAAATCATGAAACATGACCCGCGCTATATCAAGCGAATCGGATTAGCCGTCGAAATGGCTGACGGAGAACAGATCATGTTCTTCACCGAAAGCCCAGGCGCTGAAATCCAGATCGAAACCAACACCGAATTTGAGCGCTTTTATGACGGCATGATCGTCAGACCCATGCGCATCGACCAGCAAACCAAAATCACCATCAGCGGCATCCGCGGATACCAAATGCACACCCGCGCACCCGAATCCACCGCGCAATCCATTGACCGCATCCACGAAATCACAGGAGGCAACCCCGATGACTACCGATGAACTGATCACCCAAGCGATCCACTCGATCAAAACGAACCAACCCCGCATGGCAAACCTCTACATGAAAAACGCCCTCGAACAGACCGACAAGCACCGTCGCGAACTCAACCCGCTCGCATGGCAGATCCGGCAGATGGGGAAATCTTTCGCCATGATCGGCGCGAGCCTATCCGGAATCTTCAAATCATTCGAACTTGGGATCGCCCGAGCAATCGAGCTAGAAGAAACGCAACGCAAAATCGACTACGCACTAGTGGGGCCGAGCAAATGACCTTGCCCCCAGTTCTTGACCCAGCATCAGGCAGCCGAATGTTCTACTTCGATCCCAAGGATGAACGTGTGCTGTTCGGTGACATTCGAAGCGAAGAACATGTGCTGTGTGACGGGCGTGCACTCAATATCAACCCGGATGCGTATACGGATTTTCGTGACCTTCCGTTCCCGGATGAATCGTTTCGGGTTGTCGTATTCGACCCGCCGCACCTTGTGAACGCTGGCCCTAATTCATGGCTGGCTGCAAAGTATGGACGGCTTACGAAAGAGACTTGGCGTGACGATTTACGCGCCGCGTTCGCTGAATGCTTCCGCGTACTTCAACCATCAGGCGTGTTGATCTTCAAATGGAACGAAACGCAGATCAAAGTCCGCGAGATCTTGGCGCTAACCGATCAAAAGCCACTCGTTGGGCACATGTCCGGAAAAGCCATGAATACCCACTGGATCACATTCATGAAGGATGCCAAATGATCTTCACCCGCCGCACGTACCGGGTAGCCATCGCAAGGTCGATCCGCAAAGAAAGCCGACTGCGCGCCAGCTGGCATCGAGCAACACCCGGGTTTGAATCAACCGACGCTCACTTCCGATGGCTCGACCAAACCAACCACACCCGCCGACTACAGCAACGAAAGCGCAGGGAACGGAAATGAAGTTTAGCCAACTACTCGCGCCACTCATCAACCTATTCCGCAAACCAGACCCACCCAAAAACTGGACAATCGTCGAATGGATCTACGACGGCGGTATTGAACAGGAAGTTCATGTAATCCCAAACAATGACCACATCATCCACGAAATCCCATCAGACCACTGCCCATGCGGAGTGCACTGGGAACGCGAAAACGGAATCAACCTCTACACCCACCACTCACTCGACGGACGGGAAAAACACGAATGACCCAATGCACAACCGCCGACTGTGGCATGGATGCGATTCTCTACCTGTGCCCGCAATGCATCCGTGACCTTGACGCATGGATTGAAAAGTGCCGGGAGATCCTGCCTGAGCTTGATACGACCATCGCCCGACTCGACAACGTACGAGTAGGAAATGTGGAAGGAGGCAATGGCTCCAAGAGCGCAGGGAGTTCGGCACCCCTCAACCTCGACGCGATGCAGTTGAAGATCAACCTCGCATCCCTCACACAGTCGGCTGAGCATTACGCACACGACCAATTCGCAGCCGGTATCGCCTGGACAATCCAAGACTGGTACACCAAAGCCGAACTCTTGATCAGCGGGCCGGAAGAAGAACACATCAATCATCAGGAGATCCGCGAAAGGATCGAAAAGCAAGCACCACCAATGGTCACAAAAGACCTGCGAAAATGGCTGCGAGAAAACGCAAAGATCACCGTAACCAGCATGGACATACGAAACTGGGTACGGCGCGGAAAACTAAGGCCAGCCGAACGAGAACCACAACCAACCTACTGGCCGCATGAGGTCCTACAAGCGCGCCGAGAAGTTGGAGATAGGAGATTTTAATTTAGGAAAAAATCATGTAAAGTGTGTCAAGAACGGCGTACAACTGTACCCAGACACTGAGTCAACCTTTATCAGGTGGCTCATTTTTTTATGCCCGAAAGGCGGCCACTCCCCAAAGTGACCGCCTTTCTTGCGTTAACGCCCTCGTAGCTCAACGGCAGAGCGGGCATCAATAAACTTTCAAAGAATCCCGAGGTAGCTCCTCGGGTTAGAAAACCTCGGCGTACTCCTGCGCCGGGGTTTTCGTGTTTCAGGAGACAAAATGGATTGGAAAACAGCCGAAGGACGTTCGGCATATCGCGCACGACGCTATCAAAGCCGAATGAAAGCAATGATTCGCTTACTCGGCGGGCATTGCGCCAAATGCGATTCCCAAACGAATTTGCAATTCGATCACATCGACCCGCGAACAAAGAAATTCACTATCGCCGAGCGATGGGATGCAAGCCCCCTTGTCCTGATTCCAGAGCTCGCCAAATGCCAATTGCTTTGCGAACCCTGCCACATTCAAAAGAGCGCTGAGGAAAAATCGGTAGAACACGGTGGCGGCGAATCTGGCAAGCGAAATTGCAAGTGCGCGCCTTGTCGAGCTCGCAAAAACGAATACATGCGCCGCTGGAAAGCGGAGAGACTCAAACAGCTCATAGCAGCGTAAAACTCAGCCTGGGCAAGCTGCCAATCTGCCCAATGCCCTTGTAGCTCAATTGGTAGAGCAACCGTTTCGTAAGCGGTAGGTTCCGTGTTCAAATCACGGCATCGGCACGGCGAAAGCCCCTGCGTACTTGTCTGGCAACGGGCAAGGGCAGGCAAGGCAGTAGAAGAGTCGGAGTGACAGGGCTGACTGTAAATCAGTCCACGGCGGGTGCAACTCCTGCTGCTGCCACGTTGAGGAATGAGCGACACCTATCGCTGGGTGCATTCCTCAGCTCCAAGGTTATTAGCTCAACGGCAGAGCGCGGGATTGTTAATCCTGAAGTTGCAGGTTCGAATCCTGCATAACCTGCGACATCGTATAGAGCTGCTACCCGCTAGACGGATAGCCGAGCCACTTACCCGAACGGTGAAAGTCCGTCGATGCGATGCCAGCGCTGTAGTGCAGAGGCCAAGCACACTGTGATCGGAGCAGGGATCGAGGCCCGCTGAAAAGCAAACGGCACCCCTCACAGTAACGTCGGTTCGAATCCGACCAGCGCACGATGTGGAGTCAAGCATGCCAAGACGTGCAAGGCATCCAAGACGCTGTGGCTGAGCAACTGCTCAATCTTCAAACAGCCGAGATCAACCTGCTCCACACACCGACCTGATAGCACCCCCTGGCCAAACCTCTATGCGAGCAGGGCGAGGTGCTATCACATACTTACACCCCCAGGGGCAACACAAAACAAGCCCCCCAACCCCACACTGAGCCCGCACCCCCAGTGCAAGCCCAGCCCCCACAAGCCCCCGGTCAAAGCCACTGCCAAGCGCCCTGATGACACGCAACCGCAGAGCCAAGGAAGCACAGTCCAAGACAAGCCCACCAACTCCTTACGTGGTGAGCGTGCAACCTGCCGGGAACAACTCAGCAAGCGGTGATCCAATGCCACGCGCACCACGCAAATGCTCCATCATCGGATGCGAAAACAGGATCACACACGCACGCTACTGCCCAGAGCACACAGTGCATGGATGGACAGGACGCTCACACGCACAAGGCGCAGAGCACCGAGCATGGCGAACAGCAGTACTCAAACGCGACAAAGGCTTATGCCAAATCAAACATGCCGGATGCACACACAGAGCCACCGAAGCCGACCACATTACCAACGTCAAAAGCGGTGGAGCCCAATACGACGTGGACAACGGACGCGCAGCATGCACACACTGCCACAAAATCGAGACACAACAGCAATCAATCGAAGCGCGACGCAAGATCAGACGAGCACAACCCGAATGACCCGAAGTTATCCACACCTTAGGGCGGCTTATCCACAAGGGGAGGCCTCCATCCCCCTCCCCGGGGGCTCGCACGGATCGCCGTAGAGGTGCTGTTCATTTTGTTCTGCGAGAGTCTGGGGTTTTTGGCCTTAGGGGCTTTTAGGGCTTGATTTGAGGGCGTTTTGAGCTTTTGGGGATCATTTGTAACCCGGTTTCGCTAGATCGAATTCTGTGGGTTCTTTGTTTAGGTGAAACCTCATACTTCCGCGTAATATCAATGATTATCGCGTACAACTCGTGATAAAATTGAAGCATGGAAAAGAAGTCTTGCCTGTATTGCGATGGGCCAATGAACATGCCGAGGCGTGATGCTAAGTTTTGTTCGCAGAAATGTGGCACCTACTACCGTCGAGAGTTGAAGCGTTCTTCGATTCCTGCAGAGTTGACCTCGCGTGCGCGCTGGGTTCGTCGTAGTGCCCTCAAGCGTCCTTTGACGGTTTCTGGCAAGGCTGCTTCTTCTACGGATTCGCGAACCTGGTCCACTTATTCAGAGGCTTTGGCTTCTAAAGCCGGCGTTGGTCTTGGCTTCGTGCTTGGTGACGGTATCGGCTGCTACGACTTGGATCATTGCTTGACCGGTGGCGTTCCTGATTCTTGGGTTCCTGAGTTCATTGCTTCCATCCCTGAGCGCGTGATCTTCGCGGAGGTCTCGCAGGGTGGCGATGGCGTTCATTTGTTCGTTGAGGCTCAAGAGGGGCCGGGGCGAAAGATTCGTGATGGCCGAAATATTGAGCGTTACACTGCCGGTCGGTATATAGCCATGACTGGCAAGAGTTTCATTATCTAGTTTTTCTTCGGAGGTGGTTTCACATGGCAGGACGTGGGCCAGCTCCTACGGGCCGAGGTGGCCGAGGTAGCAACAATGGAAACCTTCGGGTAATTGTTGCTGAGTCGGTGGATCAGCCTGACCTTCCCGATTTTGATGTGCAAATCGAAATTGACGGGGAGATGACTTATCAATCCTTTGATTGGCCTGCGCGCACGCGTGAGTGGTGGCAGATGTGGGCTGATTCGCCGTTGTCGAAAGAGTTCACGTCTACGGACTGGTCTGAGCTTATGGATACGGCTTTGCTTCACGCCAAGTTTTGGTCTGGTGATACGAAGCTTGCTGGCGAACTTCGTTTGCGTGTCGCGAAATTCGGGGCTACTCCGGAAGACCGGGCACGTTTGAAAATACAGTTTGCTGCTGCTGATGAAGCAGAGGATCGGCGGGATCGTCGCAAACAGGGTGTTCGTAAGCCTGATGGCGATGATCCGCGTTTGAAGCTTATGGGGTGATCTGGTGGCGGTATTGATTGTGCCGCCGCTGGATTTGTCTTATCCGACGCTTGGCCCTGCTGTTGCGCAATTCATTGAAGAGCGTTGCGTGTTCGGCCCTGGCTCATTGAAGGGCGAGCCTGCCGTTCTTGATGATGAGTTCGTAGGAGCGCTGTACCGCCTGTATGAGGTTTATCCTCAGGGTCATCGGCTTGAAGGTCGTAGGCGGTTCTCTCGTGGCGCTATTGAGTGGCGCAAGGGCATGGCGAAGACGGAGAAGGCTGCTTGGATTACTTTTTGCGAGTTGCATCCGGAAGCGCCGGTTCGGTGCGATGGCTTTGATGCTTATGGGGAGCCGGTTGGTCGTCCTGTAACTCAGCCATATATTCCGATGATGGCGGTGAACGCTGAGCAGGTTTCTGAGCTTGCTTATGGTGTGCTCAAGACTGTGATTGAGGAAGGTCCGGATTCGCATCTGTTTGACCCTTCCTTGGAGCGTATCGTTCGGTTGGATTCTCGCGGTCGTGAGGATGGCAAGGCTGTTCCGGTTGCTAACTCTCCTGGCTCTCGTGACGGTGCTCTAACGACTTTTCAGCACTTTGATGAGCCTCACCGTTTGATCTTGCCGTCTGCTAAGGCGGCGCACGAGACGATGAGCGCGAACCTGACTAAGCGTCCGATGGAAGATCCGTGGGCGTTCTATACGTCAACGGCTGGTGCTCCGGGTGAAATGTCCATTGAAGAGGACGTGCGCGCTGAGGCTGAAATGATCAGTCGTGGCGAAATGGAAGCGCCGGCCTTGTTCTTCTTCGCTCGTTGGGCGGGGGATGAGCACAAGGATTTCATGCCGCGGCCTGCTGCGCCGGGCATTGAGGAAGTCACCCACGCCAAGGCGATGGAGAATCGTATTGCGGCGGTGACTGAGGCTACGGGCCCGGTTGGTGAGTTTGGTACTGGCCAGTTTGAGAGTATCGCTAAGCTGTGGGATCGCCCGCGTGCGGACACTGCTTATCTTGAGCGTGTTTGGCTGAATCGTTGGCGGCGCTCTGGTTCGATGTTCTTTGATTCGATCAAGCTGCATGGTTTGGCTAAGCCTGGGCTGCGTATCCCTAAGGGCGCGTTTGTGTCTCTTGGTTTTGACGGTGCGCGGTTCCGTGACTCGACGGCCATTGTTGCTACGGATATCAACACGGGTATGCAGGAACTTATCGGGTTGTGGGAACGCCCAGAGTTTTCGGATGATTGGGAAGTTCCCGAGAGTGAAGTTACGGCTACTTTCGAATGGGCCATGACTCATTACCGCGTCTACAAACTCTATGCCGACCCACCGCACTGGACTGAAACTATCGGCTCTTGGTATGCGAAGTACCCGGATCAGGTTGAAGAGTTCTATACGAAGCGTCACGCAATGATGGCGTACACGTTGCGCGAGTATCAGGAAGCGATTGATGCTCGTTCAATCTCGTTTGGCGGTTATCAAGATCCATTGTGGAAGCCTGGCGAAGTGGTGTCACCTCACGATGACCTTTTGAGGCATCTGGGTAACGCTGGCAAGAAGAAATTGAACATGCTTGATGACTTTGGCGAACCGCTGTATGTCATGCAGAAGCAGGACGGCAAGATGCATCTGAAATTCGATGCTGGCATGGCTGCTGTTTTGTCGTGGAAGGCGCGCCTTGATGCGATCAAGGGTGGCGCTAAGCCGAACAATGAACGCAAGAAGAAGCGCGTTATTCGTCGCTTGACACCGAGAGGGGGGTCTAATGCCGCTGGCTATAGATAGGGTAAATTCTCCCGGATGGTGGCTCGCTAAGGCCTTTGCTAAGCGCGAGGATCGCCTAGATAGGCTTGATGATCTGAACGCTTGGCATATCGGAGAACCTCCGACGCCTGCTGCTGTACGCGAGGCTCGTGAAGCATTTCGGGAGTTTGAAGCAGAAGCTACGACTAACTGGGCTGAGCTCATTGTGGGGTCGATGCGAGAGCGCCAAGCAGTTCGCGACGTACGAACTTCGGTGTCCGGCGATGATCCTGATGATGTTGCGTGGAAATACTGGCTGGATAACAATCTTGACGTTGAGTTTTCGACGTTCGTTGAGACTTTCCTTTGGGCCGGCGACGCATACGCGATGATCATTGACGATGAAGATGGGCCACTGGTAACGCATGAAGATCCGCGGGAGTGCGTGACGTTCCACGATCCCGTACGACAGTCTCAGTTGCGCGCCGCTGCAAAGTTCTACTCCGACCCTGACGAAGATCGCGCCTACGCAGTTGTCATGGTGGCCGGGTCTTACTATGACGATGGTTTGGCGCGCACGTACACGGCTTCGATGGATGGCGAAGGTGAGCTTGCGACTTCGTTTGATCCAGAATCCTGGTCTTGGGATGAAGATTCCGGTGGAGTCAATGGCATGGCTTTGAAGCATGGGCTTGTGCCGGTGGTTCGTTTGCGTAATCGCCGAGGTATGGGTGAATTTGAGCCTCATTTGCCTCACATGCGCCGCATCAACCGACTGACATTTCAGTTATCCGTAATTGTTATGTATCAGGCATATAAACAACGTGCCATCATTTCCGATGTTGACGATCCCGAAGATGCGGCTCAGGAGGAACTTGCCGAGGCATTCAATGCCGACAGCTTGGAAGATGTTCTTACATCAGACCCTGGTTCATGGTTCATGCTTCCATCTGGCACGAAGGTGTGGGAGTCCACGCCAACTGATATTCAAGGACTACTAAAGGCCCTTCATGATGAGCAGCTGGCTTTGGCTGCTGTTGCTCGCCGTCCGATGGGTATGTTTGCCCCGGATAATCAGTCTGCTTCGGGTGCGAATTTCACGCGTGAAGGTTTGCAGTTCGCGGTGGAGGATAAGCAAGCGCGTTTGCGTCGGTTCTTGGTTGATGTTTTCCATCTGGTGTTCTTGACTGCTGATGATTCAGAGCGTGCCGAGAAGTCGGGTATCAACGTTTCGTTTATGCCGGCTGAGCGCTACACGATCACGGATAAGGCTTCGGCCACTTCGCAAGTGTCGCAAAAGTTCCCGTTGCGTACGATTCTCCGTGAAATTTGGCAGATGACTCCAACTCAGATTCAACAGGTGGAGGCAGAAGCGGACACTGAGGCGTTGATGCTTGGCGAGTTTGCGGAATACCAAGGCGCGGGGAATGAACCACGAACTCCGGCGATTGAGTCCTGATGGTAACTCGCTTGGATCTTGCATATGACCGCGAGGTGCACAATGTGCGCACTCGTATTATTGCGGTTGCTGAGCGGACGTGGCGGGGGCTTGGCTCTTACCGTGATGCCGACTTTGATCGGATGCTTGCGAGTCTGATTCCTCGTGTTGAATCGGCTCAGCAGAAGATCTCCAATCTGACTGATGCGTATATCCGAAAACAGGCGCTCGCCGAGTTCGGTACTGCTCGTGACGGTGCGGTATTCAATGCGAGTACACGGAATTTGCGTGGTGTTGATACTGAGACGGTTTATCATCGTCCGTTCGCGTCAGCTTATACGGCGTTGTCTTCCGGCAAGGCTGTTCAGGCTGCGATTGCGGAGGGTGAGCGTCGGCTGGTTGACATTGTTTCCAGTGGTGTTCAGTTGTCGAAAACTCATTCGGCGGCCAACGCTTTGGAGAAGTCAAAGTTTACGAAGTTCATGCGAACTTTGACTGGTCGTGAGAATTGCGCGATGTGCACGATTGCTTCGACTCAGCGTTATCACCGCGGCGACTTACTGCCGATTCACCCCGGCTGTGATTGCGGGGTAAAACCATTCGTGGTTGATCCTGGCGATGATTATCAGATCATCAACGAATCACTACTTGAATCCGTGCATGATCAGATTGCCTCTAAGCTTGGCGACTCTGACCGTGGCGCACGACTTCTCGGCATTGGGAAATTTGAAAAGAATCAAATTTCCGAATACACCGACCTCATCCTGACTCGCGAGCATGGCGAACTTGGCCCTGTGCTGACATGGCGCACTGACAAATTCACCGGTTCAAAAGAAATCAACTAACAAACTTCCCCTTCGCTTTCTGGCGTGGGGGTTTTCTCGTCATGAGACCTTTTCCGACAAGGAGCAAATTAGATGCGCAAGCGTTTCACTAACCCATACCTGCTTTTGAACCAGTCCAATGACGAAGGCGGCGGGGGCACTCCGAACCCGCCCGCTGGCGATGAGGACAAGGGCAAGCAGGAGCCATCCTTTCCAGCCGACACGGCATTGAAAGACATGACCGCAGATCAGCAAGCAGCTTATTGGAAACATCAAGCTCGAAAGCATGAGAACCGCGTCAAAGAATATGGCTCGCTAACCCCCGAGCAGGCCCGAAAGGCCGCGGAAGATGCCGAAGAGGCGCGTAAGAAATCTCTTTCTGACTCTGATCGGGCCAAGGAAGAGGCTACTAACGCGGCGAACACTGCATCGGCTAAGCGCGAGGCTGAGACAGCTTTGAAGGTTGCTCTGCGTGGCCGCGTCATTGATGGCGAGGCCGCATTCAACCGCCCTGATTTTGTCAAGGATGGGGCAGCTGACGTTGACGCGATCCTTGCATGGGTGGATGACAACAGCGAGCTCTCCGGGGCACCTGCTGGCGGTGGAGGCAACGAGGCATTGCGCCGCGCTGCCGGTGATCGCGAACGCATCAAAACCAGTGGCCGGGCTACCGGCCGTGCCGAGGCCGAAAAGCGTTTCGGTAAGAAATCTTAGAAAGGCTAAACCAAAATGACTTCGTTGAACGTCAATCGTTGGTCTGCCCAGTCGGAAAATCGTTCGTGGCTTCGCGGCCCGCATGGTACCGAGCCGGGCGCTAACGCAAATATCACTCTTGACATTCCGGCGTTCGCTGGGCTTCACCCAAACGGGTTCATCCCTTCGGGCATCCTGGTCGGAAAGATCACCGCGTCGGAGAAGTTCGGCCCGTATGATCCCGCTGCCGTCGATGGCACCGAGGCCCCTGCCGGCTTCTTGTTCAGCTCGTTGCCAGTTGCAGACGGCCAGACCGTCGTTGGTGGCGCACTGTTCGATCACGGCTATGTGAATGCCGACCGCCTACCTGTGGATTCCGGTAAGGGCGCGCTTGATGAAGCGGCGCGCACCGCACTGACCCACATCATCTTCGACTAGAAAGGACGGTGACAGAAATTGATCGTATTTGATGCACCTGTCAGCCCTGATGCTGGCACCGAGTTCAGCCGTGCTGTGCCTGTCAATCAGGAAAACCGACTGCTGACCGCCGCGCCATTCCGAAACATTGGTAGCAATACCATCAACTTTGCGGAGATTGTGCGCCGTAATCGTACTGCCCGTTACCGTTCGTTCGATGGCCGCGTGCACGTCTCCGAGCGTGACCAGGTTGGTGGCGGTTCGGTGGGTTTGATCCCGCTGTCCACTAGCTCGAACATGGGCGAATATGAGCGCTTGCAGCTCGAATTTGCTCGCACGGAGGGCACCAACAAGGCCGCGCTGGTTGACGCTATCTATGATGACGTTGAGCAGTTGACCCTTGAAGTTCAGGCGCGCCTTGAGCAGGCTTGGGGTGACGTTCTCACCGATGGTGTTCTTACCATCAACGAGAACGGCCTTGTTGGCTTCGAAGCTGATTTTGGGGTTCCTGCCGAGCACAAGGTGACCGCTGGTGTTGCATGGGCCGGCGCTTCGACCTCCAAGCCTCTCACTGATCTGACCTTGTGGAATGACCAGTACCGCGAGACTAACGGCATCGGTGCTGGCGTGGTTCGCACTTCGCAGGCTCAGATCCGCAACGTGCTTCGTTCGCAGGAAGTCATTGGCGCTCTCTACGGTTCGGCTGCTGGCCGTACTGTGGCGCGTTTGGTGGACTTGAACGATTACCTGTCGGGCGAGGGTCTGCCGGTGTTCGCTGAGCCGTACGACACCACTGTTGATGTGGATGGCGTACTGACTCGCACGATCCCAGAAGATCGCGTGTTGCTGACTCCGGCCAGCATTGCGGATCTGGGATACACCGCATGGGGTGTCACTGTGACCGCTCTTGAGCTGGTCAATTCCAAGAAGGCTGAAATGTCCTTCCAGGAAGCTCCGGGCCTTGTGGGCATCGTAGTGAAGTCGGATGGCGTGCCATTCCGTCAGTTCACCTACGTTGATGCTGTCGCAATGCCTGTCCTGAACGCTCCTAAGCGCCTGCTGACCGCTCAGGTTTAGTGGCCATTTGCTGGCGGGCGTGCATCTTTCGAGGTGTGCGCCCATTGGCTTATCTGGAAGGTTTTGTTATGCAGATCAATAATTTTGTTCACGTGTTGCACCCCGAACTTGGTTCGAAGTGCTTGCCTCCGGGCGAGGTTCCTGAGTGGGCCGAACCGCTCATCACTAACCCGAAGCTGATTGTTGCCGGGTCCGTGGCGGTTCAGCCGAAAGAGCCTCTGACCATTATTGAAACGGGTAATTCCGGCGATGGAGAAGGCGACGATCCGGAATTGACCGCAGCGGAGTCGGAGGGTCTACCTCCTGCCGGTGACGGTGAGGGTGAAACCGAAGACCCAGATGCCGTTGAGATTCCGATCCCACCTAAGGGCGGTCGTGGCGGCTCTGCTGCCAAGTGGGCCGAGTATGCGGCAAGCAAGGGCTTTGAGATTGACGACGACGCTACAGCGTCCGATATTCGCGAAGCGCTTGAGGCCGAGGGCATACCAACCGAATAAGGCGGTACTGTCATGGCTGAACCGTTTGCTAATTCGGATGATGTTGAAGCGGTCTGGGGCGAGTTGACCGTTGCTGAAACGGTAACCGTTGATGCTTGGCTGTTGACTGCTTCGAATAATCTTCGGCTTATCGGACGCAAGAGGGGAATTGATATTGACGCGTTTATTCGCGGCGATGAGATTCTCGAGCAGGCAGCGAAGGACGCGGTTGTTGAGTCCGTTCGCCGTCGCCTGAGTAACCCTCGTGCCATTCGTCAGCGGTCAACTAATCAAGGCGCTGGCCCGTTCTCCAATACATCGTCAGAAACGGTTGATTCATCGGCTGCATCCGGCCTCCTGTACTTCACTGAGGGGGAGCTTATGTGGTTGCCCCTGCCGCGTAAAGGGCGGTTTCGAACGATTCACGCGAAATCTGGGTACTACAAATGAGCGAATTTCCTGAGCCATTTACGGTGCTGCATGAAGCGGTTTTAGTGGGTGCGGAAGACGATTGGGGAAACCCTGTTGAGGGTTTCGCTGATCCGGTCGAGGTGAATGTTTACGGGTGGGGGCCGTCTGCTCCGGATGATCCTCTGCGTGATCTTGGCACTGGCCTTGACCATGACATTGACCTGTATTGCGCTACCTCGTTTTGTGGGCATCTTGACCGGGTGATTTTGCCGAATGAGCCTTTGGCTTTGATAGTGCAGGGCAATCCGGATGATTTCAACCATGGGCCATTTGGTTTCATGCCTGGGTACCGAGTGAAGCTCAAAAGAGCGGAAGGGTAGTCGTGGCTAAAACAAGGATCAAACTCAACTTGGCGGGATTCAACGAACTTCGCAAGCGTGCGGAGGTGGAGTCAATAGTTACTTCGGAAGCCGAGAAAATCTCAGCTATCGCCGGGGAAGGGTTCGCATCTTCGACACACCAATACGGGAGCCGTGTGGTTGCGCGAGTCTATCCGATTACGGCTAAAGGCATGGCGCGTGAGGCGAAGCATGGTCTGTTGTCTAAGGCGGTGGGTGGTGGCGGGTGAGGTTATTCGCTATGGCAATCATCCGGCTTCAATTCGTGAGTATTTGCTTGGTGCTGTTGGGGTTCCGGTGGTGGTTGCTGGTGTTCCGAAGCAGCGGCCTAAATCGTTCGTGGTCTTGGAGCCGTCTGGTGGTTCGGATTCGTCGGTGGTTCATGGTTGGCGGTCGATGATCGTTGATTCGTGGGCTGAATCGCAGGGCGACGCGTTCGACTTGGCGTTGGACGTTGAAGCGCATTTGCGTGCACTCAGAAATGAGCGCATCCGGGGTGTGCTGATTTATAAGGCTCGCCCGTTGGGTGGGATTGTGTGGATGCCTGACCCTGACGCGAAGGTTCCACGTTTTAGACAAAATTTTGAATTCCTGACAAGGGGAGAAGCTATCTAGCTTCTCCCCTTTTTTATACCCAAAAGGGGGTTAGTAATGGCTAATAATGCTCAGAATGTCCGCGTTGGTACTACTGGCGCGGTGACGTTTGCGCCGATGGGAACAGTGTTGCCTACTGGTGCTGTGACTGCTTTGCCAGCGGCACACGTTGATGTTGGTTACCTTGGGCCTGATGGGGTTACCCAGTCGATTGAGACTGATGTTACCGACATTACGGCTTGGCAGAACGGTGACACTGTTCGCAAGGTTCAGACTTCGCATGACGTGACTTTCCAGCTGGTCATGCTGGAAACTACAGCGCAGTCACTCAAGATCTACTACGCGGATTCGACTGCTACTGCTACGGCTGTAAAGGTCACTGGCGCGCAGTCTCCACACAACGTTGTGGTGATTGATGTGCTCGATGAGAAGCACACGATCCGCATCGTACTGCCGGATGCTCAGGTCACTGAGCGTGGCGAAATCGTTTACCAGAACGAGGAAGCAACCGGCTACGACATTACGATGACGGCATACCCGGATTCGAACGGCGTGAAGGCGTACATCTACTTGGATGACGGCGAAGCGTAGCCAATAAATACCACCTGTCGGGCGTGCTTTTAGCGGGGCCACGCCCGACAGGCTTCTAACTCTTCTGCCCCGTTCACACACTTTTATGGAGGCCCCGCAATGGCTGATGAAGCTATCAAAGTTACCGATTCCACGAAGATCCCGGCTGGCGCTAAGAAGCCTCAGGATCGCAAAGAGAAAATCGTCATTGAGGACGGTTATCGTGTCCTGAAAATTCGGGGTGTCGAAGTGCGCATTCTTGAGGATGCTTTCGATGACTTCGAGTTCTTGGATGAGCTGTCCTACGTCGAGCAGAATCCCGGCTACTCTGGCCGTCTTTTGCGCCGCCTGGTTGGTGCAGAAACCTCGCGTGAGCTGCTTGAAAAGGTTCGTGATCCTGAGACTAAGCGCGTGAGCATTGAAGCTGGTTCGGGCCTGCTTGAAGAGATCCTGGAAGCCGCAACCCCAAACTCCTAAAGCTCGCGTATCTCCTTTCGGAGTACAGCGGGCAGGTTCGGGCTGATGTGCGCCGTTACTACGGTTTGAGCATGTCGGATTTGAGGGGTCTTGGCTTGCTTGAAGCTATCGACCTTGTTGTTTATTTGCCTGAGGATTCGGTGACGTTCACCGATGTTGCTGGCGGTTGGACGTTGGCTAATCAGTTGGCCGCGGCTCAGGTTGATGAGACTCGCGTGTTGATTTGGCAGAAAACGAAGGATGGGCAGAAGGGGCGCAAAGCTCCGAAACCTATCCCACGCCCCGGTTTCGAAGATACGTCTTCGAAGAATTTCACTGCTAAGCCGGTGTCCATCAAGGAGATGCAGCGTCGCATGGACGCTCGCCGCGCTCCTGTTCCGGATGACGGCTTGGTTGATTATCGGGCTCGTGATGGACGGATGATCCGGGTAACTCCTAAGCAAGCCGCTTATTACAATCGTAAATCCCGCTAACTATTTTTGGCTTTGAGAGGGGCTAGGCATCTGTTGTCTAGCCCCTCTTTTTTGTGCCCTTTTACGGGCGGGAAGGTGGCGAATGTGTCAACAAACCTAGCTGAGGCTTACGTCCAGATAACTGCCGTTACTCGTGGCATGGGTAAACAGATCAATAAGGATCTGGGCGGCGCTGCCGATACTGCTGGCGAAAAGGCTGGCAAGTCTTCGGGTAAGAAGTTCGGTGGCGCGTTCACTGGGATCGTGAAGAAGGCCGGCGCGATTGGTGCGGCGGTTGCTGTTGGTTTGGCGGCTAAGGGCGGTATTGATCGTGCGCTGAATATTGAGAACGCGCAGGCGAAGCTCAAGGGTTTGGGTAATGACACTCAGACTGTCTCCAAGATCATGGACAACGCTCTTGCATCCGTGTCTGGCACCTCGTTTGGTTTAGGAGAAGCAGCGACTACCGCTGCTGGTGCTGTAGCTGCTGGCATCGAGCCAGGGCAAGCCCTAGAGCGCATGCTCAAATCTGTTGCTAACTCGGCTGCATCGGCTGGCGTGGGCATGGATGAGATGGGCGCGATCTACAACAAGGTTGCGACCTCAAATAAGGCCCAGGGCGAGGTGCTTGCGCAGGTCAATGAGAAGGGCATCCCGCTTACTGCGACACTGGCCAAGCAGCTCGGTAAGACCGGCGCAGAGGTCGAAAAGATGGCTTCGAAGGGGCAGATCGGGTTCAAGGAATTCGAAGCTGCCATGACTCAGGCATCTGGCACGGTGGCCGAGGAAATGGGCAAGACCTTTACGGGCTCCATGTCTAACCTTTCGGCTGCTGGTTCGCGTATTGGCGCTACCGTGATGACTCCTTTCTTGAATATTGCGCGTGTTGGTGCGAATGCATTGATCCCTGTTTTGGATGGAATCAATAAGGCGATCGCTCCGGTGATGGCGAGCTTTGGCGAGTGGGCACAGCAGAACATGCCTGGCGTGTTTTCTGCTATGGGCGACGGGCTTTCTAGGATCGGCGATGTGCTGGGACCTATTGCGTCTCAGATTGGTGCTGCTATTGGCCCTGCCTTTGCCCAGCTTGCCGCGCAGATTGGCCCGGTTATTTCTCAGATTGGCACGGCGCTGGGTCCGGTGTTCGCGCAGATTAGTGCGGCTATCGGTCCGTTGATTCCGCAGATTATTGAGTTCGCTACGTCGTTCTCTCCTGTCTCAATTTTGATGCAGGCCTTGTTGCCGGTGTTGCCGCAGATCGCGGGGATGCTGGGCACGCTGGGTGCGGCATTTGGTCAGATTATCGCGGCGGTTTTGCCGTTGGCTACAACGTTGATGACTTCGATTGTTCCGGTCTTCACTCAGCTGATCGCTACGATCCTGCCAGTGGTTATCCAGCTGGTGACTACTTTGGTATCGGCTTTCGCGCCGTTGATCGCACAGCTGGTGACTTCGTTGGCACCGATTATTTCGCAGTTGGCTACTACTGTTTTCCCGTTGCTGGCTCAGGCGTTTACGTCGATCATGGGTGCGATCTTGCCTGTTGTGAACGTGATTCTGGCGGTGTTGATTCCGGCGTTGAAGTTCTTGATGCCGATTGTGATCAGCATTGTGCAGGGCATTGTGAATAACGTGATCGGCGCGGTTCAAGGCATCGTGAAGGTCATCACTGGCGTGATTTCACTGGTGGGCGCGCTGTTCCGTGGCGATTGGGCTCAGGTCTGGGAGTCGCTGAAACAGATCGTGACCGGTGCGGTGCAAGCCGTGTGGAATCTGATTCAGTTGTGGTTCGTCGGCAAAATGGTCAAGGGCATCATTGGTGTCATGAAGAGCATCACTGGGCTTTTCACTACTGGCTGGAATGCAGTCAAGACCACTGTGCAAAGTTCGGTCGGCACTGTGAAAACTGCGGTGCAAACTGGTTTGAACTTGGTTCGAAGCATTGTGCAAGGCGTGATGAGCGCGGTGAAGAGTTTCTTCTCCGGAACTTTCAACGCGATCAAGAGCATTGCTACTGGTGGCATGAGCGCGATTCGTGGTGCCGTTCAAACTGGGCTCGCTGCTGTGCTGAATTTCTTCAAGGCGCTACCGGGAAAGATTGTCTCCGCACTGTCAGGCCTTGCCGGAAAGCTGGGCACTGTTGGCCGGCAGATGATCGATGGCATGATCAACGGCATCAAGGCCATGGCGACGAAGGTTATCGATTCCATCGTCAATGTTGCCCAGGGTGCCATTGATGGCGCTAAGCGGTTCCTTGGCATTCACTCTCCGTCGAGGGTATTTCGTGACGAAGTGGGTAAGCAGATCAGCCGCGGCCTTGCTGCCGGTGTGACTGCCGATCAGGGCAAGGCTGTGAAAGCAGTCGAGGATTTGTCGAAGGCTGTGGCTAAGGCTGGCGAGAAGGCGATCAAGCAGGAGACTGCTAACGCTAAGGCTGACCGAACCAAGGCTAATGCTCAGATCGCTAAGCACAACAAGGCTTTGGCGGCTAAGCGTGATGCGGCGGTTGCGAAGGCTGACAAGATCAAGAATTCGAAGCAGCATGCGGCGGCTAAGAAGGCGGCGCAGTCAGCTTTCAAGGCGGCTAAGAAAGATCGGCTTCCGGCTTTGTCGAAGGCTGAGGCTGAGAAGGTTGCGAAACGCAATATTCGTGCGATCCAGTCTGCTCAGGGTAAGGCTCAGCGCATCTTGGATGCGCAGGGTCAGACTACTGGCGGTATTTGGGAGTTCGGCAATACCAAGGGTGTTCAGCGAATCGTGAATTCGCTGTCTGATTCTGGCAAGTGGACTCGTAATGCGACTCGGCAGACGCGTTCGTCTACTCTGGCTGATTTGGCTAAGGGCCGCGAGGTTATGGCTGATCGGATCGAGTCGGCTAATAAGCGTCTTGACGAAATGGTTGACTACCGCAATCAGAACGCTGATCGGATCATGGGCGAGCTTGACCTCAAACCTGTTGAGGACAAGGACGGCAAGAAGAAGAAGCTGAGCATTGCTGATGTTTCTTCTCGTGTGAAGTCGTTGGCTGCTAAGGCCCGTAAGTTTGCGTCTCGCTTGGCGGCGTTGGGTAAGGCTGGCATTCCTGCTGGTCTGATTCAGGAGATTGCTGGGTATGGCACGACTGAGGGTATCCAGGTTGCTGATGCGATTCTTTCGGGTACGAAGAAACAGCAGTCGGATCTTGGCAAGGATTGGAAGGGGCTTGAGTCTGCTTCCAGTCGTTTCGGCAGTGTGGCGGCTGAGCAGTTCTTTGGTGTTGGTGTTGCCGCGCAGCAGGGCATTATCAAGGGTTTGCAGTCTGATGATCAGAAGCTGAAAAAGGCTGCTGAGAATTTGGCTTCGAAGCTGACTAAGGCGACGCGTAAGGCGTTGGGTATTCATTCGCCGTCGCGGGTTTTCCGTGATCAGGTGGGTGCTTATATTCCGGCTGGTGTGATTGCTGGTATTGATCAGGGGCAAAGCAAACTGGATCACCGGGTTGCTGGGATGGTTGGCACGCAAGCGCCGAACATTGCCCAAATCGCACCTGCCGAATTTACTGGCGGTGCTTATGGTGCTGATCAGCCGATCATCATTCAGGGGCCGTTGGTGGAGGTGAAGGAAATGCGTGTTGATTCGGAGCGTCGGGTCAAGCAGGTTGCGCAGGATCTTCATACTCGCGCTACTCGGGCTGCTCGTTCTCGTGGTGCTGTGCAGTTGGCTGGGGTGGTGCGCTGATGTTTATTCTTGGCGGCACTTCTACGGCTTCGCTTGCTGGGGTGACGGCGACTCTCAAAGAGTGGCCGTCACTCGGTGGGCTGTCGATTTCGTCTAGGCCTGTGCCTGGTCGTGGCGGTCGCATCTTTGGTGGGGCGACGCAGGAAGCAACTGAGTTTACTTTCGATGTGATTATTGAGGGTTCTTCGGTTGCTGAGGTTGAGTCTCGTCGCGATAATTTCGTGGGCCTTATTGATCCTTCGCGTGGGCCTCGTGCCATGCGCGTGGAGATGGACACGTTGTGGCAGTGGGATGACGTGATTGTGTCTGACCAGATCGAGTGGGATCGGTTGGCTTGGGAGCGCGGTACGGGGTTCATGCTTCGTTCTGATGTGTCGTTTGAGACGGTGGGGGAGTCGCGTGCCCGTGAGGTTACCCCGCAGTCGCAGACGTTCACCACAACTTATTCGTACACTCTTTCGCGGGGTAATACTTCCGCGTATCCGACTGTTGAATTTCCTTCTGGTGCGCTGGCAACGGTGAATATTGGTGGTTTCTCGGTGGTGGTTTCGGCAACGCCGACTGGGCTGACGAATGTGCTTGATTATGAGAATTTCGAGTTTTATCAACGTAACGGTTCTGGTGTTCGGGTGCGTTCGCTCGTGCCGTATATGAGCCATTTTCGGCGTGCTGTTTTGACGCAGGGTGTTGCGGCAACTATTTCGGCTGTGGGTGCGCCGGCTGGTACGCGCCGCATTTATCCGAACGCACGACGCATTTAGGAGGTCTGCATGTGGGATAACCGTTTTTCGTGGTCTGGTGAAATCCCTCTGACTTTCCCCGGTTTGAATCCGGTGGCTTTGCAACGTGTGGCCCCGCAGGCTGGTGTGAATTATACGGACGCGGTAACTACTACTCGTCGGTGGCAGCGCATTACTGGTGGCGCGAACGATGGGTATGTTGCGGGCCAGTGGGGTTTGCAGATGGGCCTCAATAGCGTGAATCCGGCGACGGACAAGGGTGGCTTCCAGCTGCTCAACTTCGCGGGTTTGTGGCCGTCTTCGGGCAAACTGCTCATGGGCTTGTGGGTTCGCCAGAATTACGTGATGGCGCATTCGCCGCTCATGTCTACCCGCGGTGGTTCGTCGCCCTTGGCGTACATTGCTACGACTTCGACTGGTCGGTTGCGTCATCAGGTTTATAACGCTGCTGGCGCTTCGGTGCTTGACCAGTATGAGGATCATCCTTGGGTGCAGACTTCGGGCTGGCAGTTCGTTGGCCAGCTGCTCGATATGACGGCGCAGACTTCGCGCATGTTCAGCGTCGAGTTGGCGGGCAAACGCTCTTGGGTTGGGCCGGTCAGGAATTTGACTGGTGCGCCTAACCCGGCCTCGACTGCGAATCTTGACGTTTTCGCTTTGCCGTCTGGCAACGTGTGGACTACGGGCGTTTTTGATGAGGCGATTGTTGCTCATCCTGGCGCGTCTTTTGATTTGGCGAAGTTCGTTGATCAGATGGCTTTGGGGTTGTGGTCGGACGGTCAGATCACTGGCAACGCTGATCACTTCACGCTGACTGAATCGAGTATTCGCGCTAACTCTGAACGTACTTTGTCTACTGGGGCTGAGCGGGTGAACTGGAACGCTCAGCCGATTGTTCAGGGTATGCCTGCTGGTTCGACTCCGTACTGGTCAACTAATGAGGGCTTGTCGTGGAGCACTGGCGCACTCCCGGCGCAGTTGAATGGCATTCTTCGCTGGACTGTTCCGTTGGGTGCGAATCAGACGTTTAGTGGTGCGACGGTCACGGTTCCAACCGAACCGCCGCCAACGCTTGGTGCTATTTCGAATATCAGTATGGAGCAGGGCGACATTGCGAATGTGCCACTGACTTTCACTAACTTTGGTGCGCCTCGCTGGGCGGTGAGCGCACCATCAATGGTGACGGTGAGCATCGTGGGTAACACCATGTCGGTGGCGGCAGGTTTCAATACTGGTGTTGCCCCGGTGACGGTGACGTTGATTGATGAGCTTGACCGGTCGGTGGCGCGTTCGTTCAATGTCACGGTGAATGCTCGCGTGTGGGATGCTGGCGACGCGCCGGAATACCCGCACAGCCCGATCATTCTTTGGGGTGCGACACTGCCGGAATCGGTGCTGATCGATCCTCTTGAGGCGGTCATTACTAAGGAAGTCAATGGTGAAGAGAAGTTCGAGCTGACCATTGACGCGAACCATAAGCATGCTGCGTTGATCAAGTCCGAGCGTTTCATTCAGGTGGCCGGCGAAAAGTACCGTACACGGCGCATTGAGAAAGAGCGTGGCAGTGACGGCATTGTTGAGCTGGCTGTTTATGCGGAAGCCGAATTCTATGACCTGGCGACTAAGGCAAAGGTTGCTAAGAAGGAATGGAAGCAAGTCAACGCGGGCGACGTGATGACTTTGGCGCTCAAGAATACGGGCTGGACTGTTGGCGTGGTGAACGTGACTGCGTTGCGCACTTATGAGACTGATGAGTTGAATCCATTGGAGCTTCTGCGTGTGGTGCAGGAGCATCACGGCGGCGATCTGGTGTTTGATAATCCGGGTAAGCGCGTGAGTCTTGTTGTTCAGGCTGGGCACGATAACGGGGTGGCGTTCTTCTACGGCAAGGGGCTGTCTCAGTCCAAGCGTGTTGAGGACACTACAGCGTTAGTGACTCGCCTTTATGTGAAGAACGCTGACGGTCTGACGATAGCGAACTTAAACGATGGCAAACCGTACCTTGAGGATTTCAGCTTTTCGTCTGATGTAAAAGTTGCTACCTATGATTTCCCGGCTGGTACGTCGCCATTCACGATGATGGAGCGCGGACAGGATCTCATTGCTGAGCGTGCTAAGCCAGCTTATTCGTATGAGGTCACGGTCAATGATTTGTCGGCTAAGACTGGCAATCCGATTGACCGGTTCGATGTGGCTGACTTTGTGACTGTGGTTGATGAAGAGGTTGGTATTTCTGACCGGCAGCGCATTGTCCGGATGGAGTACGACGTTGTGAGTCCGTGGGATTCGCAGATTACTTTGGCAGCGATTTTGCGTGAGGTTGGTGCGGACGGCTCGATTGATTCGGGCACGCTCGATACTGGTTCCGGTGTGACTACGTTTGACCTGGTGCCTTATAACCTGCTGTTGAATGGTCGGTTTGATAATGGGCTTGCTCATTGGGCTAGTTTGGGCGGGCAGGTCGTTGAGGGTGGTGTGACTGGTGATTATGCGGTGTCGTTTAGTGGTGCGGGGGAGCGTTGGATTGAGCAGACAATTCATCCGGATAATCGCACTGCTTATGCGTTGTCGTTTGATCTTTCAAGCACTGGCCCGGATGGTTGGGTGCCTGATGTTGTGGCTCAGGTTGAGGTTACTTACGAGGATGGTTCTTCGGAGACTATCGACATTGAGTTGACCTAGGAGGTTCGATGCGCGGTGTTGTCCGTTTGGGTGGTCGTGCGGCGAAGGTGAAGCTTCGTATTCAGTCGCGTAATCAGCATGCTGCGTCGAACGTTGAGGTTACTGATGTGTTGTTTCAGCCGGGTTCGGCGGTGTCTGGTTGGTTGCCGCATGTGGCTGAGTTGCCGTGGTCGGCTGGGATTGTTCCACCGGAGGGGGCTGATGAGATGAATGATCGTATTGATGAGTTGCAGTTGCAGGTTGATCAGCAGCAGTCGTATTTGAATCGGATTATGGCTCCTGCTCAGGTGTGGCGTGGTGATTCGTCGGGTAATAATCCGTTTGTCACGACTTCTTGGGATTCTGATTTTGGTTGGATTTCTTGGGTTGATGTTGCTTCGTTGCCGGGTGCTGGGGATGTTGGTTTTTGGTTCCCGTTTGATGCGGCTTTGGCTACTGCTGCGCGTCCTTATGGTTGGTCTATGCAGGTCTTTACGCAGGGCTTGGCGGGTGTTGGTTCGTTGCGTCCGCGTGTGGATTATATGAATGGTGCGACGGTGACGGGTTCGAATGCTGAGCTTTCGTTGACGGCTTGGCCGGATTGGTCTTACCGGGTGGAGCACGATTTCATTCTTCCCGCGAGCAGGGCGGCGCGTCCGGCATTCGTGCTGGTTGGCAAGGCGGCGGGCGCGACTGGCCGTATTGGTTTGACGCGTCCGAAGCTTGGAACAAAGTCGGAACGGAGTCAGTAGTGATTGATTTGCCGGTTGCTACTCGGCAGCCTTATCCGTCGAAGAATCCTTGGTATGACGTATCGCAGTATTTAGCGGGTGGCCTTACGCCTTATGCGGATCAGTCGGTGATTGCTTGTGCTGATGGGAATTTTGTTCATTATTCGTTCCATATAGCGATTGATCGCACGTTCGTTGACCCGGATTTTGTTTATCTTTTTCGGTCTATGCATAAATCTTTTCGAGTGGCAGCGAATGCGAAAGCTACGGCATGGTTCAACCTTGGCGCGAAGAGTGACCCGCACGGTGTGGAGTTTGGAACGTCTGGCTGGATTGCTTTGCCGGTGTGGCGGTCACAAGGAATCACGCTGGCCGATTACGGCATGGTGTTCCTCAACCTGACTGCAGCTAGGAGTAAGCCATGACTCTTATCCCGAATCAGCCGTACCCGGACTTACCCGCGTGGGAGAACCTTGCCAGCACCTTGACGAACGACTGGAACGTCAACCTTGCCGGGCTTTCGATTCAAGCGTTCGCCGAGGCAAATACTGTCAGTATATTTGGGCGAGTAAATATCGGTTCGGCTCGCATTGGCGGCTATCTGCCAGGGCACTTGATGCCGAACGGTTCTCAGGGATTGACAGCGCTAATCATGAAAGGCCCGTCTTGCATCGTGGAGATTTGGGGCGGCGGTCAGATAGTCATGTCGAACTTTTCTTTAGGGCTTACCGAATCGCAGATGATTGCCCAATATCAGGGGCAGCAACTTTTCTTTTCAGGTAGCTACCCTCGAAAGGTGGCGTGATGACCGAGCTAGTGGCGCTACCTCAGCCGTACCCAGATAACCGGCCTTGGCTGGACTTGCGTGGGCATATTGGCGATACGTGGCAAATGAGTTCGGCAGCTTGGCACTTCCGCGGGCTACTGGACGGGAACACGGCGCATATCCATTTGCGTACGGCACGCGGCGCGCAAGCGGTTCTAGCCGAGCAGTTGCCCGAAGAGTTTTGGCCGCCCGGTCAATTGGTCATCGAAGCGTTCACGCCGGGCGTTGTCGGCGCGGTCGGGGCGTTGCTTAGCGCCGAGGGGCGACTAACGTTCTACGCGCCCGGCATGGCTTTACTCGACGGCAACCTATCCAACTTCGTGATGCAAGTTTCCTACGCACGAAAGGCGGTGTGATTGTGGCTATCGATCTTCCGCTCATGCCGGTTCCTTATCCTGATGCGAAGCCGGTCTATCAACTTAGATCGTTGCTTGCGCCTGGCGTGCAGGAGATTGGGTATGGCGCTTGCTGGGCTCAGGCAACCGAGAACCTGGTGACGATAAACATTCGAGTGAATCCGTCGCAGGTGGTAACCGATAACGGGAATATCTTCATTGGGTTACCAGCGGAGTTTCGGCCTATGGCTAATACGCCGGACGTTGCTCAGCAGCAAGTTTTCATGATGACCGACGGGCGCATATGGTTCCGCACGACTGTCGGGAGCTTGCGCGACAGGACAGAGTTCAACGCGGTTTTCATCGTGGCTAGGAGGGCATCATGAGTTTGGTTCGCTACCCGGATAAGGTTCGCATTGACCCGCTGGCAGATAAGTTCGTGGCCGGTATTGCAGCGCGTGGCCCCGGTATTCGCACTTTCCTTGAAGTTGAACCGAACAAGGTCACCTTGCATTTCGCGGCTGACGCGGTTTCGCCCACGTCTTCAACCCTGCTTATGCCAGTTGGAACTATCGCACCTGAGGATGCGCCAGCCTCGGCCGAGCGTGGACTTTGCGCGCTATCGGGTGAGCCTGTCTTCGCAGTCGTTGGCCCTTCCGGTTCCCTCGCAGTCGATACAGCGTCGCCACGGAAACTAGTTGCCGGTGACTGGATTATTGGCAAAGTGCAATGGGTGAGGAAACCAGCATGAGCAGTATTTACGACTTCCCGAAAATGCCGATGCCTTACCCAGAGCAAAACCCTTGGTATGACCTATCAAGTTTGGTGCTCAATAACTGGGCGGCTGACCCCAAAGATTTTCCTTTCATGGCGAAGATCGACGGCAACGAAATCAGCATCTACCTACGCACCCGGCAAGGCACTAACCGCTTCATCACGAGCGAGTTGCCAGACGAAATCATCCCGGCTGGTGACCGAGTTTTTGGGGCATATGCCGCCGCGCCCGGCGATATAGCGTTTTGGATGCGAACGGACGGGCGAACACAAATCTTCTCCATCACCGGGGATTATGCGACGCTCACCAACGGGAGCCTGAGTAACTACGTGGTGGAATCCACCTACCTACGGAGGGCATCGTGACCGAGCTAGCACTTTTGAACACGGCTTACCCAGACAACAATCCGTGGTTCGACCTACGCGAATACCTAGTCAACGGTTGGCGCTCGGCAGGTTCGCAGACATGCGGAGTCTCGGCCTTGCCGAACCTACTTTTCTGGTCAATGCGACTCGTCGGGGATGACGCAACAAGCAATCAATTCATGGCGGGTATCCCGCTAGCGCTATTGCCACCGCAAAACCTACCCTTGCCGATTTACATGCCGGTCGGGGCCGCATACTGCTACGTGAACCGCACAAGCCGACTCATAAGCTATTCGTCCAACACAATGGCCGGGTTGCCCCTGTGGGATCGAAAAGGCGAGCTAATCGTCACCGGAATGACCCCGCGAGGATTGCCGTTCTAGGAGGTCAATTTGCGCCTACAGCAACCGATATACGTTGATAAACGAGTCCTATCGATCAAGCTCAGGATCGTTGCTACCGACGTACCAACGAGCGCCGCCGTACTCGTCACAGACGTACAACTTCAAGCCGGAGAGCAAGCAACCGGCATCGTACCCAACCCCGCAGAAGTCGGCACCACAATCGACCGGGCCCAATACCGCAACGGCGTAGTGAACAACCGGATGACCCTCGTGCTCCTATCCAACGGAGACCAACCCGCACCCGCAAAACTCACCGTACAAAACGCCAAAGGCGAAACCCGAATCGGCTCCTACCGATACGGACACCTCAACGGCTCAGCAACAGCAGACGGCGTAAACAACACAGCCACACACGGCTGGGGAAAAATACCCGTCATCACACCACGCTCAGACCTAAACCTCGAAGCGTACGCCAACGGACGGCTACACCTCCGAGCATCGTGGAACGAAAGGAAATAATGGCTACCAACGCAAACGTGTGGGTCTGGGTAGGACTCACATGGACAGAACGCGTCCGGCTCGTACTCCTGAACTACGGTGACCGACTCACAGACGTTTCAATCTTCGGCTGGCGAGTAGACGAAAACGGAGCACTCACCCAAACCTTCGACCCCTCACTGCTCGATGAATACCGCGCAAAGTGGCCTCACCTCCGATTCTGGCTCGCCTTCCGAAACGACGGCTACGCCTCAATCTTCTCCGCACTGCTGGCCAGCTCCACAGCACGAACCAAACTCATTGCCGACCTAGGCGACGTACTCACGCAGTACCCTTGGCTGCACGGCATTGACATTGACCTTGAGCAAGGTGGCGCAGCATCCAACGCTGTGCCCGCAGAAGCATTGTTCAAACAGGTGGCAGACCTCGCCCACGGACGCGGTAAAAAAGTTTCAGCCGCGCTCCCCGCACTCACCGCAACCGGATCAGTCGGTGGCGAAGACTGGGTACGGTACAAGCAACTAGGCGAACTCATGGATCACGTATCCGTCATGTCCTACGACTTCGCTTGGTCAGGATCCGCACCCGGCCCAGTATCGCCAGGCTTCTGGCTAGAGGAAGTCTACGCCTGGGCAACCTCGCAAATCACGCCATCCAAAATCAGCATGGGCCTACCCCTCTACGCATACTTCTGGTCAATCCACGACTACCCCGAAACATGGGGCGCAACCCGCCGCGGCATATCCGGCACCTACTACAGCGCATGGCAGTACTTCACAGGTGCGCGCCCATGGTCAGATAGCGGATCTCATCACGCCATTGGATGGGTGGCCTACCGTGACTCATCCAGTCAATCACTCTGGGGATTCCTAGACGTCTACGACTGGAAAGAACCGGACATGTGGGAAGACTCAGCAGGGGTAGTGGCCGGAGTATTTGCGAACCGCGATTACGTGGTGCGTTACGGGCTACCCGCAGGTGTTCCGCAGTGGAGCGTTGCGGATAACTCGGTCAGAGACTCATTCATTGAATATCAGATGAACGCGGCACCGGTCATCGCGTCTAACGGTGACGTTGTATCTCCTAAGAAGGGGTACACGTTCACGACGGAAATGATTCAGCGCGAACCAATCGCCGCAACGATCATTGATGACTATGCGACTAGCACGCAGCAGTTGAACGCGGTTTACACGCAGCCAACTGGCGCATGGGCATTCCAGCAAGTCACTTCATCGTATAAGCAGTACCGCGGCGCTGGAACACTCCGCTACGCGAACGACTTCGGCAAGCAAAGCCTCTACGCGCTGGCACGATTCCAATTCGCAACCGGTGGCCGATTCGCCATCAACTCGCAAGGCATCACCGCAGACCTTGACAACAACGGTCTACTAAGGCTCATGCGCGGAACAACCGTGCTCAAGTCAATGAACGTTGGTGCGCAACGAGTCGGAGCCGCCGCGCAAGCTGGCCGGTGCGTACTCGCGTTGCGTGTCCGTGACGGATCAGCACGAGTCTACTTCTCCAACGCCGAAACGAACACACCGCTACGCCTCGAAGCATCCACGACACCGCCAGGAGGCCCGACTGAATATGTCAGCACCGGCACCGTGTGGATTGATCACTGCTACCTTGGCGACGGTATCTGGTACCAACCGCGTGAAGCCATTGAAGTGGAAATCAACGGGCAAAAACAAGTCATGGGGCGTATTCCTCGAACAGGTGTCACATGGGATTCGCAGAACCGGTTCCGTACCAATGCTGATGTTGAAGAACGCACAACGCGAGAAGCCATCATTTCTCAAGACTGGATCTATGAGCACTGGAAAGACGTACCAATCATTACCGGCGTGAATACACCGGTTAGAGTGCGTCCGCTAGATCATGATTTGTGGCTTGGCCGTGTGCACGTCATGGATCGAGACGGATCGAGCATCGTCTATTTTACTGATGCTACGACGATCAACCACTGGCGTGGACGTGCCATGAACGAGTACGGGCTGGCCGGTATCGCACTGTGGCAGCTATCCCAAGAGGACGTGCGCATGTACGAAACGTTCGAAGGTGGAGAGCTACCTGCACACACGAAGCGACTAGACGAATGATTTTGAGAGGTAACGATGCCCGGATGGGTCAATGACATTTTGCAACCTGAGCGACTTTTTACAATCGCTCTCATAGTTTTTCTTGGATACGTAACGGTGAAGTCGATTGGCAAGAACTGGAAATTCCTCAGTAAGTTCGTGAGCCTCGTCAATACTCTGGTTGGCGACGCGGACACACCGGGCATTGGTGTTCGAATGGACGTGATGACCAAGGAGTTGAAAGAGAACACTGGCAAGCTCGACGCAATGGAAAAACGCGTATCCACCATTCACCATGAGGTCACACCGAATCATGGCGGTTCGATGAATGATGCTTTACGTCGGTCGGAAGAGCAAGGTAAGAAGACTGCCGGGAAAGTTGCTGAGACTGTCGAGAAGCTTGATCAGCATATCCAGATAAGCAAGACCAAGGATGCGGAGCAGGAAGATACTGCTAGGAAGCTGGATCAGCATATTTCCGACACGGAAAAATGGTCTCCACTAATTCAGGATTTGCACGATCAGTATTACGGCAAGAAGCGTCAACAACCGCCTGAGCCTCCAACTGAATAAACCAATTATCCCGTAGCTCTGACCATTTGGTTGGGGCTATTTTTTATGCCCTTTGAGAGGTGGCCCCGTGAAAGAGCAGCTGGTTAAGAGTACGGACATGATTTACGACGGCATCAACAAGTGCACATCAATCACCGTGCACGAAACGGCGAATGAGAAGATCCGAGCCAATGCGCAGGCGCACGCAAATTTGCAGAGCTCTGGGGGAGCGCGTCAAGCATCTTGGCATATCCAAGTCGATGACGTTCAAGCGATCCGCTCTTACCCGGACACCGCGAAGTGCTGGCATGCCGGCCCCGCGGCAGCGGATTCGATCGCAGTAGAGATTTGCGTGAACGCTGACGGCGACTATGACACCGCTTTCAAACGGGCCGCGCAGGTTGTTCGTGACCTACGCGAGAAGCACAACCTGAACCGTTCCGCTATCAAGCAGCACGCCGACTGGTCAGGCAAAGACTGCCCAGCCAAGATGCGCCTTGCTGGACGGTGGCAAGAATTCCTTTCACTCACAGATGGAGCAGTAAATATGAGCACGATGGTAAGCCCGTTCGATGGGCGACTTACTCAGAATCATGGTGACAGTGGTGGCTACCGCGGGCACAAGGGTATGGACATTGCGCCACCTAAGCCCGGCCAGACTGGCATGCCCGTTTATGCCGCGTTTGCTGGCACCGTGCGCAAGATTCACCGCACTGCAAAGAACGGTGGCAAGACTTCAACATGGGCACCAGGGCGCACTGGCAACGGCGGGCTGATCAGCAACCCAGACGGCGAGGGTAACGGCTACAACCATATGAAGCCGCTCGCGTCTCTCAAGGTTGGCGACAAGGTGGAAGCTGGCGATCTGCTCGGTTACAACGACAAGTCCGGCAACCAGACTGCACCCCACCTGCACCTAGAGTTCTGGGCTGACTGGCGTAATCCGAACTCCGACTATGACCCGCAGCTGGCATTCAAAAAGTTCGGCATCAAGCCCGGTTCTGCGCCGGCTAAGACTGGCAACGTCACCCCTGTGCAGTCCAAACCGAAGCCGAAGCCTAAGCCGAGCGCCCCGAAGCCATCGACCGGTGGCAATGACAAGGGTGACTACATCGCCATTGCCAAAGCCTTGAATGCTATGGGCTTGAAAGCTGGCTACCCGGACGGCGTGAACGGGCCAATGCTCAAGAGTGCAACCAAGGCGTTCCAGAAGCAACACGGCCTTGTGCAGGACGGCAATTGGGGCGCGGTTACTCAAACCAAGTTTGAGGAAGTCAAAGCCATCCAGCGCGCCTTGCAGAAGCAGGGCTACACCAAGCAGGGCGTAGACGGCTACTACGGTGCGCAGACCACCGAGAACGTAAAAGACTTCCAGCGCCGAACCGGGCTAGTGCAAGACGGTAAAGCCGGATCAATCACCCAAAAGAAACTAGGACTCTAGGAGGGTCAAATGCTCACCATTTCATTCTGGAAGGGCGCTGCCGAACGTGCAGCGAAAACCTTCATCCAGTCATTCGTTGCCACTTTACTGGCATCGATTGGCGCAGTCGTATCCGCTTGGGAAGTGCCATGGTCTGGTGCGCTCACAGCGGCTTTGGGCGTGGCTGTCTTGTCCGCTGTGCTGTCGCTGGCAACCAGTGTCGGCAACGCGGACTTCACCGCGGGTAAAGCCCCTGATGCCACCGCTGAATCCGATGATTTCAGCATGGATCAAATTGATGAGATCACCACTGTGACCAAGTATCGACCTGCCGTAACTAAGTACCAGGCGACAGGCGGTAACAAGAGCACCACGGATTCCACAGACTTCGATTCCGTGGCCAAGGGCAACTAGCAGCCCCTAATAAACCAGCCCCGCACCAAACGGTGACGGGGTTTTTCTACGCCCAAAAACGGGCAGAAAAGAGCAACAATCATGGCAAGAACAGTTGTTTGGACGTATGACGGCGTGATCCTCCGCATCGATGCAGAATTTGGCACCGAGACGAAGAAGCAGTTTCAGCGGTATTTGAAGCTTGCTGGCACCTATAAGGGAATTGTGGACGGTGGCTGGGGCGAGATGTCTCAGAAAGCAATGCAGCAGTGGCTACGCAACTGCGGTTACTACCCTGCATCTAAGTTCAAGATCGACGGCGCAGCAGGCACGTCTACTTGGAATGAATTCTCCAAGGCCGCTGCTGTTTGGGGATTCGGTAGCTCGGCCACCATTCCAGCAAGCCGTCGCCGCTATGAACAGCTACAGAAGATGCTCAACAAGCGACGCATTGGCAAGCGTTACTCTGACGGTCGCTACTCTGTTAGCAACGGCGTTTTCATCTAGCATCTAAAGAAAATTCCGGCATTCACAATAGTGAGTGCCGGAATTTTCGCATTTAACAAACGTCTGTTTTTTTCATTTCAGCTCTGCCCCAATGAGCCCTAGCATCACCGGAAACCGTGAGTACGCGAACATTCTCTACAGTCGAATCTTTGGATACCTTGCACATGACATCCTGAGCGATACTTACCCATTCGGTAGATTCTGTATCTTCGGCATAGATTGTGAGCTCCCCGGTTTTGGAGCTACCCCAGGACTCTACGTAGTAGCTCGGCCAGGTGATAGCGTCGGGGCATCCGGCGTTGTTGTGCGCGGCGAGCCAAGCAGTGCCAAGCTTGTTTGCCCAAGCTTGGTTCTCTCCGTTATTGGACGGCAATTCCCAAGCGGCACAGTTTTTATCCCATGCTGATTCTGGCCGCCCAGCTTTGATAGCCTCGCTTTTGAGCGCGGCAATATCAGCGCTGGCAGTCTCCTTTACGGGCTTCACAGTTGGCGCTGGCGTGCTCTCTGCGGACGGCTCAGTAGAAACGCACCCAGTGAGCGCGAGTGCGGCAATAAGAGCGAGCGGGGCAAGACGTTTCACGGGTAATCTCCTAAGTTATTCGGGTGCCTCGCTTTACGCGTTTAAGTTAGGCTATGCGCAGCTATCAGGGATAGCGGACTTTCGATTCTTATTTTCCTCATTCGTGAGGCTTTCCCTAACGAGACTTCCGCTCTCACTGGAAACTACAACTTGAACCAGACCAGGATTATCCCAACCAGCAGTATCCAAAACGTTCATTCCGAGAGAATCAAGGTCACACTTAGACCAGTTCTTATCTTTGACTGTAATTGCGAGCACGCCCGGTTTCGGCTGGCTCCAAGATTCAATATAGTGGTGCGCAATTTCTGGGTTGAAATCGTCAAACGATGATTTTGAATTGCCGTTCAAAAGAGAAATCATTTGGTCATCAGCCCATGCTTGAGCTGGGTCTACGGCCTTAGTGGGCGTAGGCTTCGGCGTGCTCATCGCTTGAACGATGGGTGTCCCGGCGTTTGCTTCGGCGGTTAGTTTCGCGTCGTTCTTCAAAAACGTTGGACTCATCGCAGAGAATACGAGCACAGCGACCAACGCAACGAGCACGGTAAGAACTGAGACGTTGCCAATGACGCGCTTTGTTGCACGAGACAAGACTTCCTCCAAAAGGTTTTGATACGAGTATAACGAGGGCGGGCGACAGTTTGCCAAAGAGTTACTTTTCCCAGTCCATGCGGGCATCTGGGATTCGGTCGATAATGCGCGCCGCTATTGCGAGCCACCAGCTAGCGGGGAGGTCTTCGTCGCCACCGGGCAGGGAGACGCTATCGCCACGCTGAGCGACTTCTAGGCAAGATTGAAAGTCCAGGTCATGCGCGGCGCGAACGTCATGCAGCGCCTCGGTTGCGCCGGGGCCGGGGGAGTATTTGCCGGATTCCCAGCCGCGAATCGTGCGCGGGTTGATACTCAGCTTCGCGCCCAATTGATCAGCGGTAAGGCCAACCAGTCGGCGCGTGGCTGAAATCTGCTCTGGTGTCATTGGTATTCCTAACGGTAGTGGCGGGGCCGTAGCCCCGCCCGAGCTGATCTATTCGGCGACTACGGTGCAATAAGCGACTTCGAGGGCTTCGCGGTAGGTTCCCGAGTAATTAATATCCATGAAGATGGTTTCCATTGCTTCATTCAGCCCGTGGCGCTCTTCGATAGTGTCGGCCATAGAGGCGTAAACCATTCGCTGTTCAGGGGTTCCGAAGCCTTCCATTTGCTGATCGAGCAGGAGCATACAAGCAAAAAGCTGTTCGGTGGTCTGCTCGGCTGCCTTGGCTTTCAGCTTGTCAATGGCTTTCATTTCGGTGTCTCTTTTCCGTTCGGCCTGGGGCTGTTCCCCTTGGCTCTAAATCCAGCTTAGCACCCTCTTTTAGGGTGCGCAAGTGCCAGGTAAGCCTCAATGCTAAAACCTCCCAAATGCCCGATAGGCGGCGCTAAGTAAAGGTTTGAGCCTGATCAAAAGCCCTGTTGTCTAAGACTACAAAGCATAGAGTAAGCCTAGAGTGAGCCTAGAGAAGTTCCGCGAAATTCCGGCGATCCTAGAGGTAGCGGGCTTAGTAAAAAGGTGTTATAGGGGTTTTCAATTCTCCCCATCTAACAATGCTCCGGAACTCATTGTGAGTTCCGGAGAAGAGTTTGTTGTTTAGAATCGGAGCATGTCATTTTTCAAAACGCTCGCCGCCGCAATCGCCAGTGATGTAGCCAAAAGCAAACCTTCCGAACTGCCAATACCCGAGGTCGACACAGTGAGCTACGCCGTGGTTGGCGAAGAATATTATCTGACCGAGAGGCAGATGCGAAATCTAAAGCCTGGGTACCTGGTAGCCTCTCCTGAGCCAAAAAATAAACACGACCGGAATGCAGTAGTTATGCATGACACCACCGGCCGAAAAATCGGCTACATGTACGCATCACTAGCAAAGAAATATCAGCCACTACTCACGAAGACCGGCCCAATCAAAGTGCCCATGACGAAAAACGGGAACGTCATCAAATACCAAATCGCAACGGTTAGCGCTCTAAAAAAATACGTCGCCAACCTTTAGGCCATAGCTAGCTAGTTTTGCTTTTGATTAGCCGGTGGCTCGATGGCCTTACCTGACAAGGCCCCGCTCAGCTTCTTCATAGCGTCCTGCATTGCACGCTTATTGCCAGCTTGCCCATACCGACGTGTGACAGAAACTGTGGAGTGTCCAACGATCTGCATAATCGTGGCCTCACCAACGCCAAGCTCATAGAGTAGGCCGACTGCCGTATGGCGTGCGCCGTGGAGCTTGACCTTCTCGTTGACCCCGGCTTCCTTGAGAATTGTCTTCCACTCAATCGAAGCATCTGCTGGGTCCCAAGGCCTGCCGTCGCGCTGGAAAACTAGACCCTCAGTGCGGCCACCAATCTGCCGGCGCAGAAGTTCGGCAAGCTCTGGAACTAGTGGGGGAGTGCGCCAACCAGCTTTACTCTTGGGGCGCACGAGATAAAGGCGATTCTCGAGGTGCCGGTATTCGTAGTCTTGCGGTGCTTGCTTTATATCCTTGATCCGCTGAATCTGCCACGACAGGTCTAGATGGTCTTCGCGTACTCGATCAATCTCAAGCCCAATGATCTCGCCACGTCGCGCACCGGTCAGTAGGTAGGTAGCCCATAGGGGGCCATCCTTATGCGTGGTTAGGTATTTGAGAAGCTTTACTCCCTCATCGAAGGTAAGCACTTCCTCCACGGTGTGGCGCTTGGTTGGCTTGTCTACCAGCTCGCAGACGTTGCGTCCAATGATTCCGTCTCGCACGGCCATCTTGAGTGCACCGGATAGGGTGTTGTGCACGAGTAGCGCGTAGGTGCTCGATAGTAGCTCCGTGCCCTCGGGAGGGTCTGATAGCTCACGTAGAGCCTTGTCCTTTGGAGTCTCTAGGATCAGGTCGTGAAGTTCGCGCACATGTCCTGGCGTGAGCTTGTCTAGCTTCTTGCTACCGAACTTCGGGTTGATGTAGTCGCGGAACGCGACGCGGTATCCGCTGATGGTGTTTGGCGCTAGTTTCTTGGCTCGCTCTTTCAGCCACGTTTCAGACCAGTCCTCAAGCTTCACACTTGAGGTTGCGAGGTCGCCGGTCTTAGCAAGTTCTTTCTTTAGTTCGCGCATTTCTGCGATTGCCTCGGCTTTGCTTTTGCGTCGAATTTCTTTTCGACGGCGATTTCCATCACGGTCTGCTGGCAGTTCAATTCGGACGCGCCAGTATCCTCGACTGTCTTGCGTAAGTGATCCTTCGCCCTTGCCTCTGGTTTTCTTTGCCACGACTCTCCTTAGGTACCCCCATTAGTACCCCCTTAGGTACCATAAGTTAGCGTACTGCACCGTACCGACAACCCCAATATTCCGCGGAATCATGCGGTTTTTGCCTACTTCAAGCGTACCCTGTTCACGACTCATAATCGTGAGGTCCCGGGATCGAGTCCCGGCGCCGCTACCGACAAAAGCCTCGAAAACTCCTAGAGTTTTCGAGGCTTTCTTCGTTTAAATATTTCTTACTCTTCTTTGGATGATGACTTCATCGCCAGAGCTCTGACCTGTTCCATCAAGGTCTCGTCGAACGGTTCCCCCACCGTGGGAGACTCTGCATTAACATCGTGGCCATGAACCGCGGTATGGAGCCGTTGCATTTGCAAGTCCAACTTTTCCGCGGCGTTTGCCGCATCGGTGAGCTCTTCGACCAGATGTTCAGGAACATCACCCTCGTACTTGTAAAAAATCTTATGTTCAAGACTTGCCCAAAAATCCTGGGCGATGGTGCGTATTTGGACTTCAACGATGACCGGGACTGGACCTTCGGATAGGAAGACCGGGATCTCCAGAATTAGATGCAAGCTCTTATACCCATTGGGTTTTGGATGCTTGATGTAGTCCTTGATCTGCAACACTTTCAGATCATTTTGTGCGGTGAGCGTGTGCAGTACCTTGTAAGTGTCTTTGATGAAACTGCAAGTGATACGGATACCTGCAATATCGGTGATGTTGGCTCGAATGGATGCCAGATCCGGATTGATGCCACGTTTGACGACTTTGCGCAGAATACTCTCCGGAGATTTCACGCGTGACGAAACATGTTCGATGGGGTTGTACTTGTGCAGGTACAAAAACTCCTCGCGCAGAATCGAAACCTTAGTCAGCACTTCGTCAGCGGCGAAACGGTACTCCATCATGAACTTCGGAAGCGACTGCCGTAGCGAATGAGCGAAATCGTAGACCATGGCGCCGTTGGAATTTGAAAACTCCGTGGCAGGCATTGGAATCACCGCGTGGGGTTCATCTGAATTGGAAGAAATCTCGACCACCTCTAGCTCAGTTAGCAGACTCGAAACACACTATTTGTTCGTCTTTTCTTTCAACCCTAATCCTGTCGACTAAGAATTGCGCATGAATCCGATGCACATTGCGCGTGCAGATCCGAGATGTTCAATGCTCTAACGTTGAATGCAGAACTTGTTGAAAGGCGCAGATGATTCTCGAACGTGAAAACCGGCAGCTTTGCCATGGCATTAGCTTCTCGCCGCATGAGCCAGTCCCAGTGCTCAGACTGCGTCGCGGTGAAGAATGGGTTAACGAACCACTGAGTGAAAACCGCTCAATCAGGTTGCGCGTTGGGCAGACTAAATTTTGTTTAGGTTATGTCACCATGCGTGATGATGGCTCACGAACATTGCATAGCTGCCCCAAGCTCAAAGGACTAAATACCGGAACTCAATGCGACGGGTGCCGGCGCTTGGACCAGAGCAAATTCATGCACCAGTTTCACAAGACCGGTGAAGCACCACAGGGCCTGCGCAAATATTTAGAGCAACCACATTTCCTCTATGTCGCAAGTTTTGCCCATGGAGCCACCAAGGTTGGTACGACCTCCACGCAGAGTAAATGGACCCGTCTGGCACAGCAAGGAGCGGTGAGCGCCCGATATGTGGCGCGTGCCAGTGACGGTGGTGCGATTCGAGTGTTGGAAGATCTAGTGACTGAGCACGTGGGTCTTAAACAACAAGTCCGGCAGAAATCCAAGGTCAAGGGGCTGACCTCCTGGGAGCTAGACGAAGTAAGTTTGGACGCAGCCAATGCGTTAGAGGCGACACGTGCCAAGAAATTCTTGGAGTCCCAAGGTGAACTAGCCGCCTACGGAGTGGAACTGCTAGACCAAAAGTGGGTGCAGCCTGCCTACGCTCTGGAAGTGGTGCGAGCCTGGGATTCAAAAACAGCACATCCGTGGACGGAGCCCATTGCCGGCCATGAAATGAATCTGCGCGTGCGCGGAGTACTAGGGCAGAGCATCCTGGTCGACAGCGGGGAAAACACTACTTTGCGCTTGCTAGACGCGGCGGAGTTGAAAACCCGTGAAGTGAATGTCGAAGCGCAACGCGGTGAGTTCTTCGAAGAACAATCACCACTGTTCTGAGTTTCACCCGTGTTATCGCTTCATCTGGGCTTTGTACCGCGCACTCTGAACTAAACTGGATGCCATGACCAACACTCCATGGGAAGCGGCCTCACCGCGCTACAAAAAGTTTGTGTTCACTGCCATGGGGGTCATGGGCTTTGGCATCATATTGGCAATTATTGGCTCGAACATCCCCTCGCTGTCGCTGGTATACACGGCCATAGGCATCATGATCGTTGGCATGCTGTGCCACATCATCGGCTTGGTTATCCGTGCCAGGGACACCCGCAAGTGGCGTATCGCCAATGGGCTTGCCGTTCCGCGCGCCAAGAAGCAAAAGTAACCGAGTAACTCGCAACGTTCAGGAGAACTAATGGGTATCAACCCTGACCTCGTGGGGCATATTTACCCCGCTGGCGCGTCCTACCAGGTAGGTCGCGAAAAAATTCGTGAATTCGCCACGGCCACAAAAGCTAGCTCCCCGGCGCACTTTGACGTGCAGGCCGCCCAAGCATTGGGTTACGCAGATTTGGTGGCCCCACCAACTTTTGTCATCATTATCGCGCAGCGAGCAGATGCTCAGCTGATCGCAGATCCTGCCTCCGGAATTGACTTCTCACGTGTGGTGCACGCAGATCAGCGTTTCACCCACCACCGCCCTATCGTGGCCGGAGACGAACTGCTGGCAGAACTCTATGTGGACCAGATCCGCGAAATGGGTGCCGGTGCAATGATCACCACGCGCGCCGAAATCACCACGGTGTCCGGCGAGAAGGTCGCCACCACCACATCATCGCTACTGGTACGGGCAGGGGACTAAACCATGATCAAATTCTCTAGCCTAGAAAAAGGTCAAGTAATCGGTTCAAAGACCGTCACGGTGAACCGTGGTGACCTGGTGCGGTACGCAGGTGCCTCGGGAGACTTCAACCCGATCCACTACAGCGAACGCTTTGCAACCGAAGTTGAGCTACCCTCGGTAATCGCCCACGGCATGTTTACCATGGGTGCTGTTGTTGATCTTGTCGGCGCGTGGGTAGGAAACCCGGGCGCCATTGTGGATTACCAGACCCGCTTCACCAAGCCGGTAGTGGTAGAAGATCCCGCAGGGAGCAACCCGAGCGATGCCGAAGGTACCGCCATTGAGGTTGAGGGCAAGATCGGTGCACTGGACGAAGAAGCGCAAACGGCACGCGTGGACCTGACGGTCACCGCTAACGGCACGAAGGTACTGATGAAGTGCCAGGCGGTAGTCCAGCTCTGAACAAGCAACTAGGCGGCGAGGGCACGGTATTCGCCTGGCGCAACGGGCTACTTGCCGCCTACCTGGCCAGCGGCCTCTTGATCTCTGCCCTGGTCTCCAGGCTCCCGGCATTGCGCGATGCCTTGCAACTAGACCACGCAAATGTGGGCTTACTACTGTTGTGTCTGAGCGCCGGTTCGTTTTTGTCCGTGGCGTTGTCCGGACAGGCAGTGCTGCGGCTAGGAGCCACCAGCGTCATGCGCATCGCTTCGACCCTGGCAGGTTGTTCGTTGCTGCTGATCGGTATCAGCGCCTCGGTGTTTGAATCCACCTTGCTGACCGGGATTTTCCTGTTCACTCAAGGATTGGGTACCGCTTCGTGGAATGTGGCCTCGAATGTTCAGGGCGCAGCCATGGAACGGGCGCTAGGCCGAAGCATTATGCCGGCGCTTCATGGATTTTTCTCCATTGGCACCGTGCTGGGGGCCGGCGTTGGCGCGCTGGCAGCGGCGGCTAATCTGCCGCTCTATGTGCACTATGCGGTGATGGGCGTGATTATCGTGGTGACGGTGCTGGTCAGTGCCCGGAGCTTCGGTGAAGATTTCAGCCGTACCCCACGCAACCATTCGGGCCCGTCTCTGGCCCAAGCGTGGAAAGAACCACAAACCATCTTGCTTGGCGTGCTGGTCCTAGGCATGGCATTGGCCGAGGGAGCAGCAGGGGATTGGGTAGCCTTGGCATTGGCCGACGGTTACCAAACGAGCGAGGCCACCGGCGCGATTGGGTATGGCGTATTTGTCAGCACCATGACTCTCACGAGGCTACTATCCGGTGATCTGATCTTGCGTCTGGGACGCGTGATCATGATTCGATCCAGTGCCATTGCAGCCCTGATAGGTGTCTTGCTTTTTGCCTTTGCTGGAAACCTGCCCTTAGCATTTATTGGCTTAGCCATTTGGGGAATGGGAGTTGCCCTGACTTTCCCACTGGCCATGAGCGCCGCCTCACAGGACCCACTGCGGGCAGCGACCCGCGTCTCGGTGGTCTCCACCATTGGTTATGGCGCGTTCTTAGGCGGACCGCCGCTGCTGGGCCTTTTAGCTGGGGCAATTGGCCTGTTGCCGGCCTTAGGTTCCATCTCGATTCTGGTGGTCCTGGCCTTCTTCCTTTCTTCGAATGTAGCCGATCACCGAAGCGAAAAATAGCACCGCGAAAATATGCGAAAGTAGGAGCATGCTGAAGAATTTGACGACCTCACAGGTCGGCGGGCCCGCCGACCAGTTGGTGGTGGCAGGTACCGAAGAAGAGCTGGTCTCTGCGCTGGCTACAGCCGACGCTGCCGGGACACCGGTACTGCTCATCGGTGGAGGTTCAAACCTGGTGATCAACGATCGTGGCTTCCGGGGAACCGCCATTCAGATCGCCACCCGAGGGTTGCAGCTTGAAACTTTGGACACCAATACGGTGTTGTTGCGCGTCGCTGCCGGTGAGAATTGGGACGCTTGCGTGGAGTACAGCCTCGTAGAGGGACTGAGCGGCTTGGAGGCGCTGTCCGGCATCCCCGGTTGTGCCGGGGCCACCCCGGTGCAGAACGTGGGTGCCTACGGAGCTGACGTGTCCCAGCACCTGGCGTGGGCGCGGGTTTATGACCGCCATCTAGGTACCGGGCTGACGCTGCATCGTGAAGAGCTCGAATTTTCTTACCGGGATTCGCTGATTAAGCGCACCAGCGTTGCCGGTTCACCACGCTTTGTGGTGCTCGAAGTTGCCTTTGAGCTTACTCGTACGGATGATTCGGCGCCGATACGTTATGCGGAACTAGCTCGCCGTTTGGGCGTTGCCCCCGGTGAATCGGCCCCGGCACAGCTGGTGCGACAGCAGGTGCTTGAACTACGCCGCTCCAAAGGCATGGTTTACGAACCGAAGGACGTGGATTCGCACTCCACCGGGTCCTTCTTCACCAACCCAATTGTTGACGTATCGGTGCTTGAACGATTGCCAGAAGGTGCCCCAAATTATCCGGTGGACACTGACGGCCTGGTGAAGCTTTCCGCAGCTTGGCTGATCGATCAGGCGGGATTCTCCAAGGGCTTCGGGCTCGAAGGCACCGAGGGGTTCAGTTTGGCTCATGGCCGCGCTAGCTTGTCGACCAAGCACACCCTGGCGGTCACCAACCGGGGAAGTGCTACCGCTGAAGACCTACTGACTGTCGCCCGCGCCGTGCGTGCCGGGGTACAACAACGCTTTGGCATTGAACTGGTCAACGAACCGTTGCTCATTGATTTAACGCTTTAGCGCACAAAAAGCCCCTTCGAATCGAATTCGAAGGGGCTAAATGTTTGTCTTTACAGGCGACCCTGAGCGATGGCCAGCATGCGGCGCAACGGCTCTGCGGCGCCCCAGAGCAGCTGGTCACCGACGGTGAACGCGGAGATGTACTTAGGTCCCATTTCCAGCTTGCGAATACGGCCCACCGGGATATCCAAGGTGCCCGAGGCAGCGACCGGGGTCAGCCTATCCATGGTGGCTTCCTTTTCATTTGGCACCACCTTGGCCCACTCATTGTCCTCGTCGAGCAGCGATTCGATCTCCGAGACCGTGAGGTCATCCTTCAGCTTGATGGTCAACGCTTGCGAGTGTGAACGCATCGCGCCGATACGCACGCACAGGCCATCAACAATGATGTGATGATCCCCGGAGGTCTGCAAGATTTTGTTCGTCTCGGCTCCGGCCTTCCACTCTTCGCGGGACTGGCCGTTGCCTAGGTCCGCATCGATCCATGGGATCAGCGAGCCACCTAGCGGTACCCCAAACTGGCTGGCGTCCAGTCCACCGCGCTGAGCTTCGAGCACCTTGCGGTCAATGTCCAAGATGGCGGAGGCTGGATCAGCTAGTTCGGCGGAGACCGCCGAATTGATGTCCCCAAACTGGGTCAGCAGCTCGCGCATATGGCGTGCGCCGCCACCGGAAGCTGCCTGGTAGGTCATGGAAGTGCTCCACTCAACCAGGTTGTTCTTGAACAGCCCACCCAAACCCATAAGCATGCATGAGACGGTGCAGTTGCCGCCGACAAAGTCTTTAACGCCTGCGACCAACGACTGGTCGATGACATTTCGGTTCACCGGATCCAATACGATGACCGAGTCTTCGTTCATACGCAAGGTTGAGGCTGCATCGATCCACAGGCCATCCCAACCGGACTTACGCAGCTCGCTGTGCACCTTAGAGGTGTAATCTCCGCCCTGTGCGGTGACGATAATCGGCAGCTTGGCCAAAGTCTTAATATCGTAGGCGTCCTGCAACGGCTCGGCACCCTGCGCAAAGCTAGGGGCTGCGCCGCCGGCATTCGACGTCGAGAAAAAGACCGGGTTCAGTTGCGCAAAATCGCCCTCGTCGAGCATGCGCTGCATCAGCACGGAACCAACCATGCCACGGTAACCAACAAATCCAACAGATGAAGTCATATCTCCATGTTAGGACGCTTCACGGCAACCGGCTCGGTTCGTTACAGCAGTTAAAGCAGAATCACACCCGAGCCCCAGCAGGGTTCGAGTGTGATTTGAGTAAGCAGAAGCTTTACTTCTCCTCTAGCAACAGTTTGCGATTTTTGATCGCCCACATTGCGGCAAAGATAAATAGTTGGGTGGGAACCAACAACAAGATGAGGCCGAAGATCTTAGCGCCGTCGAGCACCATGAAGAATCCCAGCACCGCTACCACAAGGGCGAGCAACGGGAACAGCATGTATCCGAGGATAAACAGGGCGTCAGAGTGTTGTTTGAGCTCGCTCAAGTATTTTTTCACGTAGGTTAGTCCTTTTCACGGATCCAGGATTCGAAGCGGTATTCGGTTCCGCTTTTTGAACTGTGCCATTGCTCAGCCGGGTCGGCTGAGGACAGGACAAAGTCTTTAGTCAATGTGGGGGCTTTGGTATCCCCGGTGGGATTGAGGTTCAGCCGTGTAATCACGGCGATGTCCAACAAATCCAGGGTGGCGGCGTAGAGCTTGCCTCCGCCGATAATCCAAATTTCTTCGCTGCCTTCGCTTTGTTTAGCAAGAGCTAAGGCTTCGTCTACCGAGCCGACAGGAAGTGCGCCGGCGGTGCGTAGCTGCTCGTGGTCACCGGAGGTCACCACGATATTACTTCGGTTCGGTAGCGGCCGATATTTCTCCGGGAAAGAGTTCCAGGTATTGCGACCCATCACCACCGGATGACCGGCTGTGACTCGTTTAAAATGCGCGAGATCTTCTGGCACATGCCAGGGCATCGTGCCGTCAGCACCAATAATGCCGTTGGCGCCCTGCGCCCAAATGGCACCTATGAGGCTCTGAGATTCTTTGGCGTGGCGTGAACTCATACCGCAACGCTCCCCTTGATCGTTGGGTGATGCTGGTAATCCTTGAGCACAAAGTCTTCGAGCGTGTAGTCAAAAAGCGACTGTGGTTTGGACGCGAATTCCAGCGTTGGGTACGGATACGGATCGCGGCTGAGCTGTTCACGAACCTGGTCCAAATGGTTGGTGTAGATGTGTGTGTCTCCACCGGTCCAGATGAATTCGCCCGGTTCCAAATCAAGCTGTGCGGCGACCATCTTGGTCAGCAGCGCGTAGGAGGCAATATTAAAGGGGACTCCGAGGAACATGTCAGCGCTACGCTGATAAAGCTGGCAGGAGAGTTTTCCATCGGCGACATAAAATTGGAAGAACACGTGGCACGGAGGCAGCGCCATGTGCTTAATTTCCGAGACATTCCATGCCGAAACGATATGACGACGAGATTCCGGATTGCTGCGCAGGGATTCCATGACCTCGGAAATCTGGTCAATGTGCGAACCGTCCGGGGTGGGCCAGCTACGCCATTGCACACCATAAACCGGACCGAGCTCGCCGTCTGCATCGGCCCACTCGTTCCAAATGCGCACGCCTTGATCCTGCAACCACTTCACATTCGATTCGCCACGCAAAAACCACAGCAGTTCCGCGGCGACAGATTTGAAATGCACCCGCTTAGTGGTGATCAGGGGGAAAGATTCGCTCAGATCAAAGCGGAGCTGACGACCAAACACCGAAAGTGTGCCGGTGCCGGTGCGGTCCTCTTTTGCGGTGCCGTTTTCCAGCACGTCGCGCAACAGATCTTCGTATGGGGTCTCGATGTTCTGGGAAGTCACCATTACATCGTAGCTGTAGCGCGGAAGCTCGCGCGAGAGCTACAGGCGAAATGTGAGACTTCGCTAGCTATTGTGTGGCAACCATGTCGTGGTATTCCGGGTAGCGGTTCAAATAGTCCTGCACGTAGCTGCACTCCGGAACGATTTTTGCTCCCTCGGCACGTAACTTATCTAGCACCATGGTCACCAGCGCACGAGCGTAACCACGCTTGCCGAATTCCTCATTCACGATCGTGTGTTGCAAGGTCACCAGCTGATCTTCGCGCTGATAACCAATAAAACCGATGAAGGTCGAACCATGCCAAAGGCTGTAGCGCTGGCGACTCTCGTCATGATCCAGACGCAACCCTTGATGCACAATCTTCTGAACCGGCTGCTCTGGCTGATGAGCGGACATGGCATTAGCCTCCTTGGACGTGACTTCTCTCACCTCTAGTCATAGTCGCTTTTAAGGGTAGATGCAACGCGTGTCCAGCGGTTAGTCGTGATAAGGCGCGTGGATCTCCACCGAAACGAACTTATGTTTGGATCCGGGCACCTGATGGGCGACAATAACTCCGCCCGGTTCTAAGAATGGATCACTGCTCGGCAGCACCGCGGCGGCCTTCGCCGGAAGCTTAGAACGCAATACTGCAATGACTAACGGAAGCACCGGGCGATGCATGCACACCACCTGAGAGCGTGTCTTGGCAACGAGCTTCTCAAGGGCGCGGGTGGCCTTCTCTGGTTTTCGATTGGCCGCGTGCTCGGTGATCGCGTTGATGGTTTTCAGTTTGATCTCGTGCAGGGACACGTAGGGGGTCACCGTTTGGACACAACGAATCCAGGGGGAAGAAGCGACATGTGATGGACGCCAAGCTTCGAGCATCCGGGCCACCGCGAGCGCCTGCCGTCTGCCGGTAGCAGCTAACGGACGTTCCCCCTCAGCACGAGTCCATTTGCCGCGCGGCTTCGCTTTGGCATGACGCACGATGATCAGAGGCATGCTTTCTAAACGCTGATGGGCATGTGCCTTGATCAGGTCATCGAGCGGAGCGATATCCGAGGGGTTAGTTAATTGCTCCCGAGCCTGTTCTGCCTGGACCCAGAGCGACTGATCACATTCGCTCCCGTCGGGTTGCTCAATGATTCCAGCACCAACCTGTGCCGCCCAATAGTAGACAACCTTCGTTTTGTTTTTGACCGTGTATGCGGTGGCCGCTAGCGGCAGTCCCAGGGTGATATTCAGCCCGACTTCCTCGCGGACCTCCCGAATCGCGCATTCGGGGATTGATTCTCCGGCGTCAAGCTTGCCCTTGGGCCAAGACCAATCGTCATAGCGCGGACGGTGGATGAGCAACACCTGCAATTGTCCATGTTCAATTCGCCAAGGGATCGCCCCGGCCGCAATTACCTCAAATTCGCCGAGTCGGATCTCTTCGGCATCGCTGGAACGTTGCAGTGAACAAAGCACCAAGCGGGAGTCTGGAGTACTGGTCACTAGTTGTGCAGCCCGCTCATTCGACGTCGGGCATGTTCTTCCATGAGCCAAAATTGGATATCCGTCAGCGGGTTTCCATCGGCATCACGATGATGTCGGGTCCAGGCCCCGTCGGGTCCCAAATGCCAGCTCATGGTGGAGTCATCCATATAACGCTTCATCAGTCCCGTCATGGTATCGATGTCTTCCTGATCGCGGAGTGAAACCAATGCTTCCACTCGACGATCCAGGTTTCGATGCATCATGTCGGCGCTGCCGATATAGACCAAGGGGTCTCCGGAATTAGCAAAGACGAATACTCGGCTGTGTTCCAAGAATCTGCCGAGGATCGAACGAACCTCGATGTTCTCGCTCAAGCCTGGAAGACCTGGGCGCAACGCACAAATACCGCGCACGATCACATTGACTTTAACCCCGGCCTGGCTGGCTCGGTACAGCGCGTCAATAATGGCTTCATCAACCATCGAGTTGACCTTGATGTAGACCGAGGCATCTTTCCCCTCGGCGGCACTGCTGATTTCTTTTTCAATCAATTCAAGTAGCCCGGTACGTACAGTGCGTGGGGCCACCAGCAACCGGTGATAGGTGGAGCGCGGGGCGTAACCCGAGAGCTGATTGAAGAGTCTTGAAACGTCTTCGCCTACGGCTTCATCACAGGTCAGTAAGCCGAAGTCCTCGTAATAGCGGGCCGTGCGTGGGTGGTAGTTACCGGTGCCGATATGGCAGTAGCGACGTAGCTTGTCGCCTTCCTTACGAACCACCAAGGAAAGCTTGGAATGAGTTTTTAGGCCCACAATCCCGTAGACCACGTGCACTCCGGCTTGCTCCAGTTTGCGGGCCCAACTGATATTTGCCTGCTCATCAAAGCGGGCCTTAATTTCCACCAGGGCCAGGACCTGTTTGCCAGCCTCCGCAGCGTCAATCAATGCGTCAACAATGGGGGAGTCTCCACTGGTGCGGTACAGGGTCTGCTTGATCGCCATGACCTTAGGATCAGCGGCTGCTTGCTCCAAGAAGGCCTGCACCGAGGTGGAGAAGGAATCGTAGGGGTGGTGCAACAGAATGTCGCGCCGGCGGACCGCACCAAAAACGTTGGCGGCCTTCGCGGTTTCCGATTCGTTGAGGAATCGGGAGGTATGGCCAACATGCTTGGTGTAGTGCAGTTCGGTCCGGTCCAAGGATGCGATAACACCGAGCCCACGTAAGTCCAGTGGAGCGGGAAGTCTAAAGACCTCGTCGTCTTCGATATTTAGTTCGCGCACCAACAGTTCGAGGATCTGCGGATTAACATCATCGACGACTTCCAAACGAACCGGTGGGCCAAAGCGGCGGCGCAACAGTTCCTTCTCCAAAGCCTGGAGAAGATTTTCTGCATCGTCTTCTTCAACCTCTAGGTCCTCGTTACGGGTCACCCGGAAGAAATGATGCTCCACGATTTCCATACCTGGGAACAACAGATCCAAGTGCACCGCGATGAGTGCTTCAAGCGGGATGAAGCGTGCGGTGCGTTGGGAGGAGTGAGCGGCTTTGACACCATCGATGCCTACTAGCCTGGCAATGGTGTCCGGCACCTTCAGACGGGCAAACAGTTCCTTGCCGGTCAGTGGATTGCGCACTACCACTGCAAGGTTCAGCGATAGCCCCGAGATGTACGGGAACGGGTGGGCAGGATCCACGGCGAGCGGGGTGAGTACCGGGAACACCTGGGAGACGAACCATGCGGAGAGTGTTTCGCGTTCGGTATCGCCTAGCTCGTCCCAACGAGTAATGCGAATGCCTTCTTCGGCTAATGCCGGACGTACCTGGTCGGCAAAAACCATCGCATGTCGGGTCTGCAGTTCATGAGCTGAATTGAGCAGCAGTTCAAGCTGGTCTACCGGGTTCATGCTGTTGGCTGCGGGAACTGCCATGCCTGTGGCAATACGGCGTTTGAGCCCGGCCACACGCACCATGAAAAATTCGTCCAGATTTGAACCGAAGATTGAGAGAAAATTGACTCGTTCAAGCAGCGGCAGGCTGGCGTCTTCGGCGAGTTCTAGGACTCGCGCGTTGAAGTGCAACCAAGATAGTTCGCGGTCCAAGAAGCGTTCATTGTTAAAATCACCCTCGGGGTGCCGCACGGGCGATTTTATCGCCGGCTCAATGCGGTCCTCATTCATCTTGGATGCTGGCACATCACGAAGTTGTGATGCCGGCTGTTTCGGGGTGGTAGTCATCTACTTAACTCGCTTCTTTCTGCAAGTGGAAACCTCATTGCACCTCAACGCACCGTTCAAAAACTGGTTTATCGCTGGGGCACTATTATTCTATCGGCTGTGGGCCGTACATGATGTCGGTGTCCCAAAGTGTGAAGCCCAATGACCGGTACAGGTTTACCGCAGGCTCATTATCTGCGTCTACGTACAGCAGTACCGAGCCAACGCCGAGCTCCAGCAGGTAGTTCACACCCATAGCCGTCAAGATTCGGCCCAGACCCAAGCCTTGTGCCTCGGGAATCACACCGACGACATATACCTCGCCCATCGGGCGAACCTCGTCGGCTGTTGCTGGATGGATCTTGGTCCAGTGGTAGGCGACCAACTGTTCTTCTGCATCAAAAGCCAAGAAGAAGCCCGTAGGGTCAAACCAGTCCTCGGCCATGCGTGAATCTAGATCCGTCAAGGTCAGCGAGCCCTGTTCCGGGTGATGCGCGAAGGAGGCGCTATTTGCTGCCAACCAGGCAGGCTCGTCCTCGCCCACGCGGAAGGTACGCACCGTGCTGCGTTGTTTGAGTTCGGGAACTTCTAAAGCTTCGGAATCATCACGACGTAACTTGTAAAGCTCGCGCACGGTGGCAAGGCCGATGCCGGCTGCTAACTTTTTAGCTGCTGGATGTCCACCATGAGCCCAAGCCTGAATGCTGCTCAATTCAAGGTCTTCGCCTAGGCGTTCAAGCAACGCTGAACCAATTCCTTGCTCGCGGTGTTCTGGATGCACCACAAGTTCTACCACCCAGCTATTTGACGTGGTGTCACGTACCGCGACAAGCACGCCGACCAAGGCAGTTTCCCCTGGTTCTAGCTGGAGTTCTGCGCGCAGGCTGAGTACCGATTCGGCGGAATCTTCCGTGGCTAGAGCCACCAGAGTCTGGTCGCTGAGCGGGGGATTCCCATCGGATTCTTGCGCCCTGATGGCAAGTTTGCGAACGTCGGAAAGGTCGCGTTCTTCCAGTTCACCTTGCGTTTTTTGGATGGACAAAGTTGTCTGTGGCAGTTCGCTCATACCTTCACCTTAGCCCGATGATCCGCGCGTGGACTAGTAGCGGAACAAACTTAAACTTCGCTGTGGAAGCGGTAGCCGACATTTCGCACGGTGCCAATCAATTGTTCGTGATCGGTACCAAGCTTTGCGCGTAAACGACGCACGTGAACGTCCACGGTTCGAGTGCCTCCGTAGTAGTCGTAGCCCCACACCTCGTGTAGTAGCTGTTCACGGGTGAATACTCGGCCAGGAAATTGCCAGAGATATTTGAGCAGCTCAAATTCTTTGTACGTCAGATCCAGTATGCGGCGATCGATTCGAGCGGTGTAACTAAGCTCATCGATGGTTAATCCGGAAGTGTTCTTCGGAGCAACGGTTTCGGGTTGCGCCGAAAGGATCAGCCTGAGACGCGTTTCGAGTTCTCCGGGTGCCGCGGTGGGCATGATGAAATCCGAAACGTTCCATCCTGCGTTCAACACTCCAAGGCCACCCTCGCCAATGACCAAAAGCAGTGGCAGGTTGGCTGTAGAGTGTATGGTTTGCGCCAAGGTTCGGGACGCGACTAGGTCGGTGCGAGCATCAAGAATGACCGCTTCGCTCTCACCTAGTTGACTTAGAGCCTCGGAGTTTGCAGGCAGGCAACGAACTTCGTGAAGCAGTAGTTCTAACGCCGGAAGTACCTGAGCGCCGGTGTCTGCATTATTGCTCAGGAGCAGTAGGTGCGCCATGACGGACTTCCTCCTGCCAAATAGTTACAAAAATTTAGTTTTTACGTGTCACAGTATAAGGAAAGAACCATTCAAAGCGTGCATGTGGACATGCAAGTGCCCCGACTATTACCGATGGGAAATTTGGTTTGCGAATCAAGGTACTGATCAGTGGGCTGCTGGCGGCCGCCCTATTGCTTGGAGCTGCCGCTTGGAGTTCGGTGAACTTTGCAATGGCAGTTGTCGCCGTAGTGGTGCAACTAATTTTTGCCTACGCTTGGCCTCGTATGACACGTTCGGAGACTCCGTGGACCCTGAGCGTGATCCTCTCGATCTGTGCGTTAGCGTCCACCGCGGCGACCCTTTTTATGCCCGGAGCCACGCAAACTTCACATAGCGTGGAGGTCATTGCCGCCGGCGTGCTATTAATTTTCATTACGCAAGTATTGCGTGGTGCTTCCTCCGAGGGACGACTAGCCGGTGTGGTCTCTGGAGTGACCGGTTTGGCCATTGTGACCCAAGGTTCCGGGTGGGCTGCGATTGGGCTTACCGAGGGGGCCTTTGGGACCACCTTGACCACGTTGTTGGCGTTGCTCGGTGCCGGAGCTATCGCGATTACCCGCTGGCCTGACCGCATCACCTTTATCCTTGCACCGCTTATTGGTGGCGCCCTTGGTGCGCTAGCTAGCGCGTTGACCTTTGGCCCGGACTGGGCTCCGGCGCTTTGCATCGGAATTCTTTCAGGACTGCTGGTCGGTAGCTTGCGCGCGTTGGCTTTGTCCTCGCGCAGTGTGCGCACTATCTCAGGAGTACTCGCGCTAGCCTGTGGAATCTTGCTGCTGGCCGGGGCACTGAGCTGGTATGCGATGGCCCTGTTGAACTAATTGAAGAAATGTGATGCCTGCTTCGTCACGAGTGTCGGAAATGGCAAGGCGCTCGGGCTAAGATGTAGGCATGAATGAAAATTACCTTGCACTCGAAATTTTCTTCCTCGCCTTGCTGACCGTTGCAGGTCTGGGCATGGCCGGATTCGCTGGACTTGTTGTAAAGCGTCTTTTCAAGGGGCAGAAGTAAAAATAGCGCACACAAAAATGTGTGCGCTATTTTCATTTAACGAGGCTTTAAGGAGCAGCTAGTTTAATGGCTTTTGATATTCCCACGGATCTCACGCCGGAACTCGTCCCCTTTGCTTGGCTTATTGGTAGCTGGGAAGGGACCGGGCGCCTCGGTGAAGGGGAAGAGTCGGATCCGCACTTCTGGCAACATGTCGCCTTCCGCGACGTTGGCGCACCATATTTGGAATACCGTAGCGAAGCGTGGCTGACCGATGCCGATGGCACCAAGCTACGCATCCTGTCCGTGGAAAACGGCTTTTGGGCGTTAGAACGCCAACAGCAAGATGCCGACGCCGGTCCAGGAATGACGCCCGGAGATATCTTCCCGGCACTACGTTCGGCAGATGATGTGCAGAAATTGCACACCAAAGAGGGATTTAAGATCCAAGCGCATATTGTGCAGCCTGGCGGAATCTCGGAACTTTATTACGGGCTCATTGATGGCCCGCGTATCCAGCTGGCCACCGAAGCGCTACTGCGTAGCAAAAATGCTAAACAGTATGCCTCGTCCACCCGAATGTATGGACTCGTTAACGGAAACCTGTTCTGGCGGTGGGATGTTTCCTTAGGCAACAACGACCTGAAGGCACATGCCTCGGCCGCCCTCAAGCGCGTCACTGCAGAAGCGATGGAATCCTAAAGATGAGCGAAAATTCGTACCGATCGGTACTCCTAGACCGACAGTCAGCGATTGCAGGTACCGGTGCAGACGCCGGTGTGGCATCCCACTACGGTGCTCCCACCCGCGAAGCCCGTGACCTCTTTGCGGGCAAGGCCATTGCTGATCTAAGCCACCTGGATGTGTTGGAGCTACGCGGTGAGGATCGCCAAAGCTGGTTGAACACGCTCAGCAGCCAGTCGATCACCAACCTGAAGCCCGGAGAATCTAGCCAGGCGCTGCTGCTCTCGGTGCAGGGACGTATTGAGCATGAGATGAAGGTGCTCATTGACACCGATCGGGTACTGCTCATTACCGAGCTTGGCCGTGCCGAGCCACTGCGTGAATTCCTTAATTCAATGCGGTTCATGTTGCGTGTAGAGATTACGAATCTCTCCGAAACCCACGGTGTACTCGGTGCAGTGCGCGAGATTCCCACCTGTAATGACCTGGTGTGGCGTAACCCTTGGCCACAGGTCAACGCTGGTGGCTGGGCCTACTCACGCGAGGACCACCCCGGTCTGGAACGTCCTTGGTTCTTGCATATTGTTGAGCTTGATCGACTGGCTCAGGCCGTGGGCGAGGAACAGCTTGCCGGAACAATGGCCGTGGAGTCTCTTCGCATCGCGGCGTGGGAACCACGCTTCGGCTTTGAAAATGATGACAAAACCATTCCGCACGAGCTGGATTGGTTACGTACCGCGGTACACCTAGACAAGGGTTGTTACAAGGGCCAAGAGACCGTTGCCCGGGTGCACAATATTGGACACCCGCCACGTCGTCTGGTCTTTTTGCACCTAGATGGTTCGATGCATACTCTTCCAGCCGAGGGCTCGGAGATTAAGCTTGGCGAACGCACCGTTGGAAAGTTGACCTCGACGAGCCTGCACTTCGAAGCGGGTCCGATTGCCTTAGGTGTCATCAAGCGCAATGTTGATCCCGAAGCCGTGTTGACCGTGGTGGATGGCGAAAGTAATTATCCGGCCTCACAAGAAGTTATTGTGGCCCCGGACGCCGGACAAACCGCTGGCCGGTTCACCGGGTTCTTGCGTACCCCACCGAGCAAGTAACACTCCACGCATCAAAAATGGTCGTGTCCTTCCGGAATCCGGAAGCACACGACCATTTCTTTTACCGTGTTTTAGCCGAAGAGCACACGCGCCTCTTCATAACGATCGGTAGGTACACGTTTGAGGTTATTCAACGCCGCTCGCAGTGGCACCCGGTTTACCTTGGTGCCATGAATAGCCACCATGGTGCCCCATGCGGAGTCCGCCACCGAATCTACAGCTGCCATACCTAGACGCGTGGCTAACACCCGGTCGAAGGCGGTGGGGACGCCACCGCGCTGGATATGTCCCAGTACCGTGGCGCGAGTTTCTAATCCCGTCTGTTCTTCGATAAGTGGGGCGAGCATTTCACCGATGCCGCCCAGCCGTGCCCGGCCGAAACTATCCACCCCGCGCACGGAAAACGCTTCATCAAGACCTTCGGGAACAAAGCCCTCGGAGACAACAACGAGCGGGGCGCGTCCACGCTCATGTGCTTCGCGGACCCACTGGTAGATTTCCTCCATGGTCGTGGAAACCTCGGGGATCAGGATTGCGTGAGCGCCGGAGGCCATGCCAGCGTGCAGGGCAATCCAGCCCACGTGCCGTCCCATCACTTCGGCGATCATGCACCGGTGATGTGAATCGCCGGTGGTGCGCAACCTGTCGATTGCTTCAACGGCAATCTGGTTGGCGGTATCAAAACCGAAAGTGTAGTCGGTGGCATCAAGATCATTGTCGATAGTTTTGGGCACACCCACCACCGGCAAACCGGCCTCGCATAGGCGCTGTGCGCCGGCCAGAGTTCCTTCGCCACCGATGGCAATCAGTGCATCGATTTGGTGCTCTTTGAGCATTGCCGCGATATTTTCCGCCCCGCCATTTTCACCTTCAAAAGCGTTGGTGCGTGAGGTTCCCAGAATGGTTCCGCCTTGTTTGGCGATACCGCGTACTGCGGTGCGTGGCAGCTCGAAGTAGTCTGCGTCTTTGACCCCGCGCCAGCCATCGCGGAAGCCAACAAATTCATAGTCGTAACTTTTGATGCCGTTGAGCACGGCTCCACGAATCACTGCGTTGAGACCCGGGCAGTCGCCACCCGAGGTCATGATTCCAATGCGCATTAACCCTCACTTAGTAAGCAGGGAAGACCTCGAATATTCGGTGAACCTAAGAAATATTATGTGCATTAGGCGCCGGATATCCGCGGAAAACCCTTCGGACGTCTTTCGATTCCGCGCGCCATTGAGCATCGAGTTGTGTTCGATTCTACGTGTTTAAAACCACAAGAGCGAGTTGCCTCCACTACTAATGGAAAGCAACCCGCTCTATGGGGAAGAGATGATTAGAACTTGCGGAGCATCTTCTGCAACACAATGCTGTCGTCCTGCGCCGGGATGAGCAGCCACGCCACGATGTAGGCGCCAATACCAATGACCGGTAGGAGGAAGGAAAGCAGCATGCCAATGCGTACCAAGGTGACATCCCAACCGAATTTTTCGGAAATGCCGCCGGCGATCCCGGCGACCATGCGGGCTGGACCGCGGCGTAGTGGCATTGAACGGATCTGGTTAAAGAAGGTATCCATGATTTCTCCTGAAGTTATTTGTTGTTGCTAGAAAAGTTGTCGTTGTTCTTGAGTTTAGCTTTGCGTGCCGACGCAATACCCGAAAAAATCATGGCTACACCGGCCAGTGCTACGAGGCTGATGAAGAATAAGGGAGTGTCGAACTGCCAGTTAAAGACGGTCTGGCTGAGCGAGGCAAGCGCAATGACGATCAGGATCAGACCGAAAACCAGCGTGCCGGCAGGGAACTTTGATTCGCTCTGTGGTGAGGTGTTCATGGTGTCTGCTCCTTAGAAATCTGTCTTGGTTTCGGTGAGGCCCGGTGTTGAAATGCTGGTGTCAAAACTGGAAAAGACACCATCAATCTTGACCGTGAGCACCGGAGCGTCTGCTGGAAAATTCATGTTGTCCTGGGGCAACTGCGCACCATCATTGGAAAGAAAAAGCCCGTTAGTTTCGATTTGGACCGGCACGTTCGCCGGTAAGGCAATATCAAGCTTCGAAAAAACCGAATCAATTTCAACGGTTTTTGGGGCGGTGATGTTGTTCAGGCCCCGTAAATCCACGGTTGAACTGCTGAAGACCGCGCTGTACTCACTGTCCTTATCAGCTGACTGATAAATTCCGTTATTTCCCGGGCGGAAGTCTGAACCGGAAAAGACGACCGTTAGGACGAGCAGGGGGATTGCTAGTCCTAAAAGCCCGCCACTGGTGCGATTTGAAAGTGCGGCAAAGACCATGGACAGGCCCACAAGGAACAAACCGGATGCTAAGGCTACGGACCAACCGTTTCCTGGCAGATCCACCATCTTGAGGTAGTCGAGGCTGAGAATCAGTGCGACGGCTAGAACAGTCACACCGAGGATTACCGTTGAGACCCATCCGGGGATCGGAGGAGCGTTGCGTAACTTCTTTGCCGGCTTACCGAAGGGTGGATCCTCCTGTGGCGGCGTGTGGCGTGGCTCTTGGCCGGCGCCGTAAGTATCGGGTTCCACTGGCTTCTCCTCAAACTTCGGTTGCTGCTGACGTGTGGTGGCGAAGGAAGTGGTCGCCGAATCTGCGGCAGTCGGCATGGTCGCGCTGACGCTAAAAGATGACTCACCGGGATCTCGCCACGGAACTTCGATGACCGACCCAGTGCGCGGATGGGGCGCCGACGTGGTGTCCGTCGCTGGAGTTTTTGTTTTGTGATCCTCCGAATGTGTAGCTTTAGACCCGGCGAACTTACTGTTTCTGCGGCTAAAGATCACAAATGCGATACCGGCAATCACCAAGACCGGCCAGAGCACTGGTGCCACGGTACTCAGAAGCCACGGGGCAACGAAGATGCCAACACCTAGAAAAATGGAAGCACCGGTTAATGCAGCGGCCCATTCTTTGTTGACAATAGCTTGTTCCAAATGGATTTTTCCGCTGGTATCAGCCAGTAAGGCCCAAGCAATCGCGTAAATAATGAGCCCGAAGCCAGCCAACAAACTCAGTGCAACAAAAACGCCACGCACCAACACGACATCAACGTTGAGTCGAGTGGCGATACCGGCCGCGACACCGCCGAGCCACTGCGAGTCTTGGCGATTGATGCCTGCGCCGCGCAGTCGCTCAAAGATATTGCTGGGTGAAGGGTGTTCGTTGTTCATGCTTCAATCCTCTCGCGTGAAGCGTGTTGACGCTATGAGGGGCTACCCTGATTCTTCCCCTAGTGGACCCCCACTTCTGCTCCAAGCCCAGTTTTATTCTGAGGATCATGCTTGACTTGTCACTATGGAAAGTTCTGAGCAGCGCACTTCGATTGTTCGCAGCGATTCAGGGCTCATCGCGGGGGTATGCGGCGGGTTAGCGGCGCACCTTGGATTCCCGGTGAGCTATGTTCGTTTCGGATTTGTCGCACTGACCGCGTTAGGCGGGGTAGGAGTGCTGCTCTATGCCTGGTTGTGGGTTTTTACCCCTAGTGCCGAAGAATCCAAAGCAGACCAACTGCGTTCGTGGGGGACAAGCAGGCGAACGCTCGCCGAAGAAATGGGTCGTGTTCAGCAAGGGATCCCAAGCCCTAAGGAAATGACAGCGAAGCTCGCCTCCTGGCGGGAGACGCTCATGGGTACCGGCTTATTGCTTATTGCGGTGTTGGCCTTAGCGCAATGGCTGGGACTGAACATCCGCTGGGACCTGATCTGGCCGGCCATGGGCATTGTGGCTGGTGTGCTTTTGGCTTGGCTGCAGATTGATGGGCAGCGTTTATCTGGGGATAGCAAGTCCAGGGCAATGGTGCTCGGACGGTTGATCCTGGGGCTGATTCTTGCCATCGGTGGGTTACTGGCTATTTTGAGCGGTACCGTGAGCACCTCGGATCTAATCGGTGGCATGTGGGCGGCGTTAGCAATTATTGCCGGCGCGGTGGTGGTGTTGCTGCCGTGGGGTGCCCGCTTGTGGCGTGATTACCTCGCCGAGAGAAGTTCTCGCCAAGCCGCCGCACAGCGTGCTGACTTTGCCGCGCACCTACATGATTCGGTCTTGCAAACACTGGCTGTGATCCAAAAACGTAGTGATGATCCGGCGGCCGTGCGTACCTTAGCCAGGGTGCAAGAACGTGAACTGCGAGCATGGCTTTATGAGACCGAAGACCTCGATGAAGAAGACGTTGTCGTGGAGTTGCAGTCCGAAGCAGATAATATCGAAAAACTGATGTTACGTGATGTTGATGTGATTGCAGTGGGTCATGCCAAAGGATTCGACGGACAACAGGCTCTAGTCGCAGCAAGCCGCGAGGCAATGATGAACGCGGCGAAACATGCCGAAGGAAAGATTTCCGTATATCTAGAGTGCAACAAGGAACTAGTAGAAATATTTATCAGGGACCGAGGCAGTGGCTTTGATGTCGAAGCCATTGAAGAGGATCGGCATGGGGTGCGCGAATCGATTATTGGACGTATGGAGCGTGCCGGGGGCAAAGCCGTAATCCGCAGTAGTGAAACCGGCACCGAAGTGGCCTTGAGCATGCCGCGAAGCAGCGAGCAGGAAGAACAAAACAATGAGTAGCGAACTGAGCAATGAGCAGAACATTCGTGTTGTCCTAGTTGATGACCACGGAATTTTCCGCTCCGGCCTACGTGCGGATCTCAGCGAAGATCTAGTGATCGTTGGCGAGGCAGGCAGCGTCGAGAGCGCCATCGAGGTCATCGAGCGAGAGCGCCCCAACGTGGTGCTGCTCGACGTGCATTTACCTGGTGGGCGTGGTGGCGGAGGTGCAGAAGTACTTGCCGGCTGCGCGCATCTTTTGGGCAACACTAAGTTTTTGGCGCTCAGCGTTTCAGACTCCGCACAGGACGTCGTCACCGTAATTCGTGCCGGAGCGCGCGGATATGTCACCAAGAGCATTTCCGGGACAGAGATCTCTGACGCGGTCCGGCGGGTGGCCGGTGGGGATGCGGTCTTCTCGCCACGGCTAGCAGGGTTTGTGCTGGACGCCTTTGGAAGTTCCAGTGTGGCCGAGGTGATGGGCATCGATGAAGAGCTTGATCTGCTTTCGGACCGTGAACTGCAAGTGATGCGTCTGATTGCGCGCGGGTACAGCTATAAGGAAGTAGCCAAAGAACTATTCATCTCAGTGAAAACTGTTGAATCGCATGTATCTAATGTCTTGCGCAAACTACAGCTTTCAAATCGCCATGAGCTCACCCGTTGGGCAGTAGACCGAAAAATCCTCTAAGAAACCGGTAAAACACGTATGGCTCGATCCTCAAGGATCGAGCCATACGCGTTTTGCTTGAAGATTTATTCGCTGTCGCCTAGCAATTTAGCCATGCGTGAGATACCCTCGGCGAGGTCTGCATCGCCTAGCGCGTAGGACATGCGAATGTATCCCGACGGGCCAAAGGCTTCACCAGGAACGACTGCTACTTCAGCCTGCTCAAGAATGAACGCGGCTAGCTCGGCGCTCGTGTTGTTCACAACTCCGCGGATCTTGCGACCTAAGAGGCCACGCACGTCCGAGTAGGCGTAAAAAGCACCATCGGGCATTGGGCAGTGCAGCCCCTCGATAGAGTTCAACCCCTGGACAATAGCCAGACGGCGACGGTTGAAAGCCATCTTCATTTCTTCAACCGCATCCAGTGGACCGGCAACGGCGGCCAAAGCTGCCCGTTGGGATACGTTGGCCACGTTTGAAGTCGCATGGGACTGCAGGTTAGTGGCGGCCTTGATGACATCTAGTGGCCCGGCCATCCAGCCCACGCGCCAACCGGTCATGGCGTAGGTTTTGGCGACACCGTTGAGGATGACCACACGATCCTCGAGCTCGGGGACCAGCGTGGCGATCGAGTTGAAGGTAACATCCCCATAGGTGAGGTGTTCATAGATTTCATCGGTGACTACCCATAGACCCTTGGATGCAGCCCAGCGACCAATTTCGGTGATTTGCTCCGCGGTGTACACGGCGCCGGTCGGGTTAGACGGTGACACAAACAGAAGGATTTTTGTTCGTTCGGTGAGCACCGACTCTAGTTGTTCAATGGTGACCTTGTAGCCTTGCTCGGGTCCGGCAAAGATTGATACTGGCACACCACCGGCGAGCTGGACGGACTCCGGGTAGGTTGTCCAGTACGGTGCGGGGATGATGACTTCATCGCCTGGATCAAGCAGGGCTGCAAAGGTGTTGTAAACCGCTTGCTTGCCACCGTTGGTCACCAGTACCTGAGATCCGCTGAGCTCGTACCCGGAATGACGCAAGGTCTTCTCGGCGATTGCTTCGCGAAGCTCCGGCAGACCTGCTGCGGGGGAGTACCGGTGATTCTTTGGATCCTTGGCTGCCTCGACTGCTGCCTGGACTATGTAGTCCGGGGTTGGGAAGTCCGGCTCGCCGGCGCCGAATCCAATCACTGGACGGCCGGCGGCTTTGAGTGCTTTCGCCTTGGCATCTACTGCGAGGGTGGCGGACTCGGAGATGGCGCCGATGCGGCGAGAAATTCTAGACATAGAAAGTGCATCCTGACGGTACGTGAGCTGCTGTTACCTGCAATCCTAGTAGCCTGCAATTAGCTATGCTCGGCGAAGTCGGTAAATGACACGAACTGTTTATGATCAGTGGCGCGGAATGCGGTGTGCGACACACAGCGGGCAGTCAGTTCGACATTTGCTATTTCGTTGCGTAAAGTTATTTCTCGTTGCTCAGACATCGACAACGACATGGTCAAACACCTATCGGCTAAGATGTGTGTAGTAAGAGCGGTAGCTCAAAGGGTAGTGGCGCAATTGGTAGCGCAGCGGTCTCCAAAACCGCAGGTTGCAGGTTCGAGTCCTGTCTGCCCTGCGCAGTTGCGATAATAATCGCACAGCGAATCTCAAATCACGGTGTGTTGTGGTCGGTCCGGCTGCGACGCACCGTGATTGTTTCAACTGGCCAAAAAATTTGAAACGAGGATCAAGTTGAGCGAATCAGCTGCCGTTAATCCCGGAAACGGTGACAAGGCAAAGAAGGGCTTCTTCGGACGCATCTTCCTTTTCCTGCGCCAGGTAATCGCGGAACTAAAAAAAGTCGTGACCCCAACGCGGAGCGAGCTGATCAATTACACGCTCGTCGTAATCGGTTTTGTTTGCATCGTCATGTTGATCGTTACGGTGCTTGACCTCATTTTGGGCCAAGGCTCGATCCTCCTGTTCACTAATCAGCCAGAACAGTAAATTATTTGCCACGGCGGTATAATCGCCGGCAGGTAGTTAGATGTCATTCAGTCAAAGAAAGCAGGAGCTGCAGTGTCCGACAAGGAACTCGAACCGCAGATTAATGACGAGGTCGAAAACGAGTTCGTTGAAACTGAAAGCGAGCAGGTAGAAACCTCCGCTGACGTTGCGACAGACGAGACCGAAGCTCCAGCCGTTGTTGCTGAAGAAGAAGTTCAGACCGAAGTTGTTGAAGACGAATCTGTTGAAGCTGAAACTGACGAAGCTGTCACTGAGTCTGCAGAAGACGAAGTAGAAGCCGATGAAGAAGAAGCGGATTCTGAAGAAGACGTAGTCGCAAAGCTCAAGGAAGAATTCCGTTCGAAGCTGCGCCGTCAGCCAGGTGACTGGTTCGTTATTCACACCTACGCAGGTTACGAAAACCGCGTCAAGCTGAACCTTGAGACTCGTATTCAGACCCAGGACATGGATGATTTCATCTATGAAATCCAGGTTCCGATGGAAGAAGTCGTTGAGGTCAAGAACACTCAGCGCAAAATCGTTCGTCGTGTACGTATCCCGGGCTACGTCCTGGTTCGTATGGAACTGACCGACGCTTCGTGGGGTGTAGTTCGACACACTCCAGGCGTCACCGGCTTCGTAGGAAACGCTCACGATCCGAACCCTTTGAACCTTGACGAAGTGTTCTCCATGCTGGAGCACACCGTGGTTGATCCGATCGAACAACCATCGGCTTCCAAGCCAGGCCGTTCGCCAATCACCGAAGTCACCGTCGATTTTGAGGTCGGAGAAGCGGTTACCGTCAACGACGGTCCATTCGAGACCATGCCGGCGACGATTTCCGAAATCAAGCTGGAATCTGCTCAGCTGGTTGTCCTCGTTTCGATCTTCGAACGCGAGACCCCAGTGACCTTGAACTTCAATCAGGTCACCAAGATCCAGTAGTATTAAGTCTTCGTGCCCCATTCCGTTTGCTTTACGGGGTGAGGGCGCGTTCGGCTGTCGCGCCACGACAGCCACAACCCGTAACACGCTCCTGTGTTATGGGAACTGCAAGAGCATAAGGACCCGACATGGCCCCAAAGAAAAAGGTCACTGGACTCATCAAGCTGCAGATCAATGCAGGTGCCGCTAACCCGGCTCCGCCAATTGGTCCTGCACTTGGCCAGCACGGTGTCAACATCATGGAATTCTGCAAGGCTTACAACGCAGCGACTGAGTCGCAGCGCGGTAACGTTGTACCAGTTGAAATCACCGTGTACGAAGACCGTTCATTCACCTTCATCACCAAGACTCCTCCAGCTGCAGAGCTGATCAAGAAGGCTGCTGGCGTTGCTAAGGGTTCAGCTACCCCGCACACCGACAAGGTTGCAAAGCTGACCCAGGCACAGGTTGAAGAGATCGCCAACACCAAGATGGCTGACCTCAACGCTAACGACTTGGCTGCCGCCTCGTTGATCATCGCCGGTACCGCCCGTTCCATGGGCATCACCGTCGAAGGCTAATTTTTAGCTTTTCGTAGTTCACCTCGGTGACTACACCAAAGAATTTATTATCAAGGCGAGCAGGGAACCCCCAGCTTGCCCGTGGCAGGACCGGGCGCGGTCCATATGACCACGACTGCATAAGGAGATAACGCAGATGGCAAAGCGCAGCAAAGCATACGTAGCCGCCGCGGCTAAGATCGTGGCTGACAAGTTCTACGAGCCAACCGAGGCAATTGCCTTGGCCAAAGACATCGCAGGCGAAAAGACCAACTCGACCGTTGAGGTTGCTTTCCGCTTGAGTGTTGACCCACGCAAGGCAGACCAGATGGTTCGCGGTACCGTGAACCTTCCACACGGCACCGGTAAGACCGCCCGCGTGGTTGTCTTCGCCAACGGTGACAAGGCAGAAGCAGCCCGCGCAGCCGGCGCTGACTTCGTAGGCTCGGACGACCTGATCGAAAAGATCCAGGGCGGCTGGACCGACTTCGACTCGGCCGTAGCAACCCCAGACCTCATGGGTAAGGTTGGCCGCTTGGGTAAGATCTTGGGTCCTCGTAACCTGATGCCAAACCCTAAGACCGGCACCGTGACCATGGATGTGGCCAAGGCTGTTACCGACATCAAGGGTGGCAAGATCGACTTCCGCGTCGACAAGCACGCCAACCTTCACTTCATCATCGGCAAGGCTTCCTTCGAAGCCAAGCAGCTGAACGAGAACTACGCAGCAGCACTGGAAGAAGTACTTCGTTTGAAGCCTTCTTCTTCCAAGGGCCGCTACATCTCGAAGGCGACCATCTCGACTACCTTCGGTCCAGGCATCCCTGTTGACTCGAACGTAACTCGCGTCGAGGCCTAAGCCTTACGAGTACTAAAACCGCGGGGTAGATCAGAGAAATCTGATCTACCCCGCGGTTTTTGTAATTCCACGAACCAGAGGAAACCTCGGTAGCTTTGGCGAGCTAAAGTTGTGGTGAGTACCCTCTCAAAGGGGCCGTGTTTTGTGCCACCGCAGGTTTTTGGCAACCGGGGGACCAGGCCATGACTAGAGGTAAAGCAGCAGGGAAATTCTCGCAGCAGCTAGAGATGCGAATTGCCTGAGTTTTGCCGGTGATCTGTCTGAGATGTGTTCCTTTGCTTCAATAAGTGGTGATAAGGTTTAAGTACCGACTTGATCGGCAGCTTCTGCATGGGCCCCCCAAGACCATGTAGGACCTGGATATAAGAGTTTCCCCAAAACTTTTATATCGACAAGTAGCCTGTTGTCAGCGTCCCCCAAGTGCTGGCTTCAGGCCTTGTCTTTTAACAACCATTAAGTGAGTCGAATCATGGGGGCTGTGCGGCTATCGATTTGGAAGATGCCACAATCCCCGTTTAGACTAGAGATACCGAAGACCGTCGGCCGGACATATGCATGCATAAGTCCCGAAGAGCTCGCAAGAGCGGCCAACGCAGGTTTCATAGATTTGTTTTAACTTGAATTAGTTGAAATGCCCTGTGCTCCTGCGCGGGGCCTTTTTTATTGGCCTCGCCGGTTATGAAACGGTACCGAACAAATCCCCGGAAGGAGTGTTATGGCAACGCCTACCAAGACTGTAGCGATTGAAGCAATCGCTGCAGACTTCAAGGAATCAACTGCGGCTGTCTTGACCGAATACCGTGGGCTTACCGTTGCACAGCTCAAGGAACTTCGCCGCTCACTTGGTCAGGATACCAAGTACGCAGTTGTGAAGAACACCTTGACCGCTATCGCAGCGAAGGAAGTTGGCATCGATGCATTCGATGGTCAGCTTTCCGGTCCGACTGCAATCGCCTTCATCAAGGGTGACGCAGTTGCTGCCGCAAAGAGCCTCACGGAGTTCGCAAAGGCTAATGAGAAGCTTGTCGTCAAGACTGGCTTCTTCGAGGGCAAGGCCCTTGACCAGGCCGGCATCGCCGCTCTGGCAGCCCTGGAATCCCGCGAAACTCAGCTCGCTCGCGTTGCTGCAGTACTGCAGGCTCCGGCCTCCGCTGCTGTGCGCATCGTGGACGCATTGCGTCTGAAGCTAGAAGAAGAGAACGGTGGCGCAGCTGCCGAGGAAGCTCCGGCAGAAGCCTAAGCTTTCGCGACTCTTTCGCATCGTAACCCCAATTCATAGGCCTCAGGGCCAAAACCGAAAGGACGCCGACCATGGCGAAGCTCAGCACTGAAGAGCTGCTTTCAGCATTCAAGGAAATGACCATCATCGAGCTCTCGGAGTTCGTGAAGGAATTCGAAGAGACCTTCGACGTAACTGCAGCTGCAGTTGCCGTTGCAGGCCCAGCAGGCGGCGCAGCTGCTGCTGAAGAAGAGCAGACCGAATTCGATGTCGTTCTTGAGTCGGCTGGCGACAAGAAGATCGCAGTCATCAAGGAAGTTCGTGCATTGACTTCCCTCGGCCTGAAGGAAGCCAAGGAGGTCGTTGATTCGGCTCCAAAGGCTGTCCTTGAGGGTGCAACCAAGGAAGCTGCAGAAAAGGCAAAGGAAGCTCTCGAAGCTGCCGGCGCAACTGTAACCGTAAAGTAAGTACCGCGGTCACTCGCAACTTATTGCCAAAGGGTTCATGGACTTCGTGTCCATGGGCCCTTTGGTCGTTAAAGTCAAATAATGTGTCTAATGCTTTATAACGTTTCTATTAACAGGGTTTATTCAAGTTCATTGTTTACAGTGAAATGGTGTCAACAACTCAAACTCAGGAAACGAAGAAGACAGGTGCACGGCTAGGTTTACTAGACGGCCTACGAATCAGCGCTGCCTTAATCGTGGTTCTTTACCACTACACCGCGTGGGGACACAGCCACTGGGGACTTAAAGCTCCAGATGCTTGGCCGATACTCTCGCAGTTCAGCCGCTATGGCTTGATTGGTGTACAGCTCTTCTTCTTGATCTCTGGCTTCGTGATCTTGATGTCCGTCCAAGGCAAGAACCTGATCCACTTCATTGGTTCACGTTTAGGCCGGTTATATCCAGCCTACTGGCTTGCGGTGATTGCAGCGGCAGTTCTCACCTTCAAAATTTGGCCTGACGCGCAGGACGGACGAAGCCGCGAGGATATCGTCCCAAACCTCACCATGGTCCAACAGGGCATGGGAGTGCGAGACCTTGACGGGGTGTACTGGACCCTGTGGGTGGAGTTCCGCTTTTATGTGTTGCTTGCACTGCTGTTAGTTGTCGGACTAGTTAAAATCAAAAACATCATGTGGCTGTCGTTTATCTGGCCGACTCTCGGAATCCTCCTGCACGTAGCTGGCATGGACAAAGCCCAGGAGTGGATTGCTGGGCAATACGCGGCACAATTCGCCGCCGGCATGGTTCTGTTTTTGATTTACCAGAACGGGCACACCATCGGGCGTTGGGCTATGGTCGCATTCAACACCGTAGTCTCTGCTTACTTCACCGGATTGAAGGGTAGCTTCGACAACGACTACCTCTCTGGATTAACTGTCCCCGCCTGGCACTTCTCGCTGCTGGCAGTCCTCTGCGTAGCCTTGTTGGCAGTATGTACGCTGACGCCACTGAAAAATGTCCAGGCGCGATGGCTAGTCGTGGCAGGGTCGCTGACCTACCCGTTGTACCTCTTCCACCAAATCTGGGGATGGTGGATCATCCATAGCCTGAGCGACACCATGAACAAATATGTGTTGCTTGCGTTGACCTTCGCCATCATGCTTCTCGTGGCCTACCTGGTGGCTCGCTTTATTGAAAAGCCAGTAGGTCTCTGGCTACGCAATGAATCCATCAAGTCCCTGACTGCTTTGAGCGCTTGGGCTCAAAGACTTCCGGTTTCAGGCCTTGGCTCGGCTACTCGGAAATCGAAATATCGGCAATCGTGGCATCAAATCCGTTAACCAGGTCCTGAGGATCAACCAGTAGTCCGTGCTCGGGTTCACCGCATCCTAGAGCTACTGCCTCGGGGACAGGCTCTGTGAAAACGCTGGCATCGATATATACCGGAAGCACTGAATGAGAGCCGAACGGAGTAATCGTTCCGCGTACGTAGCGCGTGACGTCGTAGGCAATATCAGCATCTGGCAGTGAAAGCTTGTTAACTCCTACTACTTCGCGTAGTTTCGGCCAGCTTAGTTTCCGTCCGCCTGGCACCAAAGCAAATAGGTACGTGTCGTCGGAACGCTTAATAACAAGAGTCTTCAACAAATGGGCTGGAATCACACCGAGTAGTTCTGCGGCGTGCTCTAGAGAATTGGCCGGCTCACGCGGAACTATCTCAATAGGTATATCCCGACGTGAAGCATCGAGGCTGACTCGGGTAAGTGCTTCGTTAACCTTTGACTGATTCATGCTTCTGCACTCCTAGCTTTTGACTGCTATCTTCTGCGCCGGCTCAAGGCTTGCTGCCCATGGAGGGTTCAGCAGAAAATAAGACTTCAATTTCCACTGATGCTCCTGCCACTTGGGTTTAGCCTTCCCCCGAGGCTAGCTCATAATCTTGAACTTTTGGAGATCTAGGACACACAGTCAGGCAATGGTAAGTCGAGCTTTACGTCTAATGGCTTGTTCTGCGTCTACGGTCTGCGAAGACTGTGGGTGGCGTGCGGGACCAAGGAGAACGGAAAAATCTTCAGACGGTGCACGTGAATCCTATTGCGCATCCCTGCCGGGGGCATTAAGGCGGAAGGTGCTCAATGGGAATGAGCGCACTATTGTTGGCTCGGTGCGAAGGCACAATGACCTAAAAGCAGCAGCCAAAAAAGATTTCATGAAAATTACGGTGCGATAGCGGACGCGATACTCCGTAGAGGTCGAAGTTGGTGAATTATTGCCACTGTGAGTAACTGCACACTGACGATAGACCGCGACGATTCTGTTTTCACTGCGGGGGAGTCCAGGTAGGCGGCCGATATTCGCCTAAGGTCCCGTTTTTGTTCTCTCACGTGGGTGAATGTGAGCGGAATTGCGACCAGAAAGGCATTCTGGGTATCGCCGGTGACAACCGCGAATGGCAGAAATGTGCCTGAAATCCGGTCGCTTCAAAAAGTAGCAAGAAACTATAGCATGAATTTCTCTCGCGGATATCGACAAGCTTAAAATACTCCGGTAGAGTAGAAATTTGCGCCATACCTGTTTGCGCGCGTGGCCTTCATATAGCGGTGGGTTCGCGTCGTCACACGAGGGCTTGTCCTATGACAGGCACCTTAGCACGGTTGGCGTTCGGAAACCTGACGGTCTTTGGAAGGATCCATCTTGGTCGCCTCGAGCAACCCTAACAACCAAACCGCTAGTTCGGCTCGCGATGCTGCATACGCTGGCCGACTTTCTTTTGCAAAGATTAACGAACCCCTTGAAGTGCCTAACCTGTTGGCATTGCAGACTGAGAGCTTTGACCGCCTCATCGGCAATGACCTGTGGAAGGCTCGCCTAGCCAAGGCCGAAGCCGCTGGTGACACCAGCGTGCCAGCTGTCTCGGGTCTGGCTGAAATCTTCGAGGAAATCTCCCCGATTGAAGACTTCCAGGACACCATGTCCTTGAGCTTCTCCGATCCGGAATTCGCTGATCCTAAGTACTCGATCGCAGAGTGCAAGGATCGCGACGCCACCTACTCGGCACCGCTGTACGTCAAGGCCGAATTCATGAACAATGAAACCGGCGAAATCAAGCAGCAGACCGTATTCATGGGCGATTTCCCACTGATGTCCGACAAGGGCACCTTCGTCATCAACGGCACCGAGCGTGTTGTTGTGTCGCAGCTGGTCCGTTCCCCAGGCGCGTACTTCGAGTCCACGCCGGACAAGACCAGTGACAAGACCATCTACTCCTCGCGCATCATTCCTTCGCGTGGTGCATGGTTCGAACTAGAAATCGACAAGCGCGACCAGGTTGGTGTGCGTTTGGACCGTAAGCGTAAGCAGTCGGTCACCGTGTTGCTCAAGGCCTTTGGCTGGAGCGAAGAAAAGATCCTCTCCGAATTCGGTCAGTACGATTCAATTCGTGCCACCTTGGAGAAGGATAACGTCAAGGATCAGAACGAAGCCTTGCTCGATATCTACCGCAAGCTTCGCCCAGGCGAGCCACCAACGGTGGACGCTGCACAGGGTCTGCTGCGCAACATGTACTTCGAGCCAAAGCGCTACGACCTGGCAAAGGTTGGTCGTTACAAGATCAACCGCAAGCTTGGTGTAGAGGTTCCGGTTGACGCCGAGAGCCCATCGGTTCTGTCCCAGGACGACATCATTGCAATGATCCGTTACCTCGTCGCGTTGCACGCAGGCGAGAAGACCATCTCCGGTACCCGCAAGGGCGAGATCGTCGACGTACCGGTCAACGTAGATGACATCGACCACTTCGGTAACCGTCGTATCCGCGCCGTAGGCGAGCTGATCGAGAACCAGATCCGCACCGGTCTTTCCCGTATGGAGCGTGTTGTGCGTGAGCGCATGACCACCCAGGACGTGGAAGCGATCACCCCGCAGACGCTGATCAACATCCGCCCTGTGGTTGCTGCAATCAAGGAGTTCTTCGGTACTTCGCAGCTCTCGCAGTTCATGGACCAGAACAACCCACTGGCCGGTCTGACCCACAAGCGTCGCTTGTCGGCTCTGGGCCCAGGTGGTCTGTCCCGTGACCGCGCAGGCATGGAAGTTCGAGACGTTCACCCGTCCCACTACGGACGTATGTGCCCAATTGAAACTCCCGAAGGTCCAAACATTGGTCTGATCGGTTCGTTGGCTACCTACGGACGCATCAACTCCTTCGGCTTCATCGAAACTCCTTACCGTCGTGTTAAGGACAACGTTGTTTCCAACGAGGTTGACTACCTGACCGCAGATGACGAGCTTCAGCACTTCATCGCACAGGCTAACGCTCCACTGGGAGAAGACGGCCGCTTCCTTGAAGAGACCGTGCTAGTTCGTGAAAAGGGCGGTGGCGGCGAGCCCGTTATCGTTGAGCCTTCCGAAGTGACCTACATGGACGTTTCGCCTCGCCAGATGGTTTCCGTTGCAACCGCACTGATTCCATTCCTCGAGCACGACGATGCTAACCGCGCACTGATGGGCGCCAACATGCAGCGCCAGGCTGTGCCGCTGTTGGCTTCGGAGTCGCCACTGGTTGGTACCGGCATGGAGAAGTTCGCCGCGGTTGACGCCGGCGATTCCATCGTTGCGCTGAAGCCAGGTGTTGTCACCGAGGTTTCCGCAGACCTGGTTGTTGTCATGAATGATGACGGCACCGAGTCGATGTACCCAATCATGAAGTTCTCCCGCTCGAACCAGGGCAACGCGTACAACCAGCGCGTTCTGGTTAACGAAGGTGACCGTCTGGAATTCCAGTCGATCATCGCCGACGGTCCTTCGACCGACAAGGGTGAGCTTGCCTTGGGTAAGAACCTGCTCGTGGCATTCATGTCATGGGAAGGCCACAACTTCGAGGATGCGATCATTCTTTCGCAGCGCATGATCTTCGAAGACGTGCTGACCTCGATTCACATCGAAGAGCACGAAGTTGATGCCCGCGACACCAAGCTTGGTGCCGAGGAAATCACTCGTGACATCCCGAACGTCTCCGAGGACATCCTGTCCCAGCTTGATGACCGCGGCATCGTCTACATCGGTGCTGAAGTTGAAGCCGGCGACGTGCTGGTAGGCCGTGTCACCCCTAAGGGTGAAACCGAGCTGACCCCAGAAGAGCGTCTGTTGCGCGCGATCTTCGGTGAGAAGTCCCGCGAAGTTCGCGATACTTCGCTGAAGGTTCCGCACGGCGAGTCGGGCACCGTCATTGGCGTTCGTATCTTCGATCGCGACAACGATGATGACCTTTCCCCAGGTGTCAACCAGCTGGTTCGCGTCTACGTGGCACAGAAGCGCAAGATCACCAATGGTGACAAGCTTGCCGGTCGTCACGGTAACAAGGGTGTTATTTCCAAGATTCTGCCACTTGAGGACATGCCGTTCCTCGAAGACGGAACCCCACTGGATATCATCTTGAACCCACTGGGTGTGCCAGGCCGTATGAACGTCGGTCAGGTTATGGAAATCCACCTCGCATGGGCTGCCAAGCAGGGCTGGAACATCGAAAACGAGCCGGCTTGGGTGAAGGATCTGCCTAACTTGCCTCGTCAGTCCGGACCGACCACCGTGTCGACCCCGGTCTTCGATGGTGCCTCGGAAGAGGAAATCCGCGGAATCTTGGATTCAACGAACCTCACTCGTGATGGCGAGCGTCTGATCGGTAACACCGGTAAGACCCGTTTGTACGATGGTCGTTCCGGCGAGCCTTTCCCGGACCCGGTTTCCGTTGGCTACATGTACATCTTGAAGCTTCACCACTTGGTGGACGACAAGATTCACGCACGTTCCACCGGTCCATACTCCATGATTACCCAGCAGCCACTTGGTGGTAAGGCCCAGTTCGGTGGCCAGCGCTTCGGTGAGATGGAAGTTTGGGCACTGGAAGCCTACGGCGCCGCTTACACCCTGCAGGAACTTTTGACCATCAAGTCGGATGATATCCACGGACGTGTAAAGGTCTACGAAGCCATCGTCAAGGGCGAGAACGTTCCGGAACCAGGCGTTCCAGAGTCGTTCAAGGTGCTCATCAAGGAAATGCAGTCGTTGTGCTTGAACGTTGAGGTACTTGGTACCGACGGCAACACGATCGAAATGCGCGAATCGGACGAGGAATCGTTCCGTGCGGCGGAAGAGCTTGGCATCGACCTTTCCCGGTCGGAGCCAAACTCCGTAGAGGAGGTCTAGGTTTGATCGCTGCCTCAGGAGGCCAGCTGGCCCAGCGAGCGTAGCGAGAAACCAAGACTTACTTATTCGTATCGACTTCAGACACCAAAGAAGAGAGAAAAGGACCCTATGTCCAACGATTCCTCATTCGGCCTCATGCGCATTGGCCTTGCATCCGCAGAAGAAATTCGCGGTTGGAGCTACGGCGAGGTCAAGAAGCCGGAAACCATTAACTACCGCACCCTGAAGCCGGAGAAGGACGGTCTTTTCTGCGAAAAGATCTTCGGCCCTTCCCGCGACTGGGAATGCTACTGCGGTAAGTACAAGCGCGTGCGCTTCAAGGGCATCATCTGTGAGCGTTGCGGCGTCGAGGTGACCCGCGCTAACGTTCGTCGTGAGCGCATGGGACACATCGAGCTTGCAGCTCCAGTGACCCACATCTGGTACTTCAAGGGCGTTCCATCGCGCTTGGGCTACCTGTTGGATCTTGCTCCGAAGGACCTTGAAAAGGTCATTTACTTCGCTGCATACATGATCACCTCGGTAAACGAGGACCGTCGCCACGCCGAATTGCCCAACCTGCAGGCCCAGCATGATCTGGAACTGCGCAACCTGGCTAATAACGCTGAAGCAGACAAGAAGGCTATTGCCGCTGAGCTCGAAACCGAGCTGGAGCGCATGGAAGCCGACGGTGCCAAGGGCGCCGAGCTGAACAAGGCTCGCACCCTGGCAGAGAAGACCGTGCTCCAGATCGACAAGCGTTCAAAGGCTGAAGCCGAACGTCTGCGTGCCGTCTGGGAACGCTTCAAGGGCCTGAAGGTCGCCGACCTCGAAGGCGACGAAGGCCTGTACCGCACCATGCGTGAAAAGTACGGACTGTTCTTCGAAGGCTCCATGGGTGCAGAAGCAATCCAGAAGCGCCTGCAGAACTTCGACCTTACGGCCGAAGCTGAACTGCTCAAGCAGATCATCGACGAAGGCAAGGGCCAGAAGAAGGCTCGTGCACTGAAGCGCCTGAAGGTTGTTAACGCCTTCTTGGTCAACGAGAACTCGCCTGAGGGCATGGTTCTGGATGCAGTTCCGGTGATCCCACCAGAGCTCCGTCCAATGGTTCAGCTCGACGGTGGCCGTTTCGCTACCTCGGACCTGAACGACCTGTACCGCCGCGTGATCAACCGTAACAACCGCCTGAAGCGTCTGCTTGATCTTGGTGCTCCCGAGATCATCGTGAACAACGAAAAGCGTATGCTCCAGGAAGCTGTTGACTCCCTGTTCGACAACGGTCGTCGTGGCCGTCCGGTCACCGGACCGGGTAACCGCCCACTGAAGTCGTTGAGCGATATGCTCAAGGGCAAGCAGGGTCGTTTCCGTCAGAACCTGTTGGGTAAGCGTGTTGACTACTCGGGCCGTTCGGTCATCGTTGTTGGTCCGCAGCTGAAGCTGCACCAGTGTGGTCTGCCTAAGCAGATGGCCTTGGAGCTCTTCAAGCCGTTCGTGATGAAGCGCCTGGTTGACCTCAACCACGCACAGAACATCAAGTCTGCTAAGCGCATGGTGGAGCGTTACCGTCCACAGGTTTGGGATGTTCTCGAAGAGATCATCACCGAGCACCCGGTACTGCTTAACCGTGCACCTACCCTGCACCGTTTGGGCATCCAGGCGTTCGAGCCACAGCTGGTTGAAGGTAAGGCTTTGCAGCTGCACCCACTGGTTTGTGCTGCCTTCAACGCTGACTTCGACGGTGACCAGATGGCAGTTCACCTGCCGCTGAGCCCAGAAGCACAGGCCGAAGCTCGCATCTTGATGTTGTCCTCGCACAACATCTTGAAGCCTTCCGATGGTCGCCCGGTTGCTCTTCCTTCACAGGATATGATCATCGGTCTGCACCACTTGACGACCAAGCGTGCCAACGAAGTTGGCGCAGGACGCACCTTCACCTCGGTTGCCGAAGCCATCATGGCAATGGACCTGCGTGAACTGCACCTGAACGCACCGGTCAAGATTCGTGTTCCGAACTTCGTTCCTTCTGACGAGCAGCCTGCTCCGGAAGGTTGGGAGCCAGGTACCGAAGCACTTCTGGAGACCTCGCTGGGTCAGGTGTTGTTCAACGACACCCTGCCAGCGGATTACCCATGGGTGGCACAGGTTGCCGGCAAGGATGCACTCTCGGAGATCGTCAACGATCTGGCAGAGCGCTACCCGAAGATCGCCGTGGCAGAAACCTTGGATAACCTCAAGGATTCCGGTTTCTACTGGGCAACCCGCTCGGGCGTCACCGTGGCCATCTCGGACATTACCTCGAATATGGATAAGGCAGCCATCTTGGCTCCTTATGAGGTTCGTGCCGCGAAGGTTCAGGCTTCGTTCGATAAGGGCTTGATCGCCGATACCGAGCGTCGTCAGGACTTGATCGACATCTGGACCAAGGCTACCGATGAGGTTGCCGAGGCGATGAAGAACGGTATGGAAGAGCTGAACACCATTAACCGTATGGTGACCTCCAAGGCTCGTGGTAACTACCTGCAATTGCGTCAGATTGCCGGTATCCGTGGCCTGGTGTCCAACCCTAAGGGTGAAATTATTCCTCGCCCGATTAAGTCTTCGTACCGCGAAGGCCTGTCGGTTTTGGAGTACTTCATTGCTACTCACGGTGCCCGTAAGGGTCTGGCCGATACCGCATTGAAGACCGCTAACTCCGGTTACTTGACCCGTCGTCTGGTCGACGTTTCACAGGATGTTATCGTTCGTGAAGATGACTGTGGCACCCGCCGCGGTCTGACCGTGCCGATCGCCAACAACTCCGTTGGTGTACGCATGATGCACGAGACCGTCGAGAACTCGGCGTACACCCGTACGCTGGCTACCGAGGTCAAGGATGCTGACGGCAAGGTTCTGGCAGAAGCCGGTTCCGACGTGGGCGACGTGCTCATCGACCAGCTGTACGCAGCAGGTATCGATGAAATCCGCGTTCGCTCCGTGCTGACCTGTGATTCCGCCGTCGGAACCTGTGCACAGTGCTACGGTCGTTCGCTGGCCAGCGGCAAGACCGTTGACATCGGTGAGGCCGTGGGCATCATCGCCGCACAGTCCATTGGTGAGCCAGGTACTCAGCTGACCATGCGTACCTTCCACACCGGTGGTGTTGCATCGGCTGATGATATTACTCAGGGTCTGCCTCGTATCCAGGAGCTCTTCGAAGCCCGTACCCCTAAGGGTGTGGCTCCGATGTCAGAGGTCACCGGTCGCGTGTCGATCGAGGACGACGAGAAGCAGCTACGTGTTGTAGTCACTCCAGACAACGGCGACGAGAAGCAGGCCTACCCGGTTCTGCGTCGTGCTCGCCTGTTGGTTGAAGAGGGCGAAAACATCATTGCCGGTACACAGCTGACCAGCGGTACCTTGGATCCGAAGCAGGTTCTTCGAGTCTTGGGCCCACGTGAAGCACAGAAGTTCCTGGTCCGCGAGGTCCAGGACGTGTACCAGTCACAGGGTGTAGGCATCCACGATAAGCACGTGGAAGTCATCGTCCGTCAGATGCTGCGTCGCGTCACCGTCATTGAGTCCGGCGAAACTGAATTGCTGCCAGGCGAGTTGGCCGACCGTTCGCGCTTCACCGCTGCGAACAAGAAGGCAGTCACCGAAGGCAAGCGTCCAGCTGCCGGTCGTGACGAAATGATGGGTATTACCAAGGCATCGCTTGCCACCGATTCATGGCTCTCGGCTGCTTCCTTCCAGGAAACCACCCGCGTGCTGACTCAGGCTGCGATGGAAGGTAAGGAAGATCCACTGTTGGGTCTGAAGGAGAACGTGATCATCGGTAAGTTGATCCCAGCCGGTACCGGCCTGGATCGCTACACCCAGATCAACGTTGAGCCAACCGACGAAGCAAAGGCAACTTTGTTCACCGGTTCCTCGGCATTCTCCTCGGGACTGTACGACGATGCTCTGGAAGGCAATCTTTCGCCAGAATTCCAGGCCATCTCGATGGATGACTACGACCACGGTTCAGACTTCCGCTAAACACGGATTTTTGACTAGTTAGTCAACGCACCCGCCGGTACCTTTGGGTACCGGCGGGTGTTCCATTTAAGCACAATCGAAGGGGAGATAAGTCCCTTGGGGGAGTTCTCCACTAGAGGCTTGGATTGCAAGTTATGCACCGAGGTTCAGCCTGTGGTCATCTGCGGTATGGCCGGCGTTCAGCTTACCTAGTTATGCTCGGGTGATAGGTGAGATAGCTTACTGAACCTAGAGCGATGGCGGATTAATGCTAGACTGAAAGCAATTGTTTTAGGTGTGGCAAAATGGACACAGTCCGGGTTGCGGGCAGGTTGCGCAACAAATGCCACACTTTCGCACGCCTAGGGGCATTTAGTCCCATGGCTGTAAAGCAAGCAGCTAGCTCCACGATTTGGCAGATAACTGTCCGGTTGTGGTGCCGACAAACTTAGACAATGGAAGGACACGAAAGTGCCTACTATTCAGCAGCTGGTCCGTAAGGGCCGCTCGCCTAAGGTCGTCAAGACCAAGGCTCCTGCCCTCAAGGGCAACCCAATGCGCCGTGGCGTGTGCACTCGTGTGTACACCACCACCCCGAAGAAGCCTAACTCGGCTCTGCGTAAGGTCGCACGTGTGCGCCTTGCCGGTGGCATCGAAGTTACCGCTTACATTCCAGGTGTCGGACACAACCTGCAGGAACACTCCATCGTGCTCGTTCGCGGTGGTCGTGTAAAGGACCTTCCAGGTGTTCGTTACAAGATTGTACGTGGTGCTCTGGATACTCAGGGTGTTAAGGACCGCAAGCAGGCTCGTTCCCGCTACGGTGCAAAGAAGGATGGTAAGTAATGCCTCGTAAGGGTCCGGCGCCAAAGCGCCCACTAGTTTCTGATCCAGTCTTCGAATCCCCATTGGTCACTCAGCTGATCAACAAGGTTCTCGTAGACGGCAAGAAGTCCACTGCAGAGCGCATTGTTTACGGCGCACTCGAAGGTGCCGCTGCAAAGTCCGGCGCCGACGCTGTTTCGACTCTCAAGAAGGCCATGGATAACATCCGCCCGGCCCTTGAGGTTCGTTCACGCCGCGTTGGTGGCGCGACCTACCAGGTTCCTGTTGAGGTCAAGCCAGGCCGTGCAACCGCACTAGCTCTTCGCTGGTTGGTTGGTTACTCGAAGGCTCGTCGCGAGAAGACCATGATCGAACGTTTGATGAACGAGATCTTGGACGCCTCGAACGGTCTGGGTGCCGCTGTGAAGCGTCGCGAAGACACTCACAAGATGGCCGAGTCCAACAAGGCCTTCGCTCACTACCGCTGGTAAGAAACGCTTGGAAGTGCTGGGTGTCAACAGGCATCCAGCATTCCTTGCCTCACCTTTAAGGGAGACAACGTGGCACAGGACGTGCTTACTGACCTGAATAAGGTCCGAAATATCGGCATCATGGCCCACATCGATGCTGGTAAAACCACTACTACTGAGCGCATCCTTTTCTACACGGGTGTAAATCACAAGCTCGGCGAGACACACGACGGTGCCTCGACTACTGACTGGATGGAACAGGAAAAGGAACGCGGCATTACTATCACGTCTGCCGCCGTGACTTGCTTCTGGAACAACAACCAGATCAACATCATTGACACCCCTGGCCACGTTGACTTCACCGTTGAGGTGGAGCGCTCGCTTCGCGTGCTTGATGGCGCCGTTGCAGTATTTGATGGCAAGGAAGGCGTTGAGCCTCAGTCTGAGACCGTATGGCGTCAGGCTGACAAGTACAACGTTCCACGCATCTGCTTCGTCAACAAGATGGACAAGATGGGTGCAGACTTCTACTTCACCGTGGATACCATCGTCAAGCGCCTTGGTGCTAAGCCATTGGTCATGCAGCTGCCTATCGGCTCCGAGCATGAATTTGTCGGTGTCGTTGACCTGATGACCATGAAGGCATTCGTCTGGGAAGGCGACTCCAAGGGTGACGTCACCATGGGTGCCGCTTACGAGACTCGCGAAATTCCTGCAGATATGCTGGAAAAGGCCGAGGAATACCGCGCCAAGCTGGTTGAGGATGTCGCTGAGGGCTCTGACGAGCTCATGGAGAAGTTCCTCGAAGGCGAAGAGATCAGCATTGCTGAGCTCAAGGCCGGCATCCGCAAGATGGTCATCAACTCGGAGATCTACCCAGTTTACTGTGGTTCGGCCTTCAAGAACCGCGGCGTGCAGCCTATGCTCGACGCCGTGATTGACTTCCTGCCAAACCCAATGGACGTCGGCGTGACCATCGGTCACGATCCAAAGAACGAAGAAATCGAGCTCACTCGCGAGCCTACCGAGGAATCACCTTTCTCGGCTCTGGCCTTCAAGATTGCCGCTCACCCATTCTTCGGTCAGCTGAACTTCATCCGCGTTTACTCGGGCCGTGCAACTTCAGGTACACAGTTGCTCAACTCGACGAAGCAGAAGAAGGAACGCGTTGGCAAGCTCTTCCAGATGCACGCTAACAAGGAACAGCCGGTAGACGAGATCCACGCAGGTCACATCTACGCCGTGATCGGCCTGAAGGATACCACCACCGGTGATACCCTTTGCGATCCAGCGAACCCGATTGTGCTTGAGTCGATGTCGTTCCCAGCACCAGTGATCTTCGTGGCCATCGAGCCTAAGACCAAGGGTGACCAGGAGAAGCTGTCGACCGCTATCCAGAAGCTGTCTGCAGAAGATCCAACCTTCACCGTTTCGTTGAACGATGACACCGGCCAGACCGAAATCGGCGGCATGGGCGAGCTTCACCTGGATATCCTGGTGGATCGCATGAAGCGCGAATTCCGCGTGGAAGCCAACGTTGGTAAGCCACAGGTTGCATACCGCGAAACCATCAAGACTGCCGTGGATAAGGTTGACTTTACCCACAAGAAGCAGACCGGTGGTTCGGGCCAGTTCGCAAAGGTCCAGGTTGCATTCGAGCCTCTTGAGGTTGTCGACGGCGTGAACTACGAGTTCAAGAACGCTGTCACCGGTGGTCGTATTCCTCGTGAATACATCCCATCCATCGATGCCGGTATCCAGGACGCCATGCAGTACGGTATCCTCGCCGGTTACCCAATGGTTGGCGTGAAGGCTACCGTCCTTGACGGTGCTTACCACGATGTTGACTCCTCGGAAATGGCGTTCAAGATCGCTGGCTCACAGGTATTCAAGGAAGGCGCACGTCGCGCTAACCCAATCCTGCTTGAACCACTGATGAGCGTCGAAGTTCGTACCCCGGAAGAGTACATGGGCGACGTTATCGGCGACCTAAACTCCCGCCGTGGCTCGATCCAGGAAATGTCCGACGCAGCTGGTGTGAAGGTTATCAATGCCTCCGTGCCACTGTCGGAGATGTTCGGTTACATTGGTGACCTGCGCTCGAAGACCCAGGGTCGCGCAGTTTACTCGATGACCTTCAACAGCTACTCTGAGGTCCCGAAGGCAGTTGCCGAAGAGATCATCCAGAAGGCCCGCGGCGAGTAATCGTCTAGGAACCAAACTTGGCCGTGACCCCGCCCGTGTGGGGGAGTGGCCGATCGCGAAGCCGGCTTTATTGCCAATGAAGCCGGCCTCGCAAACGGCCAACGAGGGATTTGCATCACATGCAGGGCCCGCGCAGGACCGAAATTTTTATATTTATCCAAGCCCCCAGTAGACTAATTTCAGTTCGTTTGCGAACCGCGCAAACGAAAGTAAGTCTTCTGTAAACGTTTCTAGGAGGAACCTGTGGCAAAGGCAAAGTTCGAGCGGACCAAGCCGCACGTCAACATCGGCACCATTGGTCACGTTGACCACGGTAAGACCACGTTGACCGCTGCCATCTCCAAGGTACTTGCTGACAAGTACCCAGATGTCAACGAGCAGCGCGACTTCGCGTCGGTTGACTCGGCTCCAGAAGAGCGCCAGCGCGGTATTACCATCAATATCTCGCACGTTGAGTACCAGACCCCGAGCCGTCACTACGCACACGTTGACGCTCCAGGCCACGCTGACTATGTCAAGAACATGATCACCGGTGCTGCTCAGATGGACGGCGCAATCCTCGTGGTTGCCGCTACTGACGGCCCAATGGCTCAGACCCGCGAGCACGTTCTGCTGGCCCGCCAGGTTGGTGTTCCAACCTTGATGGTCGCACTGAACAAGTCGGACATGGTTGAGGACGAGGAGCTCCTAGAGCTCGTCGAGATGGAAGTTCGCGAACTTCTTTCCTCGCAGGGCTTCGATGGCGATGACGCTCCAGTGGTTCGCGTTTCGGGCCTGAAGGCTCTGGAAGGCGATCCAGTATGGACCAAGTCCATCGAGGATCTGATGGATGCTGTCGATACCTACATCCCGAACCCAGTTCGTGATCGCGACAAGCCATTCCTGATGCCAATTGAAGACGTCTTCACCATCACCGGTCGCGGTACCGTTGTAACCGGTCGCGCCGAGCGTGGCACCCTGAAGATCAACTCGGAGGTCGAGATCGTCGGCATCCGTCCGATCCAGAAGACCACCGTTACCGGTATCGAGATGTTCCACAAGCAGCTTGACGAAGCATGGGCCGGCGAGAACTGTGGCCTGCTGCTTCGCGGTCTGAAGCGCGACGATGTTGAGCGTGGACAGGTTATCGTAGCCCCAGGCTCGATCACCCCACACACCGGCTTCGAAGCTAACGTCTACATCCTGTCGAAGGACGAAGGCGGACGTCACAACCCGTTCTACTCGAACTACCGTCCGCAGTTCTACTTCCGCACCACCGACGTCACCGGCGTCATCACGTTGCCAGAAGGCACCGAGATGGTTATGCCTGGCGACAACACCGAAATGTCGGTTGAGCTGATTCAGCCAATCGCCATGGAAGATGGCCTCGGCTTCGCTATCCGCGAAGGCGGCCGCACCGTTGGTTCGGGCAAGGTCACCAAGATCACCAAGTAGTTCGCTACTAATGATCTAGACCGACTGGTCTGACATAAAAGATCTCCACTACTTCTTTTCGAAGTAGTGGAGATCTTTTTGCTTAACCACGCGTGTAACCTCGCAAGTATATCTAGACAGTGGTCTAATTGGAGGAGTGGATATCCCGTGGTGGGCTCAACTAGTTAAGGGCGAAGTATGTTCTGGTTCATCGTAGTGATGTTGCTCTTGGCGTTGAGCTTTTTCATCGGATATCGAGTCGGTGAAAAGAAGCAGTCCACTGATGCCCAAGCAAAACAGCAGGCCTGGCAAGAGGGCTATAACGCAGCCACCAGCTACGCCGCACGCGAAGCCAAACAAGCGGCGCCGGCAACTGGGCAGGTGCAGCAGCCTGTCAGTAATGCACCGCCAACTACTGGGCCACTCACCGAGTGGACACCGAATGACCAGCTGCAAAGTACGCACGCAGGAGCTTATGCGCAGCCACCGGTTAAGCCTGCTGCTCCGCTAGCGCCAGCGCGTCCGGTCAAGGTGCTCACTGCACGCGAACGCGAACTACGTAATATCAACGTCACCTTGTATGTGGCGGCGCTGCTCATCGTGGCCGCCGCCGCCCTCTTCCTCAGCTTCGCGTTACCACCGCTTCCTAAACTCATCGCCCTGTTTGTGCTCGCCGCAGTGTTTTACGGCGGTGGCCTCTACGTGCATGCGGCAAAGAAAAACCTCAAGCCTGCCGCGAGCGCATTCGCCGGAACCGGTCTGGCCTTACTTCCGCTATCGGGAATCGCCACTTATCAGACGCTGTCGCTCTCTGCCCCGGTCCTCTGGCTGATCTTCTCGGTCATTGGCACGCTCGCCGTAGGTTTTGCCACGGTTCGATTACGTTCGCGGGTGCTCGCGTGGATTGCAGTTTTCGTCTTGGTCTCCACCACCATGGCCTGCGCAGCCACGGTGCAACGAGGCATCTTGTTCTACCTGCTCTTCTTGCTGGTGCTTTCGGTGGTTTTACTCGTGCTGGCCGTACGCAGCGAAAAGGTTCGCTCCTCACTGTTCTATTCGGCAGTTTTTGCCACCGGGCAACTTCTGCCGTTGCTAGTGCTCGGCTTAGCACTGGTCATGTATACCTCGTTGAACCCACGCGATCTGCTCTGGGTCTTCTTCCTGGTGACCGCTCACCTGCTACTCACGATTCGGCTCATAAAGCAGTTCCGGTTGTACCGGCTCTACGCGGCACGAGTGACCTTCATGCTGCTGATTTTTGCTACCGGCAATTACTTAGCGTTGGAAGCACAAACTACCTGGGCCATCAGCGCTGCGCTCTGGGCCGGACAAGCCTTAGCCGTCACATACTTCGCCCGAGGCTACCGCCAGCTCTTCTCGGTCCCCGCCAGCTGGTGGCGAACCGAACGCATTGCACTGTGGGTGCTGGTCGCCGGCTCACTGCTGGTGGCGTTGGCGCAGGTTACCGGACCAGTGGTGCCGTGGGGCTATGCCGTGCTACTGATTCCGTTGCTGCAGGTATTCTCGCTGTCTGCGCTGCATCATCGCGGAAAAATTGAGGCCGTCGCCATCGTGCTGCTGGCGGTGTTAGCCGTAGCAGCCAGCGACCTATTTGCTTGGCGAGTACTGCCAGCGTTGGCAGTAGCTATCCTTGGGCTGACCCTTGCGTTCCGCAACGAAACACAGCGTCAATGGCACCTTGTCTTGGATCTGACCCGCTGGCTTGGCGTACTTGTCTTCGGTGGTTTTGTGGGCCGAGCCCTGCAACAGCTGCTGACCGGGTTTGAGCAACCAACGGGCATTGCACAAGGCTACGGCCGAGATGCAGCGGTGTTCGAATCCTTGAATTTAGCATGGGTGGTGGGTTTATGGCTGCCGCTCTTTGCGCTGTGGTTGATCTCGACCCTTCGTAGCAAACGTCAGCTTCCGCCCACACGAGAACACCTCATTCATTTTGGTGCTTCGGTAATGCTCACGGTGCTTACGCTGAGCTATGTCCTGTCGCTGCACAACACGGTGACTTCAATTGGGGAAGCGAGCTTCCTGACGCTGAGTGTAGGAACTTGGCTCGCCTTGGGGATCATCCTCGCGCTAGTCAATGTGATACTGGCAGGCTGGCGTCTGGATAACCATGGACAGCAACGAGATGCGCAAATACTGCGCATCATGGTGTTGGTAGCCAGTGCCGCACTGTTGATCTTTAGTTTCCAAAGTTTAGTGCTCATCGTGGCGGTTGTCGGACTGACAAATCTAAGCTTCTATCTACTCAATGCCCGCAGGGTCCAGGCGCCACAATGGAAAACGGTTTACGCCGCTGCCGCGCAACTGACCTTCAGCCTGAGTATTTGGTGGTTCGCGAACTACCTAGACGTCGACTTCTCCGGACGCTTCGCACTGATGATAGTTTCGGTGATGCTTCCGCAACTGGTCCGCTTGTTCCTAGTGATGCGCGCAAAGCGTGCACTGAGTCGGGAAATGCGTTGGATTACCGTGGGCCTTGTCGCCCTGCTGCCGTTGGTCTTGCTCGTGGGTGACTTCGGCTTCGCGCTATATGACCGCGGCACCATGCTGTTAGGGATCAGTCTGTGGATTATTCACTCGGTGAAGGGCTTCTACGCACTGAGGAAACAAACGACGCATGCAGAGTTCTTGTTATTCGCTACGGTAATTGGGCTGTGCGGGCTGGTCTATATTCAAGGTGTTCAGAGTTTCGAGGCGACTGGGTGGATTCACGGGCCTTGGTGGTCTGTGCAGGTGACACAAATCCTGCTGCTCGCCGTGGCGCTACTGGCACTTGCCACGCAATGGCCCTTGCGGAATTCACAAACGCTGCGCTTTGCCCCAGTTTTTGGAACACTCTTTGCGCTGTTCGCCATCACCTTGGCCACCACCGGTGCGGGCTGGACCGCGTTGGTCCTGCTGGTTACCTCGGTACAACTAGCGCTTTTGGTGCATACCAAAAAGATTGCTTGGTTGGCGGCCGGATCCAGTGTGGCACTGTTCGCTGCCATTGGCCAAGGTATTGCCTACTGGCGTGAAGGCACTACCTTTAGCCTGCAGTCGTGGATGGATCTAACTTGGCAACTACTGCTCACCACGATTCTGTTACTGGTCACTTCGCTACTGCATGGCAGGTTCGCGGACCCTGCGCCGCGCTACCCACGGGACGTGCGCTCTTCCCAAGCCGCTGCTGGACAAGCCGCTCGTATTTATTTTGCTGCAACGATTCTCAGCACGGGGGTCGCTGGCTTACTGGTGCACTATAACGATCCGCGCACCGCGTGGATTATCGCCGGCGCTGTACTGATCTTTGCCGCCGGCGCCTTGACCAGGTACTTCGAATTGCCCACACGCTGGCAGCTGTGGGGGACTGACGCGCTGATAGTGCTCGGCGCATTCTTGGCCTTCAGCAGTTACGTTCAGATACGCCAGATGCCTGTAGCCAGTATCTACTTCCTCTACTTCACGATGATTACGATTATTCTGTCTGCGCGGCACTTCGTGGGCAAACGAGGTCCTGTTGCCCATCGGTATGTGATCATGAGCGCGGTCTTAGCCTCGCTGACCCAGATCAGTACCCTGATAGACGGTAATGGAGTAGCGCAGGTCTTTAGCCTGTTCTTCTTTGCCGCCTTGATTGTCCTGGGGCTCAAGCTTGGACGGAAACGCTACATCTGGTGGGGTGCGATTGCCATTACCGCGGCCGTATTGTGGTTCTTGCGTTATCTGGCCTTCCTCTGGCTGGTACTTGCCGGGATTGGCTTGATCGTGGCCGCGGTGCTGAAGCTGGTCCGGGTGGAACGCAAACCACGCACCGATGAGCAGCGAGGCGAAACCCACGCTGAGTTCGGTCAGGATGAAAATTCACGGCCAGCTCAGGACAATTTGAACTCGTGAGGTCAAGATCACGGCGCCAAATCAGTCCAAAAGATTTGCGCGAGGGCGGTCGACCTGTCAGACTAGATAAGTTGCTTGATTGCAACCCGATCCCCGCGAGGGGTAATCGGAATTGGTTTGTTCGACAGGGATCGACTCTCACGCAGGATAATGCCTGGGGTTCGGGATCGATACAACGGTGACAAACAAAAAGATCTTCGCACAAGGTGAAAACTATGTCGGAATTGTCGTGACTGAAAATTTCACGACACGCCCGACCGCGGGGGTCGGAGCCACCTGCGGGTGAGGAACCCGGATCTCATCCGGATTCAGTCGCAGCGTAAGGCGTGCCGGTTCGCAAGAACCCGTATATAGGCACAGTAATTTTTGATAGTGCTAACAGGAAGAGGCATGACGCCATGGCGGGACAGAAAATCCGCATCCGGCTGAAGTCGTATGACCACGAGGTCATTGACGTTTCGGCCCGGAAGATCGTTGAGACGGTCACGCGCGCAGGCGCAACCGTAGTCGGCCCAGTGCCGCTGCCAACGGAAAAGAACGTGTACTGCGTTATCCGTTCGCCACACAAGTACAAAGACAGCCGTGAGCACTTCGAAATGCGCACGCACAAGCGTCTGATCGACATTGTTGATCCGACCCCGAAGGCCGTAGATTCGCTGATGCGTCTCGATCTGCCAGCGGATGTCAACATCGAAATCAAGCTTTAAGGGGAGGTGGCGAGAAAACTATGACCGCAACCCGCAATGTAAAGGGCCTGTTGGGCACGAAGCTCGGCATGACCCAGGTTTGGGATGAAAACAACATTCTGATCCCAGTCACCGTCGTGCAGGCTGACAGCAACGTTGTCACCAAGCTAGTTAATGCAGAACGTGACGGCTACACCGCAGTTCAGATCGGCTACGGCCAGATCGACCCACGCAAGGTCACCAAGCCACTGGCTGGTCACTTTGAAGCTGCCGGCGTGACCCCACGTCGTCACCTGGTGGAACTGCGTACCGAAGACGTCGCAGAGTACACCGCAGGACAGGAACTATCCGTAGAGCTGTTCAACGCTGGCCAGAAGGTCGATGTTGTTGGCACCTCGAAGGGTAAGGGTTTCGCTGGCGTTATGAAGCGCCACGGATTCCACGGTGCTCCTGCATCCCACGGTGCTCACAAGAACCACCGTAAGCCAGGTTCCATCGGCGGCGCATCGACCCCAGGTCGCGTCTTCCGTGGACAGAAGATGGCTGGTCGTATGGGTGCTGAGCGCGTAACCACTCAGAACCTGACCATTCACGCCATCGACGCTGAGAAGAACCTCCTGCTGATCAAGGGTGCCGTTCCAGGCGCTCGCGGTCGCGTCGTTCTCGTACGCACCGCCGTGAAGGGAGCATAAGTAAATGACTAAGGCACTTAACGTCGAACTGCCAGAGAGCATCTTCGCCGTACAGACCAACGTCCCACTGTTGCACCAGGTTGTTGTTGCACAGTTGGCTGCTGCCCGTCAGGGTACCCACAAGACCAAGGACCGCTCGGAAGTTTCCGGCGCCGGTCGTAAGCCGTTCAAGCAGAAGGGTACCGGCCGCGCCCGTCAGGGTTCGATCCGTGCTCCACACATGACCGGCGGTGGCATTGTCCACGGTCCAACCCCACGCGACTACTCGCAGCGTACCCCGAAGAAGATGAAGGCGGCTGCACTGCGCGGCGCTTTGTCTGATCGTGCACGCTTCGATCGTGTTCACGTGATCGAGAACCTGGTTTCTGGCGAAAAGCCATCGACCAAGGAAGCTCTGGCTACCTTGCGTTCGTTGACCGAACGTAAGAACCTGCTCGTCGTCATTGATCGCGCAAACGATGTTGCTGCCCTTTCGGTACGCAACCTTGATTCTGTGCACGTTCTATACGTCGACCAGTTGAACACCTACGATGTTCTGGTTTCGGATGACGTAGTCTTCACCAAGGCTGCCTTCGAAGCACTGGTCCAGAAGGAGGAAGCCAAGTAATGAGCATCTTCTCAAAGGCTCCGCACGACGTGGTCATCGCACCAGTCGTTTCGGAAAAGAGCTACGGCCTAATCGATGAAGGTCAGTACACCTTCTTGGTTGACCCACGTTCAAACAAAGCGGAAATCAAGAATGCCGTTGAAGCTATCTTCAACGTCAAGGTTGAGTCCGTAAACACCATGAATCGAACCGGTAAGCGCAAGCGCACCAAATTCGGGTGGGGTGCACGCAAGGATACCAAGCGTGCAATCATCACTTTGAAAGAAGGATCGATTGACATCTTCGGCGGTCCGCTTTCCTAAGCGGAGACCACTTTAACGAGGAATATAAATAATGGGAATTCGTAAGTACAAGCCAACTACCCCGGGCCTTCGTGGCTCGTCGGTAGCTGACTTCGCAGAAATCACCCGATCGACTCCGGAAAAGTCACTGGTTCGTCCACTCACCAAGACTGGCGGCCGTAACAACTCCGGTAAGATCACCACCCGACACAAGGGTGGCGGACACAAGCGTGCCTACCGCGTCATCGACTTCCGTCGTCATGACAAAGATGGCGTTCCGGCAACCGTTGCTCACATCGAGTACGATCCGAACCGCACCGCACGTATCGCTTTGCTCCACTACATTGATGGAACCAAGCGCTACATCGTGGCACCGAACAACCTCAAGCAGGGCGACAAGGTCGAGGCCGGCCCAGCAGCGGATATCAAGCCAGGTAACAACCTGCCGCTTCGTAACATCCCTGTTGGTTCAGTTATCCACGCTGTCGAGTTGCGCCCAGGCGGTGGCGCCAAAATGGCTCGCTCCGCTGGCTCATCGATCCAGCTTGTAGCTCGTGAAGGCCGCTTCGCGCAGTTGCGTCTGCCATCCGGCGAAATCCGCAACGTTGATGTGCGCTGCCGCGCAACCATCGGCGAAGTTGGTAACGCTGAGCAGATCAACATCAACTGGGGTAAGGCTGGCCGTATGCGCTGGAAGGGCGTTCGCCCAACCGTGCGTGGCGTTGCCATGAACCCAATTGATCACCCGCACGGTGGTGGCGAGGGTAAGACGTCCGGTGGACGTCACCCAGTCAACCCGAACGGTAAGCGCGAGGGTCGTACTCGTCGTCCAAATAAGGAAAGCGACAAGCTCATTGTGCGTCGTCGCAAGACCGGCAAGAACAAGCGATAGGAGCCTGGAAACATGCCACGCAGCCTGAAGAGAGGCCCCTTCGTCGATCAGCACCTCTTCCTCAAGGTCGAAGCTGAGAACGAAAAGGGCACCAAGAACGTCATCAAGACGTGGTCCCGCCGTTCGATGATCATCCCGGACATGCTGGGACACACCATCGCCGTGCACGACGGTCGTAAGCACATTCCTGTGTTTGTTACCGAATCAATGGTCGGTCACAAGCTCGGAGAGTTTGCATTGACCCGCACGTTCCGTGGCCACGTGAAGGACGACAAGAAGGGCAAGCGTCGCTAGGTCCCGCAAGGGATCTAGAGATGCTTAGCACTTCTTCGAAAGACGAGAGAAGGAAAGCAATGGAAGCCAAGGCAATTGCGCGCCATATCCGCGTGACGCCTATGAAGGCCCGGCGCGTCGTCAACCTTGTTCGTGGTCTACAGACGAACGAAGCGCTGGCTATCTTGAAGTTTGCCCCACAGGCAGCTTCGGAGCCAGTGTACAAGGTTGTCGCATCGGCAGTGGCTAACGCCCGTGCCGCCGCGGACCGCGCAGGTGAAGCATTCAATGAGGACGAGCTGATCATCAGCGAAGCGTTTGTTGACGAGGGACCGACCATGAAGCGGTTCCAGCCGCGAGCTCAGGGTCGCGCATTCCAGATCAAGAAGCGCACCAGCCACGTCACCGTGGTTGTTTCAACCCCGGAGAAGGGTGGGGAGAACTAAATGGGACAGAAGGTAAACCCGAACGGTTTCCGTCTCGGCATCACCACTGACCACGTTTCGCACTGGTTCGCCGATAGCAGCAAGCCAGGACAGCGCTACGCAGATTACGTAAAAGAAGACGTAAAAATCCGCGCATTGCTGTCTACCGGAATGGATCGTGCAGGCATTGCCCGCGTAGAGATCGAGCGTACTCGTGACCGTGTTCGTGTGGATATCCACACCGCACGTCCGGGCATCGTTATCGGTCGCCGCGGCGCCGAAGCAGATCGCATCCGTGGCGCACTGGAGAAGATGACAGCTAAGCAGGTTCAGCTGAACATCCTCGAGGTCAAGAACCCTGACATGGAGGCCCAGTTGGTCGCCCAGGGCATCGCCGAGCAGCTTGCTTCACGTGTGGCTTTCCGCCGCGCGATGAAGAAGGCAATGCAGTCGGCAATGCGCGCTGGTGCCAAGGGCATCCGCGTTCAGTGCTCGGGTCGACTTGGCGGTGCAGAAATGTCCCGCAAGGAGTTCTACCGCGAAGGTCGTGTGCCACTGCACACCCTGCGTGCGAACATCGACTTTGGTAAGTTCGAAGCCAAGACCACCTTCGGCCGTATCGGCGTAAAGGTTTGGATCTACAAGGGTGACGTAACCGCCAAGGAACTTGCTGCACAGCAGGCCGCTGCCGCTCCGGCACGCGGTGGCCGTGGTGGCGCTGGCAACGATCGTCCACGTGGTGGCGAGCGTCGTCGACGTCCAGAACGTAGCAAGGGCGCTGCAGCTCCGGCTGCGGAAGGAGGACAGGCTTAAATGCTTATCCCACGTCGAGTAAAGTTCCGTAAGCAGCACCACCCAAAGCGCTCCGGCGCTGCCAAGGGCGGAACCACTGTTTCATTCGGTGAATACGGCATTCAGGCTCTTACTCCTGCTTACGTGACCAACCGTCAGATCGAGGCAGCTCGTATCGCGATGACCCGTCACATCAAGCGTGGCGGTAAGGTCTGGATCAATATTTACCCAGACCGTCCACTAACCAAGAAGCCAGCCGAAACCCGCATGGGTTCCGGTAAGGGTTCACCGGAGTGGTGGGTTGCCAACGTAAAGCCAGGACGCATCTTGTTTGAACTTGATGGCGTCTCCGAAGAGGTAGCTAAAGAGGCATTGCGCCTAGCAATCCACAAGCTGCCATTGAAGGCACGTATCGTGCGTCGTGAGGGTGGTGAATAGGGATGGCTATTGGTTCTAAGGATCTAAGCGTCGAGTCCCTGGACGGCTTCGATAATGCTCGTTTGAACGAGGAATTGAAGAAGGCCAAGGCAGAACTGTTCAACCTGCGTTTCCAGTCGGCTACCGGCCAGCTAGAGACTCACGGCAACTTGAAGTCCATTAAGCGCGATATCGCACGCATTTACACTGTAATGCGTGAGCGTGAACTGGGTCTTCGTCAGGAAGTCGTTGTCCCGGTTGAAGAGACCAAGAAGGGCAAGGAAACCAAGTAATGAGCGAGAAGGATAACGTCGTGGATGCAGCTGTAGAGCGCAACGACCGCAAGACCCTCCGTGGTTACGTGGTTTCCGACAAAATGCAGAAGACCATCGTCGTTGACGTTGAGGACCGTGTTAAGCACGCCCTTTACGGCAAGGTCATGCGTCGCAACAAGAACGTGAAGGCTCACGACGAGAACAACGAAGCCGGCATTGGCGACTTGGTTGTAATCGCAGAGACTCGCCCATTGTCAGCAGACAAGAACTGGCGTCTCGTTGAGATCGTTGAGAAGGCTAAGTAAGCTTTCTTAGTGATTTCACGGATTACGTGATTATCTGAAAACGCCCCGAACACTTCGCAAGAAGAGTTCGGGGCGTTTTTCTATGTCCGGAAGTGTGAATTTTTCGGCAGGGGAAAGCAAAATACGAGTTGTCCTGGCACTGAACGTTCCCTGGCGTAAATCTTCCACGTACCCGCCGCCCGGCCCGCAAGGCAAAGTTATCTAGGGCTTCCATGATGGAAGCAGCGGCCCAAATCTTCCGGACCTTCACCGTAGGCGTTCGCTTGAGCTTCCCGATAGCTTCCAAGGAAGCAATGGCAGGCCAAAGTCAGCGCGCTGCGACGAGCACAAGTAGCTCTGAACGCTGCCGGGGTTGATTTGAGCAAGGTGATTTCGCGGAATCTTCTGCAAGTTGACGGTGTCGATATATCGCAGGCTTATGGAACCGTCGCCATCAATTTGGCTTCACCAAATCCACCAGTTGCCACGGCGAGCCTCGTTTCAGCCTTGATCGAAATCAGCGCGGTCGCGGCATATTTCTATTGGTCCGGTGATGTCATCGGTTTCTAGTCCAAAGATCCCGCTCGATAGGCGCTGGGAGTGAATCCGAGTACTTGCCGAAAATCTTTAGTCAGGTGCGCATGATCCGCATATTCGAGCTCTGCCGCGATCTGCGTGATGGATATTTCTGGGTTTTCACGCAGTCGCTGGGCTGCCTCTTGCAACCGGTATCTGCGGATAACGGTCAGCGGGCTAAGCCCGACATACTCAGCGCAGAGCCGCTGCAGGCTGCGTACCGACAAACCAAGTGCGTCGGCCAGCTGAATCACGTTGACGATCTCCCGTCTCTCTGCGACCAAGGACAACATTTTATTGGCGATCAACCCATGTTGGTCTGTGCACGTCACCTTTTGCTCAATCCATCCAGCGAGCAAGTCAACAGCTGAGTTTAGTTGTTCCTGCGGAGCGGGCGCGTCCATCAATTGGCGTACCGGTTCTAATAACCCTTCCGCTGCAAGCGTTACTTCACGGCCTAAGACAGAGCGTGGTTCAAAACCGAAGCTCCGGGCGGAGGAAGGTAACAGCAACGCGGCCAGCACCCATCCGCTACCGGTTAAATCTCGATGAGATGCCCCGGTGGAAACTCCGGCAAGAGTGACCCCCGTCGGTTGGATGACGAGGTTTATGCAGGGGAAGGCAAGTAACTCTTGGCGTGAGGTCCGGCCCGGGGCAATATTCCAGCGGGCCATCCAAAACCAACCGACCCGGTCGCGCAAATGCTGGGGAGCGAGGATGCGTTGGAACTCTGGCAATTTAGCAGGATACAAAACGCCTCGACGATCGTCCGTGCTGTCCACCGATGACGACCTTTCAAAGTTGGCGTGAATCTACAAGTCCAAGGGTGCCACAGCTTCGTAGAGTGAAGATATGGAAAATCAAGAAGAAAATACCATCGGGGTCACCGGTACATACACGGCCGACGGGATCCCTCGCGGTTCGACATCTTTGACACCTTTCTTGGCTATCAAGAACGCGGCGAATGCAGTCGAGTTTTATCGAGACGTTTTCGGTGCTCAGTTTGTGGACTGTACCGAGATTGGCGGCGTGATGGTGCACGCGGATCTAGATTTTGGCAATGGAAAACTTCAGCTGGGGGAGCCGAGCCCCGATTGCGGTCTGGTGGCGCCACCCGAGCCGCCGAGCGCCTGTTACTCCATGGCGCTGTATTGCTCGAACGTTGATGAACTCGTAGCTCGGGCGCAAGCAGCCGGTGCCACTGTACGAGAGCCAGCAGCCACCTTCGTTTCCGGGGACCGATTCGCGTCAATTATTGATCCTTTCGGGGTGCGCTGGTCACTTTTGAGCAGAGTGATAGACCTTTCCGAGGATGAGAGCAGGCAACGCGTTGCGCGGTGGGCTGCAGAACAACAGCGTTAGCCGATGTTGAACCGATAAAGTCGACATATGAGAATAGACGGTCAGCAACAACAGAAGCACACTTTCTTGATTCTGCTGATCGTCATCTCAGCGCTCATCGCCGCCCTGCCGTATGTGCCTTGGTTGGCCGGAGGAATCGTTCCTAAGGTTCAAGCCTTTGCCAGTTGGTTGTTACTCGTCCCGCTCGGGGCTATGATTTTCACTCTGTTGAAGAGGAAACGCAGGACCGCGATAGCAATTGGGGTTCTCTTGATCATTGGCCTTATTCCGCAGGTGCACTTCGCGCCAACTGGGCAAAGCGAAACGACGGGTGAGTTACGCGTGCTGAGCTTCAACGCTTACCGCGCCGAAGCAAGCAGCAATGAACTGGCCGCGCTGATCAAAGAGGAACAACCTGACCTTTTGATCTTGGTGGAAACCAACGAGAGACTACATCAGGACTTAACTTCTCTTGGTGCGTTAGATGGCCTGGACTTCAGGACGGCGCCGGCGCCAGCCGGGGGAGTGCGTGACACCGTGATCTTCTCCAAGAACCCGATGACCGAGATTGATTCGGGGCTCAGTGAGCAAGACACCGGATGGTTTGCCATGCCAACCGTTGAGATCGAGGTGGCCCAGCAACGTGTACTGGTTGCCGGGGTGCACGTCTACCCGCCACTGAACGATGCAAAGCAATGGCGCAAAGGCTTGTCGGCAATGGATACGTGGGTTCACGAGCATCCGCAATCCCCAATGATTCTTGCCGGTGATTTCAACTCAACTACTGGACACCGACTGTACCGAGATGCAGTTGCGGGCTTCACCGAGGCAAGTGGCTTGCTTCCTCAATCAACGTGGCCCCAGACAATGCTCCCGTTCCCGGTCTTAGAGATAGATCACATCCTCGGACGGGGCGTGAGGTTCGCTCAAACGCGAACCACGCCGGTCACCGGTTCGGATCATCTCGCGGTGCATGCGACCGCGCGGTTTTAATCCCCGAAATGACGCGGTAGATCCCGGGATGGTGTGACCAACAACGCTCAGTTACGCCCTACCACACCATTTCTAAATGATGCCAATCTAGGCTAGACTTGAAAACCTGTGCGCGCTTCATTCGGGGACTATCCACCTTCGGTGTAGTGCAGTGCGGCCTGACACCGTCTTGCCGCGCAGTACAGCCTCGGTATTTTACGCCTCGGCCCTGCCAACAATTGGGATCAGCATTCGGTGCGCCCGCGTCGGTGGGGGTAAGCGATACGTATCGTGGAGACCATATCCGTTCCGCAAGGCTCATTTATGAGAACCAGCGAGACGACAGGAGTAAGCAGTGATTCAGAAAGAGTCGCGACTTAAGGTTGCCGATAACACTGGTGCTAAGGAAATCCTTACCATCAACGTGCTCGGTGGCTCCAAGCGTCGCTACGCAAGCATTGGTGACACTATTGTCGCCACCGTCAAGGATGCAATCCCAGGCGGCAACGTAAAGAAGGGTGACGTCGTCAAGGCTGTCATCGTTCGCACCAAGAAGGAAATCCGTCGTGCAGACGGTTCCTACATCAAGTTCGACGAGAACGCTGCAGTGATCCTCAAGGGTGACGCCGCAGATCCTCGTGGAACTCGTATCTTCGGCCCAGTGGGCCGCGAGCTTCGTGACAAGAAGTTCATGAAGATCGTTTCCCTGGCTCCGGAGGTGCTGTAAGCATGGGTGCAAAGATTAAGAAGGGTGATCTGGTTCAGATCATCTCGGGCAAGGAACGTGGCAAGCAGGGCAAGGTCCTGACTGTCATCACCGCCACTTCGCGCGTACTTGTTGAAGGCGTTAACCGCGTCACCAAGCACACCAAGGCCGGCCAGTCCGAAAACGGAACCACCTCCGGTGGCATCGAGGTTGTTGAGGCACCAGTTCACGTTTCTAACGTGGCAGTGGTTGACCCAGAAACCAAGAAGCCAACCCGCGTTGGTTTCCGTGAGGAAACTGTCGAAAAGAACGGTGTGTCCAAGACTGTGCGCGTCCGTTACGCCAAGGCTTCCGGAAAGGATCTGTAATGACTGAGACAGCCACCAAGATCCAGCCACGTCTGAAGGCTAAGTACGCCGCAGACATCCGCCCTGCATTGCAGGAGCAGTTCAGCTACGGCAACCCAATGCAGGTTCCAACCCTGACCAAGGTTGTTGTGAACATGGGTGTCGGCGAGGCCGCTAAGGATTCGAAGCTTATCGAAGGCGCCGTTCGCGATCTGACCGCAATTACCGGTCAGAAGCCAGTGGTTACCAAGGCTCGCAAGTCGATCGCACAGTTCAAGCTGCGCGAAGGCATGCCAATTGGTACTCACACCACCTTGCGTAATGATCGCATGTGGGAATTCGTTGATCGTTTGATCACCCTGGCACTGCCTCGTATCCGCGACTTCCGCGGTCTGAGCGACCGTCAGTTCGATGGCAATGGCAACTACACTTTCGGTCTGACCGAACAGTCGATGTTCCATGAAATCGATCAGGACAAGATCGATCGCGTGCGCGGTATGGACATCACTGTGGTGACCACCGCCAAATCTGACGATGAAGGCCGTGCCTTGCTCAAGGCTCTGGGCTTCCCGTTCAAGACCTCCAACTAATCTCACTACGTTACAGGTCCGCTAAGGAAACCGTAACGAGGAAGGGCTGAAGCCCACATGTCTATGACAGATCCAGTCGCAGATATGCTGACTCGACTGCGTAACGCTAACTCGGCATACCACGACACTGTGTCGATGCCATCGAGCAAGCTCAAAGTACGCATTGCTAACATCCTCAAGGAACAGGGCTACATTGCCTCGTTCGAGGAAGTTGCAGCAGAAGTCGGCAAGACGCTGACCATCAACCTGAAGTTCGGCCCATCGCGTGAGCGTTCAATCGCTGGCGTACGCCGTATCTCCAAGCCAGGCTTGCGTGTATACGCAAAGTCCACCAACTTGCCTCACGTGCTCGGTGGTCTTGGTATCGCAATCCTGTCCACCTCCTCCGGTCTGCTTACTGACCGTCAGGCTGCAAAGAAGGGCGTAGGTGGGGAAGTCCTCGCCTACGTCTGGTAACGGAAAGGGAGCAACAGACAATGTCACGTATTGGACGTCTTCCGATTACCGTCCCAGCAAACGTTGAGATGACTGTGGATGGCCAGAAGGTCACCGCTAAGGGCCCGAAGGGTGAGCTTACGCACACCGTTCAGGCACCTATCACCGTTGCCAAGGATGAGAACACCGTTACCGTGTCCCGCCCGAACGACAACCGCGAATCGCGCTCGTTGCACGGCTTGAACCGCACCTTGATCAACAACATGATCATCGGTGTGACCGAGGGATACGAAAAGAAGCTTGAAATCCACGGTACCGGTTACCGTGTGGTTGCCAAGGGCTCAGACCTGGAGCTTGCTCTGGGTTACTCGCACCCTGTCAAGGTAAACGCCGTTGATGGCATTACCTTTACCGTCGAAGGCAACAACAAAATCACCATCGCTGGTATTGATAAGCAGCACGTCGGTGAAGTTGCCGCCAATATCCGCAAGCTGCGTAAGACCGAGCCTTACAAGGGCAAGGGCATTCGCTACGCTGGCGAGATCATCCGCCGCAAGGTCGGAAAGGCTGGTAAATAATTATGGCTATCGGAATCAAGGGCAAGAGCCGCTCCGCTTCACGCGGACGTCGCCACATCCGTGTGCGCAAGCGCATCGTTGGTACCTCGGTACGCCCACGCCTGGTCATCAACCGCTCGGCTCGTCACATGTTCGTACAGATCGTGGACGATTCACAGGGTCTTACCCTGGCCAGCGCTTCGACCATGGAAGCAGATCTTCGCGCAAGCGATGCAGACAAGACCGCCAAGTCCAAGCGCGTTGGTGAGCTCGTTGCAGAGCGCGCCAAGGCTGCTGGGATTGAAGCAGTTGTCTTCGACCGCGGTGGCAACCGCTACCACGGTCGCGTGGCAGCTATTGCTGACGGCGCACGTGAAGGTGGGCTGGCACTGTGAGCGAAGCTACTAACAAGAAGGAAACTCAGGTGTCTGAAGCTACTGAAGCAGCCTCGACCGCTGCAGCTCCTGCCACGGAAAAGACCGGCGCCGCTCGCGGCGAAGGCCGTGGACGTGGTGGAGAAGGCCGTGGCCGTGGCGAGGGTCGTGGCCGTGGCCGCGATTCGAAGGACAGCCGCAATGACGACAAGGACAAGTTCCTTGAGCGCGTTGTAGCTATCAACCGCGTATCCAAGGTCGTCAAGGGTGGTCGTCGCTTTAGCTTCACCGCACTTGTCGTTGTAGGCGACGGCGACGGAATGGTCGGCGTTGGCTACGGTAAGGCCAAGGAAGTTCCAGCAGCTATCGCTAAGGGCGTTGAAGAGGCTAAGAAGTCCTTCTTCCGCGTTCCACGCGTTGGCGGAACCATCCCACACCTGGTCAAGGGTGAGGCCGCCGCTGGCGTCGTCTTGCTCCGTCCAGCTTCCCCGGGTACCGGCGTTATCGCCGGCGGTCCGGTGCGTGCCGTGTTGGAATGTGCTGGTATCCAGGACATCCTTTCGAAGTCGATGGGTTCAAGCAACCAGATCAACATCGTGAAGGGCACCATTGCCGCGCTGAAGGGTCTCGAAGAGCCTGCAGCAGTTGCAGCTCGCCGTGGTCTTCCACTGGACGAAGTTGCTCCAGCAGCTATGTTGCGTCACATCCAGACCCAGAAGGCTGGTGCTTAATCAATGGCTAAGAACATTGTTCCAAGCGACGTCACTCTGGAAATCACACAGATCAAGTCCATCATTGGTGGTAGCCAGGTTCAGCGCGATATCGTTCGCTCGCTGGGTCTGAAGCGTATCGGACACACCGTTGTCCGCACCGCTGACCCTGTGACCGTAGGTATGGTCAACAAGGTCCCGCACCTGTTGAAGGTTGAGGAGGCTAAGTAAAGATGGCTATAAAAGAATCCGCACTTAAGATCCACCACCTGCGTCCCGCTGAAGGTGCCAAGAAAGCTAAGACCCGTGTTGGTCGTGGCGAGGCATCCAAGGGTAAGACTGCAGGCCGTGGTATGAAGGGCACGAAGGCTCGTTACCAGGTCAAGGCAGGCTTCGCAGGTGGACAGCTTCCGCTGCACATGCGTCTGCCAAAGCTGCGAGGCTTCAAGAACCCATTCCGCGTCGAGTACCAGGTTGTAAACCTGGACAAGATCTCGGAATTGTTCCCAGAGGGTGGCGAAGTCACCGTCGAGGCACTTGTTGCTAAGGGCGCAGTTCGCAAGAACCAGCCAGTCAAGGTGCTTGGCACCGGCGACCTAACGGTCAAGGTTGACGTGAAGGTTAACGCCTACTCGACTTCCGCAACCGAGAAGATCGCTGCTGCTGGCGGCCAGGCAGAAACCCTCTAAATCAGGGTTTGAGCTTAAGCTAAATCCCCGGTGAGCTTGTTTAGACAAGCTCACCGGGGATTTTCTTATCTTTCATCATGCGAACTATGACGCGAAGTAAATCCACGTAACACGCCGATTTTATGCCAATAACGCTAAAAAACGGCTGCTGACTGTGTGGCGTATTTGGCACGATAGTACATTAGACGGCTAGAATCATTAGGTCATAGCAAGAGTCTTTATCGAGACTCAGGCACATACTTCAGGAGGACGCTTGTTCAGCGCCATAGCCCGAGTTTTTCGGACGCCTGACCTGCGCAACAAATTGCTTTTCACCCTCGGGATCATTGCGATCTATCGAGTCGGCGTTTTCATTCCGGCCCCGGGTGTCGATTACAGCAACGTTCAGCAGTGTCTGGCGATGGGTTCAACCACCGGTGGTCTTTATCAGTTCGTTAACCTCTTCAGCGGCGGCGCCCTGTTGCAGGTATCGATCTTTGCCATGGGTATCATGCCGTACATTACGGCCGCCATCATTGTGCAACTATTGCGTGTGGTGATCCCACACTTCGAAGAGCTGCATAAAGAAGGCCAAGCAGGCCAAGGCAAACTGACCCAGTACACCCGCTACCTGACCATCGCGTTGGCCCTACTTCAGGGCACCACGTTGATCACCTTGGCGCGTACCGGCGGACTTTTCCCCAGCTGTACACTTCCGCTGATCCCAGATGATTCCATCATCGTGATCTTGCTGATGATCTTCGCACTGACCGCAGGCACCGGCTTGATCATGTGGATGGGCGAAATGATCACCGAGCGCGGTATCGGCAACGGCATGTCCATCCTGATCTTCATCTCGATCGCTTCGGGCTTCCCATCGGCTATGGGTGCTATCCAGCAGTCGCAGGGTTGGGGCACCTTCCTTGGTGTTATCGCCGTGGGCTTGTTGGTGATTGCACTTGTGGTGTTCGTGGAGCAGTCTCAGCGCCGTGTTCCGGTGCAGTACGCCAAGCGCACCATCGGGCGACGTACCGTGGGCGGAACGTCCACCTACATCCCGCTGAAGGTCAACATGGCGAACGTGATCCCGGTGATCTTCGCCAGCTCGATTCTTGCGTTGCCACAGATGATTGTTTCGTTCAATCAGAATGATGACGGCACGCTGCCTGAATGGGCGATGTGGTTGCAGACCCACTCGGCGTCCTCCTCGCCGTGGTACATGCTTGTTTACACGCTGTTTATCATTGGCTTCACCTACTTCTATGTGGCGATTACCTTCAACCCTGTTGAGGTCTCGGACAATATGAAGAAGTACGGTGGCTTCATTCCAGGCATTCGTGCCGGTAAGCCAACCGCAGATTACCTGCAGTTCGTGATTTCACGAATCACTTTTGCGGGCGCCTTGTATCTGGCGTTCGTTGCGTTGATCCCGCTGATCGCCTTTGTGCTGTTCAACGCTGACCAGAACTTCCCATTTGGCGGCACCTCGATCCTCATCATGGTTGGTGTGGGTCTGGAGACCGTCAAACAAATCAATGCTCAAATGCAGCAACGAAACTACGAAGGGCTACTGCGATGAGTCGACTGCTAATTATTGGTCCGCCAGGTGCCGGCAAAGGCACCCAGGCAGTGAAGATCTCCGAGCGTTTGGAGATCGTCGCGATCTCCACCGGTGACATCTTCCGCGCCAACGTCAAGGGCGGCACCCCACTGGGTGTCGAAGCCAAGAAGTACATTGACGCCGGCAACTTCGTCCCAGACTCGGTCACCAACAACATGGTTGAAGATCGTCTGGCACAAGAAGACGTAGCCAACGGTTTCTTGCTTGATGGCTACCCACGCACCAGCGCACAGGTTGATGCCTTGGATGCAATGCTCAAAGCTCAGGACGTCGAGTTGGATGCAGTCTTGCAGCTCACCGCAAATGATGATGAGCTCGTAGCTCGTCTGCTCAAGCGTGCAGAAATCGAAGGCCGTGCAGATGACACCGAAGAGGTCATCCGTCACCGCCTGAGCCTGTACAACGAAGAGACCCGCATCGTGGTTGAACGTTATGAAGAGCGCGGCATCGTCCGCAAGGTAGATGGCCTCGGTGCCATTGACGAGGTCACCGAGCGCGTGCTCGCGGCCTTGAACGTCAGCGCCTAGCAAATACCAGTTCACACATAGGGACCGAGCCACAACCAGCCTGTGCAGGCCGTGGCCCGGTCCCTATGTAGTTTCAGCGAAGCAAACAACCCGCATGCGGATTGTAAATATAAGAATTAAGGAGCATTACCTTGGCTCTAGGTCAGCCGCGAATTGAGTACAAAACCAATTCGCAGATACTAAAAATGCGCGAGGCCGGTCTGGTTCTCGCCGAAGCACTGGATGAAGCCAGCGCCGCCGCTCGCCCGGGCGTCACCACCAAGTCAATCGACGCGATCTTCGCGAAGGTTCTCGAACGCCACGGAGCTACCAGTAACTTCTTGGGTTACCACGGCTTCCCGGCATCCATCTGTGCCTCGGTAAACCACGAAGTGGTTCACGGTTTCCCCAGCGACTATGAACTCAAAGATGGTGACGTACTCAAGATTGACGGCGGCGCGATTATCGACGGCTGGCACTCGGACTCGGCTCGCACCGTGCTGATTGGCAACGTTGATCCTGCCGACCAGCGTTTGAGCGAGATCACCGAGCAGGCTATGTGGGCCGGCATTGCCGCGTTCTCCAAGGCACGTTTCATCGGTCAGATCGGTGAAGCCATTGATGACTTTGTCAGCTCTCAGCCAGGTGCTCCGCTGGGGATCTTGGAAGACTACTGTGGCCACGGGATCGGCTCGGCCATGCATATGGCTCCGGACGTGTTGAACTACAACACCGGACACCGTGGCCCACGGATCAAGCCAGGGATGGCTTTGGCTATCGAGCCAATGTTGGTTCGTGGCCAGATCGGCACCTCGGTGTTGGAAGATGACTGGACCGTCGTCACCGACGATAAGGCCAACGCCTCGCAGTGGGAGCACACCGTGGCCATCCACTTGGGTGGCATTTGGGTACTCAGTGCCCATGATGGGGGAGCAGCTGGACTGGCACCATTTGGCGTCACTCCATCGCCGATCACAGCGTAATTCGTAGTTCCGGCACCGACGAGGTGCCGGAACTAACACTTTTAGTGCGCCCTTGGATTTGTCCTAGGCTCTGCTGATGGCGTATTCTTAATTTTTGGTTGTCTATTTAATGCGCCTAAAACTCTCAGGAGCTTTGGCGAAGTTGAAACAATCAGAACCAATTACTTGTTAATGGAAAATCATTGACAACAAAAGTTAGCGGGGAAAATGGGCAAGAAGGAAGGCGTCATCCAGGTAGAGGGCTCTGTGTCCGAAGCGCTGCCGAACGCGATGTTTCGCGTAGAGCTGCCAAACGGTCACGTAGTACTTGCAACTATCTCGGGTAAGATGCGTCAGCACTACATTCGTATCCTCCCAGAGGATCGTGTGCAGGTTGAAATGAGCCCATACGACCTCAACAGAGGCCGTATCGTTTACCGCTACAAGTAAATCTGCAGTCCATAGACATTTTTGACGGACGTTTACGAGAAATCGTTTCTAACGTCCGTCTGACTAATGTTCTTGGGACAAGCTGTTTGTTTACTGCTCCACACAATAACTGCAACCGCCAAAGGACAAAGCCTTGAAGGTTAACCCTAGCGTGAAGCCGATCTGCGATAAGTGCAAGGTGATCCGTCGTAATGGCGTGGTCATGGTGATCTGCGAAAATCCACGCCACAAGCAGCGTCAGGGCTAATTCCGTTCTTCGGAATTTCCCACGCGTAGTCATATAGGCAGTACCGTATCGAGAAATCGGTGCATACCCCCGGGTTCGGAGGCCGGGGCCAGGAGAAATCATCCTGGGTGGTACTGTTCCAGACCTCCGTTGGTTGAAAGGTAGCCACTTGGCTCGTTTAGCAGGCGTGGATATTCCACGCGAGAAGCGCGTAATTATCGCGCTGACTTACATCTACGGCGTGGGCAAGACCCGTGCAGAAGAGACCCTCGCAGCGACCGGCATTAGCCCGGACACTCGCGTGAAGGATCTCAGCGACGCTGAACTCGTTCAGTTGCGTGACTTCGTCGAAGGCACTTACAAGGTAGAAGGTGACCTGCGCCGTGAGGTTCAGGCTGACATCCGCCGTAAGGTCGAGATCGGATCCTACGAAGGTATTCGTCACCGTAAGGGCCTGCCGGTCCACGGTCAGCGCACCAAGACGAACGCACGCACCCGTAAGGGACCGAAGCGTACCGTCGCAGGTAAGAAGAAGACTCGCTAAATCTTAGCGATCTAGTTCAAATACTTTTTTCGTAGGAGAAGAAATGCCCCCTAAGACTCGTGGAGCGGTACGTAAGCCGCGTCGCAAGGACAAAAAGAATATCGCGATGGGACAGGCGCACATCAAGAGCACCTTCAACAACACCATCGTATCGATCACCGATCCGACTGGCGCTGTGATCTCGTGGGCTTCGGCCGGCGAGGTAGGCATGAAGGGTTCACGCAAGTCGACCCCATACGCCGCTCAGATGGCTGCTGAATCTGCCGCTAAGCGCGCGCAGGAGCACGGCATGCGCAAGGTTGACGTTTTCGTCAAGGGCCCGGGCTCGGGACGCGAAACCGCGATCCGCTCGCTGCAGGCTGCTGGCCTTGAGGTTGGATCCATCTCGGATGTTTCCCCAAGTGCTCACAACGGTTGCCGCCCATCAAAGCGTCGCCGCGTCTAATTGATTCGCTAGGCTGAGCCTAAAGAAGTCACCGAGCCATTCGAGAGAATGGGTCGGTGACGTTCTTGGACTCTCTTGCCTGCAACAGACGAACGGCCAACTGGCTACCGTCGTTTCCACCCCCGTGAGGCGTCATATAGCGGACGCTCGCTGAAAGGAAATGTAAGTGCTCATTACGCAGCGCCCAACCCTGACCGAAGAAGTAGTTTCCGAGAATCGCTCCCGGTTCGTCATTGAACCGTTGGAGCCAGGCTTTGGTTACACCCTAGGTAACTCACTACGTCGTACCCTGTTGTCCTCGATCCCTGGTGCAGCTGTCACCAGTGTTCGAATCGACGGAGTACTGCACGAGTTCTCTACCGTAGCCGGCGTCAAGGAAGACGTCACCGAATTGGTTCTTAATATCAAGAACCTGTCGGTGTCTTCCGAGCACGACGAGCCGGTCGTCGCCTACCTGCGCAAGCAGGGCCCAGGCGTCGTTACCGCAGCGGATATCACCCCACCAGCGGGTGTAGAGTTCCACAACCCTGACCTGCATATCGCTACCTTGAATGCCAATGGCAAGTTCGACATGGAACTGACCATTGAGCGTGGCCGTGGCTATGTGTCAGCAGCTCAGAACAAGAACGTTGACGCAGAGATCGGTCGAATCCCAGTTGATTCGATCTACTCGCCAGTTCTAAAGGTAACTTTCCGTGTGGAAGCTACCCGTGTTGAGCAGCGCACCGACTTCGATCGTTTGATCGTAGACGTTGAGGCCAAGTCATCGATCACCCCGCGCGATGCTGTTGCATCCGCAGGTACCACTCTGGTTGAGCTGTTCGGTTTGTTCCGCGAACTGAACACCGCAGCAGAAGGTATCGAAATCGGCCCATCGCCAACCGACGCAGCCCTGGCTGCCGACATGGCGTTGCCGATCGAGGATCTGGAACTGACCGTTCGCTCGTACAACTGCTTGAAGCGTGAGGGCATCCACTCTGTGGGCGAACTCGTAACTCGCTCCGAGGCAGACTTGATGGACATCCGTAACTTCGGTGCGAAGTCCATTGACGAAGTCAAGGCCAAGCTGGTTGAACTAGGTCTAGCTCTGAAGGATTCCCCTCCAGGCTTCGACCTTGCCGCTCGTAGCGCCATGGAAGATGGCGACGACGTCTTCGACGACGGTCTGTAAAGACTTTAGTCTCGCGACACACTACTTCACCCGATCTGCCGGTATAAACCGACAGGCTCGGTCATTCATCTAGGAGAATTACCATGCCTACCCCTACTAAGGGTCCGCGTCTCGGCGGCAGTGCAGCACATGAGCGATTGATCTTCGCTAACATGTCAGCACAGCTCTTCGAGAACAAGAAGATCACCACCACCCTGACCCGCGCCAAGCGTCTGCGTCCACACGCAGAACGCCTGATCACCTTCGCTAAGCGTGGGGATCTGGCATCGCGTCGTCGCGTCCAGGCCGTGATCGCATCGCGCTCGCGCACCAACAAGTCGATCGTTCACGAACTATTCGCGAACATCGCACCAGCAATGGCTGACCGCCAGGGTGGCTACACCCGCATCACCAAGATCGGTAACCGCAAGGGCGACAACGCTCCTATGGCAGTTATCGAACTGGTTATGGAACCGGTTTCGCCAAAGCAGGCCGTAGTCAAGGAAGCCACCAAGGCTACCGAGACCGCTGCTGAGCCAACCACCGAAGAGGCGTAAGCTTTAGCTTATAAATCTTCGCCGGTAACTCGGTGATAAGAAATCCCCGGACACTTCCTCGCGGAAGAGTTCGGGGATTTCTGTTTAACAAAGCTGCGTCGAGCAGAGGCCGAATGCCTCATAGGTTTTCAAGCCCGGGGCACAACTTACCCATGTTTTCCGATCGCGCACGAGTTTCTTGGGTGTCTAGCAATGACATCTTCGTGCGCATCTGCTGCATGTCCAGCGAGTCATCGGTGATGACGGCGAGCAACGCGTCGGTATCCTCTGCGAAGGCAGTGAGCTCGGTTGCGAGCTCTGGTTCGGCTTTCTGAGCCACATCATGAAATATTGATGAGACCTTCTGGCCCTGGTTCACCATGGCGCCTAAGCTCGCCGATGAATTCATATCGAGTTTCTGCTCTTTGGCCTGGTTGATGATCTCTTGGCATGCTTCTTCATTTGAAAGTGACTTTTCTGAGCAGCCGCTCAAGCCGACGGTGGTTATCAGGGCTGAAAGAGTCATGGCGGCGATGCGGTTGAAGTTCATGGGTGCTCCGAACAGTAGCGATTGATGATCGTTAGACTCAAAACGAAACAGCTGTGAAGAGTCTGCGCTGTCAATTATAGAGAGTCGTTAGCCTTATTACGTGAACGTGGAACGACTACTGTGTTTGATAAACGCTGAAAGAAGTGTTTTTGCTAGCGTTGGCGTATGGTGAAATCGTTGTAATTTTGACTACCATCTCTAAGGAAACCAACTATGAGCGAAGCCCGCATTGAAAAGTTGGAAGAAGAGATCTCAAGTCTGCGAGAGCTGCTAACTTCTATCACGCTCAGCGTGCATTATCGGAAAGATATGGCGTTTGAAGCTTCGTTGTCCTACAACCAGATTGCGGGGCAGGCGCGAACTGCATTGACGCTGGTACTAGGTTCCATCCAAAGCCGAGCTGAAGAAGAAGCACCTAATCAAGTCAGGCATCCCGAGATACTTGAGCGCTTTCCTGTGATCGCTGAAGCTCAAATGGTGGGAAGCATCGACCTAGCCGAAGCAATCCGGCTGGTTGCTCGGATTGTAGGAAATCAAGAGCGGGCATATCAATTGCTCAAGGCGCATCAAGAAAGCGGTTTCGGCGTCCAGGCCTATAAGAAACTCGGTCTTGGGCTGGACTGATCTTGGTTTGCCCGTGAAGCGAACCACCAGATTCGTTGTTGCCGTTGATCCTTGCGCATAATTGAATACATGAGTTTGCAGTCTGACAATATTGATCCCTTCGGAACTACCGCTCTGGGTACCAGTGACAAGCCAGCCCTGATCCGCATGCGGATGGTGCTGGGTTATGACGGTGCCGCCTATAACGGGTGGGCCCGTCAGCCTAACGTCACCGGAGTACAACAGCTTGTTGAAGAAGCGTTGGAAACGCTGATTCGGCGTCTCGTTCGCGTATTTGTTGCCGGGCGTACCGACGCAGGGGTGCATGCACGCCACCAGGTCGTGCACTTCGATTTAACCGAAGAAGAATACCTGGGCCTGCCGCGTAATTCGGATCTGGAACCAGGCCCGGCACTGTTGCGACGTATCAATGGTCTATTGGGTCGGCAGCAAGGCGCCGTCTGGGTGCATGAGGTCGACCGTGCCGCCGAAGGCTTTGATGCCAGGTTCTCAGCTCTGGCCCGGCGCTACTCATACCGGATAGCCGATGGCATTCACCGCTGGGATCCGCTGAGCCGTCAGTTGACCATGTGGTACCGCGAAGAGATCGACATTGATCTGTTGAATGCCGAAGCCCAATCGGTACTTGGACGACACGACTTCTTATCTTTCTGTAAGCCAAAGCCCCGAGCCACCACGATTCGTACACTGCAGGAATTTGAGTTTAGCCGTGCCGAAGATGGAAACATTGTGGTTCATCTAAAGGCCGACGCGTTTTGCCACAATATGGTGCGTTCGCTCATTGGTGGCGCGCTACGTGTTGCCAGTGGAAGAGAAAAGCCCGGATTCCTCGCCGAACGCTTGGCGCTGATGGTGCGCGATTCAAAGTCGATTCTTGCTCATCCTCACCCACTAGTCCTCGAAGAGGTCTATTATCCTGATGATGACGAACTTGCCGCGCGTGCTGCGCTCACCCGCGCAAGACGCGATGTTTCGCAGACAGATTCATTAAAAAGCCTCGATTAACGACACTCTGGGTGTTGTTGCTCACCAAGAGGTACCTTTGTTTTGGTCGTCTGACCGTTAATCGGCTAAACTTTTATGAGTTGTGTATGTCCACGTTCGACACTACACGCCCAAGCGTGACGGCTTAGTTGCATAGTCGCTGGTCTGCTGGGTGTGCGAACAATATATGGACGGCCGGTCATCTCAGTCCTCACCTGACGTACTGGTCTAGCACAAGAACAACACGACAGTGCTCGACACTGGGGGATCTCACCGCCTTCAGCCAAGCGACTGTTTGACCAGAAACGAATCAACGTAAGGCAATTACTGTGCGTACGTACACCCCTAAGCCGGCTGACCAGACTCGTCAGTGGTATGTCATTGACGCCACCGATGTAGTACTCGGCCGTCTCGCCGTTCAGGCCGCAACCTTGCTGCGCGGCAAGCATAAGCCAACCTTTGCAGCTCACATGGACATGGGCGACCATGTCATCATCATCAACGCCGAGAAGGTCGCACTGACCGGCAAGAAGCTGCAGGACAAGCGCGCTTACCGTCACTCGGGTTTCCCGGGCGGCCTCAAGAGCGTTAACTACGCAGAGCTCCTCGAGAAGAACCCAGTTCTTGCAGTCGAGAAGGCTATCAAGGGCATGCTTCCAAAGAACAAGCTTTCCGATGCTCAGGTCTCGAAGCTGAAGGTCTACCGCGGCGCGGAGCACCCTCACGCAGCACAGGCTCCAAAGGCACTGGAAATCACCCAGGTCGCTCAGTAGTACTGGCCTCGAGAACAAAGACTTAATAGGAGAATATCGTGGCTGAGAACACTGAAGAGACCACTGAATTCGAAGGCGAAACCCCTTCGACTTACACCACCGAGACCTCTGCATCGGCCGTTGTTGCCGATACCGAGCGCGCTCCACTAACCGTCCCAGGCGGTGCCGTTGGTCGTCGCAAGCAGGCTATTGCCCGCGTGCGTTTGATCCCAGGTTCAGGTAACTGGATCGTCAACGGTCGCACCCTGGAAAACTTCTTCCCTAACAAGCTGCACCAGCAGGATGTTAACGAGCCTTTCAAGGTTCTGGGTCTAGAAGGCGCTTACGATGTTATCGCCCGTATCCACGGCGGCGGCATCTCGGGTCAGGCCGGCGCATTGCGTCTTGGCATTGCCCGTTCATTGAACGAGATCGACCGCGATGCAAACCGCGCGACCTTGAAGAAGAATGGCTACTTGACTCGTGACGCTCGCGTCATCGAGCGCAAGAAGGCTGGTCTTAAGAAGGCTCGTAAGGCTTCGCAGTTCTCGAAGCGCTAAACCTTACCCACAGGTTTCCCATTGGCTCCACATCTTCGGATGTGGGGCCAATGGCCGTTAAAAGCCCAAATGTGACTTCAAAGGCCATGAACTTTGTTGATATAGCGTCCTAAAGCTCACAATCGCGCCGGTAAATCGATGCGTAGGGCTTATGATTAACGATGATGGCAAGGTTATTTGGGACCGATGGGGTCCGAGGAAAAGCAAACGAGTTGTTGACTCCCGAGCTGGCGCTAGATTTAGCGCAGGCAGCTTCGGTAGTACTTGGTTTAAGTCAGTCGGAAGACGGCCGTAAACCGGTAGCAGTGGTAGCGAAGGATCCGCGTATCAGCGGCGACTTCCTCTCCGCGGCTATTGAGGCCGGCCTGGCTGCCTCTGGCGTAGACGTAAAGGATGCGGGTACTTTACCCACTCCGGCTGCTGCATTCTTGGTAGGTGATCTCAACGCAGACTTTGGCGTGATGATCTCTGCCTCGCACAATGCTGCACCGGATAACGGTATTAAGTTCCTGGCACGGGGAGGCAAGAAGCTTGATGATGCGTTGGAAGACGCCATCGAAGCCTGCCTCGACATGCCAAACCCACGTCCTACCGGCGGGGCAGTAGGACGCATTTCGCGTTTCGCTGACGCTGAAGACCGTTACATTCTGCACTTACTGGCAGCTATGCCAAACCGCCTTGATGGAGTCAAGGTAGTTCTCGACTGCGCCCATGGTGCGGCTTCAGGTTGTTCACCACAGGTCTTCAAGAATGCTGGTGCAGAAGTTATCGTTATCGGTGCCGAGCCAGATGGCATCAACATCAATGACGGCTACGGTTCCACCCACTTAGAAAAGCTCCAGGCTACCGTGCTTGAACACGGTGCAGATCTTGGTATCGCCCATGACGGTGACGCGGATCGTTGCCTCGCTGTGGACCACGAGGGAACCGTCGTAGACGGTGACCAGATCATGGCAGTCATGGCTCTGGACCTCAAGGACCGCGGCGAGTTGAAGGACGACACCCTAGTCGCCACCGTGATGAGTAACCTTGGCTTAAAAATTGCCATGGAAAAAGCTGGCATTACGCTCAAGCAGACCGGAGTGGGAGACCGCTACGTGCTCGAAGGCATGCGCGAAGGTAACTACTCGCTTGGTGGCGAGCAGTCCGGCCACGTGATCTTCAGCAAATACGCAACCACCGGTGACGGTGTACTGACCGGCCTGCTCTTGGCAGCCCGCGTGAAGGCCACCGGAAAGACCCTGAAGGAACTGGCGTCGGTACTAACCGTGCTTCCACAGGTTCTGATCAACGTCCGCGGCGTCGACAAGGCTGCCGCTCCAGAGTGCGAACCACTGCTCTTGGAAATCGCTGGCACCGAAGCTCGTCTGGGTGACACCGGACGTGTGCTCTTGCGCCCATCGGGTACCGAGCCAGTTGTTCGCGTGATGGTCGAAGCGGCCACTCACGAGCAAGCTCAGCTAGAAGCAGAGCTGCTGGCAGCTGCCGTCGCAACTCACCTGGCACTGTAAAGCATCCTCTCAGTAAACATCGAGAAAACTCACACCCCCGTACCGCGTTCCAGTAAGGAACATGGTGCGGGGGTGTGGCATTCTAATGAGTAGTTATTGGGTTAGAGATCTGGGGAGTAATTCTTCGTGACATTGCGTATCAGCGTCATCGGCACCGGCTATCTTGGTGCAACTCATGCCGCATGTATGGCAGAACTTGGCTACGAGGTCATTGGCCTCGACGTCAATGCAGAAAAACTTCAGGCACTGAGCGCAGGAATTCTTCCATTCCATGAGCCGGGTTTACCAGAGCTACTGCGTAAGCACGTGGCCAGTGGCCGGCTACGCTTTACCGACTCCTATGAAGAAGTCGCGCAGCGTGCTGACATCCACTTCGTGACCGTGGGTACTCCGCAGCGCGCGGACTCGCAGTCAGCGGATATGAGCTACGTAGACGCAGCGGTTGATTCTCTCGTGGCAAATATTTCCGGTGAAGCACTCATCGTTGGCAAGTCCACTGTTCCTGTAGGTACCGCACGTCGGCTCAGCGAACGCATCGAAGCGACCGCCAAGCCTGGCAGCAAAATCAGCTTGGCGTGGAACCCAGAGTTTTTGCGTGAAGGATTCGCAGTCAAAGACACGCTCACCCCAGACCGCTTGGTCTACGGTATCCAAGACGATACGTGTCTAGCTAAGCTACGAGAGGTATACGCGCCGATTCTTGCTCTAGATACCCCAGAGGTTGTCACCGACCTAGAAACCTCTGAGCTGGTCAAGGTAGCGGCCAACGCTTTCCTTGCCACCAAGATTTCCTTCATCAATGCCTTCGCTGAAGTGACCGAGACCGTGGGCGGCGACATCAAGACGCTGGCAGACGCTATCGGTCATGACGCACGTATCGGCCGTAAATTCCTGAACGCCGGAGTCGGCTTTGGCGGCGGTTGCCTGCCCAAGGACATCCGTGCACTGCAGGCGCGCGTCAGCGAACTCGGCTTGAGCCAGACCATGGGATTCCTGGATGAAGTGGACCAGATCAACTTGCGCCGCCGTGACCGAGTAGTTTCACTGGCTTCCTCAATCCTTGGCAACCAGCTGGCAGGTAAACGTATCTGCGTGCTTGGCGTGACGTTCAAACCAGATAGTGATGACGTGCGTGACTCGCCGGCCTTGGATATTGCCGTGCGGCTCTACAACTCGGGCGCCGAAGTGTCGGTCTATGACCCGGAGGGCAATAAGAATGCCGCAGGCCGCTTCCCACGCTTGAACTACGTTGAGTCCTGGCGCGAAGCCGCGAAAGAATCCGACCTGGTTCTGTTACTTACCGAATGGAAAGAATTCCGGGCCTTGGATCCGCAAGAGCTTGGCGAAGTGGTTAGCTCTCGTGTCTTGATTGATGGCCGTAACGTATTGGACCGTCCATTGTGGCGGGATCAAGGTTGGGTTATGACCGGTCCGGGCGAAAAGTTTGATCTTGCCGAGGACTAAGAATTAAAAACAGATGCGGTTCATGTGCGAGGATATCGCGCATGAACCGCATCTGTTTTTGGTCAGTATTTAGCTAGAACCCAAAGTCTTTCATTACTGCGGGCAGCTGATCAATCAAGCGCGAGGCGCTGACCGTGCCCTGCTGGGCGGTGACTCTGCCTAGCTGGCCGTGAATGACGGCAGCGCATGCGGTCAGTTCCATCAGGCGGCTATTGCTCACCGTCTCAAGGCCGTAAATACCGGTCAGTGAGCTGTCGGAGAGCATATAGCCGAGAATGCCTGTAAGGATATCTCCAGAGCCGGCAGTGGCCAGCTGAGCCGCTGCATGGCAGACGACTAGGTTTGCACCATTCGGCGCCACCACGTAACTGGTTGGGCCCTTCAACAACACCACAGCGTTATAAGCCAACGCGACCCAGCGGGTCCAACGAATTGGGTCCTGACGAACTTCTTCGGTGGTGACACTTACGCCGGCACGGCGCAGAAGCATCCGCAATTCTTTGGCATGCGGGGTGAGCACCCGTGGCTGCTCACTCGGGCCGGTAGGAACTACCTCTAAACCACTGGCATCAATAACCGCTGGCTGGCGGCTATCAAAGACGTTGGCAATCACTCCGGTTGGGGGAGTGCGACTATCAATTCCAGGGCCAATAGCCCACGCCGAAATCTTGGCTCCGCGACCGTGCAGGTGACGGCGAGCCAATGAGAGTGCTTCGGTGATTTGTTCATCATCCAGCGGCACGGTTTCCGGGGCAGCCAAGGATAGTAGAGACTGTACTTCTTCCGGAACGTGAGTGCGCAACAATCCCACACCACAGGCCACCGCGGCGCGCGCGGTCAGCTGGGCAGCTCCAGGGTAGAGAGCAGAGCCTGCAATAAGACCCAATACACCGCGCTCATACTTGTGCCTTCCGGCGTCTCGCCAGCTGCGATGAACATTCAGTAGCTCTTGAGCCGAGTTTTCATCGACTAGATGTGTTTCTGGGGTAATCGAGGAGAAATCAAAATCCAGAGTCGCAACTTGGATTTCACCGGTAACCAAAGGTGCATCCTGAGAAATAAGTCCCGTCTTCATCGCGCCGAAGGTCACGGTCCGCTCGGCGAGCAACACGTCATCATCAGCACTACCGGTTTCGCAGTTCAGTCCCGAAGGCACATCGCAAGCTAGTACTCGGGTACCAGCAGGAAGCTTTGGTAGCTGTGCTCCGGTGCGGTAGCCAATGCCGTAAATTGCATCAATAACCAACGAGGCTGACGATAGAGCTTCTTCGCCCTCGGACAGAGACTTCACGGTGCCAGCAACGGAGGCATAAGCCTTCAACGCTTCTGGATGACCGGTTTCGGTGCACTGCAGGGCAAGAGTCTGATAACCGCGTTGAGCTAGCTCGGTCAGCGCGTAGAGACCGTCGCCACCGTTATTACCTGGACCAATCAAACCGATGATCAGAGCATCGGTGGGGGAGGCGGTCTGGGCGAGCATCGCTTCGGCTGCGGCAGCTAATTCGCTGGCGGCAGCGCGCATCAGCGATTCACTTCCACGCTTAGAGATCTCTTGGGCCTCGACCGCACGTACTTGCGCAACACTGTAGACAGGGATCATAAGACAAACTTTACTCACCTATCCGGGGATACGTCCGTTTTAATAGCGAACGTGTCGTTTATCGTTCAGCGACTACCATCGCAATGGCCATGTCCCCGTCATGTGACAAGGTCAAATGCCAGGAAGTAATTCCACGCAATTCGCTGGCGGCAGCTACCGTGCCACGAATCAGTACCTGCGGATCTCCGGCTTCGTCTTTAGCAATAGTGCAGTCTTGCCAGTTCATCCCAACCGGGACACCAAGTGCCTTGGCGATAGCTTCCTTCGCAGCGAAACGTGCAGCCAGGGAGCGCAACGGCAGATCACGTTCTATGGAAGTAAAAAGACGTTCACGCAAGCGTGGGGTTCGTTCGAGTTGGCGGCCAAAGCGTGGCACGTCGACAATGTCGACACCGATACCTGCAATCATGGGTTCCAGTCTATCTAGGCTTGCTTCAACACTGTAAATTGAGGCGACCATACAACGCGGGCCATACGTATTGCATTATTGATTGGTAGATGATGGTTAGAGATTTCTGATTTCTCGACTTTGCCTGAAGTGCTAAGTCGAGCACGGTATCCGAAATGCTGGACGGCCAACCGTAAGACTCTTTGAGTTAGAGAAAGCGGAAATGAGTTTGGCCATCGTGGCAGGCCAACCACAAGTGACAGCTATAGTTCGCAATGGATGAGTCTTGATAGCCAACACGTTGTGTAAGAAGTTAAACAAATGCGGGCAGCCTTTCCATCAAAAAGGGTGCCCGCAGAAGTTCGAAGATCGTGGATTACTCCACGGTCACCGACTTAGCCAAGTTACGTGGCTGATCAACATCAAAGCCCTTCGCCGAGGCAAGCTCGCAAGCGAAGATCTGCAGTGGCACGGTGGCCAGCAGTGGCATCAACAGAGTTGGAGTCTCTGGGACGTAGAAGACCCACTCGGAGAAGTCCTTGACCGAGTCATCGCCGTCTTCAGCAATAACCAAGGTCTTGGCGCCACGGGCGCGGACTTCCTGAATGTTCGAGACAACCTTCGAGTGCAGCGAGTCGCGACCACGTGGGGAAGGAACCACTACGAAGACCGGCTGGCCATCGTCAATCAAGGCAATCGGACCGTGCTTCAGCTCGCCGGCGGCGAAACCTTCAGCATGGATGTAAGCGATTTCCTTCAGCTTCAGGGCACCTTCCATAGCAACCGGGTAGCCAACGTGGCGACCCAAGAAGAGTACCGAGGAAGCATCTGCCATGGAACGAGCAAGTTCCTTGATTTCATCCGAGCGGTCCAGGATGTCCTGAATCTTCGATGGAATCTTTCCAAGGTCAGCCAAGATGTCTTTGATCTGGCCCTGGAACAGGTTGCCACGCAGCTGAGCCAGGTACAGGCCAAGCAGGTAGGTGGCGGTGATCTGTGCAAGGAACGCCTTGGTAGAGGCCACTGCGATCTCTGGACCGGCGTGGGTGTAAAGCACCGCGTCGGATTCGCGAGGAATGGTTGACCCGTTGGTGTTACAGATCGACATGGTCTTCGCGCCCTGTTCCTTGGCGTAACGCACGGCCATCAAGGTGTCCATGGTTTCGCCGGACTGGGAGATCGAAACGATCAAGGTGTTCTCGTCAACGATTGGTTCGCGGTAACGGAACTCGTGGGACAGCTCAACCTCAACAGGGATACGGCACCAGGACTCGATGGCGTACTTGGCAACGGAACCGGCGTAAGCGCTGGTACCGCAAGCAAGAACAACAATCTTTGAGATCTTAGTGAGTTCTTCTGCATCAATACGAAGCTCATCAAGGGTCAGACGGCCATCGGCGTCCGAACGGCCCAACAGGGTATCGGCCACGGCGGCTGGCTGGTCAAAGATTTCCTTCTCCATGAAGGATGGGAAGCCGCCCTTCTCGGCGCTGGCTGCATCCCAGTCAACGGTGAATTCTTTGCCTTCGGCAGGGTTGCCGTCAAAGTCGGTGATGGTGTGGGTATCTGGGGTGATCGTGACGATCTGGTCCTGACCCAGTTCCACGGCGCGACGGGTGAAATCGATGAAGCCGGAGACGTCTGAACCGAGGAAGTTCTCGCCATCGCCCAAGCCCAGTACCAGTGGGGAGTTGCGGCGAGCTGCCACAACGAGACCCGGGTGGTCCTGGTGTACTGCCAAGAGGGTGAAAGCACCTTCAAGGTGCTTTACTGCAAGCTGCATGGCTAGGGTGAGGTCCCCATTTGCTTCGCCGTACATCTTGCCCAGCAACTCTGCGGCAACTTCGGTATCGGTATCAGAAAGGAACTCTGCGCCTTCAGAGACCAGCTGCGCCTTGATGCCAGCGAAGTTCTCAATGATGCCGTTGTGGATCATTGCAAGCTTGCCGCCGTCGGCGAGGTGTGGGTGAGCGTTCGAGTCGCTCGGTCCACCGTGGGTGGCCCAACGAGTGTGGCCAATTCCGGTGTAAGACTGGGGTAATGGTTCTTCAGCGATCACGTTTTCAAGGTTGACAAGTTTGCCAGCCTTCTTCCGTGAGTGAATGGCACCATCGGCTACTACGGCTACACCAGCCGAGTCATAACCGCGGTACTCCAACCGACGTAAACCTTCAATTAGAACGTCAAGGGCGCCGTGATCGGCGACTGAGCTTGAGGCTCCTGCATATCCAACAATTCCGCACATAGGAAAAAGCGTACCGGTTGATTCCCCAATGATGGGAGAAATCGTGGCACATCACTCAAAAAGTTGCGTGTCATAGGTCACCGCGAAGAGCTAATTTGCTGAATTTCCAATGAACTCTACAAGTTGAATTTGGGGTGTAGACCATATTCTTGGCACAATTTGACCTCGTGGAACCACAAGGAACGTTAGAGACACCTATAACCCCTTTTGTTGAGCTTGAGCGAGACACCTGGGCCAGACTTTCTAACAAGATGGAACAACCCCTCAATGAAGAGGACATCATTCGGCTTCGTGGTCTAGGCGATGGCCTAGACCTAGATGAGATCCGAGATGTCTATCTACCATTGAGCCGTTTGCTGTACCTCTATGTACAGGGCGCCGGTGCTACACACCGCGCCACCACCACGTTCCTTGGGGAACAAACCCGGCAGACTCCGTTCGTTATTGGCGTGGCAGGTTCGGTAGCAGTTGGTAAATCCACTACCGCCCGCGTGTTGCGCGATATGTTGCGCCGTTGGCCAGAAACGCCCGACGTCCAACTAATCACCACCGACGGATTCCTTTACCCGAACGCGGAACTGAACCGCCGTGGAATTATGGACCGCAAGGGTTTCCCAGAATCTTATGACCGGCGTGCGCTGCTGCGCTTTGTCTCTGCGGTGAAGTCCGGTGTTCCGGAAGTTAGTGCGCCAGTCTATTCACACTTGACTTATGACATCATCCCGGGTGAACGTAACGTCATCCGTGCGCCTCAGGTACTTATTGTTGAGGGCCTGAACGTTTTGCAGCCGGCGCGTACTCGCACCGATGGCAAGGTGGGTCTTGCGCTCAGTGACTTCTTTGATTTCTCCGTCTACGTGGATGCTCGGACCAAAGATATTGAAGAGTGGTACATCAGCCGATTCATGAAACTACGCTCCGGCGCGTTCTCTGACCCAGCCAGCTACTTCCACCGCTACGCGCAGCTCTCCGATGAGCAAGCGCGCGAAACCGCGCACGGCATTTGGAAATCCATTAACGAGCCGAACCTCGAAGAAAACGTGTTGCCTACCCGTGGCCGGGCTCAATTGGTCCTTCGTAAGAGCGCTGACCACTCGGTTCACAGAATGCTGCTTCGTAAGATCTAGGCAATTATCCAAACGCGCGCGGAATTTCTCACAAAATTTAAGTTTTTCGCCCAAATGTCCTGCTTTGCTATGTTTTCCCTGTGTATGCTCAAACCATGCTAAAGGGATTCCGCGATTTTATAATGAAGGGCAACGTCGTCGATCTGGCGGTTGCCGTTGTCATCGGTGCCGCCTTCGGCGCCGTCATCACCGCCCTGGTAGACAATGTGCTGATGCCATTGATCGCTGCCTTGGTCGGTTCGCCATCATTTGATGGCTTCCTACTACTTACCATCAACGGGGTTGACATCAAGTTCGGTGTCTTCCTCACCGCGCTGGTCAACTTCCTGTTGATCGCCGCAGCAGTCTACTTCGCACTGGTTTTGCCAATGCAGAAGGCTACCGAGCACCTCGAGCGTCGTCGCGGCCTCACCGAAGAAGAAGAAGAGGTAGACCCGCAGCTTGCACTGCTTGAGCAGATCCGTGACGAACTGCGCACGCTAAAGTAACCAACTTCAAAAACTTCTCAGAGCCTGTTCCCGCAAAGAAATTTTGCGAGAACAGGCTCTTTACTTTTGCCCCAAATGAAGCTCACGTTCCCTATCGTTGCCATGGCGCGGCAAGAGCGTGCGAAAAGTGCGAAGATGTATAGGTGAACTCTGAATCTCTTGAGGAAATCAACGCGCCGGAAGCCGGTGACACGGCTCCTTACATTGGTTGGGAACGTCGCGCTGTCATTGATCTCTCCGCAATCCGCAGCAACGTCAAACAGGTTATGGATCTGGTGGCCCCCGCCAAGGTCATGGCAGTCGTCAAAGCAGACGGCTACGGACATGGAGCCGTACAGGTAGCCAAGGCGGCTCTAGAAGGTGGCGCCCGCTGGATTGGTTGCGCACACGTTGCCGAGGCCCTGGCGCTACGCGACGCAGGTATTGAAGCTCCTATGCTCGCCTGGTTGCACACCAACGACACCCCATTTGAAAAAGCCATCTCTGCAGGTATTGATTTAGGTGTCTCAGGATGGGACTTAGACTTAATCGCAGCGGCAGCCCAGGCAGTGCAGACGCCTGCGCGTATTCATCTCAAGGTTGATACCGGGCTGGGACGCAACGGCTCCACCATGGCTGATTTCCCGGGCTTGATTGAGCGTGCCGCTAAGTATCAGTCTGAAGGACTGCTGCGTGTGGTCGGAGTGTTCTCCCACCTTGCTGTCGCCGATGAGCCGGACCGCCCCGAAACTGACATTCAGCTTGCCGCTTTTGACGAGGCCATCGATATGGTCGAAGCTGCAGGCTTCGATCTGGAAATGCGCCACATTGCCAATACTCCGGCCATCTTGTCCCGTCCGGACACCCACCACGAAATGGTGCGGCTCGGTTTGGGACTGTATGGCCTGAGCCCGTTTGAGGGGGAGAGCCCTGCAACTTATGGTCTGCGTCCGGCAATGCGGCTGATGACTAAGGTTGCCAACGTCAAAAAGGTCACCCTCGGGCAAGGAGTCTCCTACGGGCTGCGTTACCAAACGACCGCAGAGACCTACCTGGCGCTGGTCCCGATGGGATACGCCGACGGGCTGCCACGAGTTGCCACCGGGGCACCGGTAACCATCAACGGGAAAACCTACCCGGTACGCGGAACTATCGCCATGGACCAGTGCGTGATTGATCTAGGCCCAGATATCAACCCCAACGAATTCTTAGGTGCCGAGGCAATCATCTTTGGTGAAGGTGGAGAATCGGTAACCACTTGGGCGCACGCAGCAAACACCATCAACTATGAGGTTGTCACCCGGATCTCTCCACGAGTTCCACGCTTCTATGTTGAAGGAACCTGGGGCGAAGCCGGTGAATGAGCACATCAAAGAATTCTCTTGCCAGCTGGCGGACCTCACGGTCACTGAAGCTCTGGGCGAAGCCTTGGGCAAGCAGCTGAGTGCAGGGGACTTAGTGATCCTCACCGGGGCGCTGGGAGCCGGGAAGACCACCTTGACGCAATCGCTCGGGCTGGGCCTGAACGTCCGCGAGGGAATCATCTCGCCCACCTTCGTGTTGGCACGCCAGCACCCCTCGCTGGGCGATGGGCCGGCACTAATCCACGTGGATGCTTACCGGCTAAACGGGGAACACGACGTGGATACCCTCGATCTCGAATCCACCTTGGCTGACTCGGTCACCGTGGTGGAATGGGGTCTGGGCAAGGTGGAGCACCTGTCCGACTCCCGCCTGGAAATCCAGTTGGACCGCGAGATCTGGGCCGCACCTAGCAGCAACCCGTGGGAAGAATCCGACGAGGAGCTCGATGAGCCAAGGCAGTTCACACTCAAGGCCATCGGACCACGCTGGGACGAAGAGAATTTCACCGAACTGAAAAACGCCTTGCTGCAGGCCACCGGGCTGCAGCACTCGGGAGAACCACATGCCTAACTACCTGTCCATCGACACCTCGGCGCACGCCTCGGTGGCTTTGATCGACTCACAAACCGGCGCGGTGCTCGGCGAACGCACCTCACCACGCGGTAACGACCAGACCGAAACCCTCGCCGGGTTTGTCCGCGACCTGCTGGCAGAGCACCAGCAAGTTGGTGCGGAGCTTGCCGGCATCATTGTCGGTGTGGGTCCTGGGCCCTACACCGGACTGCGAGTGGGACTTGTTGCGGCACGGACCTTCGGCTTCGTCTGGCAGGTCCCGGTGCATGGGGTGATGTCCCTGCACGCGCTCGCCGAACGAGTGTTGGATACCGAGCACGTACCGGCAGAATTTGTGGTTGCCTCCGACGCGCGCCGCAAGGAAGTGTACTGGGCCAAATACGATGCCTCGGGCGAATTGCTGGACGGTCCCCATGTGGCGACCGCCGCAACCCTGCCTGCCTTGCCGGTCTACGGCGTGGGTGCCTCGCTGTATCCAGAGCAACTGGCCGAAGCAGGAGCACATGGCGTCGAAGAGTCGCTGGACTGGATCGCACAGGCCGCAGAGCTGGGCTGGCGCGGGATCAAGGATCTTGCCAAGGGTGTGGACCTGTCCGATACCTCACCGCAGTACCTGCGTGAATCAGATGCCCAGGTCCCGGCATTCATGAAGAAGGACAAGGCATGAGCATCACCCTCCGTACGATGACCACTGACGACATTGCCGCAGTCCATATTCTGGAAACGCAGTTGTTCCCCGAAGATGCGTGGCCGCTGGCAGGGTTCGAAGCCGAACTGGCCCAGCTGGAGACCCGGAAATACTGGGTCTATGAAGACTCAGGCAAGATCATCGGCTATGCCGGGCTCTGCACCGTGCTGCCCATTGCAGACGTGCAAACCATCGCGATCATCCCCGAATACCAAGGCCAAGGTCTAGGCAGGGCGCTGATGAGAGAACTGATCACCACGGCACGAGCCAACCGCGCCTTGGACCTGATGCTCGAGGTGCGCTTTGATAACCCCACCGCCATTGGACTCTATGAGTCCATGGGATTTGAGACTATTCATCGACGCCCGCGCTATTACAAAGGCGGCATCGATGCGCTGATCATGCGTCTGCGACTGGACGAGCTAGACACCCCGGAGGTTTCCGAATGAGCACCCCACAGCACCCGCTAGTACTGGGCATTGAATCCTCCTGTGATGAAACCGGAATCGGGATCGTGCGCGGCACCCAACTGTTGGCCAACACCGTGTCCAGCTCCATGGACGAACATGTCCGCTTTGGCGGCGTCATCCCGGAGATCGCCGCCCGTGCGCACCTCGAAGCGTTTGTGCCCACCTTGGAGCAGGCGCTCGCCGAAGCCGACGTGACCTTGGAGGAAATTGACGCGATTGCCGTGACTAGCGGCCCCGGTCTCGCCGGGGCCCTGATGGTAGGCGTGGCCGCGGCCAAGGCACTGGCGCTGGCTACCGGTAAACCGCTGTACGGCATCAACCACCTGGTGGCGCACGTGGGCGTCGGGGTGCTTGAAGGTTCCGTGCTTCCACCGACCTTCGGTGCGCTGCTGGTCTCCGGTGGCCACACCGAAATCCTGAAGGTCACCTCGCTGACCAACGACGTGCAGCTGCTTGGCGCGACCATCGATGACGCGGCCGGGGAAGCCTATGACAAAACCGCCCGCTTGCTGGGCCTGGGCTATCCGGGTGGACCGGCCATCGACAAGGCCGCCAAAGACGGAGACAAAAAGGCATTCCGTTTCCCGCGAGGGCTGTCGCTGCCGAAGTTTGTGGGCTCTGCCGAGGAACCGGGCAAGCACCGGAACAACTTCTCCTTCTCCGGTCTGAAGACCGCCGTGGCTCGCTGCGTGGAGCATTTTGAAGCGGCGGGGGAGCCGATTCCTGTAGCGGATATTTCCGCTTCTTTCCAGGAAGCTGTAGTGGACGTGATTACCTCCAAGGCAGTGCGCGCTATGCAGGAGAATGGCCTGAAGACTTTGCTATTGGGTGGGGGAGTTGCCGCGAATACCCGCTTGCGTGAGCTGCTGGCGGCGCGTTGCGCTTCGGCTGGCATCACGTTAGTGGTTCCGCCGTTCTCGCTGTGCACGGATAACGGCGGAATGGTTGCCGCGCTCGGTGCTCAGTTGGTGGCCGCGGGCGCCGAACCTTCGGGCCTGGATTTTGCTACCGATTCTTCGCAACCGGTCACTAATATTGTGCTGGAGCCACGCAGCTAAACATCTGGCTAGATATGCAGTAAGAGGAGTAGGAACCTGCAATAACCCGGTTGCGGAGTTCGGCAATTCCCGCAACACAGCAGAAGACCTCATCCGGGGTGATCTGGCGAGCTTTAGCAGGCCGGCCAGTCAAAACGACGGTACCCGGGCGCAGCACTATGAACGAACGATGTTGATGCATTAATACGAGCGAGATTCTGGCAAACGGTTGACAACGTATTAACGCAGCGGGGGCGAGCTGCTGTAAGTCTCTATAGCAACCCGCCCCGCTTGAACGAACGCTCAGTTAGGCGTCAACAGCAGTTTTTGAGTGACGAATGAATGGGTCACCCATGACTTGCTGATCGTCCTTTTTCAGCGCAAAGAATCCATAGACTCCAGCAAGCAGCACTACCAGCGAGATGGTGATGAAGGTCTGGCGGTAGCCCACCTGGTCGTGGAGCATGCCCAACGGTGTGGAGAGCAAGACGTTACCAATCTGCGAGGATACTTGGAACCCCACCATGTACAAGGTTGCAGACAACGCCGGGTTGAAGTGCAGGGTGAAGTAACGGAACACCGGAAGAATGAACAACGGCGTTTCGATGGCGTGCAGCATCTTAATTGCGGAGACGAGCAGCGGATCATCAACGAGCGCGCAGCCCAAGATGCGAACGAACATGATGGCGACACCGATGAGCAGTGCAGAACGCACGCCCACGCGGCGCATGAGCAGAGGTACGAGTCCCAGCATGGCCGCTTCAACGAAGACCTGCACCGAGTTGAGGATGCCATATACCTGCTGACCGGTTTCTTGGTCTTCAAAGAGTCCGGTGTAGAAGTCGGGGAACATTTGCTGGTCAAAGACCGTGTAGAACGTCCAGGACAGCATCACGAATACGATGATGAGCCACAGGCTAGGTAAACGGAAAAGGCCCAGCATTTCACGGAAGCCCGGTGTAGATGCTGGAGACAGTTTTCCGTTGCTTGGGAGAGGAGCTACTGGTTTAGCTTCGAAGCGCCAAAGCAACAACAGCAGCAGGTGGATTACTCCGAGTACCGAACCGATCCAGAAGTTCAGCATTGGGTTGATGGTAAACAGGAAGCCTGCAGCCAGTGCCACGACGGCGTAACCGAATGATCCCCACATGCGCGCTTGCCCATATTCGAAGTTAAAGCGGCGGCTGTAACGTTCGGTGAGCGCTTCAAAGAGGCCTACGCCTGCAAGGAATCCAACGGAGAATACGACTGCGCCGGCAATAACACCCATCATGAAGTGGGACTGCAGTAGCGGCTGGTAGACCCACATGCAGAATGGTCCGGTGAGCGCGGTTACCGCGGCGATCACTACCGCAAGATGCTTTCGCAGACCTAGCCGGTCTTGTAGGGCACCGTAGCCGAACATCAAGAACAGCGTCACGAGCGAGTTCACCGAATAGACTGTACCGACCTGTGCGCCGCTGAGCCCTAAACCGTTGGATTCGCTGGTGAGCCAAATTTGGAAGAATGACCACCAAATTCCCCATGATGCGAAGAACAGCAGCATCGAGAAGGAACTGTGAAGGTACGTAGGGTTTCTAAGAGTTGTGCTTAGTCCAGTCATCTTTGTCCTGGTTTCTTTGTCATCGTTGGAAAGTTCTTAGTGAGCTAATGCGCGGGAGAAATCGTTGACCCACGGCGGATTCGCACCGGCCTGTGCCACGGTTAGTGCTGCCGAAGTTAACGCGTGGTGCAGCGCTTGCTTGATATCAGCTGGTTCGCAGGAGGTTCCGGTGCGTAGCGCTTGCGCTAGTTCGGGTAGCGCGAGCACACCGTAAAGCAGTCCGGACATGAACGCGTCACCGGCACCGATGGTGTCTTTGAGCTCTGTCGGCAAGGCCGGGATGTCATATCGATTTCCGTGGGCAACAGCTAGGCAACCCTCCCCACCTTGGGTCATCACGGCAAAAGCCGGCCCGAGGCTGGAAACATGCGCCAGTACGTCCCACAGGTCCAGCTCAGGGTAGAGCCATTGAGCGTCCACATCGCTGAGCTTAACGATATGACTCAGTCTCATCAGCAATTCGATTCGTTCGATGGCTGCTTCGCGGTCTTCCACCAGATCTGGACGAAGATTTGGGTCGTAACTGCGCAGTGAACCAGTTGCAGCATGAGTGAAGGCATCAACGATGCACTGCCCCGAGGGCTCAATCCACGCGGCAATGGATCCGGTATGCAAAAGTTCGGGGACGGCGTCTACTGCCACTGGTGGAATCTGCTGGTGGATATCAAAGGTGTAATGGGCGTTTAAGTGCTCATCAACGTGAACCTGAGCCACCGAGGTGGCCCGCTCAGTGACCGAGTCGGAAGCCACCTTCACACCTGCTTGCAACAGATGCTCGGCGATTTGTTGCCCATGAGCATCTTGACCAAATTCGGTATGGAATTGCACAACATGTCCTAGGCGCGCGAGTCCGACGGCAACGTTTAGTGGTGAACCACCGGGGTGGGCCAAACCCGAGACGACGTCCACTAAAGATTCTCCCATGACGGTAATACTGCTCATGCGCTGCGCTCCAAGCTCTTTTCACTCAATGGCAGGACACCAACAACTGCGCTCGTGCTGCCGGAGTACTGGAGCACCCCATAGGCTGGCACAGCTTCGCCGGTGAGCTGATCAGTCAGTGAGCGGCGGCCATCCGCGCCCAGGATTTCAATGGAACCATGATCCAGAAGAACCTGGATGACTAGCTCGGTGGAATCCTCCGGTAACGGCATGCGTTGGCTGGAAGCGTAGAGCTCATGGGCAACCTTGCCTGCGCTGCGGTGGTGCTGAATCAGAGATGGTTCAACGGTCACTTCGCTGATCACGCTGTGATCTGCGCGGTGCAGGAGCAACCGTGCCTGTCCGGTGAATCCACCGGCGAAGCTCAGTTCCACAAGAGCCGGCGCACTGAGTTCAATGTGCGTCTCGCCGGTCAGCACCGTGCTGGTTGGTACAGGGGACTCGGGCAAGCCGTTCAGGCGTTGACGAATTTCAAAACCGCCGTCGCCAAGCTGCACCAAGTCCAGGGTGCGAGCTGCACTCATGGAACCGCGCCAGCCATCGTGGGGCAGGTCGCGGGCGTAGTCCCAGTTGCTCATCCAAGCGATGATGGTTTGCTGGTTCACCGGCAGGCCGTGGAAGCTGACGCCGGCGTAGAAGTCGCGGCCCCAGTCCAGCCAGCTGACCTGGCTTAGCTGCTCGAAGGCCAGTGAATCATTAGCTTCCTGGTGCTTGTCGGGGGTGAATGTGAAACCGTCAAATTCTCCCACGAAGTATTGGGTGCCGGAGCCGCCTGCCACGCCGCCGGGATTCAGCGAAACGAGCAGGACCCACTTGAGCTGATCGCTTCCGGCGACCGGCAGTTGGATGAGGTCCGGGCATTCCCAGATGCCGGCGGTGGCAGCTTGCGGGCCAAAGCTAGAAGCCTCGGTCCAGTCGATAAGGTTTTCCGAACGATAGATCAGCACGCGGCGTTCAATGGCTTCTACCACCACCATGACCCAGCACGAGCCCTGCGAGGACTCGTAGCGGAAGACCTTGGGATCACGGAAGTTCTTAGAACCACGGTCCAATACCGGGTTCTGTGCGTACTTGGTGAAGGTTGCGCCTCCGTCCAGCGAATAGGCCAGTGCTTGGGACTGGTTGCTGTCATCCTTGGCTGCCGCGGTGTACAGCGCGATGATCGGCGCGGTGCTTCCGTCTCCGAGGCCGCTGGTGTTCTCCTGGTCCACAACGATGGAGCCGGAGAAGATGTCTGCGGCATCCCCGTGCAGGATGGCGATGGGAAGTTCGGTCCAGTTCACCAGGTCGGTGCTGACCGCGTGTCCCCAGGACATGTAGCCGTGGCCAACTCCGTGGGGGTTGTGCTGGAAGTACAGGTGGTATTGCTCGCCATCAAAGAACAAACCGTTGGGATCATTGATCCAGTTTTTCTTGGGGGAGAAGTGAAGCTCTGGTCGCATGACCGCGACTTGTTGTAGTTCGGGCAACGCCGCCATCCTTAATCAAGATCTGCTAAATGGATTTAGCACAAGACTCTAACAGCGACAGGGCCTCCCTGCAATAGGCTAGGCTCGAATAATTGCAGGTACCAGTCGCAAGAAGGACACGTGAATACGCAAAAAGCCAAGCGGGTAACGATAGCTGACGTCTCAGAAGCTTCAGGGATGTCAAAGGCCGCAGTCAGTTTGATCCTGAACAACAAGCCTGGGACCAGGCTTTCCGTAGAAGCTACCGAAAGGGTTCGCGCGGCAGCCAAGGAACTGGGGTACCGTCCAAATGCTGCCGCTCAGTCATTGCGCAGTGGCAAGACTCGAACCCTGGGGCTGATTTCTGATCAGGTCACGGTCACACGTTTTGCTTCCGGCATGATCACCGGCATTCTTCGCGCGGCCGAGGAGCGCGGTCATACGGTGCTGATTGCAGAGACCTTCGGGAAGCGTGATCAGCTAGCTGAAGTCATCCAGCAGATGGCTCATCGGGACGTTGATGGTCTCATCCTAGGATTTATGGATTCACGGAAACATGACTTAAAAATCCCAGCCACGGGTCTGCCCACCATCTTGGTCAATGGACTTGATGACAGCCCCTGCACCGCGGTGCTGCCCAACGAGTTGGATTCCGGTGCCCATGCGGTGCACCGCGTTCTGGAAACCGGTGCTAGAAGTGTCGCGCTGATCGGGGCGCATCAAAATGCTGAGAATGACCCGACGAGCTATCCGAGTATCACCCGCCGTTTCACTTCGCTGCGCAACGCCTTGCAAGAATCGAATCTTGAGGTACTCGGCGAATGGGTTCTCGAAGACTGGAATCCCACCGACGGCTATGCGGCGACCGCTCAAATGCTCGCCGATGGGCATAAGCCTGATGCTGTCATCTGCGCGAATGACCGCGTGGCCATGGGAGTCTTTCAGGCATTGGCCGAACAAGGACTAGTTCCCGGTAAGGATCTTTCGGTTCTTTCTTTTGATGATGAGATTATCGCTAGCTATCTGCGTCCGCAGCTGACATCGATCAGACTTCCTTATGAAGAAATGGGAGCGCTCGCCGTTGAGCTACTTCTTGATGGAAAGCTGGATCCTGTTGAGCATCAAGTGGAGATGCCGCTAATTGAGCGCGATTCAATGAAGGCCCGCTGAACTAAGGCTGACCGAGCCTGGGAGCTAAAGATTATTGGGGCTTCAACTGCAGGCAAGATGCCGCAGTCTCCCAGCGTGACTCATGAAGCTTCTTCACCTCGTCTGATCATCAAATTCCTGGACACCCTCAATAGTTTCTGGGTAGTTCCGTGCGCCCAAATACCTTGCTGAGGGAGACGTCGGTTCTGTCGAAAGCCCGCGATCTTCGCAGAGATCTGCATTTATGCGCAAATAAGAATCGACTGCTTGACACCCGCAAGTGATGTGCGTTATGGCTCTGATTTTTCAAAAACGGTCACCAGCCAGTCAGATCTTGTAGTCAAACACCCG
>NZ_BMKX01000002.1 GCF_014644555.1 Glutamicibacter ardleyensis | reverse complement strand
CTTTGCTACCGAATGAATTCTTCGTGTATTCCACGTTGTTTTCGTTTCGGCAACAGAGAAAAACTATACGTTCATTCTCGGCGACGCGCAAATCGGCTATTCCCACCAAAAATCACCAATAAACTTAGCCTGACTAGTAGTTTAGTGTTTTGAACACAAGAAAACCGCCAGAAAGGTGTCGTGGTTCACAGACTTTTCTGACGGTTTCTCTTTTTTAGCTGAAATACGTTGGTACTTGACTAAGCGGTTAGCTCGACAACTGCCATGTTCTTCTTGCCGCGGCGCACGATGGCGTACTTACCGTGCAGGAAGTCCTCGTTGCTAAGCACCGAATCGATGCCGGTTACCTTTTCGTTATTTACGTAGGCGCCACCCTCGTTCACGGTACGGCGCGCTGCCGAAAGTGATTCGCTAAGCCCCGATGCATGAAGCACATTCAAGATACCTAGATCATCGGCGCTTATCTGAGCCGAAGGCAGCTCAACCAGCACTGATTCCAGTGTTGGCAGATCGATCTCGTTCAGATCTCCGTTGCCGAATACTGCGGCCGAGGCAGCGATGACTTTATTGGTGGCGTCTTCACCGTGAACCAATGAGGTCACCAACCAGGCAAGTTCGCGCTGAGCTTGGCGCTTGAACGGACGTTCGGCGACCTCGACCGCCAACGCCTCAATCTGCTCGCGGGTTAAGAAAGTGAAGACTTTCAAACGATCAATTACATCGGCATCGGCGGTATTGAGCCAGAATTGGTAGAGCGCGTATGGGCTGCACATTTCTGCGTCCAACCAGATGGCGTTACCTTCGGACTTGCCGAACTTGGTGCCATCGGAGTTGGTGATCAATGGAGTGCCGTAGGCGTGAGCTGACTTGCCCTGAACCTTGCGGATCAGGTCGGTACCACTGGTCAGGTTGCCCCATTGGTCAGAGCCACCGGTCTGTAAGGTACAACCGTATTGGCGGTTGAGCTCCAAGAAGTCATAACCCTGCAACACCTGGTAGGAGAACTCGGTGTAGCTGATGCCCTCATCGGAGTTCAGCCGTGCAGAAACAATTTCCTTTTTGATCATTGTCCCCACACGGAAGTACTTACCCACGTCGCGCAGGAAGTCCAACGCTGATAACTGTGAGGTCCAGTCCAGGTTGTTCACCAGACGTACCGCGTTCGGCCCCTGGTTGGACAGGAAGCGCGAGACCTGCCCCTGAAGACGAGTGACCCATTCGGTCACGGTTTCTTTGGTATTCAGGGTGCGCTCGGCAGTCTGCCGCGGATCACCGATCAGTCCGGTGGAACCACCGACCAGGGCCAGTGGCTGGTGACCGGCCAACTGTAGTCGACGCATATTCAACAACTGAACGAGGTTGCCTAGGTGTAGTGAGGGTGCGGTCGGATCGAACCCGCAATAGTAAGTGATACTCTCCTCGGCCAGGGCTCGCTCTAGCTCGGTTTCATCGGTGGACACGTGCACTAGGCCGCGCCACTTTAGTTCCTGCCAGATGTTCTCGAAGGAGGGATCATTACTCTGTCCCGCAATGACGGGATTCTGCTTATTCTCAGACACGCTCTCAACATTAGCAAAATCCCGTCGCCACGGCGTAGTTTGTACCGCCGATCACACCCACAAAAACTCGTGCGGGAGTAAAACCTTGGCCTTAGGCTTCGGTAAACCCGGCCGGCAGTGGTTGGTTGTGGATCACGTGCAGACGCTGGGTGGTGCGGGTCATCGCTACATACAGGTCGCCCACTCCCCCGTCTACCTCTGCCACCAGCAGTGCCGGTTCCACGATCATGACCCCGTCGAATTCCAGACCCTTCGATTCGCGGGCGGAAATCACCACGATGTCCTGTGCCAGGCCACCGGATCCGGTGCCCACCCGCTCCGTGTAGAGCTCGGTGACCGCAGCACGCGCGGCAGCCAACAATTCTTGTGGCACGATCACCGCTTGCAACCCGCCGGCCGAGTATTCCAATTCGTCAGGCAGTTGCTCGATCAGGCTCTGGATCAACTCACCCTTGCCTACGGTGGTGATCACCGGTGGCCAGTCACCTTCGCGTACCGCTTGCGGCGTGGTGATTCGCAAGCCCGCGGCCTGAGCCACGCGCACCGCAGCATCGGCAATCTGTGCCGGGGTGCGGTAATTGACGGTGAGTTCTTCGAGTTTGTAGCGGTCCGCGAAGAACGGTTCCAATGCTTGGGCCCAGCTATTGGCACCCGAGGCGGCGGAGGTCTGCGCGATATCCCCGACGATGGTGAAGGACTTCATCGGGCAACGGCGTACCAAAAGACGCCACTGCATCGGCGAAAGCTCCTGGGCTTCGTCGACCACAATGTGCCCGTAGGCCCAGGTGCGATCGGAGACTGCACGTTCGGCCGCGCTGGCCGAGGCGGCGGTTTCCTGATTGACCGCGGCTACCTGCTCCGCGGTCACCACTCCGTCGATCCCCGCGTTGGCGAGCATCGTATCCATATTGTCCAGCGCCCGTTTGGCGTTTTCCACGTCGCGCTCGTACTGCGAGGTATCGGGCAGATCCTGCGGGTTCACAAACTCGCCCAACAGTTCCGCTGCCTCGTCGAGCAACGGCACGTCAGCTTCGGTGAAGGGCGAACCGGCCGGGCGGAACAGGGCATCGCGGTCCGCCGGCGACATCCGCGGGGCGGCGGCCTCCAACAGATGCGGTTTAGCAAAAAGCTCGGAGAGCAGGCCCTGCGGGGTCATCGGCATCCAGCAGAGGTTGATGGCCACGCGCACATCCCAGGATTCGCGTACCTCCTGTGGAAGGTATGAACGATCCGCGGCGCTTGGCTGGCCGGCAGATTCCTCCAGCTTACGGCGCAACTGCTCGGCCAAATCTCCGACGATCACCTTGGTAAAGGTTTCGCGCGCCTCGTTATACGGCTTATGCGTATGCCGGGCACGTTCGCGGGCGTTGCGCACCATACCGCGAGTCAGCGTGAGCCGGGTGCCTTCGACAACTACCGTGCGGTCTTCGGCCAGCAGACGCTGGCGGTTGCGCACCGCGGCGCCGATGACCTTCGCCATCGATAGTCGACCCTTCACCCGGGCGACATTACGTGCGGTTTCCGGACCTGCGTGTACCCCGTGGTACAGCTCGCCCACCGAGGACATCACTACGCCGGTTTCACCCAGCGAAGGCAGCACCCGTTCGATATAACGCATAAACGAATTAGACGGGCCAACAATGAGCACGCCTGCGTGCTTGAGCCGTTCGCGGTATTCATAGAGCAGAAAAGCTGCACGATGTAGCGCGACGGCGGTTTTACCGGTACCCGGCCCACCCTGAACCACTACGGCCCCAGGAAGATCGGCGCGAATGATCGCATCCTGCTCGGCCTGGATGGTGCCGACGATGTCGCCCATACGGCCGGTGCGCTTTTCGCGCAGCGCGGCCATCAACGCACCTTCACCGTGGTGCGTATGCCCCTCATCGAGCCAGGTTCCGTCGAGCACATCGTCTTCGATACCGGCCACGGTGCGGCCCTTGAGCATCAGGTGGCGCCGTCGGCGCACACCGCGCGGGTTTAGCGCGGTCGCCTGATAAAACGGTGCGGCTTCCGAGGCGCGCCAGTCGATCATCAACCGGTTCAGTTCCTCATCGGAGAGCCCGATGCGTCCAATATAGCGCGGCGAATTCCCCGCACCGTTGGACTCCGCTTGCGCTTCGCCCTGCTCGGCCAGGTCCAACCGGCCAAAGACCAACCGGTCTTGCACCGCGTCCAATTGCGCGATGCGGTCCTCGTAAAGGCTCGCAAAGGAGTCACGTTCGGACTGGTTTTGGAAGGTGCCTACCGCGCCGGTAGCCCGGGTGCGTGCAAGCTGCTGAACCTTTTCGGCGCGCAACTCATCAAGCCGGTCATATAGTCGTGAGACATACTGGCTTTCGGCGAGCAGATCCTGCTCGATCGTACCGCTCAATCTTGGTTCCCCTCGCGCTCATATCGCTTATATACAGGACAGATTATGATACGCGCGTTGTTCGGCGCGGGGTTAATCCCGCGAAGTCACGTACGTCATCTTCCGGCCATGACCGGTGACCGGCTCCGGTGCGAAACACTAAACTTTTTGTAAGCTGAGCACCTGGTGATCGCCCAAGTTGGCACGTCCGCCGAGTTCTTCGAGCTCCAAAATTACGCCGACTCCGGCCACCACACCGCCGGCACGTTCGATCAAACGTACCGCCGAACCCACGGTTCCACCGGTGGCGAGCACATCGTCAAGCACCAACACTCGGGTGCCTGGCGCGATCTCATCCTTGTGCAGCTCCAGCGAGGCGGAGCCATATTCCAAGGTGTAATCATCGCGGTATACCTCGCGCGGCAACTTTCCGGCCTTACGGATGGTCAGCATTCCGCGGCCCGAGGCGTAGGCGGCCGCGGCGGCAAGCACAAATCCACGCGCTTCAAGCCCGGCAACGATGTCGAACTGTCCGGCGAAGGGCGCGATCAGCTCATCTACCAGCCGGCGCAACCCCTGAGGGTCGGCAAACACCGGGGTGAGGTCTTTAAAAGAGACCCCGGGTTGTGGGTAGTCTGCCACCACTGCGCACAGTCGGTCTAGCAGCTCACTTATACTCTCGTTATTAGTCACGCGTAATATTTTAGTGCGTCAAACGGCTTAAGAAGGACCGGAAGTCGTCTTTTGCTCTGCGATCGCGCACACGTTTGGAGTCGACCGGGGTTTAACGCGCCATCAATACGTCGCTGGGCCACGGCAGTAAGGTGGGGAAATCGGCCGAATCCGCGGCCTGCGTGGCACGAACCACCCCGCCCACCGGCCGGCCGGACAACCAGGCGGCCAAGTCAAAATCTGTTCCTTCAAGTACCCAGGATCGCTCTCCCTCACCAATCACCTGACGCTGGCGGCCATGGGATTGCAATACGATGCGGTCCTCTGGCTTCACCCGAGCCGCCAGGGCACGCAGGAGGTGATCGGAAAATTCTTGGGGCCAGCTAGCGGCGGGACGGATAAATTCGTTCAGGTCGGTGGCGTGGATCAGCATTTCTCGCCAGACCGCGTAGACCATATCGGCCACCTTCGCTCCCGGACGATAGCCCACTGGCTGTTCCCAGTGCGCTTGCACGGTGGTGAGGGTTTCACGTAACTGGCCTAAGGATGCGCTCACCAGTTCGCGTAGTTTTTCCGGTCGCATCAGCGCGGCCATATTGATCGCCTCGATCCGCCCGGCCGCTCCCCCGTCGTACATCGGTGGTAACTGCGCGGAACCGGCCTGCTCAAATTGCCGGTTTGCGGCCAGCGCCAACGAATGCAGGTGCGCCACCAGTTGCGCGGTGCTCCAGCCGGGCAACGAACTGGGCTTGGCGAAATCTTCGTCAGCCAAGCTGGAAAGCTGCGCGACCAGTTCGTCCAAGGCGGTGGTCACGTGTGCAATGAGTTGGGCTGGAGGCAGTTGAAGTGTCATGGCACACACTCTAGCGCGAGCCGGTTCCCGGGCAGAAGTCCGGCACCCACAACGCGCCGGGCGGCCGCTCAACCATGCGGTATGCGTGGCTAATCGGCCGCCCGGAAAGCGGATTATTAGTGCAGTGTTGCTTTAGCCTTTGACCCAGGCGCGAATCTGATCAAGCTGGCGTTCAAACTCGACAATCTGCTCTGCGACGGCGCTCGGGGCGGTGCCACCCTGGCCATTACGGGCATTGAGCGAACCCTCGGTGGACAAGACCTCGCGCACCTTCGGGGTTAAGTGCTCCGAGATGCCGGCGTATTCTTCGTCGGTCAAATCCCAAAGCTCCACGCCACGCGATTCGGCCAGCTGCACCGCGGCACCGGAAAGTTCGTGCGCGTCACGGAACGGCACACCCTGACGGACCAACCATTCGGCAATGTCGGTGGCCAGTGCAAAACCCTGCGGCGCGAGCTGCGCCATGCGCTCGGTGTTAAAGGTCAGCGTGCCCATCATGCCTGCCATCGCCGGCAGCAACATTTCTAGGGTGTCCGCCGCGTCAAATACCGGTTCTTTGTCTTCCTGCAGGTCGCGGTTGTAGGCCAACGGCAGTGCCTTGAGCGTAGCCATCAGTCCGGTTAGGTCGCCGATCAAACGTCCGGCCTTGCCACGAGCAAGCTCGGCAATATCCGGGTTCTTTTTCTGCGGCATGATCGAGGAGCCGGTGGAGAACGCATCGTGCAACTTCACGAAGCTAAACTCCTTCGTGGCCCACAGGATGACTTCTTCGCTCACCCGGGACAGGTCTACGCCGATCATCGCGGTAATCCAAGAGAATTCCGCGAAGACATCGCGTGCAGCGGTGCCATCGATCGAGTTGAAGACCGCCGAGTCGAAGCCCAATTCCGCGGCGACGAAGTTAGGATCAAGCCCGAGGGTCTGCCCGGCCAGCGCACCGGAACCATAAGGGGAAACCGCCGCGCGCTTGTCCCAATCGGCAAAGCGCTGCACATCGCGCAGCAACGGCCACGCGTAAGCGAGCAACAGGTGCGAAAGTAGGATCGGCTGGGCGTGCTGCAGGTGGGTGCGGCCGGGCATCGGCGCGTACGGGTGCGCCTTGGCCTGGTCGAGCATCGCGTCGATGGTATCGATAACACCGGAAGCGATGATCCGTGCGTGGTCGCGCAGGAACATCCGGCCTAAGGTGGCGATCTGGTCGTTGCGGGAACGGCCAGCACGCAGCTTGCCGCCCAATTGGGTGCCGGCACGTTCCAGCAACCCGCGCTCCAACGAGCCGTGCACATCTTCATCCGATTCGGCGGCAACGTAGGCTTGGGACTTCACATCTGCTTCGAGCTGGTTCAGCGCGGCGAGCATGTCGGTCAGTTCGGTCTCGGTCAGCAGCCCGGCGCGCTGGAGCACCTTGGCGTGAGCGCGGGACCCGGCGATGTCGTAGCCGGCTAAGCGCCAGTCGAAGTGGGTGGACTTGCTCAGTGCTGCCATCGCTTCTGCTGGCCCACCGGAGAAGCGGCCACCCCAGAGCGATCCTTCATTTGTTGACGAGGACATAACTCGTTCCTTTCAGCCAGATCCCGCCGGGCGACGGGCAAAGTTGATGATGCGCTGCTTCCACTCTAGCAAAGCATTATGCATTGACACTCATAATTATTCAGCGAGTTCGGCGTGCACTACTAAGACCTCGGCACGATCGTCGGCAAATTTATCGCCGATGCCGCCGTTCGCCACGCGCTGCCAGGCGCCGCACCCAACGCAAATGCCGGATCGGGGCCGAACCTGTGAACTAGGTATAGATTTTTTGTCAGGACACGGTGAGTTGTGCGTTTGCTACTTCCGCCGGTGCCAGCGCGAGCGTATGGTGAGAGACACAAAGCCGAATACGGATACTTCGTTGGAGGAAACCCCATGGAAATCCAGTTGTACCGCGGTGATATCACCACGTTGAACGTTGATGCCATCGTCAATGCAGCCAATCCCTCGTTATTGGGTGGGGGCGGCGTCGATGGAGCTATTCATGCGGCGGCCGGGCCTGCCCTGCTGGCCGCCTGTCGTGCAGTTCGTGCGGCCAGATACCCCGACGGAATCCCTTCAGGTATTGCGGTGGCGACGAAGGCCGGAAACCTTAGCGCGAAGTGGGTCATCCATACCGCGGCGCCAAACCTCGCACTGATTAAACCCAACCCGAAGATCCTGGCCGATTGTTTTAGCAATTCGCTCTATCTGGCGGCGCGGCATGAGGCGCACTCCGTCGCGTTTCCTGCAGTGGGTGCCGGCGCTTTCGGCTGGCCTGCACAAACGGTCGCTCGAATTGGTTTTAACACCATTAACGCATGGGTGGAAACGAATAAGCATGTTTCGCCAATCCGCCGCATCGTCATGGTGTCGCATACTGACGAAGTTCAAGAGGCCTTCGAAGAGGCCTTTGGAATGTCTTCGGTAGACCAGTTGGCTGCCTAGCACCACGAGCCTAACCGTCAGAAAACATCATTACCCGTCACCGCGCGTCAGCGGTGACGGGTAATTTTATCTCTGAGCATGTGAGCTGTGCGCCCATGATGCGCCGACGTAATGACGGGTTAACGCAACGCGCCACCGCGGGTGGAAACCCTTTCGGTGGCGCGCTGATCGTGCATGAAATTTGTGTGCGTCCCGCCCGGCTAGCGCGGTTCGGCCAGCTGCAAAAAGCGGCTGGCCACTTCTCTGGCCCCATCGGCGGCGCGGGTGATCACCATAATCGTGTCATCGCCCGCGATACAGCCCAGAATTGCGGGAATCTGCGAGTGGTCGATGGCCAGCGCCAACAGGTTCGCGGCCCCCGGCGGGGTGCGCAAAACAACGATATTTGCCGAGCCCTCGGCGGTGACTAACTGCTCCTGACAGATCTTAGCCAGGCGCGCGTCGAGCACCTCCTGGGTGATGGCGGTCTGCGGGGAACGGTCCCCACCCTCTTGGCGGATCGCATAAATCAGTTGGCCCAGGTGGTCGCGGATCCGCACGGCTCCGATCTCCACCAGATCCCGGGAAAGCGTAGCCTGGGTGACCTCCAACCCGTCATCTTTGAGCAACCCGAGCAGTTCTGCCTGAGATTTAACCGAATTATTGCCCAAGAACGCACGAATCCGGGCTTGGCGCGCGGTTTTGGTGCTTGGCTGTACCGACATTTAGAGCTCCACTCGGGGATCTTGCGCCAGACCGGAGGCGACCATCAGCCAGGTCATGATGGCCTTCTGCGCGTGCACCCGGTTCTCGGCCTCGTCGAACACGACCGACTGTGGGCCGTCGAGCACCTCGGCGGAAATCTCGTAGCCGCGGTAGGCCGGTAGGCAGTGCAGTACGATCGCATCGTCCTTGGCAAGCTTCATCGCCTCGGCATCCACCGCGTAATCCACGAAGAGCTTCTGTCGCGCCGCCTTCTCATCTTCCTGCCCCATGGATACCCAGGTGTCGGTGACGACCACGTCGGCATCTTCCAGCGCTTGCGCCGCGTCGGTGGTGATGACCACCGAACCGCCGGTTTCTTCGGCACGAATCTGGGCGGCGGCGATAATCTCGGCCGACGGCAGGTAGCCTTCGGGACCGGCGATACGCACGTGCATGCCGGCGGTGACCCCGGCTAGCAGGTAGGAGTTGGCCATATTGTTGGCGGAGTCGCCCAGGTAGACCATGGTCAGCCCCGCGGTTTTGCCCTTGTGTTCCCGCACGGTGAGCAGGTCCGCCAGCAGCTGGCAGGGGTGGTAATCGTCAGATAGCGCGTTAATGACCGGCACCGTCGAGTTCGCAGCCATCTCTTCGAGCCCGGACTGGGCGTAGGTGCGCCACACGATAGTGGATACCATTCGCGCCAACACCTGGGCGGAATCGGCGATGGTCTCCTTGTGCCCCAGCTGCGAATCGGTGGAGTTGATGATCAGCGGTGAGCCGCCCAACTCGGCAATGCCCGCGTGGAAGGAAACGCGGGTACGCGTGGAAGTTTTGTCGAAGAAGACCGCGACGGTTTGTGGGCCCGCGTAGGGTGTGAAGCCGTATTTATCGGCCTTCATCGCTGCGGCGAGGTCCAAGACCTTGGACTGCTCTGCCGGGCTTAGATCAAGGTCGGTGAGGAAGTGGCGGGTAAGACTCATGGGATGATTCCTTAGTTTCCGGCGGTAGCCGGGCTGTTCGTTCGCAAGGTTTAGACGGCCGCGGTCAGCAGCTGTGGCACGGCGGCGAGGAAGGTTTCGAGTTGTTCGCGGGTAATAATCAGTGGTGGGGCCAGGCGGATGGTGTGTTCGTCGGTGGCGTTGACGATGAACCCGGCATCTAGCGCGGCGGAAACAAACTTCGGCGCTACCGCCGTTTGCAATTCAAAGGCGGTCAGCAGGCCGCGGCCGCGCACGGCGCTAATCCCGTCCAGCTCGGCCAGCGCGGCGCGTAACCAGTCACCGGTTTCGCGCACATGCTCCAGTAGTTTCTCGTTTTCAATGGTGTGGATGACGGCTAGCCCCGCGGCGCAGGCCACCGGGTTGCCACCAAAGGTGGTGCCGTGGTCCCCCGGGGTCAGCCAGCTGGTATTTTCTTCACCGAAGACGATCATCGCGCCGATCGGGAATCCGCCGCCCAGCCCCTTAGCCAGGGTCATCACGTCCGGGAGCACCGGTGCGGAGGCGAAAAATTGCCCGGTGCGGCCCATGCCGGTCTGCACCTCGTCAAAAACCAATAGTGCACCGGCGGCCTGGGTGATCTCGCGCGCCGCGCGCAGGTACTCTGTCTCCAGCTCACGCACCCCGGCTTCACCCTGAATAGGTTCGATGAACACCGCCGCAACGGTTTCGTCAACCGCCTCGCGCAGCGCCTGGATATCTCCGGCCGGAATCCAGCTGACATTATCTGGCAGCGGGGCGAAGGGTTCACGGTACTTGTGCTTATAGGTCAGCGACAGCGCGCCGAGGGTGCGGCCATGGAAGGAGTGTTCCAGGGCAATCACCTTGGTGCGCGGGGTCTGCTCGGTCCCGACATTACGCCGGGTGAGCTTCAACGCCGCCTCATTCGCCTCGGTACCGGAGTTCGTGAAGAACACCTTGGAACCGGCCGGCGCGGCAGAAATTTCTAGTAGCTTCTCCGCCAGGGCAATCTGCGTGGGGGTGCTGAAAAAGTTCGACACGTGCCCCAGGGTGGCCAACTGACTGGTGATCACACTGGTCAGCAAAGGGTTCGCGTGACCGAGGGTGTTGACCGCGATGCCGCCAAGCAAGTCCAGGTAGCGGTTGCCGTCGGCGTCCCACACATGGCAGCCGGCGCCACGCACCAAAACCCGTGAGGGGGTGCCAAAAACGCCGAGCAGTGACTTGTTGTAACGCTCAGTCAGCTCGGCCCCATGCATCGAGGAGAGCTCATTGGCCTGATTCAGCGCACCGTTTGGGTGCAATTCCTGACTCACTTAGATTCCTTATCCTGGGGTACCACCTGGGTGCCAACCCCGGCAGTGGTGAAAATTTCGAGCAGCATCGAGTGCGCCTCACGGCCGTCGACGATATGGGCCTGGGCCACTCCCTCGTCGACCGCCTTCAGGCAGGCACCCATCTTCGGGATCATGCCCGATTCCAAGGTGGGCAGCATGGTGCGCAGCTCATCGTTGGTAATCGAGCTGATCAGCGAGGACTTGTCCGGCCATGCCGCGTAAAGGCCCTCCACGTCGGTGAGGATGACCAGTTTGGCGGCGCCCAGCGCGGTGGCCAGCGCCGCGGCCGCGGTATCCGCGTTAACGTTGAGAATCGCCCCGGTTGGCTCCCCCGCCGCATCAAATTCCGGTGCCACGGTGGAAATAACCGGGATCATTCCGGCTTCCACCAGCGAGTCCACCTGATCGGTGCGTACGCGGGTCACCTCGCCGACCAAACCCAAATCAACGGGCAGCCCGTCGACGAAGGTACCGGTGCGAACCGCTTGGAGCATCGCGCCATCCTCCCCAGACATGCCCACCGAGTAGGGCCCGTGCGAGTTGATCAGGCCCACCAGGTCACGCTGCACCTGGCCGGTGAGCACCATGCGCACCACATCCATCGCCTCGGGTGTGGTCACCCGAAGCCCGCCACGAAATTCTGACTTGATGCCCAGCGTGTCGAGCATCTTGTTGATCTGCGGTCCGCCGCCGTGCACCACCACCGGGTTGATTCCGGCGTGACGCAGGAACACGATGTCTTCGGCGAAGGCGCGGCGTAGCGACTCGTTGACCATCGCGTTGCCACCGTATTTGATGACCATCGTGGTTCCGGCAAAACGTTGAATCCAGGGCAGCGCTTCGATGAGCGCTTCGGCCTTGGTACGGGCGGCGCCGAGGTGACTTTGTGCGGTGTGCGGCATCGTGGCCGGGCTCCTAGGGTGCGTGCCTAGCTGGAGTAGGCGGAGTTTTCGTGGACGTAGTCATGGGTTAGATCGTTGGTCAAGATGGTGGCCTGCGCGGATCCGGCGTTCAAATCGATGTCGATCGACACGTTACGATCCTCTAGCGAGACCAGCGAACGATCCTCGCCGACACCACCGTTTTTGCAGACCATCACCGAGTTGATCGAGACGTTCAGTTCATCGGGTTCAAAGGCGGCGCGCGTGGTGCCGACCTCGGAGAGCACCCGCCCCCAGTTGGGGTCCTTGCCGAAGATCGCGGTTTTCACCAGGTTCGATCGGGATACCGCGCGGGAGACCTCCAGCGCGTCGGCCTCGGTGGCGGCATTAAACGTCCGGACCGCGATGGTGTGTTGTGCACCCTCAGCGTCGTCGATGAGCTTTGCGGCCAACTCTTGGCACATATCGGCCAGCGCGGCGGTGAACTCTTGCGCGTCCGGGGTGATCCCGGAGGCGCCGGAGGACATCAGCAGCACCGTGTCATTGGTGGACATGCAGCCATCGGAGTCCGCCCGGTCAAAGCTGACCGAGGTCGCGGCGCGCAACGCGGCATCTAACTGTGTGGCGTCGAGCACCGCGTCGGTGGTCAGCACCACCAGCATCGTGGCCAGCGCCGGGGCGAGCATGCCCGCGCCCTTGGCCATACCGCCCAAGGTGTAACCATTCACGGTGCGCGAGGCGATCTTCGGCACGGTATCGGTGGTCATAATGCCGGCCGCCGCCTGATCGGAAGCGTCCTGACCGCCGGCGAGCGCGGTTGCTGCGCGCTCTACTCCGGGTAGCAGCTTGTCCATCGGCAGTTGTTCGCCGATCAACCCGGTGGAGGCTACGGCCACGTCACCGGAGGAAATGTTCAAAAGTTGGGCCACATGTTCGGCCGTCTGGTGGGTGTTGGCAAAGCCTTCGGCTCCGGTGCAGGCGTTGGCGCCGCCGGAGTTCAGCACGATCGCGTCCACTCGGCCATCGGTGATCACCTGTTTGGACCAGTGCACCGGAGCCGCCGCCACGCGGTTGGCGGTGAAGACCGCGGCCGCCGCATAGTTCGGGCCCTGGTTGGTCACGAGCACCACGTCGTTTTTACCCGTGGATTTCAGGCCCGCTGGCACACCTGCGGCGCTAAATCCTGCCGGTGCGGTGACTCCGGCCAGTGTGGCCTGCGGAAAGGTTGGGGTGTGGGTCAGGCTCACGGTGCGACTCCTTGCATTAACAATCCGGTGGTTTCGGGCAAGCCCAGTGCGATGTTCATCGATTGCACGGCGGCGCCGGCGGTGCCCTTGGTGAGGTTATCCAGCGCGGCGGTGACGATCACTCGTCCGGCGTGCTCGTCGAACGCTAATTGCATGTGCACGTGGTTTGAGGCTTGCACCGCGCCGGTGGTGGGCCACTGGCCCTCGGGCAGCAGGTGCACAAATGGTTCGTTGGCGTAGGCCGATGCCCAGGCCTCGCGTAATTGGGCGGCGCGCACTCCTGGCTTGACCCGCGCGGTGGCGGTGGTCAGGATACCGCGCGGCATTGGGGCCAGCGTCGGGGTGAAAGACACGGTCACGTCCTCCCCGGCCAGTTTGGAAAGGCCCTGTTCCATTTCGGGAATGTGGCGGTGGATACCGCCGACGCCATAGGTGCTCATCGAGCCCATGGTTTCGCTGCCCAGCAGGTGGGTTTTGGCGCTTTTTCCCGCGCCGGAGGTGCCGGAGGCGGAAACGATCACTACGTCTTGTGGCTCAAGTAATCCGGCGTGGTAGCCCGGGGCGAGGGCCAGCTGGCCGCCGGTGGGGTAACAACCAGGTACTGCTACGCGTTTGGCGCCGGCGAGTTTCTCGCGCGCCCCGGGAAGTTCGGGCAGTCCGTAGGGCCAGGATCCGGCGTGTGGTGAGCCGTAGAATTTTTCCCAGGCGCTCGCCGATTCCAGGCGGTGATCCGCGCCGGCGTCGATGACCAGGGTAGATTCGGGCAGGGCCGCCGCCACCGCTGCGCTCGCGCCGTGCGGAAGGGCAAGAAAGACCACGTCGTGTCCGGCAAGGTTTTCCACGGTGGTTTCCACCAGCACTCGATCGGCCAGGGAGTGAAGATGCGCGGCGATGCCGCCTAGTCGCAATCCGGCTTGGGAATGCGCGGTGATCGCACCAATCTCTACCTCTGGGTGATTGGCTAAAATTCTAAGGACTTCGCCTCCGGCGTATCCGCTGGCGCCGGAGACAGCAACTGAAATCGTCATGACCTCACTCTACAACCGGATATGCATCAAACCTAATAAATATGCATAAATTGTTCGTCATTTCATGCCAGCTCTGGGTTGTCGCTCATCGAGCTCACACCCGCCACACTTAGACTGGGATCAGGCAACGGCCAGCAACTTGGCAAGGGACAAAGATTGGAAGCGCATCGTATGAATCAGCAGAGCATACTCGTCTCCCACGCAGGTGGACCCGAAGTGATGGAACTAGGTGATGCCCCCATCGAAGCCCCGGGCGAGGGCCAGGTCCTGGTAAAGATCGAAGCGGTCGGCGTGAACTTCATTGAAACCTATCAACGCTCCGGCGTCTACGCGGTGGACTACCCCTTCACCCCGGGAACCGAATTTTCTGGCACCGTGACCGAGCTAGGTGAGAACGTGCGTCACCTGAAGGTCGGGGACCGCGTTGCTACCTCCAGCGGTACCAAGGGCTACGCGCAATTTGCGGTGGTCGACGAAAACCAACTGGGCAAGGTGCCGGCCAACGTTGATCTGCGCCTGGCCGCGGCGCTGCCCTTACAGGGCATGACCTCGCACTACCTGACGCATTCGAGCTACCTGGTCCGTTCGGGCGACGTCATTCTCACCTACGCCGGCGCCGGCGGAGTGGGCCTGTTACTGACTCAGATCCTGAAGATGAAGGGCGCGACGGTGATCACCACCGCCTCCACCCAAGAAAAGAAAGACCTGGCGCGTGCCGCCGGAGCAGATTACGTGGTGGATTACAACCAGGTGGAGGCCACCGTTGACAAGGTCACCAAGGGCCAGGGCGTGCATGCGGTCTACGACGGCATCGGCAAAGACACCTTTGACATTTCGCTGAAGGTACTCAAGCGCCGCGGCACACTCGCACTCTTTGGAGGAGCCAGCGGCCAGGTGCCACCCTTTGATCTGCAGCGCTTAAACGCGGGTGGATCATTAACCGTCACGCGCCCGAAGCTCGCAGACTTTTTGGCCACCGACGAAGAACGCGCCTGGCGTTTTGGCGATGTATTCGGCTGGGTGGCTTCCGGTGAGCTCGATGTTCGGGTGGGCCAGGAGTTCGCGCTCAAAGATGCGGATCAGGCGCATCGGGCGCTGGAATCGCGAAAGACCACCGGCAAGGTGCTCCTCGTTCCCTAAACGCCTGCCCGCGCGCGAAGGCACCGCGTAGCACTACGTAGCGAAGGCCTGTCACCGATTTTGGTGGCAGGCCTTCGCCGTGAGTTTCAGTAGTTGCGGCGCAACATTAGAAGTGCGAGGAGCCTCCGGCGCCGGAGAAACTACCTCCACCGGAGTAGCCCTGGGAAACACCCGAAGACCCACCCGATGAGCGTGAGCTATCCACCGAGCTGACCGCTTGGCTGTAGCCGGTGCTGTAGGAACCCACGGACCAGTACATCGCGGCCGGGTAGCTGACGTCCAAAATTGTGCCGACAGCGCGCGGCCTTTGATTTGTTGCGTCATAGCGTGAGCGCTTTAGCTCCGTGCGCATTTCTTCTTCCTCTTCCGGACTCTTCGCATAGGTCACGATTTGTGCGTTGGCCAAAGCATCAAGTTTTTCGGTCAGTTGCACGCGCAAATCTGAGAGAGCATCAAGCGCATCATCAACCTCGATGCTTTCACTTTTCAGCTCATCGCCCAGACGTTGCAACTGATTGCGGGCTTGAGCCGCGAAGGAATTCAACGCGGCCACGCTGGCTCGAACCTCTTCGTCGCCGTCTTCCGCGGCGTCAGTAGAATTTTCTGTCAGTTCGGGCAACGCGTTGAGGTCTTCAAGTAGCGGGGCGATCTGTCTGCGCCAGGCCGCTTCCCAGTTGGCATCGCGGGTATAGAGGGATGCGGCATCAATGATCGCGTCGTCGGTCAAATCCAGAGTTTGTGCGGTGGACAAAAAATCCTTAGCCCGAAGCACTCCAACACTGCGTGACCGCAGCTTTTTAGTCGTTGCCTCCAACTCCTGGCGCTCACTGAACACCACACGGTAGTCGGCGCTGAAGTTGGCGAAGCGGCTAGCGAGCACGGTTGCGTGCGCGGCGTCGGCCGGGAGCGTGCTCGCTGCAAGTTCGGTGGCATCCAAGTCCAGCGTGACCCGGGTCAGGTGTTCGGTGCCCTCACCCAGCGCTTGGCTAAAACGTTTGCGATTGTGTGCGCGCACCGCGGCGGTGATCCCCACCGTGCCCAGCGCTCCGAGTCCGCCAAGTCCCACGGTCCATCCCAGTGCCGGATGCTGATACCAGGGGCGATTCATGATTTTGGACCCGCGCTCGGCCACCGCGATCACCCCGTCGGACCAGCGTCCGGCGTTAAAATCCTCGTACCCGGCCTCGTGAATGGAACCCATTTGCCCCTCGGAGACTTTACGATCCTCACCGAAGTAGGTGCCGACCTGCCCGTCGCCTTGGTCTTCCACCGACAAGGTGATGATGAAGTAGCCATCGGCCCAGTAATCCCCGTAGTCTTCGGGCTTATCCGAAATCCATTCGCTGTGGCTGCTGCGCGCAAAATCTAGGGTTTTCGTGTTGATGTCATCGGAATACTCTCCGTTGCGCGTATACACGGCCACCTTGGTCGGCTCGTTAAAGTCCAGGCCTTCGATTGCGTCGCGCAGTTTGTCTTCGTTGAGCACGTTTGCGGTGTCATCAACGGTGATCGATTCGAGCGTGTCCGGCTCAGCTGCGGCGGCATAAGCCCCGGGGATCACGCTGGCCATCAGCAACGTGGCGGCAAATCCGGCAGCCACGGTGCGACGCGCCGCCACCGCAACGCTGCTCAGGCCTGTTGACTGGGGCTGATGCATGGAAAATTCCTCCAGAGGGGGTGTCGAGATTTATTCCGATCGATGCGCTTATCACCCAGCCTACTCGGTGGCTGCGCTTGCGCGCATCCCCACGATGGACGGGGCACGGCCTCAAACGGCGAGAATTTGGCCGCCCGTTATGTGTCCGAGCAGCGAAATTGTTGATGTGATCCATACGACCAAAAGCACCCAAAGCTTCCCCGTGACCGTTTTGAGGGGCTTTAATAGGTGCAGGACGTCGCAACGTCCGATCCCCTCCAGGATCCATACCCCTTTTTCATGCGAACCCGTCTCCCCCACGAACTCGCAGCCCACTGGTGCACCCCACCCGTACCGAAGGGACGGATCCGCCCGCTTATGGACTCCGTAGATAGTTCCACCCCCGAGAATTCGACGATCTACCCGGCGCAGTTTCCGGCCGGTTCGCTGGCCCCCGAGCCACGCACGCTGATCGAGATCTTGCAGGCCACCGCGCAGGCCCATCCCGACGCGCCGGCCATTGACGACGGCTCACACATCGAAAGTTACACCGAGCTGATCGAAGAGGTTAAGACCAAAGCGCTACGCCTGCATCAGTCGGGCCTCGGCGCCGGGGACCGGATTGGCGTGCGTGTCACCTCCGGGACCGCCGCGCTCTACGAGTGGATCTTGGCGATCCTCTGGGTGGGTGCCGCCTACGTTCCGGTGGATGCCGACGATCCCGACGAGCGCGCCAAAACCGTGTTTGACGAGGCCCAGGTGGCCGGTTTCATCTCCGGCACCGATCAGCTCACCGTGATCGACCCGCTGCGTGCGACCCCCTTCCCCAACCCACGCGCCCCACGCCTTGGCGACGACGCGTGGATCATCTTCACCTCCGGGTCCACCGGCAAACCCAAGGGTGTTGCCGTCACGCACCGCTCCGCGGCCGCCTTTGTCGACGCCGAGGCGCAAATGTTCTTGCCCGCCGACCCGCTGAACACCAGCGACCGGGTGCTCGCCGGACTCTCGGTGGCCTTCGACGCCTCCTGCGAGGAAATGTGGATCGCCTGGCGCAACGGCTCCTGCCTGGTTCCGGCCCCGCGCGCGCTGGTGCGCAGCGGCATGGACTTGGGCCCCTGGCTGATCTCCCGTTCGATCACCGCGGTATCCACCGTGCCCACGCTGGCCGCGCTCTGGCCGGCCCAAGCGCTGGATTCGGTACGTCTGCTGATCTTCGGCGGGGAGGCCTGCCCGCCGGAACTTGCCGCACGCCTGGCCACCGATAGCCGCGAGCTGTGGAACACCTACGGTCCGACCGAAGCCACCGTGGTGGCCTGCGGCGCGACCATGGACGGCAGCTTGCCGGTGCGTATCGGCCTGCCGCTAGCCGGCTGGGATCTAGCAGTAGTGGACCCCGAAGGTATCCCGGTGTCCGAGGGGGAATCCGGTGAACTGATCATCGGCGGCGTGGGCCTGGCCCGCTATCTGGATCCGGAAAAAGAAGCGGAAAAGTATGCGCCGATGCCCACCTTGGGCTGGGACCGCGCCTACCGCTCGGGCGACATGGTGATCAACGACCCGCTGGGGTTGGTGTTCATCGGGCGCGTGGATGACCAGGTGAAAATCGGCGGGCGGCGCATTGAACTGGGCGAAATCGACGCCGCACTGGCTTCGCTCGAAGGCGTGTCCAACGCCGCGGTGGCGGTGCGCGAAACCAATACCGGCAACAAGATGCTGGTCGGTTATCTCGCCGCAGCCGCAGATTACGATCTGAGCGCGGCACGCACCGCACTGCTCGAAGATTTACCGGCGGCGATGGTGCCGCTGTTAACCCTGGTGGACACCATGCCGATGAAAACCAGTGGCAAGGTGGACCGCAATGCCTTGCCTTGGCCGTTGGCAGGCGCCGGGGAGCAGAGCGAAGAGGAACTACACGGGCTAGACGAGACCGGGCAGTTTGTGGCCGACGCGTGGCAGGGCGCGTTGGGCGCGCCGGTGTCCAGCGCGGACGCCGACTTCTTCGGTTCCGGCGGCGGCTCGCTCTCGGCGGCCCAATTGGTCTCCGCGCTACGCTCTCGCTACCCGGACCTGACGGTTGCCGAACTTTACGACTACCCCCGCTTTGGCGCGTTGGTGGAATACCTCGGCGGGCAGCAGATCAACGACGAGGTCATCGAACCTCGCATCGTCAAGCGCACTCGGCGCATCACCCAAATCACCCAGACCCTGCTCGCGGTGCCGTTGTTCATCCTTTCCGGCTTGCGCTGGTTCACCTACCTGATGCTCGGGCATTGGTTCCTGCTCAGCGTGGGAATTCTCGAAGCCCAGTTGCCGATCCCGTGGTACTCGATTCTGGCCTCCTGGCTGATCTTCGTCACCCCGGCCGGGCGCATGTGCCTGTCGATCGTGGCCAGCAAGCTCTTGCTGCGCGGCCTGACACCGGGAACCTATCAGCGTTCGGGCTCGATGCACCTGCGTCTGTGGCTGGCACAGCACATTTCCGACGTGGTGGACCCGATTTCCCTGGCCAGCGCGCCACTGTTGCCTTGGTATGCCCGCATGCTCGGTGCGGATATCGACAAAACCGCCACCATGCACACCCTGCCGCCGGTCACCGGAATGCTGACCGTCGGACCGGGCGCCACCTTGGAACCCGAGGTCGACGTCTCCGGCTACTGGATCGACGGTGACAAGGTACATGTGGGCCACGTGAGCGTCGGAGACTTCGCCTCCGTCGGCGCCCGCACCACCCTGGTTCCCGGCGCCGTGGTTGCACCGCACACCATCGTGGAAGCCGGCTCCGCCATCTACGGTGAAACCCGCGAGAACTCGCGCTATGCAGGATCCCCGGCCGCCCGCGAGGGACGCGCCAAACCACGCTGGCCCGAGCAAATTCCTTCGTATCGCCTCCTTCCGCGCGTGCTGGGTGCTCTCGGTTCGGTTTTGCTGAACCTCTTGCAGTGGTTGCCGGTGGTTTTGGCCGTGTTGGCGGTCACTCCGTTGCTGCGTGCCGAAGATTCGCTGACGTCGATCGGCTGGAAATTCATTCCGGCGGTGTTGCTGGCCGCCCTGGTGTGGTTCCTGTCCATGATGGCGCTGATCGTTATCGAGGTGCGGTTGCTGTCCATCGGTCTCGTCGAGGGCTGGCACCCGGTGACCTCCAGGGTCGGTTGGCAGGCGTGGGCGACCGAACGCGTGCTGGATACCGCCCGCGATGTGCTCTTCCCGCTCTACGCTTCATTGTTCACCCCGGTATGGTTGCGGTTGCTCGGTGCGAAGGTCGGACGCGATGTGGAGATTTCCACGGTGCTGCTGATCCCGAAGATGACTACCATCGCCTCGGGCGCGTTTCTGGCCGATGACACCATGGTCGCCTCCTATGAGCTGGGCGGCGGATGGATGCACATCGCCCCGGTGCGTGTGGGCAAAAAAGCCTTCCTGGGTAACTCCGGCATCTTGCATGCCGGGCGACGAGTGCCTAAGCGCTCGCTGATCGCGGTGCTTTCGGCCACCCCACGCAAGATGAAGGCCGGCACCTCCTGGATCGGTTCTCCCCCACATAAGCTGCGCCGCACCACCGTGGACGCCGAATCTGAGCGCACCTATCAGCCGCCGATGAAGCTAAAAGTCATGCGCGCGCTGTGGGAGCTGACCCGCGCTCTGGCCGTATTCACCACCGTGGGCATCGCCGGCGGTGTGTTGTGGGCGCTGTCCGCGCTGGCCACCCACGTGAACCCGCTTACCGCGGCGCTGCTCTCCGGAGCGGTGCTGGTGGTGGCCGGAGCGGTGGCCGCACTGACCGCGCTGGCCGCCAAATGGCTGGTGGTCGGGGTGATTCGCCCGGGCGAGCACACACTGTGGAGCTCGTTCATCTGGCGCACCGAAATGGTTGACTCATTTGTCGAACTGGTCTGCGCCCAGTGGTTTGCGCGCCTGGCCTCCGGCACCCCGGCGCTGGTCTGGTTCCTGCGTGCCCAGGGCGCCAAGATCGGGCATGGGGTATGGTGCGAAAGTTACTGGTTCCCCGAGGCGGACCTGGTCACCTTGGAGGATCACGCCACGGTGAACCGCGGCTGTGTGTTGCAAACCCACCTCTTCCACGACCGCATCATGTCCATCGACACGGTCACCCTGGGTGCCGGCGGTACGCTTGGCCCGCATAGCGTGATCCTGCCCGCCGCGGTTATTTCCGAGGGCACCACCGCAGGGCCGGCCTCGCTGATCCTGCGCGGTGAACGACTGCCGGCCAATACCTACTGGCGTGGCAATCCGGCGGTACGCTGGAACATCACCACCGATCAGCCCGTGAAAGCCTAGAGGACCGCACCGCATGCCGCAGCAGCTAGATGACTACACCAAACACCACGGTTCCGAGCAGTACACCGTGGAGCACTATGACCTGGAGCTCAAGTGCAAGCTGGCCAGCAACCTGCTCGAAGGCAAGGCCGTGTTGCACATCCGCGCACTGGTCGACCTCGATGTGGTGCGGCTAAACCTGCATGGGTTGCGCGTGCTTAAGGCCACCTGCCAGGGCAAAAAGCTTGCGGCCACCAAAAGACACCACCGTATCGAGGTGAAGCTGCCCGCAATGCTGCCCGCCGGCGAACAGGTGGAACTGGCGCTGCGTTATGCCGGAAACCCGGGGGTGGATAACGGGATGTGGGGAGAGGTCGGCTGGGAGGAACTAACCGACGGGGTGCTGATTTCTGGTCAACCCACCGGGGCGGCCACCTGGTTCCCCTGCAACGATCATCCCAGCCACAAGTCCAGCTACCGTTTTTCGATCACCACCGATGCCGGCTACCGGGCGGTGGCCAATGGCGAACAGGTCAGCTACTCCCGGGCCGCGAGCGCGGACACCTGGGTCTACGAACAGCGTGAACCGATCGCCAGCTACATGGCGACCGTGCAGATCGGACGCTACAGCGAAATCCCGTTTGATACCGAAGGCCACCTGCTGGCCTACGCGGTGCCCGGCATGGATTTGGCGGTGCGTGGCGCCTTTGCCAAGCAGGGCGAGATGGCCGAGGTTTTTGAACGGCATTTTGGCCCCTACCCGTATGCCAGCTACAAGATTGTGGTGGTCGACGACGAGCTGGAAATCCCGTTAGAGGCCGCCGGGCTGAGCATTTTTGGGCGCAACCACCTATCCCTTGACTGGGAGGCACAACGGCTGATCGCGCACGAATTTTCGCACCAATGGTGGGGTAATTCGCTGACCTTAAAACGTTGGACAGACATCTGGTTGCATGAGGGGTTCGCCTGCTTCAGCGAATGGTTGTATTCCGAGTCTGCCGGGCTGCTCTCGCTGGCCGATCGGGCCCGAGCGGCTTGGGAAAAGCTCGAGCAGTCCGCGCAGGACCTGGTTATCGGCGCCCCGGGGCCCGAGCTGATGTTCGATGACCGGGTATACAAACGCGGCGCGCTGGCGTTGTTCGCGCTGCTGGGCGAAGTGGGCGCCGAAGCCTTCTACGCGATGCTCAAGGAATGGGTCGCCACCCACGCCCATGGGCATGTGGACACCGCCGCGTTCCTCGCGCACGCCCAAGGGTTCGCGCCAGGCACGCTTGATGTCGCCGCGCTGTTGGAGCCCTGGCTCTACGAACAGGCATTGCCGGCCTTCCCGCGCTAGCGCACCTCCCACCACGGGTGCCACGTGGCGCAGGCTATACGTCATAAACGCCTAAGTCAATGAACGGTTAGCCAATTGTTCATGAGGTGTTCACCTGGCAAAAATACACTGGAGTCATGACGGTTGAACTCCCCCTGCTTGAAGATGCATTTCGCGGCTACCACGTGCTGGACAACGACGACGATGACCCGGTGCTGGTGCGCGCGGACGGCTCCATCGTGGACACCTGGCGCGAGGACTACCCCTACGACGCCAAAATGGAGCGGGCGGCCTACGATACGCAGAAGCGTGCGCTACAGATCGAACTGCTCAAGCTGCAAAAGTGGCTCAAGGCGCACGATCGACGGCTGATGATCGTCTTCGAGGGACGCGACGCGGCCGGCAAAGGCGGCACGATCAAGCGCTTCACCGAACACCTGAACCCGCGTGGGGCACGCGTCGTCGCCCTGGAAAAGCCGACCGAGCGCGAATCCACCCAGTGGTATTACCAGCGCTACATCGAACACTTTCCGGCCGCCGGGGAGATCGTGCTCTTCGACAGGTCCTGGTATAACCGTGCCGGGGTGGAGCGCGCGATGGGGTTCTGCAGCGAAAATCAGGTCGAGCACTTTTTGGAGCAGACCCCGCACTTCGAGCGGCTGCTGGTGGAGGAGGGCATCGACCTGGTGAAATTCTGGTTCTCCGTCTCCGCCGCCGAACAGTTCACCCGCTTCCTCATTCGCCGCATCGACCCGGTGCGCCAGTGGAAGCTCTCCCCCATGGATCTGGCCTCGCTGGACAAGTGGGATGACTACACGGCCGCGAAAAAACAGATGTTCCTGAAGACCGACACCGAGCATGCCCCATGGACGGTAGTGAAGTCCAACGACAAGAAGCGTGCCCGGCTGCAGGCCATGCGCCACGTGCTGAGCCGCTTCGAGTACAAGGGTAAGGACCACGCGCTGGTCGGCACCCCCGATCCGCAGATCGTCGGGCGGGCTGCGAAGGTCATCAGCCACGGCGAAGAGTTCTAGTCCTGCCCTTCACGCCACTCGCCTCTCTTGCAGCTCGGTGGCGCCCGGCACTACGCTGGGGCAACCGATACGCTCCGGCGTTGCCCCTGGGACGGCCTGACCTCTGGCGACGCTACCTCGAAGCGGTGCGCGAATTCTGGAGGAAAAAACATGGCGGAACCAAAGACATCACAATCCGAGGCGCGACCGGCGACAGCGCCCGCGCCCTACATCCTTTTTCCGGGCACCGCCGCCCACGCGTTGGAACACTACCAACATATTTTTGGCGGAACGCTCGCGCTCTTTAGCTATGCAGAATTTGCGCGCACCGACGGGCCTGGCGAGCACATCGCCCACGGCATGCTGCGCGGGAGGCTCACCCTGTACGCGGCCGATGCCGCACCGAGCGAAGAAGCGGTGTCCACACAAGGGTTAATGCTCAGCCTGCTGGGCACGGCGGCACCCGAAATACTGCACACTTGGTTCGACCAGCTCGCCGAGGGCGGCACGGTACTTGATCCGCTGGCGCGCAAACCATGGGGCGCCAGCGACGGGCAGGTGCGTGATCGTTTTGGGGTGCACTGGCTCATCGGCTACGAACCGGAACAGTACAACAAACCAACGTGAGCGCGGTGAGGCCAAGGTCCTGCTGTGGAGCCTAGTTCGGAGTCGAACACCGGGATAAAGTGTTCTACCAGGGGACAAGGATCGGAAAAATGGTGCAGCGCCTGCTTCCAGCGCACCGGCAGGATAGCGTGTTCCACGATCATGGTTTTGCGTTCGCTGCTAGGGTCCGCTCGGGCGCCCGGGCAGCGGGTCCGCGGGCGGTTCGCTGAATTCCACGCTCGGGGTCGGCGGCTCTTCCAGATGTGTGCCGGCGCCGCGCTGGATTAGATTTACCGCGCCCATCGCCAAGAACACCGCCACCGCTACCGCGAGGGCTCCAAGCACCACAATAAGCAGCACCGCGCCAAGTCGCGCGGCGATCCGTGAACCCATGGCGTGCCCCCGAGGTAAGTTGTGTGGAGCTTAATTCTACCGCGCGCCTGCAGGCGCTGGCAGATGCATGCAGGACAAAACCAACGCCCCGGGGTATTCCGCGTGATTGCAGATACCTCGGGGCGTTGGTTGCCCGACGCGAAGCGCCGATTGGCATGGTTTAGCGCTGGGTGGCGCCGAACTTCTCGGTGGCCAGAGCTACCGCGGCGGCCCGCGCCTCGGAGGCTTCATCGGCGGTCAGCGTGCGGTCCGCGGCGCGGAAACGCAAACCGAAGGCCAACGACTTCTTGCCCTCTTCGATGCCCTTGCCCTGATACACATCAAACAAGGTGATGTCTTCGAGCAGTGCGCCGGCACCCTCGCGCAGGGTGTCAAGCACGTGACCGGCAACAACGTGTTGATCAACGACCAAGGCAACATCCTGGGTAGCCAGCGGCTGGGTGGACAGTGACTGCGCCACGACCACCTGCGGAGCGGCAGCCATCAGTTCAGCAGCGTTCAGCTCCATTGCCACGGTGCGCGGCGGCAGATCGGCGTCCTTGAGCAGCGCCGGGTGCAGCTCGCCGGCGTAGCCAACCACTTCGCCAGCAACCTTCAGTGTGGCGGCGCGGCCCGGGTGGAAGGCCTGATGATCGCCCTGAGCAACCTCCAGGTCAACACCAAGGATGTCCGCGACGGTGCGTGCGGCATCCAGTGCGTCGGCCCAGTCCCAGGCACGCGGCGCGAACCCGGCGGCGGCCGAAGCCTCGTGGCCGGTGAAGACCGCGGCTAGCTGCCATGGCTGGTTGGGGACACCGTTGTACAGGTCCGCTAGCACCTCATCGCTTGGCTTAACGCCCAGCGGAGGGAGGAACGCCGAACCGAGCTGATCGCCTGGCAGGAACACCAGACCGCCCTCGTACAAGGCCAGATCGCGGAAGCCACGGCCGATATTGCGTCGTGCGGTGTCCAGCAGACCCGGCAGCAGGCTGGTTCGCAGGAAACGGAATTCCTTGGAGATCGGGTTGGCCAGCGACACGGCCTTCACCGTGGCGCCAGCTTCCGGAGTGCCGAACATGTTGTTCTGCGCTTCGGAAACGAACGGGTAGGTCAAGACCTCGGTCAGGCCAGCATCGGCCAGGCCCTGCAAGAGGCGCCGGCGCTGGGACTGGGTCCGGGTCAGGCCGCGCCCTGGTGGGGCCACCGGCAAGGTGGCCGGGATCTGGTCGTAGCCAACCACGCGGGCTACTTCCTCAACCAGGTCTTCCTTGATCTCTAGGTCCGGGCGCCAGCTTGGTGCGCTAACCAAAAAGCCCTCGGCGTTTTGCGCGACGGTTGCACCAATTCCCTGTAGCGCGGTAATGGTCTGCTCGTCGGTGTACTCCACGCCGATCAGTGCCCCGGCGAAACCGGCTGGCAACTGGATCTGGGTGTCGGCCGGAACAACGCCTGCGTCGGTGACCTTGCTGGTCTCGGTGCCACCGGCCAGCTCAACGAGCAGATTCACCGCACGCTGCGCGGCGATGTCCATGATGTGTGGGTCAACCCCACGCTCAAAACGCTTGGAGGCCTCCGAAGGCAGCTTGTGGCGGCGACGGGATCGTCCGACGGACACTGCGTCGAAGTGTGCAGCCTCGATCAGCACGGTGCTGGTGGACGGACCGACCTCGGTCGCCGCGCCACCCATGACGCCAGCAATACCAATAGCGCCTGACTCGTCGGTAATCAGCAGGTCCTCAACCGACAGCTCGCGGCTCTTTTCATCGAGCGTGGTGAGCTTTTCTCCGGCGGCCGCACGACGCACGGTGATCGCACCGGTGAGCTTGTCCGCATCGTAGAAGTGCAGTGGTGCGCCAAGCTCGAGCATCACGTAGTTGGAGATGTCGACAACCAGCGAGATCGAGCGCATGCCTGCCAGCTGCAGGCGCGAGGCCATCCAGCGTGGGGTGGGCAGCGATGGGTTGATGCCGGTGACTTCGCGAGTGACAAAACGCGTGCAACCGGGCACGTCGTAGATGGGTGCGTCGTCGGACAGGATGACCTGGTGTCCGGCTTCGGTTGCCTCGGTGACGGAAATGGTGGTTGCCGGATCGGTGAAGGAGGTGCCGGTGGCCAGCGCGTATTCGCGGGCTACGCCGCGGATCGAGAAGCAGTAGCCGCGGTCCGGGGTCACGTTGATCTCCGCGGCCTGATCGTTCAGTCCGAAAAGCTCAAAGACGTCGGTGCCCACTTCTGGGTCTAGTCCGTAGTTGGAGAGCACCATGATGCCGTCGTGGTCTTCGCCGATGCCCAGCTCGCGGGAGGAGGCGATCATGCCGGCAGAAACATGTCCGTAGGTTTTGCGCGGGGTGATCTTAAAGTCCCCTGGCAGCACGGCGCCGGGCAGGGTGACAACAACCTTGTCACCCTCCACGAAGTTGTGTGCGCCGCAGATGATGCCCTGCACGCCGCCCGGTTCGATGCCCTTACCGGTCAGCGTCTGCTCGGTACCTTCGGGCACCACGCGGACCTGGCACCAGTTGATGGTTTTGCCGTTGGTTTGTTCTTCCTTCACCAACGAGAGCACCTGACCGACGACGATCGGGCCCGAGAGCGTATCGGAGGGACGGTGCACGTCCTCTTCTTCCAAACCGACCTTCACCAGATCGGCCATCAAGTCTTCGGCGCTCGCATCGGCCGGAAGCTGCGTGTATTCGCGCAGCCATGAAAGTGGAATACGCATAACTTAAATCTCCATCCCGAAGTGCTGGCTGAAACGAATGTCGCCCTCGATCATGTCGTGCATGTCGGGAACGTCGTTGCGGAACATCAGTGTGCGCTCGATGCCCATGCCGAAGGCGAATCCGGAGTATTCTTCCGGGTCGATCCCGGCGGCGCGCAGCACGTTCGGGTTGATCATGCCGCAGCCACCCCACTCGATCCAGCGCGGGCCGCCCTTGGCACCGGGGTGCCAGATGTCCAGCTCGGCGCTTGGCTCGGTGAACGGGAAGTAGGCCGGGCGCAGACGGATCTGTGCATCTTTGCCGAACATCTGGCGGGCGAAGTGCTCCAGTGTGCCGCGCAGATCGGCCATGGTCAGGCCCTTATCCACGGCGAGACCCTCAAACTGGTGGAAGACCGGGGTGTGAGTGGCGTCCAGCTCATCGGTGCGGAAGGTACGGCCCGGGCAGAGCACGTAGACCGGCACCTCACGCTGCAGCATCGAACGCACCTGCACCGGGGAGGTGTGGGTACGCAACACCAGGTGCGCGTCGGCCGGCTCGATGAAGAAGGTGTCCTGCATTTCGCGGGCCGGGTGGTCCGGCTTAAAGTTCAGTGCGTCGAAGTTGAACCACTCGGATTCGACCTCGGGGCCTTCGGCGATTTCCCAGCCCATGCCGACAAAGATGTCGGACACGCGGTCCTGCAATACCGACAGTGGGTGGCGAGCACCGACGCGGCGACGGCGCGGAGCCGCGGTGACGTCGACGGTCTCTTCTTCCAAGATGCGCGCGGCCTCGGCCTCTTCAAGCACTACCGTGCGGGCGGCCAACGCCTTGTTCACGCGTCCGCGGGCGCCACCGACGAGCTTGCCGGCCACCGCCTTCTCGGACTTGTCCAACTTGCCGATCTGGCGGTTGGCCAGCGACAGCGCGGACTTCTCGCCGGTGTGGGCGAGTCGTGCATCTTTTAGTTCAGTCAGGTCGCCAGCGGATTCGATGGCTGCCAGTGCAGCTTGAACCGCGGCGTTGATGCCTGCTTCATCTGTCGGATGCGGTGCGTTGAGCTCCGCTTCCGTTGCCTCTTGGATTGTCTGATCAGACATGGGATCGATCGATCCTTCTCTTATCTCGTGGAACTATTAGTCCCTATTCTATTAGCTAAGGCCCGTCAACGTTTCAACGATGACGGGCCCAGGCCGTGAAGAAGCTAACGATTCCCTTAGTGAGCGGCTGAATCCTTGGCTGACTTCGGTGCAAATGCGAAAACGAGGATCATTGCTAGCACCAGTAGAGCGCCACCAAAAACTAACGAGTAGAACATCGTGTAGTTTGCTGCCCCGGTAGCCTTGTACTCGTTTGCACCGGCAATCATGTCGAAGGTGACGGTGTGGTGATCAACCTCGCCGGCGGAGTGGGTGAGCACCTTACCCGGGAAGCTGACCTGCAAGTTTGCCTCGGTGAACTGCTCGTTGACCGCGACTTCACCTGCGCCTGGCATCGAGAATCCGAATTCGCCGTCCTGATCGGACAGGGTAATTGGGAAGCCGAAGAGCATAAAGGCGTCCTGTAGCTGGACAAAGTTCATCTTGCCGATGGTTTCAAAGCGCAGACCGACGTTTTCCCCATCGTCGATGGTGGTGTAGCTCCACTGTCCGCCCAGAATGTTATCCAGCTCGTCGGTGTTCATCTGCGTAGCCAGCACGTCCTCGAATTTCTGGCCCTGCAGGTTTTCCTGATGAGTGGTGAGCTGCAATGCACCGGTAGCCTGATCGGCACCGGTCACGTTGACCTCAGCGTTCATGTTGACGCAGCCCGATAGGGCCAGCATTGCGGTAAAGACCAGCGCGAGAACGCCAAGAAGTCTCTTCACTCGGATTACTCCTAAAAATTTTGTGGGTTGGTTACGGGTTGCCGATTCCAGGCACTATGACCAGCTTACGCGGTTGAGCAGGTAGACCCCGCATGAGCTTGGGCCAGACAGGCAGTCACAATCGGGGCGTCGGCCTCGATCCACGGCACTACTGTGCCCAAGGAATCATCGAGGCCTAGCCAGGCCAATTGGTCGTGTCCATCGAGCGTGTCGGGCGTTCCCTCGCTGATCGTGGCGAACCAGACGCGCATTGCTGCCCGCTCATTGAGCACCCAGCCCTGGGCATGCGGCCCGATGATTTCTGCGCCGAGATTCAGCTGTACGCCAAGTTCCTCACGCAGTTCGCGGTGTACCGCATCGATCTGCGACTCCCCCGGTTCGACCTTGCCACCGGGAAATTCCCAGAGCCCGGCCAGTTCAACCGGACGATTACGACGGGCTGCCAACATCTTGGTGGGTGATTCAAAACTGTCGATGATCGCTACCGCGACGATTTGTTTGAGCTGCATCGGGCGACACCTATCGCTGGGCGCGAGCCGACGCGTAGAGGCACACCGTCGCGGCGGTGCTCACGTTCAGTGATTCGGCCACCCCGTAGAGCGGTACCGCGACGTTGAACTGTGCCAGCGCCTTCTCTTGTTCGCTCAAGCCCTGGCCCTCATTGCCGAAAAGCCAGATCGTGGGTCGTTCCAGTGCTGGCTCTTCTGCGCTCACGGACTCCAGTGCACCAGCGCGTAATACTGCGCTATCTTGCAGCGTGTCCAGGTTGTGTTCGGCATAGCCATCGGCCGACAAAATTTGGAAGGAAACTTCGGCACTATTAATATCAGCCACAACCTGTGCGAGGTCTACGTCGCTGAGCACTGGCAGGTGGAAGAGTGAGCCGGCGGTGGAGCGGACGGCTTTGGGATTATAGATATCGACGCTGTCCTTGGTGATAATCACCGCGTCGGCTCCGGCGGCATCGGCGGCGCGCAAGATGGTGCCGGCATTACCCGGATCCTGAATGCGGCACAGCACGGCGATCAATTTCGGTTTGGTGGCCAGTACTTCGAAAAGCTGCGGCTGGGACATGGCAACGACGGCGAGGATACCCTGAGGGTTCTTTGTGTCTGCCATGGCGGAAATGACATCGCCAGTGACAAAGAAGGTGTGGATGTTGCCCGCCTCGAGCAAAGTCGAAAATTCCTCATGACTTTCCAAGAATCCGGGCACCACGTAGACCTCTTGAACCAGCTGGTCGTTACTTTGGTGGGCGAGCAGTGCTTCGCGCACAGCTTGCGGACCTTCGGCGAGGAATTCGCCGGTTGCTTCCCGCCCCTTACGGTGGGCTAGCCGGGCTACTGCCTTCACTCGGTCGGCGCGTGGATTGGACATCACATCATTGGAGAAGCTGGTCATATAACGAGAATACCGGTAGAAACACCGAAGGGTGGGCTCCGCACTATGTGCGGTGCCCACCCTTCGGTGTGATCTGTCCTACCTGAGGCTTAGCTCAAAGGGAGAAACGGATTTACTTCATCTGCTGGCGGGATTCTCCACCAGCTGGCTCGAAGCCTGCAGCCTTAGCAGCGTCGGTCGAGTTGAACCAGAACTCGGCTTCGGTCTGCTCGTACCAGGTGGAACCTGGAACGTGGTACTTGTTCGAACCGGCGTTGCCCTTGATGACGAAGCCTTCTGGTGCGTCTTCGCCCTCAACGGCCTTGACTACGCCTTCGCCTTCGACGGACTTAGCTGCTGGTGCAGCAGCCTTAGGAGCCTTAGCTGCCTTTGGAGCAACTGCTACTTCAGCGTTACGTGGTGCGTTGACGTCTGCTGGAAGAGCGTCCTTAGCAACCTTAACCAAGGTAGCGAAAGCGTTCGAATCCGAAACAGCAAGCTCGGAAAGCATACGACGGTCAACCTCGACCTCAGCGGCCTTCAGGCCCTGGATCAAGCGGTTGTAGGTCAGACCGTTAGCGCGGGATGCGGCGTTGATACGCTGGATCCACAGGCGACGGAAGTCACCCTTGCGCTTGCGACGGTCATTGAAGCTGTAAACGTACGAGTGGAGCAACTGCTCCTTGGCCTTACGGTACAGGCGCGAACGCTGACCGCGGTAACCCTTTGCGCGTTCCAGAACGACGCGACGCTTCTTATGGGCGTTTACTGCCCGCTTCACACGTGCCACGTGTGTACTCCTTCAAGTCAGTTCCTCCCATCGGGCTTACCCGATGAAAGTGAAATCTATGGTTGTTGGGGTGGTGCTTCCCCGAATTGCGAAAAGGGAGAGCTTAGATGCCCAACATCCGCTTGATGGTCTTAACATCGGCCTTAGCGACCAACTGGTCAGAAGCCAGGCGGCGAGTAACGCGCGAGGACTTGTGCTCCAGGTAGTGACGACGGTTAGCCTGCTGGCGCTTGAGCTTGCCGCTACCAGTCAGCTTGAAGCGCTTCTTGGCGCCACTGTGAGTCTTGAACTTCGGCATAGCTGCCGTTCTCCTAACGTGCTCCACATAAATCGTTAGATCTGTGGGGATCATCCGAAGCGGACCCTCTTGGCAAGGTGACCGCTGCTGTTCTCTTGATAGTTGGAACTTCTCAAGGAAGCTCCTTCATCGTTTCCGATGACGGGCCCGAAGGCCCAACAGACTTGGGCTAAGCTTCGTCTTCAGCTACGTTGCGAGCCTGCTCCAGCTTGGCACGAGCATCGTCGTCCATCGCAGCTGCGACGTTCTGACCCTCGGTTTCATCTGGGGCGTCGGTGCGGATCTTGCGCTTCGCGCTATCCCGGCCACCGGACTTCTGCTGTTGCTGCTGTTCGCGGCGAGCTTCTGCCTTGTTCTTCAGCGGACCTACCACCATGACCATGTTTCGGCCATCGATGCGAGGCGTGGACTCTACAAGTCCTACCTCAGCGACGTCTGCTGCAAATTTTTCGAGCAAGCGAATGCCCATTTCTGGACGCTGCTGTTCACGACCGCGGAACTGGATCATGGCCTTAACCTTGTCGCCTGCGCCTAAGAAGCGTAGTGCGTGGCCGACCTTGGTCTCGTAGTCGTGAGTATCGATCTTCAGACGGAAGCGAACTTCCTTCAGGATCGTGTTGGTCTGGTTCTTACGAGCTTCACGAGCCTTGACTGCAGCTTCGTACTTAAACTTGCCGAAGTCCATCAGCTTGCATACAGGAGGCTTGGCGGTCGGTGCGACCTCAACCAAGTCCAGATCGGACTCGACAGCTAGACGGAGTGCGTCCTCAATACGGACAATTCCTACTTGCTCACCATTGGGTCCGACGAGACGTACCTCTGGCACGCGAATGCGCTCATTAATGCGTGGATCGCTGATGTGTCACTCCTGATTTTCGTAAGTCACTTACTCGCAAACAAAGAAGGCCTCCGTCTGCGAGGTGCAGGCGAAGGCCAAAACATAGACGACATAATAGTTAAACGAATCTCATCGCAAAACTATTTCGGGATACCGCGAGGTATCCTGCCGAATGACCCGGAAGCCTCAACGGCTACAGCGGGTGGGAGTTGGCCTCCACTTGCATGGCTCAACACTGATCTCTTGTGGACATCATCCGGATACCGGACGCTCTCAAGTACCTGTATTGAGTCAGTCTATGACAAGCTTAGCAGTATGAGTACCGAAGACACCAACTCGCAGCAGGAAGCCGTCGCACAGCAGATGCGCGACATCGCCGAAGTTCCAGCAGTAGAAATCGTCACCACCGCAGCGGTCCACCTAATGAGCGCAGCAGCGGTCAAATGTGGACTGGCAGAGGGCGAAGATGCCAATGAGCTGAAGGATCTTGATGAAGCTCGCAAACTAATTACGGCGCTAGCTGGCCTAGTCACCGCCGGCGCACCGGAGATTGGCTCGCAGCATGCAGCTCCTTTGCGTGATGGTTTGCGTAGCTTGCAGCTAGCCTTCCGCGAAGCCTCGTTGATCCCCGACCAGCCAGGTAAGGGCCCGGGCGAAAAGTACACCGGTCCGGTCAACTAGCCTTTATTACACAAAATTTAAGAGATTAACGTCATGGACTCGCTTCCCTTTGGGAAGCGAGTCCATTGTTCTTTAGCCCACTACTGAGGTGAAATCGCTGCGCGAGAAGCGCGCGGGAACGAATGCCGGGCATCGCGGAGCTATCCGATGGCTTCCAACCTGCGGCGACGGGCGCGGCGTACACGGCGGCGAATCTGTTGGGCGATCAGCGCAATGATCACGATGAACACCGCCAACGCACCGATGCCGATGAAGGCTTGCGCCGGGCCAAGGGTGTCAACGAAGATTCCAGTCAGCGGTGAACCGAGAGCGGTGCCGGTGGTCATCGCCGAACCGTACCAACCCATCGCCTCGCCGCGGCGTTTTTCCGCGACCAGATCGGTGAGCCATTCGGAGGCCGCCGAGAGTGTTGGGGCACAGAGGAATCCGGGGGCCAGTGACAGTAGGGCCAGGGACCAGGTGTCGGTGGCGAAGTACATGGGCACGGTGAGTATGGCCATGGCCAGGAGCAGCATCAGCGGGGAGATCGAACGATTCATCGCTCCATAAAGCAACCCGCCAATGAGCGAGGACCCGCACCAGAAGAGGAACACGATTCCTAGGTCTCCGGAGCGTGATTGGGCTTCAAGCTCGGCGACGATACCCACTTCGGTGCCGGTGAGTAGCGCTCCGGCACCGCCGGCGGCGATGAAGACCGCAAGCACCGAGGCGCTAATCCAGTTAAACCTGCCCTTAAAGGCTCGGCCTCGGCTCTTAATTCTGGCGCGCGCGGATTTCCACCCGGCGGTAATCAGTTCGCCTTCCACCTCGGCTACGCCAACCGGTGCAGCGGCAATGAAGCTGGCTTCCGCGCCGAGACGTTCCTCATGCACGTTGGCACGCATCGCGACCGCTTTCGGATCATCGCTGCGTGTGGGTGGGTTCAAGATCATGAGCGCGAGGCCAGCGAGCGAGGCGGTGATTCCGATGACGCTCAGTCCGATGGTGCTGCTGATCTGCGTGGCGACGATTCCTGCGGAGGCCGGTCCGACGATGAAGACTAGTTCGGTTCCGGTGGCATCGAGCGCAAAAGCCGTGCGGCGTTGGTCTCCGGTGGTCATGATGCCCAGCGCCGTGCGCACCACGGAGAACACCGGTAAGGAAAACAGACCGCCAATGAATGCCAGAGGGTATACCCATTCCAGTGCAACGTGGGGCACCGTGCACCAGACGAGGGTTTCGACAAAAATTGACGGGATCAGCGCCCGGCGTAGACCCCACGCATCAACGCGGGCCCCACGCCACGGTGCGCCAATTGCGATACCCAAGGTCATAAGTGCGGTGACCAGACCGGCAGATACCCAACTCTGATCGAGGTTTGTGACCAGATGCAAAAGCAAGAGCATGCTCAGCGCCGAATGCGGAAGTCGGGCAATCATTCCGATGACCAGTAGCGAGGAGATCTGCGGTTGCCGCAGAATCTGCCAATACCGTTTCATACCCGGGCTTTTCCTTCTCTATTAGTTGGGTGCGCTGTGCAAGCTCACTTCGATCGAATCTACCGCTTCGGCGAATTCTGGGTTTTGGGCTAGTAGCCCATGAATGTTTTGGGTGATGTGCCGGGCTTCGGCCTCCGGAGTGCCGGCGGCAAACACGAACTGCAAATTCAGCTCCGGCCCGGCTCCCCCACCTAGAACTGGGGCGCCTAGCTGGTCACGCGAACCGACTCCGCGGCCCGGAGCAAGCTTCACCGTCCGTAATTTCTGGTGTCCGGTGGTAGCTTCTTCGACCAGCTTGGCCACCTGCTCATTCAAATAACTCGGGGTCCAGTCAACCTGTTTAGCCAGCGTCCACATCCCCGGGCGGCGCAGCACAAAGGTGAAGTCGTTGCCTGGATCGAGCACTAATAGCTGGGCTTCCTCGCTGACCGCGGACAGTGCCGCGCGCGGGGCATACACCGCAACCGGTCGGGCCTGATCGTGCCATGCTTGCAGGCGTTCGACGGTAGTGAACACTGGTAAGGCCATGCGGCCATCGGGTGCCTTGATTTTCACCAAGGCCATATCCGCTTCCTTGTCGGCGGCGAAACCGTGCTCGGTCATCGCTTCCTCACCCAGTTGCGCGACCACAGCTACGAAGATCCGCGCCTGGGAAAGCGCGCGATGGACCCCCGCTTCATCTCCGGTGCCAGCACGCAGTTCGGCCAGGGCTTGGACCACTCCAGCGTCGGCGGATCCATCGTCCTTATCAAATTTGTGCAGGGGGTTTTCTTCGCCACTTAGATCGCGACCATCCCAGCTTTGGCCCGCAGAGTCAGCGTGATTCCCGGCCTGCGCCAAGGCCGCTGCAATGTGGCCTGGCAGGTGTCGGGCGGGTTCTGATTCTGGGTGCAAAGCGCTCATAAAACAATGCTATCTGGCGCGCGCAAATAGAAAAGACCTCAATGCTCCCTCCGCCCATGAGGTTGGCCACCCAATGAGTTTTGCGACAACGATAAATTCGCGTTCCCTCAGCGTCGATGGCGTGCACGGTTCCCGGCTTTGCCACGCGCCCTGTGACACGATGGCGAATTAAAAGCAGGACCCGAGGTAGCACAGGCGCTGCCTCGGGTCCTGCAGATATCGTGTGGTTAGTGGCGGCCGGCCACGTCTAGTGCTTGCGCAAGAGTGAACTGACCTGCGTACAGGGCCTTGCCCATGATCGCTCCTTCGATTCCCTCGGAGACCAATTCGCGCAGTACGCGCAGGTCTTCGAGCGAGGAGATACCACCGGAGGCAATGACCGGTTTGCTGGTCTTCGCGCAGATTTCACGCAGTAGCTCAACGTTCGGGCCACGAAGTGTTCCGTCTTTGGTCACGTCGGTGACCACGTAGCGGGCACAGCCGGCATCTTCCAAACGGGCGAGCACGTCCCACAGATCGCCCCCGTCCTTAGTCCAGCCGTGGCCAGATAGGGTGGTTCCGCGAACGTCCATGCCAACGGCGATTTTGTCACCGAAGCGTTCGATGGCCCGAGCGGTCCATGCTGGATTTTCCAGTGCGGCCGTGCCCAGGTTTACGCGGGTCGCCCCAAATTCTAGGGCGCGTTCCAACGATGCATCGTCGCGGATGCCACCGGAAAGCTCCACCTTGATGTTCAGTTCTTGCGCGATGCGCTGGACCACATCGGTGTTGTTACCACGGCCGAATGCTGCATCGAGGTCCACGAGGTGCAGCCATTGGGCGCCTTCGCGCTGCCAGGACAAGGCAGCTTCCAGTGGGTCGCCGTATCCGGTTTCCGATCCGGCTTCGCCCTGGACCAGGCGCACTGCCTGACCGTCGGCGATATCTACCGCCGGAAGCAGTTCAAGAATAGGTAGCTCGCTCATAATTTCCTTCTATCACTAATGTCTAGAGTGTCTGGACCCAACCGGCGACGATTGCCGCGGCGGCTAAGGCCCATAATGCGATGATCCAGGACAGGTGTGCCTTCTGGCGTTGCAGCGAAATCGCGCCACCAGCCAAAAAGGCTCCGAGGGCCATCAGGAGAATTGCCCAAATCATTTAGAGCGTCTCCAACCAGTTACGCAGCAACTTTGCGCCCGCGTCGCCGGATTTCTCCGGGTGGAACTGCACTGCCGAAAGTGGACCATTTTCCACCGCTGCAACAAAGTCGGTTCCGTGAGTAGACCAGGTCACCTGTGGCGGGGTCATCGCCGGCTGAGTGACATCAAATTCCCACTTTTGCACCGCGTAGGAGTGCACAAAATAGAACCGTTCATTCTCGATGCCGGCAAAAAGCTTCGAATTTTCTGGTGGGCGCACGGTATTCCAACCCATATGCGGGATGACCTCGGCCTGTAAACGTTCGACGACACCGGGCCATTCGCCGATCCCTTCGGTTTCCACCCCGTGTTCAACACCCTGCTCGAAGAACACCTGGTGTCCTACGCAGATGCCAAGCACTGGTTTGCCGCCTGCAATGCGTCGGCCAATCCATCGCAGTGCGCCGGTTTTGGCTAGTTGCTCCATTACCGATGCGTAAGCTCCCACGCCGGGAACGACCAGGCCGTCGGCGTCGAGGATGGCTTTAGCATCGGCGGTTAGCTCAACTTCTGCTCCCGCAGCTTCCAACGCGCGCACTGCCGATCGGACATTTCCGGAACCGTAGTCGAGGACAACTACTTTCTTCTTCGCCACTTACAGGGCACCCTTCGTGGATGGGATTTTGTCACCCATGCGCGCGTCTGGCTCGACGGCTTCACGCAAGGCGCGGGCGAAGGACTTGAACTGTGCTTCGACGATATGGTGCGGGTCGCGGCCCGAAAGCACCTCGATGTGCGCGCAAATCTGTGCGTGGAAGGTGATCGCCTCAAATACGTGGCGCGTCATCGAACCGGTGAAGTGTCCGCCGATCAGGTGGTATTCCTGACCTGCTGGCTCGCCACCGTGCACCAGGTATGGACGGCCTGACACGTCGACCACCGAACGGGCCAGCGCCTCGTCCAGTGGTGCGTAGGAGGTGCCAAAGCGGCGAATGCCTGCCTTGTTACCCAAGGCAACACGAAGTACCTCGCCGATGGTGATTGCCACGTCTTCAACCGTGTGGTGCACGTCGATGTGGATGTCACCGGTGGCACGCACCGTCAAATCGATCAGCGAATGTTTGGATAGGGCGGTGAGCATATGGTCGTAGAACGGCACGGACGTGCTGATCTCCGAGGTTCCGGTCCCATCCAGGTCCAGCTCGACAAAAACTGATGATTCGCTGGTCACGCGTTCCATACGGGCGCGACGAGCGCCAATCAATTCGGCAGACATGTCTTCCTTCGCTTGTGTGTAAGTGCTATTTCTGTGCGCCCAGCAACGTGGCTAGGTGCTCTAAGAAGGCGGTGGTTTCGGATTCGGTTCCGGCGGTAACGCGCAACGTACCTTTGATTCCATTGTCGCGGACGATGATGCCGGCATCCAGCAAACCCTGCCAGATAGTGTGTGGATCTTCCAACCCGCCGAAGAAGACAAAATTCGAATCCGAGACCGATGGCTTCAGGCCGAGCTCAGTCAACCTCGTGACGATTCGATCGCGCTGCGTCTTGATCTCTTCAACTTGGGCCAGCAACAGGTCGATGTTCTTCAACGCAGCGATGGCAGTCGCTTGGGTCACCGCAGACAGGTGGTAGGGCAAACGCACTAGACGAATCGCGTCGGTTACTTCGGGAGCTGCGGCTAGGTACCCTACTCGGGCTCCGGCCAGCCCGAAGGCCTTGGACATCGTGCGCGAGATGATCAGCCGCTGACGGCCGTCAAGTAAGGTAAGCGCCGATTTGGTGTTTGCCAACGAAAATTCCGCGTAGGCTTCATCGACCACCACGATGGCCTTGGTTTCACTGGCTACCTCGTAGACCGCTTGGATGACGTCTAGCCCCAGCGCCGTGCCGGTGGGATTGTTTGGGGAGCACAAGAAGATCACATTTGGCCGGTGGGTACGAACCTGTGCAGCGGCGGATTCGGCACTGAGTGTGAAGTCCTCGGCGCGGGTGCCAGCGATAAATTGAGTATCGGTGCCGCTGGCTAACAACGGGTACATCGAATACGTGGGGACAAAGCTCAGCAGGCTGCGTCCCGGCCCACCGAAGGCTTGCAGAATTTGCTGGAGAATTTCGTTAGAGCCGTTGGCCGCCCAGATGTTCTCGCGATCCAGGTTGTGTCCCAGGTAGTCGGCGAGCAGTTCACGCAGTTCGGTAAATTCACGATCTGGGTAGCGGTTGAGGGTAGTGGCCGCCTTGGCGACTTCTTGGGCGATGGCGTCGACTACGCTTGTTGGCAGCGGATGCGTGTTCTCGTTGACGTTCAGCTGAATGGGAACGTCGATTTGTGGCGCACCATATGGGGAAAGCCCGCGGAGGTTCTCACGCAAAGGCAGCTGACTCAGAAGTTCACTACGGTCATTCACGCATTAATTCTAATGGTGAGTTGCTCTGCGTGGTGAATCCACGACAAGAGCAGGTAACAATGGTGAGCTAATACCTAGTTCGCGAGTACCGGAATGTTGATGGTGTCCCCCGCGTAAAGCATGCCGGTATCGATCGCGTTCAACTCTTCGATGTGGTTCATTGCGGCGTTAACCTCATAGCCCTGCGCATACTCACTAGCCAGACTCCATAGGGTGTCCCCTGGAATGACCGTGACTTCTACGGTTTCCAGACCGGCGGGGAGGTCGGTAGATGCGTTGGCGCTGGAGGTGAGCATCGTGAAGAAGAACGCCGCGGCGATCGTCAACAAGAAGACTGGGATGCCCACTAGGACAGCCCACCCACGACGATTGATGCGGATCTTCAGCGGCGCTTTGTCTTGCTGCGGTACGAGTGCGAGCGTAGTCATGACATTTCTCCTCAACGATTTTAATGATGCGAACTGATATTCGAATACAGACTTCGAACACTTGTTCGATACTAGTACATCTTTTCTAACAGACTCTGATCGAACTTGTCCAGACTCTTTCGAACAAATCTTTGAAAGAAGCGACAAAATCAACTAAGATTTCGAAGTAGAAGATCAGTAAATACATCACAACATTGGGCACCGACAGTTTGAAGGTTAGAACTGAGGACCGAATGCAAGGGAAGGCAAAACCACATGTCAGCATCACAGCGCACTCCCCGGTCAAATGCCCGATCGCTGACCATACGTCAGAAAAAAATCCTCGAAACCATTCAACGCTCGATCGGCAGAAACGGTTACCCGCCATCGATGCGTGAGATTGGCGACTCTGTAGGACTTAAGAGCTTGTCCAGCGTGACCCACCAACTCGGGCAGCTGGAAAAACTTGGGTACATCCGCCGAGACCCCCGCCGCCCGCGCGCCATGGAAATCCTGCTCCCCTTGCAGCTGGCTGAAGATGGCGATTCAACTGAGGAAACCTCGACCACACCGGAGCCGGTAGAAGATGCCAAGGTGATCGAGCTAAGCACCTCAGCCGACACCACCATGGTGCCTCTGGTCGGACGGATCGCCGCCGGCGGGCCAATTTTGGCCGAACAAACCGTCGAAGATGTATTCTCGCTACCGCGTCAGTTGGTGGGACACGGCGAATTATTCATGCTCAAGGTCTCTGGTGATTCAATGGTGGACGCCGCAATTTGCGACGGCGACTGGGTGGTTGTTCGTCGCCAACAGACCGCCGAAAACGGCGATATCGTTGCAGCACTGCTCGACGAGGAAGCCACTGTGAAGACCTTCCGGCAGCGCGATGGGCACACCTGGTTGCTTCCACAGAACTCCCGTTACGAACCGATTCTTGGTGATGCAGCGACCGTAATGGGCCGCGTCGTTTCGGTCATGCGCTCGCTCTAATCCGAGAATGTTGAAACGTTTTTAAAGTAGTCAGCCACCGTCCATGCACCGATTAGAAGTGCGTGGACGGTGGTTTTTTCATGCCTACCTAGTCGCGCTGCGCACCGGTACGGCACACGCGTTGAGCCGCTTGCAGGATCGTCCAACGTTGGATCGCCGCCGAAAGCTGCGTCTCAGTCCTGTCGGCAAGATGCGCTGCCGTGAGGCAAATAAGCCGCGCAGCAGTACGCTGGCTCGCTGCGGGAAGCCGCGGGTCAAGCGCGGCTAGAGCAAGGTAGCGACAGAGAATTCCGGTGAACAGATCCCCGTCGCCACCGGTGTCCAGGCGTAACCCGGTGCCATGATCATCGTTGGACAGCTGCACGTTGATCGACTCAATAAGTGATCGTGCCTGAGCTAGATGTTCGGCGCTCCCGCTGGCCAATAGCGCGCCGAGCACCGTGCCTTGATTGTAGGTATAAATTGCGTGTTCAAGCTGCGGGCCGCTGGCAGTTAGCCGGATGCCGTCAAGGTAGAGTCCGGTGCGTTCATCGTGCAGATTGTGGCGCATCCAGTCCAATAGATGCTTACTGCTCTGAACATCGTTAATCCGTGCAAAGTACAAGGCTGCCGGACCATTGGAAGGGGTGTTTTTGAAGTCCCGTTTACGTGACCAGTAAAGCCCGCCACCTAGTTTGTCGTCTTGGCCGAGTACCATCTGGCGGCCCAACGCCCGCATTGCGAGGGTGGACAACAGTGCAGGGCGCGCCGAAAGTTGCAGACTCAGCTCGTTCAGCCGGGTCGCTGCGAGAAGTAACCAGGCCATATCGTCGTAGAAGTAATTGGGGAAGCATGCGAAGTTGCGGATGAGGACGCCACGCAGCAACTGTTTAGCGCGCTTCCAGTTCGCACGTGCCTTGCTGCGGTCCCCCGCCTGCAACGCGCTGAACGCCGCATCAATGATCGCATCCAGATAGTGTGCCTGCCACCAATAATGCCATTCGGACCAGGGGCGTGCGCCTGCCTTAGGTAGCGGTTGATCAGGCAGTGCGCGCAACGCGCCGATCCAGGTACCGGGTATCCCCATCAGCCGATGCCCAAAACGTTCATGTAAGTCGGCTTCGGCTGACAGGGCCAGACGGTGCCAGTGTTCGGCATCGGTAATATCGTGCGCAGCCGATGGCGAGTCTGCGTGAGGATCGTGCATTGGATCATGCGCTGTGCTCATGGACCGCTCCCAGCTGTCGAAATTCCGTGGCTGGGTACCAGCGTAGTCCGAATTCACCGATGCATCGAGCACTGTTTAGGCGCAGCCGATTAGGCGGCGAGCACCTCGGCGGCCGAGAACCAGTGGGTGTTGCGTCGAGGTTGTTGATCGGGGTCCAAAAATTTGGGCAGTAGCACCGCCGGGGGTTTGCCGTCGGCGACGATCAGGGTAAATAGTCCTGCGTGCCGGGCATGATGGTGCATTGGGCAAAGCAGTGCCCCGCGGTCCACCCGTGTTTCTCCGCCTTCCTCCCACGGATCCACGTGATCCGCTTCGCAACGGCTGGCTGGCATATGGCAGCCCGGGTAGATACAGCCGCGGTCTCGTGCGGCCAACGCACGTTTCATATGCGGTGGAAAGAGCCGTTTGGATCGACCGATATCTAGCGGTTGACTCTTACCGTTGAGTACCGCGGGGTAGATTCCGGCGTTGCACATGAGGGTGCGGGCCGCGGCAGCGGTGAGCGGCAGACCGTTCTCGGTGGTGGCAAAACTTTGCGCACCGGCAAGCATTTTTTCGTAGTTCAGGTGCACGATGACTTGTGGAGCGACCAATGCCGCGCCGGAATCTTTGCTGCCCACACGGTTGGCACGCAAGACTGCCAGCAATGCGGTCATGTGGCGTAGTGCCGGGGAGAGGTCTTCGAAAGGAGGTAGCGCGGTAGGCTCTACCACAGGATCGATGCTCGGCTCCGGTGTTTTAGGTGCGTCTGGTTCCGTGGCCTGTGCCTCGCGAGCCCACTGAGGCATCGTCGGTGCGTCGTCCCATTCCTTCGGGATGCGCGGCGCGCTAGGCGGCTGAGGTGCTGTCTTGGAGGGTCCATCCGGTTCGCTGGCCACCGCTGTCTCGAGGGGATCTGTTGGGTCTGTGGGGTCTGCACCCGGCTGGTTTGCGGCCGCGTAATTTGCCTGCGTCAGCTCGTTCAGTAGCACCCGGTTGCCGGCGATGGTGTTGGGGTTATTCGTTTTGGCCCGCAATGATTCGATGAATTCTGCTTCGTGCGGGAAAACCTTGAGCAGGTAGACCATCAGGCCGCGCTGCATACCGCGTGAGAACAGGCCAGCTTCGGCGAAGAGTGCCGCGGCCGGACGCTGAGCTTGAATCTGCTCGGTAATCAACGCGTTGAGGTGCTTGCTCGCGCTCGTTGCATCCTCCGCTTTGATCAGTTCCAGCGCCTGTCTTTCCAGTTCCTGGCGAGCCTTCGGCGTGGACAGATCTGGGGTGGCTTTACAGATGGCGCGAGCCGCGCTGATCAGCGGACGCGGATCGGTGCTCTGGTCGGTAAATTTGTTGGCCAGGTGGCGGCAGTTAGGTTCCGTGCGTTGCCCTGACTCGGTGACCGTAGCGATCAGTGATCCGGCGGCATTGAGCCGAGCAACTGCCGCGCCGTGCGGGATGCCCAGCCAGCCGCTGTGCAGATCGGCGGCGTCTTTATAGGCGGCCCGGCCCAGCGTGCAGTGCCCGTGTAGTGCGATGAGTTGTTCATCGCTGGGATCTGTACCGGCTTCGGTGAGCGCATCCAACGATTCGATGTCCAACTGGTGACTGCCGCTGCGTTGCAGGGCGTCGGCGGCCTGAATTTGTAATCGTGAGAGCGTCTGGGTGGCGCGCTCGGTCAGCCAAGCGAAATAGGCCGCGTGCCCCGGAGCGAGAGCGTCGGAAGTGAACTGGGAACCGGCAGCATCCAGCGCGGTGATGGCTTGGGCCATCGCCAACAGGTGCGACTGGGTGCTGGTAAGTTCTTCCATACCCACCACCTTGCGCCCGGGGTGCGCTGTGCCGCGCTGATCGGGCGCAGGCTGTGGATAAGGCCCGTTATGCTTCCGGTTTCAGCCGCGAGAGCACCCCGGTGATGACCTTTTTGTCGGTCGTCGGCCACATGGGAGGCAACGAGCTTTTCAGGAAGCTGCCGTATCGGGCGGTGGCCATGCGCGAATCAAGCACCGCAACAACACCTTTATCTTGCACCGAGCGGATCAGTCGGCCGGCGCCCTGGGCGAGGCGGATCGCTGCGTGGGTAGCGGAGACCTGCATGAAGCCATTGCCGCCGTGTTTGGCGACGTCCTCGGTGCGGGCCTTAGAGATCGGATCGTCCGGGCGCGGGAAGGGAATTTTGTCGATGATCACCAAGCGGCAGGAATCGCCTGGCACGTCAACACCCTGCCAGAGGGTCATCGTGCCAAACAGGCAGGTGTCGCGTTCGGCGGAGAAGTCTGCAACCAAGGATTTCATGCTCGCATCACCCTGACAAAGGATTTTAACGTCAAGCTTTTCGCGCAGGATCGCGGCGGCTTCCTCCGCCGAGCGCTTGGAGGTGAACAGGGCCAGCGCGCCACCACCTGAGGCGCTAATCAAATCCTCGATCTCGTCCAGCGTTTCGGCTGCCAGCTGGCGCCCGGGCTTGGGCAGGTGCTTGGCCACATAGAGAATGCCCTGTTTCGGGTAGTCGAACGGGCTTCCCACGTCGATGCCGGTCCAGCTTGGGGCCCCTTGGCCCATCAGTCCCAGAGAACCTGCAACCGCATCAAATTGTGAGCCGATGGCCAAGGTCGCGCTGGTGAGCACGACGGTGCGCCCATCAAAGAGGCCCTCGCGAAGTTTGCCGGCTACCGACAGCGGTGCCACGTTCAGCGTTGCCGGCTGGGAATCATCGGTTTCCACATAACCGCGGCCCTCCACAAATTCGCGTGGTCGAGAGGTGTAGAGCACCTCGCGGCGCTCCTCGGCTTCGAGCATGCGGATCGCGTCGTCCATAATTGCCTGCATTTGTGAGCGGGCAGTCTGCCGGCCACCGTCGGCTGGGGCGTTGGCCTCCGGTTTGGACAGGGCCAATACCAATCGGGCCTGTTCGACGATGTCGTTCAGGGCAATGCCCATATCTTCGCGCAGTCCCTGTTCGAGCAGCCCGGTAGGCACGCCGGTCAGCGACTTTTCCAATCTTGCCGTGGCCTTGGTCAGTTCATCGACGTTAACACCGCAGTGCCGTTTGGCACCACCGGCAGCGGTAAGCACCGTGCGGGCCGACAACGCTCCGGAGACCGAAGAGGTCACCCGGTCTTGCAGTTCGTGGGCCTCATCGATGATCGCGACCTCAAAGTCCGGCAATACCGAGAGCCCTTCAAAGGCGGAGACCGCAAGTAGCGCGTGGTTGGTGATGACCACGTCTGCCTCGGAGGCGCGGGCCCGAGCCATTTCGGAGAAGCATTCGTCGGCCATCGGACATTTTTGCGAGCCCAGGCATTCCATGGCGGACACCGAGACCTGTTTCCAGGCCTTGTCGCTGACCCCGGGGATCAGCTCGTCGCGGTCCCCGGTGTCGGTTTTATCCGCCCAGTCGCGCAGTTTGAGTACCTCGGCGGCCAGCGGGGAGAACATTTGTCCGGCCGGAGCCGCCGGGGCGTCCATTTCAAACAGGGTGCCCTCGTTATCGTCGGGGTAGCCCCCGCCGAGCTTGTACTGGCACAGGTAGTTGGACCGGCCCTTGAGCAATGCCACATCCATCGGACGCGACAATTTGCCCTTGAGTGATTCAAGCAGCCGCGGCACGTCGCGACCGACGATTTGCGACTGCAAGGCCAGTGTTGCGGTGGAGACGATCACCGGTTTGGCACTGGTTTGTGCGTGCGCGAGCGCCGGGATCAGGTAGCCCATTGATTTGCCGGTGCCGGTGCCGGCTTGGACCAGCAGGTGCGTTTCCTCTTCGAGGGCTTCGACTACATGCTTGACCATTTCCTGCTGGCCGGTACGCATCGAACCTCCCATAGAGGTCACCGCGGTTTCGAGAAGGTCCAAGACCTGCGCTTGCTTATCCATGTAGGTTGAAAGGCTCCAATTGAACTGCCAGAGATTCGCGAACCTTCACGATCATCCGTGTTCCGTGTTCGGTGTGCTCGTTTTCCAGTATTTCCGATTCGCTCTGATGCAGCTTGGCGATCAGATCTCCACGGTTGTACGGCAGCATAATTTCAAGTTGCACCGTCGGGCGTGGGATCGAGGTGCGGACCAGTTCCAGCAGTTCGGTGATGCCGGCTCCGGTGCGTGCGGAGACGACCGCGGTATTTGATTCGCGGTTGCGGATCCGTTCGATGACCATGGGATCGGCCACGTCGGATTTGTTCAGCACGATGATTTCGGGAATGTTCAGCGCGTCGACCTCGCCGAGTACCTGGCGTACCGCGTGAATCTGCCCCTCGGGGTCCGGGTGGGAAGCGTCAACGATGTGCAGGATCAGGTCCGAATCGGCGATTTCTTCCAGCGTCGAACGGAAGGCCTCCACCAGTTGGGTGGGCAGGTTGGAGACGAAGCCGACGGTGTCGGCCAGCGTGTAGGTCAGTCCGTCGGAGGTTTGCGACTGCCGCACGGTGGGGTCCAAGGTGGCGAACAATGCGTTCTCCACCAGCACCCCAGCGTTGGTCAGGCGGTTGAGCAACGAGGACTTGCCAGCGTTCGTGTACCCGGCGATGGCTACCGCGGGGACCTGATTGCGCTTGCGGTTTGCGCGTTTGGCCTCACGAGCAGGTTTCATCGCCTTAATTTCGCGGCGTAGCTTGGCCATCCGATCGCGAATGCGTCGGCGGTCCATTTCAATCTTGGTTTCACCCGGGCCACGCGAACCGATACCGCCACCGGCGGCACCTACTCGGCCACCAGCCTGACGGGACATCGACTCGCCCCAGCCACGCAGGCGCGGCAACAGGTATTCAAGCTGTGCCAGCTCAACCTGGGCTTTACCCTCACGGCTAGCGGCGTGCTGAGCGAAAATATCCAGAATCAGCGCGGTTCGGTCGATGACCTTCACCTTGACTACATCTTCTAATGCGCGACGCTGAGAGGGCGCAAGTTCCGCGTCAACGACCACGGTGTCTGCGCCGGTGGAGGCGACGATATCGCGCAGTTCAATGGCCTTGCCCGAACCGAGGTAGGTGGAGGAATCGGGTTTGCTGCGTCGTTGCACGACGCCGTCAAGCACCTCTGAGCCTGCGGTTTCTGCCAGTGCCGCCAGCTCACGTAATGAGTTTTCGGCATCGGTGATGGTGCCAGAGGTCCACACACCGGCGAGCACCACTCGTTCCAGACGTAGCTGGCGGTATTCGACCTCGGTGACATCTTCCAACTCGGTGGATAGACCGGCCACGCGGCGCAGTGCCCGGCGCTCGGCCAGGTCCTCTTGGTCTCCATCGAAGGATGAATGCTCGGCTGAAAAACGGTTCAACGCGGTAGCCTGCCCGGAGAATATACTGTCTTCGGCGGGTTGCTCGGCGTGGAATACCGCTGGCGCTTGGGCGTCGTCGGCCGCAATGATGCGATCGATGGCGGCCTGAATTTGGGCATCGTCCATGGATGCTGGCTGCTGCGGTGACTCGGAGTTAGTCATGGTCTCCTTAGAAGAACTTCTTAATACAGAATAGTGCTGTGTACCCCCACTTTGCGAGGTGGCGCGGTTGGGTGTCGGTGGGTGTTCGCTCATACCGGTCCTTAGATTGAGGGCAAAAAGCCGTCGATGTTCAGATGAAGTGCTGGTTACCGGGAGATGGCGAGGATGCACCGTGGGGTGCGCTGAGCCTAGAAATAGCAATAGACTTTGCCGTCTTCGGGCTTATTGTTCCCCGGCGGCGCATAGAAATAGCGCCGGATGTCGGGGGTAAGCCTAGGTAACCGATGTGGGTTACGTCTTAGACGAAGATCAAAGTCATAGGTAAAACTCTATCAGTGAACGGACCCACGCGTATATCGGCTAGCTCACGTTGTTTGCCCGGCCTCGCGCGCAGACGATAATCTTTTGCTTATGAGCTCCGATCATTACTTCAGTGCCAGCCCCGCCTCGGCCGACGAACGCCGTAGCGTGACCGTCGAATTAAACGGCGCGCGCCATCAGGTGCAGACCGCTCCGGGGATCTTCTCCCCCGCCGGTTTGGACAAAGGCACCGCCATTTTGCTGGAGTACGTGCCGAACCCGCGCGGCCGCATCTTAGACATCGGCTGCGGTTGGGGCCCGATCATGCTTACCGCCGCGTTGCAGAGCCCGGAGTCCGAAGTTTTTGGTGTCGACGTTAATGAGCGTTCCATTGAACTTGCCAAGTTAAATGCGCACAGCTTGGGGTTGAAGAACGTTTCGGTGGGCACCCCCGACTCGATTGATCCGCAGCTGCAGTTCGACACGATTTGGTCCAACCCACCGATTCGCGTCGGCAAAGAAGCTCTACATGAATTGTTGCTACTTTGGTTGCCTCGGCTGGCTCCGGGTGGCGAGGCCTGGATGGTAGTGCAGAAGAACCTAGGCAGCGACTCGTTACAAAAGTGGATGGGCACCGTACTGCCCAAGGATTGGAAGATCACCCGCGAGGCGACCTCCAATGCCTTCCGCGTGCTGAAGATAGCTCGGCCCGTCTAACGACCGGCATCAGCACTAAACCTCAACGGCCTGCCGGCGAATCATTATTTCGCCGGCAGGCCGTTTTTGATCTGTTGGCCTAGCTTGCGCCGACAACCCCGCGGGCTACCAGGACGGCCGGGCCCGAGAGGATCGTGTCTTCAATTCCGTCCTCGGTGGTCGCAAATTCGACACCCACCAATCCGCCTGGAACCTCCACTGCCCACTGATTGATCAGCGCGGTGCCGCGAGCCCAGTAGCGCATGGCGGCCGCCGCCGCACACGCACCGGTACCGCAGGATAGGGTTTCTCCCACCCCGCGCTCATATACCCGCATCTTGATGTGAGCCACGCCGTCGTTGATCAATGGTTCGGCGGGAACCACAAATTCGACGTTGGTTCCGTGCGGTGGCGTCGGGGAAACTTCTGGGAGGGCGGTGAGGTCCAGGTTTTCGAGCAACTGCGCTTCAGGTAGCGCCACCACGGTGTGTGGGTTGCCCATGGTGATGCTCAGCGCCGGGTGCGGCTGTTCCCAATTACGGGCAAGCACCAGCGAGTCTACGGAGTCCGCACCGGCTTTGGCCTCGTGTACTAGTCCCCACGGGCCAAGGTTCGCCGCGTAACCATCGACTAATCGGGTGACGGTTTTGACACCCGCGCGACTGCCAATCTGCAAACTGGCACCGATCGGGAGATTAACCAGCCCTTCAGCGAGCAGGTAGTGCACAAATGCTCGTACCCCGTTGCCGCACATTTCGGCGATGGACCCGTCGCTGTTGCGGTAGTCCATGAACCAGTAGGCCTTAGGGTGTTCGAGTATCTGTGTTTCAAAACCGGGCACCTTGGAGGTGGGGATGGCGCGAATTAACCCATCACCACCAATGCCAAAACGACGGTGACAGAGCGCGGCGACCTGCTCGGCGGTGATGTTCCGGGTACCTTCAGGATCCGCAAGCAGCACGAAGTCGTTGCCGGTGGCATGCCCCTTAGCGAAGGGTAGCCCTGCAAGCTGGTCTAGTTCGGTGCGGTACATCTCGCTCCTTAGCTGGTGGGGTGAGCCGGGTTCAGTAGTGCTAATGCCTTATCCAACAGGCCAGGTTCTTTGGGGTTAAGCCAGTTCACTCGTGGGTCGGCGTTGAACCAGGTCAGCTGCCGGCGGGCAAACTTCCTGGTGGCGATGATGGTCGCTTCGATGGCGTCTGCGCGACTCATTTTACCGTCCAAATAGTCGGTGTACTGTTGGTAGCCGATCGCCCTTGAAGCCGTTTTTCCTTCGCGCAAACCCTTGCCTAACAGCTCGGCGACCTCCTCGGCAAAACCCATTCGGTCCATTTTGCGTACACGTTCGGCCAACGTCTCATGTAACGCAGCACGCTCGTAATTTAGTCCGATCTGCAACCCCGGTTGGAAGTACTCACGGTTTGGCATAAATGAGCTAAACGCACGACCCGAAATTTCGAACACTTCCAGCGCCCGGATCGCCCGGCGTGTGTCCAGATTACGTGCTGCCGAGATCGGATCAACTTCAGCCAACCGGCGACGTACCTGCCCATCACCGTGTTCCTGCACTTCGGCCTCGAGCCGATCACGCACTTGGCGGTCGGTAGGCGGAAAATCAATGACATCCAAAGCGGCACGGACATATAGCCCAGAACCGCCGACCATCACCGGCACCTTGCCGTGCGCACGAATCTGCTCAAAATGTTCCCGAGCTTGGGCCTGAAATTGTGCCACCGACGCTTCGTCGCGCACGTTCATAATGTCCAGCAGGTGGTGCTCAATGCCACCACGCTCGCCCGGTGCCAATTTGGCCGTGCCGATGTTCATGCCCCGGTAAAACTGCAGCGCATCAGAGTTGACGACTTCGCCGCCCAACTTTTGCGCCAGTGCGATCGCCAAATCTGACTTGCCGGTACCAGTCGGGCCAACGATGGTGATCACCGGCAATTGCGAAGAGGTCATCGCCTTAGCCGCGTACCTTCAACGTTGGCATACCGAGATTGGTTTTACCGACAGCGCTCCCACCAGACGTTGGTACGCCACAGCTATCGGCCTGCGAGCGATCCCAGGCGTCACCGGCTCGTGATCGGCGCAGCGAGTACTGCTCCAACGATGGGTCAGAAACCAGGTGGAATGCTGCTGCCTCAGTGATTGGTACGGTCACCACATCTCCCGGACGTGGGGTCTCACCACCTTCAGGCACTGAGAAGTGCACCAGACGCTGATCGCGGGAACGGCCCGAAAGCCGGTGAGTTTCCTCGGCCTTGCGCCCGGATTGTTCGGTCACCAAAACCTCCACGGTGCGCCCGAGTTGCTTGGCATTTTCTTCCTTGGCGATGCGGTCCTGCAGCGCGGTCAGACGTTCGAAGCGTTCTTGGACAACTTCCTTGGGCAGCTGATCGGGCAGCTCGGCGGCTGGGGTTCCCGGGCGTTTGGAGTATTGGAAGGTGAATGCGGTAGCAAAGCGGGAAGCCTCAACCACGTCGAGCGTGGCTTGGAAGTCTTCCTCGGTTTCTCCGGGGAAGCCAACAATAATGTCGGTACTTATCGCCGCGTGCGGCATCCGCTCGCGGACCTTGTCCAAGATACCGAGGAACTTCTTTGAACGGTAGGAACGGCGCATATCTTTGAGCACCTTATCCGAACCGGATTGCAGCGGCATGTGTAGCTGCGGCATTACGTTCGGAGTTTCGGCCATCGCTTCGATGACATCGTCGGTGAATGCGGCCGGGTGAGGGCTGGTGAATCGCACACGTTCCAACCCGTCGATTTCACCACAGGCGCGCAGTAGCTTACCGAAGGCCAGACGGTCACCAAATTCGATGCCGTAGGAATTTACGTTTTGTCCCAGCAGAGTAACTTCGACAGCGCCATCGGCAACTAATGCTTTGATTTCGGCGAGAATTTCACCCGGCCGGCGATCTCGTTCCTTACCGCGCAGGGCGGGAACAATGCAGAAGGTGCAGGTGTTGTTGCAGCCCACGGAGATCGAAACCCAACCTGCATATACCGATTCACGTCGGGTAGGCAAAGTAGAGGGAAAAACATCCAATGATTCAAGGATCTCTAGTTCTGCCTGCTGATTGTGCTCGGCGCGGCTAAGCAGTGCTGGCAGCGAGCCGATATTGTGCGTGCCAAAAACAACGTCCACCCACGGAGCCTTTTGCAGAATGGTTTCGCGGTCCTTTTGCGCCAAGCATCCGCCCACGGCAATCTGCATATCAGGATTTACATCCTTGACGCTTTTAAGCATTCCAAGGTTTCCGTAGAGCTTGTTGTCGGCGTTTTCACGCACCGCGCAAGTATTGAACACGACGACGTCTGCGACAGCATCCGGGTCAGTTTCGTCTTTGCGTGCCAGACCCGCGTCTTCCAAAAGGCCTGATAGGCGTTCGGAATCATGCACGTTCATTTGGCAACCGTAGGTGCGAACCTCATAGGTCCGCGCAGAAATTTCGGTTCTAACTGGGGTCATCTCGTCCAACTCACTCACTCCTCAAGGTTACCCAATTAGGTGACCCGCGACATCTTAGCCATGGCTTAACCGATGGCTTCTCCCAAAATCGATGAAAAACAGTAACCTCATCAATCCGGAAACCGATTCTGAGCACGGCGAAGCAATGTAGGTGTGATCTGCGGATTCCTCGGCGATCTTCTAATTCTTTGTTTGGCGCGAGGGGCACAGCGAATACCGACCGTTTGCCACAGGCAGGTCATAGTCGTCTAAACCTCGTGTTGAATTTATACCGCACGCCTCTGCCACAATGAATATGAGCAGAACTAGCTACCACGCCGCAGTCGATCCGGACAGTTCTAATACTGGCCTGCAGCACGACTGACAAATAGTGCGCCTACGTTGCAGAATCAACCGGAGGTCCCATGAACATTGAAGACAATTCTTCCTACCGAGACCATGTGGTAAAGGACTCTGGTGCGACATCGCCACATCTAGAGGAACAATCAACGGAAAAATCTGTTGCCGGTTTGAGCAAGAGTCAAAAATTTCATCTGACAATGTTGCTGTTGACACTCGGGCTACTGATCATACTTCCGTTGTGTTTCGCCGGATTTGCGGTCACTTTTCCACGGGTTGATTCGGTATTATTCGGCTTATTTGGAGCCTCTGCTATTGCAGGTATTCTCACTTTAATATTCTGGATTGCGTATTCACTCAATCGATTCCTGCGTTGAGAGCCTTCGCACCATCAAGTTCTCACAAATCAACAATTAAGTGAGCTCGATTTGTTATGGATAAGTTCGCAGTGTGATGATCTTCAGAAGCTTCGAAGCCTTAACGACTGCAATGACATTGTCACCACACGTTGCAATGGGTCATAGCTGACCGATCTTGACTAACGAGTCACTTCTCTCCGTAACGCTCTTCCCACTCTTCACGGGCAACCTTGAATGCCATCGAACCGTGATAGCCCTTGCGTCCGAGCATGCCAACTAGTCGACGTAGCGCCTTGTCCCGATCTAGCCCCATGGATGCCGGGCGAAGTTTGGTGCGCGCCAGTTCTCGGGCTCGCTGTTCTTCGGCTTCATCGTCGATTTGTTCCAGCGCCTCGGAGGCCACCTCGTCGTCGATCCCTTTGGTGCGCAGTTCACGGCGAATAGCGCCGCGAGCAAGTCCTCGGGAACGGGCACGTGCCACAACCCAGGATTTTGCGAATCGTTCGTCATCGACCAAGTTCAACTCGGCGTAACGCTCCAGCACCTCGTCGGCAATGTCTTCGGGACATTCCTTTTCCAGCAATTTATCTTTGAGTTGTTTGTTGGTTTTATCGCTAGCGGTGAGCTGGCGCAAGACGATGCCACGGGCTTTTTCACGCCACTGGTCATCGCTAAATACTTCGGGCTCATCGGATTCGCGGGCGGCACGGCGTTCTGAACGCGCCTGGCGGCGCTCCTTTTTCGTCGGGCTTTCGGCGACGGGCGCCTTGTTGGCCACGATGTTTTCCATCGCTGAGCGGAGCTCGTCGACGGTTTGCGGGGCGGCTGTTTTGGAGCCGCCGGACAGTACCTGGGTGACTTCGCTGCCCTTGACGGCCCGGGGTTCACGGATTGGCTTAGGTTTTTTTAGCTCTTCTAGTTCCTGCTCGCTGGGTTTGGCCCAGTCAGGCATGTCATCTAGGTCGCCATGAAACTCTTTGGAAACGGACGTAGCGTCCGACCCGGATCGAAATCCGGGTCGGACGCTACGTTTATTGAAGCCTGAGGCCACTACTTATCGCCCTCGACGATTCGCAGGTCAGCCTCTCCTTCTTCGCCGTCTTCGAGAATGCCAAGCTTAGTCAGAATCTGGCGTTCCAGCTCATTGGCCAGATCAGGGTTGTCGCGCAGGAAGCGACGCGCGTTTTCCTTGCCCTGGCCCAGCTGGTCACCATCGTAGGTGAACCATGCGCCGGACTTTTTGACCATGCCATGCTCAACACCCATATCGATCAGGCTACCCTCGCGGGAAATACCGTGGCCGTAAAGGATGTCGAATTCAGCCTGCTTGAAAGGAGGCGCCATCTTGTTCTTGACGATCTTGCAACGGGTGCGGTTACCGACTGCGTTGGTTCCCTCTTTGAGAGTCTCAATGCGGCGGATGTCGATACGTACCGAAGCGTAGAACTTCAGAGCCTTGCCACCGGTGGTGGTTTCGGGGCTACCGAAGAAGACACCAATCTTTTCACGTAGCTGGTTAATGAAGATCGCGGTGGTCTTTGAGTTCGACAGGCGTCCGGTAATCTTACGCAGTGCCTGAGACATCAAACGCGCCTGCAGACCAACGTGGCTGTCGCCCATTTCGCCTTCAATTTCGGCACGTGGCACGAGGGCAGCCACGGAGTCAATCACGATGATATCCAGTGCGCCGGAGCCCACCAACATGTCCATGATTTCTAGAGCCTGTTCACCGGTGTCTGGCTGGGAGACCAGCAGTGCGTCGGTGTCCACGCCAAGCTTCTTTGCGTATTCAGGGTCAAGTGCGTGCTCAGCGTCGATGAAAGCTGCAACGCCGCCAGCCTTCTGCGCACTGGCAACTGCGTGCAGAGCCAAAGTGGTCTTACCCGAGGATTCTGGGCCGTAGATCTCCACGACTCGACCACGGGGAAGGCCGCCTATGCCCAGCGCAACGTCCAATGCCACCGAGCCGGTGGGGATGACCTCAACGGCTGCGCGGGTGGTGTCACCCAAACGCATGAGTGAGCCCTTGCCGAAAGCCTTGTCGATTTGGCCCAGAACGGACTCGAGAGCCTTTTCCCGATCATTACTTGCCATGGTTCACCTTTGGTCATGCAGGCCGTTGCGCGACCTGCCAATCAATCTTTGTACTGTATCTAGACAGTATGAGCGCCAACCGACACTTTAGACCGCTTGGGCCCGAGGTGTGGACAAACTCTGTGTGCTGTTGTTAATAGAATAACCTAATCCGAACAGATGTTCGAAATCAAGTAAGCGTGTTTCGAATATTTTTCAGTTCTTCGAAGACTGCACCGCGCGGTAGTCGCGTGCTTAGGGCTCTTTGATTTCCAGATCCATTCCCAACCAACGCTCGGGTGGCAGATCCTGCGCGCGGCAGATCGCTTCCCAAACCTCTCTGGGCTTGATTCCTTTTCCTAGTGCTTCGGTGGCATTCATGCTCTGCAGCTCAGTGAGCGCAAGCGAATCAGCCAGGGTGCGCGAATAGATCGAACCAAATTCATGATCCATATTTCGCCAGAATTCACTATTTTTCACGACTCATATTCTTCCATGCATAACACGAGGGCCCTCGCATTTGCGAGGGCCCTCGAGTCGAAAACTTGGGTTGAGATTAGACCGATGCCAGTGGCTTGCCGTTGCGGCTTTCGACGTCCGCGGCGAATTCATTGGTCAGATCCAATGGAACGGTATCCGGAATAGTTACACCCTCGGCCAATGCGATGCGATCGGAAACTTCACGAAGCATCAGTGAGAGCGGCACCTCCAAGGCGGTGCAGATGGAGGAAAGCAACTCAGAGGATGCTTCCTTCTGGCCACGCTCAACCTCGGATAGGTATCCAAGGGAAACACGGGCGCTATGGGAAACCTCGCGTAGGGTCCTGCCCTGACGTTGACGAACATCGCGCAGGACGTCACCGATTTCATGCCGGAGTACTACCATTTTGCGTTCCTCCTTCTCGGGCTGGACCGAATGGGCTTCTCCCATATCGCGCCAACGGACGACACCATTGACAGTTACGGGTTGCTTCACCATGTGTATAGCCTCTACTCCTAGGTCCTTCTCAAAAGATACAGCTTGCCGAAGAGCCAAACCTTTCGACCCTTCAATTCGTACAACCACACGTTATACGGATTTGTTCCCGACACCTCAGCCTAATCATAAATATGCGACGTACGCCACATATAAGTGAAATATTGTGAAGTTTCTGGGTATTAATAGTATCTCGCGTCTTACTGTGAAGAAGCTTTACCCAAAATGGCAGCTAGCTGATTGATCGCCGCGATGGTGCTTCGTTCTCGGATTTTGGCGCGATCCCCCACAAAGTGGTGGGCAACAAAACCAGATTCTTCCTTGTAGGCCCAGCCGATGAATACTGTGCCTACGGCTTTTCCGTCATGTGCTTGCGGTCCGGCTACCCCGGTGGCCGAGACCGTTAGTTGCGCACCACAGGCACTTTGCGCACCAACTGCCATCTGTCGGGCGACTTCCCCGTCTACCGAACCAGCTTGGGCCAGCAAGGATTCATCCACCCCAAGCAGTGAAGCCTTAACCTCGGAAGAATAGCTGATCACTCCCCCGCGCAAAACGGCCGAAGCGCCGGACACCTCGGCAAGCGTGGCCGCGATCAAACCGGCAGTTAACGATTCGGCGGTAGCGATTTGAACGTTTGCGGCGATCGCCGCCGTGATCACCGGGATGGCCTGGGGTTCCATGCGCTGCACCTAAACTACTTGGCCCTGGCTGCAGAACGCAGCTTGGCGGCCTTGTAGATGTATTCCAAGCCGGTCAGCACGGTGACCGCCATGGTCAGCAACATCAAGATGAACGCGATCATGTTCAGCCAGTCGATCGTCTGGGTATATGGCAGCAGGTAAAGGCCGATAACCACCGCCTGCATCACGGTTTTCACCTTGCCGCCCATATTTGCGGCGATAACCCCATAGCGGATCACTGCCAGACGCAGCAGCGTGATACCCCACTCGCGGACCAGGATCACGATGGTGATCCACCAAGCCAGTTCGCCGAGCATGGACAGTACTACCAGCGCGGAGCCGGTGAGCAGTTTGTCTGCGATAGGATCCGCGATTTTACCGAAGTTGGTAATCAGTCCGCGGCTGCGGGCCAGGTCTCCGTCGAGTTTGTCGGTGTACATGGCCACCACGAACAGCGCCAGGGCCACCCAGCGCCACAGGCCTTGTTCGCTGTTATCAGCCAGCAAGGCCCAGACAAAGAACGGCACCATGATGATGCGGACGGTGGTCAGGACGTTAGCAATGTTCAGGTTCGGGACCGGGGCGTGCGCCGGGGAGTCCTCGGGCTGCGGGGCGTGCGCGCTCATGGTTTAGTTTCTTCCTGTCAGGTCCCAGGCGTCCTCGCCCGGTTCGTCGGCTTCATCAAAGTATTCGGTGGCGGGCTCCCGCTTAGCCAGGTCCTGGGCAACCAGGTCCACCGGTTCGGCGTGATTCACATTGGCCTCGTTAACCAGTGCTGCTTCGGCGGCGGTGGCCTGATGGTTGGTGGCGTCATCGTCCCCACGCATGGCGGCGAGCACCATTGGCAGGTCATCAGGCTGGATCAGCACATCGCGGGCCTTGGAACCCTCCGAAGGTCCCACCACGCCGCGCGATTCCATCAGGTCCATCAGGCGTCCGGCCTTGGCGAAGCCAACACGTAGCTTACGCTGCAACATCGAGGTGGAACCGAACTGGCTGGTGACCACAAGCTCGGTGGCCTGCAACAGCAAGTCCAAATCGTCGCCGATATCCTCATCGATGGTCTTCTTTTTCTCAGCCACCGGGGTGACATCATCACGGTATTCGGGCTTGAGCTGACCGCGCACGTGGTTGACCACGCGCTGGATTTCCGATTCGGTCACCCAGGCACCCTGAACACGCATGGGTTTGGAGGTACCCATGGGCAAGAAGAGCGCGTCACCCTGACCGAGCAGCTTCTCGGCTCCGGGCTGATCGAGCACCACACGTGAGTCGGTGACCGAGGAAGTTGCGAAGGCCATGCGCGATGGCACGTTGGCCTTGATCAGGCCGGTCACCACATCCACCGAGGGACGCTGCGTAGCGAGCACCAGATGAATGCCGGCGGCACGCGCCAGCTGGGTGATGCGCACGATGGAATCTTCCACATCTCGTGGGGCAACCATCATCAGGTCGGCGAGCTCATCGACGATGACCAGCAGGTATGGGTAGGGTTTCATCACGCGCTTGGACCCCTCGGGCGGGATCACCTTGCCGGCACGCACGCCCTTGTTGAAGTCGTCGATGTGCTTGTAACCGAAGTTCGCCAGGTCATCGTAGCGAGTGTCCATTTCACGGACCACCCACTGCAGTGCCTCGGCGGCCTTCTTCGGGTTGGTGATGATCGGGGTGATCAGGTGTGGCACGCCCTCGTAGGCGGTGAGCTCCACACGCTTAGGGTCAACCATCACCATGCGCACCTCGTCCGGGGTGGAACGCATCAAGATCGAAGTGATCATGGAATTCACGAACGAAGATTTACCGGCACCGGTAGCACCGGCGACCAAGAGGTGAGGCATCTTAGCCAGGTTCGCCACGACGAAGCCGCCCTCGACGTCCTTGCCTACTCCCATCACCATTGGGTGTTCGGTCTTTCGTGCGTTGTTGGAACGCAGCACATCACCGAGTGCAACAATTTCCTTGTCGGTATTGGGAATCTCGATACCGATGGCGGACTTGCCGGGGATCGGCGACAGGATGCGCACGTCCGAGGAGGCAACCGCGTAAGAGATGTTCTTGGACAGCGCGGTGACCTTTTCCACCTTGGTGCCCGGAGAGAGCTCAATTTCGTAGCGGGTCACCGTTGGGCCACGCGAGAATCCGGTGACGTGCGCGTCGACCTTAAACTGTTGCAGGGTGTTGGTCAGCGCGGCCACGATGGCCTCGTTGGCCTCGGAAGCTTCCTTAGCTGGCGGGCCAGCGGGCAGGAAGTCATCTTGTGGCAGCGTATAGGTGACATCGCCGGAAAGCTGAAGCTGTTCGGTACGCTGCGGGATTGGTTCCAGTGCGGGAGCCGGTCGGGTGTGGTTCACCGCGACGGTCGGCATCGCATCGGTGTCTGGCTCGGGTTCGCTGACACTGTTTAGGCCAACTTGTTCCATGATCGCAGCCATCTCGGCCTCGGCCTTGGTGGGGCGTTTGACGCCCGGTGGCGGGACAGCAGGAGCGGCAGCAGCCGCGGATTTAGCGGCCAGGTCTGGACGCGCAATTGCCTCGGTGGCGGTGGAATCCGCGTCGTAGATCTCGGAAAGGGGCAGCGCGTTGGTTGCGGGCTCCGCGGGGTCAATGACGGCTTTATCGTAGGCGACATCACCGGGGCGCTCGTCGTGTCCGTCGCCATCTACGTTGTATACCTCGGAGACGCGTTTAGCCTCCGCACGGCGTTCGAAGAAATTCTTCTTCTTCGGCTTCGCCGCTGGCTCATGCTCAGCATCCGGGTATAGATAGGTCTGGTCGTGTGTTTCGGCGTGGGGGTCCAGTACCGCAGACTGCGCCACCGTGGGCGCGGTACGTTCGCGGTGTGGGTCCTGACCGAGCAACCGGTTGTAACCAATGCGCACGCGCGAGGCGATCTGCAATGGCGGGGTCGCGGTCATCACGAGCACCGAAAGAATAAGGAAGAAGATGTGTACTGCCATCGCGCCGGGGACCGAGATCATCAGTCCTAACGGGGTGCCCAGGATCGACCCGACCATGCCGCCGGCAGCCCAGAGGGCAGAGAAATCGTCACTGACCGACGGTGATCCGTTGGCCAAGGCGGCCACAGAGGCCCCTGCCAGGGTCATCATCAACAGGCCAATTCCGATGCGGTTATTTGATGCGTCTGCTTCCGGGTAGCGGAAGAGTCGGAAGGCACCGATGAACAGTATCACCGGCAACAGTACCGCCATGAAGCCCACTGAGCCTCCGGCCACCGCGTGCACGCCGCGTCCGAACCAGCCCACATCGCGTAGGCCCCACCACTCGACGATGGCAATGGTGATCGCGATCAGCGTGAGAAAGAGTCCGGTGCCGTCACGGCGTAGCTCAAAGTCGGGTTTGACCGTCGCGCCGATGCGGCGGAAGGCGCCACCAAAAATCCGGGCGATGCCCATCCACATGCTGCGAATTGCGCGCAGTGGAAGAGCGAGATCCTGTTCCGGGTTCTCGGGCGTTTTTTTGGCAGGCGAAGAGCTCGACGTTCGCGGTTTGCGCGTCGTCGGCTTCCTCTCCCCCTGCGACTGAGTGCGTGAGGCCATAGTTCTAGGGTATCGCCACCTACTGAATACCAGCCGAATTTACACGTCTGGCCGGGGATTGGTACTACCCGCTATTGGTCACAGTGCCGTATTCTCTGCGTGATTCCGACAGCGCTAGTGTGTGACCGGCGGTCAGGCTAGGTGGTAAACGCCGAACCAGCGGACGGCTAAGTACGGGGTAGATGGGCTGTCTGAGCAAAAACTCCCAAGAAAGAATCGTGCGACGTACTTGGCCACTCCGCTGAGCACTGTTCGGGTTAGTAGCTGAAGTTTTCCCAGCTGGTGCCGATACCGAGAACCATGAAGATGACCGTGACTATCAGCGCCACCTTCTTGTGCTGCTCGTAGCCGGCCAGGGAATAACCTGACTTGTCGCGCATGGTGCCGCACAGGATGAGAATAATATCTATCAAGGCCCAAATTCCGAAGCCTCCCAGCGTGACAAGTTTTAGGATACCTGTGCCAATTTTCCCTAGGTAAAATCGGTCGACTCCCAGAACGCCTAGGAACCACGACAGCAGCCAGGTAACGATGAAGTTCTTCTTGCCTTCACCGTTATACACACCATTCTCAGATGCGGTGTATTGATAGTTGTTCGGAGATACCGACATTTTTCTCCTGCTGTTGTTCAACGACATCGCTAAACGAAAAATACTTCTTGGCAGACCAGCAAGCTATTTAGTGAAACACTCGTGGCGAAGGTTGCGGACAGATCACATACGAATCTGCTCGTGCCGACTTCTAAGGCTCGAGCAGATTACGGTGTTTTAGTTGAATCGACGCACAGGATCCGAAGCGACAAACCCTCAGCTCTGTGTACAGTGCGCAAACCTACTTCGCGACTGAAATTCGGCAGACCACAGTTCAAAGATTCAGGTATCGAAACTAGACACAATACCTATGAACGCTCCGTAGGCCTTGTTGGTTCACGGCGCTTACAGTCCCTCGGAAGCTAACCATGCCGAAGCAATGTCTGCAGCCGATTTTTTATCAACGGTACTCTGCACGTTTAGTTCCACCAGCGTGCCTGCATCCAGCTTTTCGCTGACTGGATTCAGCACGGCAGCCAGGTCCGAGGACAAATCAGCAGACACTACTGGCACAACGTTCGAGGCAAGGAACAGAGACTTCGGGTCGTCAAGTACCACTAGATCCTCGGTCTTGATACGCGGGTCAGCGGTAAATACGTTGGCCACGTTCACGGTCCCGGCGACCAATTCCTCTACCGTCGTGTCACCTGTTCCGGAGAAGTCAGCCTTGACTCCGTAGACGCTTTCAAGCCCCTTGGGACCATACGGGCGTTCGGCAAGTTCTGGCGGGCCACCCAAAGTCAGTTTCGTTGAAACGCCAGCCAAATCTGCAATGGACTTCAGCTCATTTTCATCAGCGAACTTTCGAGTCACAGTGTATGAGTCTTGGTCTGAAGCTTTCGCTTGCTCAAGAACTGCTAATGAATCTGGCAACTCAGCTTCGAGTTCTTTGTACACTTCGTCCGAAGCGCGGGCCTTAGTATCGTCCTTGAAGAATTGCAGCAGGTTACCGGTGTACTCCGGGAACACGTCGATGGCACCATCTTCGAGCTGTGGCATGTAAGCGTCGCGCTGACCGATGTTGAACTTTCGTTCAACTTCCTTGCCGGCACCTTCTAGCGCCTGAGCGTAGATTTCCGCAACGATTTCATTGGAGTAGTAAGCCTGTGAGCCGACAACAATTTTCTCGCCACTTGCCGGAGCGGAGTTGCTCTCGGTTGCCAGCGGATCTCCCCCGCCGCAGCTAGCCAAGGCGAGGCTTCCAGCCATTACTGCGGCTGACGTAGTGATAATGCGTTTTAGCTTCATGACATTTCCTTTTCGTTGGACTTCAAATAGCCAGGGCTCTTATTTGTATCTTTATCGGCTTCATTGGCCAGCGCAACTTTGCCGGGCATTTTCTTTTTTACGCCTCCCACCCCAGCTGGTACCGCGAGTTTTTGTGCCAAAGCAAAAATCACGTCCAAAAGCAGCGCGAGCACGGCAACCATAAGTGCTCCCCCAAGCACCATGTCGAAGCGGCGCAAGTTCAGCCCGGTGATAATGGGCAGTCCCAGTCCACCAAGGTTTACGTAGGCTGCGATGGTCACCGTCGCGACGACCTGCAAGACCGCTGATCTGATTCCGCCTACGAGCAACGGCAAACCCAACGGGATCTCTACCTTGAAGAGGATCTGCCATTCGGTCATGCCCATGGCACGGGCCGCATCGATGGTTTTCCTGTCGATCGCTTCAAAACCCGTGTAGGCACCGGCAAGGAGCGAGGGAATGGCTAACAACACGAAGGTAAGCACCGCGGCCTCAGGCTTGTGCAGTACACCAAATATCAATACCAATAAGATCAATAGGCCAAAAGATGGCACGGCTCGGGCGATTCCCGCGGCACCCACGGCAATTTCGCGTCCCTTACCCGTATGCCCAATGGCCCATCCGGCCGGAATAGCAATCAGTCCAGCGATGGCTACTGTCACCACGGTGAATAGTAGATGCTGTCCGAGCAAAGTCTGCAGTCCCCCGCTGCCTTCCCATTGCGCCGGCGCGAGGAGCCACTGAATTGCTTTGTTAATAAGATCCATTAGGACACCTGCTGCCGGGTAGCGTGCTTGACGGCTTGCTGTGACTTCTTAGGATCTCGTGTCCATGGCATCAGCCATCGCCCAATCAGGATGAGCAATAGGTCCACAGCCAAGGCAATCAATGCGACCGCGAGAATTCCGGCAAATACCTCTTCGATGATGCGGCGTTGCAATCCGTTGGTAAACAGGTAGCCCAGGTTGGTGACTCCCACCAAAATACCTACCGTTGCCAAAGAAATGCTGCTGACTGCGGTCACTCTAAGACCTGCCAGGATCACAGGTCCTGCCAGCGGCAGGTCTACCGCGAAAAACCTGCGTGCTGAGCCATAGCCCAGCGCAGTCGCCGCTGAGCGCGCCGCTGGGTCAACTGAATCCAGTCCATCGACAACCCCACGAACCATAATTGCCACAGCATAGAGCGTTAACGCGACGATGAGGTTAGCTTCGCTGATTGCGCTCATGCCGGTGAGCACAGGCAGAATCATCAGCAGTGCCAGCGAAGGAATGGTGTAGAGCAGCCCGGTCAACGTCACCACAGGCCCGCGAACGAGACGATATCTCCAGGCCACCCAGCCCAACGGAATCGACAATAAGAATCCCACTAAGATCGCAATCAGACTCTGTCGCAGGTGTTCTAGCGACAGTGAACCGATGAGGCCTATGTTCTCAGCTATCCAGTTCACGAGCTGGAGCCGTCTTCGATGAGTCGTCCTTGAGTACGCCCTTGCGAATCAACGAGGACCCTACCGTGCGGCGTGTGTTTGACGCTCAGCGCCCTGGCGCCCCTATCGGTACCGATGAACGAGGCAACAAAGTCATTGGCAGGATCTTCGATGATTTCGCTAGGACTGCCTACTTGCAGCTTTTGCGCCCCGGCAGCGAGGATCACCACTTGGTCGCCGAGCAAAAATGCTTCATCGATATCGTGGGTAACAAAAACTATGGTCTTGTCCAGCTCCTGTTGAAGCCGGATGAGCTCTTGTTGAAGCTCTGCGCGGACGATTGGGTCCACCGCACCAAAGGGCTCATCCATAAGTAAAATATTCGGGTCTGAAGCCAGACCCCGGGCTACGCCTACACGTTGCTGCTGCCCACCCGACAGCTGATGGGGGTAGCGATCTGCCATGGATGCGGGCAGGCCCACGGTTTCCATCAGTTCCAAGGCGCGGACTCGCGAGGATTTGCGGGATTGGCCTTCAAGCCTGGGGACCGTGGCGATGTTTTCCGCGACGGTAAAGTGCGGCAGCAGTCCGGAATTCTGCATGACGTAACCAATGCTTCGGCGCAAGGCCACGGCGGGTTTCGTCGAGATTTCTTGTTCGTCAATGCGGATCGACCCCGAGCTTGGATCAACCATGCGGTTGATCATGCGCAGCAAGGTGGTTTTGCCACATCCCGAGGAACCAACAAAAACCGTGGTCTTGCGAGCAGGAATTGTCAGGCTGAAATTCTCGACGGCCATCGTTCCGTCGACATAGTGCTTGGAAACGTTCTCGAACTCGATCATGCGTTGTACCCGAGCATCGTTGACTCCTTGTCATGTCGTTGCGCCTAATTCTGCCTTAAAACGGCTCCACGATCACAGCAGTTCAGAATTTACTCATTTAATGGAATCCGTGTCGACACGCTAGGTCCATACAGGCCAGCCTTAGGAGGGTATCTGATTCAAAGTTATCGTGGAGGACTGCTTCGCCGATCCCTCCGTCCGAATCGCTTCAGCCGTGATGATCACAGGCTTGAGTGGAATGCCTCTGGCTCAGGCCGAAGACGCGGTTACAAGCGGGTTTTCTAACGCGTTGGGTTCAGCGATACTCGCGGAAGTTTAGACTGGCAAGGTTTTGCTGGAATATTCCAGAGACGTGCAGGGCGTGCAGATCCTCCTGCCGATGCCGTTTTCTTCTTCGTCACTTGAAAAACAGCTGGGATGGAGATCTACCCGCATAATTTATTGGTCAGGTTGGCCTTCAGACCCATTATTAAACGCACTCGTTGGCACCCTAGCTTTCTTTCGTCGGGCCACAAATGTCCTTGCGAGCACGATCAACGACAGGGGTACCGCTATTGTTCCCGCAGCGAGGGAGACACTGAGCGTAAGCGGCAAAGAACTTGCACCATCAAAAACGTCACTTAACAGCAACGTCCAGACAATGCCGGGGATAATTCCCATCGCTAAAGCGGTCAGGCTAAGTAGCAAACTGCTCAGCCGAGAAGAGACGGCCACACCCAGGATCGCCATGAGAGATGCGATTCCGAGCCAAGGAATTAGTGGGATGGCCAGAGCAAACCAAAAGCTGAAGTCAAAGTAACTCCACCACGGTGCGTCAACCAATAGTGGGTCCACTACGAGCAACAAGAACATCCAGACCATGCTGGAGATCAGCGGAAGCAGCTGCCACGAAGTTTTTTGCAGAAGGCAGCGCTTTTTCTCGCCAACCATATCGTTCATTCTTGTTAAAGACCGTTCTAACCAAGGAGAGAATTGCGGGCCGGAATAGATTCATGCGAACCTAATTTTGAATCTTTCAGTTGACCTAGCCTGCGACTCATGCGAGTACGTCGGCCGATTTTCAGCTAAAAGTTCCTCTTTGACGCGCGTCGTTGCTCTAACGAACCAATAGTTTTCCATGCAACGGCGAAGCACAGCCCGAGAAAGATGACAGCGGTGGCAAGAAAAACAGCTGGCCCAAGGCTCACGTAAAGAAACAAGGACAGCCCTACGACGACCAATAGTCCGCCAATCAGCGCTCCGATTGCACCAACCTTGGCCTGTTGGCTGGCGTCAGCGCTGGCGTTCTTCTTGTCACCGATTGCTAAGCCAATCACCGCACCGGTGGCTGGGAAGATTGCGATGACACCACCAATCCAGGCACCGTTAAACGCCGCAAGCAAAAGTCCGCCGATAAAATTAACCGATGTATTCGAAGACCCGTGAGTTAGCACCGGCCAGAAAATGACTGTGCTCAGTGCGGCCCCGAAGAGCACCCCTAGTACTATCGCCACACCAAAGATCGGTAGCGTGAACGAGTCATTGGCTTGTTTTGCAGGATTTGCCATGGGTTGATCGTATGCGAGTCGAAGTCGACTTGTCGATATTTAATACGTTGCAGTGATATCGATAAAACCTGATATCACCAATTAGGAGATTTGAGCCTGCAAACTATTCTTGACGGTCCGGTGATCTCTTCGTTGCAAATAGCCCAGCAACATATAAATGAGCACGTAAGTCAGCGCAAAACAGAGAAGAACAAAGCCTGCGGCCACATACAAGATGCTGTGATCCGATGGATCCGAGAGGTAGAAAACAAGCAAAACCAGCGCGGGTAGCAGTGAACCAATGCTAGCTCCCCATCCGGCCCACAGTGCTTGACGTTGTCCCGAGGCATCCGGGTTATTGAGCTCTTGAATGAAGACTGCAACATAAGCTCCCAGCCCCGGAAATAATGCAATTCCCCCACCGATGAGCGCCGCATAAACCGCAAATACTCCATATTCGAGCCAAAATCCGCCCGTCGTTGAGACGGAGCCCGGCTCCATAACCGCCTCATCGCGGGACGAAAACCACATCAGCACTACCACGAGTAGGCCACAGATCACGCCCGCGATCAGCGCTAGTGCTCCCATCGGGAGCAACAATCTATTTGAACTCTGCGCCGAAATCTTTCTCATGAGCACATCATAAGCCTGAGATACTTCCGCAGATATAAGTAATGCCTCAAACCAGAATTGGTTTGAGGCAATACTTATTTTGTTCTTTAGGCTTCGAGCACGACCGGCACGATCATCGGACGGCGGCGCAGCTTGCGCGACACCCACGAACCGATGACGCGACGGACAATCTGCTGCAGCTGGTGGGTGGAGTGGTTCGGGTTATTCGCCACTGCCTCCAGGATTGCTGCTGCGATCTTCGGCTTGATCTCGTTGAATACCGCATCGTCCTCGGCAACGCCGCGGGCGTGGATATCCGGTCCGGAGATCAAGGTGCCGTTCTGGCGGTTGATCACGGTGATGACCGAGATGAAACCTTCTTCACCCAAGGTGACGCGGTCTTTGAGATCTTCGTCGGTAATGGTGCCAACCTTGGAACCATCAACGTAGACATAACCGCATTCAACCTGACCAACAAGTTCGGCTACGCCGCCCTTGAGGTCGATGACCGAGCCGTCTTCGGCCAAGATCACGTTCTCTTCAGGAACACCGGACAGCGCGGCCAGACGGCCGTTGGCGATCAGGTGACGGGTTTCGCCGTGTACCGGCAGTACGTTCTTAGGGCGGACGATGTTGTAGCAGTACAACAGCTCGCCGGCCGAGGCGTGTCCGGAGACGTGCACCTTGGCCATGCCCTTGTGGATGACCTCTGCGCCCAAACGCATCAGACCATTGATCACGCGGAAGACTGCATTCTCGTTACCTGGGATAAGGCTCGAAGCCAGGATGACGGTGTCACCCGGGTTGATCTGAACCTTGTGCTCGCCGTTGGCCATACGGGACAGTGCTGCCATTGGCTCGCCCTGCGAACCGGTGGACATCAGCACGACCTTGTCATCGGGCAACTGATCGATCTGCTTGAGGTCTACAACGACACCCTGCGGGATGTGCAGGTAACCCAGACGCTCAGCGATACCCATATTGCGTACCATCGAACGGCCAATGAACGCGACCTTGCGGCCGTGCATCGCTGCGGCATCGAGCACCTGCTGCACGCGGTGAACGTGCGAGGAGAAGGAGGCCACGATAATACGGCGACGGGCACGAGCGAACTTTGCTTCGAGCACCGGACCAATTTCGCGTTCGGCCACGGTGAATCCCGGTACCTCGGCGTTGGTGGAGTCGGTGAGGAACAAGTCCACACCTTCTTCACCCAGCTTGGCGAAGTGGCGCAGGTCGGTGATGCGGCCATCCAGTGGCAACTGATCCATTTTGAAGTCACCGGTGTGCAGCACGGTACCGGCTTCGGTACGTACAAACACTGCCAACGCGTCAGGGATCGAGTGGTTCACAGCGACGAATTCGCATTCAAATTCACTGATCTGAGCGATCTCGTTCTCGGCAACTACGTTGGTGATCGCCTTGATACGGTGTTCAGCCAATTTAGCTTCGATAAACGCCAGGGTCAGCTTCGAACCGTACAGCGGGATATCTTCGCGCAGACGCAGCAGGTACGGAACGGCACCGATGTGGTCTTCGTGACCGTGAGTCAGCACCACACCAACGATGTCCTCGAGGCGATCCTTGATGTAGGAGAAGTCAGGCAGGATCAAGTCCACGCCTGGCTGGTGCTCTTCTGGGAAGAGCACTCCGCAGTCGATGATCAACAGCTTGCCGTTGATCTCGAATACGGTCATATTGCGGCCAACTTCGCCCAATCCGCCCAGCGGAACGGTACGTAAAGTCCCCTTCTTCAGCTTGGATGGTTTCTGCATACGCGCAGTATCGGCCTTGCCTACCGAACTTTCAGTCATAAGCGGTTAAGCCCTTTCGTTAAAGATCCCATCCACCTTCACGTAGATCCGCGCGGATGGCATCGAGTTCTGCGTCCGATGGTGCCAGTAGTGGCAATCGAACGACGGTGTTCGGCAGGACACCCTGCCAGTGAAGTCCATATTTTGCAGCAACTGCGCCCTGAATGTGGCCCATGATGCCGCGCTGGATCGGATCCAGCTCGAAGTGTGTAGCGCGTGCAGTGGCCAAATCGCCAGCATGCATCGCATCAACAAGCGTACGGTATTTAGCCGCCGCAACGTGAGCCGTCACAGAGACGACTCCTGCGGCGCCTGCTGCCATAAGCGGCAAGGTCAACCCGTCATCGCCTGAATAAACGTGCAAATCGGTGTTCGCCAACACCGTGGTGGTCGACTGGTAGTCGGCCTTGGCATCCTTGAGCGCGATCACCTGTGGGATCTGCGCTAATTCAATGATAGTTTCTGGGCTCAGCGCGATTCCGGTGCGTCCAGGAATGTCATACATCATCACTGGAAGATCCACGGCCTCGACAATCGCCTTAACGTGGGCGATAACACCGGCCTGGCTTGGCTTGTTGTAGTACGGAGCGGTAATCAGGATGCCGTGTACTCCGGCTTCCTTGGCGCGCAAAGACAGGCGGATAGAGTGGCGAGTGTCATTAGTCGTGGACCCCGCAAGTACCGCTGCACGGTCTCCCACGGCGTTAACGACGGTGCGGAACATTTCAATATTCTCGTCATCGGTCAGCGTGGAAGTCTCGCCGGTGGTGCCGGTAACGACCAATCCGTCACAGCCTTCATCAACGAGTTTGATAGCCAGCTTCGCGGCGACATCATAGTCAACCTCACCTGCCTCGGTGAAAGGGGTGACCATCGCGGTCAGTACGGTGCCGAAGGGGAATGACTGATTATCAATTTCACTAGTTGCCATGGCTTAAATCTACACGCGGAAGTGTCACGATGGCATATTCATGTAGTTACGTGATGCGATATGTCTATGCACGTGCAAACGAAGTCGCGCAGACTAACCGGATTAGACGCTACTCGGGCGTTGGCGATCTTGGGAATGTTCGCCGCCCATATCTTTGATCTCTTTGCCCTCGACAATTCCGGGATCTTATCCCCGACCTTCACTGGAGCGACCGCCAATGGCCGCGCTTCGGTACTCTTTATGGTGCTGGCAGGCGTTTCACTAACTCTCTTTGCCCGTTCCTTACAGCGCAAGGGGCTATCCCGGAAGGCTTCTGTGGGCGTGTTAGTGCGCAGAGCTTTGGTCATCGCGGTGTTAGGTTTACTCATTGGCCCAGTCAATGAATCGATAGCAAACATCCTGGTGCACTACGGCTTACTATTTCTGCTGCTAATTCCAGCGCTCTACCTGCCTGCGCGGGCATTATGGGTTCTGTCCGTCTTCTGGCTGGTCATCGCACCGTTGGCTTGGCGGCCGCTTGCTGCAGCCGAAGCTGCGCAATCTTTAGGACATAACCCCACATTTACCGACTTCGCGCATCCCGGTCTGCTTCTGGCTGATCTGCTAGTTACCGGCTATTACCCGTTGTTGATTTGGATAGGTTTTGGCTTATTGGGGGTTGCTGTCGGAAAGCTACCCCTTTCACAGAAGAAAACCGTCGCTTGGATGGGCGCCGGCGCAGTAGTTATCGCGGCACTAAGTCTGCTCATTGGTTGGCTCAAAATCTTGCCGTGGATAACCGCAGTAGGTACCGTCGCTGGCATCCCACGATCACAGATTTTCACCGCAATGGTCACTGGACGTTCTCCGTCCGGCAATCTTGACCGTTTTTTGAGCGAATCGTCCTACATCTGGTTGCCAACCGCGCATTCGGGTTCGATGATCTTCACGATTCATGCCGCAGCATGCGCGCTGGCGCTGTTGGCAATACTGCTCTTAGTGACTCCCCACCTAGGGTATGCCGGAGCGCTACTGGCAGCAGCTGGACGGGCACCACTCACGTTATACATTGGGCATTTGGTCTTACTGCCGCTGTTGCAGGTGGGCCTTTCTGCCTGGGTTCAATGGTGGACGCTGTGTGTTCTCATGTTGCTGGCTGCGTTGATACTGCACCATTCGGGCAAGGCCGGGCCGCTTGAGGCTGGCGTACGTTATCTGAGCGTCCTGCCAACTGACGAAAAGAATAGTGACCCGAAATAGCCTACCGGCGTCATTCAAGAACGAAATAAAAGTTAGGCGTTTTGAACGACTGACAAGTGTGTAGTTACACTTTCCTTATGAGAAAACATGGACGTGGCAGAAGTAAAACCGATACCCTCTCGGTAAAAATTTCAGCTATTGCACTTCTACTTACCCTCGTAGGGTGCTCTTCTGCCCCAGCAGAACAGCTCAGCGCGCCGACGCTTTCTCCCTCACCGACAGTTTTAAGCCTTCGAGATTTTGACTTGGGCAACACAGATTGGAAGTTGGGCGAAGGGTATGAGAACAAGCCACGTCCCATCGTAAAACTACAGGACGGAAAGTCCGTCAGCAAGGATGACGAGAAGCTTTCACCATCCTACAAACTCGGCGACGTAGTCTACTCAGACTTGAATGACGATGGCGTTGAAGACGCCGCAGCCACCTTGGAATATTCAGATGGAAATGCCTATGCAACCTTCATGTATCTTTGGCTGGCTGATGCACAGAAGCCGAAACAGCTGCTAGAGCCAATTGCTGTGGAACGTAGCTGCGGGGACTCAGTGAACAAGGTCACCGCAGTACCAGGTGGAATCAAAATCATGGAAACACGACGAACCATGTTTGATACAGACCGGTCATGTGCCCAAGGAGGAACTTGGAAAGAAACTAGAACCATCTCCGTAGAGCAGATCGGCAAAAACAAGACGTGGCTCCCGGTACAGACCGCCCCAAAGCGCGGTTATGGCGGCATCTGTAACGAAGCCATTCCTGGAGATATCCTCCCCTTTGACGAGCCATACTATTTGGCACCAAACAAAGCAACGAAGCAAGAGTTCGCGGCCCATGATCAAATTCGCGGCATTAGCATCGCAGGCAACGGGATGAGCACTACCGAAGACTCAGAACCCGAGGGATGGAAGCTTTATAACGTGGTTGAGAAAGATGATTCTGTTGAACGGTGCATCTGGCTACCGGTGACCTAGTCCGACGAGATTCTGCAGCGAAAACTAAAGGGAGTACCAAAACCCAAGCGGGTTTAGGTACTCCCTTATCAGTGCTCTGAAGCTCTATTTGTCGCTCGATGCCGAAGCTTTTTTATCGGCAACAAAGAAGTTCACCGCTGTACGCATCGAAGAACGTGCACGCTTGCGGTCCCCGCTGGCGTCATAAGCCAAAGCCAAACGGTACCAAGACTTCCACGACTCCGGATTCGCTTCGACATCTTCCTTATGACGTGGGAAGTCAGCATCCGCGGCTTCACGAATGAACCGCCCCGAGGGCATCCGAGGAAGATCTTCGGGAAGCTCCCCAAGCTCGGCAAGGGTCTTGCCCATTTTTTCCGTACGAAGCCCAAGGAGCACCTCGCGAATCAAGATCCACACACCCAAAGCGGGAATCACGAAGACCGCTACTCCCATGGCGATAGCGATCGGTTCGCCGGTGCTCATGAAACGCACCGCTTGGGTGAAGGACATAAAAATATACAAGGCAAATACAAGCAGAATTACGCCTACCCAGAGTTTCGTTTTCACTGGCCCAACTCCAAATATCCGTCTAGTCCATAAGTCAGGCCGGCATGTGCCGAAACCTTTCGCAGACCCAAGAGCACACCTGGCATAAACGAGGCGCGGTCATAGGAATCGTGGCGCAAGGTGAACTGCTCGCCCGGCCCGCCAAAGAGGACTTCCTGGTGGGCTACCAAGCCACGTAAACGCACCGAGTGCACATGCACATCGTCTACGAGGGCACCTCGAGCACCATCGAGCTGTGTATCGGTGGCGTCTGGGCTTTTCGCAACACCTGCAGCCTTACGAGCGGCAGCGATCAGCTCGGCGGTGCGTACCGCAGTTCCGCTGGGAGCATCCACTTTATTCGGGTGGTGCAGTTCGATAATCTCTACCGATTCAAAGTATTTAGCAGCGGTGGCCGCAAATGCACTGGCAAGCACGGAGCCGAGGGCAAAGTTTGGCGCGATCAACACACCAACTTCCGGGTGCTGCGCGAGTAACCCTTCAAGGTTGGAGCGGCGTTCCTCATCCCATCCAGTGGTTCCCACCACGGCGTGCAGTCCGTTTTCCACGGCAAAACGCACGTTAGCTTCGGTAGCTGCCGGGACCGACAGGTCAACGATGTGGGTTGCTCCGGCCTCCAGAATCTCGTTGAGGTCCGCGCCGCGTCCGAGGCTGGCCACGAGTTCCATATCGGCGGCCGCGGAAACAGCTTTAACAGCTTCCTCGCCCATTCGTCCTGCGGCACCAAGCACCGCAACCTTAATTTGTGCACTCATGTCTTTAAGCGTATCGCTTGCAGACGGTCGCGATTGGCATCGATGACGTGACGTCTACCCGTTCGAGTCCTCACCGCAATGCATTGAACACGCATCAGATTTTTTGCGAACAGCTTGAGATATACGGTGCCCAGCTTGTATTGCTGGGCAACTCAAGGAAAAATAAGCTTCACGATCTTCCAAGGAGTTGGCAAGTAAAATGGGGACTGTCCTGAAGCGATGGTGCGCTGGCACTTTTTTAGTAGCCGTCGTCACGTTCGGTACCATCGCGTGTAGTTCTGGCGATGTACCGCCGACCCTGAGCGATGATGAACGCGCTCGACTCGTCGATAGAGTCGAAGAGCAAAGCTCGTGGATTGAATCACCTTCCTGCCAAGTTGAGGTATTTCGGCAAGACGGCGATACAACCTATGGCTGGGCCGATTGCATGACGTCAGCTTCTGCTTCAACTTCTGAGCAAGAACTACTACAGGGTGAGTCCTATCCTTTTCGCATTGATGGCGATCAGATCCGTGTCCCTGGCGACGGAGGTGCCTACGAAGAGGATCTCAAGGAAATCTTCCCAGAAGATTTGCGGGCAGCCATCGAGGAACATTCCGTAGGGCTGCCCTAAAGCTGACCTGCATCTACTCGGCGCAGATCTTGGCTAGAGTAGAGCCTTCAGCAAATAAATACTAAGTTTTTTCGTGGCATCGTCCGCGGACGGAAGGGTACGTGTGCGGCACGGCTATTTTGGACAGATCCCGGAGACGTTACGTACCCGATTATCGGTACGCGTGGCAGGAACTGGCCCTGATGTGGTGCTCATTCATGGGCTTGGAGCCTCCAGCCGGTATTTCACTCCCCTAGCTCAAGAGTTGTCCCGTGACCATCGAGTGATCGTTCCTGAGTTGCCTGGCCACGGTAAGAACATGGATGACGGCAGGCCGGTAAGCGTGGCACGCTTTGCTCACGAGGTCTCCCTCGCCTTACGCACATTAAATGTGAAAGACGCGGTCATTTTGGGACATTCGATGGGAGCTCAGGTGTCCATCGAGATTGCTCGTAGTCGTCCTGAGCTACTCAAACACCTGATCATTGCTGCGCCAGCGGTTAATGACCGAGAAGATACGCTCTTCCGGCAGGCTCGCAGGCTCTTGCAGGATTTTCCCCATGAGTTAAATGCGGTCAAGGCTATCTTGCTCGTTGACTATCTGCGATGCGGTATTCCGTGGTGGGCTAAGAGTTGCGCGCAGATGCTCGATTACCCGACCATTGACTATTTAGGATCGGTGCCTGTTCCTGTCGATGTAGTTTGTGGCACGAAGGATTCACTGTCGCCACCGGACTTTGGGTTACGCCTTGTGGCTGACGCTCCGAATGCAAAGTTGTCGGTATTCGAAGATGCAGCGCACGGTTTCAACTACTCGCATTTTGAACAACTAGCCCAGCTGGTCCGTGCAGCGGGCTAAGCGCAAAGACTCCACCGTCAAAAAATAAGGGACGCCCCACACTGTTGAAGTGGTGAGCGTCCCTTATATTTTTTGTTGAAGTATTTAGCGCCCCAGCGTGGCTGCTGATTCGAATGGCCCGACCACGGTGATGGTGCGTTCCTTGGCAGCAAGCTCTTGAGCCAACCCTTGCACATCTTCCTTGGTGACCGCATTTACACGGCTCAGTGCCTCATCAATGTCTTGGAATTCTCCGGTGACCATCTCAGCTCGGCCCAGGCGCGACATGCGACTTCCTGGATCTTCCAGAGCCAACACGGTACCGCCCGCGAGCTGGCCCTTGGCCTGGGATAATTCAGCGTCGGTAATACCGTCCGCAGCCAATCGATCCAGCTCGGATTCAAGTAGACCGATCACTTCGCTTGCCTTAGCTGGCGAACAACCGGCATACATACCGAAATATCCGGCATCGGTATACGCAGCCGAGAATGAATACGTGGAGTACGCAAGTCCACGCTTTTCACGGATCTCTTGGAACAGACGCGAGCTCATGCCCCCACCGAGAACCGCGTTGAGTACGGCAAGTACCTGCCGCCTCTCATCTTGTCCACTGATACCAGGGCAACCGATGATGATACTGGCTTGTTCAACCGGGCGGTTGATCACTTCAATGCCGGGCACCGAAACAATAGTTGCCGGTTCCGAAGAACGACGCGGTTCCGGAACCGCCATCGGGTCAAGATCCCAGCCTGCCTCGGAGAGCGAGGTGAGAACCATTGCGCATAGTTCCTCGTGGTTTAACGAGCCTGCCGCGGTGATGATCACTTCGCTCGGGCGGTAATGCGCCCGGTAGTGCTCCATGACTGCCTCGCGGGAGATTTCCATGATCTCGGCGGGTGTGCCACCAATGGGTCGCGCCAACGGGTGATCGCCAAGGACCTTAGCGACAAAGTGTTCGTGGGCTACCTCGGTGGCATCGTCAGCGTCCATTGCTAGTTCCTCGATGATCACCCCACGCTCTTGCTCCAATTCCAGGGGGTCGATGACAGCGGAGGTCACCATGTCTGCGATGACGTCCATGGCCATTGGCAAATCGGAGTCAAGCACTCGCGCGTAGTAACAGGTGGATTCTTTCGCGGTCGCAGCATTTGATTCGCCGCCCACTGCATCAAAAGCCTGAGCGATCTCAAGCGCAGTGCGCTTCTTAGTTCCCTTGAACAATAGGTGCTCAAGAAAATGCGTCGAACCGTAGTGCCCAGCTTCTTCATCGCGGGATCCAACGGGCACCCAGAATCCAACGGTGGTTGAACGCTGGCCAGGCATTGCCTCGGTCAGTACACGAACACCACCGGGAAGAATACTTCGACGTACTTCCGCCCCGCCCTCGCCGCGGTGGACCAACGATGGGTCAGCCGGATCAATCGGAGAGAACTGGTATGCCTCAACCGAGTGCAACGGCAACGGAATCATGACCACAGAGAAACATCCTTAAACATCGGGTCCCGGCAATTCAAGCCGGGCGGAACACTGTCCCTATTCTCCCACAGGGGGTTGTGGACAGCGTTCAGCTTCGCTGCAGCTCACTGCAGCAGCACGAACACGCCGGAATCACCTTCCGGGTCCTGCTGTGGAAGGTGTTCCCGGCTTAGCATCAGCGGCTCAGCGATCATAAGGGCATCTGCGTTCGCGTCTGATTCGTTCTCCTACTCCGGTGCCTTACCCGAAAGGCTCGTTCGGGATCTCAGGAGGCGGCATTGGTGCACCGGGTGGGGATGCAGGATCTTGAGGCGCGCCAGGGGCAGACGGTTGGTGCTCGGGACTGCTGGGACTGCCTGGACTCGTCGGATCCGGGCTAGTGGGCTCCGCCGGCGGAGGTGGCGGTTCCGGAGCGGGCGCGTGGGTCGGATCGATGGTGTTCTCCATGATGCTCTCCTAGTCTCCTGACTTCACGCCAGGTTCCTTCCATTCAAGGACAGAATGCTCTGGCAGACAACCCCTTAGGGAACTCTGAGGCAGTCTGCTTTGATGGCCCAAGCGCTGCCTCGGTCGGTTTTGCCGCCCGGAATATTAGGGTCTGAAGGCTAATGGATGTCTTCCGATCCTGGTTCCTGCACTGCAGTCGTTGGATCTGCCGGCCGATCTGGCGTGGCCGGAGCTGTTGGGTCAAATGGCGGAGGTCCAATTGGTCCATCGGGAGCTGGACGATTTGGTGGATTCGTCGGATCGGGCGGGTCATTCGGTGTCGTCGGTTCCTCAGGAATACTCGGCCGGGCTGGATCTGGCGGCAACGTGCGGCCTGAGTCTTCTGCCGAATGCGGATTTGTCGACTCCATGATCAGTCCTCTGCTTTCGATCGGCGCTCGCTTAGCAATACGAGTGAGACCATTCAAGATCCAGCGACTTGGTAAAGCAAGAGGCTTCAGGCAATACTCAGCAGAAAATAAGTGCAGCGAGGCCCAGCGCCGTCTGACGGCAAGCGCTGGGCCTCGCTGGATGCTCATGGGCGCGGGCGGGCATTACTGGTGCCACCGGCCCATTACTTTCGCTCAGGCAATATTGCTGCGGTCAAACGCGTCCAGACTGATGCCTTGTTCCAGAATCAGCTTGGCCCATTCCTTTGCCGAGTGCAGGCTGTGATCGCGGTAGTTACCGCAGCTCACCGCTTCGGTGCCCGGAACGTCATCCCAGGTGACTCGCTCTGCCAGATCTTCAAGTGAAGACTTGATCGCTTTGGCAACTTCTTCAGGAGTTGGCTCGCCCCAAACAATCATGTGGAACCCGGTACGGCAACCGAAAGGCGAGAAATCAATGAGACCTTCGAAGCGGGTACGGATCAGACCCGCCATGGTGTGCTCGATGGTGTGCAGGCCAGCGGTAGGGATCTCACCGTGGTTTGGCTGCACAAAACGAATGTCGTAGTTCGTGATGGCGTCACCCTTGGGGCCACGCTCAACGCCGATCTTACGCACGTAGGGAGCCTTGACCTTGGTGTGGTCCAGGGCAAAACTTTCAACAGCTGCAAGTTCAATTTCACTCATGGTTTCAGTCTATCCGCTCCCCCATTAGCAAAATTGAAAAACTTCATAGCCCGTAACCGATAAACTCGAGTGAGCATGCTGGCCGTCGAATCTGTTTCCGGTCAGAATCAAAAAGACTTATTTGTTGTTGAGAGGAACCGAATGTCGGACCAGAAGACCCTGCTCGTATTCGCGCACAGTGATGAAGCATCTGCCTTCGCAGACGTGCCACACATCGTATCCGGAGTAGGGAAGGTCAACGCTTCGGTAGCACTTGCCGGTGCGCTTCCCGACGGCGGCATAGAGCGAGTTATCGTTTTGGGCACCGCAGGGGTAGTCGGTAATGCCGACGAAGACCGTCCGAGCTTGGATACAATTTACCAGGTGACTCGTTTGATCCAGCACGATTTCCCATTGGCCTCAGATGATGTGGTGCCAACCGGCGAGATCCTACTGCCTGATACTCAAGCCACTATGGCTACCGGAGATGTGTTTGTCAGCAACGACGAGCAGCGCGCCCACATTTCCGGCTTGAATGCGCAGCTGGTAGATATGGAAGGTTACGCCTACGCGAGCATGTGCCAGCGTTTTGACGTTCCACTGCAGATCTTCAAGGTTCCTTCGGACTACGCCGATAGCTCCACCAGCATGGACGATTGGGATGCGATTGTCATCGCCAAGAGCGTTCAGCTACGTGAGTTCTATGATGCGCACCTGATTCCGGCTAGCCCAATTAGCTAGAACTACCCTATATTCGGTCTCTGAGCTGTAGGTTCCTAACGGAATCGACGGCGAGGATACCCTAATCACGCAGAACCCCGGCTTCGCAGATTAGCCGGGGTTTTATCGTCCTAGACGATCTTGCATTGACTATTTTCAGGACAAGAGTCCCGAGATCAAACGTGTTCCGTGAGCAAGTTTTCCACAGCCCTAGTCGCATTCTCGAATATTCAATATGATTCATCTATGATCCAACATACATCGAGCACCTCTTGCCAAAGTGGTGCCAATAGTGGAACCATAGAGATATGTCGGGAATAGACGACATAGAAGTTAAAATGAGGGAGAGCCCAAAGAACGTTAAGTTCGCTGACATTCGCAAAGTTTGCGATGCGCACTTTGGACTACCCAGAAATCGGGCAGCAAGCCACTTAGTATATAAGACTCCTTAGCCCGGTGATCCTCGAGTTAATATTCAAAATAAAGACGGAATGGCTAAGCCTTACCAGGTAAGGCAAGTTCTCGAGGCAATCGAGAAAATGAAGGAGATGAGCGGAGTTGACTAATTTGCCTACACCGGCAGTCGCAGCTCACTATAAATACAACGTGTCTTGGTCTCCGGAAGATGATGAGTTTATTGCAACCGTTGCAGAATTCCCATCATTGTCATGGATGGATGAAAACCAGATCTTGGCCCTGACTGGTCTGCGCGATCTTATCGCCGAAGTTATTCAGGATATGAGAGATTCCGGCGAAGAGGTGCCTGTCCCTTTTTCGGTTCGGAAATTCAGCGGGAGCATCCGTGTACGCGTTAGCCCGGAAAAGCATCGAGACCTAACCATCGCTGCTGCCGACCAGAGAGTTTCACTGAATCGGTATCTTACAGAACGCTTAGCTTCCTGCTAAAGGTATGCGCCAACGTAGTACATCTACATTTTAATTTAGTCGTTGCAACTTTGCGCGTTGCAGTGGCTAATTTGTGCCCCTCTCCGATTGCCTTCAGTTAACAATCGCGTCTGGGCAGTAGAAAACCCCGGCTCACAAATGTGAACCGGGGTTTTCAAACTAGAGGAGAGTATTACTCTGCTGCTTCTTCCGAAGCCTCGTCCTCTTCAACAACTGGAGACAGCGACAGCTTTCCGCGGTCATCGATCTTGGTGATCTCAACCTGGATCTTCTGGCCGACCGAGACTACGTCCTCAACATCATCGACGCGCTTGCCGTCGTTGATCTTGCGCAGCTCGGAGATGTGCAACAGTCCGTCCTTGCCTGGGGTCAGCGAGATGAACGCACCGAAGGTGGTCAGCTTCACTACGGTACCCAAGTAACGCTCGCCAATCTCAGGAACCTGAGGGTTGGCGATGGCGTTGATGGCCGAACGTGCGGCTTCAGCGGACTCACCGTTGGTGGCGCCGATCAGCACGGTGCCGTCATCTTCAATCGAGATGTCAGCTCCGGTGTCTTCCTGAATGGTGTTGATCATCTTGCCCTTCGGGCCGATGACCTCGCCGATCTTATCCACTGGGATCTTCACCGAGATGATGCGTGGCGCGTAGGTGGACAGCTCATCCGGGGTGTCGATGGCCTGGTTGACCACGTTCAGGATGTGCAGGCGAGCCTCGCGAGCCTGAGTCAGCGCTGCGGCGAGCACCGATGCAGGAATACCATCAAGCTTGGTATCAAGCTGGATCGCGGTGATGAACTCAGGAGTACCAGCCACCTTGAAGTCCATATCACCCATGGCATCCTCGGCACCGAGGATATCGGTCAGGGCAGCGTAACGGGTTTCGCCGTCAACGGTGTCCGAAACCAGACCCATAGCGATACCTGCAACCGGTGCGCGCAGTGGCACGCCGGCGTTCAGCAGCGACAGGGTCGAGGCGCAAACCGAGCCCATCGAGGTCGAGCCGTTGGAGCTCAATGCCTCAGAGACCTGACGGATTGCGTATGGGAATTCTTCACGCGTTGGAAGAACAGGCACGATGGCGCGTTCTGCCAGGGCACCGTGGCCGATTTCGCGGCGCTTAGGTGAACCCACACGGCCGGTTTCACCGGTCGAGTATGGCGGGAAGTTGTAGTTGTGCATGTAACGCTTGCGGGTTACCGGGCTCAACGAGTCGATCTGCTGTTCCATCTTGAGCATGTTCAAGGTGGTGACGCCCATGATCTGGGTTTCGCCACGCTCGAAGATTGCCGAACCGTGGACGCGAGGCAGAACCTCAACCTCGGCGGAAAGCTGACGGATGTCAGCTAGACCACGGCCGTCGATACGGATCTGCTCGGTCAGGATGCGCTGACGCACGATGTGCTTGGTCACGGCACCGAAAGCCTTGGAGATTTCGCCTGCACGCTCGGCGAAGGCTGAGCCTTCACCGGTAAGCGATGCAACGATCTCGTCCTTGAATTCGCCGGCGGCGTTGTCGCGATCCTGCTTGTCTGCGATGGCGTAGATTTCTGCCAGGCGGGTGGAAGCTGCTGCTTCAACCGCTGCGTAGGCGTCATCTTCGTAGTCGCGGAAGATTGGGAACTCAACGGTTTCCTTCGCTGCACGCGAAGCCAAATCGGCCTGCGCTTCGCAAAGTACCTTGATGAATGGCTTAGCAGCTTCCAGACCCTCGGCAACGACCTCTTCGGTTGGCGCGGTAGCGCCGCCCTGGATCAGTTCCCAAGCGTTGTCGGTAGCATCGGCTTCAACCATCATGATGGCTACGTCGTCGCCTGCAACACGGCCGGCAACGACCATGTTGAACACGGCGTTCTTCAGCTGGCTGTGCTTAGGGAATGCAACCCACTGGGCGCCTTCTCCATCGTCAACCAAGGCAACGCGAACGCCACCGATTGGGCCGGAGAATGGCAGACCCGAAAGCTGAGTAGACATCGAGGAAGCGTTGATTGCTACAACGTCGTACAGCTCATCTGGATCGATAGCTAGGACGGTCACAACAACCTGAACCTCGTTGCGCAGGCCCTTGACGAATGCTGGGCGCAGTGGGCGGTCCATCAGACGGCAAGCCAAGATGGCTTCGGTCGATGGGCGGCCTTCGCGGCGGAAGAAGCTGCCCGGAATACGGCCAGCTGCGTACATGCGCTCTTCAACGTCCACGGTCAGTGGGAAGAAGTCGAAGCCTTCGCGTGGGTGCTTACCGGCCGAGGTGGCCGAGAGCAGTACGGTCTCTTCGTCGATGTAAACCATTGCAGCGCCAGCGGCCTGCTTAGCCAAACGGCCGGTCTCAAAACGAATGGTGCGGGTACCGAAGCGACCGTTGTCGATCTGTGCTTCGGCGAATTGAATTTCTGGACCCTCCATTAAGGGGGTTCTCCTTTCGATCGCTCCCATAGCTGACGAGCGATCCGTGACGCCCTACCCAGATCTGGTCTTCGATCGAGACCCGCGCTTCAGCCATCAATAGGCTAAAGCGAAAGCCACTACCGAGGACCGCGATACTGGCGGTCAGGACTCACGGTGACGCGGTCAAGGGAGTGTTTTTATCGTTGAGGTCTTGGCCAGCGGCCAAGTCCTACCCTAAGCCTACCGGGAATTGGCAAAAGGTGCAGTTCCACGCGATTTTCGCGGGTGTCTGACCGCGACGGCAGGTGCCTGAATTCAACTCTGCCAAAGTTCTTGTTTGATTCCCGATTGGGTTCAGCGAACCCACCAACTGGCGAGTGCAATATATAGGTCAAGTATTTTCGGCTCTTTCCACTGCCCTGGTTCGTGCCTTTGGCGGACACCTCCACTGCTCAGCCACTACCATTTGGCGCTCATCACCTCTTCCTGGAGCTTCCAACTCATTGGCATGAGCCACCACGCCATCGGTTGATGATTCCACTATGTCGACACCGAACTTGGAATTTGGATTGAGGTGAGACTCCGCCTATGAATGGATGACGTTGGCAAAAGACGGGAAGATGTTGTTATGGACAATAAGGCGTGTTCTGACCTTTGGACCTGATGTCCGATGGGAGGTTCGCGCACACACAAATAGAGGCTGGCTATATTCGCTAGATCGACATATGGACTAGCCCTCTAAATGAAAACCTTATGAATAAAGGCAAACACGAGGTCAAAGCCCGTTGGGAAGATCGTAAAATCCATTTGGTGGTTGAATCGGTTACCGATTCGCGATCTACTGGCGTGAGCTCCGAGTACCTTGACGGTACTGGGTTCACACTTGCCCGCATCTTTTTGAAGCTAAAGGTTTTCATTCATGAACCAGACCCCAAAAAACCACGCTCGCAAAGCGCGCCTTCCTCTTGCAGTCATCGCAGCCGGTTCACTGGCCTTAGGCGGTATCACCGGTGGAACGATGCTTACTGCCCCCGCCATGGCGGCCCAAACAGCGGAAGTCAGCGCAGCTTCGCCAGCAGCTGATGTACCCCCAGTCTTCCAGTATGGCCCCTTCAAAGTTGGCAACCCTGGAGAAGAGCTCATCTCCTTTGACTACGAGAAGAGTGATCCGGAAAATGGTGTCATCTATCTGACTGACAACGCTGGTTCAGCCAGTGAAGGTGACGAAGTTTCGATGGGTGCATCTTCGCTGCCCCAAACTGGGGTTACCTTTGCCGCCAAGTATGAAGACGGTCAATTTGCCTACAATGGCCCTCGCGATACACCAAATAGTTATCTGACTTGGTCCGGTATGGATAGTGGGCGACAAGTAAGCTTCGGAGCATACATCGGAGCCGACTCTGACAATTATCAAGGTGGAACACACTACATTCCGGCTAATTCTCCGACGCTAGTCGCTGACAAAATCGAGAAAAATAGCAACACGCCGATTCTTCCGGTTGGGACTGAGTCTTGGACCTTCAATATCCCAGCGGGCCAAAGTTGGATTGCGGATTCGAAAGTCACAGTTTCGTACTGGAGCGATGCCCCAGATGCCCCCGATAAGGGGTTTATGTACTACGACTTGAACGTTGATTCATTCTCCGACGGCCAGCTCGTAGTATCGGACGCAGTATTGCCGAAGCTCTCTGAAGGCGACGGCTATTTCGTTACTTTTAGAGGCGCTTCGGAAGAAGAAAGCGCCTCGGTCTATATGGGACTCTATGGGCAGCTCCCCAGTCCCACCCCGGAACCCACTACCGAGCCGACTGTAGAACCAACTGCTACGCCAACCACGGAACCTACTGCTGATCCAACGACCGAGCCTACCGAGGAACCAACCACCGAACCCACGGAAGAGCCAACGGCTACGCCAACATCCGAACCAACTTCGGAACCGACTGCGGAGCCGACAACTGACCCAACCACGGAACCTACGGTAGAACCAACGGCTACGCCAACATCCGAACCAACTTCGGAACCGACCACGGAGCCAACGGCTGAACCGACAGTAGAACCGACGGCGACTCCAACGTCCGACCCTACCGAGGAACCAACAGCTGAACCGACCACGGAGCCAACGGCTGAACCGACAGTAGAACCGACGGCGACTCCCACGTCCGACCCTACCGAGGAACCAACAGCTGAACCGACAGCTGAACCGACCACGGAGCCAACGGCTGAACCAACGCAAGAACCTACCTCAGAACCGAGTGCACCGACTGAAGTCCCCGAAGCGCAGGACCCAGAGTCAGGCGATCAGGTAGCTCCCGGCGAGGAAAATCTCTCCCACGACAGTGATTCCTCCGCGCCAGAGACAGGTAAGTACGTCTTTAACACCAATGGAGATGTAGAAGATGGGTCAGTTACCGTCACCTACCGCACCTCACCGGATGCCAAGCCACAGACCGTAGAAGGCTCTGTAAAGGAGGGCAAGCTCACCGTGCAAGGTGATAAGACCTTCACCGATAACGTCAAGGACTTCAACCAGTTGCTCATCACTGTCAAGGACGCGGAAGGAAAAACCATCTCTGCGCTCTTGTCGGGCAAGAGTGTTCTTGCGCTGCAGTCAGACATTGTCGATAACCGACTAGGTCTTCCACTCGCCGAAGCCGGTTCGAAAGAACTAATCTTCGACGTGCCAACGGGTTTCCCGACTTTGACCGCTGAGAACTTCTACTTCGATCTCAAGTTCACCGATACCAAGGGCGAACCTGCCACCGTCGCGAACGTGGAATACACCGTGGATGGCAACAAGCTGAGAGTCAGCGACCCACGAGTCGCGAAGCTCACCGCAGGAACCTACTACCTCACTGGTACTCAGCAGAACGAGGAAAACAACGCCGCAGCGATCGAGAATCCTGCAGCTGAGTCTGTAGTTACTGTTTCTACTTGGTTCGGCCTGTTCGATCCGGCAGTCGAAGAATCACCAGTTCCCACTGACGAACCAACCGAGAAACCAACTTCGGAGCCCACGGAAGATCCAACCACGGAACCATCTGCCACGGTGATGCCAACCCAGGACGCACCAGAACAGGAAAATCCGAAGGATGAGGAATCCAGGAACAAGGACTCCAACAATGATGAGCTTGCCGACACCGGTGCCAACGACGGTTTGCTCATCGCAGGCAGCGTAGCACTTGGCTTGATTATCCTAGGTGGAATTGCCCTCGCGCTCCGTCGCCGAGGACGCCACAGCTAACCTGGGCGCTTAGCAAAGCTAGCAGGGTTCATAGACCGGTGGGCCGACATAGAAATATGTCGGCCCACCGGTCTATTTTTTATCCACAACAATTCATCGAGCTAATTGCCCTCAGCTAACGAGGGCAATTCTTTTGAGCCAAGAACGTACCTGCGTGGCTACTGCGAGTCCTGCGGTGCCGTCTGCATCTCTACGATCAGGGCAGCAGCAATCGAATCGAAAGCGCCCAATGTGGCATAAAGCTTGATCGGATCCTGCGGCAATGGCCAACTGGAGAGTTTCACTGCCACCATCTGCGCTGGACGGTTAATGTAGACCATCTGTCCATGAATACCCATGCACAGCACCACGTCATTCCCAGGATATGGAAACCACATTTGGTTCCGGTACATCCCACCGGGCATACGGTAATCCCCCGGACTAGCAGCAAAAGCGTCTCGTGAATCCGGATCACCTTCCAACGTTTGTGCTATCCATTTTTCAGAGAGCACACGTTCCCCGGTCAATGACAGTCCGTCATTGAGGAATACTGCACCAAATCGGGCCATATCTCGCAGCGTGGCATTGATGCCGCCGTCGAAAGTTCCGGTCCCGTACTGATCAATGCATATCGTCGCGTCAGCTTCGCTACCCAGTTTGCTCCATAAGACTTCAGACATCAGCTGTGGCATTGCGGTTCCTGAAGCGGCTTCACACACCCAGCCGAGCATGTCAGTCTCGCAGGAGCGATACTCAAATACTCCGCCGTGAGCTGTTTTGCGTTGAAGTGTTTTCAGGAACGGGTACATCCCGGTCGGTCCAGGCGTACTGGTTGGTGCCCAACCGATAGCCTCCGACATCCGGCGGATCCCGGAGAGTGGATCCAAATAATTTTCGGAGAAATCAATTCCTGAACACATATCGAGCAAGTGGCGTACCCTCGCCCCGGCATAACCTGAGTCGGCTAATTCGGGGATATAGCCCGTGATCTGGGCCTCGGGATCTAGAACTCCCGAGTCACATAAGGAACCGGCCACGGCACCAATGAGAGATTTACTCATCGACATCAAAAGGTGCGAAGAATCTTCAGTCATCTGCCCGAAGTATTGTTCTGTGATCACTGTGCCCCGATGCGAAACCATCCATGCATCGGTATGTGTCGTAGCCATGATCGATCCAACCGTCACCGGCGGAGCACCCGGAATGCTGGACGGTGCCAGTACTAAATCCAGATTGCGAAGCCCAACGGGGAGCTCAGAAGGCGATGCTGAACCGCGTGGAATTTCGGCTGTGGGCAAGAAGTCAGCCATATGCTGAAAAGACCAGTGCAGGTTCTCAGGCAATTTCCAATTCAGTGCGTTGATTGCGCCAACGCCAGTACCAGCGTCTATTTGAGTGTCATCCATGAGAGATCCTTTCAGCGCCACTCCAGTTAGTAAATGGGAGACTACCATTGAGTAACTCGGATGTGTCTCTTGGACTGTCACGGACCAGTTACTTAGGTTCATACCATGACGGCAATAAATGAGAGCTAGGTTCTTCCCGGTACTTCCGACCCGTGTTCCTTGGATTTATCCGAGCTAGCTGGGAATTGGCAAACAATCGGGCTCGTCGGGATTATTCTGGCTATTTGCGCCGTTGTAAATTTCCGGAACACCCGCTTTGCCCGATCAGATCTACCCGATTCTTTTGGGGTAAAGCGCATTTACTGAGTATGAGGAAAGAGAACTATGACAACCATGGTCAATGCATACGCTGCACCTTCGGCTACCGAAGGATTAATTCCAACTCAGATCGAGCGACGCGAGGTAGGTCCGCGCGATGTCCTGATCGACATCAAGTTCTCCGGCATCTGCCACTCGGACATTCACACCGTGCGCGGCGAATGGGGACCTCGGTCCTACCCATTGGCTCCAGGCCATGAAATCGCCGGTATCGTGACCGAGGTCGGATCCGAAGTCACCAAACACAAGATCGGTGACCGTGTTGGTGTGGGATGCATGGTTAACTCCTGCATGGAGTGCGAAAACTGCCTCGCTGGCGACCAGCAATTCTGCGACAGCTCCGTCGGAACCTATGGTTCAGTCGATCGCGATGGGACCATCACCCAGGGTGGGTATTCCACCCACGTGGTGGTCACCGAAAACTTCGTCTTGAGCATCCCAGAAGGTATCGAGCTTGATGTGGCCGCGCCGCTACTCTGCGCCGGCATCACCACTTTCTCCCCACTGAAGCGCTGGGGTGCAGGCCCTGGCAAGAAGGTGGCAGTGGTGGGCCTTGGCGGTCTAGGCCATATGGCCGTGAAGATCGCTAGCGCTATGGGAGCCGAAGTTACCGTGCTCTCCCAGTCGTTGAAGAAGAAAGACGAAGGACTGAGCATGGGTGCCAGCGATTACCGCGCCACCAGCGACGAGAGCACCTTCAAGGATCTGCACAAGAACTTCGACCTGATCATTAACACGGTCAGCGCCTCGATCAATATCAGCAATTACCTTGAGCTGCTGCGGGTCAACGGCACCATGGTCAATGTGGGTGCCCCGGCGGAGCCATTGCCGGTGAATGCCTTCGCTTTGATCGGTGGACGCCGTTCGTTCGCCGGTTCACAGATTGGCGGCATCGAAGAAACCCAAGAGATGTTGGATTTCTGTGCCGAGCATGGCATTGGTGCTGAAATTGAGGTCATTGGGGCCGAGCAGATCAACGATGCCTATGAGCGCGTGATGAAGTCCGACGTTCGCTACCGCTTCGTTATTGACACAGCATCCTTGGTCTAAAAGTAGTATCCAGCGTGCTGCGGACGGCGTTCGAACTAATGATTTACAGTTGATAGTTCGAACGCCGTATCCGCATGCGGCTTCGGGACACAGCTAACGATTACGCAAAACGCTGCTCGATTACAGAGGAATCTCAATGACCGCTCCTGATTTCGCCGAATACTCTTGGAATCATCTTGAACGTGGCAGCATCCTGGTAGTCACGCTCAGCGGACCGGCCTACCTCAGGCTCATGGACCCGGAAAATTTCGCCGCGTTCCAAGATTCAGAAGATTACGATTTTCGAGGTGGATTAGCGCGTAAAGCACCGTACCGAATCAAGGTTCCCCGTTCAGGCCCCTGGTATTTAGCGGTTGATCTCAGCGGATTGAGAGTCCGCGGGGTACGCCACGCAGTGAGCGTCGAACCGCCACGGCGGCTCGACGGTCCACTAATCGACAAGTTCGAGTGAGAGCTCAACTAGATTTTGCGCGTTCATACCCGGCCAACCATGCAGTATTTCCAACCACTGCGCCGGAATAGCCCGTAGCCCACAAGCGGCACCGACCAACGATCCAGCAATTGCAGCCACGGTATCGGTATCGACCCCGCCGCGTACCGCAGCTTCGACAGATGCGACGAGGCGCTCGGCGCTCCCACCGTCAGCAGCTTTGGAAACCATGATGGAACTCCAAGCTCCTTGGAAAGCTTCAACCACCCAGCCATTATGTGAGAAATCGCGTGGGCGTTTTTCTTCAGCCTGCTGGATACGCCGTTCCCAAACTAAGGCGCGTTCAGGATCTAGCAGTGGTAGCCCTACGCGGATATTTAGTTCTGCGGTGAGTAAGGCGTGACGCACTGCTAGTGTCCATAATGCGCAGGCTTCGGCGGCCTCATCATCGAAGTGAGTCAGTTTACTAATCTTGACTGCCGCCTGGTAAGTATCGTCCGGCGTACGGTCTAGATAGGCCAAGGCGATGGGAGCAGTGCGCATTAGGCTTCCGTTGCCTCCCGAGCGACCTGTTTGCCGGTGAATCGCAGTCGCGGCCGCGACTGCATCCGCCGTGTTCGGAGCATCCCGCTTATCAACCCGCGCGGTTTGTTCAGCCGCACGGAGAACAGCCCGCGTCTGGGTACCCACGTCCGGCGCATCTTTCGCCCAGACAGCCCACTGGCGCACCATGTAATCAGATGCGCCTGTGTCGAGTTGACCTTCGGAGTTCGCTAGCGCGCGTGCAATCACGATTGCCATCGAGGTATCGTCTGTCCACTCTCCGGGGGCAAAGTCACCAAGCCCGCCACCGATCATGGCTACTGGTTGGTTAGCCGGCATAGGGGAATCAAATTCGTACCCCGCGCCAAGAGCATCTCCCGCGGCCATACCTGTAAGAACTCCACAGATACGGTCTTTCACATCAGACGAAAACTTCATACTATCCCCATCAGAACACTTGCACTTTGCCAACGTATTGGCGGTAAATCCAAGTTATCCCGTGTAACCGACACTTTTAAGCATTCAGTCTTTAGGGTTGCCAAGTGGAAACACAAGAAGTGATCCCGACGCGGTTGCTACCGTCTTCCCGTTTTTATCTACAACTTCTCCTTCGGCGAAGATCACCCGTCGTCCCGGCTTGGTAACAGTTCCGGTGCAACGCAGCGGTCCGCTATCGGCCAACACCGGACGCAGGTAGTTCACTTTGATTTCAATGGAGGTGTATCCCATTCCTGCCGGAAGCGTCGAGTGTGCGGCGCAGCCAAGTGCAGAGTCCAACACTGCGCAAACTAGTCCTCCATGCACGGTCCCAATCGGGTTATACAAAGACTCATCCGGTGTACTTGTGAAAGTTACCGACCCTTCGATGACTTCAACTAGATCCATATTGAGATGCGACGCGATTGGTGCACCAGGAAGTTCACCGGACGCCATCTTTTTCAGATATTCCAGTCCGGAAAGTAAAGGGAGCTGTTCCATGGCGCCAGCAGGATCTCGCCACTTCACAAGTTTTTCACGTGCGTCAGTGCTAGCTTCCATTGATATGACTCCTTTAGCCTTGAACTTCGGTTGATTTTTCGGGCAACGGCACATTTTGTAAGCGCAGTTGCCCGCGGGCCAGCACCTTGGAACTAGCGTCATCGGTGATGATGACTTCCCATAATTGCTGGGTACGTCCTTGATGCAAAGCAGTGGCCTTCACTAAAGCCAATCCGGAACTGCCTGGCCGTAAAAAATCTGTGGCATTGTGAACACCGACAGCAAATTGTCCGTACTCGTTGACTGCGAAGCTCGCCCCAATACTGGCGGCACTTTCTACGATTGTGGTGAACAGTCCTCCATGCACCACTCCCCACGGCGTGTGATGATTTGTTCCTAATTGCACGTGTCCGCGCAAGGACGTGGCGTTGAGTTCATCAACGACAAAGCCGGTAGCAGCCACAAACTCGCTGGACTCAGTTCGCGTCATACCTGGCAGAAGTTCTTCATTCGTATTCAATCTCTTGCCCTTCAAAAGCTGGCTGTTATATTTGAAGCTAGCTAGATCGTCAGGATCTGTCAACGGTAAGGGGCCGCTTTGAACATGCAGTGGCTGGACTACGACACCGAGAACTGTTCTATTCAGCGCGCCTTGGAAATCGTCGGTGAAAAGTGGAGTTTGTTGATACTCCGAGAAGCATTTAATGGAGTGCGTCGATTTGATGCGATCCGCAGTCACCTCGGGGCTTCCGAAGCGATTATCTCCGCCCGGCTAAATTCCCTCATAACCAGTGGAATACTCGTAGCCACACCATACAAGGAACCTGGCCACCGTACGCGTAACGAATATCGCCTCACCCCGAAAGGCTTGGATCTTTATCCAATAATAATTTCGCTGCTTCGTTGGGGCGACAGATACGAGGCAGATCCCGCCGGACCACCGATACTCATCAAGCACCGCGATTGTGGCGAGCAGGTTTCTACCGTGGTGCAGTGCGCGCTCGGGCACGTTCTAGACTCGCCACGAGAGTCTCAGGTATCCCCCGGGCCCGGGGCGAAACTGCGCGGATCAGTTCACTAAAGTTACGGTCTTGCCGGCAATCAATTTCGCAGTTTCCAGTGAATTTTCTTCAGCGCTGCATCTCTTATCGCTGATCTCTGCGCGACGCTTGCGGTGGACCTGCCGTTGGCTCTCCAAGGCTTGACGCCCCGTCCAGCATTGTGAGCCGGGCCTTAACTTGCTCTAAATCAATCTTGAGTTGGTCAACAGTCGCACGGTAATTATTGAGCTCTCGCTTTCGACGTCTAGCAGCTCTGTAACTCATAACCACGACGAGAAGCATCAGTGGAACAGCGATGAGTAGCGCCCAGCCGCTCTTCGTGAAGAAATCCAGTGCTACCGGAAGCGCCTGTTGGAACGCCACAAGCGAGTTCACACTTCCAACCATTGATTGGAGTGCGGAATTTAATGGGTCCAAATATTGCCCGACGAGAGGTGTTTCGCTCAGGGAAGGTGCGCTGAGCGGGACGGTTCCCTCCTGCGCCCACCTAGAATCCCCAACGGTCCGCAAAACATAGATCCCCGTGCCTGCGTTAAGCACTGCAAAGAGCACCACAGAACTAAGAGCTACCCATTGCAGTTGTCGCCGTTGCCAGATGCCCATCACCGCAGCGAAAACTGCGACGCATACCCAAATCGCGACCGATAGGTCTTCTAGGCTTAAACCGCGCAGTAGATCCATAAAATTTCCCGCCTATTCACTGTACGAGCGCCATCGGGCCCCTAGCTCAAGGCAAGCCTACCTGAGGAGAAAATAGTGCCACAGGTCTCAGAACTTACTTCTGAGCACTCCCAAAGTTATCAAGCCATCGATGGGCCCATTCCGCGAAAATGTTACTGTGCAGTAACTCACCGTGGTTCAGATGAGCGAAATATAGCCAAAAAGACTGTGAGTTTCTTGCTAACCGCTGAAAATAGTGTGCCCGTGTACGCACTGTGCGCCAACAAGGAATACGGTAGAGATAGACGTTTTTTATTATGGCTCATAAAGCATCAAACTACTTCTACTTCGTTGCGTCCGAGCACGGCGCGACAGCCCCGACACAAAGGCTACATTTTGAACGGCAACGCCACTTTTAAACACCACAACGTGGCCCTCTTAGCGGTAAATAGCGTACTTGCACCAGAGGTCATGAGTTCAGCAGAATTCGACGAGCGACTGGCTCCAAGCCTCAAGCGTCTGCGTCTATCTAAGAAGTTGCTTGAACGGGTGTCGGGCGTAAAAGAACGCCGGTGGTGGTCGGAGGGTGTCGAGTTTGACGACGCTGCAATCGTTGCTGGTAAAAATGCGCTTACGCAGGCAGGTGTGGAACCGGGCGAGATTGGTCTCCTGATTAATACCTCAGTCACCCGCCGCAACCTAGAGCCTTCGGTAGCTTCCAAGATCCATAATGGTTTGGGTTTACCATCCTCCGCTATGAATTTTGACATAACAAATGCCTGCCTAGGATTCGTCAATGGTATGAGCTTGGCAGCAAACATGATTGATTCCGGGCAGATCAAGTACGCATTGATCGTGGCTGGCGAAGATTCCCGCCCGACTCAAGAAACGACATTCCAGCGCCTGAATCATGAGAGCTCTACTCGTGAAGATTACATGCGCGAGTTTGCGACTTTGACCCTTGGTTCGGGCGCAGCTGCAGCCGTCATTGGCCCCGCAGATCTGCATCCGGACGGACACCGCATCATTGGTGGCGTCTCCCGCGCTGGTACCGAACATCATGAACTGTGCGTAGGTGGCCCGGCAGGAATGTACACCGACACCAAGGGATTGTTGGACAACGGCCTTGAACTGGTGGTAAATGCTTGGGATGAAGCCCAGGAATCCGGATGGAATTGGAAGTCCATGGATAGGTATGTCACCCACCAAGTTTCCAAGTCGTACACCAACGCCATCATCAAGGCTGTGGGTCTGGTCAAGGATCGCGTTCCGATTACCTTCTCCAAGTGGGGAAACGTTGGCCCAGCCTCTTTGCCGATGACCCTGTCGCAGGAAGCTGACACCTTAAAGCCAGGCGACCGTGTTCTGTGCATGGGCGTTGGTTCAGGATTGAATACCGCGATGATGGAGATTGCCTGGTGACCGAGCTTTTCCCCGGTGTAGATGGAATTTATTCGAATTATCTAGAGGTTCCTTCCACTTCAAAAGTGGATGATCCAGGGACGCTGCACATGTGGCATCTGCTCGATAACGAAGACGAACTTCTAGCACGAGGAATTGAGCCCATCGGCACCCTCGTGTGTGTCCATGGCAACCCAACTTGGTCTTACCTCTGGCGCAGCCTGTTGAACCATGTCTCGGCTAATGCCCTGCCGTGGCGCGTCGTCGCAGTGGACCAGCTAGATATGGGATTCTCCGCACGTACCGGCAAGTTCCGTCGGTTAGCTGACAGAGTTAATGATTTGGGAGACCTAATCGACTCGCTCGGACTCAGTGGCAAGGTCACCACTGTGGGTCATGACTGGGGTGGTGTCATTTCTCTGGGATGGGCCATCAGCCACCAGAATCAGCTGGCCAACGTCATTTTAACTAACACCGCGATTCATCCTGCTGGCTTTGAACTCCCCGCGGCCTTGAAGCTCGCTTCGCATCCTGCGGTTCATGGCTGGGGCACCAAGACCACCAGCGCATTCTTACAAGTAACCCACTCACTGGCCCAGCCTGCGCTGGATCCAGAAGTCCGCAAAGCATTCATGGCACCTTACACAAGTGCTGCCAAACGCGATGGCGTAGCGAACTTTGTGGCAGATATTCCTTTTGCCGAAGACCATCCCAGCCGCTCAACGCTGAACGAAATTGCGCAGGCCGTACGCACGCTCACCGTTCCGGTCTTGATGTTGTGGGGTCCCAAAGATCCAGTCTTCTCAGACCGCTACCTACGCGATCTAATGGGTCGACTCCCGCACGCGCAGGTGCACCGCTTCGAGGGCGCCAGTCATTTGGTAGGCGAAGACAAAGATATCGCCACCCCAATGTTTGACTGGTTGTCCAGCAATCAGAACTCCACAAATTCTTCACGAGCAGACAGCCTCGGTGACTACCGGCCAATGCTCGCAGAGTTGGATTCACGCACCACAGATCACAGCGTCGCTGTGGTAGATATTAATCCTCCACGGTCCCTTTCCTGGTCAGAGTTGGGCCAGCGAGTCAACGCTTTGGCCGCAGGTCTCCAGGAAATTGGTGTTAAGGCCGGAGACCGCGTTAATTTACTAGTTCCTCCGGGCATTGAGCTAACAACTTTGATCTATGCTTGCCTGCGTTTAGGGGCTGTCATAGTAGTGGCCGATGCTGGACTCGGCACCAAGGGTTTGGGACGCGCCATCAAGGGCGCTGGGCCAAGCTATCTTATTGGTATTGACCGGGCACTCACCGGGGCACGACTATTCAACTGGCCAGGTACCAAAGTTTCAGTGGAAACCTTGCCTGCCGCCAAGCGCAAACTATTAGGCGTTGAGCATTCTCTTCCCGAGCTTTTCGAAGTAGGAAACAAGCTCTCATCGAAGGCTTCAAATTTTGTGTCGGCCGAACCAGATGCTGACGCCGCGGTGCTTTTCACCTCGGGTTCGACCGGCCCTGCTAAGGGTGTTGTTTATACACACCGTCAGTTGGGCGCAATGCGCGACACCCTGCGCGAAACTTACAATCTCAAAGCCGGTTCTGCCCTTGTTGCTGGCTTTGCACCATTTGCCTTGCTTGGTCCAGCATTGGGCGCTACCTCGGTCACTCCAGATATGGATGTCACCGCACCACGTACGCTGACTGCCTCCGCCCTAGCAGACGCTGCGGTGGCCGTAGATGCAACGACGGTATTCGCCTCGCCCGCAGCACTGGCCAACGTTTTGAAAACCAAGAATTCCTTGGATGCAACCCACCGGGAGACTCTCGCGAACGTTTCGGTGATGCTCTCGGCTGGTGCGCCCATTCCAGAACCATTGTTAGCCAAAGTCCAAGAGCTTGTACCTAACGCACAGGTACACACGCCTTATGGCATGACCGAGGCACTTCCCGTCACAGATATCGACCTTGCGGGTATTCGCGCTGCAGGCCAGGGCAACGGTGTATGCGTTGGTACGGCCGTCGCTGGCGCAAAAGTAGCCATTGCCCCCATAGATTCAATGGGCATCGCGGGAGACCAACCGGAATACACGCCTCACGTCACTGGTGAAATTCTGGTGCGCGCCCCACATATCAAGGATCGTTATGACCGGCTTTGGATTACCGAGCAGGTAAGCATTTCAATCCCGGGCTGGCATAGGACCGGAGATGTTGGACATCTCGATGATGACGGACGGCTTTGGGTAGAGGGCCGGCTTGGGCATGTATTGAGTACCGCTAAAGGTGCAATTACCCCGGTAGCCGCTGAACACGCAGTTGAGTCTGTGGCCGGCGCTGGTCGCGCCGCATTGGTGGGCGTAGGACCGGCCGGCACGCAAGCTGCCGTAGTCGTAATGGAAACTATTCCGCCAGCGCGCAAAGCAGGCCCCGCAAGCAACGAGTTATCGCAAAAAGTTCGTAGTGCCGTCGCCGAAACCGGCGTGGACGTGGCTGCAGTTTTGATTGTTTCATCGCTGCCAACTGACATTCGTCATAACTCCAAAATCGATCGTGCCGCACTAGCTACTTGGGCAACTGCCACGCTCGCCGGCGGAAAGGTCCGCCAGCCATGAGCACAGCAGCAAATAATACAAAACCTCGTCGTGTCTTGGTTACCGGAGCCAGTGGCATGCTCGGTGGGGCGGTAGCTCAGCTATTGCGCGACAAAGGGCACCAGGTTCGAACTTTCCAGCGCGGTGCTTCAAGCCAAGCAACGGACGAGATCCGTGGTTCACTCACCGATCAGGATGTCGTGGCCACAGCCGTAGAATCCATGGATGCGGTGATTCATCTGGCCGCGAAGGTCTCCTTTACCGGCCATTGGAACGAATTTGTCGCCACTAACATCGATGGAACAGCAAATTTGTTAGCGGCTGCGAAAAGCGCCGGCATTAAGGATTTTGTTTTTGTTTCCTCGCCGTCGGTCGCTCATTTCGGCAATTCGTTGGCGGGCGCGTCAGCAGGTGTTGCGAACCCGAATTTGGCTCGCGGAAACTATGCTCGCTCTAAGGCAGCTGCTGAGCTAAGTGCACTGGCCGAGGACTCCCCCGAATTCCGGGTGGCTGCTATTCGACCACATGTGGTGTGGGGCCCTGGCGATACTCAACTGGTTGAGCGCGTGGTTGACCGTGCCAAGAGCGGCCGGCTTCCTCTGCTAGACAGTGGTGTGGCACTTATTGATACTACGTACATTGATAATGCTGCCTCGGCGATTGTTCGCGGGCTGGAACGCATGGATTACGCCCACGGACGTGCACTTGTTGTCACCAATGGTGAACCTCGCCCGGTGGGGGAACTCATTGCTGGAATCTGCAAGGCTGGTGGAGCTCCGGCTCCGAAACTCAATGTTCCCGGTTGGTTAGCGCGTGGTGCTGGTTCGGTCATCGAGAAGGTCTGGCTGGCCGCAGGTTCTCGCAACCTAGTGCATGATGAGCCGCCGATGACTCGGTTCTTGGCCGAGCAGCTTTCAACCGCACACTGGTTTGACCAACGCGAGACGCACGAAGTGTTGGATTGGAAGCCAACGGTAAGTATTGACGAAGGCTTGGCAAAACTTACAACCTACTATGGGCAGTTATAACTCAAAAGTACGTAGCCGTTAGACCTCTGGCGGTGGCCGTTCCAGGTAGCGCGACCCCGAAGCCTTGGGGGAATCTTCGGGGTCGCTATCCTGAACGTTGGTTTTCCGAGTCTTGGGGGTACCCAGGAAATACTGCGCAGGAGGTTTAGAGGCTGTTTGGAACGCTAGATATCGTAGTTGGTCCGTAGCACTCGCGCTACATCCTGGATTTCTAGATTCCTGCTGAACTTCTATGTCTCCATCATCGCTGGTGGGCCAATTGGTCAACAAGAGACAAGATTTCAAATACTGATAAGAGATGGCCCCATCGCAAGACCGAGACGTCTCGCAGCCCTCTTAAGGCTTGCTTCTTCGCTTTCCAGCATCTTGCGTTGCGAAGGTAGAGAAACTGCAATCGCGCCAACCATCCCGCTATTCTGAATGGGAGCCGCGTGACAGGAAATACCTAGTAGATATTCTTCTTTATCTGACCAAATATTGGAACCGACGGACAAGTTGCGCTCCAGACCGCCCCGGCTAGTAATGGTGTTAGGCGTTAGATCATACAGATCGTGTCGGTTGATGTAATCATCACGCAGTTCGTCGCTGAGGTTTGCCAAAATCGCCTTGCCGAATGCCGTTGCATGCCCGGATTCATGCACTCCTACCCACAAATCTACGCTTCGCCCTTCGGGACCTTCGACCATTGCTAGGAGATGGATCTCGTCATCCTGGTAAGTGGTTAAATACGTGGCTGCGCCAAGCTCATCACTCAACGACCGAAGCACTGGGCGAACCCGTGGCACCAGTTCTTGTATCTCATCATTTTGCACCGTAAGTGACGATGCACCGAGCGCATATCCACCATCAATTTTGCACAGGTAACCCTCAAATTCGAGGGTCCGCAGCAAGTGATAGGTCGTTGGTAAGGGAAATTCGGTGACTCGTGCAAGCTTCTTCGCCGAAACGGCAGTACCGCTCGCCGCAACAGCCTCCAAAAGGCGCAATGCCTTCTGCACAGACCCAATCAAAGTTGGTTGTGCCACTTCACACCCCCATGAAAAGCTGAGATCCCAGAGACAGCAGTGACCTACATCATAACCTAAGCTGATTAGAACCGTTGGGGGCTCTAAATTCTGTCAAATTTTGCACCCACATAAATCGACACTCACCGCAGTATCTGGCTTACCGCGAACGACCAGACAGAAATTATTTGGGGGAATTTTACTCTCTGAGATTGTAAGCAACATTCATAGATCGGCCGCTTCGAAACATCCTTGCTAGCATTCATCGGTGGCGAGCACTCTGCGCTAAATTGAACTAATGAGCAAAAAGATTTCGTATCAGGGCGAAGCCGGATCCAATTCGAATATGGCCTGCACCGAGCAGTTCCCCGATATGGAAGCCATACCTTGTGCGAGCTTTGAAGACGCCTTCGCCATGGTGGAAAGCGGCGAAGCCGATCTTGCCATGATCCCGATTGAGAACTCGATTGCGGGACGAGTTGCCGACATTCACGTTTTACTCCCCGAATCTGGACTACAGATTGTCGGCGAGCACTATTTACGTATCCGTTTTGACCTGTTGGGACTTCCTGGAAGCAGCATTGAAGAAGCTACCGAAGTCCATAGTCATATCCATGCACTAGGACAGTGCCGCAAGATCATCCGTGAGAACAAGCTGATACCAGTGATCGCTGGAGACACCGCAGGTTCCGCGCGCGAGGTCCGAGACTGGAACGACCCGACCAAACTATCTCTGGCACCACCACTTGCTGCCGAACTGTATGGACTAGAAGTACTAGCTTCTTCGGTAGAAGACGACGAAACGAACACCACTCGTTTCGTGGTTCTTGCGCGGAAGCAAGAGCTCCCCGCGCGCGCTAAACTACCCGAATCTGTGATCACCACCTTGGTCTTCCACGCTCGCAACGTGCCTAGCGCACTGTACAAAGCATTAGGCGGATTTGCTACCAACGGGGTAAACCTGACCCGCATGGAAAGTTACATGCTCGACTCAAGTTTCGCTGCCACAATTTTCATGGTTGACATCGAGGGCCATCCCGAAGATCTACCGGTACGCCTTGCCCTAGAAGAATTGGACTTCTTCACTTGGGAAATCAAGATCCTAGGCACCTACGCAGCAAGTGAGCATCGCCAAAAAATCTCTGCCTCCTTCGTGTAAAGGTTGGCAGCTCAATAGTCTCCGATTCCTCGGTACTCACTCCTAGGTGTTGGCGTTATTTGCTGTGCCTCAAGGTGAAATACCGAGCACGAATTTCTCTGAAACGACATCAAACCTCCCCCTCAATAGATGCTTTAAAATTCCAAAAAATGAATAACTGATAAACTCAAGGGTGGAGTCCCTTGAACAGGACAAGTTTTCCCTCGGCATGTGAACGTTTTCTATGCGTGACTGGTCGACTGGTTTAGAGCATTTTTGTTGAATTGCGCGACGCTGACGAACTCGATTGTTGGTTCGATTCTCGGCGCGCAACTGATATAAGGCTTAGATAGCCGGAGAGGTACGTTTGACTCAACGCGTCGCCATCATTGGAGCAGGACCCAGCGGCATTGCCCAGCTGCGGGCATTCGATTCTGCCAAGAAATCCGGGCGAGAGATCCCTGAGATCGTCTGCTTTGAAAAGCAAGACGACTGGGGAGGCCAGTGGAATTACAACTGGCGTAGCGGCATCGACAAGTACGGCGAACCAGTACATTCGAGCATGTACCGCAACCTTTGGTCTAACGGCCCCAAAGAAGCCCTAGAATTCGCCGAGTACACATTTGATGAGCATTTTGGCCGCCCAATTTCTTCCTACCCACCACGTGCAGTGCTGTGGGATTACATCAATGGTCGCGCCGAGAAGTCCGATGTTAAAAAGCACGTTCGCTTCGCTACTGTGGTGCGTTGGGTTGATTTTGACGAGAGCACCAACCTATTTACTGTCACCACCGAAGATCTCAAGACCGGGCAAACGGAAACTTCCGAATTCGATCACGTCATTGTGGGCTCCGGACACTTCAGTTTCCCTAACGTCCCAGATTTTAAGGGCATTGAAACGTTCCCTGGCGAGCTTATGCATGCCCACGATTTCCGCGGAGCTGAACGCTTAGCAGATAAAGATGTTCTGCTGATCGGAGCAAGTTATTCGGCTGAAGACATTGGTGTCCAATCATTCAAAATGGGCGCACGCTCAGTCACGTATAGCTACCGCTCAGGTCCTATGGGGTTCGACTGGCCAGAAGGCATTGAGGAACTCCCCCTCATTGACCGCTTCGAAGGTTCAACCGCGTACTTCAGCAACGGCATGTCCCGCTCATTTGATACGGTCATCCTGTGCACCGGATACTTGCACCACTATCCATTCTTGCCCTCTGACCTGGCATTGGATTCACCAAACAACGTTTACCCGGATACTTTGTACCGCGGTGTTGTTTCTGAAAACAACGACAGCCTGTACTACCTTGGCGCTCAAGATCAGTGGTTCACCTTTAATATGTTTGATGCCCAGGCTTGGTACGTTCGCGATATAATTTTGGGTGAGCTAACCATCCCTTCGCCGAGCGAACAACGCGAAAGCATCGATGCATGGCTTGAACGTTTTAACGCTATCGAAACAGCAGAAGACGAAGTGAAATTCCAGGCCGACTACATACGGGATCTCATTGAACTGACGGACTACCCGATGTTTGATTTGGATGAGGTCACCCGAACCTTTATGGCTTGGAAAACGGATAAGAAGAAAAATATCCTGACCTACCGCGACAAGGTTTATCGTTCAGTGATGACCGGTACGATGGCAGACAAGCACCACACTCCATGGCTCAGCGAACTGGATGACAGCATGGAACGCTACGTTTCCGCTGCCCCGCGAGAAAAACTCGAAGATCTCGCCTCCAACGAGCACTCCAAGTCGAGCAAGGCATAGCTAAATCTTGACCTTGCAGCTTTAGCCTTGACCGCATAGTGGCCTTGCACCGAGTACCTAGTGCAAGGCCACAGCCATGTCTAGAACTTTATTCGCCTCAGATACACCGAGCCTGCTTTAGTCCTGATGACGTGTTTAATGGCTAGTTACTCCACGAGTACCGGCGTTCAGGCCGGCCTACTCCTCCATAACGCAGATTGACCTGTGCCAGATTTTCATCGGCCAGGTACTCCAGATACCGGCGAGCGCTCACCCGTGAGGTGCCGAGTTTTTCTGCAGTTTCTGTGGCGGAAATGGGTTGTACCGCCTCTTTGACGATGTTTTCTACCAGTGTCATAGTCTCGGCGCTGCATCCCTTGGGCAGTGGACGGCGATTTTGTCCGCTGAGTCCAAAGAGCCGATTGACGTCTGCTTGTTGCAGTTCTTGATCGGCTTGATGCAATGGCTGATATGTTTTCAGATAATGTTCGAGTCGTTCATGTAGGTCTTCGCGGGAGAACGGCTTCATCAGGTAGTGCACGATTCCGCCACGCAGCGCCCGTCGCACGGTGTCCATTTCGCGTGCCGCGCTGATGACTAGAACGTCGAGGTCTGGCTGAATGTCGCGCAAGCGTTGCAACAGGTCTAGGCCGTTCATGTCTGGCAGGTGGATATCGAGCAAGACGAGGTCCGGTGACAACGCAGTGGCTGCTATTAGTGCGTCTTTGGCCGAGTGAGCTACTCCCACCACGGAGAATCCTGGCTCGTTGTTGACGAACCCGGAGTGAACCTTGGCGACCATGAAGTCATCATCAATCACCAGTACTTTGATCACGAGTTGTTTCCTACTTCCTGAGTGTGGCGGTGAATTGCGCGCCACCAGCGTTGATGGCTTGCACGTCCCCTGCGCGCCGCCGGCAGACTAGCCTGGTTAGCGCCAGTCCAAAACCTCTTCCGCCGGATACTGTGGTGTCTTTGGTTGAGAATCCTTGAGTAAAGATCTCATTGATTGCCGCGTCATCTATCCCGGATCCATTATCGCTTACCTGAACGATTACGTGGGTTTCGGATTCTTCGATGCGTAGCTCGATGTGCGGTTGAGTCACTGCTGATACCGCATCCATCGCGTTATCTACGAGGTTGCCGATGACCGTGGTGAGGTCTCGTGCTAGTTGCTCATCATTACGTCCAAGATGTGAATTCTCGGCGACGCTTAGCTTGATCCCCCGTTCCGTCGCCACACTGGCCTTGGCGATCAATAGCGCAGCAATGGTCGGCTCGTTGATCCTGGCCGCAACATCTTCAAATAGTTTGCTTCGGCTGAAGCTCACCCCATCAATGAAACCCACTACTTCATCATATTCACCTAGCTGGATCAGCCCCGAGATGGCATGTAGCTGGTTGGCAAATTCGTGGGTCTGTGCCCGCAACATGTCCGAGGTTGCCTTACTGTCGCCTAATTCTTGTTCTAGGAGAGTTAGCTCGGTTCGGTCACGAAAGGTGGTGACCGATCCGAGGTCGCGTCCGGCGACAGCCACCGGCATTCGATTGAAGACAAGGACTTTCTCGGCCACGAGGAATTGACGATCGGGGTGATTCTGCTTGGTGGTTAGTGCACGGGTCACCTGCGGTGCGACCTTTAGCTGTTCCAGTGTTTGGCCTACACAGTCATTGGGTAGCTGCAGTAGTTCAATAGCAATGTCGTTGGCCAGCATCACTCGTTGGTCGGGGGAAACGGAGACGATTCCTTCTTTGACCCCGTGTAGCAGGGCTTCGCGGTGCTCAAAGAGTTCTGAGATTTCCCGAGGTTCCATGCCACGAGTTTGACGTTTAACTCGTCTGGAGAGAAGTACGGAGCCGACCGTTCCCAAAAGCACGGACACCAAGAGCGTAAATAGGGCGCTGGGTGCGATCTCGCGGATCACCGCTTGCGTTGAAGGATATTTTTGTCCGGCACTGACAATGCCCACCATTATCCCCTCATCGTCTAGAACCGGAACTTGTGCGATCAGCACATGATTTCCGTTGCGCCAGATATCTCCGGTCCACCCTCGACCTTCTATTACCTGAGATTGCGGATGAAGAATTGAGGTTCCTACATCGTCAGGGAAACTAGAGGTGATCACTTCGCCTTGCGGGTCAGCAACGGTGACGAATTGCAGTCCAGAGGTGCTTCGTACCGATTCCGCCATGGCTGGCAGCGCTGAGCCCATTTCTGGTTCGGCGCCCGGAAGCATGATGCGCATCAGTGGGTTAGCGGCCAGTGATTCTGCTGCTGCAAGACTGCGTCTACCTTCTTCTTGCTCAAAATTATTTGTTGCTTGAGTTGTGGAAACCACTACGACACCGGTAAGTACCACGGCAATGATCAGCAGCTGTAGGACGAGGTACTGCGCTGCCAGCGAGATTCGATTGGGAAACATTTTGCCGAACCATGCCTTGATCGCCCGCACTGCCCCACCTCTTGCCTACCGTTTTGTTATCACCGAACATTTCATTGTCACGGGTGCACCCATGCAACTGGCAACTTTACCGACAATTTACATGAAGCAGATCACGTTTTTTGGTTACACAATGAACAGTATTTTCTTTGCGTACGCAAGAGTGACCTGCTTCACTCTTGCACTTAGGGTTGAACTATTCGCACCCGATGAAAGCAAAGAGGCTGAATCAATGAAAACCTTCAAATCCATGCGTGTCATGGCAGCAGTTGCCGCTGCAGCAGCGCTGGCCCTAACCGGCTGTGGCGTCACAAGCTCCGGTTCCGACTCCGATTCCAGCACTTCCCCCAGCGCCGAGAGCGGCCCGCTGAAGGATCTGCGCATCATGGTTCCTAATACTCCCGGCGGCGGTTACGACACCACCGCTCGTGTGGCGGCCAAGGTCATGGACGATGCTGACATCGCAGCAAACCTGGAAGTCTTCAACCTTGCCGGTGCTGGCGGCACCGTAGGTCTTGCACGACTGGTCAATGAAAAGGGCAATGGAGATCTGGCCATGTTGATGGGGCTTGGCGTAGTGGGCGCTAGCTACACCAATGAATCAGATGCCAAACTCACCGAGACCACCCCGATTGCCAAGCTCATCGAAGAGCCAGGCGCCATCATGGTCTCCAAGGATTCCCCATACAAGACCATTGATGACCTAGTAGCTGCCTGGAAGAAAGATCCAGGAAAGCTCTCGGTCGGTGGCGGCTCCTCACCAGGCGGTCCGGATCACCTGTTGCCAATGCAGCTAGCAGAAGCAGTGGGCATCGATCCTAAGCAGGTGAACTTCGTTTCCTACGACGGCGGTGGCGATCTTCTTCCAGCCATCTTGGGCAACAAGCTCGCATTCGCAGCCTCCGGCGCTGGCGAATACATGCAGCAGATCGAAGAGGGCTCGGTTCGCGTGCTGGCTACCAGTGGCGACAAGCGTCTCGAAGGTGTGGATTCTCCAACTCTGAAGGAATCCAACATTGATCTAATCTTCTCCAACTGGCGCGGACTAGTAGCCCCACCGGAGATCTCAGATGCTGATAAGGCGAAGTGGACCGATGCCATCACCAAGATGCACGAGTCCGCGGAGTGGAAGGAAGCATTGAAGACCAACGGTTGGACCGATGCGTTCATGACCGGTGACGATTTCTCAGCATTCCTTACCGGGCAGGATGAGCGCGTAGCAAACGTACTCAAGACCCTGGGTCTGGCGTGAGCGAAGTAACCACAGTGAAGAAGAAGCGCGTCGAACTCCTGTTCGCCGCGTTTCTTTTTCTGGTGGGAATCATTGTGTTCGTTGATGCGTCGCAACTTCATGTGACGTACTCCCAAGCCGATGTGGTGGGCCCTAAGGCTCTGCCCTACGCGGTCTCTGGGATTCTGGTTCTGTCATCTATTGCCCTGGCCATCACCGTTCTCCGCGGAAACCTGGCGGAGGGCGAAGAAGGCGAAGACGTTGATCTGAGCCAGCCCTCAGACTGGAAGGTTCTTCTCCCACTGCTGGCAGCATTTGTGATCAATATTTTATTGATCAACACCGCCGGCTGGGTTATCTCGGGAACGATCTTGTTCTTTGGCTCAGCAGTGGCATTGGGAAGTCGCCGATATGTACTGACGGCCCTGATCTCCATAGCTATGGCTTTTGGTACGTTCTACGGCTTCTATCTAGGTTTGGGAATCAAACTTCCAGCCGGAATTCTCTCGGGGGTGCTGTAAATGGAAACTCTTAGTCTCCTCATGGATGGCTTCGCCTCAGCACTAACACCTATCAACTTGTTGTTCGCGCTCGTTGGCGTGATCCTCGGTACCGCGGTGGGTGTCTTGCCAGGTATTGGCCCGGCTATGGCAGTTGCGCTGTTGCTTCCTGTCACCTACGGCATGGAAACTTCCAGTGCCCTGATCATGTTTGCCGGTATTTACTACGGTGGCATGTACGGTGGCTCGACCACCTCGATCCTGCTCAACACTCCGGGTGAGTCTTCAACGGTGATCACCGCCATAGAGGGCCACAAGATGGCCAAGAACGGTCGCGCAGCCCAAGCGCTAGCTACCGCCGCCATTGGGTCATTCGTTGCAGGCACCATCGGCACCGCGCTGTTGGTCGGTTTCGCACCGATCGTGGTGAAGTTTGCAGTTAGCCTTGGCGCACCAAGTTACTTCGCCATCATGGTCCTCGCATTGATTACCGTGACCGCAGTGCTCGGTTCCTCAAAAATCCGTGGTTTCGCTGCCCTGGGTCTTGGTCTGGCCATTGGTTTGGTTGGCATGGATCCGGTTTCCGGACAGAGCCGTCTGACCTTCGGCTTTGCACCTTTGGTTGATGGTTTAGATATCGTAGTGGTCGCCGTAGCTATTTTTGCCATCGGCGAGGCACTCTGGATTGCCGCTCACCTACGCAGCAATCCATCACGCACCATTCCAGTGGGCCGTCCTTGGATGGGCAAGGAAGACTGGAAGCGTTCGTGGAAGCCTTGGCTGCGCGGTACCGCGTATGGATTCCCATTCGGCGCACTTCCTGCCGGTGGCGCAGAGGTACCCACCTTCTTGTCCTACGTGACGGAAAAGAAGCTTTCAAAGCATCCTGAAGAATTCGGTCATGGTGCTATCGAAGGAGTTGCAGGTCCTGAAGCTGCCAACAACGCTTCAGCTGCCGGTACGCTCACTCCGATGCTTGCACTTGGTCTACCAACCAACGCTACTGCTGCGGTGATGCTGGCCTTCTTAACCATGAAGGGTATTCAGCCAGGTCCGTTGCTTTTTGAAAATGAGCCGGCCTTGGTTTGGACACTGATTGCCAGCCTGTTTATTGGCAACACCTTGCTACTGCTGATCAACCTGCCGTTGGCGCCAGTCTGGGCCAAGCTGTTGAAAATCCCGCGTCCGTTCTTGTACGCAGGTATCTTGTTCTTCGCCACCTTGGGCGCGTTCTCTGTCAATATGCAGACCGCAGACCTATGGCTGTTGCTGTTGATCGGTATTCTCGGCTTTGCACTTCGCCGTTTCGGTCTGCCGATTCTTCCACTGATCCTCGGTGTGATTATTGGTCCAATGGCCGAGCAGCAACTGCGTAAATCATTCCAGCTTAGTGCCGGTGAGGTTTCAGGCCTGTGGAGCGAACCAGTAGCAGTAACGGTGTACATCATTATTGCCATTCTGTTGCTCGTCCCATTGATCCTCGCGTTCCTTCGCAAATCACGTGGTGGCTCTTCAGAGCTCACCGCGGGCCTCGCATCAGGTGGAATGATCAGTGAAGACGAACTGGACAAAGTCGAATCTCAGCAGCCATCGAGCGGACGCCATTCGACCGAAGATGATCTGGATGGAAAGGACAAGCCATGACAGTTGTTGTTGGATATCTGCCCACTCCACAAGGAGAAGCAGCGTTAGAGCAGGCAATCGTCGAAGCGCAACGTGCGAAGGTAAAGCTTGTGGTGGTGAACTCCTCCAAAGGTGATGCACTAGTTGATGATCGACTGATCGATGCCCGAGAATTTCACCTCCTCGAAGAACGGCTTACCTCGGCGGGGTTAGATTTCTGGATCGAACGCTCCACACAAGGTCACGATGCTGCAGACGAGGTATTACGAGTTGCCCAAGCACAACGAGCCCAACTCATCGTGATTGGTTTGCGAAAACGAACCACGGTAGGAAAATTCATCATGGGTAGCACCGCGCAACGCATCCTGATGCAGGCAGGTTGTCCGGTCCTCTCAGTGAAGGCCGACGGCACCTGGTAGAGATAATGAAAACTGAAGCCGGGTGTGCAAGAGATTCTCTTGCACCCGGCTTCAGCATTTTATTGCTAAATACCGCTTACCACTATTGCTTGTAAGGGTTCTCAGGTGGGGTTTGGCCACCTTCTGGATTCTGACGATTCACCGGACGTGTCGGATCCGCCTGAGCCGCGGGGCGAACCTGTGGGTTCGTTGGTCCGGCTGGGTGTGGAGGGACTTCGCCGAATTGCTGTTCACTCGGAGGAGTGCCACCCGCCAAACGCACAAGCTCAGAGGTGTTCTCTGCAGTTCGGATCTGCGCGATAAGCGATTCCAAGCTTGCACGTGCCAACGCGAGGTAAATCAGCGTAAATAGTGGGCCAAGAATGAGTAGCACCAAGATGCCAAACATGACGCTCTCGGTGAAGGCCAAGACCGTGAAACTGATGTAGCCCACTGCCAACATGATCATGATCAGGATGTAGACAATCTTGATGATGGACGGCGTGACAAATTTGCGGAAACCAAAATCGAATAGTGCTTTCAATGTTCAATCCTCTTTCTCTTGGGGATGCGACTGATCTGTTCGAGGCTATCGTTAACCAAGGAGAATATCCTGAAACATGACAAACTATTTTCAGTTGAACCGAAAGAACGGAAATTTAACTACAAGGTTCAATCAACTACTGGAATGATCCTCTACATATCTCAGTACCCAAGTAAACTTGCCGCAACATGAAAGCATTGCATACAAGAGGAATTAGGCTTCCAGAATGAATCGCGAAATTTCCTGACGCTTGTCGTAAATCGCCTGACGATTATCGGCGTTCGAGTACTTGAAGTCCATGATTCGTCCGATCACATGCCACAGTTCCGTTGTAGGGATATAGCTGTCTGTGGAAATAGGGGCTCGAAGGTTTGGGTCCCAGTAGCCAAAGTTTTTAAGAACCTCAGATACATGAACGAACTCTCTCGCCTCCGTTGTAGCTTTCGTATATCTGTCCAAGTTATAGCCACCGGCGCAGAGTACCCACTCCGAAAATGTCGCATCAACTTCTACGTCCTTCGTTACCACAGAGCGCAGTTCATTGAGGATATAGCGAACCATCGCCAGTGGATCTTGGAGCAGCGAAGAGCCAAGCTTTGTAGCGATGAGTTTACCCTTGTACTTTCGGATCAATCGAAGCTTAATAACTACGTCGCGCATGATTGAAATGGTGGGCAGATCAACTTCCCGTTTCACCTTGCCTCGTTCGTAATCGATCCCGTTCAATTCGCAATGAGTCATCAACTCGGCAATCATTGCTGGGGGCATCCAACCGGCTTTGGTCAGGGTGATACCTTGATCCGTGCACATTTCAACCAGGGCAGTAAAAGGCTGGAGAAGCTCAACAAACCATTCCGGAATTTGTTCGCCGGTAGGCTCGAGTCCAATGTGGCAATGCGCGAATACTAAGGACAAATACTGCCGAATTCCCTCGTGAAATCGGGCGGTCCATTGCCCGGCCGCGTTAGCGCCGGTGAAACCGTTAGCAAGAAGTTTCAGGCGCGCGTTAGCAAAATCGATATCGAAGGTATCTGGATCAAACGCTTTCCAGGGTCCCCCTCTCCACTCCATCCAATCCACGGTGTCTTCGTCTTCGTCGCTACGTTCTGTGGAGCGATATATCTCTAGCTTGTTAGACCAGCCGCCAAGTCCCCCACTGTCTTCCAAAGGAGCGCGCAACTGACCTTCCAGAACTCTATATTTAGAGTCTTCAGGCTTCGTCTCGCGTCGAGACTCAACAGTGATTCGATGGATCCAGTCATCACCAAAATCGTATTCAAAATAGAGTTCGTCATTTGCGACCCGCAGAGCCTGACCTAGTGTGGTGTCTTCTAAAGACTCTCCGTCGCCGCTCTCAGCGCGCATCTGTTCGTCATACCATTTGATGGCCGACTTCGAACCGAGTTCAGTGTATGGACTGAGGTTCGTAAAAGCCTGCAGATGAGCATGTTCCCACCCCATAGCAATTTGCACCGCTAACCCGACTTCGTCAAGTGCAACGCTGTCTTCGATCTCAAGTCTGCGCCAAATTACTGGTTCTGAGCCGACCAACTCAATTCGAAGGGTCAATATTTTGTGAAGGGTAAGAACATTACTCATGAAACGAGTCTAGAGGCCGTGGCGGCCTAATACATAGGTACTCGCCACGACCTCTAGAAACTACTTCCTTGCCTGCCTAGGCCTTGTTAATAGCTTCCTTCAGCGAAGCAAGGATCAGCGCCACCGAGGAAGGGTTAGCGTTTGGTCCCATCAGACCGATACGCCATACGGTGTTCGCATACTGTCCAACGCCACCACCGATTTCGATGTTGAAACGCTCCAGCAAGTAAGCGCGGACCTTCGCCGAGTCCACACCTTCGGGAACCTTCACTGTAGTCAGCTGTGGCAGGCGGTAACCCTCGGCTGCAAACAGCTCCAAGCCCATCGCTTCGATACCGTCCTGCAATGATTTGCCCGCTTCTTGGTGCCGCTTGGTGACCGCATCCAATCCTTCGGCGAGAATTCGATCGATACCGGCTTCAAGCGAAGCCACCATGGCCACTGGTGCAGTGTGGTGATAGGTTCGTCCACCACCGGTAGTACCGGTGGTGTAACCGCCGAGTAGTCCAAGATCTAAGTACCAGGATTGTGGTTTCTGCACACGACGTTCGAAGGCACGGTCCGAAATGGTGAATGGTGCAAGCCCCGGGGCCACACCAATGCATTTTTGTGTTCCGGCATAACCAATGTCAATGCCCCACTCGTCGGCCAACACTGGCATACCACCAATGGAAGTCACAGCGTCAGTGATCAGCAGCGCGTCACCCTTGATGGCTCCCAGCGCCGCAATGTCTGAAACTACGCCCGTGCTGGTTTCGGCGTGCACGCCGGCAATAACGGTTGGGTTCGGGTGCGCCGCGGCAACGCGCTCGGCGTCGATTGGAGTTCCGTATTCGTGATCCACCCGAACGATTTCTGCACCGACTCGCGAGGCAACCTCGCACATGCGCTCGCCGAACAGTCCGTTGATCGCAATAACCGCGACGTCGCCTGGGTTGATGGTGTTAACGAAGGCGGCTTCCATGCCTGCCGAACCGGTAGCACTGAGCGGCAGGGTGCGGGAGTTCTTGGTTCCCCACAAGGTGCGTAGTCCATCGCCCACACGATCCATGCGTGCGATGAATTCAGGGTCCAAGTGTCCCAGCAATGGCAAACCCAGTGCGGCAGTTGCTTCTGGGTAAGGGTTACATGGACCAGGGCCGAACAAATGACGTTGCAGAACAGTCGCGCTCATGACTACTCGCTCTCCTTGTAGGTACTGAAATCTCCTTCAGCCTAACCTCAATTCAGATAAAAACGAAAGTAGAATTTCACACAGCAGAATTATTTGTCATTCGAGGAAGGCAGATAATATTTGCGCCCGCTTCCAGAATCTGCGTAATGCGCAGTTCCTATGCCCATAGCGTTGCACCAGTTTTGTCCATTAGACCCAAAAAATCCCCGTCTCCCAATGAAGGGAAACGGGGATTTTCACACCGAAGCGTGAGACTACTTGCGTAGGCCCAAACGCTCGATCAGCGCACGGTAGCGCTCGATGTCGGTGTTCTTGAGGTAGCCGAGCATACGACGACGACGACCAACCAGAGCCATCAGGCCACGGCGGGTGTGGTGGTCATGCTTGTGCTCTTTCAGGTGCTCGGTCAGGTCCTTGATACGACGGGACATGACTGCAACCTGAACCTCAGGCGAACCGGTGTCACCCTCGTGGGTGGCGTAAGCCTTGATGATTTCATTCTTTACTGCGGCATCTAATGCCATAACAAACTCCTGGAGTTGGACCGCGTTAATAAGTCAGTGTGTACGCCAGAGCGTTCACGGTGGTTCTTCGCAACCGCGGACTGCAGCGTGAACCATCGTCAATCATATCACCGACGCACCCGTCGGCGCGCCCTCCAAGCATGGGTGAGATAGGGCACTTCAACAATTTGTTCGGCCGCGTAGCCCAAGTGTTCACACCAATACCAGCGAAGATTGTTTTCCACCTTGGTCCGGGTTTCTTCTTTAGAACGCCGATAGTAGCTTCGCGAACGTGTCAGCTCCAAGATTCCGTGAAGGTCTAATTTCATGAACCAATGCCAAACCCCGGATTCTGGGGTGCTGAAGTCTTTGCCTAGCGGCGGAGCCAGCTCCGGGCGGTGCACATCGCCGGCATGCATGATGCGTGCTAGCCGGTGAACCCAAGGGACTTGAACGTCTAATTGATTCCAGAGCAACACCAACGAGCCCTCATCATGAAGCAAACGTGCGGCCTCGGCGCTAGCAAGCGGCGGATCCACCCAGTGCCAAGCTTGAGCGTAGGTAATTAGATCTGCGCTATCTTCGGGTAACCCGGTTGATTCTCCCGAAGCACATACGGTGTGCACTTGGGGGGTGCGTTCTTTGAGCACGCTCAACATATCGGCTGACGGGTCCACCGCCCAAACCTCAAGCCCTGCTTCGATTAGTTGGGCGGTGAAAATCCCCGAGCCGCAGCCTATATCGATGGCCAGTTTGGCCGTACGTCCGGCCAAAGAGAACTCGAGTGATTCGCGCGGGTAAGCGGGACGAATGCTGTCGTAGTCTTTGGCTCCTACTTCATACGCGGAAGCTAGATCAGTGCGACGCTCGGCCTTCATGGTGAATGCACGCTTAGGTAGTGCAGGAATTTCTGGCATAACCTAGTGTGACTCGGTGGCCAATACGCTTCGCGCCTGCACCACGTCATCATTCATCTGCTCAATCAGTGCTTCGATACCGCGGTAGGCAACCATCGGGCGCAGGTGCGCGGTGAACTCCACGACGATCTGCTGACCGTAAAGGTCAAAGTCTTCAAAACCTTCTTCGGGGCGGTCAATGACGTGGGATTCAACCACGCGAGATACACCCTCGAATGTTGGGTTGGAGCCGACGGAGATTGCAGCTGGCCAGCGCACGCCGGCCTCGTCAATAACCCATCCGGCGTAGACCCCATCGGCAGGGATAATCCCGGCTGCGTCCGGAGCAAGGTTAGCGGTAGGGAAACCGAGCTCGCGTCCCCGTGCAGCTCCGTGCACGACTTCGCCACGCATCCGATGCGGACGACCAAGAATTGCCGCGGCGGCTTCTACGTTGCCGGCAGCGAGTTCTTCACGAACCCAGGTGGAAGACAAGCGTCGTTTGTCACCCACATCTTGTACACCGATCACTTCAAAACCGTATCTGGTTCCAAGCTCACACATGTAGTCAAAATCGCCGGAGTTGTCTTTGCCGAAACGTACGTCGTGGCCAACCACCACGGCTACGGCATTGAGCTTCTCCACGATGATTGAACGCACGAATTCTTCGGCGCTCTGGTCCGCAAATTCAAGTGTGTAGTGAATCATCAGTGTGGCGTCTAAGCCAACACTGGCCAGTGTGTCGACGCGGTCTTCGATCCCCATGATGAGTTCAGGTGCAGAACCCGGGCGGTGCACCTGCGCCGGGTGTGGATCGAAGGAGATGGCAACCGATTTAGCCGAACGTTTTTTAGCCTGCGTGACTGCCGAGTCTAGGACTTCGCAGTGCCCCAGATGGACGCCGTCGAAGTTGCCGATGGTGACAACAGTGGGAGCCATGTCCGCGGGGACTGAGTCGAGGCCCTTCCAATAGTGCACTTTGCTCCTTTTGACTCTGCAACGAAAGTTAAATTGTTTACCGAGGTAATTCTTGCACGTCTTTAGGCGTGACGCTCATTACGATTACGGAAGAGCCACCACAGGCCGACTATCGGTAGCAACAACGGAATGTAACCGTAGCCCTTGCCAAAGTAGCTCCATACGGAGTCGTGACCAAAATGAGCTGGCATGGTGAAGGACAGCAAGCCGACTACAAGTACACCAAGAAGTTCAAAGCTGACGGCAAATACCGAAACCTTCCAAGCTCCCGGCTTCTTCGAAGCCAGGGTGAACGTGGCCAAGATATAAACCAGCCCAGACAACAATGACAGTGTGTACGCTAGCGGTGCTTCAGAGAAGTCACGAAAGAACATTTGATACAGCGCTCGGACGGTCGCCGATAGCGCCAGCACCCCGTAAACCGCAATAATAATGCGACCTAACCCGGAGGTACGCCCGGGGCGGGGAGCCTTATTTACGCCGCGAGCCTGTGCGGCTTGAACGATACGTGAATTGCGTGGTTTTTCGCTCATGCGATTACTCCTACATGCCAGATTTGTTCCATACGGAACAGCATCACAAAGGTGATGGCTCCCGAAACAGCTAAGACGGTATTGGCCCAACGACTCTTGTCGCTAACCGCCCAGAAGAAAGCAATGGGTGGCATGATCAATGCGGTCAGTAGATAACCCCAGAATTCCCAAGGCTCACCGAGGACCATTTCTCCCCCGACCTGACGTATGCCGGCGGCTACCGCATAAACAATCAGGAATAACTCGGTACCAGCGGTGGCTACTAACGCCCAATCATCCGGGTATCGCCGAATGACGGTAGCGATAAGGCCAAGCAGTACGGCGAGCGCACAAATAATTGTGCCGGCAATGAAAAAGCCGTTAAGGACGAACAAGGCTGAGCCTTTCTGAAAGTCTCAAATAAAAGTGAGTTACTGCTTTCCGGTGAAGACTATTTGCCCTCGGGCTTTTTCGCCCTTATCGGCAATGAGGGCAACCAATGCACCATCTGGCGCGAAAGCCGCGACGAGGTCATCTGCCGGTTCATCCATAACGTTCTTAGATGCGGTGATGGTTCGCCCGAAGGACAGCTCTGATGCTTCTTCTTCGGTCAGCTGGCGGTTAGCAAAAAGTGCTCCGGCTGCTTTTTCCAAGGGAAGTACCTCGAACTCTTCGGCGAGCTCTTCAAGTCGCTTAGATTTTTCGATGGAGTATGGACCCACTTCGGTGCGGCGCAATGCAGTGAGGTGCCCACCGACGTGGAGCGCTTCGCCGAGGTCTCGGGCCAGAGCACGAATGTAGGTTCCTGAGGTGCAAGAAACTGTTACGTCAACATCTAGCACCTTGCCACCAACTTCGCGGCGGATCTTGTGGATGTCAAAGCGTGAAATGGTCACCGGGCGTGCCTTCAGCTCTACCTGCTCACCAGCGCGAACGCGGGCGTAGGAACGCTTACCGTCTACCTTGATGGCGGAAACCTGGCTCGGGATTTGTTCGATATCTCCGCGAAGCTTCGAGATCTCGCGTTCAATATCTTCATCTGTTACCGCAGCGGCGATGCGCTCAGAGATGATGTCACCTTCGGCGTCGTCGGTGACGGTGTTCTGTCCCAGACGGATGGTGGCGGTGTAAGTCTTGTCGTGTCCCACGATATAGGTGAGTAAGCGTGTGGCTTTGTTAACCCCGATCACCAGCACACCGGTGGCCATCGGATCAAGGGTGCCAGCATGGCCCACCTTGCGGGTTCCCGCGAGACGGCGGATGCGACCCACTACATCATGGGAGGTCATTCCCTGGTCTTTGTCGACTAATACGAGGCCTGAGGCCTGCTCTTCAGTATTCTGCCCGGCTTTACTCACGCCTACCAGTATAGGCGTTATATAGACGGTGCCTGCGGTGATGCGTGTCATGCAGTTGTCGCGTTGATTTTGGAAGCATCCCATTGCCCGATCCCCCAGAAAGCATCCAGTAATTTCGAAGTAAGCTCTGTTCACTGACTATTTAGGCTCCGCCTTGACCAGAGTTTCTCAAGTAGATAGGTTCGGATAACCCGATTTCCCCGACAACTTCCTAGGACAATTTGCAAGACAACAAACCAAAACCACACGAATTGCTCATCTTCGTTCTTTTCTTGTTGGGATGTGTGTTGTTTGCGGGTCTGCCCGTAGCACTTGGTTTCTTGACTCCACTGGCACTGCCCGTGCTAGGTGAACTCAAAGCTGGGCTGTGGGGTTGGGTTCCGATACTAACTATTGGATTCACACTGGTTGTAATGCTCTCCGGTGAGATTACCGACCGAATTGTTCTTCACTCTTTTAAGGGCGCGGGCAAATGGGGAATCGAGACTCTGCAGTCCCTACTGACTTTTGCAGTGCTGGTATTGCTTTTCAATTTGGTGATGGACACCTACACTTTGGCCCTGACGAGTGCAGCCGTGGCGGTCGTGCTGTATCTACTTTTTGCACCATTGATCAGCAAGATGTACAAGAAAGTGCCACACGGTTCTTGAGAATCTCATCTACTCTTTCTTGACAGTCCGTGCAAGACCTATTTTTGTAGATAGGCACCCACCATTCAGCAAACTGTCGATTCGCCGAGAGGGCAGCAACCTAGCTTTCGGTGCTAAGCCTGGCGTTCGCTGCAGTCCAGTGCTCAACCATGCTTGCGCCTCCATGCCGGTCACCTTCATCAATAATGAGTGTGCTGTTCGGCCATAACCGGTGCAGTTTCCACGCAGTTGCAGCTGGGCTAGAAATATCTCGGCGTCCGTGAATCAAAGTTGCCGGTATGTGCTGAATCCGATTCATGCGTTTAAGGATCTCGGACTCGTCTGTAGCAACTATTGACCAGTAGTGCGTGGTTAGCCGGACAAAGGCAAGTCGAAATGCCTCGTTGTCCCACCGAGCGTCGCGAACGAATCCATCAGTCCCTATGGAGACGTGAGTATCTTCCCACAAGGCCCATTCCTTAGAAGCTTCATTACGGATTTTAATATCTTCAGAGTTCATCAGTCGCCTGTATGCCTCGATTAAGCGCCTCGACCCACGCTTATATCCGGTGACATTATTTTCCGCATATGAGGCAAGTCGTTCCCACGCTTCAGGAAAAATCTTCCCCACGCCCTCGGTAATCCATCGAATTTCGTCCTGGCTGGTTGTAGTCACCGCAAATAAGACGATGCCACGCACCCGCTCGGGGTGAGCCTGGGCGTAGGCAAGAGCTAGCGTGGAACCCCACGAGACACCATTGAGGATCCACGTATCAATCCTCATCGATTCGCGCAGCCGTTCGATGTCGTCAATGAGCCGCTCTAGCGTATTTGAGCTCAGGGAAGTATCAGCTACCGAAGCGTGCGGCTTTGAACGGCCGCAACCACGTTGTTCAAAGCCAATAACTCTTGTTCTGTCCAAGTCGAAACGATGACGATAGCCACTTTTGCCCAGCGTTCCACCAGGACCTCCATGAATAAACAAGGCGGGCAAGCCGTCGGGGTTTCCCCATTGTTCCCAATAGATACTCTGCTCGTCACTCACATCGAGTATCCCGTGCACTGGCTCAAAATCGGTCATTGGTGCGCTTTACCTTTCAGTTACTAGTACTTGCTACGATCACGAGCGCACATGGTGCTGAGAAACCAATAATTGCCAATGTAAGACGTCACAGGTTCCGAACGAACCTCGTCGGCACAACCGCTTTCACCTATTGATATTGGAACATCGAGTCGCCAACAACGCGCCATGAGTACGCGTAGGGCTAATGGCGCGTTGCACTGTATCGCTCACCGCGAAGCCTGCGTCCTCGACCCGGGAAACAAATAGTTCCATAGGCCAGCTATAGGCAGTAGTAACAGCATGATCAAACGAGACTAGCTCGGGGCCAGTAAAAAACCCGAGGGCCAAACCACCGCCTGGCCGAATACACCGCGCAAATTCAGCCAGTGGCGTCTTGAGCTGTTCGGGATCGGTATGAATCAGCGAATACCAAGCCAACACCCCGCCTAAGCTTTGCGCTGGCACATCCAGCGCTTCGGCTCGACCTGGCCGAAACTTCACGTCCGGGTAAGTCTGCTTGGCGATTGACAGGAATTCCGGCACCGGTTCAATGCCTTCGATATCATTTCCGGATCCCGTAAGAAACTGTGTCCATTGCCCCGGGCCACTTCCCACATCAAGTATTTTTCCCTTGACCTTGCGGGCCCACCCCTGAACCAGACTTAGATCTTCATCCGCGATATGCTCTAGCCCGCCAACCGCGTCAGCGTATTCCAAAGCTCTGGCACCGTAGGCCGATCTGACAGCTTCAAAAGTCATGGCCTCACTCTAATCGCTCAGAGAAATGTGGCGGAGTCTGGACTTTCTCGATGCTTCGCCTGATTTTCAGGCCCCGGGGGTGAAGTTCGTCCACAGATCACAGGATGTGTTGATCTGACTAGATTAAGAAAAGGTACGTCTAAACCTGACAAATGTCGTGTAACCTGCGTGTTTGCTACTGAAATTCATCTTCTATGTGAGCCCCACCCCGCGAGAGCCAAATAGACATGTAGAGTTTTTCCTAGTCGGTGACGTTGCTTAATTGCACCCACCATTCGAGAAAATTTCATTTGAAGCGTTGCGCCAGAACAACGGATAATCTCCGAATTGTTTGGCAATCACCAGAACCCCCTCAGAAGGAGACCAGCGTGAAAATCGCCGTCCTGACCAAACAGGTACCCGATACGTGGTCGAGCCGTCGCTTGGACCTGCAAACCGGAATGCTCGATCGCGAAGCAGCGGATCTCGTTGCCGACGAGATCTGTGAGCGTGCCTGCGAGGTGGCTTTGCAAGCCGAAAAAGCACTTGGCGAGGTCGAGGTGATTGCGGTAGCCATGGGCGGGGACAAAGCAGCCCTTGCACTACGTCGGTTACTGTCCATGGGGGCACATTCAGCGGTGCACATCTCTGACCCGGCGCTCGCCGGCTCAGACATGATCTCTACCGCCCGAGTTTTAGCCGCTGCCCTTGAAAAACTCGACGTTGATCTTGTCCTGGCTGGAAATGAATCCACCGACGGCAAGGGTGGCATGGTTCCGGCGATGATCGCCGAACTAATGGACCGCCCGTTCCTGCCCTACGCAGATGAGCTTGAGATCAGCGCAACCGAGGTGACAGGTTCAAGCCAGCTTTCCGAGGCAACCATGAAGCTCAGCGTGGCTTATCCTGCGGTAGTTTCCGTTACCGAGAAATCGGCCGAACCTCGCTTCCCGAACTTTAAGGGCATCCGCGCAGCGAAAACCAAGCCGTTGGAAACCTGGACTCTGGCAGATCTAGGCATCGAAGCGGGACCAGAGTCCGCCTTCTACCGTTCGGTGATGGTGTCCGCAGAAGATCGTCCAGAGCGCGTGGCCGGTCCAAAGATTACCGATGACGGAACGGCAGCAAAGCAGCTGGCCGATTTCTTGGCTGAGAAGCACTTTATCTAAGTCCCCCTCTCAGTTTTCCGTAATCTTTAGTCCCCCACGACTTATCCTTGCTCAGGAGAATTCACCTCATGTCAGTAAATAATCAGCCGGTTGTTGTCCACGTTCAGGTCGCAACCGATGGAACACCTCAAAACACCACCGCAGGCCTGCTTGGCACGGCAGCTCAGTTCGGCAGTCCGGTAGCGGTTGCTGTCTGTGCCACCGGTCAAGAACAGCAACTAGCGACCAAGCTCGGCGAACTGGGTGCTGCCGAAGTACAGGTTCTGCCTATCGATTTAGATGCGCTCGCACTCGGCTCCGCAGATGTCGCCGCTTTGGCTTCAGTCATCAAGACGACTTCACCGGCCGCCGTTCTCATCTCCAATACCGCCATTGGACGCACCATTGCAGGTCGTTTGGCGATCCGTGTTGAAGGCGCAGTAAGCGTTGATGCAGTATCGGTGCGTTGGGCAGATGATGAGCCAATCGCTTTGCACTCAATCTTTGGCGGCGACGTCACCTCGGAGTCCACCGTTGAAGGCGGGCCGCGAATTATTACCATCCGTCCAGGTGCCTCCGATCTCAAGGCGGAAGCAGTTGCTTCTCCGAAGATCACCGTCATTGAGCCTTCGGCACTACCTAAGGTTTCTAAAGGTGCGCAGATCCGCTCGGTTGAGTCGGTACAAACCGATGCCAGCCGCCCAGACTTGCGTAGCGCCAAGATTGTCGTTTCCGGTGGACGCGGCGTGGGCTCGGCCGAGAAGTTCGAGATTGTCGAACAGCTCGCAGATCACTTCGGTGCGGCGGTTGGCGCCTCGCGTGCGGCCGTCGATTCGGGCTATGTTTCCCCGAAGTTGCAGGTTGGCCAGACCGGCGTCATTGTCTCTCCCGAGCTGTACATTTCCTTGGGTATCTCCGGAGCTATTCAGCACCGTGCAGGCATGCAGACCGCCAAGACTATTGTTGCCATTGATAAGGACGAAAACGCCCCAATCTTTGACCACGCCGACTTTGGCGTAGTGGGCGACTTGTTCACCATAGTTCCGCAGTTGCTCGAAGAAATTCGTACCCGCAAAGGATAATCGTGGGCATTGTCCACTCAGGTAGGTTCCGGCCCCGCAAGATCCGCCGGATACGACGACGCGATGAGGTTCAACGATCATGACCAAGCAACGGATGGCAGGCTACATCCCCCTGCGTTCCAAGGGCGGTGTGCAACCCGAAGCACCTGCCAATGCCAAAGAAATACACACGACGCAACCGGTGACTGCCGAGCCAATTGAGGCTCCCGTACCAATGCAGGCCACGCCAGCTGCGGTGACCCCACCAGAACAGAAAGCTGTGCCAGCTGAAGCACCTGTGCCAGTAGTTCCAGCGGTAACCCCAGCGGAAGCTAGCCCCGCCGCAGCGGCGAGCGAAGTTTCATGCCCGGAGACTACGTCAACACGTCAGCGTATGGCCGGTTACACCCCCTTGCGGTTGCGCGACGGGGTTGCAGCCAGCGTAGCGGCAACGACGCCATTCGGCGCGGCTACCGCCTCTCCAACAGCGGTTCCAACCGATGAGCCACCCACTGATGTGGCTCCGGACGCCGTTCAGGCGCAGGTGGCCCCATCCGTTGAATCGGAAAGCACACCAGTCACCGCTGTGGCTGCAACGCCCGTTGCCGAGGCACCTGCAATCCCAGCTTCCGTACCGTCGACGATTCCAGCAAACCGGATGAAGGGCTACACGCCGTTGCGTCCACGCGATGGCTCAACCGGATCTGAGGCTGTCTCAGCAGACCTTGCAGCCGAGGAATCCTTCAAGGGACAGCCTGTCGCAGAACCGGTATCCGAACCGGTAGCCGTTGCGTCGGCAGCCACCGACCAGCCCGAGGCTTCGCAAGAAGCCGTGGCAAGCAAACCGGTGGCAGAAGAAGTTCTTGCGCCCCAGACACCCGCCGCGGCTGCAAAAATCACGCCTCCAGTGACGGACTCCGAGTCCCAGGCCCCAGCGACGCCAGCAAAGCAGGATGCTTCATCGATCAAGATGAAGCCTTGGGTCAAGCCGGCAGTCATCATCCTTGGCGCAGTATTACTGGCACTGCTAGTAGTACTGGCGGCCCGTGGCCTGCGTCTGATTAGCCCGGTCCAGGATTTCATTGGCACCTATGACGGTCACTCGACCATGCCTGACTCGGCGCCCACGGGTATTCCTGGATGGCTCGGTTGGCAGCACTTCCTGAATATGTTCTTTATCGTGCTGATCATCCGCACAGGCTTGCAGGTGCGTCATGAAAAACGTCCGGCGGCTATGTGGACTCCGAAGCCTAACTCGTGGTTCTCCCCGAAGGGTAATAGTCCAAAGAAATACTCGCTGAGCATCTGGACCCACCAGGCTTTGGATGTGTTGTGGGTAGTGAACGGCGTGATCTTCGTGATTCTTTTGGCCGTCACCGGTCAGTGGATGCGCGTGGTCCCAACCAGCTGGGATATTTTCCCGAATATGCTCTCTGGTGCACTGCAGTACGCTTCGCTCAATTGGCCTGTGGAGAACGGCTGGATCCACTACAACGCCTTGCAGATGGTCTCCTACTTCTTGGTGATCTACATTGCCGCACCGCTCGCAATCCTGACCGGCGTGCGCATGTCCAGTTGGTGGCCAACACAGCCGAAGGCACTGAATAAGTTCTACCCGGTTGAAGTGGCTCGCAAGATTCACTTCCCGGTCATGCTCTTCTTCTCGGCATTCATCGTGGTTCACGTGTTCTTGGTACTGACCACCGGTGCATTAAAGAATCTGAACCACATGTATAGCTCTCGTGATGCGACCGATGCATGGGGACTAGTGATCTTCTTAGCTTCCGTAGCGGTTATTGCCGCTGCTTGGATCTTCATGAAGCCAATGTTCTTGCTACCGGTAGCCTCAGCGACGGGCAAGATTTCCAAAAACTAGGTTCCACTTCACAAGGCGCCTGCCAAACTTTCCCTTGAAAGTTCGGCAGGCGCCTTGTGTTTTTCGCTAGCTAACCAAGTTCCGCCTCGAACAGCAACAGCTTGGAAGCCCCGTCATCTGCGCGCACTGAATGGATTTCTTCGGCTTCTGCGAGCCGTTCAAACCCGAGGTTCGCGTGTAGCGCTCTGGAGGCCTGATTCTGTTCGTTGGTGAAGTAGTACGCGTACTTGGCGCGTTGGCCTATCCACCGAAGCCGTGCGGCCGTGAGCTCCGCCCCTATCCCCTGCCGTCGCCAGCCCGGATGCACGATGATGCCTCCAAGATAGTGTCCTGCCGGAGCAATCCCGTCGGCTTGTGCATGCCAATGAGTCTTGGCTAATCCAACAATCTGTGAATTGTGCACGGCCACTTGGACGGTCTTGGTTTCACCGGACGCTAATGATGCTGGCGCCCAGGGAAGCAGTCCGCCGGCCCGGCATAGTTCGGCAATCGGCTCAAAATCTGCCTCTTCTGCCTGGCGTAGTTCAAACCATCGCTGGTCATTGCTTGCCGCATTGATTGCACTCACCTCCAGACTTGTACGTGACTAAAGGAAATTATTCGCTGCGTAGCGCCTTGATGACTTTTTCTACCCTACGGGTCCGGGTATCTTCGCCGCGCGCCGTGATGATCGGATCAACGTGGCCGCGTTGCTTGCTGTAGGAGAGCTTGTTCCAGGCATCGGCGAGCTCTGGTTCAGCCGATAGCAGCACGGCCAGCGGTTCGGGTACCTCAACGGTGCGTGGTTCTTCGTCAAGCTCCAACTGCACCGTAATCTCATCTCCCGCACCTTTGCCAGTAGCTTCGCGAGTCTCCGAATTGAAAGAGATGAGAAACTGTCCTGCCATCGAGGCAATGGTATTACGGTAGGTATACTCCCCATTGATTTGCACCGTCACCGGGACGCGTTTTCCGCGGCCAAAACCAAACACGATGTCATCGGGCACAACGATTCCCACGTTGTTACCGCTAGCTGCTACGAGGGTCGTGGTGAATTCTGGCATGAGTTTTACCTTTGATCGGAGCCTACGGTGTGAGCCCACGCTATCCCAAGACCTCCGAGGTGACTAGTCATAAACAACAAATTCAGCTTCGCTGTGAGGGTAATTCGTACGCCGACTGAAACCAACAAACGCCCCGGGTAGCACGCACACTGTGCGCACCGCCCGAGGCGTTGGTGTTCAGACTAAACGTTCACAAGCCTTTAGGCTTCTTCTTCGTCTTCGTCCTTCTTGTATGGATCTGCGTCACCGGCGAAGGACTTGCCTTCACGCAGCGAGGCGACCTCGGCGTCCTTTTCCCGGGCCACGGCCAGCAGTTCATCCAGCTGCGAAGCATTCTCTGGAATCTCATCTGCCACGAAGGTCAGGGTGGGGGTCAACCGGATGGTCAGGTTACGTCCAAGTTCCTTGCGCAGTGCGCCGGTTCGCTTAGCCAAGATCTCGGCAATTTCAGCCTTGATCTCACCCTCGCCGAACACCGTGTAGTACACGGTGGCGTGCTGCAGGTCGTTGGTGACGCGTGCGTCGGTCACGGTCACGTTGTCGATGCGCTCATCTTTGATGACGGTGCGCAGCGACTGGGCCATGAGGACCTGCACGCGCTTGGCCAGGCGGGCCGCGCGGGCTGAATCAGCCATGGTTCTCTCCTAATGAAAATTGTGGTGAAACTGAGCAACGTGGGCGCCAGCCGGTCAGCTGACCGGCAAGCGCCCACGTGGTACTTAGTTAAGGATTAAGCTCGTGGCTTTTCGCGCATCTCGAAGGTTTCGATGATGTCGCCTTCCTTGACGTCGTTGAACGAGCCCAGGCCGATACCACATTCGAAGCCCTCGCGGACCTCTGTGACGTCGTCCTTTTCGCGGCGCAGCGAATCGATATTCAGGTTGTCTCCCACGACCTTGCCATCGCGAACCAGGCGTGCCTTGGTGTTTCGCTTGATGGTGCCGGAGCGGATGATCGAACCTGCGATGTTGCCGAACTTCGAGGAGCGGAAGACCATACGAATCTCGGCGCTGCCCAGGGCAACTTCCTCGTATTCTGGCTTCAGCATACCGGTGAGGGCTGCCTCGATGTCGTCGATTGCGGAGTAGATGACCGAGTAGAAGCGCATGTCGACGCCTTCCTTGTCGGCCAGGTCTGCCACGCGCTCTGCCGGACGCACGTTGAAGCCAATGATGATGGCGTTATCAACGGTTGCCAGGTTGACGTCGTTCTGGGTGATCGCGCCGACGCCGCGGTGGATCACGCGCAGCTGCACGTCATCGCCCACGTCAATCTTCATCAACGAGTCTTCCAGTGCTTCAACAGCACCGGAGGCATCGCCCTTGAGGATCAGGTTCAGCGTATCGATCTTGCCGTCTGCCACAGCCTGGTCGAAGTCTTCCAGGGTGATGCGCTTACGACGCTTGGCCAGCATTGCGTTACGCTCTGCGGTCTCGCGCTTGTCAGCGATCTGGCGGGCGGTACGCTCGTCATCGGTGATCAAGAAGCCGTCACCGGCGCGAGGCACCGAGGACATGCCCAAGACCTGGACCGGGCGCGAAGGCAAGGCCACGTCGAGGTTCTCGCCGTTTTCGTTGAACATTGCACGCACACGGCCGTGGGCGGTGCCCACCACCATGGTGTCGCCAACTGCCAAGGTACCGGACTGAACCAGCACGGTGACAACCGAACCGCGACCCTTATCAAGGTTCGCTTCAATGGCCACACCGCGGGCTGACTTGTCAGGGTTTGCCTGCAGTTCGAGCACGTCAGAGGTCAACAGCACCGCGTCAAGCAGTTCGTTGATACCTTCACGCTGCAGCGCGGAGACGTGGATGAACATGGTGTCGCCACCGTATTCTTCGGGAACCAGACCGTATTCGGCGAGCTGGCCCTTGACCTTGTCAGGGTTTGCAGCTGGCTTATCGATCTTGTTGACCGCGACGATGATTGGCACGCCAGCGGACTGTGCGTGGTTCAGCGCCTCAACGGTCTGTGGCATGACGCCGTCATCTGCTGCGACAACCAGTACGGCAACGTCGGTGACCTTGGCACCACGAGCACGCATGGCGGTGAACGCCTCGTGACCCGGGGTGTCAATGAAGGTCATCGCGCGCTCGCGGTCCTCGTGCTCGTGGACGATCTGGTATGCACCGATGTGCTGGGTGATACCACCGTGCTCGCCTTCGATAACGTTGGACTGGCGGATCGCGTCAAGCAGACGGGTCTTACCGTGGTCAACGTGACCCATGATGGTGATGACCGGAGCGCGCTCTTCGAGCTCGTCCTCGCCTTCAGCCTCAAGTTCGGCGTCAAGGTCAAGGCCGAAGCCTTCGAGCAGTTCCTTGTCTTCGTCCTCTGGGGAGACCACTGCAACCTTGTAGCCCAGCTCTGCGCCGAGGACCTCAAAGGTTGCCTCGTCCAGGGACTGGGTGGCGGTAGCCATTTCACCAAGGTGGAACAGTACGGTGACAAGCGCTGCCGGGTTGGCACCAATCTTGTCTGCGAAGTCGGTGATCGATGCGCCACGGCGCATACGGATCTCGGTTGCCCCGTTGCCGCGTGGAACGTTTACGCCGCCCAGCGACGGAGCACTCATCTGCTCCAATTCCTGGCGCTTAGCGCGCTTGGACTTGCGCTGCTTGCCGCGTCCTGCGCCGCCCTTACCGAAGGCACCGCCAACGCCGCCACGGCCACGTGGTGCGCCTGGACGGAATCCGCCACCGGCACCTGGTGCGCCACCGGTACCGCCTGGACCGCCGCCGCCTGGGCGACCGCGTCCGCCGGCACCCGGACGACCGCCGGCTGCTGGAGCCGGACGATCGGTGCGGTTAGGCATCATGCGTGGGGTTGCGCCGCCTGCTGCGGCACCCGGACGTGGGCCACCTGCGCCAGCGCCTGCTGGACGAGGTGCTCCTGCGCCTGCTGGGCGTGGACCGCCCGCGCCGGCACCGGCTGGACGCTGTCCGCCGGCACCCTGTGGGCGTGGTCCGCGACCTGGTGCGCCACCTTCACGTGGTGGGCGTGGGCCGCCGGTACCCTGACCGCCTGCGCCCTGTGGGCGTGGGCCGCGACCTGGTGCGCCACCATCGCGTGGTGGGCGTGGTCCGCCAGTTCCGCCTTCGCCGCGCATGCCCTGCTGAGCAGAGAATGGCGAGTTGCCCGGACGTGGACCGCCTGGACGCGGGCCACCGGCTCCGGCGCCCTGTGGGCGTGGTGCACGGTTGCCGCCTTCGCGGTTTCCACGGCGTTCGTCGCCGGCTGAGCGCATTCCCTGCTGTGAGGAGAATGGGCTGTTGCCCGGACGTGGGGTACCTGCTGGCTTAGGTGCTGGCTTTGGACCGGGACGTGGACCGCCTGGAGCCGGAGCCGAAGGAGCCTTGGCTGCCGGGGCCTCGGAGGCTGCTGCCTCTGGAGCCTTAGCTGCTGGGGTCGCTGGAGTAGCAGGTGCCGCTGGCGCAGCCGGAGCTGACGGGGCAACTGGTGCCTTGGCAGCAGGTGCTTCGGCAGCCTTCGGAGCTGGCCGCATACCTGGCTTTGGGCCACCGGCACGTGGTGCTGGCGTGGCGCCTGCTGGCTTTGCAGCCGGTGCCGAACCTGGGAAGGCTTCGCGCAGTTTGCGCGCTACCGGAGGCTCGACGGTTGAGGATGCCGAACGAACGAATTCGCCCATATCCTGCAATTTAGTCAATGCTTCTTTTGAAGTAATTCCGAGCTCTTTAGCGAGCTCGTGAACGCGGGGTTTAGCCACATCTCTCCTGTATCGATGTGATCGGCTAGAACCCCGGGTTCAATAAGACTTGGGTGTTCTGGCTGATCAACGTTGTAATTCGTGAAATTCTTCCGTCGCACGGTTAATCACGCAAAACTGATTGTTCATCGTTGTGCGCTCAACTTAGCGGACTCATCGGGTTGCCATCAGATTTCTGACCCGCTTTCATCATGATTGCCAGATAGCCGGCCTTTTACCGACTGATCTTCGTATGCAGCGAACTGCTGTGCCACGCAGGAATCATTCACCGCGCTTCTAAAAGCTCGGGAAAACGCCTTGCGCCGCACAGCATGCTGCACACACTTTTCTGTCCTATGGGTCCAGGCTCCCCGCCCTGAGGCGGCGGCCGAAAGATCCAGTTGCACACCGCGTAGCGGCGCTTCCTGGTTTAATACCCAACGGAGTAGCTCATCTTGAGATGTGATGGTTCGACAGCCAATGCACGTACGTTGCTGATGCAGTTTCATGCGAGCGCCATCCTCACCTTCCACAACTTGTCAACGAGCCAACTACTAGTCTAGCGCGTTTGAGCCCCGGTGCGTGCGTGAGGTTCAGATCACAGGCACACCGAGGCTGAAAAACGTGCTAAGCAAATCTTTCTTCCACGCAGCGTTCTTTGCTGTCCGGAAGAGCAGCTTTTTAAAGCTGTGGTTCCTTACCGCCGGAGACGGCGATGATGTCAATACGCCAACCGGTGAGCTTGGCGGCCAGACGCGCGTTCTGGCCTTCCTTGCCGATAGCCAGAGACAACTGGCTATCCGGAACCACAACTCGAGCCCGGCGCTCATCTTCATCAAGGATCTCTACCGAGACGACCTTCGATGGTGACAATGCAGACGCGATGAATCTGGCTGGATCTTCGTTGTAGTCGACGATGTCGATCTTTTCGTCATTGAGTTCGTTCATCACCGAGCGCACGCGGGTACCCATTTCACCGATGCAAGCGCCCTTGGCGTTCACTCCGGCCTGGGTGGCGTGCACCGCGATCTTGGTGCGGTGGCCAGCTTCGCGAGCCAGCGCTTCAACGACAACGGTGCCGTCTGCGATTTCCGGAACTTCCATTTCGAAGAGCAGGCGAACCAGGTTTGGGTGTGACCGGGACAAGGTGATAGCCGGACCCTTGGTACCGCGTTCGGCGGACACCACGTAGGAACGCAGTCGCGCACCGTGGACGTAACGCTCGCCAGGAGCTTGTTCAACCGGTGGCAGCAGCGCTTCGACGTCACCGATTTTGACCTGCACCATGTGCGAGGAATGACCCTGCTGGATCACACCGGAAATCAGGGTACCCACACGTGAGGAGTATTCCCCGACAACTACTGCGTCTTCGGCTTCGCGCAGACGCTGCATGATGACCTGGCGTGCGGTCGAGGCAGCAATGCGGCCAAAACCGTGCGGGGTGTCGTCAAATTCGCCCAACAGCACGCCGGCATTGTCGCGGTCCTCTACGAGGATCGCTACGTGTCCGGTGCTTGGCTCGATGTGAGCGCGAGCGCCTGGCATAGCGCCATCGGTCTTGTTGTAAGCCAGCAACAGTGCCGACTCAATGGTAGGGATCAGCACATCCATAGGGATGTCGCGGTCTTTTTCCAGGATGCGCAGCGCATCGAGATCTATATCCACGCTTAGCCCTCCAAATCTTCGTTATTAATATTTTCAAACAGCGCGTCGTCGAAATTGATTTCCGGGTCTACGACTGCCTTGCGGATGTCAGACAGGGCAAAGGTCTTAGGATCATCAATCTTGACCTTCATACCCTTCTTAGCAGGCTCGTGGTGTACGGAAATCACGACTTCGGTGTCTGTTACCTCAGTCAGTCGGCCGCGCAGCTTGGTGCCATCGCTCAGGGTGAATTTCACCATCCGGTTCTTCGCGCGAACCCAGTGACGGTTCAGGCTCAGCGGACGGGAAAGACCTGGGGAGCTTACTTCGAGTTCATAAGGATCTGCAGACGCAAATTTGGCGTCCTTGTCCAGTGCATTTGAAATGGTGGTGGTAACTTCGCCCAGTTCGTCCAAGATCACCGATTCGGTGCCTTCGGCTTTGTCGACGAGGACCTGGACAAGCAGCTGCTTGCCCGAGGGGCGCACAGAGACCTCTTCCAGGACCAGCCCGTGGGATTCCACTTCCTTCTGAAGCACAGTCGTCAACCGTAGCGCTTCTTGTTCGGTATCGGCCGGCTTAGCGGTCATGGATATCCTCCCACATTATTCGATGTTGTTCTTTAAGGGTATATGCACCCGCGCAAGATGAGAACTGCTTAATGGCCTCAGGTGAAAGAACTCACGCCCAATTCGCACCGATGGCGAGTTTGAGCCGGGTTCTGCACCGTGTTTCGTGGCATGATCGATACGCCATGACTGAGAATTCCACGCCAACAGCATCTAACCGCAGTACACGAATCAAACGTGCACCGGGGTGGATTGCGCCGGTTATTGCCGCAGTGCTCTGCATGGCACTCACCTGGGGCATAGGGATGAGCCTATTTCGCGGAAGTCTAGAAAATCGTGGACTGCCCGAAGAGATCCGTGACAGTTCTGCCGAACAACGGCAGTTATGGCAGTATGGCTCGACGCTGGCGAATCTCGGCTCTCAAGCTAAAGCCCTGGCCGCGGTGGCCGATAAGAAGACCGCCCCTGCACTCAACGATTTAAGTTCCACCCTGAGTTATGGCGCGCAACTGACCGGACAACTGAGCTTTGATGACCAACCCAAGGTTGAATTGGCGCAAGCTTTCACTCCGGCAGCGCTCTCCGAACTCACAGCGAAAGTCACGCAACTCAGTACCGTGCTCCCAACTCTGCCAGCGGACCAAAGTCACTTGGGCGGAGCGCTAACCAAAATGGCGTACCAATCAAATCTTCAGGCGCGCAGCGCGCTGCGCACGGTGCAGTCGCAAAAGAAGGTTAATCAGCTTCCCACCCCGCTGGTTGCCGGCGCCGGTGATACCGCAGGAGAACCGGTTGGCTGCCTGACTGATCTGAGCCGGTTACCCACCACTTCCGAAATTACCGATCCGGCATTGGCCGATGACGTATTGGTGGCCCGTGCGTTGGACCGTGGTTATGCCCTGGACTACACCTTGCAATTGCAGGCAGCCCGCGGCTCCAATGACCAGGCACCCAAAATCGAAGAGCGCCGCGCAAAACTCAATGATGAAATTCGCTCCGTGCGTTCGGTCTTGCCGGATAACTGTGCAGATCTGCGGCAACCGGCCTACGTTCTACCGCAAGATGGTCTGCAAGATCTGAGTTCGGTGGCCACCGCCGCGGAAGAAGACTTTGCCACCCAGCTGGTGCTGGCCTCTGGCGCGTCCGCAGATCGCGCGCAGGATACCTTGGCGAAGACCACCTGGCAGGTCCTGCAGGATCAACGCCAACGCGGACTAAACCTGCAGCTGTTTGCTCCAGTTAAGCAGTGAACTTACCTGCTCAGAATGATGCCCTCATCTGCTCCCCTATGACAAGATGCTCTTAACTGCATGAATTTAGGAGGGTCCGTGGCTATATTCCTCGGCGACGTTCACTGCTCCACGCTGAGTTCGCATTCGCTGACTATCTTCACAGCAACCCATAAGACTCTGGAAAGCCGTTGCCGTGGTTGCTCTGATGCGTTCCGGTCCCACCCAGAATTTCCCGGGATCTCCAAGTCGCTCCACGGCCGGCCGCTCCATGCTTGATCGGGTGAAGGTCTTAAGCCGTACCGTCGCTTGGCAGCGATCAATCATTGCCCTTGCCGGTTTTTTCCTCGAAATGTATATCTGGTACGCGCGTAATCCCCGGGAGTTTAACGGTTCAATTTCCTTGTGGATCATCGCAGCGGTTTCTTTCTTGGGATACTGCACACTGGTGTATTCACGGTCATTTGTTCCTGCCTATTTGACGATGCTGGTGCTGAGTACCGTTTGCCTCTTCGTGCCCGGAGCGCCGACCATGATGGCTGGCTTCCTGATAGCGCTCTTTTTTCTCGCCAGGCATCTGCCGCCGCCGCGTGCTTACCTGGCCCTGCCAGGCGCGATTATTCCGATCCTCACTGCCTCTTTCGCTTCCACGAAGCTACAACTGCTAGGCAATCTCACCTCAGCGCTTCCCAGCTTCTTTGTGATGACCCTATTGGTACTCTCGGTGTGGTTTTCCGCTGTGGCCTTGTCCCGTTATGAACACGCGTTGCGTACCGAACGTGCGTGGGCCATTCAAGCTCGCGAAGAAGCGACAATAATGGAGCGGCTGCGGATCAGCCGCGACCTTCACGACAGCGTGGCGCATGCGCTGACCGCCATAGTGTTGCAAACCGCGGGCTTGCGCACCGTGCAACGCACCAACTCCCGAGCTGTAGATTGGGACGCCGCGTTGGCGGATGTTCAACAAACCGCAGAGCAAAGTATCCGAGAACTCCACCGGTTACTGGGAATATTGCGCAGCGAAGACACTAAGGAACCGGGGTCACTGCCTCGCGAGCTAGATGATATCGCAGAGCTCATCGACGCGGCTCGGGCTTCAGGCGTAGAAATTTCAGAGAAAGTTACCGGCACCAAGGGTCCCATCGATCCAAGTATTGGCCACGCAGGCTACCGGGTAGTGCAAGAAAGCTTGTCCAATGTCATGCGCCATGCGGGGCAAGGCGCCAAGGCATCGGTTGAAATACACTGGGATCCGTTGTCATTAACAATTGTCGTCCGGTCAATTTCCGGTGCGGTTAAAACTCCGGGGCTCTCCGGAGGATTCGGACTTGTTGGATTGCGCGAACGCGTCACTATCAGCGGTGGAACTTTAGTCGCTGAACCGACTAAGGATGGGTTCTTGGTCAAGGCAGTATTGCCAGCCAAGAACGATCAGGATTTACGCGAGCAAGCTCAAATAGACGATGCAGGGTGAAAGGCGAGTTAACGAAGTGAATACCGAAAATTCCTCAATTCTTCCTGCGCAGCTCAAGACGAAAACGCGAGTGCTCATCGTAGACGATCAACACATGGTCAGAGCCGGGATTTCCATGCTGCTTTCGGCAGAGCCAGACGTTGAAGTTGTTGCTGAGGCTGGATCGGGTATCGAAGCACTGTCAATGGCTCGTGAATACGCCGTCGATGTTGTGCTCATGGATGTCCGCATGCCTGGCATTGACGGCGTCGAAGCGACGAGGAGACTTGTTCAAGAAACACGTGAGTCCCGGGATCATCTGGTCCGGGTACTGATCATGACTACCTTTGACGACGAAGAAATTGTAGCTCAAGCCTTGCAGGCAGGGGCCAGCGGATATCTGCTCAAACATGCCTTGCCTACCGAAATTTCCATCGCGATTCGGCGTGTGGCAGCTGGCGAAACCTGGCTGGATGCCACGGCCGCAACCCGGCTCGTCAACCGAATTCGGGCAAGCTCCACGGACCTACCCGATGTCTCAACTTTATTGACCCGACGCGAACAGGAAGTTCTGCGGTTAGTCGCCGCGGGAATGTCCAACCACGAAATCCGGGACTTGCTGGTCCTCAGTGAAGCAACGGTGAAAACACATGTTGCCCGGATTCTTTTCAAAACCGGTTCACGGGATCGAGCGTCGGCGGTCGCGTTGGCCTATCGTTCAGGTTTTTCCCTGCCAAATGACCCCGTGCCGAAACGAAGCTGAGTGTTACCCGTGAAAGATACCGTGCTGGTATGACGCGGCCGATCCATAATTTTGAGATTCTTAAGTGAACGTCAGGTTGATCCGCTCGAAGTAGGGATTTCTCTGGCACAGCGGGAACTGTTGTTACCAAAAAACGTCCTAGAAGACGTTCAGCTTTCGCGGGCACCTGCAAGGAGGGAGAAAGATTGGTTGTGGCAATACAACCGATTCGACTCTTCAAGCCGCACCGGCCTATGGGGATGGGCCAGAGCTGATTGATGTTGATTCTAGGTAAGGCAATATGGGGACATTGCCTCTAGAGATTGTCGGTTCGCTTTTAAGCGAACCGACAATTTTTGGTTAAGCGGCCGAGCGGTTTCGGTGTTCATGCAAAGTGCTGAGAGGCATTTATGCCTAAGGATTCCACGTCCGAAGCTGCCCACTCAGTGATGCGCACCTGACTGCGAGGTGCTTGACCTCGATTAGGCGAATAACATGTCGGAACCGAGTTTGATTATCAATGCGCAAACGACGATCACGAAGATGATCCGAATGAACTTGCTGCCCTTGGATATTGCCATGCGAGCGCCGAGGTAGCCGCCGGCCATGTTCATCACGCCCAGAGCCAAACCGAGGCCAAAAACTACGTGCCCGGCGGGGATGAATAAAACCAGCGCACCAAAGTTGGTGGCAAGGTTGACGATTTTTGCTTTGGCCGAAGACTGCAAGAAGTTGTAGCCGAGCACCGTGACCATGGCGATGATCAGGAACGATCCGGTGCCCGGTCCAATCATTCCGTCATAACCACCAATAATCAGACCGATCAGAATTGCGCGTAGGTAATGACCGCTGCCTTGATACCGTAGTTTGCTTAGCTCTCCGGCCGCAGGTTTAAAAATTGTAAAGGCCAACACCGCGACCAGAGCGGCAATAATAATCGGCTGGATCCACCGTTCTGGAAGGACCGTCGCAATGGCTGCTCCCCCGAAAGCACCAAGCATCGCCATCAACGCCATGGGAATGGCGGTCTTTAGATCCGGACTAGTTCGCCGGTAATAGGTAATGGCACTGGTTGTTGTGCCAAAAATTGAGCCCAGCTTATTGGTAGCCAAGGCCTGCACAGGGCTCATTCCGGGAAAAAGCAGCAGCGCGGGCAACTGGATCAATCCTCCACCACCGACAACCGCATCAATCCAGCCCGCCGCGAATCCTGCAAGTAAAAGCAGGATCAGCGACGTCCAAGTGAATTCAAGACCGTCAAGTGACAAAAAAGAAAGAATCTCCGGCACCGCGCTGCTACCTCTATTCATTTACTACTGGTGAAACGCACCGGTATTAAGCGGTCAATTCCTCCACGACATCGGCCAGTGCCACGTCGCGGCGTTCGCCGGTCGCACGGTCCTTGACCTCAACAACTCCGTCGGCAAGTCCGCGGCCAACCACCACGATGGTTGGCACGCCGATGAGCTCTGCATCGGAGAACTTCACACCAGCGGAGACCTTCGGGCGGTCATCAAAGATGACCTCCATGCCCTTAGCTTCGAATTCCTTGGCAAGGTTGTCGGCTGCTGCCAAAAGCTCTTCACCCTTACCTGTCACCACAATGTGGATGTCCGCCGGAGCAACCTGCTTAGGCCAGGCCAGGCCATTCTCATCATGATAAGCCTCGGCCAGCGCCGCCACCGCACGGGTGACACCGATTCCATAGGAACCCATGGTCACTACGGAAAGTTTGCCGTTCTTGTCCAGTACCTTCAGGTCCAGCGACGCAGCATACTTACGGCCGAGCTGGAAGATATGTCCCATTTCGATACCGCGTTCGGTACGTAGCGGTCCGGAACCATCCGGTGCTGGGTCGCCTTCGCGGACCTTGACTGACTCGATGGTGCCGTCAAAGGAGAAATCACGTTCAGCCACCAGTCCGAAGACGTGCTTGCCCTTTTCATTGGCGCCGGTAATCCAGCTGGAGCCGGAAACAATGCGCGGATCTACTAGGTAGATGATCCCACTGGAAGCTTCGGTACCAAGTACCTGCTGATCTAGTCCGTTGCCTGGGCCAATGTAGCCCGCGATCAGTTCCGGGTGCTTGGCAAGGTCTTCGGCGTTAGCAGCTTCGACAGCTACTTCACCATTGATCTGCAACGCAAGGCCGATGGTTGCTTCGGCTCGCTTCAAGTCGACCTGACGGTCACCTGGGATACCGATAACAACCACGTGACGGTTGCCTTCTGGATCAATGACAGCGACAACAACGTTTTTCAGGGTGTCAGCTGCGGTCCATTGGCCTTCGGCGCGCGGGCGCAGCTGGTTAGCCGCCTCGACCAAGGACTCAATGGTTGGCGTATCCGGGGTGTCCAGTACTTCGAAGGCCGCGGCATCGCCGAAATCAATTGCTTCCGGAACCACCGTGGTCACTGCTTCGACGTTCGCGGCATAACCGCCTGGCGAACGCACGAAGGTATCTTCACCAACAGCAGTTGGGTGCAGGAATTCTTCAGACTTGGACCCACCCATGGCACCGGCCTGCGCGAACACAGGAACAACTTCAAGGCCCAAACGTTCAAAGATTCGGACGTAGGCGCCTCGGTGCGCAGCATAAGCTTCGTCCAGGCCCTCATCATCAATGTTGAAGGAGTAAGAATCCTTCATGATGAATTCGCGACCACGCAACAGACCCGCACGTGGACGAGCTTCATCACGGTACTTATTCTGAATCTGGTACAGGTACGCCGGAAGGTCCTTGTAGGAGGAGTACAAGTCCTTGACCAACAAAGTGAACATTTCCTCATGGGTCGGAGCCAGTAGGTAATCGGCTCCCTTGCGGTCCTTCAGACGGAACAGGCCTTCGCCGTATTCAGTCCAGCGACCGGTCTGCTCATAAGGTTCACGAGGTAACAATGCCGGGAAGTGAACTTCTTGGGCGCCAATGGCGTTCATTTCTTCTCGAACAATGGCCTCTACCCGAGCAAGCACCTTCAAGCCCAGTGGCAGCCAGGTGTAAATGCCCGGTGCTGCGCGGCGAATGTACCCGGCACGAACTAGCAGCTTATGGCTGTCTACTTCTGCTTCAACGGGATCTTCGCGCAAGGTGCGCAGGAACAGGGTGGAGAGCTTCAAAACCACGCGGGGCGTCCTTTTCCGTCCGTCAACTCCCGAGGCGTTTTCGGGTGCCGACCAGCTATGCAAAATCAAATGGGTTTCGGCCATAATCTCGACCATCTTCAATCCTACCGCTTCCCGCCACTTGCCAATAAATTCAAGGGATACACGAGATCGGGTTTCGCCGACAGCGGCCTATAAAAGACCTCGGCCGGGCCGTTTCCTACATGCCAGTAACCTCGTTCTTCGGTTCCATCTTCTTGATCCTTGCTACTAGAACCTGTTTTAGCGTTTCTTCGGTCACTTTTCGGTGTGCGCCTGAGGGGACTTCGGTGCTCGGACGACAAAATCCCGGAGTCATTGGGTGAGAGGAATTCAACAGCCCTAATTCCTGGGAAAACTACTTTCGGCTATTTTAGTTTGCCTAAGCTTTCACTACCCTTGACGAGGGATTCCAACCCGTTCAGATAGCCCTACGTTGGCGACATATTCAATTGATTCGGAAAACAGCATTCAGACCACTGTATTTCAAATGAATTTCAGGATAAAGACCCTTAGTGCGAATTCAGCACATACACAGCGGGTCCGGAGAAAGTGTAAGGAAGCAGAACTCGGGATCGGTAGTACGTCTTGTCGAGCGCAAATACCGGGGTGGATGTCCCCTTGCATCTAGCCTTGAGTTGCAAGCCCAAATATTTCCAGTAGTGCCGAAGAACAATGTCGTCGCTCTGCGACCCGGCGCATCCCCAAGAACATGCGACTACCGCACGAGCTACTCAGGGAATCCGTGTTCCTTCTGCCCACCGCTGATGCAGGGCTTTGAGACCTCTCGCTTTACTGGAGGATCTTCACCGGCAGTGAGCGCTGCTTGATACGTCACTTCGGAATGGCAGCGGTTCACATCCACTTATTGAGAATGCCACGCAACGCATTGGACGCGAAAGATTTTCTCTAACTTACGTTCTGCAGCCCGGATTTTGTGAGGCAACCGATGCTTTCAACTAACTATTTTGTTCTCCGCTGATCAAAATGCCGCCTGAACCCTTCAGCGGGCACACGCGGCATTCATGAAAACAAATCTAGCTACTGAGTCTTCTTCAGCTCGGCAACAGCGACGTTCAATTCTTTGGTGAGTTCATCTAGCTTAGTTTGCTCGTCATCGACCTCGCCCGAGTAGGCAACAGAAACCATGTTCGGGCCAACGAAGCCCTGTAGCGTGAGGCTGCCCATGGGAACCTCCTAGCCATCCATGGAAATATTCGACTTGGTGGCGACAGTCAGTTCCGCATCCGAAGTAGCCTCGAGAATTTCGGCTGAGGCGTTCAACTTCATACCCTGCATCTCCATAGAGAACTTATCGCACCCCTGCAGATCCTTAGTTTCCGCTGCTTTCTTGTCCGTCGCCAGCTTAGCGTCATCCTCGTAGGATGCAACGCTGTAGCTGGTTGATTCGCCAGGCTTTTCGCCGGCAACGATGGCCGTGGCCATGTTAATGCCCGTGATATCTTGAGAACTCTGCTGAACAACTAAATCGGCGCATTCAGCTGGTTCGATCTTCATGCTCTCGATCATTTTTTTGGCCTGGGGAGAGACTCAGCGATCGCGGCACTATCAATGACCTGTGCGCCGGATTTGTCAGCCACAAGTTTTTCGACAATCGTCTTGACTGCAGCCGCGTTCAAAGGTTCTGCTGCTACAGCTTCTTGTGTAGGCTGTGCATCGCCCGAGGCTGCGGGAGCATCGGTGCCCGCATCGGAACAACCCGCTAGAGCGAGCGCGCCGGCAAGTGGAAGTAACCACAATGAGCGTTTTTCATGATTCAATCCTCACGTCGAGTAGCTTTCGGTTCCACTGTATTTGAATATTGGTTAGAAATAAAAGACATTCGTGGGTTTATTGCACCAATTTGATTTCGTCAAACGCTTCACTTCACTACAACGACAACGCTTCACGCAAAAAGCTCTGGAACTTGCTTGAGGAATCCGAAAATGCGCACTGCCCACGCAGGAGCACCCAAAGTAATTTTTCATGCTCCACACCGTATCCCGAGTTACTGGCTCAATTTCCGTATATGGACATAGGTTAGAAATAAAGATGCACTTCGCATTTACTGCAGTGCTTTGATTTCCTCAAATGCTTGATCCGCTAGCTGCATAGCTTCACCGGCAAGTAATGGCGCTTCCACAGTACCGCTAGAAAAAGTCACCAGTACGAAGTTGTTTCCTTCGAGGGCTTGAACCGCGACGGAATTCAAGTGCTGATCTGCCCCGACTTTCATTTGCGTAGCCATGGTCAGCGACTGATTCGCAGTGGAATCAAGCTTCAGGATCTGCCTGACTGCGTTGACATCCTGCCCAGAAACACTCACCGTGATAGTTTCGCAGCCATCTATATTAGGCAACTTTAAGGCCTCTGAGATCTTTGCACGCGTCGCGTCATCCGTAATCGAGAAAATCTGGATTACTTTACCGGTAGCGTCACCTTGGACTGTGGCTGAAGCCGCTACAGTCCCCGTCAGGTCGGTGACGCTATATTTTTCCTGCTCTTTGGCACATTTTTCAGGTTTGATTCCGCTCGCACCAGACATGCTCTTAGCCTGTTCCAACTGGGGTTTCATCACCTCGTTGTTCAAGATCTGGGCTGAAGAGTCATCCCCCACCAACTTAGTGACCACGTTCTTAACCTGGTCTGCTGACAGCGTCTTACCTGACTTCGACTCTTGTTGCTGCGACGGCTGGGAGCTCGGCGCGGAGGATGCCGCATCGTCCCCACCGCTTGAGGAACAACCGCTCAGGGCCAGCATCGCGGCCAGAGGAAGTATCCATAGGGAACGTTTAGTCATTGGTCATCCTTAGAATGTGCCACGGGCTACAGCCGGGCTGGAAGTACAAGATTTTGTGAAGCCAATAAAAGGCTATTCGAGTTGCTCAAACAGCGCGTCTATACGTTCTGCGCCATGTTGAAGTTGTTCTTGAGTCTGTTTCGCCGAGGTTTCCTGCTGGAAACCAATCATGACGTTGCCACGAGCGGCACGGATTACCAGCTGCTGTTGCGTCGTCGATCCGTCACTGCTAGTAACCACATATGCGTCGTTTAACTCGGCTTTGGTCTTCAAAGACTGTTTCGCCAAATGATAAGCACGTGTTTTTCCATCAATGGTCACCGAGTATCTAGCGCATTCACCACTAGCTTTCGATTCGCTTTCCCACTGGTTTTTTAGTGCTTGGACTTCTTGGTAGACGGCGACCGTCAGATAACGGTCATCAAACTGTACCGCTGCCATTTTTGAATTTGCTAGCTGTTCGGTAACCGGGGCAGCAAAGGTCACACCGCACTTACTCGGCGATACGCTCAACCCCTCAATCCATGCTTGGGCCTCTGGGATACTCTTCCGCAATTTCGCGTCAGAAATGACCTCTGCCCTCGAATCATCTTTGACGAATTCCTTCAAATGACTTTCAAGTTCGTCTGCGTTGATTTGCAAAGCGGTGCCGGAAGTTTCTTCGGTCGGTTCAGCCGGTGTGCTGCATCCGCTAAGGAACAGTCCGGCGAGGCAAAGCCCCGAGACAAAGTAGAGTTTGGTGCGTCTGGCTAGAGCCACAGAATTTCCCGTCACGATAGTTACTGTCCTCGAGTCTAGAAGACGGGAGCCTACTCATCGTGGATTGTGACCATAGAAGGTGACAGAAGGCCGTATTTAGGGGCTAGAAGAGGATGGTTGCAAAAGTTCCAACCTGCTCAAAACCAACGCGTTCGTAGGACCTGATAGCAGCTTGGTTGAAGTCGTTGACATAGAGACTGACAGTTGGAGCAAATCGTAGGGCGTAAGCAACCGTGGCCGCCATATATCCAGCGGACATGCCCTGACCTCGATATCGGGGACTGATCCACACTCCCTGAATCTGCACTGCAGCAGTGGTGACCGTGCCCAGATCCGCTTTGAAGATGATCTCACCGTATTCATCAGTGTCGATGAGCGTATGGCCTTCACGAATCAACTGGCGTACCCGGCTGCGGTAGTACCCTCCGCCATTTTCTAACGGAGAATATCCGAGCTCCTCTTCAAACATGGCAGCACTGGCCGGTAAGACGAGGTCAAAGTCCTGCAAAGTAGCCACACGCAGCGAACGTATCGCCACCGCTTCAGAACGGCGGCGGATACTCATCATTGGTTGATTTTCTCGTACGTCAAAAAAATCTTGCGGACCGGTAGCAAGCACTTCACGCATAGCCAAGACGGTTTGCGCTGGTCCGAACACCGAAGCGAAGCGTTGTCTGGTGTCTAACGCATATTGGGCGTAGGCACGAGCATGTTCATTGCTCATGGCGGTAGGCGCAATATTTGCACCCACCCAGCAGGCTGATTCCAACCCGTCCTCGCCGTTAATGCCCAGCAAGTGCGCGAACCCATCTGGGACGGCAGAACGGTGCAGAGCAAGCTGGGAACGAGTAAAGATATTGGCGACAGGGTCTTGATCAAGCAATGCGAGTAGGGCCGCAGTGTCCCTGCGGCCCAACACTCGAACTTCCCCCGGTGGGCTCTGTCTAGCTGACGGAGACCACGGGAGAACCCGAGGTAGGATTCTCGTCATTGTCCAGATCCATCTGTTCAGCTAAACGATTAGCCTCTTCAATGAGAGTTTCGACAATCTGGTCTTCGGGGACGGTCTTGATGACCTCGCCCTTGACGAAGATCTGTCCCTTACCGTTACCGGAAGCAACTCCAAGGTCAGCGTCACGAGCCTCGCCTGGGCCGTTGACAACACAACCCATCACTGCAACGCGCAATGGAGCCTTCATACCCTCTAGGCCAGCGGTGACCTTTTCAGCCAACGTGTAAACGTCGACCTGTGCACGACCACACGATGGGCAGGAAACAATGTCGAGCTTACGGGGACGCAAGTTCAACGATTCAAGAATTTGGTTGCCCACCTTGACCTCTTCGACCGGAGGGGCCGAGAGCGAGACACGAATAGTGTCACCAATGCCACGCGAGAGCAAGGAACCGAAGGCCACAGACGACTTGATAGTTCCTTGGAAGGTAGGACCTGCTTCGGTCACACCTAGGTGCAAGGGCCAATCTCCAGATTCAGCCAAAAGCTCGTAGGCACGAACCATGATGACCGGATCGCTGTGCTTGACCGAAATCTTAAAGTCGTGGAACCCATGCTCTTCAAAGAGGGAAGCTTCCCAAATGGCTGATTCGACCAATGCTTCTGGGGTCGCCTTGCCATACTTTTTCAGCAGTTTCGGGTGCAGCGATCCACCGTTGACACCGATACGGATCGAGGTACCGTGATCTTTCGCAGCAGCTGCGATTTCTTTGACCTGGTCATCAAACTTGCGAATGTTGCCTGGGTTTACACGAACAGCTCCGCAGCCAGCCTCGATCGCAGCAAAAACATACTTCGGCTGGAAGTGGATGTCAGCAATGACCGGGATCTGCGATTTCATCGCAATAATCGGCAACGCCTCAGCATCTTTATCGGTCGGGCATGCGATGCGCACGATATCGCAACCGGCGGCCGTCACCTCAGCGATTTGCTGCAAAGTTGCGTTGATGTCATAAGTCTTGGTGGTAGTCATCGTCTGTACGCTGATGGGCGAGTTCGAACCGATGCCCACACTGCCGACATTAAACTGACGAGTCTTACGACGTGGAGTAATTACCGGCGGTGGTGCCGCCGGCATGCCGAGTTTGACCGACGTCAATGGATGCCTCCGAAGTGATTGTAGGTTTTTCTATACCAAGTATCGCACCGTCTGGCGTGCTAGTGGTAAGGATGCGAGAAAAGCCACGGCGAAGCCGTGGCTTTTCTCGCAAATTCACGGATATAAGCTTAGTTGGCTTCGGCTACCGTGCGAATGTTTGCCAGTACTTCGGCAACCTGCCCAACAACCTCGGAATCATCCTTCGGGTGAAGTTCAGCAAAACGCACCACAGAGTTAGGGATGGAAAGCTTCACGTCTTCCAAAACGTTTGCACCGGCGATGGTCAATGCCTTGCGAGCCTCATCCTGTGCCCATACGCCGCCGTACTGGCCGAAAGCAGTACCGATGACGGCAGATGGCTTGTCCTTCACGGCACCAGTACCGAAAGGACGGGACAGCCAATCGATGGCGTTCTTCAGTACCGCTGGCATGGTGCCGTTGTACTCCGGGGAAATCAGCAGGAGTGCGTCTGCTTCACCGGCTGCATCGCGAAGCGCCTGAGCTGCTGCTGGCACGGCACCTTCAACATCGTGATCTTCGTTGTAAAACGGAAGGCTTTCAAGGCCCGAGTAAACGCTGACTTCAACGCCTTCTGGTGAGTTCAATGCGGTTGCTTCAGCAAGCTGCTGATTTGTTGAACCTGCACGAAGGGAACCAACCAGGGTAAGGACCTTAGTAGCCATATTATGTTGCTCCTATTTTGCGAATCGAAAAGTAGATAAAGCTGACGCTTCATCTATTCCAACGAGCAGTTCTCCAATTCAATTCCGAAGCCTTACGTGACATGAAGCACTAGACCGATGAAAGCAGCAACGGCATTGTTTGCGCGCCGCGGCAACGTCTCCTATGGAAAAACCCAACGTTGCACAAGCAATCGTTGGGTTTTTTGCCACAAATTTGGGTTAGGAAGCGAACTCGGAAAGCAGACCAATAACCGGATTCCATTCGGTGATGGTTGCCTTGGCCAGGCCACCGACTTTGTTGAACGGATCAAGGGCTAGTACTTCTTTTAAAGCTTCTTCGCTCGCCGCGACAAATATCAGCAACGCACCGTCAAGTACCGGAGTGGGACCAGAGGCCAGTAGTCGAACGCTGCCCTCCCCCAAGTACTCAGTAAGGAAAGCTCGGTGGGCCGGACGGTGCTCGTTGCGCAGTTCCGTAGAATCCTGCGCATACTCGTATTCAACAGCAAAAACAGTCATGGCTAAAGCTTATTTCTTTCAAGGCTAGAAGATGCTTATTGGTTTGAAAATGTCCGCGTATATTAAGAGGCCGCCCATCAGCAACATTGCTGCCGCCACCACGTAGGTGAGAGGCAACAACTTAATGGTGTCTACCGGCGCCACATTTTTGCGGCCAAAGATGCGTGCCACGGTTCGCTTCACACCCTCATATAAGGCACCAATCACATGCCCGCCATCTAGGGGTAGCAACGGAATGAGGTTAAACGCGAACAACGCGAGGTTTAATCCGCCCGCTAGGGAAAGCAGAGAGGCAATCTTGTCCCCCATCGCGATTCCTTCGTGGGCGTTGATTTCACCGGCGATACGACCCACACCCACAATAGAAACCGGACCGTTTGGGTCTCGTTCTTCCGTACCGAAAGCGGCCTGCGCAACGTCAACCATGCGTTGCGGTAGATGCAAAATAACGTTGCCAATCGTCAGCAGCTGGTTTCCCACCACACTAGGAACTTCGGTCACTGGTTGAGCTATATTCTCTACCTGCGAGCTCATTCCCACGAAGCCGACCTGCGCAGTTTTCATGGTGCCGTTTTCATCAGTAACCGGGTAACCCTGGTCATCTAGTACCGGGCGTTCGGTCAAATATGGCTTGAGCGTGGTCTGTTGCTCCACTCCTCCGCGGGTATACGTCAGAGCAATGCTCTGACCAGGATGATCACGAATTACTCCGGTGAGCTCGTACCACGCGTCGTGAGCCACGGCGGTCCCGTTGACCGAAGTGATGGTGTCCCCCGGTAGTAAACCAGCGGCGTAGGCGGGAGCCTCGGTGTCCTTAGCCGTGCATTCGGTTGCATCCGCATTTTCGGCGCTTGCAATGCACTGGTACACCTCGGAAACTGTCGTGGTTGTTGTGGGAACGCCAAATCCGGTAATCACCACACCAATGAGCAAGAATCCTAGCAAGAGGTTTACGAACGGGCCGCCGAGCATGATGATGACGCGCTTGTAAATGGGCAGCTGGTAGAAAAGCCGCCCTTCGTCGCTGCTTTGTACATTTTCGTTGGCTTGCGAGCGGGCATCATCCACCATCTGGCCAAAGATCTTGTTAAAGAATCCTGGTTTCTTCTGCTTCCCGGCTTCAGTGGCCGGACGTGGCGGATACATGCCCACCATGGAGATGTAGCCGCCTAGGGGCAGCGCCTTGAGCCCGTATTCGGTTTCTCCTCGCTTGAACGAGAAGATCGTTTTGCCGAAGCCAATCATGTATTGCGGAACACGCAATCCAAATTTCTTGGCGGGAATCAAATGTCCCACCTCGTGCAGAGCAATCGATATGGCAATGACAACGACCATGAAGAGCACGCCGCCAAGGAACATTAGTACGTTCATGCTTTTTCCTTCAGCAACGCGGTGGCGTGGGCGCGCGCCCACTGATCTGTCTGGAGAACTACTTCAGCCGAAAGCTCCGCATTAACAGGCGTATATGCGTCAAGCACGCGGTTAATGGTTTCAACGATATCCGTGAAACGAATCCGGCCTTCGTGGAAAGCTTCAACGGCGACTTCATTTGCCGCGTTGTACACAGCCATGTGGGTCCCGGAGGCAGCAGCTGCCTGTTTCGCCAACTTCACCGCGGTAAACACCGACTCGTCCAATGGCTCAAAGGTCCATGAGGACGCGGTGGAAAAATCGCAGGGTTTTGCGGCGCCAGCGACTCGGTGTGGCCAATTGATGCCCAGCGCAATTGCCAGACGCATATCCGGCGGAGAAGCTTGCGCGATCACCGAACCGTCGATGAACTCAACCATTGAATGCACAATAGATTGGCGGTGAACTAAGGGTTCGATGCGCTCTAGTGGCACACCAAAGAGCAGGTGGGCTTCGATAACTTCCAATGCCTTGTTGACCATGGTCGCCGAATTCGTGGTCACCATGCGTCCCATATCCCACGTTGGATGCGCCAATGCTTGTGCTGGGCTCACCTCGCGGAGCTGTTCATAGCTATAACCGAAGAAGGGGCCACCTGACGCGGTGACAATCAATTTGGAAACTTCTTCCGGTGTCCCAGAACGCAGTGCCTGAGCCAGCGCGGAATGCTCGGAATCGACCGGAGAAATCTGTCCGGGGGCCGCGATTTGCTTAACGACTTGCCCGCCGATAATCAGCGACTCTTTATTTGCCAGCGCCAGGAGGTGTCCGGCCTTGAGCGCAGCGATGGTTGGTTCCAACCCAATCGCTCCGGTAATACCGTTGAGAACTACGTCGGTTTCACTGTATCCGGCTATCTGCGTCGCAGCATCGGCTCCACTGAGCAGCTGTGGCGCATAGCCGGTCGCACCTGCCTCTCGCGCGGCTGAAGAAATCGCGGTAGCCAGTTCGTCAACATTATCCACTGCGGCGCCAACCACCTCCGGGCGGAACGTGACTGCTTGCTCGGCCAACAGTGTCAGGTTGTAGCCGCCGCTAAGTGCTGTCACGCTAAATTGTTCTGGCGCATTCTTGATGACGTCTAGGCCCTGAGTACCAATTGACCCGGTAGAACCGATCAGTGTGACACGGCGGGGACCATCCGCAGTTTTAAAAGAAGATTGGGTGCTCACCCAATCCATTATGGGCGCTATAACTGTGAGGTCCCAAAGTGCCAATCCATTGGAGCATCAAAAAACAGTTCGGGCCGGTGAACAACCGCGGATAAGCGTTGTTCACCGGCCCGAGTACTGGGATACTTTTACAGTCCGAGGCTGCGGGCAATCAGCATCAATTGCACCTGGGTGGTGCCTTCACCGATCTCCAAGATCTTCGAGTCTCGGTAATGGCGTGCCACCAAGGATTCGTTGATGAATCCGTAACCGCCGAAGATCTGGGTCGCGTCTCGCGCGTTGTCCATCGCGGCCTCGCTGGCCACGAGTTTTGCGTGTGCGGCTTCGATCTTGAAGTCTTTGCCTGCCAGCATTTTCGCCGCAGCCGCGTAGTAGGCCAGACGTGAAGTGTGTACCCGTGATGCCATGCGGGCAATCATGAAGGAGATCCCCTGATTTTTACCAATGGCCGCGCCGAAGCTCTGGCGGGTCTTCGCGTAGTTTACGGCCTCATCAAGGCATCCCTGTGCAGCGCCGGTTGCCAGAGCTGCGATGGCGATGCGGCCCTCATCAAGGATCTCCAGGAAGTAAGCGTAGCCACGCCCGCGCTCCCCCAGCAGATTTTCTTCCGGCACCCGGGCACCATTAAAGCTGAGCGGGTGGGTGTCACTGGCGTGCCAACCGACCTTGTTATAGGCAGGCTCCACGGTAAATCCTTCGGTTCCGCTGGGAACGATGATTGTGGAGATTTCTTTTTTGCCGGTGGATTCGTTCACCCCAGTCACCGCGCTGACTGTGACCAGAGAGGTGATATCTGTCCCGGAGTTCGTGATGAACTCCTTCGAACCGTCGATAACCCATTGGCCATCCTCAACCTTGGCTCTGGTCCGTGAAGCCGAAGCATCAGAACCGGCGCCTGGCTCGGTTAGGCCGAAACCTGCGAGTTTTTTGCCAGCTGCTAGATCTGGTAGCCAAAGCTGTTTTTGTTCTTCATTGCCAAATCGGAAAATCGGCATAGCACCGAGGGACACACCTGCTTCGAGGGTGATGGCGACTGATTGATCGACTCGGCCTAGTTCCTCTAGTGCTAAGGCTAGAGCGAAGTAGTCGCCACCGGAGCCACCGTATTCTTCGGAGATCGGAAGGCCAAATAGCCCCAATTCACCCATTTGTGCGACCACGTCATAGGGGAAGCTATGTTCCGCGTCGTGCTTGGCACTGACAGGAGCAACGACTTGCTGGGCAAATTCACGCACGACATCGACCAGGTCTTGGTACAGTTCGTCGAGTTCGAGATCAATCACGGGCACTCTCTTCTTTCGAGGTTGTCCTCACCGAGGCGACCCTTGTGATGTCGTCTGCGGTGACGGGTTATACGGAACGCGGACGCAATACCTTGGAAGCTGACAGTCCGGCGCGTATGGTTAATTCTTATTAACTGTGTTTTCTACCTACATTTTGACATTAGTGGCGTAGATCATAGTTGTCCAGTTGTGGGCGGGGTTTCTAAGGAGTAAATGCATTGAGCAGATATCAATCTCTCACTGAGCCAACAGATCGCGAGCGCGCCAAGGCAGAACGCCGTGACGCGTTGTTGCGTGAAGCTACCCGGCTCTTTGCGTTGCACGGATATTCAGGAGTGTCCCTAGAAGATCTAGGTGCCGCCTGCGGTATTTCGGGCCCTGCTGTGTATCGGCATTTCGCAGGTAAGCAGGCTTTGCTTATTGCTTTGCTCGTGGACATGTCGAAAGATATCTACGCCGGCGGGCTGGAAGCTGCTGAAAACGGTGGGGATCCATTTCAGGTCTTGTCACGTTTAGTAGATTTTCACACCGATTTTTCACTTTCTCGGCCCGATATCCTTCAGGTCCAGGACCGAGATTTGAAGTCATTACCAAAGTCGGAACTCGCTTTAGTTCGTAAACTTCAAAATAGTTATATCTCTTTATGGACCGAGCAGCTGGCCAAAATGCACCCCACCGGCAGTCCGCAATCGCACCGATTCAGGGCTCATGCGGTCTTCGGGTTGCTGAACTCGACGGCGCACTCCGCACACTCACCACGTACCAAAAAATCAGGGTTAAAACCGTTACTGTCCAATATGGCACTCGCGGCACTAACATCCCCGGTAGTCTAGAACCTAAGTCCCACACATCTTTGGGCGCGTTCAATCGGGCGCGTACCACCTCACGAAAGAAAGGTCTTTATCGTGCAACTACGTGAAGTCCGCCCTTCCGACTTGGACGCCTTCTTTGCTCATCAGCAAGAGCCCGAGGCGAACCTCATGGCCGCATACCAGGCGCGTAATCCGTCAGATCGTGCGGTATTCGATCACCACTGGAGCTCCATCCTCAACGACGAATCGGTGCTGGTTCGCACCATCGAGCACGAGGGTGAAGTTGCCGGATCAATCTTGGTTTTTGATGGCGCGAAGCCAGAAATCAATTTCTGGACCTCCACCAAGTTCTGGGGTAAGGGAATCACCACCAGCGCGGTAGACGCCTTCTTGGCAGAGTTCACCAAGCGTCCGTTGACCGCTCACGTTGTCCAGGACAATCTTGGTTCGCTGAAGGTCTTGGAGCGTCGCGGATTTAAGCAGGTTGGCACGGAGCAGATCTTCTCCAACGCACGCGCCGCAGTTGTCACCGAGATCGTTTTAGAACTCAACGACTAATTTTCGGAGCTTTCAAACTAGCCGTGGTTCACTCAATGACGAGTGAACCACGGCTAGCTTTTAAGCTGCTTCAGGGAAACGAGCAGCCCGTTCATCGCCCACAATTCTCTGGTGCTCGGTGCAAGGCATTAGCCGTCTGTACATCGCATTCCTCCAGGCCTAGGGAGTTGCTCCTTAGTCCTCTAAAATCAAGAACAAACGGCTACGCACACAGCACTACTCTCACGCGACGATGAGAATCAATACAAATCCCCAAAATCCACAGTTCTAGTGGCGAGCAAACCGTATTAGGCGTCTTGACAGACCCAGCCTTCGGGAAGCGCTCCCCCAGCTAAAGATGGGCAACCTTTTGTTGCTCCTGCACACTGAGCGCGGTATCCATCTGCGGATAGATGATCGGCTCTTCTTTAGAATTATGGTTGTCCAACAAGGACAACAATTCTTGACAGTCCGCCATCAACTGTTCATCGGCACTTCCGCTTTGCAATGATTCTTCTAGGACGTCCATCCGGCGCCACAGTTCACCGTGTTCCCGGTGCATAACCATCAACGGCATCATAAGCGTGGCGCGAGGTAGGTCGGGAAACACTACCTCTTCTTCAAGATAAATATGTCGTCGCAACGCGATGACTGCTTCCAGCAACATCTTGGCCCGCTGTTCTGGGCCCTCATGAGTCGAAGCCAGGTAGTTCTCAATCGCCGCATCAATATCATGATGCTCTTTGGTAAAAGCTTCGGCCAATGATCCGTCGGGAACACTCGACACGTTTACAGGCCAAACAACCTCACTCCAGTATTTAGCCAGTGGCCAGCGAATTCTGCTTCAACTCTAGGCAGACAGAGACAAATACGAAAGGGACTGGCTTGTCGAGTATTGCCTCGGCAAACCAGCCCCTTATCCACGCACAGCTCTTCGGCTACTTAGTGCTGTTCAAAATTCTCCATGCATCACGACGTACGGCCTGCTCGATCGGGTCTGGCACCGGAGCGGCGGCCAACAAGCGACGAGTGTAATCGTGGGTAGGTGCGTGCAATACGGTATCAACACGCCCTTGCTCTACGGCCTTGCCGTTTTGCATGACGACCACTGAATCGGCGAGCATATCCACCACGGCCAGATCATGGCTGACGAAGAGGCACGCAAAATTGAAGTCGCGCTGCAAATCTTGGAGCATCTCCAAGACGACTGCTTGAACAGATACGTCCAAGGCACTGGTTGGCTCGTCAGCGATTAGCAATTCTGGATTCATGGTTAGCGCACGAGCGATACAAATACGCTGGCGCTGACCGCCGGAAAGCTCATGTGGGTAACGGTTGATCACGTTGCGTGGCAGCTTGACCGCATCCAGCAGCTCCAAGGCACGCTTGGTCCGAGAGGCCTTGTTTCCGACCTTGTGCACCACCATGGGTTCGGTAATGCAGTCACCAATCGGGAAACGCGGATTTAATGACGCGGCAGGATCCTGGAAGATCACACCGATGTCCTTACGCACAGCACGTGCCTGACGTGTCGATAGCTTAGGCAGGTTATGTCCCTTGACCGCCAGCGTGCCTGCGGCCACCGGTAGCAGTCCGAGTACCGCCTTAGCAATGGTCGACTTACCCGAGCCGGACTCGCCCACGATACCCAGTACCTCGCCCTTAGCGACGTCGAAGCTGACGTTTTCCACCGCACGGAAGATCTTGCCACGCATGTTGTATTCCAACACCAGATCTTTGGCTTCCAGCACCAGCTCGCGTTCCGCCGGGACGGTCGGCTCACTGCGTGGGGCGTTCTCATCGATGATCACCGGAGAAAGCCGGGGTACCGAGGAAAGCAAGCGCTGAGTGTACTCGTGTTGCGGGTGGAGCAAGACTTGCTGAACGTCGCCGGTTTCCACCAAGTTGCCTTGGAACATCACCGCAACTTGGTCTGCCATATCTGCCACGACACCCATATTGTGGGTAATCAGCAAGATACCAGTGTTCAGTCGGTCTTTGAGCTCACGCAGCAGGTCAAGAATTTCTGCCTGCACGGTGACGTCCAACGCGGTGGTTGGCTCATCGGCGATAATCACCTTCGGATCACAGGAGATCGCCATGGCGATCACGATGCGCTGACGCTGACCACCAGAGAACTGGTGTGGGTACTGCTTAATACGTTTGGCTGGATCTGGGATGCCTACCAGGGTGAGCAGCTCGATTGCCCTGTCGGTAGCTTCCTTACCGTATGCCACGTCATGCAGTTCTAGTGCTTCGGTGAGCTGGCGTTCAATGGTCAGCACCGGGTTCAATGCCGTCATAGGTTCTTGGAACACCATGGCGATGTCGGTAGCACGCATCTTGCGCATCTTGCCTTGGTCTAGGCCCACCACGTTTACGTTTCCAACTCTGGCTTCGCCAGTGATGTACGCGTTCTCCGGAAGCAATCCCATGGCGGCGGTGGAGGTGACGGACTTACCCGAACCGGACTCGCCCACCAAGGCAACAACTTCGCCGGGGCGTACAGCTAGGGACAAACCCTTCACCGCGTGTACGTCAGGTCCGGCGGTTTCAAAGGTGACCTTCAGGTCGGTGAAGCTCAGGGCATAATTTTCTGCTGCTTCGGTGCTCATGGCTTCTCCTTACGAGTTGGCAGGGCGAAGAGCCCAGCTCGGCGGCGGCGCTTCTTGCCAGTGTGGCGTGGGTCAAAAGCATCTCGCAGGCCATCGCCGAGGAAGTTCACGCTCAGCGCGATGGCAACGATAATCATGCCTGGCCACCAGAAGAGCCACGGACGAGAGGTGAACGCATTCTGGTACTGGCTGATCAGTAGACCCAGTGAGGATTCCGGTGGCTGGACACCGAAGCCTAGGTAGGACAGCGAGGATTCCAGCAGGATCGCGCCGGCGATCGCGAAGGTCGCGTTGACCACGATCACACCGATGGTGTTTGGCAGCAAGTGTTTGAAGATCACACGCGAGGTCTTGGAACCCATGGCTTGGGCTGCCGCCACGTATTCGCGTTCACGTAGCGAGAGGATCTCACCGCGAACCAGACGGGCCAAGCCCGTCCAGGTGACCAGACCCAAAACGAAGGCCAAGGTGATAATAGAGCCTGAGCTCGCACCGGCGATCTGGCCCAACACAGCGGCCAGCACCAACAGTGGGATCACGATGAACAGATCGGTGATGCGCATCAGTACTTCATCAACCCAGCCGCGGAAGTAACCGGCAACCGCGCCGATGACTGCACCGAGGAATGTGGAGACCAATCCGACTACCACGCCGATGATGATGGACTTCTGTGTTCCTGTCATCACCAGTGCAAAGTAATCTTTGCCAATGGAATCCTGGCCGAAGGGATTTTCTCCCCAGCGGATTCCTTCGCCACCTAACCAGGTAGGCACCAGGCTAAGCGTTGGCTTGCCACCATTGATTACTGCACCAGCGTCTAGATAAGACTTGTCCCACCATCCGGGGATTACTCCCCACCCTACGGAGCTGAAAGCAAAGATGGTGATAAAAACTAGGATCACGCTGGAGGTCATGGCGAGCTTATGCTTGACGAACCGTCCAATGACGATGCGGCCTTGGCTCTTTGAATCTTCGGACTGGCGAGCCAGCTTCGCGTCCTCTACCTCGGCTACGGAGGTGAGGTTCTGCGGCAGATTGTCGTTGGTGTTACTCATCGTTTGTCCTTAATGTCCCAGACACGATTGCTGATGATTGTCATGGCCGCCTAGACGCGAATGCGTGGGTCGAGCATGGCGTAGACAATGTCTGCCAGCAGGTTGAAAATGATCGCTGCGGTACCGGTGACCAAGAAGAAGGCCATTACCGGGTTGGCGTCCACATGGTCCAGGCCGGTGGCGAACATTTCGCCCATGCCCTTCCAACCGAAGACGCGCTCGGTAATCACCGCACCACCGATGAGCCCTGCGAAGTCGAAGGCCGCGATGGTGGCGATAGGGATCATCGCGTTGCGGAATGCGTGACGGAAAATCACCGTACGTTCGCTTAGTCCCTTAGAGCGGGCGGTACGAATGTAATCCTGCTGCTGTACTTCCAGCATTGAAGAGCGGGTGTAGCGCGAGTAGCTTGCCAGCGAAATGATTGCCAACAAAATGGTGGGCAGCAGCAACTGGGTGCCGTTATCCAAGAAGTGATCCCAATAACCGCCCTCAAAGTTCGCGGTAGAGGAACCAATAGTGGAAATTGGGCGGCCCTTGTTGTCCAAGAAGCCCGGCCAAGCACGGAATATGTGGTCGATAACGGTGAGCGCGGCGCCGACAAAACCTGTCACCATTGCTACGCTGGCCGCGTTCTTACGAAGTCGTCCACCCATAAGGCGTCCAACAAGCGCCGGGATCGCTACGGCGAGGATCAGCCCGCCCAAGAGGATCCAGGTGTTCGGTTCGGACATCAGGTAGAAGGTCGCGTAGTAGGCGGCAAGCACGAGCACCACGGTGATCAGCGCCGGATAAAGTACACGTTTTTCCTTCAGGCCAGCCGTCATCGAGGTGGCGGATAGTGCCACCAGCAAGGTCAAGACGACCACGATTGCTGGGCCCATTTGCGGGAAACGGTAGAAGTTCAGCCAGAGCGAGTATTGCAGTACCAAGGGCACAAAGATCGCTACAGCGACGAAGGTCAGAGCACGACGTTTGAGCGAGCCGGCTAAGAACATCTGCATAATCAGGCCCAAGACTATGCCGATGAGTATGGAGGTACCCAAGGATATGTCTGGCGAGGCTATCCAGTCATTAAATCCAATGGCCAGGTATTCCTTCAGCAATACAGCTGCCCAGAAGACTGGAAGTGAGAAGAAGAGGAAGGTCAGGAAGGTGACGATGTAGTCAAGGCCGGAGTATTGACGCACCGCGGTGAGCACACCGATGGCGATACCGAGGATTGCGGCGATCACCGTGGCGATGAGCACCAGGCGCAAGGTCGAGGCGGCAGCGTTGGCAAGGAGTCCCGAGACTTCCACGCCGTTGATATTACGGCCTAAGTCGCACTGTCCAACGAAGCACTTGGAAACGCCGGTCAGCCAGTCCCAGTAGCGAAGGTACCAGGGCTGATCTAGCTCCATGTATTCGATACGTTGTGCCATCAGGTATTCGCGGTTATCTGCGTTACTTTCACGCAGGTCTTTCAGCGGGTCACCCGAATTAATGACCAGGATGTACAGCAGCAGCGAAGCTGCAAAGAGCACACCGATGGCCGATCCAAGTCGTTTGGCGATGAATTTCAACACGGCGTTTATGTCCTACTTTCGTTTCTCACCGGACGATTCGCTTACCTTGGGTGGTGGCGTCAACGAATCATTGTGGGGATGTGGTGGACACACTGCGGGGCCCGACGGTCTATCGGGCCCCGCAGTCGTTCACTCACGGTGTCTGAGCTCAGTGCCTAATGGCAGCTACTCTGCACGTACCCACTGTTCGGCGTTCCAGACGATCTGTGACTGCGTCGCGGTGTGGCGGACATTCTGGATATCTGAACCCGAGGCACTCAGCCCTGGGTGGGCAAATACTGGGATGCCGTACAGGTCATCCCACAAGAGCTTCTCAATCTTCTTGGTCTGCTCCAGGTGTACCGCTGGGTCCAAGGAACTTGCCAAGGTCTTCCATTCGGCGTCAACCTGCTCGTTGGAGTACTGGCCGTAGTTCTGTGGCTTACCGGTGGCGTAGATGTTCTGGCCTGAAGAGATCTGGCCTGAACCTGCCCATGCGAACAGTGCTACGTCGTAGTCACCGCGTTCCTGGGTTCCGCCTGGTGCGAAGAACTTCGGATCTCCAGCGTCTTCGACCTTGAAGCCAGCCTCATCACAGGAGGACTTGATGGCAGCAACTTCGTTGGTGCGACGCTCGTTGGGAGCGGAGTAGCCAATGCGCACCTTGGTGCCCACTGCATCCTCGGCTTCGAGGATCTTCTTTGCCCCTTCAATGTCAACCTGATCGTAGCGACCGTCATAGGAAGCTGAGACAACTTCTTCGTAGTTGTCCTGGAATGGGAATACTTCGCGAGCATTCATGACCACTGCTTCTGGGTTCAGAGGCTTGACCAAGTTGTCGACGATGTTCTGACGCGGAACGCACATGGCAAATGCTTTGCGCAGTTCCAGGTTCTTGAACGCATTCTTTCCACGGAAGTTGAAGTCCAAGTGCTCCCAGGTCAGGGTGTCACCCTGCTGGATGGCTACTTGGTCACCAAGTGCCTCAAGCTGAGCCAAGGTATCAACCGTTGGCTGTGGGTTGATGACGTCGATGTCCTTGTTCTGCAGTGCCTGAACCATTGCAGCGTCTTCAACGAAGCGGAAGTTCAGCTGCTTGGTGGCGGCGGGGGTACCGTAGTAGTCCTCGTTCGCTACCAGGGTGACCGATTCGCCAGCCTTCCAGGATCCGAGCTTGTACGGCCCGGAAACTGGCATGATTTCTTCCTTTGGAAGGGTGCCCGGGTTGGTGTTCCAGCCTTCGTTCCAGAACTTGGCGGCCTTCTTCAGCTTGTCTGATTCACCGGCAAGGATGGCGTTAGCCAGCTCTTCGGTGCTCATGCCAGCTTCCTTGGCTACCACGTGAGCTGGCTGCAGTAGCCAGGACTGCAGCGCCCAGTCAGGGTCCGGGGCCGAGAATTCAACGGTGAATTCCTTGCCTGCAACGTCACCCTGTGGGCCCTTTGGCACGGTATCGCCCAGGTCGACGGAGACCGAGTTGAACAGCGGCTTTTCTTTGGAACCTTCGTTGAGGTTCAAGTTCTGCACGCCCCAGGCCAAGACCGAGTCAGCCACGGTGATAGGCGTTCCATCTGACCATTTAGCATTATCGCTGATGGTGTACTTGATGGTCAGCGGATCGTCGCTGACCTTCTCATAAGAGCCGAGATCTTCGTTCGGGTAGAGCTTTCCATCGGTACCGAAGTACGAGAAGCTTGCGAACATGCGGTCCGTGATAGCGGAGTTGTAAGTCGAGTAGGTGTTCGGAGTGAACCCGTTGTAGCTGATGAATTCTGGTGCGCCCACCGAGACCGCAATGGTGTCGTCCTTGGTAGTGATGTCACCGAGGTCTGCGAGACCACTGTTGGTCACTTCAGCTGAACCGTTCCCGCTGGTGTTGCCTGACTCCGAAGCCTTCGGATCGGTGCCGCTGCCACCTGGTGCACATGCCGACAGGGCCAAAGCCATTGCAGCACCTACTACTACTGCCTTCGAAACACGTTGGAATCGCATTCCGCCTCCTTGAGAATATGAACGATACGAGTTCTGAACCATGCGGTCCACTGTGGAACACATCACATGATGGAACCATTGAGCAATAGACTAACTGGCTTTTGCCATCTTGGATATAGAAAGATCCGCTTCATATCTCTTAGGAACGTTTCCAAAACTTTCGAGTTTCGATTCGCTTGTTACTGGCGAGTTTAGCGACTTGGCTCACTTCCCCCGGGATTTCAAGGATTTCTTTCACATTGGGTTTTTTCAATCAGAAGCGGTGATTGAGCCCCGCCACCACCAAACTCGTTTATAACGTTTTTGCAACATTTATTTCAGATCCGAAAAAACTGAAACATTTCTTGAATAAGTCATTTTTTAACGAACTCAGGGCAGCGACTCTTCGAAGAGTTCACTGCCCTGAGTTGGTGGCAAAAAGCCGAAAAATCCTTAAATCAAGCTGGCACCTGGGATGGCCGACAACAGGTTTCGGGTGTAATCGCTCTTCGCATTCTCGAAAATCTCATCCACCGTTCCCTGCTCAACGAGCTTCCCATGCTCCATCACACAGACGTTATCTGCGATCTGGCGCACAACAGCCAAGTCGTGGGTGATGAACAGGTAGGTTAGGCCCAATTCACGCTGTAGCTCATCAAGCAGCTCCAGCACCTGCGCTTGCACCAGCACGTCCAGCGCGGAGACCGCCTCGTCGCAGACGATCATCTCCGGCTGCAAGGCCAACGCTCGCGCGATGGCAATACGCTGCCGCTGACCGCCAGAGAGCTCGTTCGGGAATCGGTGCATGGTCGAGGCCGGCATGGATACCTGCCCCAGCAGTTCCTTGACCTTCTTCTCGCGAGATGCCTGATTACCAATACCGTGGATGCGCAGAGGCTCCTCGATGGTGCGGTAAATCGAGTACATCGGGTCCAGGGAACCATAAGGGTCCTGGAAGATCGGTTGCACACGGCGACGGTACTTGAACAATTCGCGTTCGCTGAGCTTGCCGATAGCTTGCCCGTCGAAGACGATGTCTCCGGAGGTCGCATCCAGCAGGTTCAGCACCATCTGCGCGATTGTCGATTTGCCCGATCCGGACTCACCGACCACTGCGGTCGTGGTGCCCTTGGGAATCTCAAAAGATACCTTGTCCACTGCGGTGAACTTTTCTTTGCGACCGAAGCCCTTGCGGATGTCGAAGACCTTCGTCAAATTTGAGATCTTCAGCAGTGGTTCGGACTTTTCTGCCACTACTTCGTCCACTGCCATCTCGTGCTTGTCACCACGCTGCGCGGCCAACGACGGCGCGGAGTTGATCAGTCGCTTGGTGTACGGGTGCTGTGGATTGCGCAGCAGTTCCAACGCTGGACCAGATTCAACAACCTGGCCCTTGTACATCACGATGACCTTCTCGGCGCGTTCTGCGGCCAAGCCCAAATCGTGGGTGATCAGCAGGACGGCGGTGCCCAGTTCGCTGGTCATGGTGTCCAAGTGATCCAGGATCTGCTGCTGCACGGTAACATCCAACGCACTGGTGGGCTCATCAGCGATCAGCAAGCGTGGACGGCAGGCCAAACCGATGGCAATCAGCGCACGCTGCCGCATACCGCCAGAGAACTCATGCGGATACTGATTCATCCGCGTTTCCGGATCGGGCAGGCCAGCATCGGCCAAGACCTGCGCCACGCGCTGCTTGGGATTGCTGCCAGCCAGGCCATTGGCTTTCAAAGTCTCTTTGACCTGGAAACCAATTTTCCACACTGGGTTGAGGTTGCTCATCGGGTCCTGCGGAACCATGCCGATGTGGTTGCCGCGCAACTCAACAAACCGCTTTTCACTGGCCTTGGAAATATCCTCGCCGTCAAAAAGAATCTGCCCAGCTGAGACTTCGCCGTTGCTTGGAAGCAGGCCGATGGCCGCCAGAGCGGTGGTGGACTTGCCCGAACCGGACTCACCGACAATGGCCACGGTCTCGCCGGGCATCACCGTCAGGTTGGCGTTGCGCACCGCGTTGACCGGGCCGTCAGGCGTGCTGAAGGTAATGGCCAAGTCTTTGATTTCCAGCAGGGGCTTGGGTTCTGAATTCTGCACCACAGTTAGTTCCCCTTTCGAGACTTAGGATCCAGTGCATCACGCACTGCATCGCCGAGCATGATGAAGCTCAAGACGGTGACGGACAAGAACAGTGCAGGCCACATCAACATCATCGGGTTATTACGAAGTTGAGATTGAGCCGAAGAGATATCGTTACCCCAGCTCATCACCTCAAATGGAAGTCCAAGACCAAGGAAGGAGAGCGTCGCCTCGGCGACGATGTACACACCTAGGTTTACGGTAGCGACGACGATCACCGGTGCCATGGCGTTCGGGATCACGTGCTTGAGCAATGACTTGCCACGCGACAGTCCCAACGCACGTGAGGCTTTAACGAAGTCCGCATCGCGCGCTTCGAGCACCGCACCACGGGTAATACGCGCGACCTGAGGCCATCCGAAAATTGCGAGCGTGACAATAACTGTCCATACGCTTTTATTGTCTCGGAATGCGGGAAGCTGCATGACGATGATGGCACCAAGCACCATTGGAAGTGCAAAGAAGATGTCACCGAGGCGAGCCAAGATGGTATCCAACCAGCCGCCATAGAAACCAGCAAGAGCACCGATGGTGCCGCCAATGAGCACCACGAAGATTGTGGTGAAAATGCCGACCATCAGCGAGGCACGTGTTCCGTGGATGGCGCGTGCGTACACGTCGCAACCTTGGAAGTTATAACCCATCGGGTGGCCTGAGCTTGGTCCTTCATTAGAAAATTCCAAGTAGCAGGAGGTTGGATCAACCGATGTAAACAACCCTGGAATCGTCGCAATAGCGATCACCACGATGATCAATAGCGCAGAAATGATGAACAACGGGCGTTTGCGCAGCGAACGCCAGGCTTCTGCCCACATGGATAGTGGCTTTCCCGTTTCCTTGACCGCATCGACACCCTGCAACGGGGTCTCGTCTAGTGGCGCAACAAAGTGCGGAATGGTGTACTTAGAAACTTTTCCGGCACGGATCTTGCTGATAGGCAATCCGGCCTCAGGATTTTGATTCTGGTTCTCAGGCATAACGGATCCTTGGGTCAAGCAGGGCGTAAAGCATGTCTACGATGAGGTTGGCGAGCACGAAGACGATCACGAGCACACCGACCACCGCGACAACCGTGGGGGTTTCACCCTTGAGGATTGCGCGGTACAGCAGGTTGCCGACACCGGGAACGTTGAAGATACCCTCGGTGACGATCGCGCCACCCATGAGCGATCCCAGGTCGGCACCTAGGAAGGTCACCACTGGGATCAGCGAATTTCGCAGGATGTGCACGTTGATAACACGCCCGCGGCTCAAGCCCTTAGCGGTAGCGGTGCGTACATAGTCCGCCTGTTTGTTCTCGATAATCGAGGTACGGGTCAGACGCAGGACATAGGCGAAGGAAACCAAGCCAAGAACCACCGCGGGAAGAATGAGCTCGCCCCATGTTGCTCCGCCGGAGACGGTAGGTTTGGCCCATTCGAGCTTAACTCCGACGACAAACTGCAGCACAAAGCCCAGCACGAAGGTAGGAATTGCGATCACGATCAACGAAAGGATCAGCACGGTGGAATCAAAGGCCTTGCCTTTGCGCATGCCTGCGATGACACCGAAGAAAATGCCGAAGACTGCTTCGATAGCCAATGCCATCACTGCCAACCGTGCGGTAACTGGGAATGCACGGGCCAGCAGGTCTCGGACTTCCTGTCCGGAGAAGGACATACCCAGATCCAGGGTAACCAAGTTTTTCAAGTACAAGCCATATTGAACCCAGAATGGCTGGTCCAGGTTGTACTGGGCACGTAGCGCGGATTCGACGGCTGGCGTCATTGGCTTACCGCCAGAAAGTGCGGAGATTGGATCTCCGGGGGTCGCGAAGACCAAGAAGTATACGAGCAGCGTGGCACCGATAAACACCGGAATCAGCTGCAAGAATCGCTTGAGCGTAAAAGCTAGCATGAGTGCGTCTCACCTCGAGACGTTGCAAGGCACGTGGCCATTTTTATTTCCTCTTTCCGTCGGCACAAACCAGACGTTCAGATAGAGAGGGAGGACTGACACGCCAAAGGGAGACCCTGATGTTGCCGGGTCTCCCTGAGACGTTTTCAACTGAGTCGAACCTGACTAGGCGACTTAGCTAGTGAATCTATTTGCCGGTGATGGCGTTGTAGATTGGAACACCGTTCCAACCGAACTCGACGTTTGAAACGTTCTCGCTCCAGCCGCCCTGGACTGCCTGGTACCACAGTGGAATAGCTGGCAGATCCTTGAAAAGGATTTCCTGCGACTCGTTGAAGATCTTTGCGCCTTCGGCCGGATCGGTTGCGGCGAGACCTTCCTTGAGCTTGTCGTCGAATTCCTTGTTCGAGTAATCGCCATCGTTGGAACCTGCTCCGGTGCCGTACAGGGCGCCGAGGAAGTTGTACATCGATGGGTAGTCTGCCTGCCAACCGGAGCGGTGTGCGCCGGTCATCTTCTTCTTGGTAACGTCATCGCGCAACGCCTTGAAGGAGGTGTAAGGCTTGGCGACAGCATTGATACCCAGGGTGTTCTTGACCTGGTTGGCTACAGCTTCGACGAATTCCTTGTTGCCGGCGCCATCAACGTTGTAGCCGATGGAGAATTCTTCGGAATCATCCCAGTTTTCAATGGCGTTGGCTTCATCCCACAGCTTTTTGGCTGCATCGGCATCGAAGTCGAGAACTTCACTGCCCGGGATATCGGCACTGTAGCCTTCGAGCACCGGTGCGGTGAATTCTTCGGCCTTGACCTTGCCGCCGAAGTACACCTTGTCGATGATCTGCTGACGGTCAATGGAGCGAGAGATCGCTGCACGACGCAGGTTGCCTTCTTCGCCCTGCTTGAAGTGATCCAAGTAGCCGGAGATGGTGATGGTTGCGTTACCTGCGTAAGGTGCGTTGACCGAACGGTCACCCAGATCGGACTGGTAGTTGGCCAGTGCTGATGGTGGGATCTGGTCCAGTACGTCCAAGTTGCCGGCCATGATGTCCTGGTATGCGGACTCCGTGGACTGGTAGACCTTGAAGTCGATACCGCCGTTAGCGGCCTTACGTGGTCCCTCGTAGGATTCGTTGACTTCGAGCTTCAGGTTGACGTCGTGGTTCCACTCCGCCAACTTGTATGGTCCGTTGCTGACAGGTGCTTCGCCGTAGGCCTTTGGATCTTTGAAGGCTGCTTCTGGAAGCGGCATGAAGGCGGTGTAGCCAAGACGCAGCGGGAAGTCAGACTCCGGCTGGCTCAGTTCAACGGTGAAGGTATTGTCATCGACAATCTTCAACCCTTCCATCTTCTCGGTCTTCGCATTCTCAGCGCTGACTTCTTTGTAACCCTTGATGGATTCGAAGAAGTAGGAGTTCAACTGCGCGTTCTTAGCGGCTGCACCGAAGTTCCAGGCATCTACGAATGAAGCAGCGGTGACTGGGGAGCCGTCGGAGAAGGTGTGACCTGGAACGAGCTTGATGGTGTAGTTCTGGGAATCTGTTGTTTCAATCGATTCCGCGATCTCATTAACAGGCTTGCCCTTGGCGTCATAGCTGACCAGCCCGGTGAAGATCAGGTCCATCACACGGCCGCCACCAACTTCGTTGGTGTTTGCCGGCAATAGGCCGTTCTGTGGTTCGGTGGTGTTAGCGGTGATGACCTTGGTGGCATCGCCCTCGGAACCGCCGTTGGCAGATTCCTCCGGGGTCCCTCCGCCACAGGCGGTTAGTGTCAATGCCAAGGCAGCGGACAAAACCAGCGCCTTCGATGCGTGCGAGTATCGCATCTTTCTTCTCCTCAAAAGTTCGTTGCTGCTTCTGCAATTCACAGATGCCGTGCGCCTCGAAAGTGAGCTATAGCACGTAGTGAACGAGATTACATCAAATATTGCGAAACAACCAATGAATAAATATGAAAGTAGTACTTGAGGTCGATCTGATCAACCAGATATTCTAATTTTCAAGACATGAAGCAACCATGGAATCAAATAAAAATATTCATCATCCCAGGGTCCTCCAGCACTGCGCCGATGCCAGCAAGGAACTCGCTAGCTTCCTTGCCATCGACAACGCGATGATCGAAGGACAGCGCCAACGTTGAGGTGTGACGCAAGGCCACTTGATCCTCGAACTCCCACGGACGGCGCTTGACCTGTCCAAGGGCAAGAATTCCGGACTGGCCCGGAGGAAGAATCGGGGTGCCGGCGTCCACGCCAAACACTCCAACGTTCGTAATCGAGAACGTTCCACCGCTAAGTTGCGCCGGCGAGAGCTTCCCTGCCCTGCCCAATTCAATGATTTGCGTGAGCTCTTCGGCTAAATCACGCAACGACTTTGACTGCGCATCTTTGACCACCGGCACCAGCAGTCCACGATCACTGGCCACAGCCATACCCAAATGCACCGAGCCGAACTCAACGATTTCGTCATTTGCCGCATCCCACCGCGAGTTCAGCGCGCGGTAGGTACCCAGCAAACGGGTGACTATCAACGAAGTCAGTGTCGTGATGTTGAGCTTCACGTCCTTGAGCAACGGATGCTTGCGCAGCTTCTCGACAAGCTGCATCGACTCGGTCAGATCCACGGTAAGGAATTCGGTGGCGTGCGGGGCGGTGAAAGCCGAGTCGACCATGGCCTTAGCCGTCGCGCGGCGCACCGCACTGATCTTTACCCGGCGGTCGCCCGCCACTGTTCCCGTCGTTGCAGGCTCTGGCTGCATGTCCTGCTGCGGAGCACCAATCAGGGCCTCAATATCGGCACGCAGCACCGCGCCGTCGGCACCGGTTCCGCGCACCGAGGAAATCTCGATGCCATGATCCCGGGCCAGCTTGCGCACCGGCGGTGTGCTGCGAGTGGCGGTTCGGCGAGCGCCGCTATCCTCGGCCTGTGAGTTGTGAGCCGATGCCTGGGGCGTTGCCGCTGGCAGTACGGTAGCCGAAGGCTGGTTCTGCGACGCGCGTCCACGGCGAGCCGGGCGATGTCCACTGGTTGCAGGAGCGCCATAGCCAACCAGGGTCGGAGTCCGGTCCCCGGATCCCGCGTCGCCGCTTTCTCCGCGTGGATTCCCGGTATCAGATTCTGCTGCCTCATCTCCAAAGGTCACCAGTGGTCCGCCCACGGGGACTACCTCGCCGGCGGAGGCATGCAGTTTCTGCACAATTCCGGCAAATGGCGAGGGCAGCTCAACGACTGCCTTCGCGGTTTCCACCTCGGCGATGATCTGGTTCAGCGCGACATGCTCGCCTACCTGAATTTTCCAGTTCAAAACTTCGGACTCGGTGAGCCCTTCACCGAGGTCTGGCAACTTGAAAGTATTGGGAGCCATCACTTGGCACCTCCGGCGTGTGTCTCGTTGCGGCGCATGACCGTGTCCACGGCATGCATCACTTTGTCCAGGTCTGGCAAATGATGGGATTCGAGCCGTGAAGGTGGATACGGAATATCAAACCCAGTCACGCGCAATGGTGCATGCTCCAGATAGTCGAAACAGGTCTCGGTGATCTGAGCGCAGATCTCCGCACCGATTCCTGAGGTCCTGCTCGCTTCATGGACCACCACAAGTTTTCCGGTGTGCTTGACCGATTCGGCGACCGTTTCCAGGTCCAACGGATCCAGGCAGCGTAGGTCAATGACCTCCAGGCTCACGCCTTCGTCTTCGGCTGCCAGCACCGCATCATTGAGGGTATAAACGGTGGGGCCATATCCCACCACCGTCACGTCGTTTCCTTGATGGAGCACCTTTGCCTTGGGTGAACCGGTCTGCTCTGGGGTGCTTAGCTCAATGTCCGCTTTTTCGTGATACCGGCGTTTGGGTTCAAAGAAGATCACCGGATCGTCGCAAGCGATCGCCTGACGCAACATCACATAGGCATCTTCCACGCTGGAGGGTGCAAAAACCCGCAATCCCGCGGTGTGGGAGAAATAGGCCTCCGGAGATTCCGAGTGGTGTTCCGGTGAGCCGATTCCGCCGCCATATGGAATACGCACGGTCACCGGCATTTTCACCCGGCCCCGTGAACGGAAGTGCATCTTTGCCAGCTGTGAAACCAACTGATCAAAGGCGGGGTATGTGAATCCATCAAATTGGATCTCCACCACTGGACGGTAACCACGGTAGGCCAAACCGATGGCGCTACCGACGATCCCGGATTCGGCAAGTGGTGTGTCAACCACCCGATGCTCGCCAAATTCGTCTTTCAGCCCGTCGGTAATGCGGAATACGCCGCCGAGGGTGCCAATGTCTTCGCCGAGCAGTATGACCTTTTCGTCTTCGGTCAGCGCGTCACGCAAGGACTGGTTTAGCGCCTTCATCATTGAAACGCTCATAGTCCACCATCCTGGAAATTTGTTAGGTACTGCAGGTAGGTGTCCCGCTCCCTGCGGCTTGGTTCATGCTCTTCGGCATACACATGATCAAAAAGTTCATGTGGTTCAGGATCGGGCATCGTGGTGATGGCCTCACGTAGCTCGGCAGCTAGTTTGTCCGCTGCATTCTGGGCTCGCTGCTGGTAGGACTGCACATCAGCGCCGAGCACCGTCAGGTGATTGACCAATCGATCAATAGGATCCTTGGCCCGCCACTCTTCAACCTGCTCATTTTTTCGGTAACGAGTGGGATCATCGGCGGTGGTATGCGAACCCATACGGTAGGTCACTGCCTCGATAAAGGTTGGGCCTAGTCCATGACGAGCGTGTGCCAGCGCGGCCTTGGTGGCTGCATAAACCGCGAGTACGTCGTTGCCGTCCACCCGCCAGGTCTTGACGCCAAATCCACTGGCACGGTCAGCAATCTGCGTGCGGCTCTGCAAGCCGACCGGCTCGGAGATGGCCCACTGGTTGTTCTGGCAGAAGAACAGCACCGGCGCCTGGTAGCTCGCGGCGAAGACCAGCGCTTCGTTGACGTCGCCTTGGCTGGTCGCCCCGTCCCCAAAGTAGGCCACGGCAACTTCTTTACCACCATCAAATTTGATGCCCATGCCATACCCGGCGGCGTGCAACGCCTGAGATCCAATGACAATCTGCTGGCAAGCAATATTTACCTCATGAGGGTCCCAACCGCTGGCGGTGGCACCGCGCCAGACGCTGAGCAGATCTTCGGCTTTAACGCCTCGGGCCCAGGCAACTCCGTGCTCACGGTAGGAAGGGAAAATGAAGTCGGTATCTTCGGTGGCGCGGATTGAACCAATTTGGGCAGCTTCTTGGCCAAGCAATGGCGCCCAGAGGCCCAACTGTCCTTGGCGTTGCAGCGCCGTGGCCTCATTATCTAGGCGACGCAAGACAACCATGTCGCGGAGGAAATCTGCCAGGTCTTGCTCGGTGAGCCCGGTCAGATGATGGTCTAGTTCTTCGTCTGGAGTTCGTTCTCCAGAGACGTTGAGCAGCTGGTGCGTGGGTAGGCATCCGGCGGCTACGTCGATGTGCTGGGTGGACACGATCGGCATCCTTACTCTCGCGTAGTCAGTGGTGGACGGCTAATTCAGCGCGACCACTTACCTGTGATGCTACTCACATGGCGCAAGTTGCACAATGGCAAGAAAGTAAATAAAGCAAAACGCACTATCCAGACCCGTGAGCGGGTGCTAATGTGCGCATTATGCAACCTTTAGACACCACTGATCGACGAATCCTGCTCTCGCTATCAAAGCTCACCCGAAGAACCGCTTCATCGCTGGCAACAGCGCTTGGCTTGGGCAGAAATACCGTGCAGTCAAGACTCAATCGTTTAGAAACCGAAGTTCTCTCCCCCATAGATCGACGGATCCCACCGACGGCTCTGGGCTTTGGCTTGTTGTCCTTTATTGAGCTGCACGTGGACCAACGTCATTTGGAGGAGATTGCCAAGAAGTTGGCGCAGATCCCCGAAGTTTTAGAAGCTCATGGGCTGACCGGTTCGGCCGATATTTTAGTGCGTGCCGCAGCCGCAAACGCCGAGGAACTTTTCCGCGTGCATGGGTTGCTGTTGAATATCGAAGGAGTCAACCGCGCCGATTCGGCCCTATCCATGGCTGAGCTAGTTCCTTATCGCACCACTAAACTCATTGAACTCTCGCTGGCCCAAGATTTGGAGGGCAAGCGCGGCTAAGAAGGCACTAGTTACCCCAGCGCATCCATCTCTTCGCAAGGGTTCATCCCCGGTTGCGCCCGATGAATACTTGTCGAAAGCTCCGAGACCAGATGCGCTAATTGCGCGGATTGCTCTACATTCAGGCCTACCAAAAGTTCTGCCTCCGCCTCACGCACTTTATTTTCGAGTTCTTTCAACCGCTCTTTACCGTGTGGTGTTGCAATAATCTTGCGCGCTCGTCGATCACTCGGTGCAGGCACTCTTTCCACCAGCAGGGCCTCAACGAGGTCATCGATGAGATAGGTCAGCACTGTGCGGTCAATTCCAAGATGGGCACCGAGCGCCTGTTGGTTGGCGGGGTCACGATGGACCACCGTGGAGAGCAGCTGAAACCCACGCACCGAACCTGGCAGATCCCCCACGCAGTGCGTAAGCGCCAGTTGGTGTCCACGCAAGATCATTCCGAGATGCCACCCAAGGTCTCCGGGCAGGAAATCGCCGAGGGCGGTGTCGTTATGGTGCGCGGCAGTGCGTGAGGTACTCATGATCACCAGCATATCCGAATTTACGGGGTTGCACAGATGTTCTGTTATCAATATAGTCTGCTTTACAGAACAAATTGCTGAAAGGCGGCTCAGCTCGTCATGCAAGAAACCGGTCGATCAACACAAACCATTGGCATCCTCGGCGCCGGGCGCGGAAGCGGTCTCGGCAGGCGAAGTAGCCTCCACCGACATAGTGATTATGGCAATGCCGCTGCATAAATACACGCCGCTCGATGCCCAAGCGTTGCATGGGAAAACCGTCGTAGACGCCATGAACTACTGGGCTGGAGCCGACGGCCAGATTGCAGATTTTGCCCAGCCACTTTTGCCTTCCAGCCAGGTCGTCGCAGGACATCATTCCGGCTCCCACGTTACAAAGTCCTCTCACCACGTTGGTTACCACGAGCTGGAACCTGATGCCTCGCCTGCGCGCACCACAGGCCGCCGGGCTCTTGCCGTCGCCGGAGATAATGCACAAGCTAAAGCTAATGTCCTGGACTTCATCCACCGACTCGGATTCGACTGCGTTGATGCCGGAGCGCTCAGTGCTGGCCGCCAATTCGTACCGGGCAACCCACTGTTCAACGGCCGCGTTGATACGGCGCAGTTATCCGCACTGTTCGCGGACTCAAAATCTCAATCTGATGACCAATTCGGCGAGTAACCAAGGACGGCAAACTTATGGAAATCGGCTCTTACAGTTTCGGTGATACTCAACGAAACTCTGACGGATCATTAGGTTCAACAGCCCAAGCCATCACCAACCTTTTCCAAGCGATCAAGGTGGCTGACCAAAGCGGACTGGATTACTTCGGTATTGGTGAACACCACACCACTACGATGCCAGCTTCTTCTCCTGGCGCACTGATCAACGCCGCCGCGGCAGCAACTAAGCAGATTATCCTAGGAAGTGCCGCCAGTATTATCAGTACCGATGACCCGGTGCGCGTATACCAACAGTTCGCCACGGCAGATATCATCTCCGGCGGCGGACGCGTTGAAATTACCGCCGGCCGTGGCTCTTCGGTCGAGACGTTTCCGCTCTTTGGATATGACCTCCAAGAGTATGACGAGCTCTACGCTCAGAAGCTTGACCTGCTGATGACCATCAACAATTCAACGAATGAAAATGTCACATGGTCTGGCAGTAAACGTCCGGCGTTAGCCGACCTCGCCGTGGTACCTCGCCCAGTTCAAGGAACGCTGCCCATCTGGCTAGCCACCGGCGGAAACGCGGCATCTTCTGCTCGCGCCGGTCAATTAGGTCTACCCATCTCCTACGGAATTATCGGCGGGGCACCACACCGGTTTGCCCCGCTCGCTGAGCTCTACCGGAAGTCTGGTGCTGCTGCCGGACGCAATGAACAAGACCTGAAGATTTCCGTCGCTGCCTTGGGACTTGTCGCACCCACAAAACAAGAAGCGCTGGATCGTTTCTACCCGGGTTGGTACAACTTGAACGTGGAAATGGGCAGACTACGGGGCTGGCCGGCACCGGATAAACGCGCCTATGATTCCCAAGCCGAAGCCCCGGGCGCCTACTACGTCGGGTCCCCCGATGAGGTAGCCGAACGAATCGTGCATTTGCACGGCTACCTCGGACATATGCGCCATTTCTTACAGACCGACATTGGTGGCCTACCGCAAGAACACCTCTTAGAATCCATTACCTTACTGGCCACCGAGGTTAAACCTCGAGTCCAACGCTTATTGGCCCAAAAGTAGATTTTCTCCACAGCACAAAGCAGTGGCCGGGACCGTTCTTGACGACTGGTCCCGGCCACTACCGGTTGTTCACCTACAAACTAGATTGTTGATCGTTTAGTGATCAACTGCCTTCTCGGCACCCACACCGGTCAGCGAACGAACTTCCATTTCTGCCTGCTTGGTGATGTCTTCGGTACCTGGATCGGTAATCGAACCCAACCAACCGAGAATGAAGGCCAATGGGATGGACACAATGCCCGGGTTAGCCAGCGGGAAGATGGAGATATCGATGCCTGGAACCATCGCAGTTGGCGATCCGGAGAATACTGGGGAGAAGATGATCAGCAAGATTGCCGAACCCAAACCACCGTACATGGACCACACCGCGCCGCGGGTCTTGAAGCCCTTCCAGAACAGCGAGTACAGAATCGTTGGCAGGTTTGCCGAGGCTGCTACGGCGAAGGCCAGCGCCACCAAGAAGGCGACGTTCTGTCCCTGAGCACCGATACCACCGGCGATAGCGAAGATACCGATCACGATCACCGTGCGACGGGCAACCTTCATTTCCTTTTCCGGGGTCGTCTTGTCCTTGGCAATCACCGAAGCGTAGACATCGTGTGCGAAGGATGCCGCGGCGGTAATCGTCAGACCAGCGACCACTGCAAGGATCGTCGCGAATGCGACCGCGGAAATCAGACCCAGCAGCAGGGTGCCGCCCAGTTCATAGGCCAGCAATGGAGCCGCGGAGTTCACGCCGCCCGGAGCGGCCTTGATCTTGTCTGGGCCGATCAGCGCGCCGGCGCCGAAGCCAAGAACCAGGGTGAACAGGTAGAAAGCGCCGATCAACCAGATCGCCCAAACTACGGACTTGCGAGCTTCCTTCGCGGTAGGAACCGTGTAGAAGCGCATCAGCACGTGCGGCAGGCCAGCGGTACCAAGCACCAGGGCCAAGGCCAAGGAGATGAAGTCGAGCTTCGAGGTTTCGGACTTACCGTACTGCATACCCGGGTTCAGAATTTCTGGGTTGCCAGCTACCTCGGCGGCTTTGCCCAGCAGAGCTGAGAAGTTGAAATCGAATAGTGCCAGAGTCCAGATGGTCATGACCAATGCGCCGGCGATCAGCAGGCAGGCCTTGATGATCTGCACCCAGGTGGTGCCCTTCATCCCGCCGATCAGTACATACATGATCATCAATGCGCCCACGACGATGATGACCAGTGACTGGCCAAACTTCTCATCGATACCCAACAACAGCGAGACCAGCGCACCGGCGCCAGCCATCTGTGCCAGCAGGTAGAACACGCATACGGCAAGAGTGGAGATCGCCGCGGCAATTCGTACCGGACGCTGCTTGAGGCGGAAGGAAAGCACATCAGCCATGGTGAACTTACCGGTGTTACGCAGTAGTTCGGCCACCAGCAGCAGTGCAACAAGCCATGCGACGAGGAAGCCAATGGAGTAAAGGAATCCGTCATACCCGTTGATCGCGATCGCGCCAACAATGCCCAGGAAGGAAGCTGCCGAAAGGTAGTCGCCGGCGATGGCGGTACCATTTTGGGTTCCGGTGAAGGAACGACCACCGGCATAATAATCCGCCGCGGTCTTGTTGTTCTTACTTGCCTTCAGCACAATCACCAGAGTGATGCCGACAAAGGCTGCGAAAATCGCAATGTTTACTAGCGGGTTACCCACCTGGGTAGCCTCGGCCGCTTGGGCCAGGATCAGCGAAGAATTCATTAGTTCACGCCCTCTTTTTCAAGGCGCTTACGAATTTTCGCTGCCTTAGGATCAAGCTTTTTGTTGGAGAAGTGCACATACATGCCGGTAATGACGAAGGTTGAGACAAACTGCAACAGGCCAAGAAGGATACCCATGTTGACGTTGCCGAAGACCTTGATGGACATGAAGTCGTGGAAGTAGTCGGCAAGTAAGACGTAAGCGAAATACCAGACGAGGAAAAAGATTGCCATGGGGAAAACGAAGCTGCGGTGAGTCTTGCGCAGTTCCTGGAATTCTTCCGAATCCCTTTCCGCCACAAAATCAATGTCCTCTGAGACATCGGGTTGCGGTTCAGCACTCATTGGTGCCCTCCTTGAGCGAATTGCAAAATAGTGATGATGCACACATGTGCGTTGTGACTAAGTTCACTATTGGCTATTTGTGTCCAGCTCACTAGGGGTTGCGTAACATACGTGGCCTAACGGATAAATTCTTGCGCCCAACGGCAGGTTGCCTAACGACGAACGGTTAGCGGTATTGGGTGGCTTTAGGATGGGCTTATGTCTCCCGCGTTGCAGATCACCCTCATCGTCACCATCGTGATTGTTGGCATCGCCATTGTTGGCTACCTTGGTTTTAAGATTTCCCGCTCCACTAAGGAGCTGGGTACCTACGCCGAAGAAGCTACCTTCCAGGCCCTGCACCATATGTCTGTAGCGGTACCGCACCTAGGACGCGGCCTCACCGAAGAAGGGGCTGCAAAAAGTGCCAAGGCGTTACGTAAACTTCTGGGCTGCTCAGCATTTGTGATTAGTGATTCTCAACAAATTCTCGCTACCGACTCGGCTATTGACTTTACGCCCGGGCTTGAAGAGCGCGCTCAGGCTATCGGCATCTCGGCAATCACTAGTCAGAAAACGCAAGTTCATCGCACCCCCGGCTTTGATCTTGTGGCCGCCCCCATATTGGCCGGTGGGCAAGCAGTAGGCACCGTGACTGCGTTGTCCGAACGCGCTGGAGCAAGCTTCGTACGCGCCGTATCTGAGGTAGCGGTTTTCGTTTCTGCCCAGGTCAGCACCGCAGAACTCGACGAGTCAAAAGCGAAGTTGCTCGAGGCGCAGATGCGTGCGCTACGTGCGCAAATCTCCCCACATTTCATCTACAACTCGCTGAACGCCATTGCCTCATTTATCAACACCGATCCGGCCAGGGCACGTGAGCTAGTGATTGAATTTGCTGACTTCACCCGGTATTCGTTCCGCCGGCGTGGTGAATTCACTACTTTGGCCGAAGAGCTCGAGGCAATTGACCGGTACCTGCTGTTGGAAAAGGCGCGTTTTGGGGACCGCATCAAGGTCTCCTTGCAAATCGCTCCCGAAGTACTTACCACCCAAATCCCCTTCCTCTGTCTACAGCCATTAGTGGAGAACGCCGTCCACCACGGATTGGAAGCACGCCCCGATGGCGGGAGAATCTCGATTACCGCCACCGAGGACGGACTACACGCGGTGATCAGCGTCGAAGACGACGGGGCAGGTATGGATCCAGAGCAGCTAGCCTCTGTTTTGGCCGGAACTACCGTCAATATGCATGTGGGACTGCGTAACGTGGATGTCAGGCTACGTCAGCTCTATGGCAACGCCAATGGCCTGATTATCGATACCGCGCCAGACGAGGGAACGCTTATCACCTTAAGAATCCCGAAGTTCCGCCCCCCACAGACCTTAGAACCAGACGTAATGCCCTAAGCAAAGGTAGAGTTTTAGGCATGATTAATGTGGTCGTTGCCGATGATGAACTTCCAGCGGTAGAAGAAATATCTTTTCTGCTCGGACAAGACTCGCGAATCGGAAAAATTCACCGAGCAACCTCCGGCGCCGCAGCGCTCAAAGCCTTAGAAGAAAACGATGTAGATGCCCTGTTCTTGGACATCCACATGCCAGCACTGTCTGGACTGGATATTGCCCGAGTAATCTCCCGTTTCACTCATCCGCCACTGATCGTATTTGTCACCGCAGACGAAGACCAAGCCTTAGAGGCCTTCGAACTGGCGGCTATCGACTACGTGCTTAAACCCATCCGCCCGCAGCGACTGGCCGAATCCGTCCGCCGCATCTGCGAATTGGTTGAAGACGAACCGGCAAAGCCGGAAATGATCACCGTTGATCAAGGTGGCATCACCAAGCTCATACCGCGTGACGAAATCGGTTTTGTACAGGCTCAAGGTGATTACGCCCGGCTACACACTCGCGAGTCCAGCTACCTGATTCGTGTACCGCTCAACGATTTGGAACAGCAGTGGGCAGAATCCGGTTATGTGCGCATTCACCGCTCCTATTTGGTCTCCATGGACAAGATCGAGACTGTGCGGTTGCAAACTGGTAAGGCTGCGGTAGTGGTCAACGGCGTTGAACTGCCGATTTCGCGCCGGGCGCTGCCCTACCTTCGCGAACGCCTGGCCGCAAACCGGGTTCGTCCATTGTGAGCGAACCTTTAGGTCGCTTTGCCCAGCAACGTCCGCAACGTGTGCGGGTACAGGCTCCGCAGGACGCAAGCCTAGACATCCCCGCTACGCGGCCCGAGCAGAGCGCCGAGAACTTTTATGTACGCCAGTTGATCAGCTCCCAGCTACGTCTGGCGGTGGCCGTAGCTGCTGGGTTACTGATCATGCTGGTGGGGATCTCCGCGATCTTGGTTTTTTGGCCTGTGGTCTCGCAGATCATGCTCTTTAATATTCCACTGCCTTGGTGGATTTTGGGTGTAGGTATTTACCCATTGATCATCATTGCCGGCTTGCTTTATAACCGGGCGGCAACACGTAACGAACGGCGCTACCGGAGTATCTCTCGATGACTAACTTGTTTTCCGTGTTGGCTTTGGTTCTTGTCAGCCTGACCACCATGCTGATCGCCTTCTACGGGCTGCGACTATCTCGCACCACCAGTGACTTTTATGTTGCTTCGCGTACCGTGCGACCGTGGTGGAATGCGTCTGCCATCGGTGGCGAGTACCTCTCGGCCGCCTCATTCTTGGGCGTCGCAGGACTGATTGTGCTCAGTGGTCAATCCGGGCTGTGGTTCCCGATTGGCTACACAGCCGGATATTTGATGCTCTTGTTATTCGTTGCTGCACCGTTGCGCCGGTCGCAGGCTTATACGATTCCGGACTTTGCCCAGATCCGCTTCGAAGATTCGATCATGCTACGTAAAATCACCACCTACTTGGTGGTGATCATCTGTTGGTTATATATCGTCCCCCAGATGCATGGGGCGGCATTAACGCTGTCCATTGCCACCGGGCTCCCTGGCTGGATTGGCCCACTTATTGTCGCCGCGGTGGTGTGTCTGACGGTGGTATCCGGTGGCATGCGTTCGGTGACGTTTGTGCAGGCATTCCAATACTGGTTCAAACTTGCGGCCTTAGTGATCCCCACACTTTTTGTACTCTTCCAAGTCTTGCCCGAGTATTCGGTCCCCGAGCGAGCCGCGGCGGTTGCTGGGCAATTAAAATCGATCAGTTCGATGAGCCTGTATGAAACCATCTCGATTATCCTGGCTCTGCTCTTTGGCACGCTCGGTCTACCGCACGTTCTGGTGCGCTTCTATACAAACCCGACGGGACACGCGGCACGCACCACTACGGCGATAGTGCTCTGCCTGCTCTCTGTTTTTTACCTGTTGCCGACCACCTTGGGTGTCTTGGGAATTCTCTACACCAAAGATCTTTCGGCATCCAACGCTGATGCCACCATCTTGCTCTTACCGCACAGTGTCTTTGACGGGGTCCTTGCAGATTTATTGACCGCCGTGGTGGTGGGGGGCGCGTTTGCCGCGTTCTTGTCTACCACCTCCGGGTTGGCAGTCTCATTGGCCGGAGCACTTTCACAGGAGTTCTTCAATGGCACCGTGCGCGGTTTTAGGATCTCCACGGTACTTGCCACAGCGATTCCGGTAGTTGTGGCCTTACTAACTAGCTCGTTGGCGCTAGCCGGTGCTATTGGCAACGTCTTCGCGTTTACCGCGTCGACGATCTGCCCGCTGCTACTACTGGGCATCTGGTGGCGTTCTTTGACTGCGCGCGGGGCGATTGCCGGCATGTTGGCAGGTGCTGCAAGCTGTGGGCTCGCTCTGCTCGGTTCAAGCATGATGCCGAACAACGACTCGTTCTGGGTGTTGATGCTCCGCCAGCCGGCCGCATGGAGCGTCCCACTAGCCTTTGTGGTGATGATCTTGGTATCCAAAAAATCTCCACGGAAGATTCCCACGAATGTCGACCTCGTCATGGCATTACTGCACGTGCCAGAACGCAGCTACAAGTAGCCTGTTTCAGACCCAAAAGTTCGCCCAGACCAGCCGGTACGAGTCGCTAACGAGCTTTCTGTAGTGCAATCAAGCAGGCATCGTTACGCCCCCTAGTACTTAAGGACGATGTACTGATTTCAGTGAGACTGTTAGCCTCGAATGAATAGTTCATCTAACGAAAGTTCGCGTAATCCGCATGTCGAACTTGAGATGTAAGAATCTGCTTTGAGCGTTGCTCACGTCTCGGCTGTCAGAGGGAGAGGACAGGAATGTACGTTTTTATTGGAATTTTTTTAATGATAATCGTTGCCTTTGGGAGCCCATATTTTTGGAATTCCTCTGCTGATCCTTCACTGTACTCAGCGATCACGACCTCAGTTGCTTCGGTACTGTTCATTGGAACAGGGTGGCTCATTGACCGGCGGATACAGCAGAACAAGGCCAAACGCACAGCGGCTGAGATTTAAGGGGCCACGGCCCCGTTTTGATGGCTATGTACTAGCGCATTCAGATCTCAGGGATCCTAAACTGAAACCAGAAAATCTCTAGCGACTCACAGGGAGGATCACAGATGCCCACAGAACACCCTGTTAACGACCCCGCATGGACTCCGCCCCGACTGATCCACACATTCACCGGTCATTTGTTCACCGGAACACTGAAACTATTGGTTGTTGCGCTGCTTTTCTGGGTGTCCACCCTATTCGGTGACTCTATGACCGCAAGTTTGGGAACTAGCATAGGCGTGCTGGTGGCGACTCTGCTCCTCGGAGAGCTTCTCGCCGTAGGTATTGAACGTCCCTTTGTGATTCGAGGAAGACTCAACGAACCTGGCGGCTGGGGTTATAGCGTACTGCCGTTGCTCGCATACCTTCTGACCGGGGCCGTGTTTGCCTTCATTGCGTGGGGCAATTCAGTCACCGCAGTGGTCTTTGGAATTATTCATGCGGCGGTGAACATGGGTTTATTTTTCCTGATTAGGCCCTGGCAGGCAGGTGAAACTCAGCAGGAGACCGACGCGAAGTTGGCCGAGTTCAAAGCCATGACTAAGGAGCACTTCGCAGAGGACATCGTGGAAATTAAAACACGAGCCCGGGAACGAACTAAAAACGCCTACTACGCTACAAAAGACAAAAAACGACGTCAGTCAAAATCTGAAGACCAAGACTAAACGCTTAAACTACATCGCGGCCGCTACGGAACATCTGTTCCCTAGCGGCCGCGGCGTGTTTTGTGCGTGAAAATCTAGTCTATCGAGGCCATCAGCTCGACCACACGGTCCAAGAAGGCATCCACCTGCGACTCTTCATAGCCTTCTGTACCCACCGCAGAGCGGAACTCCACGCGACGTACCGAGTCGACTGCCATAGGCACGTCACGCTCGAAGTAATCGATGAGCTGATCACACAGGCGGTCAACGTCCTCAATGTTGTAGCTCGCTGCGTTTGCTCGAGAAGGGCGACGGAAACGCTCACCCTTAGAACGGTGCAAACGTCCGCGTAAGATCGCTGCGAGGCGGCCGACCTGTTGCAGCCACACTTCTTCACCTTGGTGGGCAATCAGGTCATCACGCTCGCGCTTAGCAAAGACGTCTTCTAGACGGTCCAATGCACCATCAACTTCACGGGCCTGGTAGCCGCCCTTTTGCGGCGCAAAGGTAGTGCGACGGATTAGGTGGCTAGTCACCACGGCATCATCGTTTCCGCCGCCGTTGAAGGTGGCACGCGCCCGGCTCAGAAACGCATCAACCTGCTTAACGTTGTAGCCGAAGTCCTTTTCCGGGACCCGGGAGAACGGAGCATCTTGTTGCTGCGACACGACTATTCCTTAGTTCTAGACGAAAAGTCATCAGGCGTACCGCGATGACGCGGCACCCTTCAATCTTATGTGTTGTGAAATATTTTGGTGCCATAGGCACACCGAATGGTGCAGATCCGTGTGCGGGTCCACACCATTCGGGTTTAGAAGACTGCGACGCTCCACTCCAAGAAGTGCGAGACAAGGTAGGCCAACGGGATAGCGAAGAGCAACGAATCGAGTCGATCCATAATGCCGCCGTGACCCGGCAACAGGTTACTCATATCCTTGATCCCCAGTTCACGCTTAACCATCGACTCGGCGAAGTCGCCAGTTGTCGCTGCGATGGTCGTGAAGCAAGCGAGAATGACGCCAGACCACCAAGGCATGTCCAGCCAGTAGTTCGCGGCCAGCGCGCCAATGACCATGGAACCAACCATGGATCCGGCAAAGCCTTCCCAAGATTTCTTGGGAGAAATCTTTGGAGCCATAGGATGTTTACCGAAGAGCACGCCCACCGCGTAGCCAAAGGTGTCGTTACTGACCACAAGCAACAAAATGGTGGTAATCAGTAGGTTGCCGTTATCCCCGCGCATCACCAGCAAGGCGAAACTAAGTAGTAATGGCACCCAACTGATAATGAAGACACTGCTCATCACCGAGGCCACAGCGCCCTTGAGTCCATCCAAAATTCGGAAGACCAAAGCAAGGACCAGACTACCTAAGTAGGCAAAACTCAACGCATCTAGTCCCCCGAGGATCGCGCTTACGGGAAGGAGCACAGAGGCCAGATACAGCGGGAACTGCTGCACCTCAGTTTTCGCATAGGTTGTCGCACGAGCGACTTCCCACGAGCCGATGCCCGCCAAGATCACGATGAGCGCAACCAGTAGCGCAGGTACCCAGAAAAGTCCCACCATAGCCAGGCCAAGCATGCCCAAACCTACACCGATGGCAGCTGGCAGGTTTCGTCCCGCCCGCGACTTCTTCGGCGGTCCACCGATGAGTAGTTCGGCTGGAATCTCAGCTTCTTCAGGCTCGGCATGTCCAGTTTCGGCTAAGTCTTTGCTATCCGAGTGCGGCGGAGCCGGTTGAGCTTCTGCCGGTGACTTTGAAGCCTGAGTTTTTTCAACGGACCGTCCGGTGGCCGGTACCGGGGCGAGAAGTTGAGCTTTCGCCTCGGCCTTCGCCTTCGATTTGGCCGCATCACTTGCCGGTGTCGGAGCCTGAACCGGCTCCGGCGTTGCTACTGGCTTTGCTGATTGCTGCGTCTTTCCTACAGGCTTGGATGTACCTGGCGTATCAACCGGCGCCTTCACATTAGCCGGACGGATCACCGGCACCGGCTTTGGTGCGGCGTGATCCTTCGACTTTGGCTTTTCCCCTACCGGGATCTTTGCCTTGGCTTCTGCCTGAGGTTCGATACTTTTTGGGGTCGCCACAGGAGTTTGAGGCGGCACTGTCTCGGGGGTGTTCGGTGCTGAAGCCTGTGGCTGCACGCTCTCGGACTTCTCCCCCGACAAAGCACGCTTAAGTTTCGAGGCGCGGGAATTTCCGCGTTCGGCGGCTTCGCGCTGTGCGCGAGCTTCTCGCCGAGTCATAGGCTGGTTTTCGCCGGATGCCACTGAGGGCACCGCCGAAGCGTTGCCCTCAGTGTTGTCTGTCGAGCCTGGCATTAGACTTCCAGCAGCTCTGCTTCTTTTTTCTTCAGAATCTCATCGACCGAATCAACGTGTGACTTGGTCAGTGCGTCGAGTTCCTTTTCAGCGCGGCTGCCGTCATCTTCACCAATTTCGCCATCCTTGACGAACTTATCGATGCTGTCCTTGGCCTTGCGACGGTGGCTACGCACCGCAACCTTGGCATCTTCGCCCTTGGAGCGAGCCAGCTTGACGTATTCTTTACGACGTTCCTCGGTCAGTACCGGAAGCGTAACGCGAATCATCTTGCCATCGCTCGATGGGTTAGCACCGACCTCTGGGTCACCCAAGGCCTTTTCGATAGCTCGCATTGCGGAGATATCGAACGGGCTGATGGTGATGGTGCGTGCTTCAGGCACAGCAAAGGATGCCAGCTGCATCAGTGGGGTTGGGGAACCGTAGTAGTCCACCATGACCTTGGAATACATGCCTGGGTGGGCGCGACCGGTACGGATCGTCGCGAAGTCCTCCTTGGCGGCTTCAATGGTGCGGTCCATCTTTTCGGCGGCTTCCGCCAACGTTTCGTCAATCACCGGTACTCCTCAGTACTTTTACCTTGTGTTCCACGCTCCCCGACCCCCGCAGCACGGGCGATCCTAGGAGCGCAGAACAACTACATCTAATTCAATCCTATGTCACGAACACCCTTATGGGGTGACGGTGGTGCCAATCCGCTCGCCGCGAATGGCGCGGGCCACATTTCCTTCGCCTTCCATGCCGAAGACCAGCATGTTCAAGGCATTGTCTTGGCACATGGTCATAGCGGTCTGGTCCATCACGCGGATGTCGCGTTGTAGCGCCTCGGAGTAGGTCAGGGTGTCCAGCTTCTTAGCGTTTGGATCCTTCTTTGGGTCTGCGGTGTAGACACCATCTACGCCGCTCTTGGCCATCAGCACCTCGTCAGCATCAACTTCGAGGGCACGCTGAGCGGCCACGGTGTCGGTGGAGAAATATGGCAGGCCGGCGCCGGCACCGAAGATGACCACGCGGTCTTTTTCCATGTGGCGGATGGCGCGACGTGGAATGTAGTTCTCCGCCACCTGAGCCATGGCAATGGCGGACTGGACGCGAGTTTCTACTCCGCACTGTTCCAAGAAGTCCTGCAGCGCCAGACAGTTCATGACGGTGCCAAGCATGCCCATGTAGTCCGCGCGGGAGCGATCCATACCAGCGGCTGATAGCTCGGCGCCACGGAAGAAGTTTCCGCCACCGACAACGATGGCTACTTCTACTTCACCAACGGTCGCTGCAATCTGTTCTGCAATTCCGCGCACGGTGGTCGGGTCAACACCGACGTTACCTCCGCCGAAGACCTCTCCGGAAAGCTTTAGCAGGACGCGGCGTCGTTTAGTTTCTGGACTGGTAGGCATGGAATCTATCTCCTGAGGGTTGAGAATTCTATTTCCGGATCTCAAAACTATCTTGCCATCCGGGCTCAAGAAAAGGGAGGTGAGTCACCGAGTATGCTCGGTGGCTCACCTCCCTTATCTTGGTTAGCCGCCGTTCAACGGCGACTGTCGCTTACTGTGTGGCTGAACCCTTAGGCACCAACACGGAAACGTGCGAAGGCAACTGGCTTGGTGCCAGCTTCTTCGAAGACCTTGGCTACGGACTTCTTTGCGTCCTTAGCGAATGCCTGGTCAACCAATACGATTTCCTTGAAGAAGCCGGTCAAACGGCCTTCAACGATCTTGGTAAGGGCAGCTTCTGGCTTGCCCTCTGCGCGTGCGGTCTCATCAGCGATGCGACGCTCGTCAGCAACCTTGTCCGCAGGAACTTCTTCGCGGGACAGGTAGATTGGCGACATTGCTGCGGTGTGCACTGCAACATCGTGTGCAACGGTTGCTGCAGCTTCACTGTCAGCGTCAACAGCCATCAGAACGCCAACCTGTGCTGGCAGGTCCTTGCTGGTCTTGTGCAGGTAAGCTGCAACCTTTGCACCCTCAATGCGGGCGACACGGCGGACAACGATCTTCTCGCCGAGGATTGCGCCCTCTTCGATAACGATCTCAGAAACAGGCTTGCCGTCTAGCTCGTAAGCCAACAGGGCTTCGGCATCTGCCGCGCCGGAAGCCACAGCGGCATCCAGAACCTTGTTTGCCAGCTCGATGAACTTCTCGTTCTTGGCGACGAAGTCGGTCTCGCAGTTGATCTCGACCATGACACCAACGGTGCCATCGACCTTAGCGGCGACAAGGCCTTCTGCGGTCGAACGGCCTTCGCGCTTGGTAGCGCCCTTCAGACCCTTGACGCGGATGATCTCGATGGCCTTCTCGGCATTGCCGTCAGCCTCGTCGAGAGCCTTCTTCACGTCCATCATGCCTGCGCCGGTACGTTCGCGCAGAGCCTTGATATCAGCAGCGGTGTAGTTTGCCACGTGCATCCCCGTTCACTAGGAGGTTTCAAGTTTATGTCGCTCGTGGGACGGGTCGGATAACCAACCCGTCCCACGAGACTTTTTGAGTATCCTTCCGCCCACGCTAGCGCGCGGAAGCAAACTCTAAGAGATAGTCAGATGACTACTTGGCTTCTGGAGCCTCTTCAGCAGCAGCCTCGGCAGGAGCCTCGGTTGCGGCTTCGGCAGGAGCCTCAGCCTTTGCCTTTGCCTTTTCGCCTTCGAGAAGCTCGCGCTCCCACTCAGCCATTGGCTCTGCTGCACCCTCGGTCTTGCCGGTTGCCTTGTTGTTCTTGGCGATGAGGCCTTCAGCAACGGCGTCTGCAACAACGCGGGTCAACAGGTTGACGGAGCGGATTGCGTCGTCGTTGCCTGGGATTGGGTAGGTTACTTCGTCTGGATCGCAGTTGGTGTCCAAGATGGCAACAACTGGGATGCCCAGCTTGCGAGCTTCGTCGATAGCCAAGTGTTCCTTCTTGGTGTCAACGATCCAGATAGCGGAAGGGGTACGGGTCAGGTTGCGGATACCACCGAGGTTGTTCTGCAGCTTGGTCAGCTCGCGCTTGAGCAGCAGAAGTTCCTTCTTGGTGTGGCCCGAACCGGCAACGTCCTCGAAGTTGATCTCTTCCAGTTCCTTCATGCGCTGAACGCGCTTGGAGACGGTCTGGAAGTTGGTCAGCATACCGCCGAGCCAACGCTGGTTCACGTATGGCTGGCCAACGCGGTTAGCCTGCTCAGCGATCGATTCCTGAGCCTGCTTCTTGGTACCGACGAACAGTACGGTGCCACCGTGGGCAACGGTCTGCTTGACGAACTCGTAAGCGCGGTCAATGAACGACAGCGACTGCTGCAGGTCAATGATGTAGATGCCGTTGCGCTCGGTGAAAATGAAGCGCTTCATCTTTGGGTTCCAACGACGGGTCTGGTGGCCGAAGTGGACGCCGCTGTCTAGCAGCTCTCGCATGGTTACGACTGGCATGTCGCAACTCCTCTCAGCAGTGGCGGACCGGACGCGTGCGCGTCCGCGGTAACTGCTCTTAGTTGTTTGGGTTGTACGCAGATTTTCATTTTGAATATCCGCCCTAGTGCGCGATCCTGACTGCTTAGCAGCCTGTCTAAGTCCACCGATTCTCTCGGACCACTGGAACTTATGACCACTTCCTCAAAAAGGATGTGGAACCTCGCACGCGAAGTCAATCCCTTGGGAGGTGAACCAATTTTGGACACACCTCTGACAAGAAACTGCAGTTTCAAGTGTACTACACCGACTTCGCTCCAGAGACCGTGATCTATGGTGATCTAGCGCCTAAAACCCGACCAACGAAGTTACCCACATCTTGCGGTCAATCACCAAAATTCCGCACCTCGTTGCCACAGGCTGAACTTATGAAACCCAAACGACTTTTATTGCTACTCCCGGCACTACTGATTCTGACTTTGGCCCCGCTGGGTGCCCGCGCAGAAACCACACAGAACTATGCGCAACCTGCAGCCGCAGCTCAGTGGCGCTGGCCGCTAGCCGGAGAGCCGAAGATCCTCAAGGCTTTTGATAAGCCGGCCGAGCAGTGGTCGGCCGGTCATCGTGGTGTGGATCTGGCGGCATCTGTTGGTAACCAAGTCGTTGCCCCGAATCGTGGACGTATCACCTTCCGGGGTGTGGTCGTTGACCGCCCCGTGGTTGTGATTGACCACGGGCATGGGTTCAAGACCAGTTTGGAACCTGTGACCAGCGAGCTCTCGGTGGGTAGCTGGGTGGAATCTGGAGCCAAGCTCGGAACCGTGTCGACGGGTGCTCATTGCTCAAATCGCTGTATTCACTGGGGCGTCCGGTTAGATGGAGAATATATCGACCCAGCACTTCTCATCGAAGATTTGCGCCCCTCGATCTTGCTGCCGTTGAACGACTGAATGAGTGAAAACTATGGTTAAACCGTGATCTGAGATTTAAATAGAAGAACGCCGGGTCACTTGTTCATACAGGTGACCCGGCGTTTTCATACTGTAGGGCGTGTCGGACTTGAACCGACGACCAAGGAATTATGAGTTCCCTGCTCTAACCAACTGAGCTAACGCCCCACTATGAGAATTACCGCCGAAGCAGTAACCACACTCGAAATATTCTAGGGCATGACCAGCCAAAATCTCGATTCGAGGTCCTTGCGGCGTCGCCAAGTGCTAATGCGTAGTGACGCTCTGCCCACGATAGAGCGCTTCGAAGGAGTTCATGGTTTTCTCCTGCGCATGATTCATGACCTTTCGGTGCCCCGCAGATCCTAGGCGTTCACGTTCCTGAGGTTCGAGACTTAACACCTTGTCCAGCTTCTGCGCCAGATCTTCTCGGTTACCAGGTTCAAACATATAACCGTTCACACCGACGTCGACAAGGTGTGGCAACGCCATCGCGTTGGCTAGGATCACGGGCTTCGAGGCTGAAAGCGCTTCGAGCGTCACCAAGGACTGCAATTCCGCGGTTCCTGGTTGGCAGAAGACGTCACAGCGCAGATAAGCCTCGCGAAGCTCCTCTTCGCTGACATGCCCAAGGAATCGAACACGGTCACGCACACCTTTTTCATTGGCAATCTTCTCCAACAGTGAACGTTGCTCGCCACCGCCAACAACTTCGAGAATCGAGTTAGGTACCTGCTTCATCAATGCCAGGGCCTCGATTAGCTCGTTTACGTTTTTCTCGACGGCTAGTCGACCAACAAAAAGTATGGTTGGTGCTTCGTTGCGAACAATTTCTTCCTCGTTGCCCAGCTCATAGTTGCCAACTTCGATTCCATTGGATAAAGGCAGCACCTTCGTCAGCCCCGCGTGCTCCTTCATGGCTTTCGCAGCCAACGGAGTCGGAGTGGTCACCGCATCCGCTCTTCCGAAAATCTTCCCCATATCTCGCCACGAGTTGCGGGCAACGATCTTCTTAAACCACTTAGGAAAGGGTAAGAAAGGATCAAGATTCTCCGGCATAAAATGGTTCGTCGCGACGGCTCGCACCCCATGTTTACGTGCGTAAGCCAAGGTCTGCTGGCCAATCATGTAGTGGCTCTGCGCGTGCACGACGTCAGGTTTGATGTCTGCCAAGATCTTGTTGATTTGCGAATTAACTTCCCAAGGAAATGCGATACGGAAATACTCGTGGGTTGGTACCCCGTGTGATTGCAGTCGGTGCACGATGGCTTCGGGGCGAACCTCAGTGTAGGTCTTGCCCTTTTCGCCGCGTACCGCCAATACGTGCACTCGGTGTCCGCGTTCTTTCATGGCACTAGCCAATCGGTAGCAGAACATTGCCGCACCATTAATATCAGGCAGGTAAGTATCGGCGGCGATGACTATCGTCAGCGGTTTTTCCTCGGCCACGTATTGTCCTTGTTCGTTCAACATATTGTCTTGTGGAAGATTTTCTACTGCTTTTATGCATCTTTATGAGACATTTTTTGTGAATGTCTTGCTTTAGCTTTGCGTTCTAGAACATCCGGGTGGTGGCGAGATAACGCCACCACGCCGATGATGGCCAGCACGGCGGCTACCACCATCAAGATCGCCAACACCGCAGGAACATCTGGGCGAAGCTCTCCAAGAATAGAGATGCCGATGGCGATGCCGACCATCGGATCGATCACGGTCAGTCCGGCGATCACCAAATCTGGTGGCCCCTTCGAATAAGCCGTTTGTACAAAATATGATCCGAGTAAACCTGCCACTACCACTGCGGCCAGTGCAATCCACGGTAGCGACTTCCAATCTTGTACTTCGAAATTCAATATCGCAATCGCGATGGTGCGCACGAGTACCGCCACAAACCCAAAAAGTACGCCCGCCCCGACGATATAAAAGAAGGCGCCCAGTTTGTGCCGGAAGAGAAGCACAAGAATTCCAAAGACCACAACCACGACGGCCAGAATCATCTCAATGAGTAATGCCTCGGCGTTATTTACAAGGTGCTGCTCGCCAGTGACGTTGATAGCCATCAAAACGAATGCGGCCGAACCGACCATGCAACTAATAATTGCCAGCACCGTCGGCCTGTTCATGGTGAGCTTGTGTTCTCGCGAATTCACCACGGTGGTTACCACCAGGGCAATAGCCCCAATGGGTTGCACTACGGTCAACGGGGCGCTTGCCAGAGCAAATACGTTAAGCACCATACCCAGGCCCAGCAAGAGCAACCCGCTCATCCACCGCCTGTTGCCCGCCAGTTTCCCCAAGTTTTTCAGGGTGAGCTCTAGCCCGCCCGAAGCTTTCCTCACCGCGCTCGATTGAAATTGAGCTCCAAAGGCAAGGCAAAAGGCACCGCATAGTGCCGCTGTAATAGCGATCCAAACCATGTCAGTGCCTTTCCCAAGAGTTCTTTATTGTCCGAGAGGTCATGCCGCCGGATGGCGTGAAGTCTGCGCGTCACCTCATCGGTTCAGGAACCTAGGAACGCTTGATCCACTTACGGATAATTGCAACAAGCGCAGCCGCCGAGGCAGCGATGATCGCGAAAGGCTTAGCTTTTTCTGCCCGTTCTTGGCCTGCCCGACCAGCCTCGTTATTTTCTCCGGTATTTGCGGAAGGTGTGACGAAGCTACGTGCCTTAGCAGCAGCGTTGGTCACTGATTCTCCGGCATTCTCAGCAAAATGACGTGCTTTATCCAATTTTGCTTTGGGACCCAGAACGCTCTGGCCCAAGTTGTCACGCAGTGCCTGAATCTGACGGCGGCGACGCTTGGTACGAAGAATCAGTTCGTCCGCGCTTGGAGCAGGAGGTTTAGGCTCCTTCTTCTTGTCCTTCGCGTCCTTGTCTTCCTCGTCCTTCTTACGCTTAGGCTCATCCAAGGTGCTGACGTCAAAGTTGCTACCGTCCTTGAGCACACCAATATCGTGGCGGATGCCTCGAATTGCTGCATCAGGAGTCAGTGGCAAGGCCTTCTTGATCTTCAGGTACATCACTAGCGCCAGAATTAATGCCACGATCAGGAAGAACCCGGCAACTATCAATCCTGCGGCCCAGCCAAGGAACCAAATTTCTAAAACATTCACTAGAGTGACGACTACCGCAATCACGAATAGTAAAACAACGACGAGCGCGCCAGCGCCCAAACCCGCTGCCATGCCCAGGCTGATGCCTTTTTTCTTGAGCAGGGTGGTGCCAAGCTTGAGCTCGTCCGTCAGCTGCTGTGGGACAAGCTCTTTGAGTCCATCAACTTGAGCCTTGGCACTCTTCACGCTTGACTTCAGGCTTTCATCTGCTTGCGTCGATTCAGCTTCAGACATGGTTTCTCCATATTCTCGATCGCTCGGCAACCGGTGTTTCCACGCTAGCACCCCGGTTACCGTCTACGTATCAGTCTTCAGGCGTAAACCCCACAGCTCTATCTCATGCCACGGGTGTAAGTGTTAACGATTTGAAAGTCTATCGTCTATTCACTTGAGCTTATAGGAAGCGACCCAATCAATATGTGCGCTTCATTGTTCATAAGCTGTTCATGGCTAATCTGCAGACTAATCGTGTTGTAGAGAAGACAAGCTTTCACCTGATCAATACCTTCATCACGCTGAATGAAGGAAAGTATTAGTACTATTCCCATCAGTCGTCTCCACCTAGCAAGCGGATCAACCAAAACCCACGTGCACTGAAACTGGCGATTATCTAGTAAATATCCTAGCCAACTCGATATGGGCAGTGATATCCGGGTTCCCCCTGATTTTTTGCGGGAAAACCCTAGGCAGCCGAACTCTGAGCTACGCTGCAGCGTTAAGAAAAATAAAACCCCAACCGTTCGAAACGGTTGGGGTTTTACGAGAGCTCCTCCAACTGGACTTGAACCAGTAACCCTTCGATTAACAGTCGAATGCTCTGCCAATTGAGCTATGGAGGAATGCAACGTGTAATACCTTAGCACTGGCCAAGATGGGTTTTCAAATCGACCAACTTCTACGCTTGAAGACGTAAATAGCCCCGACGTTCAAGGGGTTCGGCAGCGATTTTCGACGTTTGGTTCCGCAACACCTCAGCAATTCACTTAGTGATGCGCAGCATAAAAAGAAACGATCATATAGGTCAAGAAGTTGCACCAGCCATGGTTCATCTAGGCTTGTCTCCATGTCTAACAGACTGGTGAACTCCTCAGCTACAAACGAACCACACTTGCAGCGCAATAATCAGTTAATGCTCGCCAGGACGTATTTCGCGGTTCAGGGGGTTGGCGGGTTGTTATGGTGGTTCGCGGTTTTCGTAAGCCCGACCGTCACCATGTTGACGCTTGGCGATCTGCCGCCTCTCTTATTGGCATGGTTCGACATCCCTTTGTTTGCTCTCGCCTCACTGCTAATCGCCTGCAATATACGTGCGGCATTATGGGTGGCGATACCGTGGACCTGGCTCATGACAGGGTTGATGCTTGTCTACGCCCTGATATCCACCAATGCCGGCTGGGGCGCCTTGATCATGCTGGCCGCAAGCTTTGCTTCCGGAGCAGCCGGTCTGGTCTTATGGTTCGGGCGGTTTCCCTCGCAGTGGTTTGCATCTGGCCCTTTTCGCTTCAGGACTGCACGATCCAAACGTACCCGAGCCCACATACGTCAGACCTTCGCCCAGCTACTTTGTTTTTGGTTTGTGTTCCTTGCGCTCTTTCCTTCGCTCATAATCTTTGCTGAACACCGATTCGCAGTGCACGTGAGCTTTGCTGACTGGGTTCGTTTGACTGGTTATGTCTTGCTCTTACTCGCCAGCGCGTTGGGTGTTTGGTCGGCAACCATTATGGCCAAATTGGGACAGGGCACTCCCCTGCCCTCTGCAATGCCACAGTATCTGGTGGTCCGTGGCCCTTACCGATATGTTCGCAATCCTATGGCGGTTGCAGGCATCGTACAGGGAGTCAGTGTAGGGCTGATCGCAAATTCATGGCTCATAATCCTCTATTCTTTGAGCGGCTCAATCATCTGGAATTTGATGGTGCGCCCACTGGAGGAAAGGGACTTGGAAGAAAAGTTCGGTGAAAGTTTCACTCGCTACTGCGCAGAGGTTTCTTGCTGGTTGCCAAAGTTCAGACATACTTCAAAACGAGGATAAACAAAATCACCCTGTTGCTAGCTTTCACAAACTGACAACAGGGTGATTCTTCGGCTCCTCCAACTGGACTTGAACCAGTAACCCTTCGATTAACAGTCGAATGCTCTGCCAATTGAGCTATGGAGGAATGCTACGAGAACAACCTTAGCACTAGCCAAGTCCCGTTTTGAAATCCACTCTTAGGTGCTGCTCCAGTTAATGCTTGAAGGCTAGTTTGTGGTCTTTGCTGAGTTGTTGATGGCAAACTGTGCCAGCTCAATCAACTGGTGCGCAGAGGTTTCCCATGAGTAGTGCGCGGCACGGCGCAGTGCACGCTCTGAGTACTTCCGCCATTCTTCTGGTGCTGAGAGCTGGTGCACCCGGTCTGCGAAGGCCTGGGCGCTATCGGGATGCGCGTAGAGCGCCGCGTCCTGAGCTACTTCTCTAAAAATGGGCATGTCGGTAACGACCACAGGTGTTCCCATGCTCATCGCTTCAACCAGTGGAAGACCGTAGCCCTCTTCGCGAGAAAGCGTCACCAGCGCGGTGCACTCGCCGAGCATCTTCGCATACTGCTCGTCGCTAACCCCATTGTGGAAGATTATTTGGGTACTATCAGGGGTTTTCGCTTCCAACTCCGCGCGACGCTCCGCGCTGATACCACTAAGCAAATGCAGCTGATATTCAGGAAGCAAACTCATGGCTTGAATCAAGGTCTCGACATTTTTGTATTCCATGAACGAGCCCATATATAGCAACGTCTTGGCCGCGACACGATTTTGGTCACGAACAGAGGTTTGTGCCGAGGCGGCATTTGAAACTAAACCAATATGTCGTTTAGTCAACCGATGCTCTCGCATGAGTGTGGCCGTGGTATTTGAAACTGTCGCGACGGCGTCCGCGCGGTTCAGCAATAGTCGTTGAGGGAAGTAGACCTGATGAAACAGGAACCATCCCCATCGAATCGGGGCAGGCAAGAATTTTGGCGCATTCGGGTGCGAATAGTAGATCAGATCATGCAGGGTGAGGATTACCGGAAATTTTCGTCCCAGTGTTCCCATGGTCTGCATCGGGGAGAAAACCACGTCTGGCTGCAACTTATTGATCTGCAGGGCAACGAAGGGTTCTAGGACGCTGGTCGGACCGGAAATTTTTAGGTACGGGACCTCTGGCAGGAGTGCAAGCTGTCGCATGTCATTGATCAGCATCGTTACATCGGCAATTTTCGAGGTAGCCTCAATGAGTCCTGCGGTGTAACGGCTAATTCCATCGTGATGGGTGACCCTGGTATATCGGGCATCAATGACGAGTTTCACGGGCGTATTAGCCTTCTGTTGAGGACGTGGCACTCCAAGCCTATCGGTTACCGCCGGCGCACTTGCGCTACCTCAGGCTGCACCTTGCTGGGCCGAACAATCAAGTAACCGATGAGTCCTACGGCAATAGATAGTGGCCACAGCGCGAGCGCGGCCGGCAGCCCGAACGCTGAACCAATGGCGCCACCAGCCAAGCTTCCTATCGGAACCGCGCCAAAGGTAAACAACCGGCGAGCGCTACTAACCCTACCTAGCAGGTACTCGGGAGTAATATCAGCAACCCACGCAGTGACCGCGACGTTAAAAATGATCAAAGCAACGCCCCAAAATGCTGATTGCACCGCGAGCAGGGTCATGGAAATTGTAGGAGAGGTAAAGGCCGCCAAAAATACCATTGTGGCCAACACAAGTTTGATCATCATGGTGACCGTAGTCAGTTGGGTCGTACTGAAACGAACAGCGATCCGCGTGGCTAGTGCAGCTCCGAGTAGTCCCCCAGCACCGCCAAGACCAGCGAGGATACCAAAGCCGAAGGCTCCAAAGCCTAGATAGTTGATAATGAACAGCGCTTCAACCGCACTGCCTAAGGCCAAACCGAAGTTTGAGCACATCATTGCCAAAGTTACGGCGATCAATATTCGGTTATGGCGAAGGTATGTGAGGCCGGAGCGCCAATGGGTGTCGTGCTCGGCGTTCTGCCCCGTATCTTCCTCCCTCCGCTGGCCGTCTTGGCGAGGAAGTTTGACCAGACAGGCCAAACTCAGCGCGATCAGCGCCAAGACTGCGCTCACGGTCAAGAGTGCTGAGGCCCCGAGGAGAGTAAATGCGGTGCCTGCGGCCACTGGAACGATGATCGCCAAGGACTGATCCGCAGCCGTCAGCCGGGCGATCAATGCGCTGATGGAGCTGGAGCGCTGGGCACCCGAGACCGCATTGAGTTGTGGGACTGCGGAAACTTGAGCGGTTTCCCCTACGACATTGCACATTCCCAGTATCGTCACCAGCAAAAATCCGTAACCGATATTCAACGTGCCGGTGACGGTCAGCAGGAAAAGGCAAACGGTGAGCACGACCTTCACTGCGAGTCCAATGCGCAACAGTCGCAAAGGTCGATAACGGTCCACCAAATAGCCGATGGGAATTGTCGCCACGAGGAAGGCCAGGGAACCCAAGGTGTTCAGAAGCCCCATTTGCCATGCGCTCGCACCCAAGGTGGTGACAAAAATAAGGTCCACAGTGAAATCCGTCAGTGAACGGCTGGCCGCATCACCTGCATTCGAATAAAGGAAACGACGCTCGCTTCGCACATTAGATTTCACCACAGCTCCTGAAAAAGTGTTAGGAAGCTCACCTGAGCCGAGATTGGCAACGATACCGCATTTCCTCTTAAGCGAATAAGAGTTTTGGTAGGTCACTAGTTGTTTTAGGTTGCATCTGATCAATAATTCTAAAAACTTTTCCCCCTCGAGCGCTGAACCCACCCTGCCGAATTCTCGGTGTTTTTGAATTACTTCAACAGCGTCCACCGGCCAGTCAAATACACACTGGGGTTGCAATACATTACTTACTTGTGATGTTAATAGTCTGCAGTTAGGGAAGACTAACCAAACTACATAATTACCATGCGAGGAGTATCCGTGGGAACCTCACTTGAGACCCTGCACATCCCCCAGTCTGAATCACAGCTTTTTGATAATTCATTACTCTGCTCAGACACCTTAGACCACTACGAAGCCGAAGCACGCGAAGCATTATTGCGCGTCACCGACCAACTGGCAGCCGTCGAGTCTCCCACCACGGGACCGAGTCCACACGACCTTCAGAAGCTGGTGTCGGGGATTGACCTCGACGCACCGTTGGGAAACCACGCCGACTCCTTTGATGAACTGAAGAAGATTTACCTCCGTGACGCCGTCTACTTCCATCATCCGAAGTACGCCGCTCATTTGAACTGCCCGGTGGCCATTCCCGCAGTCGCTGCCGAAGCGTTTGTCACCAGCTTGAATACCTCCATGGATACCTTTGACCAGAGTGCCGGAGCAACATTGATTGAGCGCCGACTCATCGACTGGACCACACGGCTCATCGGATACTCAGCAAACACCGCCGATGGTATCTTCACCTCCGGCGGAACCCAGTCCAATCTGCAAGCGATGCTCATTGCGCGCAATATCGCGGTATCCAAAATGACAGGTTCGCTACCGCAACGCCTACAGAATTTGCGTATCTACACCTCCCAGGACGCACACTTCAGCATCTCCAACGCAGCGATGATGATGGGTCTCGGCCATGAAGCCGTGATCGCTATCGGCACCGATGCGTGGCACCGCATGGACGCAGACGCACTTCGCACACAGCTCACCAATGACTTACAGGCCGGCCTGCTCCCCATGGCCATTTCTGCCACCGCGGGAACTACCGACTTCGGTTCCATCGACCCGCTTGCGCCGATAGCTGCCTTGGCTAAAGAAACCGGCGCCTGGTTCCATGTCGATGCCGCTTACGGTGGCGGACTGCTGCTTTCCGCGGTGCATCGCCAGCGATTAGACAATATTGAACTGGCAGACTCGGTCACCGTGGACTTCCATAAGTCCTTCTTCCAGCCCATCGGCTCCAGCGCACTGCTCCTCAAGGACGCGCACTCTTTTGAATCAATCACGCATTACGCTGAATACCTCAATCCGCGGTCGCAAGCGCAACAGACACCGAACCAGGTAGATAAATCGTTGCAGACCACCAGAAGATTTGATGCGCTGAAACTTTGGGTCACTCTGCGCACCCTTGGCGCGCAACGCCTAGGTGCCATGTTCGACCAGGTCCTCAAACTCGCAGAAAGTTTGGAGGCTGAAATTTCGCTGAGACAACAGCTAACGCTGGAAGCCCCGGTGCAGCTAAGCACCCTAGTCTTCAGATTCACTGTCCCCAATGCCCAGTTGAACCAAGCCGAGCATAACGAGCTGACAAATCAGATTCGTCACCGGCTCTACCAAACCGGTGAAGCAATGATCGCGGCAACCACCGTCCGCGGGGAACGCATGCTCAAACTGACCTTGTTGAATCCAAACACCACTATGAAAGACCTCACCGAGATACTCGACGCGATCTGCCGGGTCGGCAACGACCTACTGTTCGAACGCACAGAAGGAGCCCGCGCATGACCCGTGCACTAGCCCAAGAACACTTTGACGTCATTGCCATTGGCGCTGGGCCGTTTAATCTCGGATTTGCTGCCCTCACCGCTCCGCTCCCGGAGCTGAAGGTCGCGGTATTAGACGCCAGCGACCACTTCGTCTGGCACCCCGGCATGATGCTCGATGGTGCACATCTTCAGGTGCCGTTCATGGCAGACCTCGTCACCCTCGCAGACCCCACCAATAAATTTTCTTTCCTGAACTATCTGAAGGAACAGGGGAGAATTTACCCGTTCTATATTCGCGAAAATTTCTACGCCTTACGCAACGAATATAGTAACTATCTCGCTTGGGCTTCGCGCCTACTGCCCAGCGTCCGATTCGGACATCGCGTGCTCTCGGCCGAATACACGGACGGGGCTTACCAGCTATCGGTGCTCACCGCTCAAGGGGTCACCCATTTCAGCGCAGACAAGCTAGTCCTTGGCACCGGATCCAAGCCTTACCTCCCACCGATTATTGACGAAGCAGCCCAAACAACGGGCAAGGTCATGCATTCAAGTGATTACATGTTCCATCGCGAAGAAATCTTCGCTCCACGCCAACAAGCATCCCGCCCGCAGATCGCCTGCGTGCTGGGCAGCGGACAGAGCGCAGCCGAGATCTTTTTGGACCTGCTGCGTAATTTGCCCGAGGAAGACCATCTAATTTGGGCCACCCGCTCGGAACGCTATTTTCCACTGGAATACACCAAACTCACCTTGGAAATGACATCCCCGGAATATATCGACCACTTTCATGCGCTGCCCGTGGAAAAGCGTGACGCGCTCAGCGCCGAACAAAAGGGACTCTACAAGGGCATCAATGCGGATCTGATTGATGAAATCTACGAAGAGCTCTACCAGCGCAGCATCAGCAAAGCGGCCAATGTCCACCTGCGTACCGGCTGCAGTGCAAGCGGTATCGGTGCACTAGGCGAGGGCCTGTCGGTCAGCTTGCGCCACGAACGTACCGAAGAAAACTTGGAGTTCTGCGCCGATACTTTGGTGATGGCTACCGGCTACCGCTCCCGAACCCCTGACTTCCTCAATGGAATCACCCAGCGGATAACATACCTCGCCGACGGGCGGGTCGACGTGGACCGTGAATACTCCATCGGGGCCTGTGAAGATATTTTTGTGCAAAACGCGGAACTGCATACTCATGGGTTTACGGCCCCTGATCTGGGTATGGGCGCCTACCGAAACTCGGTGATCATCAACCGAATCACCGGCCGTGAGGTCTACCCGGTCGAAGAGCGCATTGCTTTCCAACGATTCGGCGCGGCAGAACTGACCGACCTGCCGACCGTAACCACCTCCAGCTCGCGCGACTAAGGAAAGAAGAACCATGACCACCTACACCTTCCGCACGCTCATCCTGCCCGAAGATACCGCGTTGCTCCACGCGTGGATCGCTACCGAACATGCCACCTACTGGGGGATGCCCACCGCAACCGCGACAGAAATAGCTGCCGAATACCGTGGCCTGCTGTCCACAGCGGACTACCAAGTATTGCTGGGCCTTGATGAGACCGGCACCGAAAAATTTCTGCTCGAGCTTTACAACCCGGAGAGCACTGCGTTGGGCGAAGCCTACAATTACGTTCGCGGAGATCGCGGCTTGCACTTCTTAGCGCCGCAAACCAGCGAACCGCAACCGGGCTTCACATTGGAAGCACTCACCCAAGCAATGCGCCACGCCTTCACCCGCCCCGGAGTCGAACGCGTCATCGTGGAACCAGACCTACGCAATAAAGCCATCCAGGCTCTCAACGCTCGGGTGGGTTTCCGCCCGGTCCGCCCGATAGCTCTGTCAGAACCAGACGGATCAATCAAGCAGGCGTTGCTTTCCGTCTGTACCCGAAATGATTTTGAACAAGCAACCGGCCACAGCCTAGGTTCCTCATTCCTCACTCCACCACGCTGGGAGGCCGCCAATCGTCATGTGCTGGCCAAAGCACTCGGCGAATTCTGTCACGAACGCCTCCTTGATCCGGTCGAATACGGCGAGCGGCGCTACTGCGTGCAGAAAGATGGACACCGCTTGATCTTCTCCGCCGGCCGCTACCAACTTAATCACTGGCTTGTCGCCGCAGAATCACTGCAATACCAGCAGCTCGTCAATGATTCATGGCACGAAGCGGAGGTTGATGTCATTGATTTCATCACCTTGTTCTACCGTGAGTTGACGCTCTCCGAAGCTCAGCTGCCGGTCTATCTGGAAGAGCTCTCTTCCACCTTGTCTAGCTACTGCTACAAGCAGGCGCACGCCACCCATACCTCGGCCCAGCTAGCCCAGTTCCCGGGCAGCGCGGCCCAGTCCTTCCAGCTTGTGGAATCTTCGATGACCGAGGGCCACCCCTGCTTTGTGGCTAACAATGGCCGCATGGGTGTAGGCCGCAGCGACTATCTGCGTTACGCTCCGGAAACTGGCTCGGCCCTGAAGCTCGGGTGGGTCGCGGCACACACGTCGCGTGCCCAATTTGATGCCATCGACACCCTCGATTACGAGACACTATTGGCTACACAGTTAGACCCGGAGGAACGCGAATACCTTGATGAAACTCTTGACAGTGCACTGTTCGGTACCGGATTGTCGCCGAGCGACTACATTTACATGCCCGTTCACCCTTGGCAGTGGGAAAACCGTTTATCAATCACTTTCGCGAATGACATTGCGCGCAAGCACCTGATCTGGCTCGGCTATAGCCAGGACGAATACCAGGCACAACAATCGATTCGCACCTTCTTCAATCTTTCTGACCCCACACGTCACTACGTCAAGACCGCGATGTCGATCCTGAATATGGGCTTCATGCGTGGGTTGAGCGCGGAATATATGAAGGTCACCCCCGCTATCAACCAGTGGCTGGGTGAATTGTTTGACAACGACCCGGTGCTCTCCACAGCACCGGTGGCTCTGTTGCGCGAAATCGCCGCGGTGGGCTATCGCAACCCACAGTTTGAAGCAGCTACTAATAAAACCGCACCGCAACGCAAGATGCTCGCGGCACTTTGGCGCGAGTCGCCCATCAGTATGCTCAAATCTGAAGAAAAACTAGCCACGATGGCCAGTCTGCTCCATGTAGATTTCTCCGGGAACTCCTTCGCCGGGGCGCTAATCCGCCGCAGTGGTTTAGCGCCGGCCGACTGGTTGACCCGCTATCTAGACGCTTATCTGGTGCCCTTGGTTCATTGCCTGGCCGCTTATGACTTAGTCTTCATGCCACATGGCGAGAACGTGATTATGGTGTTGGAAAACGGTGTAGTCAAGAAGGTCCTACTGAAGGACTTGGGAGAAGAGATTGCGATTTTATCCGATCGTGTCGAGCTTCCAGAGGAAATCCGTCGGGTGCGCACCGGCGGAGATCCAGTGTTGTCGGTATTCACCGATGTCTTCGACTCCTTCTTCCGTTTCCTTGCACCGTTGCTAGACACCGAGGGGCTCCTGGCGGAGGGGGAATTCTGGACTATCGTCGCGGAACGCTTGTTGGAGTACAGGACGCAGCATCCACAGTTCGCGCAGCACTTTGATGACTTGGGCTTGTTTGCCCCAAGCTTCCCGCTGTCTTGCCTGAACCGTTTACAGCTTCGCAATAATCAGCAGATGTTAGATCTCACGGATCAATCCGGCGGCCTGCTCTACGCCGGTGATTTGGATAATCCGTTGGTTCGGGTGGTTTCCCCGGTTTAGCGGACGTAGGACAATGCTCGCGTCGTTTGGCCTGTGCCGAATGACGCGAGCATTTTTGATTAACCTTGCAGCCTTATTACTGAACAGTGTTCAATGGTTGAAGAATTCCCTGTACAGTGAAGTCAAACATTCTTGAACACCGTTCAATTGGAGATTTCTCATGGCTACTATGACCGCACCAAAACGCATCCCGGTTGACCCTTTTGCCCTAGTCTCAAGGATCAGCGCGGGACATCGACTCACCGTCGCCGAAGCCCACATGATCATCTCGACCTCAGATGAGCAGACACTCACGCTGGTGTCCGCCGCAGGCCTCCTGCGCCGCAAGCACTTCGCCAATACCGTCAAGGTGAACTACTTGGTCAACCTCAAGTCCGGACTATGCCCCGAGGACTGCACCTACTGCTCCCAACGACTGGGGTCCAAAGCAGAAATCCTGAAATACACCTGGCTCAAACCAGAGGAAGCGGTCCGCCAAGCAGGGCTTGGAATTGCCGGTGGGGCCTCGCGGGTTTGCCTCGTGGCCTCGGGCAAGGGACCCAGCGACCGGGACGTCAATCGGGTATCCACCATGATCGACCAGCTCAAAACCGAGCATCCCCAGATCGAAGTCTGCGCATGCCTCGGCATCCTAAAGGACGGGCAGGCCGCACAGCTTAGGTCCGCCGGAGCTGACGCCTATAACCACAATCTGAACACTGCGGAATCCCTCTACCCTCAGATCTGTAGCACCCACAGTTACCAGGAGCGCGTGGAAACCGTCGAGCAAGCGAAGACAGCCGGACTGTCCCCATGCTCCGGATTAATTGTCGGAATGGGCGAAAGCACCGACCAACTCATCGAAGCCGTCTTCGCGCTGCGCGCCCTGAACTCGGATTCAATCCCGGTCAACTTCCTCATGCCTTTTGACGGCACACCTTTGGAAGGCACTTGGAATCTCAGCCCGCTCGCTTGCCTGCGCATCCTCGCGCTAGTACGACTAGCTTGCCCAGACAAGGAGCTGCGTATTGCTGGTGGCCGGGAAATGCACTTGCGTTCGATGCAAGCCACAGCCCTAGAAGTAGCCAACTCAATTTTCTTGGGCGACTACCTGACCAGCGAAGGGCAAGATGCCCGCACCGACCTAGCGATGATCGCCGATGCCGGATTTGTAGTACTCGGGCAGGAAGGCCAGGATTCAGCGCAGATCGCCCAAGCGCTGCACGAAGCCGCCGACCATGCCTCCCGCCAGCCGAGCGATGCCGGCAATGCCAACTCCTCCGGGTGCGCAGGATCCTGCTGTTCCGGTGCGACCGCCGGTTGCGGCACTGGCAAGGCCGAGCCGGTGCTGCGCCGTCGCGGCGCCGGAACTCCAGAAATTCCCAACGCGTGATGGTGAAGCAAGAAAGCCTGCTCACCCGTAAAGCCGCGGTGTTCTACCCTCCCTTGGCCGCACCAGATTCAGTGGCACATTAAAGGTCGCCGCGGTCCATTGCTGCTAGCTGATCAACCCGCCGGCTCCCAAGGAATAATGATCGGAAACTACTCGTTGGGTCAAGTATGAAGAACATCGGATTTCTGTCCTTTGGACACTGGACTGATCACCCACAGTCAGGAACTCGCACTGCCTCGGATGCGCTGCTGCAAGCCATAGATCTTTCGGTCGCCGCTGAGGAGCTCGGAGCGGATGGCGCGTATTTCCGAGTGCATCACTTCGCTCAGCAATACGCTTCCCCATTCCCGCTGCTCGCCGCAATTGGTGCACGCACTAGCCGCATTGAAATCGGTACCGGTGTGATCGATATGCGCTACGAAAACCCGTTGTATATGGCTGAGGACGCCGGCTCCGCAGACCTCATCTCCAATCGCCGGCTACAGCTGGGCATCAGCCGCGGTTCACCGGAGCAGGTAATTGACGGTTGGCGCCACTTCGGTTTTGAACCGCGTGATGGTGAGTCGGACGCAGAGATGGGACGCCGTCATACTGAACGGCTCCTTGAAGTACTTTCCGGTGAAGGGTTTGCCCAACCTAGCCCGAAGCCAATGTTCCCCAATCCCCCGGGACTGCTACGCATCGAGCCATATTCGGAAGGATTACGCGAACGCATCTGGTGGGGGTCCGGCTCTAATTCCACCGCGGTGTGGGCCGCGAAACTCGGTATGAATTTGCAAAGCTCCACACTCAAGGACGACGAATCTGGCAAGCCGTTCCATGTTCAGCAGGCCGAGCAGATTGAACTGTACCGCCAGGCATGGAAGGAAGCCGGCCACCAGCGCGAACCACGTGTCTCGGTTAGCCGAAGCATTTTTGCACTCACCGATGAACGCGACTGGCAGTACTTCGGGCGTGACCGATACAGCTCGGACCAAGTCGGCAACATTGATGCGAAAACTCGCGCGGTCTTCGGCAAGTCCTACGCTGGAGAACCCGATGAACTGGCCGCGAAGCTGGCTGAGGACCAGGCCATTGCCGCGGCAGATACGTTGCTGCTCACCGTTCCCAATCAGCTGGGCGTTGACTATAACGCGCACGTCATCGAATCGATCTTGAAACATGTCGCTCCGCTGCTGGGCTGGCGCTAAGCCAAAGCGCATTGCAGCCCAGCAACTGAAATGATCAAGCGATAATGACGTGGGTTGTCGACGCCATTAAGCCAATGAGATGCAGGACACTAAGCTGTCATTAGTGAGCCAAAAATTTAGCTATCAAAAGACCTGACCTACGGAGAATTATATGAGCAAGCAACTCAACATCGCGTTTATCAAAGCGAGCTGGCATGCAGATATTGTCGACCAAGCTTTAGCCGGCTTCGAAGCCGATATGGACGAGTCCGGCACCGACTACACGCTGAACGTGGTCACCGTACCGGGCGCCTATGAAATGCCGCTTCAGGCGAAGCGCCTCGCACAGAGCGAAAAGTACGATGCCGTAGTGGCTGCCGCACTTGTGGTGGATGGCGGCATTTATCGCCATGATTTTGTTGCCCAAGCAGTGGTCGACGGGTTGATGCGAGTTCAGTTGGACACGAATGTGCCAACGTTCTCGGTGAGCCTGACCCCACATCATTTCCACTCAAATGACGAGCACCAGACGTTCTACTTTGAGCACTTCGTCAAGAAGGGTGCAGAGGCTGCGCGCGCGGTGCGTGCCATCGCTGCGTTAGATCAGTAGCGCTAACAGATTATTCAAAAACTTTGAAGGTGGAGCCGCGCTTGCAGAGCGCCGCTTCGCCTTCTTTGCTTTTAGCTATTTGAATACCAGACTTTCAAGGTCTCATACATACCGCGACGACGGTTGAGTGGACCGGGCATGCGACGCATAGTTCGAGACTAAAGTGTTCCCGACAAGCTCAGATGCCACAATTTTCCGCCACGGCACGCTTCAAACCTACTTGACAGTAGCTGAAGAAACAGTGTGTTCTTACCAAGGGTAAACAGCTGTTTACCCTTATTTGATTCAGCTATTTTGTTAGGCCACCGCCGTGCCGATTCGTTCCGTCCCCTCATGGGCTACCACCACCGTCCTAGCCCTGTGCGGAATGGTAGTGGCGCTCCAGCAAACCCTTGTTGTCCCGCTCCTACCGGATTTTCCGGTGATCCTCGGTGTCTCCGCAGAAGACTCATCGTGGCTGGTCACCGCCACACTGCTCAGCGCCGCAATTTTCACCCCGGTCATCTCACGCATGGCCGACATGTACGGCAAACGCAAGATGCTGATACTGGCGCTGGCCGTCATGACCGCGGGCTCGCTAGTGGCAGCAATTGGCGGAAGTTTTGGCTCACTGATCGCAGGCCGAGCAATGCAGGGATTTGCATCTTCCTTAATTCCTGTCGGCATCTCAGTACTCCGTGATGAACTACCCAAGGAAAAAGTAGCCTCCGCCGTCGCATTGATGAGTGCAACCCTGGGCATCGGTTCGGCCTTAGGCATGCCAATGTCGGGCTTACTTTACAACGCCTACGGTTGGGAATCCCTGTTCTGGGTTTCCGCCGCACTGGGACTAGTTTTCCTCGTGGGCGTGCTGCTGCTGGTCAAAGAATCAAAGATCACCACACCGGGCCGCTTCGACATCGCCGGCGCGCTAGTGCTCTCAGTTCTTTTGACCGCCGCATTGCTCGCAATTTCCAAGGGTGCCAGCTGGGGTTGGACCAGCCCTCTCACGCTGGGTCTTTTTGCCCTTTCGCTCGCATTGCTTGCAGGCTGGATTCCGTTGCAGTTACGCGTCAACCAACCCATGATTGACCTGCGCACCGCCGTCAAACGCCCAGTGTTACTAACCAACGTTTCCTCGTTTTTCCTCTGCGTGGCGATGTTCGTTAACATGCTTATCACCACTCAGCAGCTACAGATCCCCGAACAAACGGGCTATGGCTTTGGCCTCTCGGTATTAGTTGCAGGTTTGGCCATGGTGCCCTCGGGATTGGCCATGGTTGCGCTCTCCGGCGCGGCCGGAGCAATGCTCAATCGTTGGGGCGGCAAACCTACCATTATCTTTGGTGGCGCCATCATGGCGTTAACCTATATTGCCAGAGTCTTCCTCGATGATGCAGTTTGGCAGATCATTGTGGGAGCCACACTGGTCAACGTTGGCGTCGCGTTCTCCTACGCGGCGATGCCAACACTGATCATGAGTGCGGTACCAATTACCGAAACCGCCTCCGCCAACGGCGTGAACGCACTGATCCGCTCGCTAGGCACCACGGTGGCCAGTGCTTTGACCGGACTAATCCTTGCCACGATGGTCGTGGAGTACAACGGCGTTCCCTTGCCCTCGCTTAACGCAATGCACTTATCCTTTTGGCTCGCCGCGTTGGCCGCCATCATCGGTATCGGTATTGCGCTGTTTATCCCTAGTAGCAGCCCAGTGCCTAAAATTGAGACCGATGTCGAAGAGACCATGGTTCATGGCCGGGTCATCATGACTCCGCGACCCGGGACCCAACAACCTGCCATCGTGACTTTTGTCCGCGAGGATGGAGTACCTGGCGACTGGGCTCGTACCGACCACGAAGGTCAATTTAGCGCGGTACTGCCTGGACCTGGCCGTTATGTGGTGGTCGCCAACGCCGCTGGATGGGTTCCCAGCTCCCATTTAGTAACATTCTCCGAAGGCATCACGGAACATGACATTGAACTGCACCATATGCTCTCGCTCAGTGGCGTGGTAGCTTCCGGTGAAACCGTCGTAGCCGGTGCGCTGGTAAGCCTCAGTGCAGGCGCCGGTGACTTCATCGCTGCGACCCACACCGATGATCTAGGTAGTTACACCTTAGATCTTCCTCCGGTGGGTACCTATGTGCTCACGGCAGCTTCGCCGCAGACCGAGACAGCTGCGTCAGTCAAGGTCATTTTGCGTGCCCGGACCGAACGGGTTGATATCGAGCTCCCAGCATGAGCACGGACAATGGGCGGGCACGAATTCGCAAAGCCGCTGCCGGGCTCTTTGGCGAACGCGGATTCCACGATGTCACCGTGCGCGAGATCGCCGAAATTGCCGAAGTCTCCCCCGCGTTGGTGATCAAGCTTTTTGGATCCAAGGCCGAGTTATATACGGTCGCGAACACGGTCACGGTTCCACTCGCAGATTTGGATCTTCCGCGTGAGAGTCTTGGCCGGGCCATGGTGCAGCAGATCCTGAATCGTCGCGAGGATGACGTTATCGATCCGTGGCAAACGCTAGTTCCACGGATCAGACAATCCCCTACCCCGAAAATCACACAACAGGAGTTGCGTGAAAAGTACCTCAATGGGGTCGCTCGGATCATTGGAGACACCACCGAAGACCGTCGCCATGCCTCCGCCGTGGCCTGTCAACTGCTTGGGTTGGCTGAAGGGCTACGAGTGTTGGGATATTTCCCGTCCGAAGAATTTGATCCTGATGAAGTGGTTGAACAGTACGCATACACTGTGCAGATCCACATCGATAGAGTAGCTACTGCGGGCTAATACAGAGATGGGCCAGGCCGCACGGGATATCCGTGCGGCCTGGCCCATGCTCATTAGCAGATTTCGCTAGATTACTTGGTAGCCCAAAGTCCTGCAGCATCATCAAATGACAGGCTCTCAGTGACACGAATTTTCGCGTCGCTCAGTGCCTTTTCAGGCACGTCGAAGACGACCTGGTAAACACCCTTGCCACCATTGGTCAGGGTCGGGACATCCATCGCCGGCTTGGCTGGCGTGGCCATCGAGGTGGTGGTGCTATAGATACGCGAGTCGGCTCCCACAAGTTCTGCTTGCAGGTCAATCCATGCGTCGCCCTCTTCGTCCCCGTTGTAGACCACCGAAAGGTCTACCAGGACGTACTGTCCCTCGGCTTTGTCGTTGTACGGGTTCGCCTTGGCGATTGCCGCGTCAGCGTTCAGATTTACCGAACTAACGTTGACGGAATATTCGCCTATCGTTATTGCCTCGCCCACCTTGAACACAGCGGATTCATCCGCTGCCTGCTCGATAACCTTCTCTGGGGCTGCGACCTCACCGTCCGCAGCATCTTCAATGGCTGCTGAGACACCATCTATGGCTTTGACGTAGGCGGCCTGTGTAACAAAAACCAGGATGATTGCCACGATAGCGATCACGCTTGAGGCAATACCCAGTCCTTTGCTCCCGTGACGCTTGGCAGCGAAGACCAGTGAAACAATACCCAAGATTAGGGCGACAAAGCCGAGCACCGCAGCAAAATTATTAACAATCGGGACCCAGCACAGGGTTAAGGCAACAATCGCGATGACCAAGGCTGCAATGCCTAGACCTTTACCTGCGGTGGACTTAGCCGGCGGGACCGGCGAGTGTGGTGCGGGCTCCAATGGAGTTCCAACAGTCATGATTTTTCCTCAAGTGATGGCAACGCTAAGAAAAGCGTTGAGGTGAACCGCTCACTACCCCATGGTCGTGAGACGATTTGAATCTTGGTTGATCCATCAATGACATTACGGTCAGGCTCCGACACTTTAGCCTGAGCGAGCTTTGAAAGAGCAGATGCTGGATGATACGTCGCATAGGAAATCACACACTGACCAAGGCAACAGGGGCCAGGAATCAACGCCGTACGTGATGATCAGCTGCGCTGGTGGCATCGGCATCAACGAAGCCGCAGGTGGACACTTTATGGCGTGCTCCCAGCTCTGTTAGGCAACGTACAGCACCACTGTAGCTAGCGCTTTCTAAGGCCTCGGGCGGTGAATGCGGCGGCCAATTGTTCAACTGCTGGTGCACCTTGCAGACCAAGCGGGGTCGAATAGACACGGCAGGTTAGCTCTTCGGTTGGGGTACTTGGGAAAAGGTCTAAACCATCGACGGTAATCGTTGGAGATCCGGCAAATTCGGTGCCAAGCACGTCTGCGCGCGTTTTCATCACACGGTGCACCACTGAGGCTCCATCGATTCCTAGCAACTTGAACGCCGCCTCAAGGCGATTAGATGCCACGGCTGAATTAGGACAGTCCTCAATGACCAGCAATTGAACGCGCAAAGTTTGATCTTCCTCGAAAAGTCCTTGGTGGATAACTAGTTACTGAGTCCATCTTCGGCCATGGATGGGCCGGAAGTTGATTCCTGACACCGCAATTCCTACAAACTATCGCCACGCCGACACGCTGAGTTGCAAACAATTCCTAGCCAACGCAGCGGCTGTTGCAGAATTCAAGTATGAGTAGCAAAGACGAAATCCTCTATGGCCGAGACACCCTACGCTACGTCAGGCTGGCCCTACTGGTGGTTCCGCTACTGCTCATGGTGGCCATCGTGATCTATGGTCTGTTAAACGGTAAAGTCGAGGACTCGATCAGTTCCTACTATCTGGGTCCCAGCCGAGATCTCTTCGTCGCGATGCTCGTTTCCACTGGAGTCCTGCTGGTGGTCTACAAGGGCGCTCCCCTAGAAGACTACGCACTAAACCTCGCCGGATTCTACGCAATCTTTGTGGCGTTAGTACCGACAAGACTCGGCCAAACGCTGTCGTCGCTAACCTCATCCGCGCAAATTCAGCTCATTCGGTCAGTGCAAATCTCGATAGTCGCGGTCTTAGTCGTATCTGCGGTGTTTGTCTGGCTTGAATGGAAAACCAAGAAGTGGACTCCACGCGCGCTGCACACGAGTAAACTCAGTACGATTCTGAGCCTTTCGAGCACCGTGGCGCTAGTTGCATTCATCGGCTTGTTGTTTTGGCGAAGCATAGAAGGCACGGACTTTGCCGGCGTTCATTACGCTGCAGCCTTGTTGCTGATCCTCAGCATGGGCGTTGCGATTGCCAGCCATCTTGGACGAGAAGACCTCTGCGAGGTAGATACCAGCGGCGGACGCCCAATACATTATGCGGTGTTACTGATCCTGATGGCACTGGGCATCATCGGTTGGTTTGTACTCAATGCTTTAGGGATAGCCCAGGCGTTATTCATCGTCGAATGGTACGAAATCGGTCTGTTTAGCTACTTTTGGTATTTAGAGTCCCGCAGGTTGTGGGAAGCTCCCACGCCCCGAGAAAAACTTGGTGACTAACCCTCGGATCCAGGATCCCAAACTTGCGTGCAAATGTGAAAAGTCCCGATCCGCAGTGCGGATCGGGACTTCGTAAGCTCCTCCAACTGGACTTGAACCAGTAACCCTTCGTTTTATAGTCAAGTCTGACCAATACCCCATAAAACAGGGGTAAAACGGGATTCCATCAGGGCGAACGCCCCAGAATGATCTACATATCGTACTGTCTCAATACTGTGCTCTACTGACTCATGCACGGAATTTACGACTATAAAACGACTACCTCGCGTCTCGGAAACGCTCAAGGATGACTCGATTATCAGTCGCCATTTTATTGTGCTCAATGTAGTGCTTCCGCGTGACCGTATCGTTTGAGTGCCCAAGCTGTGACGCTGCATGAGTACTGTCAGATTCCCGGTCTATCACGGTGGCCACCGCAGCGCGGAAACTCTTAGGTGTCACCCAAGCCCACTCTTCACCGCGCGCGTCACGCCACACCCTGTTCAGGTTGGCCGGCTCTCGCAGTCCCCCATCACGGTTTGGGAACACGTAGTCATTCCCGTTTGCGCGCAGCCGGCGACGGCGCAGGATCGACACCACAAAATCTGGGATGCGCAATTGCCGTTCACTGCTCTCACTCTTAGGGTTGTCTTGCCTGTGCAACCCGCGCTCTTTGGTGCGCTTCGCGGTGCCTGTGATCTCGATGTACGGCTCATCGCTGAGGATCACGCCGTCTGACCAGCGCAGGGCGAGGACTTCACCAGGACGAACACCGGTGCCTATAAGTACTTCGATCATGTCCAGAACGCTCTGATCCCGTGCGGGGCCGTAGGTGCCACCCGCAGCCCATTCTTTGACGTGCGCTAGTAGCTCTTGAAGCATGTCTGTACTGAGGGCGCGTACCGGCTTGCGTCCGCTCTTAGGTGTGCGGGCTTCACGAACCGGGTTGACGTCGCACAGCTCGTACCGGACGGCCATGCTCATCATCTGGGTTAGGACAGCGCGCGCGGTAACGGCGGCGCTCGGACCCCCAATGAGGACCGACTCCCCGTTAGATTTCGTGTGGGTGCCAGCGTGCTTAGTGCCGACCAATTGCAGAAACTTGTCTGCCCTGCCCGGTGTTAGCTCCCGGATGCGTAGCGAACCGATCTTAGGCGTGATGTGCCGTTCAATGGTCCCCGCGTACTGCTCCAAGGCGCCGGGTGACGCTTCATGCTGTGCTATCCACACTTTGGCGAGATCCTGGATGCGACTGTCCGCGGTCAAATCATCATCGTGCCCGCGGTTGCGTACCGCTATCTTCGCTCCCAATGCGTCATTGGCCGCGCGCTTAGTTCTACCCGTCGCAGTGACGCGACGGGTAACGCCGTCCATGTCCCTGTAGCGACATGTGGCCTGGAATGTGCCAGCGGCGGACTCCACGACTTTGATTGTGCCGTGAGTGCCTAGGCTCAGTGGAGGTCGCCCCCTCATAGGACTACCAGCTCTCAGGTTCGATTTTTCTAGAATGATCCGCTAGCCGGGTGACAAGCTTCCCCGAATGTCACACGGGCGTGCAGTGGTCAGTCTTGAGGCTTTTCGAGTTTCACGACGTTATCTAATGGCTCGTCGTAGATAGCTGGAGTGCCTGGGCGCGACATGCGCCGGGTGAGTTCAGCGACTAGTGCAGCGTCATCGACCTGTGAGAGGTCAGTAGCGTTGGCCACTGCTTCCACTTCATCCCCTGTGAGGAGACCAGCGATACCCAAGGCCTGAATGATTGGGGACTTATAGGTACGGCAGATCGCTACGACAGTATCGAATTTCAGGCCGTCTTGTAGCTGACGGGTGAGGGTCGCTGAATTGACATCGATCTCAGCTGCAATAGATCTAAGACTCTTGCTCCCTGTGATCGTGTCCAGATGGTCTTTGAAGGATATATGTTTCATTCCTTTATCGTGCCTCATAGATGAGTCAGAATCAAGCATTTTTGAGTAACAAAGATTACACGGCACGTACTTTTTCATGCACTGATTGACTCAATATCTACTCAAAGTGTTGCATTCGTGAGTCAGTCCATGCTTTACTGAATTTGTGATTAGAAAACGAGTCACGTCACAACAATTTTGAGTCATCGAATGGAGCGGGATTTTGTACATCACGCCTGGACTACTCGACAAGGTCAAGAAAGATTTCGACATCCCCAGTGATGAAGAACTTTCCAAACTGCTGGGGTGCAGCCGTAGCACTCTCCACAGGATCGACACCCACGAGCAAGGGGTTACGGCACGCGTTTCCACTCTCTTGCACACGAGATTCAGCATTCCGCTGGAAGACATCGCAACTACAAGCGAGGGACGCATTGGAAGAAACCAAGATCCGATACCTGACAGCCGCGGAAGTGGCGGAACAGCTCAAGATCAAACCCCGAACCGTGGATAACTGGCGTTACCGCACAGAACCCTACGGCCCCCCATATACGCACATAGCCGGCCAGGTCCGGTATCCGGCAGAGAAGTTCAACGCATGGTGCGAAGAACAGAACTCCAAAGCAATCCAGTAATCATTCATCAAAGGAAAATTCCATGAGCAACACTGCACAACAGCGCGTACGAGCGCTCAAGGTAGACAACTTCATGCGTTTGCGAACGCTGGACATTCAGTTTGACGGCCACACGATGACTCTTTCTGGCCGGAACGAGCAGGGCAAGTCCACGGTATTGAACTCGATTGTTTGGGCTCTAGGCGGCGGCGCTGCCGGTAAGAAATTCCCCAACCCTATCCACAATGGTGAAACGAAAGCCACGGTAGAAGTCACCCTGGATGATTTCGTGGTTACCCGGACTGCATCAGTGGATCGTAAGACCTCCACTCTCACGGTGACGAGTCGGGACGGCTCCCAGAAATACGCGTCTCCTCAGAAACTCTTGGATGCGCTGATTGGCAAGCTCAGTTTTGATCCTCTGGAATTCTCCCGCATGAACGACAAGGACCAGCTAGCAGTACTGCTGGATTGTGTGGATCTCGGATTCGATTTGCAGGAGCTGGAAGCAGACCGGAAGTCCACCTTTGAAGAACGCACTTTCGTGAACCGTGAAGTCAAATCTCTGGACGCTCAGGTGCAAGGCATTGACGCACCAGACGAGGCACCGGCGCTGGTTGATGTTGGGGTGTTGATGCAGGAACTGACCGCGGCTCAACGAGCCTACGCGGATGTGGACTCTGCTATCCGTGACGTGTCGTCATGGGAAATGAAACTGATCGACGTGCAGACCGCTTTAGACAGGGCACGCCAAGTTTCTGTGGATTTGTTGGCAGCTCGCGACGATCACCGCGACCCTGACGAGATCCAAGAGCAGATCGCCGGGTCCACCGAAGCCAACAAAGCCGGTGAGCTTATCCGTCAAAAGGCTATCTTCTCCGATCAGCTCAAGGCTAAGACTGCCGAGGCTGACGAGCTTAGCAACAAGATCAAGGCGTTGGATAAGAAAAAGTCTGACGCTCTCGCTAAAGCTGAAATGCCTATCGACGGTCTAGGCCTAGATGAGAACGGTGTGACCTTCCAAGGCCAGCCACTCTCCCAGGCATCCAGTGCCGGCCTCACCAAAGTGTCTGTGGCCATGGCTATCTCCCTGAACCCGAACCTGCGCCTCGCTTACATCCGTGACGGCTCACTGCTGGATTCCGAAAACATGAAGATCATTCAGGACATGGCCGAGGCGTGCGACTTCATGGTGCTCATCGAAGTTGTAGACGAGAGCGGCGAGGTCGGAATCGTGATTGAGGACGGCATGGTTGCCACTGATCCCGAATGGTAGCCACCTGCGCGTTTGAGGTTGTCCCAGCGTCATGGAGCGTGGACCCTCACCCACCGGAGTACTGCGAAGAGGTTGTAGAACCCGGTTCTGAGTATTGCTGGAACCACATTGAAAGGGCAACGACATGGTAATCAAGATTGGCGCTAAACCTACTGCACCGCCTGCGAAGCCTGGACTGCTCTTTGAAGCGGAAAAGCATCTCTACCGGATGAACACCTTTACGAACTCCCCTGAGTACAGGCGCGTCTCAGGTGTCACCACAGTCATAGGTAGCACCCTGAACAAGCCCGCGCTTGTGGACTACAAGATGAACTCTGTGGCACGTGCAGTGCGGGAAAACCTCGCTGACGTTCTGGCGATGCACGCAGATGTGAAAGCGTCCCGTCTTCACCCGTTCGATTTCGATAAGAAACTGATCGCGATGTCTGAGGTACGCCGTGACCGTGCAGCAGCACGAGGCACCGCCGTTCACGCTGCCGCTGAGAAAGTCGCTGACGGGCAGAAAGTCTCTGTCCCTAAAGAACTACAGAAACCTGTCGATCACTACGACAAGTGGTTATACGACAACGATGTGGAAGTGGTTCTGAAAGAACGCCCATGCGGTAACCGTACCCATTGGTATGCCGGAACGTTTGACCTCATCTGCAAGTTCCATAGGGGCGCGTATGCGGGGCAGACGTGGATGGTTGACCTGAAAACGTCGAACCAGGTGTACGGCGAAACGGCTCTTCAAACTATCGCCTACAAGAACTGTGAGTTCTACGTAGACGAGGACCAGATAGACCGTCCTATGCCAGAGGTTGAGGGCATTGGTGTCCTGCATCTGACCAAGGAGGGCGCATTCTTGCACCCCCTTGGAGACATGCAAGCGGCCTCCGACGAGTTCGCTGCGATTCTACTTCTCTTCAATTCACGTAAACGCCGTGACGGACTCATTAGGAGGGCATCATGAGTGAAGTTGCAACCCAGACACAGACCACTGCACTGGCGATTAGCGCCACTCAGACGGAGTTCAACGAGGCGCAGGTAGCTACGCTCTCCCAGCTGGGATTGGCTGGGGCTGACCGGTCTAACCTGGCCGTGTTCTTCCACCAGTCCAAGAAAACTGGGCTAGACCCTTTCGCCAAGCAGATCTACATGATTGGGCGCCAAGCGAAAGAACGCGTCCAGAACGAGAACGGCGCGTGGATTGAACGCTACGTCACTAAGTACACGATTCAGACCGGCATTGACGGCTACCGTCTGCTAGCCCGCCGTGGTGCCACACAAGCCAAAGTGAGTCTGTCCGTTGAAGACACTCAATGGTGTGGCGCTGACGGGGTGTGGGTGGACGTGTGGCTGCACTCAGATCCACCGTTGGCCGCAAAGGTCACCGTGTGGCGCGGAGCTGAGCATTTCAGCGCTGTAGCCCTATGGAGTGAGTACGTGCAGACCTACTACAACAAAAAGGTTGGCGAGCACACACCTAACTCGATGTGGCAGAAAATGCCGACAAGCCAACTGGCCAAGTGTGCGGAGGCCGCGGCCTTGCGTAAGGCTTTCCCTCTGGATCTCTCAGGTATATACACCGACGAGGAAATGCCGTCTGTAGACGGTAGCCCAGCCCCGGAGATTGTGGATGAGGGACAAGCAACGATTACCCCTCGTATCCGTACTCAGCGCGCACCGGAGCCAGCCCCGGAGGAACCACCTGTAGAGGAGACGACACCGGAACCTGTGGAGCCTCCTGCCGACGTAGTAGAAGAGGAGCCACAGCATGAAGAACCTGCCCTGCCTGATACCGGAGGAGCTGCTGGACATGATCATGAACCCGCCGACCCTCCCGCCTCCGATCCCTGGACAGATGGACTCCCAGAAGCACCTGCTGAAACCGCCCCCGAACCAGCAGAAGCTGAACCAACGCCGGTTGCAGTCCAAGCCCGTGAACCGGAGCCAACAGCGACCAAGGAACAGATGAACCAGATCAACGGGAAGCTGAAAACGATGGGCGTGACGAACAAGGAACAAGCGTCAACCATGCTTTCCAACTTCGCTGGCCGGCAGATCGACCACTCACGTGAACTCACTGTCACTGAGGCGAACAGTTTCTTGGAGCGCACCTCATGAGTGACTACGCCCGGATTTATGAGCGTGACGGGTACCGCTGCCCACATTGCGGGGAACGTGCAACGTCGGTTCAACATCGTGTGAATCGCCAAATGGGAGGCTCCAAGAACCCTAAGCGTCACGCACCGTCTAACCTGATCGCGTTCTGCTGGGCCGGGAATGTGGGCATGGAGAACGACTCGGAGACCGCGCGGGATGCCCTGGCCAAAGGTTGGAAGCTACCCAGTCATGAGGACCCGGTAGAGAAGCCTTACTTCGATGTCATGGACAACTGTTGGTACTCGATTGACGACGAGTACAACCGTACCCCTTACTACGACCCTGAACTGGAGGAGTAATGGCCGGGGAGTATGTGCTAGTCCGCCGCGCATTGTGGGCTGACGACGTGTTCACGCTGCTCTCCCCCATGGCTCAGTGGTTGTATTTCGCTACTCTCAGCGCACCTTCCATGGAGCTGAACGGGGTGTGCGAATGGCGTAGGAAACACATTCTGAAACGTGCGTCTGCACTCACTGAGGAGGTGCTGGATATGGCTGAACTGGAGCTTCGCGAGAGGCGCGTCATGGTAGTTGATGACGAAACGGAGGAGGCCTTTCTAATCCGCTTCATGCATGAGGACGGGTTACTGAAACAGCCCAATATGGGCGTTGCAGTGCACAAGCTTTACCCGCGTATTGCGTCACCAAAAATTCGGGGGGTGTTCGTCTGGGAGCTACAGAGGTTGCAGATGAATGAGCCGGATTTGGGTGCGTTCAAACATGACAAGAATGGTCGCCCCCCGGTGCTTATGCAGTTGCTGGGGAACAACTCGATTGACCCTTGGGGGGCTGATTTCGATGTTTGAACCCCTCCATAAACCCATCGGATAACCCTTTCATAAAGGGATCTGGAAAGGGTTGCATAAACCCTTTCAGGAACCCTTTCTAGCCCCTAAACGCAAGCCTTCGATAAAGGGATCGATAAAGGGATGCCTCACTACGTACTACTAACTACAGACTCCCTGCACCCTACATCTAACTCCACCGATCGTTGCGTTTCTTAACAAAGGGGGGAACCAAAAAACGATGAATGACAAACCAGGTTGGCGCGAACGCTTCGCCAATGAAATTGAAGCCGGAAAGCAAGAGCAAAGACACCGGATCGAAAACATCGACGCTGAACAGCTCAAGTACGAGCGTCGTCTAAAGCAATTCAAAGAGGCGAAACGTCTCAACCGTTTTATCCCGTCGCAGCCAACAGCAATTGAAAGATCACAACCACGAGAGGAGGAACCGGAATGGTAACCACAGAGTGTGTTCTCGGCTTGGATCTGTCGCTCACGTCTACCGGCCTGTGCATGGCCTACAGCGACCGTCCAGCGGTTCTAGGGGTAATTACCTCTAAGGGGTCCAAGGATGCGTCATGGAAAGACCGTGACGACCGTCTAGGAAAGATTACCTACCAGATCCTTGAGTGGGTCCAGGCGAATCGTGAAGGCGATTTGGTAGGCGTTTTCGTTGAGGGGCCGTCTTACGGCTCCACGGTAGGTCACCAGCACGACCGTAGCGGGCTGTGGTGGCAGGTTTACAGCGCTTACGCGTGGAATGTGCCCGTAGGTGTCATTCAGCCTCAAACACGCGCCAAATACGCCACAGGGGCCGGTAACGCGTCCAAGGACACCGTGCTCGCTGCCACCGTAAAGCAATTCCTTGATTTGGACATCCGAAACAACGACATTGCGGACGCTACCCAGTTGGCCGCTATGGGTGCCAGGTTGCACGGCTGGCCTATCGACGGTGAGAAGTCGAAGCTGTGTCTCACTGCTATGGAAAAGATCATGCGATGAACCGGCGCCACAACGAGCAACACCCGCGGTGCCCGTTCTGCGGGGCATGGGCTCAATGGGACGGCATAGAACTCATCTGCAATAACGTCCGCTGCCGTAGAGGCCCAGCACCCGGAAGTGGTGGCGGGAAATCGAAGATCTGCGGACGCTGCCCACTGCACCGAATGCCGAAAGCAAGACAACCCCAACCAATCGACGGGCAACTAACCCTGGACCTAGGAGGTGAAGACGATGAACCAGCCACTGATCATCATCAATGACGCAGTACTCAGCAGGGCCACAATCCTGTACCGGACTACGCACGACGATGAGCATATTGAAAATTTGGCGAGTGTCTGCCCCATCCCAAACGCGGACATTACTGCCCGGTACGAATGGGCTGAATTCAAACTAGCGTCCACCTGCCTAGCCCACGCTTGCAAGCTCGGATACGAGACCTGGCGGTTGGCGGAGAAGAACGAAAAATATGTGTACGTAGCCCGTCTGATCGTACGCAAATACGACGCTGACAGAGCTAACGAATCGGGGCAGGCATGAAGACCATCGCCGTAGCCCCGACCCCAAGTTATTTGGCTTGGAAAGCTGACCGTGACGCACGGATCAAACGCACTGGCGGGGTGCTACCGGAGGGCATTGCTGCGTGTGGAACGAACGAGGGGTATCTGCTTCACAGGGAGAACGGCGAACGGGCTTGCAGCCCCTGCGCTGAGGCTCACCGGGCGTTCAAGGCAACCACCTTCAACCCGGCCAAAAAACAGTTGAAGCCGTGCGGTACCACAGCAGCTTACAGCAGGCATATCAAGCGGGGGAACCTGTAGACGACGCTTGCGCGGAGGCGATACGGGTCTACAAGCGGGCACTCAAAGGGACTAAACCTTTTACCCCGGCCCCGTGTGGCACTGCGGCAGGCGACGCTCGGCACCGACGAGAGAAGACCCCTGTATGCGACCCGTGTAAGGAAGCAAGAAACAAGAGACGCCGTGAAGAACGGGCAAAAGCCAAAGAGTTGGAGAACAAAGAATGAGCCACAACCTCACCATCACAGATATGTTTTGTGGTGCTGGCGGGTCATCGACTGGGCTTATGCAGATCCCTGGCGTACACGTTCGCACGGCCATGAATCACTGGGACCGGGCGATTGAAACGCACAACACGAACCACCCCGACACTGACCACGTTCTAGCGGACATCAAGAACACAGATCCCCGCTACATCGCGGGCTCGGATATTCTCTGGGCTTCACCAGAGTGCACCAACCACTCAGTAGCGAAGGGCAAGCGCCGCGCAACCAATCAGCCGGACCTCTTTGGGGATTCCATCGCTGACGAGGCCGCGGAAAAGTCCCGCGCAACTATGTGGGATGTCCCCCGCTATGCGGAAGAGCACAAGTACAAAGTCATCATGACTGAGAATGTCGTGGATGCCGCTAAATGGGTGATGTTTGAGGCTTGGCTGCACGCCATGGATCTGCTCGGCTATGAGCACCACATCGTGTATCTGAACTCAATGCACGCCCAATTGGGTGGAATGCCAGCCCCACAGTCACGTGACCGCATGTACGTAGTTTTCTGGTTGAAGGGTAACCGGAAGCCGGACTTCGACAAACTACGCCCACAGGCTTACTGCCCTACCTGCGACAAGGTAGTGCGGGCAGTCCAGTCTTTCAAGAACGGGAAGCGTTGGGGCCGGTACCGCGCACAATACGTCTACCGCTGCCCCTCCACTAAATGCCGTAACGAAATCATCGAACCAGCATGGCTCCCAGCAGCGCACGCGATTGACTGGTCTATCCGTGGCCAGAAAATTGGGGACCGTAAACGCCCGTTGGCTGATAAGACCATGGCACGTATCCAGGCAGGTCTGGAGAAGTACGGTAACACGCGGATCTCGATTGACGCAGTACGCGGCGCTCCCATCCTCTCAGCTGTCGATACTGAGCCCTTCGCGACTCAGACCACGAGCTACACCCGTGGCCTGTTGTCCCCTCTGATTGTGAATAATCTCAGCGGTTCGGATAGCTCACGGACTGACACCGTAGACGGACCACTGAGGACACTGACCGCGGGCGGGCTGCATGAGTCCCTACTGATCCCAGTTGAGGGCCGGGACGGGAAATACGCGCAGCAGGTTCACGATGCCCTACGCACGCAGACGACCCGGAATGAAACCGGATTGTTGACCACGCCTGGTCATCACATGCTCATGGAGTACTACGGCAACGGCGTAACTCACCCGGTGACCAAAGCGATTCCGACGATTCCGACTGTGGACCGCTTCGCAATGATCACCACCATGCGTGGCACCGCCGAAAACCAGCTGGCAAACAGCTCCAAACCCGCCACCGACCCACTGGGCACGCTCACAGCCGGAGGTAACCACCACGGGCTCACTGAATGGACGGTGGAGGACATCAACCAGTGTGAATTCCGAATGTTGGAGCCTCACGAGATTAGCGCTGGCATGGCGTTCCCAGAGGATTACATCATGACCGGCAACAAGCGTGAACAGGTCAAGCAAGCAGGTAACGCTGTCACCCCACCCGCTGCACGAGACATCGGCATTGTCGCCGTCGAATCACTGAACTAGGAGAACCAAATGTTCATCAATCTTTATGCACCATCAGCCGGCTGCGTGCAGTGCAACAGCACTAAGAAAAAGCTGGACGCGATAGGCGCCACCTACACGGTGTTCAAAGCAGACCCGACAGAGGACGTAGACCACTTGTTGGGTGACGCTATCCGGGATCGTGCCAACGAACAAGGACTAGGCCAGCAGTTCCCGTTCGTGCAGGTGTTCAACACTAAGCACGAGCTAGTGATGGAGTGGTGCGGGTTCCGTCCCGACAAGATCGAGGAACTACAGGCGGCACTGTCATGACCACGCAACCGCTCACCGGATTCTTGAGCGAACGACAGAAACGTGTGGAGATCCAAGAACGCTTGTTAGAGGCCCGCCGTGCTGTAGGCCGTGCACAAATACTAGCGAATCAGATTGTTCGTGAAGCACAGGCGTTGCAGGCCCGCACCCTGGCGGACACGGAAACGCACAAGCAGCAGATCCTACGTGACGCACACATGGAAGCGCGGGACATCGTACGGGACGCGAACGACAAGTCTGCTAGGGCGAACGTGCTCTTGAAGAACACGGAAGCGCGCACGCAAACAATGCTGAAACAAGCATCCAAGCGGGTAGAGGATTCCAAGACCAAACGGGCGAACATCATCAGCGGTGCTTATGAGCAGAAACGCCGAATTCTGACCACCGCGAAAGCTGCAACAGGGGACATTGACCTGCTGTATGCGACTACTGACCAGGACTGCCAGCGGATACGCCGGCTAGCTCGTGTGGAGGCGGAGAAAGAAGTGAAACTCATCCGGGAGAAAGCCCGCAACGAGGGGCTGGCTATGGCGGATGTTGAGTTGGATCGCCGGGTGATGCGTGATCTGAACCTTGCCAAGGTGAGGGGTTAGGCCGTGGCTAGTTGTGATGGGTGCAGGCAGTCGTGTTGCAGGGTCCCGTTTGAGGGGGTCTGTGCACGTCAGTGGAAGTGCGAGTGTCATGTACCGAAAACAGAGTTTGACCGGCGCGTGTATGGCACACCGAATAACTGGTTATTCAAACCGATTGGGAAGGACAAATGATGAGCGAAACAATCAACCCGGCAGCACACCTGGGCATGGCACGGGACACTATCGAATTCTTGCGTGTGAAGCGTGAGGAGGACGCACGAGATCTGAGCATTTTGCAGGGCCAGTTCGACTCTATGAGCAACCGGTTCGACGCTATGCGCCGCCAGCGCGACGGGGAACGTTCACGCGCACGGCGAGCCGAAAACCGCCTTGCAACCGCTGAGGCTCAGATAGAGGACGTGCGGGAACTGGCAGACACATGGGAGACCGGCGCAATGCGCTGGGAAGACCCACTGCCGGTACCGCGTGAAGTGAGCCTTATTCGTGAAGCCCTGGGCATCCAGACCCATAACCGTGATCGGGGTGACGCCCTGAATGGAGAGGACCCATCGTGCTCGTGTGGCTACAACGGGACACCGAAAGAATGCTGGCAGTCCCGACGCACACAGGGCGGTGAGCCGAATGAGTAAGCTGCACACACTAACCGCTGACGATGTGGAGTACTGCGACAACAAGAACCGGGGCAGCTACACCGGATTGTTGCAGACGTTCAATAAGAACCTTGGTGATCACGTGATGACCGTCCTGCATGACGAGGGATTGTACCGTCACCTGCGATTCAAAAACCCTAAGAACGGCTTCTATTGGTTCGACCTAATCACTTGGCCAGGTAACCTCACGATCACCGGCGACATGGGAACCTACACGTTCGCTCGGACTGAGGACATGTTCACGTTCTTCACCGGGCAAATCAACACCGGGTATTGGGCTGAGAAGCTGCGAGCAGGAGCCAGCGGAGGCAGATCTGAGGTCAAAAACTATGACGTGGACCTGTGCAAGAGGTGGATTTTCCAAGACTTCTGGGAGTACTCACGCGACATGGACACTGACGTGACGCTCGAATGGTGGAACCAACTCAAGATATACATCCTGGGTGAGTACTCCATCGCAGATCTTTCCTCCACGGAGTCGGCTATAGATACGCTGCGCGACCTCGACATGCCAAAGCGTGCACGCCGCCACTACTCCGACGTGTACGAGCACGCTGACGGCTGGGAACAATACGACTGGCATTTCGAACTCTGCCTAGCGTCCATCGTGGCCGGCATCCGCACCTACAACGCAAGCAAGGCGACCTCCGATGAGTGAGAACGGACTGCACCGCATCCCGCTGATGAAAACAGTTTTGGAGCAGATCACGGCACTGCATGAGCCGCGGTTCATTGGAACAGAATCTGACGGTACGCCTCGTTATGCGTGCTTGCAGTGCTTCGAGGGTGCATGTAAGACCTACAAGCTACTCACTGACGCTGATCTAGCAGGTGGCGACCGTGGCTAGGAACCGTTGGCAGGTGGCGTGCATCAATTGGGGTCACGCGACCGCACCTAAAGCCATTGCCTACCGCATCGCGGACGAGGGCTGGGCAGAGTGCGAAAAGTATTTCCCCACATGGCGTGAAGCCTACGACCACGCAGACCGCACAGCGAGGGGCAAACAATGATCACCCACTACGCCGTCATCAGTTTCAGTGGCGACCCAACCGGAGAACACGGCGATGGCTCCCTAAACGGACAGCCACCGTCCCTAAGCCTTATAGCGGCTGGCAATGAAAAGTTCTGCTGGGAAGCGCTCACCCGTTGGACGGGGAAACAGCCTCTCCGAATGCGGGAGCACGCAGAAGTACTAGCACGCACTAACCAAGGAGACATCAATGGGAATGTTTGACAGCTTCTACGACTCGGAAGAAAACGAGTGGCAGACCAAAGCATATGAGAACCAACTCGCCCTTTACCGCCAGGGCGACGAGCTACCACCACTGGAAGACCACCCGAACGTCACCGACTACCAAGTGGAGATCTTTGGCGGCAGGCGCACGCTAGGAGAACCGGTGGACTCATTCGCCACGGTCATCGGCAACAGGCTAACCACCATCAACACGCCCCGCAACAAGGATCTACCGCGCATCAACTACGGCGGGGCTATGTACCATCCTGAAGCTGAACGAGAACTCGAACTCAGGGCAGACAAATGAGTTTGCACCTGTACCGGGTGACCATCAATTCCTACCCGACACCTGACGGCAAACCCTTCGCGGAACAGTCAGTGGAGTTCTGGCAGAAATGCCTAGACGCGCACTACGACCCTAGCGCCGGTGAGCTTCCCGCTTTCATGGACTGGGACTTTGAGGAATGGATCTACCAGGAAGACCCGCCACAGTACCCGTACTACGAGGGTGGGAACTCGTACGGTGGCCGCGGCGGATTCCATGTGATGACTGATCCACCGATGGTCGTTCCGGTGACGCGTCGTAGGCACTGGTTGTCGCCCTCCGCTGCACGTGCGGAATCAGCGCGACTCCGCGAATGGGGTTGTGAAGTCACCGTGGAGAAGTCCAAACCAATCGAATTCGAGGACACAAAATGAGCCACCTACCCGGCAACCCGTATCCAGAGGATGCAAGTAACTTCGCGGTTGAAGCGTCACAGCGCCAAGCGTGGCCGTCTGCTGAGCGCGTTATTCTCGCTCAGCAAGCCACCACCTACGCCACCCTCGCCCTCGCATATGAGCAGCGGTTAACAACCCTGGCATTACTGTTCAGCGCACCTGACGATGCTGGCGTAGTCACCAACTTGAACTACACCGAAGCTGCCCGACAGCTCTGCGAGGGATTAGGAATGAGGGCAGGGGAATGAGTGCGTATGAGGAACTTGAAGAAGCTTGGATGAACGGCGAAATCAGTCACGCAGAAGCCTGTGAAATCGCGGAAGAAATGGGATATGACAATGAGTAACACCCCGCTAAACGAGGAAGCTGTTGATGCTGGCGCGAAAGCATTATTCCTGCGCGAACGGAAGTTTCACGAGGGATCACTATTCTTCCCGGAACCACCGAACTGGGAAGACCTGAACGGAACCAGCTTGGAGCACTACCGAGACAACGCCCGTGCAGTCCTTTCCGCTCTCCCTACCCCGCTCAAAACCCCAGAGGGCGACACTCTCGAATTTGAGATGACCGCAACCGCAGCTAATGGCGTGCAGATCCCCATGAAGTTCGTTGTCTCCTACCCCACGAACTACGGATTCTATGCGGTGAAAGCGGTGGAAGAACTTTCAACGATGACGACAGAGCTGTACCAGCAGATGATCAACCGTTCGGACATGTCCACGCTTGAAGCACTCATGAACCTAAAGGACGAGGGTAACGACGATGAATAACTACCAGGCGCTTGGCCTCGTGTGCATCGCATTAGCCGCGCTAATCCTCCTCATAGGGATTTGCGCCGCTAGTTTGGCGTGGTGGTAACCATGAAGTACTTCTACGACACAGAGTTCTTTGAAGACAGTAAGAACATCGAACTGATCAGTATCGGCATAGTGCGGGAAAGCGACGGGGAAACCTACTACGCAGTAAACGCCGACATGCCAATGGACCGTATCCGCCAACATGATTGGCTACTACGAAACGTCATGAACAGCATCCCCGTCACCCCGAAAACCTTACTAGACAAGTACATAGCGAACCCGGAAAACCACCACCCACGCCCTGGAGTCACCACGCTACAAGTGGACCGCACCAAATCGTGCGTAAAGCCTGCATGGGTGATCGCCAATGAAGTCCGCGACTTCCTCGCCGTGGGAGAGAAAACTGAACTATGGGCATGGTACGGAGCCTACGACCATGTCGTACTAGCCCAACTCTTCGGAAGAATGATCGACCTCCCCGCGGGTATCCCCATGTACACCAACGATGTCCGCTCACTCGTGGACATTACCGGAGTGGACAAGCTACCCCAGCAGCAAGGCGGCGTGCATAACGCGTTGGCAGACGCACTCCACGTCAAAACCATGTACGACCACATCATGAGGAGCTGGGAAAGGTGAACATCTTCGATCTGAACAAGCAACTCGACCTACACCGACCAGACAACCCGGACGCGGTGCGGGAGGAACGAACCCGCTGGCTTAGCACGGACGGCACCATACGCCACCACCGTAGGGAACTGCTCGTATTCATCAACCCGCTCACCCTGGCAGACCATCAAACCGTCAACCAGTACTTGTCAGATAGTGGTGTCCCAGCAGACGCAGAGATCCGCACCAAAGACACCTACATCAGCACCACGATCACAGCCTCATGGAAAGAGGAAACATGAGGTTCAGCCGCGGCTCAGAGGAATACTTTGTCACCGTCCCATTGCCGGAGCCGACCCCGTTCACCGCCAAAGTCCTCCAAGAATGGTTGGAGAGAATGAACACCCAGCTCGCCACCGCTGTAGGAATCGAGCAAATAGCCGAAACCATGCGACAGACCGGCACTGCGCCTCAACCAAAAGCCGGTAACACCACCATCAAATACCCGACCAGCACACCAACCTGGGGCAGGAGGAAACCATGAAACGCACTTACGGGCATGGCCGGCCACCGGTAGGGGTGATTATCGAGAGCGGTATGCACGCCTACCGGGTGCTGAAGATCCGGGAACCACTCGACGACAGCTACAAGTTCGAAGTGGTCACTGAACGGCTCACCGGCATAGACAAAGGCGACCACTACACCATTCGCCCCACGAGAGACCAACCGTACTGGACATACCTGGATGAGCACTACGCGGTCTGCAACCAGTGCGGCGAACTCCCACCATGCAGCGGTGTAAAAGCCGAACGAGCCTTAGAGAAATCAATGGAAGCCATGGCCGTCCCAGACGGGTACTGCCCAGCTTGCAAGGAACCAATCACCCGCCGACAGAAAAAGCATGTGTTCCCCGGCCCCAACCTGATAAACCCTTTCGGCGCACACACCGTCCAATTCCACCAACGCTCACAATGCGCATCCAGCGCCGCCGAGTACGAGGAACGATGGGTAAACGCCGAACCCGGCAGGGAACGATCACTCCTCACCCTCAAATGCACCGGACACATCACCGTCCACCATGACGGAACCGGCGAATGCCACGGCAGGAACGACGGGACAGACTGCCCCAGCATCTACGCATGGCACCGGAGCCGCGCAGCTTGCTACGCGATGAACCACGGATGCGGGAAACAATGCCGGGCCGAGGGGCACCCAGGCATCCGACTACACCACGACCTCACCCCGGACGGACAGCTGAAAGGAATGCTGAACCAATGACCGCACTAGCTAAAGCCGTCCTATCCGCAGCATGGATTCTGGTTTGTCTCGCCGGGTGGATCATTCTAGGGCTGACCGTACTCAACACGCCTTATTGGTGGACCATAGGCTTCATGGTTACCGGCGCAGTCATCGCCACACCAATGGTCATCTACGCATCGAACGAGGTAAAACGATGAGCACTTACTACGTGTTAGGCGAAGAACCAACCATCCATGGAACAGGTGGGGAGAAAGTATTTTCGCCGTACGACTGTGACCCTGAGTACCACTCCACGATAGAAGAAGCTCAGCGCGAGCTCGAAGATTTCTACCCGAATGGCAAAGCGCCTGATTCCGTGGGCATCTGGAAGATTGAAAAGGTCGAACCATGAGCCAACGATTCACGGATGCAGAACTAGCAGCCGAGCACTGGGCCAAAGCTTGGGAGATCAAATGCCTAACCGGTGACGGATACTCACCAGAGCACGCACTCAGGGAAGGCGAAATAATCTACCGCTTCGCCCGACTCCCCCACGCACACCGGGAACAACCAGACCCGAACCGTACTACGCCGACTATCGCGAAATACGGGCACGTAGCCCCCACCGACGACATGACCGGATAAGGGGACCGGCTACGAAAATACTTGAGGCCGTACACAGTATTCGTGTACGGCTTCATTCATACCCAAAAACAGGGTAGTTCTCACCACTTAGGACCAGCCAACGCGTATACCCGTTGCCTACTGATCCCCAATTCCTTACCCAACACTGTAGGGCTCTCCCCCGCCTCTAACGCCGCACGCACAGCCTCCTCCCTCAGTTGAGCCAACCGCGCCACCTCCACCCGCGCAACACGCCAAGCCTGATCAGCCAACAAAACCTCATCCAAACCAAACACCCCCACCAACACTCAAAACAAAACACCGTAAACAACACATTGACACACCCCACACCGACAACACAACCTTTACACCATATAAGGGGTGACTAGGGGCCGGAGCAACGCGCATGACGGGCAACGCCCCTTTTGCCCACCTGACCTTGTTTTGATGACTCAATAATGTTTGAGACTGACTTGTTTTTGAGTCACAACCGTGGCACTCTATGAGTACAGTCACACGTTGCAAGTTGAGCCTCACCGCTCCTTGGACGCCACCAATCTGGCACACCACACACCCGCACAAAACTTTGGGGAACACCATGAACACGACAGTAAAAGACACCTTCACCGTTGGGGAAGACATTCTCGTTTACGTCCCGAACGAGGGTTGGCTGAACGGGCGCATCACAGAACCTGTAGATGGATCTGGGATGTACGGGATTCACGGACCCGCCGAGGGCAGACAATCACACCCACGTAAGGTGCATAACTCGTCGCTCCTCAAGAGCCCTGGCATTCCGCTCTGCGAAGGTATGAACGTTGAAGCGTATGTGACCGCTGGACCCTACATTTTGGATGCAGGTTGGTATGCGGGCGAAATCGTAGAAACGAGTGTCCGTGCTATCAAGGTCAACATTGTTGTCAGTGATGGATCTGCACACGTTTTCATCTTTCCACCCACGAGTGTGCGTCCGTCGCCTAAGCGGGTTGTTCGTGCACCGCGCAGGGCTGTAGTCCCCACCGTCGCTAAAGACCACAAGTACGTCGCTGAGGACATGGACTTCCGCATAGTCGCCCTAGAAGCCGCCAAGGAACTCCTCGCATCTTCGAACATCACCGACATCATGCGTCTCACCCACTTCATTCTGACAGGCGAAGACCATGATCAAGTTTCGTAAGCGCCGGCTAACCGCCCTCGTCGCTGTAACGCTCGCTTTGCTCCCAGGGTGGGCTGCACTCACAGGCTGGGTTACCTTCCCTGATTGGTTGGCAGTCCTCGCGATGATCTACACAACCACCATTCTGGGAGTCCTGGCACTCATCGCAGCGTCCGCCCTCGCACTGGGTGTCGTGTATCTCATCAACTGGGAAGTCGAGTACCAGCTGGAGTTGGCACGCACCACACGCGCTCACCGCCGTAACGCACTCCGCGTACAGCAGGCACGCTACCGGGACGCAGCATGATCCCCACCAAACAACCAGCGCGCGGCCTCCACATAGCCGGCCTCGTCATCATCTTCACCACCACAGCCATAATCGAACGCCTCCCCTACTGGTTGGCCAGCATCGCCCGCCGCATGGAAACCGCGTTCTTCGAGAAAGACCAGTCCGATGACCAACACCATTGAACCCCTCATCCGAACAGCACGACACGGCAGGATCTACCCCAACCGTGTCCGAGTGTTCAAAGACCCGTACTCCTACCCATCATGGGTGGTGTACAAAGGCTCGCACTGGGTGGGCTCAGCACATTCTCGCCTCGTCGCCAACGTCGCCGTAGACGTACTCATTCAGAACCGGCTCATCCATCTTGGCGGGCTGAACATGCAGGAAATGCTGATCAGCATGACCACGCACCGTGTGGCAGAACGCGGATACCACGAGCAGTGGGAACCAGCGACGTATGGGAAGCACCACGACGGGACCACCGCTGACGTACTCCACATCAAGCACATTGACGGCCCTATCGCGCACTACACAGTCCACCAGGACGGGCGCATATCCCAGAACTTCGCCATGGACGAAATCAGCTTCATAGCTGACGCGACTTTAGACAAGCCCCGTGACTTCCTCCTCAACGAATACGGGTGCGAATCCCTCCGAGACCTCCGAGGCAACGGCATCGACCACACAGGCAAAGCCGTCGCATGGCCCCACCCATAGACGACTGGGGAGACATCCAAATGAACTCCCCCACCCACCGCCCACAATTCACCTTCCGCGACCTCACCAACGGGCGCACCCTCGTCACCTGGACCACCAAAGACCCACAAGGCAACACAACAGGCGCCGGCCACGCAACATTCGAAAGCATCGCCCACGCCCGCCAATACCGCCACCATCCAGGCCACGTACCCGCAGCCGCGAAAGCCTACATCGAACGGAAAATCCAATGAGCACCACCAACCCAGACACAGCGCACACCTGCAAAACATGCGGGAAAGTGCACTACGTGGCATCACTAGCCCGCGACTGCGAAAAGCGTCACGAGAAAGCAGGCTCACGTTGGAACAACTAGAGATCCCACTCAACGAGGTAGTCCAAATCATGGCCAGGCGCATAGGCCAACTCGAGTACGACCTCGCAGTGGCCACCGTCCAAGCACAGGTAGCCATGACCAAGCTCGCAGAACTCCAAGCACAACAGCACACCCCGAAAGCAGGCAAAGCATAATGGCACTCCTAGTAGCCCGCACCTCACTCTCAGACCCCATTGGCCTCTCAGTGCCTCGCAGGGGCATGAACATGGGTGCCAGCCCCTCAACGCTCGACTCCCGCCCGTACACGTATCACGGCACAGACGTGGACGTACTCACACCCAACAAAAAAGCAAAACCCACAGCACGCCCCAAAATCACCAACCGCGGCAACCACGCCACCAACTGCTACTGCAACACCTGCCAACTAGCACGGGCCAGAATGCTATGACCGCCGCAACCACAGACAAGACCACACGCCCAACCACCAGCATGGGCGACAACGACGACTCAGACGACCTCGTACACCGGTTCTGCGATAAGTCCCGCATCACCTCCAGGTGCGGGAAAACCAAAACTGATTGGGTTGTCCCAAACCCCACAGACCTGTACTGCGCAGTATGCGACGACATGCAGAAACGACAGTACTGCTCACACTGCGCCGAGGGCGACGACACATGACCGCCCCATTCACCCCGCAGTACATCGAATACGAGCAAGACGGGCAATGGTGGCTGGACCTCCTCATCCCCGGCGCCGGCTACCGCACCTACGGCCCGTACACGCAACGCACCGACCAATGCCCCCGCTGCCAAAACCCCGAATTCGTGGTTACCAACGGGACAGGCCAATGCCCACGCTGCAACCACCAATGGGAACAACCCCAGCACCCGGAACCATCACCCGGCCAAGTAGGGCACATCAGCATCAACACGAGGGACACGCAATGAGTGAAAAAATCGAAGCCGTCCGCCAAGCACTCCAAGACCTCATGAACGAGGGCGCTAAAGGCCCGCTACTCCTCACCGGCTGGGTTGCTTGCGTGAACGTCGTCATGGAGAACGGGGCCACCATCGTCCTGAAAGCGTCCCCATCTGAACAACCACGAGCCCTGGACTACGGCCTCCTCGCCCTCGTACACGAGTCTGAGACGTCGCAGATCCGCGGGCAGTCATCAATCCGAGATCTTTACCCAGAGGAGGACTAGACCATGACCCGCCGCAACGCCCTTGTGAACAACCTGCACGGCGCTATCTACAACCTCAACTACCAGCTGCACGTAGAACACCTCACCGCACAGCTAGCGCAGAACGTGGACCCGGAAGACATGAGCGCCACACTCCGCCGAATCGAATACAAGGTGTCCACCGGCAAAGCATCCCGCATCCAAGCGATCTCCCGCGAAATCAACAAGGCACTAGCGTGAACCTCCACCCTCGCGAAGAGTGCGCGTTCTGCACCATCATCCACGAATACGCCCCGGCAAAGGACTTCCGATACCACGGCAGTTTCGTCTACTCATTCGTACCGCTCAACCCGGTAACTCCAGGGCACCGGTTGTTCATACCACGCAGGCACGTCCCCACCGCAGCACACGCACCTGAGCTAGTCGCAGACTGCATGAGATCCGCAGCCGTACATGGCTCAGCGATACACGACGAGTTCAACCTCATCGTGAACAGCGGCCCCAATGCCTCCCAAACCGTCCCACACCTCCACATCCACTACGTACCCCGCCGTGAGAACGACGGGCTGCACCTCCCATGGACAGGACAAACCCATTGAGCGAAGCAAAGCAATTCCGTAAAAAGCCCGTCACCATCGAAGCAATGCAGTTCCAAGATCTACGCCCCGGTGAAACCATCCGAGACTTTGAACGCCGAGCAATCGACATAGCCCATTGGTGCGGTGGACGGTTCGACTGTGAGGCCAAGGCCAGTGATCCGACAGACGTTGCCTACTGGATCGACATCCCAACACTTGAGGGCGTGATGAAAGCGCGCCTAGGTTGGTGGATCATCCGAGGCGTACAAGGCGAGTTCTACCCGTGCGAACCGCAAATATTCGAAGCAACCTACGACCAGGTCTAAACCCACCAAAGGAAACACCATGAGCATGACCACCGAAGAATTTCACACACTTTTCGAGCAGACATTCAACGTGCAAACCAACTCCGAGCTACGCCGTGAAGACTACGGCAAAGCCAAAGCCCTCATTGGAGTTATTTCGAAGTCCACCGCTTCACTCTCAGACGTAGTCAAGCTAGCCGACGCACTAGGCCTGAATCTGAGCATTTCAGCGTCATCGAAGCCACTACCCGAACCCCCAGTGGAAAAAGACGACGGCAAGGCAGACAGATAGCCATGGGCCTCCTCCCAACACTCCCAGGCGCTGTACGTGGCATTGTCGCCGTCCGCACCCACGAGGACGGCAAAGAACGGTACACACTGCAATGCGAGAACTGTTATGAAACAGAGGAACCAGCACGCCTCATCCTCATGACGTTTAAGTTCAGGGGCCGGCACCACGGCGAAAACCTGCGACTCTGCCCACCCTGCCGACGCGCAGCCACCAGAGAGTGCCCATGCAGCGGGTGCATGAACATGAGGGAACCACGATGAGCCACAGCCCCGTCTACCGCGAAGATTCACCATTCCAGGACGAGTGCACGTGTGGTTGGCGAGCTTACGGGGCCCGCGACCGATACGAGGGCTATCAGGACTTGAACCGGCATCTTGACCGCGAACGCGATAAAGAACGCGCACAAGCCGCAGCCGAGAAAGAACGTATCCGCCTACTCACCCAAGGACAGAACTGGGACCTACCATGATGCACCCCATGATGCACCCCATGATGCACTCCAATGAGATCCGACTTGAAGCACTCAAACTAGCCGTACAGACCGTCACGGAAACAAAAAACGAACTGAACCCGGCATTGGACGTACTCAAGGTAGCCCGCCAGTACGAGGCCTACATTCTGGATGTCGAAGCCAAATGACACCGCTGGAGCTACTAGAAGCGCACCAATTCGAACCCGGATACCTCTGCAACTCAGACAACCGGTGCAAATGTGGCTATCTCTATAACCGTGGCTACGGGGGCAACCAGAGCCTACGCCAACGGCATGACACGCACCTAGCTCACATGATCGACAACCACATGCAGGAACGGGAAGCGAAGATGCGCCAACTGATCCGCGACCTAACAGACCCCGGCAAGTGTTGGTTCGACCATAACGGGGGTTGCCAAGAACACGGGTACCTCACTTTGGAACCTGGCGAACTCTGCCCGCACGCTGAGGCCACACAACTGCTAGGAGACGAAACCGAATGACCGCCCTCGAAATCCTAGAAGAGCACGAGTTCATGCTCACCGGCGATGTAACGGCAGACGAGGGCACATGGAAAACAGTGTGTTCCGGTTGCGATTGGTGCGAACCATTCAGCGACGCATCATTAGACCTGCACCAACGCCACGTAGCCACGGTTCTGGACGAACACATACGGGAAGCTCGTGCGCAGGAGCTGGAAGATATGGCCAACATCCTGGAATCACGTTTAGCGGGACACACACGGGAGAGTGGGCAAACTATCGCCGGACGCGGAATCATCCGCGAGATCAGAGACCGCGCAGGGAAGGTCCGAACCCAACTATGAGCGTATCCCCATGCAAATACCCCCGATGCCAAGACATCGAAGGCAACCCCGAACTCACCGACACCCAGTTCTGCGCAGCCTGCCAACGCCGGTTCGAACGCCTACTCAACCAGGCCATGCAAGACTACATCGACCTGAAAACCTACCTGCCACGCCCCGCAGTCACCACCACCAGCGGACGCGGCACTGTGAAAGCCGGCTACGGGCACCCACGCGAATGGGCGTCAAGCTTGGCACAGGACATAGTGAAAATCAGTGTCGCCTACACCACGGCTTTCATCAAAGAGAAAGGCACCACCCTCAGCCAGAAATGGGGACCCAGCTACCACCCAGGGCAAAGCGAACTCCTACAAGCCGTAGCCACCAAAGACTACTGGACCAAACACTACGAGGAACTGGCCGAATGGGACCAAGCGCCAGACATGGCCGGCGAACTCGCAGTACTCACCCGCCAAGCAAAACAAGGCTTAGGCCAAGGCCGTAAAGTCACACACCTCATCCCGCCCTGCCCCAAATGCCTCCTACGCGCACTATTCACCTGGGAAGGCTCAGACACCATCGAATGCGGTAACTGCTACCACCGCATGGGCGAACAAGGCTACGCCGACGCGCTCAACGAATCACTGGCAGCACAGCAACGCTACAACTTCCACCGGGTAGACGACCTCATAGCCGAATACGACGCTACTGCCGAAACACCGGAACCTGAGACGGGTCAATCACCTGCACCACAGATGTCAGGTCCCGAGCTACCGCAGCACACGTAGAATCCGTCACTACCAGATCCGGGTTGTACCGGCACTCGTTAGCCCACTCCAGTGATAAGTCATTCATCTGCTCATACGCCGTCTCCTGCTCAGGGGACGGCGTACTTGTATCCCCGTACACGTCTAGAGCAATCATCACCTTGTCTGAAAGCTCAGTTGTGCACTGTGCATGGGTGAGGCTCTGACAGTAAGTATCTGGGGTACTGGGAGTGCTTGGTCCACTCTCAGGAATGCAGCCCGTGAGACACAGGACTGCCAACACCAAAACGTAGGGTGTGTGTGATCTCATAGCTGAACTATACCTTTCAAGTTAAAAGAGGAGCCCCGCCACGGCTGGGGGTCCGTGGCGGGGCTGGATTGTAGGGGGATCTTCGGGGAAGAGGGTTAGAGCATTAGTGGCCTCCTGGGTGCCTGCCGTTTTCCTATGTGGTGATGAATCAATCATGAACGCCTTCTATTGTCGTGTCAAGAGTCTAAACATAAATTCTTTGCGTTCTGCTATTGCATCCAAGTGATTACGGGGAAGTAACTTAAAATAGCTTGTTTAGACCGTTGACACTTAGTGCACCAACGTTTAGGCTCTAAACATAGAAACAGTTACCCGCAGGGCACCAGCCCCGCACCGTCTCCCTTTGGAGGACACCATGGCCACCAGCACCACTGCCCGTCAGATCTTTGCAGATGCGCACAGCATCGCAGGCGATGAGCTACGAGCCCACACATCAGGCGACTTGCACGCCGCCGCCGAACTGGCCGTGGAAGCAGGAGACGCCAAGATAGCGTGCCGACTCGCTTACTACGCTGGCATGGCGACTGTCCTAGAAGACTTATAACCACCGTGGCGGGACTGAAACCCCGCCACCCCAAAACTTCGCCAGCAATGGCAAGACGGGCAGGGCAAAGAGGCTAGCCCGTAGCAAACGACACATGGGGGTACCAAATGTCACTCGCACAACCAGCCTGGACCACAGAATGGCCAATAGCCGGGGGAATCATCAACCCAGCTATCCACGTCTCTGAACCCAGCACCACCAACGGGATCACCGTGCAACTCACCTGGGATGAACTAGATGACAGCACACTAGTCCACATCAAAGAGGGCAACGACGAACTGGACATCACCATAGCCCAGATGCTCAGCCTCCGAGACCAACTCATCGAATTCACCCACATCTACGAACACAGCCGTTAGGGGCCCAAAATGTTACTCAAGATGCTGCAAGCCAAACTGCCGGGATACTTCCCCGACACGTGCACACCAGAACTTTTGGACATGCTTTTCGAAGAACGCCCAGCGTTGCAAGAAATGCGTACTCGAGTCCTGCGCACCCTGAAAACCATTAGGGAACTGGACGAGGACAACCCGCGCCGGCAGGCACTAGAACAAATCCCACCAGAGGACGCCTACTGCCAAGCACTACGCCAGTACCTACAACACGACCAGAACTGCTACAAATCCCGCCAGCAAGGCCGCGAACTCCCCCAGGGGTACGACTACCTAGGCGACGTATACGAGGACTACCTGAACTGGATGGAGGTCAACTCTGCTATTGCGCACCTGGACTTCATCAGCGCATAACCACACACCAAAGAACGGCCCACCATAAAATATGGTGGGCCGTTCTCGTGACTCAAAGATAAATAAGTCTGTTGCAACAATGAGTCAGTGTGACATACACTCAACACGTACCAGTGGCACACCTGTATCCACATCCCAGAGGAGGCAATCATGAGCATTCAGATTGAAAACCTCACCTCCGCCGATTTGGACCAGCTCGTGAGCACCGTGCAAGCTGCCGAAGCCGCAGGCGTACACCCGCAAACCGTAAGACAGTGGCGTTCCCGCGGAAAAATCGAACCAAGCGGCCTAGACAAGTACAGCCGGCCACTCTACAAACTCATTGATGTGCTCCGCACAGAACAAGGGACCAGGTACCGGCGATGAACGAGCTACTAGCAATCGACATCCACTGCGACATTTGCGGGCGTAACTGGGAACTCCGCGACGCGACCATGCCCCAGGCTGAACTCATGTTCAAACTGAGCGAGTCCCACGTACACACGGATGACCAGCTCGCCATGTACATGAACAGCGAACCGGACTACTCCATGCACTACGACGACCAGACCGACACTCAGGATGAAGACTGAACACGAGGCATCTCAGGTAATATCCCGCCGTTGCCCTCTTTAGCTTTCTTGATCATCGTCGCCCGTGAGTACCCTGTAGCCTCGCCTATCTGAGCCCATGAAGCGCCGGCCAATCGTGCCCGTGCAATCACACCGGGCTCTTCCTCCAAGAACGTGCGCACTGCGTGCAGCTGCTCCAGGCGTGTCAAAGCTGCCACTTTAGGGTCTACTGCTGGATCTGCCATGCTGACCAGTTTAGTGAGTGCATCTTCTCCGCTGAGCATTTCGTACCTTCCGGGTATGGCGGGATGTTTAGAGCCTACCCACATGGTGTGTGGGCGCGTCTGCTTGTTCCCGCGCTTTTTGGCGACTTGTTCAATTATAGTGTGTTTAGGGTGTTGACACTATAGATAAGAGTGTTTAGACTCTAAACATGGAAACTCTAGTAATCACCCTCATAGTAGCAACCATCATCTGGGCCGTCCTCGCCGCCGCAATCATCGTATTTATGGCGGGATGTAGCCGAAACTGGAAAGCCGAAAAAGCCGCACAGGAGAAACAAAACAATGCCAATCACGTTTAACGGGGTAGGCGCAAACTGGCCAACCAGTGAACAACTCCGCAAAGACCTAGCCGAGCGAGACGTACCACTCATGCTCAGCTTCTCCCGCGGGAAAGACGCCCTCGCAGCATGGCTTGCCATGCTAGACAGTGGCATCAAACCCCAGAACATCCACCCCATCTACTACGAACTAGTCCCAGGCCTCAAATTCACCAAAGAGTCCGTGGAGTACTACGAGGACGTATTCAAGACAAAGGTAACCACGTTCCCACACCCTGCGATGTACCGCATGTGGAACGCCGGGGTCTACCAGCCGATAGACCGCACCTGGATCATCGAAGCCTCACACATGCCCGAACCGTCGTTCGAAGACATGCAGCAGATGTACCGCGAAGACCACGACCTGCCAGATGACACTCTCATCTGCACAGGCGTTCGTGCAGCCGACAGCATCGCCCGCCGTACCTTCATCAAGAAAACCGGGCCACTCACGACCTCCAAGAACCGCTTAGCGATCATCTGGGACTGGACACGTGGCGAATGCTACGACCGTATCGCAGCCGAAGGCATCGACCTGCCACCAGACTACGAATGGTTCCTACGCCCTCACCCAAGGACTGGGAAACTCGTCAAGAACAGCGGGCGCACCTTTGACGGGCTGGCCGCTCAGTTCCTCGTCCCACTGCGTGAACACGCACCCGAAGATTTTGCCACCATCCTCGAATGGTTCCCACTAGTCGAATTGGACCTGATCCGCAATGAGCAACGATAACGAACTAGACCTCTCCGCCCTACTAGGTGGAGGGCTGGACGTAAACGCGCTCACCCAGGGGTTAGACCTCGACATGGACAGTGGCTTGGATCTGGACGCGCTCACAGGCGTTCCCGCCGAAGAGCTACCCGACCCGCTCGCAGACGTGGACTACACCGACGACCTGGAGGAAGACGCACGCGCCGAATGGGACGCAATCAAAGCGTCCTACAAGAAACAGGACGCACAGCAGAAAGCCCAGTTCGCTGGCCTCTACGATTCCCGCTTCTACTTCTCAGAGGTTTACCAGACCGCTGAGGAATGCGAACAAGCCATGCGCATCCAAGCCCGCATCCTAGGCTTTGATTACAAAAAAGCTGGATTTGGTTACTACCGCGAAGGCAAACAGGTAATGAAGCGTATGCGCCTGCTAGCTGACCGCCTAGGCATCGACATAAGCGACCTCCTCTAAACTTCCCCCATACCCCGCAGATAAGCCCTCACAAATGATTGTGGGGGCTTTTCTCATGCGCCAATGAGGGGGTGAACAACTTTGCGTAACCGACTATCTCGTGTGCGTGCTGGCATCGCCCGTGCAACCCGTGGCATTACTAGCCGTCTTTCCCGCCGCGCATCCAGTGCCGGCAGCTCAGGTTCAGGTTCCTAACCCTTGGAGACCCAATGCGTAACCGATCTCTACGTCAGTACATCGATGGAGGCATAGCCTCCCTAGAAGGCTTTGCCAACCTGCAAGGAAACCGTAACCTCACCCAGCGTGCAGGCTCCGCAGCGTCCTCCGCGTCAGGCTCCTAAAGCTCGTGCAGGGCCCGACCCCAAACGGGCCCTGCACGCAAAAACCATTCCACACCCTCGCCAGGCGCTGAGGGGTACAACGCTTTGCCGCCAGGTGCGGGGAAGGAAACGCCGTCATGGGTAACTCATCAGCGCGGGACAACCGCATCGCGAACACACGCGAACGCCAAAAGAAAGCGCTTGAACTGCGCAAAGCCGGCGCAACCTATGAGCAGATAGCGGAAGCCAACATAGGCTACGCCAACCGGGGCACCGTGCAGAAAGCCGTGAAACGCGCGATCTTAGAGATCCCCCGCGAGGAAGCCAAGGAAGTACTCGCCCTTGAGCTATCCCGCCTCGATGACGCACTACGGGCTATCTGGCCCAAGATCATCACCGGCGACCTATGGGCCATAGACCGGCTCATCAACCTGCAAAACCGTCGCGCACAGTACCTAGGCCTCAACGAACGTATCCCAGAGGACAACAGTGGCGAAGTGAAAGCCGCTCTACTCGGATTCTTGGAAGGCGCCAAAGCGAAAGCCGCCGAGATCGAAGCACGCGAAGCGACCGAACAGGAATTGCCGACAGTCACGGAGGATTAGCCCGTGGCCAACGTAATGTCTGACCGGCAAATAACAGCTGTCGCCAACGCTGAGGGCCGTGTCAACATTTACGAAGGCGCGATCCGCTCCGGCAAAACCTTCGCCTCAATCCTCCGGTGGCTAGCGTTTGTTATCACTGCCCCACCCAACGGGCAGCTGATCATGATTGGCAAAAATAAAGACTCCATCTTCCGTAACGTGTTCGAACCTATCGAATCCGAACCGGCACTGAACATGGTTGCCCAGCACGTCCACTACCGCCAAGGCTCACCGACTGCCCGCATCTTTGGGCGACGTGTCCACGTGGTAGGCGCGAACGATCAGAAAGCGGAATCAAAGATCCGCGGTATGACGGTAGGCGGGGCATACGTTGACGAGGTCACCGTGTTACCCGTGGAGTTCTTCAAACAGCTACTAGGGCGCATGTCCGTAGACGGCGCCAAGCTCTTCGGAACGACCAACCCAGACTCACCCTCCCATTGGCTGAAAACTGAGTACCTGGACAAGATCGACCATCCAGACCCAGAGGTAAAACTCATTGGGTGGAAGCGATTTCACTTCACCATTGACGACAACCCCAGCCTGTCCGACGACTATAAGAACTCGCTACGCCGTGAATACACGGGGCTGTGGTTCCGCAGGTTCATCCTCGGACTGTGGGTATCTGCTGAGGGCGCGATCTACGACATGTGGGACGCAGCCCAATTCAACCGGGACCGACCTAAAGACGGTGGCCACCTCGTGCAGTGGGAAGACCTCCCAGAGATGGAAGACCTGCTGTGTGTGGGCCTCGACTACGGTACGACCAACCCGACCAGTGCAATCCTCCTGGGGATGGGCATTGACGGGCGACTCTACGCCATAGACGAATACCGCCACGTGTCCAAAGACGGCGAAATCCGCCTCACGGACAAGCAACTGTCCGAACGGCTGATCTCGTGGATAGGTAAGAAACACCTCCCAGACTCCACACCGGAACGGCCAAGGGATGACGGGTTCCTAGAACCACGATTCCTCATCATCGACCCTTCCGCAGCATCCCTGCAAACACAGCTCCTCGTGGACGGGGTAACGAACGTGGAACACGCAGAAAACGATGTCACCTACGGCATCCGTAAAGTCGCGTCTCTCATGTCTCAGAAACTCCTCCTCGTGTCATCGCTGTGCCACGGTCTGATCTCTGAGCTTCCCGGCTATTCATGGGACCCAGACGAACAGCTCAAGGGCCGGGACAAGCCACTCAAGACCGCTGACCACTCCTGTGACGCGATCCGCTACGCAGTAGCAACTACCGAACAAATGTGGGCTCGCCGGGTGAACTACCGGGTAGCCGCCTAAACTTAGGAGGCTCAACGTGCCACTGCCAACATCCGACACTAAATGGCCACCAGCACCGTATGACCGGTTGCAAAAGGACATCAGCAAGTGGAACGCCTGGTATACCGGGGACGTGTCCACACTGGCCAGTCTCTACGGTGCACAGGACAACCGTTCAGGGTTCCAAAAGGGTGGGATTGTTGGTGTGGCCAAACGGATGTTCCACGGCTCCCCGCAGTCCAGCGCATCACAAAAGCGTTTGCACCTGCCAATCCCTGCTGACCTCGCACGCACGTCCTCTGATCTGCTCTTCGCTGAGCCTCCAACATTCGTTGTAGGTGACGGCACTTCGCAGGACAAGACCACGCAGGACGCTATCAGCAACATCTTTGGCACACCACAGACCGCCTCCGAACTCCTAGAAGCCGGTGAACTGCAAGCCGCCCTCACAGGCGTGTACCTACGCATCGTGTGGGACATAGAAGCCGGCGACTGGGTAACCATCGACGCGCAAGACGCTGACTCAGCTATCCCAGAGTGGCAGCGTGGCCAGTTGCAAGCAGTGACGTTCTGGCAGAAACTCTCCGGTGGAGGCAAAGGGCAGGTCTTCCGGTTCCTTGAACGCCACGAACGCGGGTTCATCGAATACGGGCTATTCATGGGAGACGACAACACCCTAGGTGTCCGTATCCCATTGGATGACCACCCAGACTCTGCATGGGCTGCTGAGATAGTCGATACCGACTCACGCCAGATGACCGGCGCTACCGGCCTCACCGCCGTATACGTGCCGAACATCCGCCCTAACCGCGGATACCGCAACGTGCCTGGGCTATCACTCATGGGACGTAGCGACTTTGACCAGCTAGAGGGCTTGTTTGATGCAGCCGATGAAACGTACTCGGCGCTCATGCGGGAAATCAACCTGAGCAAGGCGCGCGCAGTCGTGAACTCCACAGCATTGCAGGACAACGGGCCGGGGCAAGGCTCCACGTTCGACAGTAACCGTGAAATCTACTCACCCCTGCAAGGCATTGGCTCACTGAAAGACGGCTCACCCGTCACCCTCATTCAACCTGAGATCCGCTCAGCACAGCTCATCGCCACCACCAAAGACATCATGGGGCAGATCCTCCGAACCGCAGGCTACTCCGGCGCATCGTTCGGCGGTGACGACATGGTAAGCAACTTGACCGCAACAGAGGTCAACAGCCGACGTGAACTGTCCAACCGTACCCGCAACAAGAAAATCCATTACTGGAAAGCCGCGCTCACTGAGCTAGGCAAATCAGCGTTGGAAGTTCAGAGCTTTGTGTACGGCACCACCATGAAGATGGACACGGTCAACGTCCAGTTCCCGAAGCAAACCGACGTGGCCCCACAGGTCATGGCAGCGACCCTCTCACAACTGAACGCCGCTGAGGCTATCAGCATTGAGCAGAAAGTGCGGATGCTCCACCCCAACTGGTCAAGCACTGAGATCAACGATGAGGTAGACGCGATCCAAAAGGAACGCGGCACCCCAGTCACAGACCCTACCAAAATCAAGTTTTAGGTTAGGGGGCCAGCGTGGCATGGATTCCCCCGGAAGACATGGACATGGCCGACGTGATCGACCGTCTAGCCCGTGACGTAGTCGAAATGTACGCAGACGCAGAACAACGCCTCCTCAAAGCCATTCAGGTGGAAGTCCTCACCGGACAGAACACCCCAGGCCTAGAGGAAATGTACTTGCGTATGGGCAAGCTACGCCAAGCAGCCCGTGAGATTGTCGCTGAGCTGGAGACCCGGATGCCGGAAACTGTGGAGGCTGTCATGGCCTCCTCAGTGGAAGGTGGCCGGCAGGCAGTGATCCAACAGCTATCCGCGCTGGGGATCACCACCGACATAGCCGTAGTCAGTGGGGCTGTGGTTGGCTCCGTCGCCGCGGCCTACGTCAAAGCAGACCTCGTCAACAAGCTCTCAGACCTGCACAATCGCATCCTCCGTTACCCCGATGACGTGTACCAGAAAGTCATTGGCAGGAACGTCACCAACGCGATCCTCGGCGCCACCACGAACCGTCTTGCACAGCAGGACGCATGGCGTGAATTCCTCGCACAGGGTGTGTATGGATTTGTGGATAAGTCAGGGCGTAACTGGAATCTGGCGACGTACACGGAAATGGCGACCCGGACCGCGATCATGCGGTCATGGGATGAGGCGCACAACGATCAGATGGGCCATTACGGGCTGGATCTCGTCACCCCGATTGTTCGTCAGGACGCGTGCGACCGTTGCGCACGGTGGGCTAAGAAAATCCTTTCCATCAGAGGCCCCGCTGGAACTCAGATGATCGAGCACGCCACCATCGATGGGCGCTACATCGAAGTTCATGTGCACTCCACTGTGGAGCAAGCACGTGAAGACGGATTCAAGCATCCCAACTGTGTGTGCTCGCTCGTCGCATACCTCCCCGGCCTGTCCATCCCGCATGACGCGGTCAAATACGACCCGGAACTGGAAAAGAACCGGGATGATCTCCGCGCTGCTGAACGGGCAGTGCGTAAGGCGAAACGTGAACTTGCGTTAGCCACCCCGCAGGAACAAGCGGCCTACCGTGCAGACCTCAACGAGGCGCGCGCCAAGATCCGCGACATTGTCAAAAACACCCCTCAGCTACGCAAACGCTACCGGGAGCAGTTGAACCTCGGCGCTACACGCAGTTGACCTATCTAGGCCTTGGCGAGGTGCCAGGAGCTTCACCAAACCCCAGGAGGGCAAAGTGTCCATGAACAAGCAGTTCCCGCACGGGATCGACATCACCGCACCGGGTGGAATCGAAGCGCTTATGGCGTTCCACTTCAAGACGTTCGGCATCGCTCAGATGAATGCGAACGCGGGCGGTGACACAGGAGCAACCAACACCGGGGCCACCGGCACAACCGACGATGGTTCTGGCGCAGGAGCCACGACAGCTGGCGCTGAGACAACTACCACCGAAACCACCGTCACGGGCACACAGGCCACCACCAACGCCCCACCGTGGGGCAGTGACGAGGAATTCAACGCTGAAAAGGCCTGGAACCTCGTGCAGGGGCTACGCGCCGACAAAGCCAAGCTCGCAGACGGACGCGAAACCGCGATCCAAGACGCAGTAGCGAAAGCCGTCAAAGACGCGCAGTCCTCCTACACGCAGGACATCGCCAAAGCTTTGGGCCTCGTCGCAGACGAACCAGACCCAGCCAAGCTACTTGAAACCGTCACCGGGGAACGCGACACGCTCACCGGCGAACGAGACACATGGAAGAACGACGCGCTAGACGCCAAACGTCAGCTCGGAGTCTTCACCGCAGCATCCGTCAACAATGCGGATGCCACCAAACTTCTTGACTCCATGAGCTTCATGAACAAAGTCAAGGATTTCGACCCTGCCGCAGACGACTTCAATTCCCAGGTGGAAACAGTAGTCAAGGCAGCGGTTGAAGCCGACAAGTCACTACGCGTCCAGGCGGCGGCGGCACGTGGCGGAGGCGATCTCACAGGAGGAAACGGCACTGGTCAACACCAGCTCAGCCGTGAAGATCTAGCCGGTATGTCTCCGGCAGAAATCCTCAAAGCCAACAAAGAGGGCCGACTCAAGACCCTCGCCACCAACCCCAAAGAGGGTTAGTCAGGAGATAAGCCGCCATGGCTATCGAAAACTTCATCCCAGAACTGTGGTCCGCCGCAATTCTCGAACCATTCGAGCAGGCGCTCGTGTTCGCGCAGCCACAGATCTGCAACCGTGACTACGAGGGCCAGATCCGCCAGATGGGAGACACCGTCAACGTGACCTCCGTGGGCGCACCTACCATCCGCTCCTACGCCAAGGACACCGACCTCACTTTCGAGGATCTGACCGACACCGGCGCCAAGCTGATCATCGATCAGGGCGATTACTTCGGCTTCCGTGTCAACGACATTGACCGGACCCAGGCCGCGGGTAACTTCGAGGGCTCCGGCGTGGCTCAGGCCGGCACCGGCCTCCGCGACAAGGTAGACAAGTACATCGCCTCTCTCATCAAGACCAACGCGCTCACCGGCAACAAGCTCGGAGATGCCAAGGTCATCGATGATGACCCAGCGTTTGCAGACGCTGCAACTCAGACCACCGCTTACCAGGTGCTGATCAAGCTTCGCGAGAAGCTGGATGTGAACGGTGTACCTACCGTTGGTCGCTACGTCGTGGTCAACCCTGAGTTCGTTTCTGCGCTGCTCATGGACAAGCGCTACACCGACCTGTCTGCCTCCGGTAGCCTCGTGCCCCTGCTCAATGGCCAGGTTGGCCGTGGTGCGGGCTTCGATGTGCTCGTGTCAAACAACCTTGCCACCGTTGGTGGCGCCGGCGCGAACAAGGATTACAAGGTCATCACCGCAGGTGTGGCTGCTGCATCCTCATTCGCTATGCAGCTCACTCAGGTTGAAGCGATCCGTGAAGAGAAGCGCTTCGCGAACATCGTTCGTGGCCTCCAGGTCTACGGCGCAAAGGTCTTCCGCCCAGCCGGTCTGGCCACCGCCAACATCCTGTTGCAGCCACGCGTAGTGCCAACCCCATAGTTCAGGGGACACAAAGCTAGGCGGTGTGGCGTCAACACGTTACCGGCGCTCATGGAATCAACGTGAAGGTTAACCCGGGGGCTTATGCTTGCCGGTTCCTTTCTACCCCTGCAATGGGCTTTCCTGCGCCACACCGCCTTCATTCCCCTGTGTCAGATGGAGGCGCTATGCAAGTCATCAAATTACCTGAACCTGTAGACGGGCTGATCCTCGGCATTCAATTCCGCAACGGTGTAGGACGTACCAACTCACCAATGGTTGCGTCGTTCTTCGCCAAGTACAAGGGTGCCCGTCTAACTACCCCCAGCGAGGTGCACGCGACCATGGCGCGCATGTTCGCCCGCGAACTCGTCCGGCGTGAAAGCTAATGGCACGCGTCTATGCTTCCACCGCAGAGTTCACCAACTCCGTATGGTGCCCCGAACTAGGTGCACCCACAGGCAAGACCTTAGAACGCCTGTTGCACACGGCCTCAGGCCAAGTGGAACGGCTTACCCGGAACGCGTTATACGACACCGACAATGACGGCCTACCAACCAACCAGGCGATTGCTACGGCATTCCGTGAAGCGACGTGTGCACAGGCTGCATACGCTCACGAAACGGGAGACGTTAGTGGCGCCGGCGTTGGAATGTCGAACATGTCGATAGGTTCCCTCAGCCTGGGTGGCTCAAAAGTACGTGCCGAATCCGTCTCAGACATTCAGACCGCGCTCATGTCCACTGAGTCAGTGGACATCCTCGCTAACGCTGGATTACTCACGGGATGGGTTGGTGACGTGTGGTAGCCATACCAGCGAGGCTCATGCCTCACCAGATCTCCTACAAGCCTTTATTGGGGCAGGGACCCAATGGGCAAGTATTCGGGGCTCCAGTGAACGTTGAGCGGGCATACGTCGAAGACAAGATCCAAGTCATCAAAGGCACCAACGGCGCTGATGTGACTTCAAACAGTTTCGTAGTCGTAGACCCCGATGTGGTGGTACCCGCTGAATCACTGATCACAGTGTGGGCAGGTACCCCGCATGAACGGGAATCAAAGCTTGCGGGATCGAACTACTTCAACCATCCGAACGCACCGTCTCATTCGGTCCTGTACTTGGAGTGACCAATGATCGAAGTCAAAGTAGACATGAATTTTGATCGTGCCATGTTCGGTAGCGGGCCAGGTGCCGCTGCTGCCGCTAACGGTCTGAACATCGCGGCGGAACGGCTCAAAGCCCTCTCCGTCCCACTTACGCCTATCGATCAAGGTCCACTCTCGGCAGGAACGTCCGTCATCCCCGCTACACCGGGGAATCTCTTGGCCAAAGTTCATAACGATACTGTTTATGCTGCCCGCCAGCATGAAGAGCTGGGCTGGAAGCACACGAGCGGACGACAAGCGAAGTACTTGGAGAATCCTGCTGAGGAGAACGCTCAGGAGCTTATGGAGATCGTGGCCGCGCAGATACGGCGGGCCATGCGATGAGCTTCACGACTGATCTTCTCAAAGGTATTGCCCGATTACTCGCTGACTCCGGTATTGGCGAATGGAGCGACGACCCGCAGTTCGTTTATACGGGTGCGCTCCCCGCGATCATCCTGAAACGTGTCCCCGCAGACCCTGACAAAGTGATCGTGCTGTCCGCTTATGGCGGGCCAGACCACGAGTACTTACCGATGAGTGATGTGAGTGTCCAAGTACGGGCACGCGGGGCACGCAACAATCCGACCGGCCCGGACGACATCCTAGACGCGGTGTTCGACCTACTGCACAACGCACGATACGTGCCACTGATTGCCGGTGTCCCGCCAGTCAGTCGCATTCATCGTAAATCGTCTGTCCCCATGGGGGTAGACGGAAACAACCGGTGGGAAGTCGCAGACAACTACAAGATTGCCTGCGCACGACCCACCACGAACCGATAACCCCGCACACTCTCGTGTGCTTCACCTGGAGGCAAAGCAATGTCAGTAACCATCCCAGAGCCTACTGCCGGTAGTGTCGCCAACTCTTACGAGCTGTGCGTAGACATCAACACCGGCCCTGTTGGCACCCCTGCATGGGACAACATCCCAGACATCACCGGCGTAAACCCTACGCCCGCTGCACGAATGGTAGACGTAGCCACCTACGCTCACCACGGCAAGTCCGCACAGTCCAAGGTGGGCGAAGACTTCACCATGGACTTCTCCGTAATGGCGATCCGTGACGAGACCGGCGAGTTCCAGCCATACCTCGTGGCCCTGCTGGCGATCTGCTCCCCTGAGAACGTCGGCTCCGCCGCTGTTGGGCACTTCCGTTACTACGACGAGAAGGGCGCAACCTACGCCTACGAGTTCACCGGCACCGTGAACGACACCCGCGCCAACACCGGTAACGCTGACCCAAACCTGTTCAGCTTCAACATCACTTCGATGGGCGACCGCAAGTCGATTGCCAACCCAAACAAGACCGTCTAGCTGACGCACATCTTCTAAAGGAAAAACCATGAGCACCATAAAGATCAAAGAGACCCCGCTCGGATTGTTGCAGGTAGTGACACCGCGCGGGAAGTTCGACATTGAGCCACTCTCAGCCCGCCAGGGTGCACCACTGGCCTCCATGGTCATGGGCGTATCTTTCGCAGGTGAAGGACTCACTGCCGAAGAGCAGGAGAACATGTACCGGCTCGCGCTAGGTCAAAAGAACTACGACTGGATCATGGATAACCTCCGGTTGCCAGACGCCCAAGACTCATGCAACCTCAGCCTGTTCTGGCAGGTGTCCGGGCTTGAAGCCGCAGAGGCATTCATTGCAGGTGGCGTGGAAAAAGCACTGGAGGTCCACATGGCGCGGATGGGCCTCTCACTCTCGACGATATTGCGCCATTTGGCCGCGGAAAACGAGACCCTGTCACCGGACGATTCGAACGATACGTCTACCCCAAGTCATTCAGAGACGAAATCCAACGTCGATCTGGGCGAGGGGTAGCGGGAGACAAGGAAAACGAGTCTTTCGAATGGCGAAACATCCTGGCCAAATGGAACCTCATTGAAGTTGATCTTCACGAGACCTACGGCATCGACATTCTAGATAAGCCCCTCATGAACGCCCGCACCTATGCATGGTTGCGTCGCCGGATTGAGGGGCTTCTTACTACTGATAGCCGTTTATCAAGGGCTTTCCAACGTACTGAATAGGGAGACCACCATGGGCTACGCCCACTACACACTGTCAGACGGGCGCGAAGCCGGTTATGGCGTGGAAGCAACCTGTGACAAATCCGGGTGCGAAACCAAGATTGACCGCGGCCTTGGCTACCTATGCGGCGACAACCCGGAAGGTCATCGTGACGCTGACGAACCAGGTTGCGGTAACTACTACTGCGAAACACACCGCTACGGCGAGCACGACTGCACGAACGCCGAATGTGGCAAACATTCAGCAGACGGCAACTCGTATTGCGGACTCGTTATAGAGCATGACGGGCCGCACAAAGACACAAACGACGATCTCGAATTCACGGAGACCGAAAGCGAATAGGCGGTAGCAATGAGTGAGTTCACTGTAGCGGACCTGACCGCCAAACTACGTTTGGATAAGGGTACCTTCGATTCTGATCTGGCTCACTCCAAGCAGAACGTACAGTCCTTTGGTGACGGGCTAGCTAACGCTGGCAAGCGCGGCGCGCAGACCCTCAAGAGTGGTCTAACCGCCACGTCTGTCGCCACAGGCGTAGTCGCTGGCACTACCGTTGCTCTGCTCAAGAATCTTGTGCAGACCGGTGGAGCCTACAACATCTTGCAACAGAACTCCCGTGCAGCACTGAAAACCATTATGGGTGGTGGCGAAGCCGCTAACGCTCAGATGGACAAGCTAGACGCGTTCGCACGTAACAGCCCGTTCGCTAAAGACGTGTTCATTGGTGCTCAACAGCAGCTCCTCGGCTTTGGTGTAGAAGCAAAAAAGGTCATCCCCATCATGGATGCTGTCCAGCAGGCCGTAGCGGCCACTGGTGGCTCCTCGCAGGACGTGGCCGGCATCGTGGACATCCTCGCTAAGATCCAGTCCACAGGCAAGATGACCGCGGAAGATTTGAACATGCTCGGCGGGCGCGGCATCGACGCTGCAACCCTCATTGGTCAAGCCATGGGCAAGACCGGCACTGAGATCCGCGAATCCATCTCTAAGGGCACCATAGGCGCTGATGAAGCCCTGGACGCTCTAACCACTGGCATGAAAACTAAGTTTGATGGGGCAACCGCTGCCGTCAAACAGCAGATGACCGGCGCACTAGACCGCGTCAAGGGTGCTAGCCGTGACATCGGCTCCGCCCTCGCTGAACCGTTCATCCGTAAAAATGGTGGCGGGCGCATGGTGGAGTGGACTAACCAGTTCGCTGACCTCCTCCGTGCAGCTGAAAAGCAGGCCGGCCCGCTAGTAACCATGCTGAACCGTCGCATGGGTCCCGCATTCAATAACATCTCCACCTACCTAGTGGACGCTAAGAACGCAGTCAACGGGTTCGACGTGAAAGACCTCGAATGGGGTGTAGCGAAGCTAGCAGGCCACGGCCCCGGCATCGCTGCCGTTGCTACCGGCTTCATGGCCATGGGTACGCAACTGCCGATCCTCCGCAACCTTGGCTTTGCTATCAACCCATTGGCCGCTGGCATCACCGCGCTTGTCCTGGCATCCCCAGAACTGCGAGGCGTACTGTCCGACGCGCTGGCCGCGGGTGAACCGCTGATCCCAGTGTTAGGCGAACTAGCAGGCACCATGTCCGGTGCCCTGAACTCTGCCATTAGTGCAGCCGTGCCACTTCTCGAGTCCGGGGTGGAAGGCCTCGCTGGGCTTGTAGAGGCTGGCATACCTGTCATTGGCTTTGTAGGCGACCTAGTCGAAGGCTTCTCACAGCTCCCCGGCCCAGTGCAACTAGCCGTTGGTGGGATGCTCGCGTTCTCTGCCATGAAGGGCAAATTCGACTGGATCGAAAACCTAGGCTCACGGCTAACTAATACCGCTACCGGTGGGCTAGCTAAGTTCCGGTCCCAAATGGACAACCTGCACAATCTCCAGGCACCGAACATCGAGCAGGCTATGATCCGCCCGCTACAACTCCTAGACCGCCAAGTATCACTCACCGCAGACAACTCCCGTCGTGGATTTGCTCGCATCGTTGACGGGGCACGTGTCGCAGGCAAGGGCCTTGGCTCAGGGCTCAAGAACGCCCTCGGCGGCGTGATGAGCGTATTCGGTGGCCCGTGGGGGCTAGCAATTGGTGCAGGCGTTGCAGCACTTGGCGCTTACTCAGCCGCTCAAGCTGAGGCGAAAGCCCGCGTGCAGGAATTCAAGGGCACCCTGGATGAAGCTACAGGCGCTATCACTGACAACACAGACAAGATGGTGGCCAACGCGCTAGCCGGCGACACCGGCGCCAAGGGCTTCTACTTGTTCAACAGTGGTGCTGAGTCTGTCGCTGACACCCTCGGCATCCTAGGTAAGAGCGTGCAAGACACCGCGTCCCTTGTATCCAAGGGTGGTGCTGATTATGACGGCATGATCAAACAGCTGGAGCAGTACAACACTGCCATGGCTGCAAGCACGACGCAGACCGACAACTTCGGAAACGTGATTGCCTCCGGCGACGGTGGGCAGGCACTGGAGAACTGGCGTATGTCCATGGGGCTTACCAGTGAAGCGATGTCTAAGCTATCGACTGTGGACATGACGCACCTTATCGGGGCGCTCAAGACACAGCGTGAAGCTATCGCAGGATCTTCCGACGAGTGGGCTCGTGCAAACGACTCCATGAGCGCGGCGCCGGAAGTGCAGTCTCGGATTTCCGAAGCTATCAGTGCCGTGGGTGACTCCGCAGCAGATACGACGACCCGGCTTGAAGCTTATAAGTCGATCATCGATGCGCTGAATGGTGTAGTCCCAGATCAAGAGGAGCAACAGCGTAAGCTGGCAACCACCTCACGCACCCTGGGTGAATTCTTTGGTGAGACCGGTGAGAACGGCAAGAAGCTCCACAAGGGGCTGATTGACGCTAAGACCGGCGCGGTGGAGTTCTCAGACGCGGGCGACCGCCTCATGGGTATGCTGACACCGTTGCAGGATCAAGCGCTAGCCGCCGCTCTCGCTGCCTCGGACCATGAGAAAGCACTCGGCAACGAGGCAGGAGCCGCAGCCGCCGCAGACGCAGCACTGGAGCCCTACCGTGCACAGATCCGAAAGTTGGGTGAAGACGGAAAGATCTCCAAGGGTGAAGCGGAAGCGCTCTCCAAGACGCTATTCGGTATGCCAGGTGAAACATCCGTAGCTATCACTGACGCTGGATCTGCTGAGGCCTTGTCTATCAAGCTTCAAGAACTGTACAAGCTCGTCATGGCCTCACCTGATGGTGAGATCAGCATCGATGACAACTCACCGGAAGTACGGGCCGGGTTGGAAGCTCTCGGCTTCAAAGTGGAGACGCTACCTAACGGGCGTATCAAGGTCACGGAAACTGGCACAGCTGAAACTGGCAACAAGATCGACGCAACAGCGAAGAAAAAGCGCACAGCGACGATTGGGGCTAAGGCCGCTAAGGAAGCCGCAGAGAAAGCACTCAACGGCACTGCGTCCAAGAAACGCACGGCCACGATCTTCGCGACCGCTGCCACAGGTGATGCTAACCGGCAACTAGACAACGCTGCCCGTGATCGAACCTCACGTATCCGTGTGGTCACAACCAACGTCACGTATGAAAGTACGGGGCGTGGTGGCTCTGGTGGTATCACTCGTGCAGCTGGTGGCCCCGTTCGTGGTCCCGGTACTGGCACCTCTGATGAAGTCCCTGCAATGCTCTCCAATGGTGAGCACGTGTGGACTGCCTCGGAAGTTCAAGCTGCCGGTGGCCAATCGCAGATGTACAAGCTCCGCTCTATGGTCCGTCAAGGCCTCCTAGGCGTGAAGGCGTTCGCTAAGGGTGGTGCTGTCTACCGCGTGAAGAACGGAGATACCCTCTCCGAAATCGCGCAACGGTACGGCACTACGTGGCAACAGCTCGCGAAGTCGAACAACATCAAGAACGCGAACCGTATTCATGTGGGCGACTCAATTACCGTCCCATCGTCAAGCGGTGGTGGCGGGTCTAGTTCGTCTGGTAAGGCTAAGGCTCAGCCGGCGAAGAAACGCAACGTCAAAAAGGTGGACACAAGCGGTTGGACGAACTCGCAGTTCGCCCAACGTCAAGCAGATGTCTACGCCGATCAGATCGAAGACATCCAGGCCACGGTCAAGTCCCGTAAGGCCGCAGTGAAAGCTGCCGAATCCCGGTACAACAAAGCTAAGGGCAAGAACAAGACCACGGCTAAGAAAGCACTGGACAGGGCAGAGAAAACGCTGAAAACGTCTGAGGCAAAGCTGGACAAAGTACAGCAACGGTTGCAGGATCAGAAAGCCAAGACCGCCCGCTTGTACGAGCTGGAATATGATCTCCGGCAGGATCTCCGCCGTGGTGAAGTGCAGGACGCTTTCACTTCCGGTGGGGGCATGTCGCAGGTAGACCGGCTCTTGGATCTGTCCCGCAACACTGACCTGTCCCGTGGCAAACGCAGCCAAGCGGGCGCTACAGGCCGCAACGCTGAACGCCAACTCCTCAAGCTGGAGAAAGCCGCTGAACGAGTCGCTACCCGTCTAGACACGGCTAACGACAAGTACGCGGAACTCCTCGGCGTGAAGAACCAGGTCAAGGATCAGCTCTCAGGTGAGTTTGGCTTTGACACGTTGCTCTCAATGGACACGTTGAAAGACGGCCCTTTGAACGCCGGAATGATCCTCAGCGGTGCGAAGCAGAAAGCATCCCAGATCCGTACGTTCGCCAAGAAATTGGATGACCTACGGAAAAAGGGTTACTCATCGCTGATCATCCAAGAGGTTGCAGCCCTCGGCACGAATGAGGGCACGTACGTTGCTGATGCTCTACTCGCCGGTTCTGGCGGGGATGTAAAGCAGATCAACAAGTCATTCCAGGACATCGAAAAGTACGCGGGTCATGCTGGCGACAACGTCACTAAATCCATGTATGAAGGCGGTATCCAAGCAGCACGCGGGCTCGTGAGGGGTCTTGAAGCTGAGCAAAAGAACATCGAAAAGGCCATGGAAAACCTAGGGAAGCTGATGGAGCGGGCACTGAAACGTGCTCTCGGCATCCGCTCCCCGTCACGGGTAGCCATGGACATTTCGGGGAACTTCGCAACCACGCTGAAAGACAACCTGATCAAGATGACACCCGCTGTCGGTGTCGCTGCAACTGGTTTGGGTGGCGCTATCGCTCAAGGTACCCAGCAGGCAGCGAAGCAACCGCAAATCGCTCAGAACACGATGAAGCGACTCACCACGGAAGAACAGGAAGCGTTGAACGGCCCACGGGTTGTTCAGCACAACAAGTTCTACTACCCAATCGCTGAGCCCACGTCTAAGGGCGTGGAGCGTGCGAACCAACTAGCTAACTTGTAGGAGGTCCGCATGTACACGGTCGATGGATTAGGGCCGGAAGGCGCCGGCTGGTTGCTCTTCATCACAGGGTCCGGTATTCGAGGGACCTCTGGCCGTGTAGGTGGGTTGCTGGAGCTCCCCGGCATGGACGGCGGTATTCCCCAAATGGGGGCGCCGTTCATGCCTGGGACTCTTACCCTCCGCTACAGAATCCTTGTGAGTACTCACGAGGAGTTCATGGCGATAATCGAGAAGTTCAATGGTGTGTTTGGGCAGCGACGGAAGCTGTTGCCCATCACCCACGCCTACAGTGGCTCGGTATCGAGGATGAACTATGGGACGGTGCTGGAAACGATTGTTCCTGAGCCTGTCTCTAATGATTATGCCTACTACCAGGTGACGTTGACGCTACCTGAACCGTTCTGGCGTTCTCCTCTGACCTACACGATCCCAACCCCAGCACTCACTGAAACCCTGACCGCGCAGATCCTCACAAATCTGGACGGGACAGGGCCAATCAATGACGCACTGATCCGCGTCAAGGGCGCGTTCTCCACAGCGGTAGTTGAGGACTATGTGACCGGCGACCGCATCACAGTGAACACGCCGTTGACCGCGACACAGTACGTGGTCATTGACTGTGCTAACTGGACTGCCCGCCGTGTCACCACAGACACGTGGACAGGAGGCACCGACATAAGCGCTCTGGTGTCCTCCAATAAGGGACGCGGCCCAATGCTCACTCTGGAGCCGGACAACGTCATCAACGCCGGACGGTACCGGCTACGTGTCCAAGCCACTAACCCGGCATCCTCCCCCGTTGCGGAAGTACGCGCGCGAAAGTCATACCACTAGGAGAAACAATGAGCATTTCATTCCCCATCGTTGGGACCACAGCCCCTACCGTCCCAGGCCGGTACGACGGCGACAAATACCACCACATCGCAAATGACCATATCGAGGGTATCTACGACTGGGACGGCACTCACTGGGTGCCCCGACAGATAGAGCACTTGTCTTTGGACTCAATCGACGTTGGGCGCAGCAACGTTGGATTCATCCCCGTTGAATCCGGGCATTCGCTGATGCAACACAAAAACCGCAACTAAATAAGGGGGACCCTTGGAAACTCGCGTTCTGATAACTTCACCATTTGCTAGCGACTTCCAAGTAGTCCCTCACTTTTTGTCTGCACAGGTGGTGTGGCCGTTCCGGGATAAGTCCACGATGAACCTGCACTACCCAGAGGCGGGCGTGAAGTCCGGGCTGCTGAACAGTGAGTGCGAGGCCGTCTATGAGTACTTTGACGGTACGAACTGGGTTGAGCCACTAGATTCCCGGTTCCGCCTGTCCGGTAAGGACCGGGACCGTCTGGAGCAAACACCGACAACCCGTTTTGATTTCATCTCGCTCATCCCGTCAATGTTGGAATCTGCTTATGTGTGGGATGACGGTGGTATGGAAACCGACACGGACGGGAATATTCTTTTCTCTGCCGCGTCACCGGGCCGGATACTGCGCACCCTCATCCTGAACGCACAGACCCGCGGGTGGGGCACCGCCCTGGACATGGACTTCACGGATACCCGCGACTCAAACGGCGCACTGTGGACTAGCTCCATCAACCTCTCGCTGAATCCGACACAGACCCTTTTCGAAGTACTGTCCGCGCTCGGCAATCAAGGCGTCGTGGACTGGGCTGGGCAAGGCCGCACTTTGCGGGTATTCAACCCAGATACTTTCTTAGGCCGTGATCGTACCGCCATACGCTTACTCGCAGGGCAGGGCGAAACCTCGGCCCCTGAGCAGACTTCATACCGTGACCGTGCCACCGTGCTACGTGTCGTGGGTGAATCTGGAGAGAAATGGGACCGGCCTAACGGCACTAGCCCGTGGGGCCGGCTGGAGTCCATAATGTCTGCCGGTGGTGTCGCTGATCAAGGCACCGCGTTCCTCCTCTCTGACGAGGAGCTACTGAAACTCTCTGGCGCTCGCGTGTCGCGCACCCGCGAATTCGACCAGGACTCTAAGTACCTCCCTCACCGGGATTACCGTGCGGGCGACCACGTAAGCTACCAGACTGGCACGGGCATGGAATCCATGCGCGTGTTCTCCCTGTCTGTGACAGTGGAGAATCGACTCACCGGCTACGCGGTGCTGGGTGACCGTTTTGAGGACGCGCTCATAGCCGCGGCCCGCAAACAGAACTCACTGGTTATTGGCCGTGTGAATGGTGGCAACGGGCAGCAACCCTCCCCAGAGTCTGACACTCGCACGCCTGCTGTGCCTGCCGGATTCCTCGGCTCATCGTCCGCATACATGGACGCTGAGGGTAACGAGATGGGGCAAGTCTCCCTAGGGTGGACGCACACTGGGAAAGCTACTGACGGAACGGCAATTGAGATTGACCGTTTCGAATTTATGACGCGTGTCTCCGCAGTGGGTGCGAAATATAAGAGTTTCCGCTCGGTGCCAGGTGCTGAACGTGCAGCGTCGTTCTCACCTATTCGGGTGCGTAAAGAAAACAACTCCCCTGAGTTCTATGACTACGCGATCCGCGCGGTAGCTGCAAGTAGCCGTGTGTCCCCGTGGGTGTATCTCAACGGGCTGATGATGGAGACGGACACGACGCCTCCGCCTGTGCCGTCTGCACCGGTGGGCGTGGCCTCGTACGGCACTGTCATTGTCACCTGGGACGGGCTCGGCGCAGGTGGCGAAACTATGCCACCGGACTTCCTGCACACCGAGACAGAGGTGGGGACTAGCCCCGCTGGGCCGTGGCAGTTCGCAGGTAACTTTGAGCGCGCTGGCGCGTTCCCTATCCCGTTCAAACTGGACTATGGCACCTACTGGTTGCGTTTGCGTTCAGTGGACCGTGTAGGGAACAAATCCGAATGGTCTGCCCTCTCCGAAGTCACCACTACACCATTGGTGGATCTCCCAGATGTTCACGATCTGATTGACGAGTGGAATCAGAAACTAGCCGAAGCCCTAGACGGTGTAGGCCAAGCACTGAACTCAGCTAACGGCAAGAACAAAGTCACTCACTCAACATCGTTGCCAAGCATCAATGGTGGCGAGGTTGACGGGGATGTTTGGTGGCGGTATTCCAACAGCCAAATGAACATTCTCATTGGTACGTGGCAGTTCTCTGGCGGGGCATGGAAACCACACTCTTTCGGGCACCAAACATTGGACTCCATCGACCTGGGCAAAGCCACGGTGGGAATGCTTGACGGCATTTACATCAAGGTCAAATCCTTGTCTGCCGAACATATTATGGTTGGCGACTTCACGAACCTCACCACAATTGACCCGCTCGCTAACGTAAACGTCACCACCCCCGCAGCTTTCAGCACGGTGGCCGCTGGCGGGTACACGTACAAAGCAGACGGTGGATCTGAATACCTCATGTTCCTAGACCAGACCGGCCCTGTGCCGTTCGAATCTGGGGACTGGTTGCGTGTGTCGTTTGACGCGCTGGCAACCACTGAGGTGGATGTGCCTACTACCTTGTTTGTGTACCCGAACAAGACCGGAATTTCTGGGTCTGTCTCGGCAGCTGGCGAAACCGTAACGATCACCCCGACTGTGCAGCATTACGCATTCGATATTGAGGTCCCCGACCTGTCATCTATTGGTGGCGGTCGTTCGTGGATTCTTGGTCTTGTGGGTGCTAACGCTCGTGCGGTAGGTGTGCGTAATGTGCGTGCGTACAAGAAAACCAACGCAACCACCATTGCTCCTGACTCGATCCGTACCCCAATGCTGGGCGCGGACATCATCGAGGCGTACCACATCAAGTCCAACACCATTGAGACTGACAACATGATTGGCGGCTTCGCTGACTTCATCGTGATCTCAGGCTCGTTGATCCAGACCCGCATTCTCGCTGACCGTGGCATCAAGCTAGACGGCTTCGATAACCGAATGCGTGCCTGGAATGACCTTGGCGAACAAACACTGAATATCAACGGTGAATCCGGTGATATTTGGCTGGGCAAGGGTGGGCAGTTCCGTGTTTGGGGCGATACCGGCGACACGTGGATAGGCAACGGCACATTCAAGGTTGACGGCACTACCGGCAGTCTTGATATTGGGTACGGCAAGTTCCTAGTTGACGGCACTACGGGCAACGTCCTCATGGAGAACGCCACACTGACAGCCGGCGTGGTACGCACAAGCTCAACAGCTAACCGTGGACTACGCATGGACTCCAACGGGCTCCGTGGGTGGAACACAGACGGTGTACAGCGTTTCTCGTTGGACCCGAACACGGGGCGCATCGTAGCTGAGGGTGAGTTCTCAACATCGACCGCTGGTCGTAGGGTCCGTATCTCTGATACGAACCTCACCGCAGCAGTTGCGATGTATGCAGACGAGACCGACAAGCGCGGTTCAATCTACGCAGTGAAACCCGAATCATCGAACCAGGTTCAGACTGTCTACCGTATGCACGGGGACGCTTCACAGGCGTTTGCATTCCAGTATGCGATGACTGAGAACACCTGGCGTATCGGCACCAACGATACTGAGTTCTTCATTGGTTACGGGCCGTCCGGCGCTCCTACGGCGGATACCTACGTTGAGTCTCCGGTGATCTTTGCCCGCGGGTATAGCCTCACCGCCAATATGGTGATCACGTCTAACGGGATTATCGGCATGGCTACCTCGGCGGCACGGTACAAGCTGGACGTGCAACCGCTCGAACTGTCTGACCAATTGTTGGATATAGAGGTCAAGGACTGGCTAGACCGCACCACGCGTGAGGAACAGCTCGAACTCGACTTTATGGGTGTCCGCACCATGGAACAGCAGGAACGTTTCGAAAACCGGGCACCGGAAGTTCGTATACCGGGTGTTATCGCTGAGCACGTAGCGGCGGTACCAGGCGGACGTAGTTTCGTGGCTTTCAACGCTGACGGTGAAGAGCAATCTGTAGCGTATGACCGTTTGGCTATCGCTCAAATCGCTGTACTCAACCGGCAGTTGAAAGAGGAGCGTGCCCGCAGCGACGGGCTCGAAGATCGCCTAACCGCACTCGAAGCACTACTAACCAAATAGGGGGTACCGTGGCGCGCACAGTGAACTTTGACTTCACCACAGGGCCAAACCCTGCCACCACCGGCAGAATCATCATGGCTGGCACCCAGCTAACCAATGACGGGCCTAGCATCACACTCCCACCCACCTATGTGGCGTACCTCGTTGGGGGGTTGGCATCCATCCCGGATGTGGTGCCAACCCCCACAGACGGGTCTTGGAAGTATCAAGTAAAGCTTGAACCGGACACCGGCGGTGCGTTCTGGTGGATCGTCTCCGTATCGAATCTGACAACCCCAGTAAACTTCAACGCCCTGCCCGTCACTGAATCCATTGCCATGCCGATAGACCGCACCGGCACGCAACTTGAAACGTGGATGAACTCAGTACGGGCGCAGGCAAACGCAGCGAACATCAACGCTACTAACGCCCTCGCGCTCATTGAGGAATACCACGGAGGCTCAGCTAGCCCAACAGAGTTTGAAGCTGTAGACAACTGGGACAGTAAGAAAATTGTTACCTACTCAGACGGCACTGTGCGGGCAATCCCTTACGGCGACATGCCACCTGGACAGCCCGCCACCCCCGGCGCTGTAGCAGGCTCCACGCTTATCACGGTCACTTGGACTCTCGCAGCCGCTGCACGGAAAATTCAACTACTCCGCAACGGCACCGTCATCTATACAGGAGACAGCACCCGGTTCGTGGACCGCGCTGTGACAGACGGTGTGACCTACACGTACACGCTCATCGCCTTTGACCAGTGGAACCAACGCTCCGTACTTTCAGGGTCCGCTACAGCCGCCGCTGACTCGGCGCTAAACCTCACCCCGCAGTGCATCGTCACATGCTGGCCTAACCCGCTACCAATGAACGGCACCGGAATTATCCGAGTCACAGGCACTGACGGTGAAGCGCAGAACCTCGCGCTCACTTTGGGTATAAGCGTCGGGACTATCAAGACGACCCGCGACCCATCTAAATGGATCTACACAGCTTAGGAGAAACCAGTGGCAAGAATCATTGGGCACGCCCATTGGGTGCTCACCAACCCTGACGGGACCATTGCTGGACAGGGCGAAACACACAACATTGTCACAGCCAACGGCGAACAGGTGTATGCGAAGCGTGGCGCCGGCCTAGCAACCCCACCCAACGAACCAATCGGGATGAAGCTCGGCACAGGCTCAACTACCCCATCACGTACCGGGGCCGGGTCAACCCTCGCCACGTATCTGTCCAACAGCCATAAGCTATTTGATTCTGGATTCCCTACGGTCACCACACCATCGGGAACCACGCGCGTCACCTACCAGTGCACGTTCGCAGCGGGCAAAGCAACCAGCGCGTCACCGATCACCGAAGCGGTAATCGTAAACAACGCGCTCGCAGATTCCGACTCGGCAGCATCCAATGTCGTCGCCCGCGTTTTGCTCTCCGGCATCCCCAGTAAATCAGCTGCACAGGAACTTATCGTGACGTGGACGCATGACCTAACAGGAGGATAACCCTTGGCTATTTACAGCATCTTCGGGCAAGCCGCACCCACCGGGATTACCCTGGACGCTGGAACCGAACCAGTCAACTTGGCCACGGGATTCTATGTTGTCGGCGTCGCGGGCTGGCGCGCACGCGGCGCACGCGTGTGGGTCCCAGCCGGCGCAGTAGTTTCACCGACCGGGCACAAAGCCTACTTATGGTCTGGGAAAGACATGGCAACCGCTACCTTGCTAGCGACAGCGGACTTCGCTAGCTTCGGGGCAAACAAGTGGAATGAAGTAGAGTTCAGCACCACCTACGCACTGACTGCGAGTAGCTATTACTGGGTCTCGGTCTACTTCCCAGACGGTGGATTCGGTGCCAAATCATCCGTGTTCTCAGGGAGCGTCCAAGCCCCAGGAGGCACACCACTCTACGGTGCAGCGGATTCTGAAATGGTCCCCGGCAATGCCGCCTTTGCCTATGGCTCTGCTGGCGCGCGAACGGTCATCAAAGCCAACGCGGCAGGTTGGTATGGCGTAGACGTCATCGTTGATGACGGCACCGGTGGCGCTAGTGAAGCGTACATAAGTTCCGTAGCTATCACTGACAGTGTGAACGCTTACCGTTCGGGCGGCGCTGCAACCGTCATTGCTACGGGAACAGCAAAGGACGTTCTCAACGTCACTGACACAGACGTGAAGACATTCAACCTCGATGGGGACGCACGCCGCACCGTACGTCGCTCAATGTGGGAAGACCGCATCAACCTAAGCTCCATGCAGTACGTGGACAGCACCTACGGCCCAGACTTCACCAGCGCTGAACCTAACGAGTTCGGTGTGGAATTCATGGTGCAAGCACCCGTGACCATCATTGGATCACGCATCTACAAACACCCCGAAGCGGCAGGAACCATCCCCGTCACCCTTTGGTCACCCGCTGGCGCAGCATTAGCCACGGCGACGATGAACTGGTCAGCAGACGCAGGAGGCTGGCGAGAAATCCTATTCCCGTCACCTGTAGCTGTATCCCCAGATACCCGGTACGTGATGAGCTACTTTGCGGCTAATGGCAAATGGTGTCAGAACGTATGGGTCTACAACGATATGAACTACTATGAGTGGCCATTCTTTGTAGAACGCTACCTTGAGACATCTACCGGTAAATCCGGGGCATCACGTGTGGGTGGACTAATCACCAGTGAGCACGTCTACCCAACCGGCGTACTGCCACACAACTACTACGTGGACCCCATCGCGCAGTGGGTGGAGAGTGAAGCCGGACCCGGCCCCAACTACTTTGATCAGTTCCCGAACGGCGGGAGTTCATTCGAGATCCCCATGGCCGTGTTCTACCCCGACCCCCCATGGTTAGAGGACTATGCCAGCATCGGAGTGAACACCGCTTGTGGTGTGCCGATCAACGTGCCAGGGTACCGTGAATCAATTCTTGCATCCGGCATGGACATTTTCGCATCGTCAGATGACGGAGTTGCCACGCAGGAGACAGTACTTGCAGACCCGGCAATATCCGCACGTGTCAAAGGGTATTTCTTGTGGGATGAGCCGGACATGGTCCACAACGGCGGCACCCCAGACCAGCTATGGACCCGCTTATCAAATATTAGGCATGTGGACTCTAGCCGACCTATCGTGTTGAACCTGGGCCAGTGGCCCGCTCAGTCAATCAGCTATCAGTGGTGGCCGGTTGGCGCCAAGGTGGATGACGTTACCCCTATGTGGTACGGGTATGGAGAAATACCAGATGTAATCTCTTGCGACTGGTACAACATCACCAAACCCCGCCTCGGAATCTGGACCATGCCAAAACAGGTACAGAAAATGCGTCAACTTTCGCACGGGCGAATCCCCGTATGGGCGTACGTAGAAACGTGCCCCATTGAAACGTCCAACCCATCCCCAGAGCAGATGAAGCGGGCCGTGTGGGCTGCGTTCATCGCAGGGGCTACCGGGATAGTGTTTTTCGATCACCGGTTCGATGAGTTGTGGCACGGGCGCGGGCAGGACTTCGCTTCATCGCTACATGATCCACCAATGCGTGCAGCAGTCCAAGAAATCTGTGCACAAGCCCAGTCGCTAGCGGGCGCTATCAAAGCCAGCCCGCTACAGCTAGTCATCAACGTGGCAAGCACCAACACAACGGCGGGACCAATGGGTGGAACATACGGTGTACCTATCCAACAGACCAGCCGACGCTATGGGCCGTACACATTCGTATTCACCCAGTCCATCCGCCCCGGCACTACAACTGGCACATTCACTGTGCCAGACGCAGCCGGAAAAACTATCACCGTGCTGGGTGAATCGCGCACCCTCACCGCAAACGGGTCCGGGACATTCTCTGACACGTTCAGCTCGGATTACGAGTACCACCTTTACCGGTACACAACATAGGAGGCTATCGTGCCAATCCAAACCACCGCACAAAAGAACACCCTCGCAACCGCTTACGGTGCTGCTGCAACGCATGGTGCTGTGTACACCACCGCACCGGGAGCGACCGCAGGCACTGAACCGACTGGCGTGTACGCGCGTAAGCCACTCACCTGGAGCGCGCCGGCGAACGGAGTCATCACCGCCTCGGCAACGTTCGATATACCTTCCGGGGTAACCGTCGTGGGAACCGGCGTCCACTCCGCGCTCACCGCAGGAACGTACTTGGACGGTGAGGATGTCACCGCGCAGGCGTTCGCATCGCAGGGAACACTGACGGTGAATTACACCTACACGCAGGAATAGTAGTTAGGGGGCTGTCGGCATGGCTGAATATGAGCTATTTACAGAAACCCCAACGTCCGGTGCCAATGCCGATTCGTCGGTTACGGTTGGGTGCGAGTTCCGCGTAGACACTGCATGTGAGCTTTCCGGTGTCAGGTACTTTCACCCAACAGGCGGCAACCTGAATGCACGAACCATGGGCGTGTTCTCGATGTCTTCCGGCGCGCTCGTCGCTGGCCCATATGTGATGCCTATAGGGGTACCTGGGACGTGGTGCGAGCTAACGATTGGCTCGACGGTCGATCTCGTCCCAGGGTATTACCGTGTGGGCTGTTTGCACCCGGCAGGTGACTACCCATTTACATCTAGCTACTTCGATAACATTGATGACACCCCACGAGGTCCAATCACCCTACTCTCAACCTTTTCGGTTACAGGTGGGGCTCAAGGTAGCTACTCGTATGGGGCCTCTCTAACTAATCCCACTTCGCATGGCGGTGGCGGTAATTTCTGGTCAGATGTCACTGTCTCAGATGCTACCGGTGGCGGGGAAGACTACACGGCTAGTGCCAACCTATCCGGGGCTGGGCAACTTGCCAGGGTAATAACAGTGGCGTTCAACAAGGCGCTGAGCCTCAGTGGCGCTGGGCAACTCAGCGGGGCTGTGGTCCCGGTACTATCCACCGCTGTGGCGTTGTCCGGGGCTGGCATAGCGTCATCCTCGCTCACACCGCATATTGCAGTCACCGCGGGAATGTCCGGGGCCGGGAACCTGCAAGCTGGCGCAGAGAGCGCGCGCGTTGTCAGCGTGGATCTTTCCGGCACTGGCGACCTCCTGGGCATCATGCACCCATCATGGGTTGAACAGGCCAACTTGAATGGGGCCGGCGAACTCTCCACAAGCGTCACCCCCGCAGCGACCGTGGACATTCCATTCACGGGCGCTGGCACGCTAACGGCAGACATCCACAGCATCGGCAAGACCGACGTCCAGCTGACAGGCGCCGGCGAGCTAATCGCCGGAGCATCCCCAGCAGTGTCCACTCTCGGAGAATTGACTGGCGCCGGGGTGCTGCAACCCATAGTCCATCCTCACCCGACAGTGGACGTGGATCTCGCAGGCGACGGACAACTAACAGCTACCGCTGATAACAGTCGCACCGTAACAACCCGTCTTGACGGTGCTGGAACCCTATCCACCAGCGCCATAACGGCAGTCACGATCACAACCCACCATGACGGTATCGGCACGCTTACCACTACCAAGCGCATTGCAACCAATACGCAAACCTCATTTGGCGGGATAGGAACACTCACCATCGACCTACCAGACTCACGGCGTGACATTACCGTAACCGCTACCCTCACATCCCCCCAATGGGAGGCCCAACTTATTACGAAACCACGCAATGCGGCACTTCCGTCCCGCAGATGGAGCGCAAACCTATGAGCACGTATCTCAAAGAGTCCATCGAATTTCAACAGATACTCGTCACAGTAGACGGGCAACCTCGTACAGACTTCCAAGTGTCCCTCGTGTCGTATGGGCAACGCCCCGGCGAATGGGCGGCAAACGTCGAAGTAGACGGCAAGCACGGTGTCATGATCGAAAATCTTGAACCGGGAGAGTACTGGATCTATACCAAAGTTGAGGACAACCCCGAAACCCCAGTTCTTCTAGCTGGGCGGGTGTACATCCGATGAGCCCCGAATGGTTCGTACCATTAGCCGCACTCATAGGTGCCGTGCTTGCTTTCGCTGGCGGGCTCGTAGGGCACTTATTCACCGCGAAGAAAAACCGGGCAGATGCACAATCTGATCTGATCGACCAGATCCAGGAGGAACGCGACCGGCTGGACAGGAAATTGGAAGCCGCGGAAACACGGCATTCCAAAGACATCAACCAGCTAAATATTAGGATCACCGGATTCTATGCGGACAAGTCAGCGTCCCGTGGCTACATAAACATGCTGAGGGCTCGTGAAGCCGAACTCATGGCACACATCATGCTCGGCAACCCACCCCCACCACCTGGCGCGTCACCTGAACCCCCTGACGGTTATGTGCCCTAACCCCACAGCCTCACACCATCCGGTGTGGGGCTTTTGCTTTACTCGAAAGATTGGAGTCACCCCGTGACTGTCAAAATGCCAGGTGTGGTTTGGAAGCCCATCAGCCGGAACTACACTAAGCGCCGTCGTGCCCGCACTGACTGCGTCATCCTGCACATTGCAGTGACCGAAGCATCCAGCCTCAAAGGTTGGTTCAATAACCCATCAGCCGGCGCATCCAGCCACTTCTACGTCCGTCGTGACGGCACCATTGAGCAGTACATGGGCGCCGAGTACATCAGCTGGGCTAACGGTGCAGGTAACAGCCGGTCCATCACCGTAGAGACCCAGGGTATGGGCACAGGCTCATGGACTGGCCCGCAGGTGAAGTCGCTGGCTCGTATCTGCTCGTTCGCACACGAGAAGTTCGGTGTACGCACCAGCCTCATGCAGAACTCCCTCCCATCGTCTAAGGGCATTGGCTACCACCGCCTCGGCGTCAACCCGTGGCGTGTGAATGGCGGTGAGCTCTGGTCATCGTCGCGTGGCAAGATCTGCCCAGGCTATGACCGCATCCCTCAGATTCCGACTATCGCAGCCAACGCTGCCGGGGGCACCTACGCGCCGGTAGCTAACCCTGAGAAGCGTCCGGTGAAGAATCCGAAGCCGGTACAGGGCACCAAGAACAAGCACTTGTCCAAGGCACAGGTAAAGAATGTTCAGCGTGCGCTGGCCACATGCGGTATCTACCGCGGCAAGATCGACGGTGTAGCCGGCCCGGTAACCGAAGAGGCTATCGAGTACTACCAGCGCAACCAGCTCTGGGGCAACCTCGTTGCAGACGGCATGTGGGGTCCGGTCTGCGTTGCTCACTACAAGTGGGTGAAGCAGCTCCAGACCGCCATGAACAACTGGAAGGGCTCCAAGATCGCCGTAGACGGAGACTACCGCAAGGTAACCCGTGCCCGCGTCGAAGACATCATGGAACGCAACCACGGCGGCGCATACAAGGGCGTCATCGACGCTAAGCCGGGTCCAGTGTTCTGCAAGATGCTCGAAATCCCAACCCACCCATAACGAGGAGTCCACCATGCAACCGACAGTTGGACGCACAGTGCACTATCAGTCCTACGGCACCCCAGGCGGTGAATATCTGCCGGAACCGCGCGCGGCAATTGTGACCAGCGTCGAAGGTGCCATAGAGGACGCAGATGGTGTCGTGACGCAGTATTTGTCGCTGGCAGTCCTAAATCCGACCGGATTTTTCTTCAACCTCGCAGTCCCTTCCAGCCCTGAACCTAAACCCGGTCATTGGAACTGGCCACCAATCGTCTAAGGAGACAACAATGCTCATCTCAATACTACGAACGTTCATCCCCTATGTGTGGGGCATTGTCGTAGGCTCTCTGCTCTCCGCAGTGCCTGTGCTGGAGCCTCTGCGTGAGCAGTTGCTAGCGTATGGTGACCTGGCCGTGCCAGTGATCGCTGCAATCCTCGCTGGGCTTTGGTACACGCTGTGGCGGTGGCTGGAGCCTAAGCTCCCTGTGTGGCTTGTCCGTGTTGTTCTCGGCTCTGCACAGGCACCGTCCTACGATACTGGCGGTTACGAGCCAGAGGGCACCCTAGGCGCATAAAGCTTCTCCGGTAGCTCCGGGGAGTCGCGCGGTAGCGACTGGACTGCCGCAACGCCCGCTCTGCTGAGTCCTAGGCCACCAGCAGAGTGGCACCACGTGAAAGACCCCCGAACTCATTATGAGTTCGGGGGCTCTTTTCTGTGCCTATGGTGCACGAATTTACACACCGATTACCCTAATGTGCATGGAATTTACGACTAATAAGCGTCTAAAACAGGCGTTTTACCGGAAAATAAGAAAGCCCCTCACCTGCATTAGTGCAGGTGAGGGGCTTCTTTTCGGCTCCTCCAACTGGACTTGAACCAGTAACCCTTCGATTAACAGTCGAATGCTCTGCCAATTGAGCTATGGAGGAATGCAACGAGATATAACTTTACCCGAAGCTCAACTAAAAACCAAAACCAGATACTTAGGTGCCCCGGAGTATTCGCCGGCGCATTTCAAGTTCCATTAGTTCCCTGTTGATCTGGGCGTATTCCTCACCCTCAGGTTCCATTTCGGCACGTTGCAACCGCCCAATAAGCTCCGCCTTGCGGTGTGTGATTTGAAGCTCAATCAGACCATTGATGATGTCGGAGCAATAGCGTGCAAGGTTATGTTCATCCGATGCCGGAATACTCGTCACCGCGACCTCGGAGACGTAGGAACGCAGCTGCTCCGGAACCTCATCACGAATGACTTCAACCCATGACGAAGCAGAAGCTCCGGCGGCGCTGGCGGCCACGATGCCGTCATGCACTGCTGCATGCACTGGAGCCATGAAACGAGCCTCGTAGAAGGCCTGCCACTGTTCTTCGTTGAGCCGGTGCGGCTGCTGAATCACTACTTCCAGTGCCTGTCGTTCTAATCGCATGACCGGGTCGCGACTATCGGGGCGCTCAAAAGCGTTAGCCGATGCTTGTTGCCCCTGTCCTTCGCTCTGGTTACCCCGGGTATCTGGCGGAGTATTTTTTGGCAGCCTGGCTCGCTTGATGGAGGCCGCCACCGAACGGTTGACGTCTTCGTTGTTCATTCCCAACCAGCCGGCAAGTTCCCTCGCGTAGGCCGGGCGAATCGACGAATCACGAATTTGTGCAACGATGGGTGCGGTCTGCCGCAAGGCCTGCACTCGTCCCTCGACGGTATTCAAATTGAACTTCTTCAGCTCGGCACGGATCGCAAATTCAAAGAGCGGGCGTTTTAGTTCTATGAGTTCGCGGACGGCCTCATCACCGCGATGCAATCGTAGATCGCAGGGGTCTGCGCCATTTGGCTCCACGCACACATAGGTCTGCGCGATAAAACGCTGGTCTTCGTCGAAGGCACGCAATGCGGCTTTCTGTCCGGCGGCGTCACCATCAAAGGTGAAGATGACTTCACCACCGGTGCCATCATCTTGCAGGAGTCTTCTGGCTATTTTGATGTGGTCGGTACCAAAGGCCGTGCCACAGGTAGCGACCGCCGTTGTGATGCCCGCAAGATGGCAAGCCATCACGTCCGTGTACCCTTCAACCACCACGATCTGTCTGGTCTTGGAAATCTGCTTTTTTGCCAGATCCAGGCCATAAAGAACTTGAGACTTCTTATACAACTGTGTTTCAGGGGTGTTCAGGTATTTAGGTCCCTGATCATCGTCGTAGAGTTTACGTGCACCAAAACCGATGGTGGCTCCGGACAGGTCGCGGATGGGCCACACTAAACGCCCACGGAAACGGTCATAAATTCCGCGGTTTCCTTCCGCGAACATGCCAGTTAGTTTCAATTCTTCGTCAACGAAGCCTTGAGCACGCAGGTGCTTGAGCAACGCGTCCCAACCCTTGGGTGCATATCCGACGGAGAAGTCCGCAGCAGCCTGTGGTTCAAAACCACGCCCACTGAGGAAGTCACGGGCGGTCTGAGCTTCTTCGGAGGCCAGCTGGGCCTGGAAGAATTCCTCAGCTACCTTGTGTGCATCGACCAGGCGCTGACGCTTGCCATAGTCTTCGCGGCGTGGCCCGGTGCCACCATCTTCGTAGTGCAGTTCGTAGTTGATACGAGCGGCCAGTGACTCGACGGTTTCGGAGAAAGATGAGTGATCCATCTTTTGAATGAACGCGAACACGTCGCCCGATTCACCACAGCCAAAGCAGTGAAAGGTTCCCAGCTGGGGACGAATGTGGAAGGACGGACTGCGTTCGTCGTGGAACGGGCACAGTCCTTTATAGGAGCCCACGCCCGCAGATTTGAGCGTGACGTAGGATTCGACGACCTCGCGGAGGTCGATGCGGTTACGCACCTCGTCGATGTCTTCTCGTTTAATCAGCCCTGCCATGATTCCCATTCTAAGAAGTTGCGCTCGGCATAGGCCGAGCGCGTCACGGGCTGTGCATGAAGCTCAGCCTAGAAAAGCTTTGGTTCGTAACTTTCGCCTTTGACCAGCGACGCATGCCATTCCAGCGCCGAAGCGTCGGTCAGTGAGGCCACCTGGTCGATGACCACGCGCAGTCGTCCTTGTTCATTCGCGGCATCCTTGTAGTCCGCAGCGAAGATCGGTTCGAGGTATTTATCTTCATTATCCGACAATAGATCCACTAGATCAGTCAGTATTTGCCGTTGATTCAAATACATCGGCTGAAGCTCTTCTTTAGTCATCACGAAGTTTGCGGCAATACCCTTCATCACCGCAATCTCGTGTTCGGTCTCCTCCGGGACGATCAGCTGTGCGTTGTACCGGGTGAGGTTTCCCTGCCCAAACTCGCTGCGCGTGGCATCCATTGCTGCCTGACAGAACCGTCCAATAAATTGGCTGGTCATGTCTTTGAGCGCGGCCCGTGCTCGGCGCGAACCATCTGCATGGGAAACCCATTCTGCTGATGCTTCTAGCCGCGTCAGGGCCGCATCGATATCCGACTCATCCGTGGTGGGCAGGTACCAATCCTTGGTCACCTGCAACGCACGGTCACGTACCGAAGATTCCAACAACCAACGCAGCTGAAAGCGTCCGCCGACAATAGCGTCTTCCACGTCATGGACCGAATAAGAAATATCATCGGCCAAGTCCATCACTTGGCCTTCCATGCACACTCGTCCAGGGACCGAATCCGGTCCACTACGCAACCAATCAAAAACCGGCTGGTCATCGGTGTACACACCAAACTTCTTGGTCTGCTTTCCATTGCGCAGCGGTGCCTCTTCGCGTAACCAAGGGTATTTACACGACGCGTCCAAGGCAGCCCGTGACAGGTTTAATCCTGCCGAGTGTCCGTTGTGCCGAAAAGTTTTAGTTTCCAAGCGGGTCAGCAAGCGCAGGGTCTGCGCGTTGCCTTCAAAACCGCCAATGTCTTTGGCCAGTTTATTTAATGCTTTTTCACCGTTATGTCCGAAGGGTGGGTGCCCCAGGTCATGGGCAAGACAGGCGGTATCAACGATGTCTGGATCACAGCCCAATGCCGCGCCGAGTTCGCGTCCCACTTGCGCTACTTCCAAGGAATGAGTCAGCCTGGTGCGCACAAAATCGTTGAGCGTCGGAGAGACCACCTGGGTCTTGGCGCCCAGCCGGCGTAGCGCCGAAGAGTGCAAAACCCGAGCGCGATCACGTGCGAACGCGGTGCGATACGACTTCTTAGCCGGCTCGGGTACCCAACGTTCCTGATCAGCTTCGGTATATCCGTTGATCTGGGTCATATTACGAGTCTAGTGACCTTTTGGGTCACTCGCTGACTTATCCACCGGAGATGTCTAACTCAGCGGCCTTAATCATCACTCGGTGCTCGTCACTCATCTCCCGAGTGGACAACCATCCGTCGGGTAGGTGAGTTTTCTTCGGCGTTCCGGCGCGGCCGCGAGTTCCTTCTGCGGCCGTACCCGGGTAACCCAGATCGAGATCGAGTTCATTCAGCAGTTCACGCAGTCGTTCCAAGGAAGGCACCTGCGCCAGCTGTGAGCGAATGTCGCCACCGACCGGGTAGCCCTTGAAGTACCAGGCGATGTGCTTGCGAATATCGCGCATCCCTTTGCCTTCATCTTCAAAGAATTCGGCCAGCAGTTCCCCGTGACGGTACACGGTATCGGCGACCTCACGTACACCGGGACGGAACCGATCGGCGCGGCCTTCGAAGGCTGCCTGTAGGTCACCAAACAGCCACGGACGACCCTGGCAACCACGGCCAATAACCACTCCGTCTACACCGGTCTGTTCGACCATCTCGATCGCGTCTTCGGCACTGAAAATGTCGCCATTGCCCAAGATTGGCATATCGGGTATTGCTTCACGCAGGGTGGCGATGGCTTCCCAATCGGCCTTGCCCGCATAGTACTGACGCGAGGTGCGCCCGTGCAGGGTTACTGCGGCGGCGCCGTGGTCACGAGCGATCTTGGCTGACTCGATATACGTCAGGTGATCGTCGTCGATGCCTTTGCGCATTTTGATGGTCAACGGCACCTCGCCCTTGGCGGCCTCCGAGGTGGCAGCTTCAATGATGGAGGTGAACAGATCCGTTTTCCACGGTAGCGCCGCTCCCCCGCCCTTGCGGGTCACCTTGGGAACCGGGCAACCGAAGTTCAGGTCAATGTGGTCCGCTCGGTTCTCGTCGATCACCATGCGCACCGCGGCGCGCACGGTGTTCGGATCCACCCCGTAAATCTGGATGGAACGGAAGTCTTCATCCGCGTCATGGGAGATGATGCGCATCGATTCGGTATTACGTTCTACCAAAGCGCGTGCGGTCACCATTTCGGTGACATACACGCCACCACCGTATTCGCGGCACAGTCGACGGAACGCCCGGTTGGTAATGCCTGCCATCGGAGCCAAGATCACCGGTGTTTCAATGGTGTGCTTGCCCAGTTGCAATGGAGGCAGTTCGAGGGTCGGAACGTCGGTCGACGTACTAGTTTGGGTGGGAGAAAGAATCGTCACTAAACAAGTATCTCAAATATGAGCAAATCGCGGGTGAGATCTTTATCAATTCGGAACATTTCATTGCTAGGTTATTCACCTTGGAAACGGCAAAATGAGGGTATGACAAGTAATTTTTCACGAGTGCGCTGGGTCTTAGCAGGCTTAGCGGCGCTATGTGTGGCGTTGGTTATAGCCGCGCTGATCTCGGTGGCACTGCGCCCCACTGCTCCGCTACTTCCACCGAATACCCCCGAGGGGACCATCCAGCGTTATGTGATGGCCATCGCGGATGGAGATTTCGCCGAAGCGAAGGGGTATGTGAAAAATTCTGCCGCCACCGGGCTGTGCGACCCCTACTCGGTGGACAGTCAAGACCTGAACCTTGACCTGGTCAATACGTCGGTCAACGGAAACGGTGCCGTGGTCACCGTGCACTTTGTGGAAAGCTCCAGCGCCTTTGGTTCCCTGCTCGGCATGGGAAATTATCCAGAAACCTTTGAACTGTCCAAGAGTGGAAATGAATGGCGGATTACCTCCGCCCCGTGGCAGGTCACCCTGTGCACCGACGAAGAAATGTCCGGGTACTGAGCATGAGCACGTTATCCGCCCCCCGCTCAAATCAGGTAGTCACCAGCCTGCGTCAGCTCATCTTGCATGGGTTGTTATTCGTATTGCTGATGGTGCTCGGTTCGGGCCTGTCCACCCTGATCACCATGGCTCTTCGGGGGTTTGTCCCCACCTATCCCGGCTCCTCCGAAATCGCGATCGGCCTGTCCTTCACTCTCATTGCCGGGCCGTTGGCCTGGCTCTTATGGCGAGATCTGAAGGAAAAAATTGCTACGTTGCAACCGGCCGATTCGGCGATCTGGACGCTACAGGCCGCGTCGGTCTACGTCATCTCCCTGGCCATGTCAGCGGTGTCCTTCCTGCGTCTTTGTTCCGAACTGATCAGTCCGACACGCGCCGCCGACTGGCAACCACTACTCGGTGCCACCCTTGGCTGGGCGTTGATTTTCATCTGGCAATACCGGATCCTGAAAAGCCCCAAATTTGCGCCGACTCAGCTGCCTTCCCTGCCCGGGGCTTTGGGCAGCGCCTTCGCTCTGGTGCTGTTCGCCCTGTCAGCGGTGGTGCTGGTGGAGCTAGCTTTGGACGAAATCATCTCACCGCAACCAACGCTGATCGGCCCGGCCTCGGCACTGCCAAGCCTCTTCAGTGCCACCGCGTGGACTGCAGGCGCCGGGTTGTTGTGGTGGTGGTTATGGATCGTTCAGCGGGTTCATCAGGCAGTGGACGAATTCACCGACTTCCTCTTTGTTTTGCTCTTCCTCGCGATCCCGGGGGTTCTGACCCTCTTGAGCGCGTGTCTGCTGCTCGGGCTGGTACTCCCACTACCGGGTACAGCCGGTCTCTTCTCCGAAAACTTGTCGACCCGAGCCCCGCTCCTGCTCGCTGCGGTTCTGGTTGGCCTGATGGTTTGGACCTATCATCAGGCCAAGGGTGCCTCGCGGCCCACACGAGTCGCCGAGGCTTCACGCCAGCTCATCAGCGGTGGGGCGCTGGCGCTCGGTGCCAGCGGTCTTGGCATGGTGATCAACGCCCTGCTCGCCGGCCTGGCGACCAGCTATGCATCGGAAACTTCAAACAACGTCCTGCGCTATGGCCTCGGCCTGCTGATTGTCGGCGCTATCGCGTGGGTCTATTTCTTCCGCCCTCAGCGAGCGTCAGACCCCGCCAGCCGGCGGGTATATCTGGTGTTGTTCTTCGGTTGCAGCGCCGTGGTGGCGTTAATTTCCTTGCTGGTCATCGCCTACCGGGTATTTGAATTCTTGCTGGTCACCACCGGCTCGGGAAGCTTACTGGACTTAGTTCGCGCACCCTTCGGTTGGCTGATCGCCACCGTGGCCGTGGCCGTGTATCACTTCGCTTTGTGGCGCTCGGACCGCGCACGCATGTCTACCGAAACTCCGCAGATTCCCACACCGTCCGCGGCATCTACGCCATTAAAGACCTTGATGATTGTGGCGCCATATGGCTGTGAGCCGCTGATGGATGAACTTCTAAAATTGCATTCCGCGCAGCTTCACTGGATACCCAGGGTCGGCCAGCCACCTGAAAAAGAGAAATTACTGGCGCTGATTTCCGAGATCTCCACATCGTTCACTACCGAACCGTCCGGTTTGATGGCGGTGATTAGCCCCTCTGGCGACATTGAGTTCATCTCTCTTGCCTCGCCGCCGGTTCTAGCTGAATAAAATTTCGCCAAGGTTTTCTCCTAACGACCACCCGTCATCGCTGCCATAAGGCTGCGATGGCGGGTTTCGTTTTCTCCAGCTGGCTATTCACCTCCCATCAGCGAGCAAAGAGTTGGCGTTTTTCGGACTGTTCTTGGGTTGCTCTCCTTGAGCAAGCTGCTATAAATCAGGAAGTGTGGAGCTCATTTCTTGGGCAGGCGCCCATTTGCCGATGGCCGAGACTTCATACACGTTCCGTAGAATCCAGCTCATTAAATGCGTAGGACTAGGTCTGACGGCCGTAATCGTGACATACAAAATAATAAAGAGATGATATCGTGTGCTTTTGTGCCACTAAATAGGTGAGCATAACCTTACCAAAGGGGCACGATGCGCGCTCAACTGCAGATCTCCAGTGGCTCTATGGCCGGCCGGGACGAGGACCCGACTGCTCTGAGCGCCATTGATGATCCGTCACGACAAGAGCCTCCAAGTGCCCCCGAAACCGACTTCGAACCAGAACATGCCGGTCTAGCCACCAGCAATGCAAAACGAATGCTTGGATTTGTCCTGGCTATGCTGGCCCTCAGCTTCTGCGTAGTTCTGTCGCTCGCAGTCGGAGCCAAGTGGATTGCCCCCGTGGATGTCTTAAACAGTGTTCGTGGCATCGGCACACCAGAAAATATGGTCATAGTTAACGATTTGAGAGTCCCCCGTACCCTGGTTGGGCTCCTGACCGGATTGGCGCTGGCCGTAGCAGGAGCTTTAATTCAGGCACTGACACGCAATCCCCTTGCCGATCCGGGGATCCTTGGAGTCAACGCTGGTGCCGCATTCGCAGTGGTGATCGCCGTTGCCGTTTTCGGACTCGTGAATATCACCGATTACATCTGGTTCTCATTTGGCGGGGCAATCATCTCAACGGTGCTGGTGTATCTCATCAGTTCGCGTGGCCGTGCCGGAGCTACCCCGATTAAGCTCACGCTCGCGGGAGTCGCGCTGGGAGCTGTACTAGGCGGTGTCTCAAGCGGTATTACCTTGCTCAACCCAGAGGCTTTCGACCGAATGAGATATTGGGGCGCTGGGACATTAAATAACCGGAGCATGGAGATGGTTCTGGTGGTACTGCCATTTATTCTTCTCGGCATCTGCCTGGCGTTTTTCTGCACCCGGTCGTTAAACGCGATTTCCCTGGGCGATGATCTGGCCCAGGCGTTGGGGAGCAACGTGCAACGGACCCGAATAACGGTCATCGTTGCCGTCACCTTGCTGTGCGGCGCGGCAACGGCCGCGGCTGGCCCCATAGGCTTTGTTGGATTGATGATTCCGCACATTGCTCGCTGGATCGTCGGTGCAGATCAGCGTTGGATACTGAGCTACAGCCTGGCGTTGGGTCCGGTTTTACTGTTGCTCGCGGATGTCATTGGCCGCATAGCGGTTCCACCGGGCGAATTGCAGGTAGGCATCGTGACCGCGTTTGTCGGCGCCCCGATACTAATTTTGCTGGTCCGGCGTAAGAAAGTTAGTGGGCTATGAGCATCGAGCCGAGCATCAAATATCAGGCGCAACGGGTAAATTTCGGTCCCAGCCAAATTATTCTTGCATCGCCTAAGGGCCGCTTTTCCATCCGAATGCAGCGTCGTTCCGTGGTTGCCGGCGTCGTAATTGCCGCGGTCGGCATGGTGCTAGCGCTGTGGTCCTTGGCTATGGGGGAAATTAGTTTCACGGCCGCCGAGCTGCTGAACACGATCTTCGGCAATGGCACCGCAGCAAGCGAACGAGTGGTGCTCTCGTGGCGCCTGCCACGGGTTGTCATGGCCCTAGCCCTCGGCGCGGCCTTGGGTGCTAGCGGAGCCATTTTCCAATCGCTGACTCGAAATCCTTTGGGCAGCCCGGACATCATCGGTTTTAACACCGGAGCATATACCGGCGCTCTGGCCGTTATTTTTCTTGCCGGCGGAGGGTACTTCCAGATCGCTGCCGGAGCCTTAGCCGGTGGCCTGATCACTGCGGCTCTGGTTTACCTGCTGGCCTACCGCCGCGGGTCACAAGGTTTTAGATTAATCATCGTCGGCATTGCGTTTAGCGCGCTCCTTGCATCATTTAATTCTTGGCTGATTATTCGTTCGGAGCTGGAAGAAGCGATGTCTGCCGCCGTTTGGGGTGCGGGCTCGCTTAATGCCATCGGGTGGGAACAGGCAAAGCCTGCGTTGCTCGCAGCCATCGTATTTTTTATTGCGGCCGCCATGATTGCCCCGAGAATGCACATGCTGGAGTTGGGAGACGATGCTGCCAACGCCCTGGGTATCCGGGTTGAACGATCCCGTCTACTGCTAATGGTTGTCGGTGTAGGACTCACCGCACTGGCGACAGCTGCGGCCGGGCCCATCTCTTTTATTGCCCTCGCGGCGCCCCAAGTTGCCCGTCGGATAACTCGCAGCGCGGGTGTCCAGCTGGGTTCTTCGGCCATTCTGGGTGCAGTATTTCTGCTCCTCAGCGATGTGATCGCCCAACGCATTGTCCCTGATACGTCGCTGCCGGTTGGGGTCGTCACGGTCAGCGTTGGTGGGGCTTATTTGATCTGGCTATTGCTCCGGGAAGCGAAACGAAATTGAGAAAGACGAGTGAATTGATACAAGCCGATCTGCCGAAGGTAAAGAGCCACCAGCACAACATTGATGCGGAGAATCATGAGGATTTAAGTACTTCCCGGTTGAATGGGCACGATCTGACTCTGGGCTACGAACAGCGAATTGTCTCCCAAGGACTCGACGTGAACATTCCCGATGGTTCTTTTACCGTCATTATTGGGCCAAATGCCTGTGGGAAATCAACGCTTTTACGCGCGCTTTCGCGTCTGCTTAAACCAGTGGCGGGACAGGTGATCCTGGATGGAAAACCCATCCACAGGTTGCCGGCCAAAGAAGTAGCCAAACGATTGGGATTGCTACCCCAATCCTCAATTGCCCCGGAAGGAATCACCGTCGCAGATCTCGTTGCGCGCGGCCGGTACCCGCATCAGAAATTGCTCTCGCAGTGGTCAGCGGCCGATGAGCAGGCGGTATTGGAGGCCCTGCAGGCCACCAAAACCGGCCCCCTGTCCCACCGACTGGTCGATGAACTTTCCGGCGGGCAACGTCAACGAGTCTGGGTTGCGATGGTGCTCGCGCAGCAGACTCCCCTGCTGCTTCTGGATGAACCGACCACATACCTGGATATCGCTCATCAAATAGAGATCATGGAGCTATGCCGACAGCTCAACCGCGGCAATGGGCACACCGTCGTTGCGGTACTGCACGATTTGAACCACGCCTGCCGCTATGCCAGTCATCTGATCGCCATGAAAGACGGCAACGTCGTGGCAGCGGGGGCACCTCGAGAGATTGTTACCGAAGAACTCATTCACGAAGTCTTCGGGCTTCACAGCCAGATCATCGAGGATCCCGTTTCACGGACTCCCCTGGTGATCCCCTTGGGCGAATCCGGCAGCTGGGATTAAGCACACATCTAGAAAACAAGCCACACATCAGGCGGTCCCAAAAAACCGCATCGCATCACATGAAGGAAATACCGAACATGAATGGTTCCACCCGAGTCAAGCTACTCGCAACTCTTGGCCTTGCCGCCGTCATCGGGCTAACCAGCTGCGGGGCGCAAAGCATGAGCTCCACGCAGGACGACCCGTCGTCAAAGGCTTCGCAGGACGCTTGGTCATTTACCGACTCGTCCTATCAAAAGACAACCACCCTGGAGCAGGCACCGGATTCGATCGTCGTCGATTCCTACTCTGCTGCCGCCTTGTGGGATTACGGGGTCCGTCCAACGGGCGTCTTCGGATACGGTCTGACCGAAGATGGCGGACTATCGGTAGGCAATGCGGACGTCAGCCAGATGACCATCATTGGCAAAGACGCAGAATTTAATCTGGAGAAGCTGCTGTCTTTGGACCCCGACGTGATCATCGGCTACGGCAACGCGGAGGGCACGGGCTGGACGTGGTGGGATGAAAAAGTACAGTCCGAAGCCACCTCCACTGCTCCATACCTGCCCATCAAATCCGGTGGACGCCCCGTCAAAGCGGTCATTGAAGACTACGCAGAGCTCGCAAAAGCCCTTGGCGGAGACACCAAATCTGCGTCAGCCGTGCAAGATAAAAAGGAGTTCACCGATCGGCTGAGCACCCTAAAAGAGATTGCGGAGCAAAAGCCCGGGCTGAAAATCATTGCATTGAATGGTTACGACGACCTGTATGTTGGACAGAAAACCATCGGCCAGCTGGCCCTGCTGGAAGACCTCGGATTCGAGATCACCGGCCCAACTGACACGAGCGCATGGGCCTCACTCAGTTGGGAAAAGGTCGGCGATTTTCCCGCAGACGTGGTGCTGAGCTATTCCGGGACGGCGGAACAGGTTAAAGATCATCCGGTGTTCTCCTCACTTCCAGCCGTAAAGGCTCAACAAGTTGTGGAGTGGGATGACAAACGCCCATATACCTATGGAAGTTACGTGCAATGGTTCGATCAGCTGATCGATGTCCTCCAAGACGCCAAGGCTCTGAACTCCTAACGGCTAGGGGGCCCAGCTTTTGCTGAGATCAAGGCAGTGGCGGTTCCCGAGCGGGTCAGCGCTGAACCGTTCCGGAATCGCCACTCGTTGCTGGCATATCCCCTGCCACCTGTCCGGTTTTGCGCCTCGATGACTGGCTGCCCCAAACGCACAAGCCGGCACGCTACATCATCGATGAAGTAAAAAACTGATAGCCCCGCAACGGAAAACCCGGCCAACTTCATTCGAACCGAGAAGCCAAAAGTCAGCCTAGCGGCGGCGTGTCTTGGCACTTCCGCCGCCGCTGACCGAAGCCAGGCCAACCGCCAGCAGGGTGAGCACGGTACCGGCAACGGTGGCAAAACCTATCTGCGAACCTGCGGTAGGCACCACCACATCAAGCAGCAGCGACCCGAGCAGCTGACCGCAAATCATGCACAGGCCGGTAAAAAGCACTCCCAAATGCCGGACCATAAAGGCCGAGACTCCAATAAACACGCAGCCAAGAAGCCCTCCGATGTAGTACCACCACCCAGTGGGGAAGGCCCCGTCGGTCGAGACCAGAGGCAACCGGACCAGCAAGATCAGCCCCAACATCAGCGTGCCGACCACAAAGTTCATCAGGGTTGCGGTCAACGGATTTCCATAGGCTTGGGCTTGCACCCCATTGGACGCCGATTGATAGCCCATGAGCACTCCGACGATAAGAGTAAAAATCATCGGAAACAGCAGCGAGCCAAGTTCCACATCGGTGATGATTCGGGGACTGACCGCCCACAGCACCCCCACCAGGGTCAATAGCGCACCGATCAGCCGCAAGGCACTAATTTTCCGCGGGCCCGCCGGCCCAAATCCAAACCGATCCACAACCATTGACCCCATGGTTTGACCGGTCACCAGACTCACCGTAAACAGCGCCACACCAACTATGGGCACCGCAGTGGACTGACTGACCACCACAAAGGCACCGACGGCTCCAGCGCCCAAATACCACCAAGGAAACCGGCGCTGCGCAATGACCCTCGGGATGGATTGGGCGGCCCGGCGAGGCCCGGGAAACACCAAGTGAATGAGCGTTAATGCCACAAGCCCCACCACAAAACTGACAAGCGCTGCGGCAAAGGGGTCGTCAAGCTGCACCCCCAACGCACCATTAACGCGGCTTTGAATCGGCATCAGCAACCCGGTAGCCACCGCGATGATCAGATATGCCAGCTTTGTCCCTGGGCGCAAGGCCGGGCTTGCCGTTTGATTCACTACTCAGTCTTCCTCAAATTTGCTACACAAATTTTGTGCAGGGAGAACAAAAACGGGACCAGTTCACACAATGAATTGGTCCCGTTTTTGGTTGGTTCAGCTACTGTGGTCGCTCGCCAGAATATGCGTCGTCGAGATGACCGTCGCCTGCTCCACGCTTGCCAGTGCATCCACCAAGGAAGAGAGCACAAACATCGAGGAGTCGACTTCGAGCTTGACCGGGTATTGGTACACCAGCATGGCTACCAGGTCACGGATCGACTCGGCAACCTGATCATCGCTGTATTCCGGGTTGAAGCCCACCAACACGTCGGTTGGTGACTCTTCGCGCGCCGGAATGTAGCTGATCGCGAAGGCCAAGATCTTGCCGCCGTCAACACGTGGCCGGTCACGCAACACGATAGCCCCCTGGGCACCGGTGCGGTCATCCAGCAACATCTTCTGTGCCGAGCCCAAGGTCATCTTCGCCGGGTCCCACTGGTGAGTGGCGTTATAGAAGTCCATCACCAGTTTGGTCAGCTCGACGCTGCCGGTGGCGATGTCCTCGATCACGCGGTCATTGGTGTCAAACACCGGTTCGGCCAGCGCACCGGGTTCAACAATCACGTCACGCGAAACCTGAATCTCACCCAAACCCAGCGCGGCGCAGAAGCCCTGTGCCGCGGTTGCCGGGTCCCCGGCAGTAACCGTGTAACGCGACTTCAGCTCGGTGCTCTGCCCCGCAGGAATCAGTTCACGTAAACGTGCCACCAAAGCCGTGCCCACACCTTGTCGACGCTGCCCCGGAGCCACCTCAACATAAAGCCACAAACGCTGCGGGTGCAACGAGGAAGCAAAAATGACGCCGGCGCCGATGGCTACCGATTCACTGGTCGCCACCAACGTGCGGGAAAACGGCGAATCGCTGTTCTCGCGCAGCATCGTGCGGTCCTGATGGGCGTGCGGGGACAGCGGATCACCAAAGAGCTGCAGCAGTTCGAGGTCATCGCCCGAACGCCAGGGACGAATCTCTAGGTCGCTCATGCGCTCTAGGCTCCGTTCAGACGCTCGGATAGGTAGGTCGTGACCTGGTCCAAGGCCACGCGTTCCTGCGCCATGGTGTCGCGTGATCGGATGGTCACGGCCTGGTCTTCGAGGGTGTCGAAGTCCACGGTGATGCAGAACGGAGTACCGATCTCATCCTGACGGCGGTAACGACGGCCAATAGCCCCGGCATCATCAAAGTCGATATTCCAGCGCTTGCGCAGCTCCGCGGCCAGGTCCTTAGCCTTTGGCGACAACGATTCGTTGCGCGAGAGCGGCAGCACGGCGGCCTTGACCGGAGCCAGACGTGGGTCCAGCTTCAGCACGGTGCGCTTGTCCACGCCACCCTTGGTGTTCGGTGCTTCGTCCTCGGTGTAGGCATCCACCAAGAAAGCCATCATGGAACGGGTCAGACCGAAGGAAGGCTCAATGACAAATGGTACGTAGCGTTCGCCCGATGCCTGGTTGAAGTAGGACAGGTCGGTGCCCGAAGCGTCCTTGTGGCTGGTCAGGTCGTAATCGGTACGGTTGGCGACGCCCATCAGCTCGCCCCATTCTGAACCCTGGAAGCCAAAGCGGTATTCGAAGTCGATGGTGCCGGCAGAGTAGTGCGCACGATCATCTTCGGGCACATCAAACTGGCGCAGGTTTTCTGGGTTCAGGCCTAGATCCAAGAACCAAGCCCAGCAAGCATCCACCCAGTGCTTGAACCATTCATCGGCTTCTTCTGGTGCGGTGAAGAACTCGATTTCCATCTGTTCAAACTCGCGGGTGCGGAAGATGAAGTTACCTGGGGTAATTTCGTTACGGAAGGCCTTGCCAATCTGGCCGATGCCAAAGGGTGGCTTCTTGCGGCTGGCGTTGAGCACGTTGGCGAAGTTCACAAAGATACCCTGGGCGGTTTCCGGGCGCATGTACGCCATGCCAGCCTCGGTATCCAGCGGACCCAAGAAGGTCTTCATTAGGCCGGAGAACTGCTGTGGCTCGGTGAACTGGCCTTTAGTTCCGCAATCTGGGCAGGCGATTTCGCTCATGCCGTCTTTTGGATCGCGACCCTTCTTCGCAACGAATGCCTCGATGAGGTGATCCTCGCGGTGGCGCTTGTGGCACTGGGTGCACTCAATGAGTGGATCGGTGAAGGTCTTCACGTGGCCGGAGGCTTCCCATACTGCCTTAGGCAGGATGATGGACGAGTCCAGTCCCACCATATCTTCGCGCCCACGCACAAAGGACTGCCACCATTCGCGCTTGATGTTTTCTTTCAGCTCGGTGCCTAGTGGCCCGTAATCCCATGCGGAACGGGAACCACCGTAAATTTCACCAGCCTGAAAAACGAATCCGCGACGTTTCGCGAGGGAAATAACCTGATCAAGCTTGGACTGTGGCGCCATCTTCAACTCCAAAGGAAAGTACGAGGCCGCTGGTTGCGGTCCGTAGGAAACACATACCGCTTAAGCCTATCGCGTCCATCTCGTGGGGCGCACCCTTCTCGGGTGACTCAGCACCGTCTGTACTGTGTTTGATCCGCCACAAAAGCCGGTGCGTGGCTGAAAAGCATTCACAGTCCCTCCTCGATGCGAGATGATGGAACCATGGCAAACTCCGAGGTATTCCCCATTCAGATCCGTGACGAATCGATTCGCCTAGGACAGCTACTGAAGCTGGCGTCCTTAGCCGAAGACGGAATTCACGCCAAACAGTTGATCGAAGACGGTCAGGTACTGGTTAACGGCAAGATCGAAACTCGCCGCGGTGCCCAGATGCGCAATGGAGACACGATCTCCGTACGCGGCGAATCGGTAGTTGTCGAAACCGCGTAGTTCAATTTATATTCTGCGCTTGTGGCGATGTCTTGTTTTATTGGAGACACCGCCACAAGTTTTTGTAAGATTAAACTTCTTGCTCGGCCTCGGTTTTCAGGACCACGGCGCTGAGAAATTCATGTACGTGAGCCATCTCCTGCGCATTGACCGAGTGCAACATATTTGAGTAGAGCACCTTGGTGAGATGAACGTCGGTGGTTGCCCATCCATGGGTGTACTCAACTTTTTCCGCCGTAATCACCGGATCTTCTTGATCGCGTCCCCAGAAAAGTGGCTTGCGCAGCTGGCGAAGCTTTTCGTCGTTAAAGAAGCCTGTTCCTTCTTCGGGAACGGCAAAACCGGAGAGTCCCACGACGGTTTTGATGGCCTCCGGCTGATAACGCAGCAACGAAGTTGCCACGGCCATGCCCATAGAGAACCCAAGCAAGCTCACCGAGGAATGTTGCTTGCTAATTGGCTCTAGCCAACTCCACAAATCCGTGATTGCTGATTTCACTTCATTAAAGGAGTAATCCAGATCTTGCATCAGTGGGAACCAGGTGAAACCCGGCCCCAGTGCTTGAGGTGCACGCACGGAGACAATCGTGAATTCCTTAGGCAGCATAGGAGCCAACCCCATGAGGTCTTCTTCATTGGATAGGTAGCCGTGCAAGAGCACGAGCAACGGTGTACCCGCCCGTTCTTCCTCGGGACGAGACCAGATAACTGTAGGATTCCAAGTTTTTTCGTTCACCCAACAAGTCAACCAGAATCTTGCGCACTTTGATCCGCAATAGTGGTCACAAGTCTTTTGTTGCAATAGCGTAAACTTCAAAAATCATCTTACATTCTGTTCATAAACATGTTTGACTAGTGATAATTATTCAAATACGCAGCACCAGCGGTCATAGATCTTTGTGGTCGACAGGGGCCAACTCGCAGAATTACGGGACTCATGGACGAGATGGATATAACACAGCTGATCGATTCTAATGAATTGCAGGATTTCGGTTTCATCGACGAAGACCCTCTGGGTGGTTCAACTTTCGTGGAAACGACCTTTAGCGCTATTCCGTTACTAACGGGAATATTTGCCGTGCTCTTTATCCTTTTCGTGGGCTTCATCATTTACATCGCAGTTCGAAATTACAAGGCAACCAGAAAAGCGGGATTTGATCCATTCACCCTACAGACAGACGTCGCCACCCGGTTGGCTCGCTCGCAGATGCTAGCTCCGAAGAAAACTACGGAACAGAAACTATCCGAGCTAGACGATCTGCTTACACGCGGAATCATTTCTCGCGAAGAATATACGCAAGCGCGAAGCCAAGCGCTGCGCGATTAATTGTTCTCATCCGTTGACATAAAGTTACCCAAGAGTAACAATGTAGGAGTGTCTGAAAACCCAATCTCCGGCCCGGCAGCCCCACCCCAAGAAGTACATCATCCATGGCGGCGTTACGTTGCGCTCGGAGATTCTTTTACAGAGGGAATAGGTGACCCCGATCCGCACAATCCGGGAAGACATCGTGGGTGGGCTGACCGCGTCGCCCAGCAATTAAGTACCACCGTTCCGGATTTCGCCTATGCAAACTTAGCCATCCGCGGACGGCTAATCAATCAAATAGTTGCAGAACAGCTTGAACCAGCAATCGCGCTTAAACCGGATTTGATCAGCATTTGCGCGGGCGGAAATGATGTCATCCGGCCCGGCGGCGACCCGGATAAAATCGCCGAAAAGCTAGATGGCGCCATCAATGAGTTAAGTGGCACTGGGGCCACCATTGTTTTACTGACCGGCCCGGACATTCGCGACACCCCGGTACTTGGTGGGATTCGTGGCAAGGTCGCAATTTACAACGAAAACGTCCGTGCCATCGCCCAACGTCATGACGCAGTCGTGGGAGATCTCTGGGCATTGGGCGAGCTGCGCCAAACACAAATGTGGGATCCGGATCGCTTGCACTTTTCCCCCGCGGGCCACCAAGTGATCTCCGCAATGGTGCTCGATGCACTGAACGTTCCCCACGAACGCGTCATGGACGCGCAATTAGAACACGCAACCCGAAGCTGGCGCGAAGCACGAATTGAAGACCTGCAATGGGCTCGCGAGTACTTTGGTCCGTGGATCCTGCGCAGGATTCGCCACCAGTCTTCCGGTGATGGAGTTAGCGCAAAAAGACCGCTTCCCACGCCCTTCGCCGTGCAGCCGCCGAATGCCTCGCTGGGTGCTGGAGATAGCGCTCCCGGACAAAAATAAAGACACAAAACAAATGGGACGTGGTTTGTTGCACCGATTACTGGTGCGAAAATCCACGTCCCAAATGTATATGACTGCTTAGTTTTTAGCCCTTAGTCATCAAAGACTAGGGCGGTCAGTACTGGGCCAAGTTGCTTGGCGTCCGTCAGGAAACCGTCATGTCCAATCGGTGAATCGATGTAATGCACCGGCTTAGGCTTCGGCAACGAGGCGGCGAGCAGTTCAGACTGCGCCGGGAAGTACAACCGGTCGCTGTTGACCGCGGCGACCACCACATTCACCTTCTCCAGTCGAGCCAGCGCAACCGTGAGCGATTCGTAACCGCGCGCCACGTCATGGCTCATCAAAGCCTCGGTGAGCACCAGGTAGCTATTCGCGTCAAAACGATGAACCAGCTTGGTCGCCTGGTGATCAAGATAGCTTTCCACCTGGTATCGGCCGCGTGGGCCGCGTGTTGTAACAAACGGCTGTTCGCCGGTCTGCGCATTACGCGCAAACCGCGCTTCAAGCTCAGCCTCCGAACGATAGGTAATATGCGCCAGGCGTCGAGCCAGGCCCAATCCGGCATCCGGGCGCACTCCGTTGGCATAGTAGTCGCCCTGCGCAAAGTTGGGATCGAGGCGAATGGCCTCGGTCTGCACCTGCGCAAAAGCGATCTGTTCTGCCGTGGCTTGCGCCGTGGAGGCCATCACCACCACGTTCTTTACGCGTTGCGGGAATTCAACCGCCCATTCAAGGGCTCGTGCCCCACCCATGGAACCGCCGATGACCGTATGCCAGGAGTGCACCCCGAGCAGGTCGGCCAACCGCGCTTCGAGGCGCACGGAATCCTTGATGGTAATAAAGGGGAAGCGTGAACCCCAGGCGTTGCCGTGCTCATCTGGCGAACTAGGTCCGGTGGACCCATTGCAACCACCGATGATGTTGATGGCCACGACAAAATACTTGTCGGTATCAACAGTTAGCCCGGGGCCGACAAAATCTTCCCACCAGCCCGGGGTCTGCGAATCTCCGCGCGATACGTGCGCATCACCGGTCAACGCGTGCTTCACCAGCACCGCGTTGGTCCCCTCCGCGTTAAGCTGGCCCCATGTTTCGTAGGCCAACTCGATCTGCGGTAGGTAGCCACCGGTTTCGAAGGTGTACTCCCCCACGAACGCACGACGCAAAATGCCGTCTTGCCCGTCGGTAAGTTCCTGCGATGGCAGAGTTTCTTCGGTAGTCACTATGGATGCCATGCCTAAAGGGTTTCCTGCAATTCCTGGTGAGAGAGCTGCTTAGTGGCAGCAAAACCAAGTTGCAGATCAGCGAGAATATCCTTGATGTTTTCAAGTCCCACACTCAACCGAACGAGGCCCGGACGCACACCGGCGGCCAGACGTTCGTCTTCGGTCAATTGCGCGTGGGTGGTCGACGCCGGGTGGATGACGAGCGAACGAACGTCACCGAGGTTGGCCACATGTGAATGCAGCTTCAGCGCATCCACAAAAGCCTTGCCAGCTTCGAGTCCACCAGCAATATCGAAGGCAATAATCGCGCCGACACCGTTTGCCGAGTACTTCTGTCCGCGTTCAAACCACGGCGAGGAAGGCAGGCCAGCGTAAGCGACCTTTTCAACCTGCTCCTGGCTTTCAAGCCAGACGGCTACTTCCTTCGCGTTTTGCACGTGACGCTCGATACGCAGAGACAAAGTCTCCAGACCTTGAGCAATAAGGAAAGCATTAAACGGTGCGACAGCCGCGCCCAGATCGCGGAGCAACTGCACGCGAGCCTTCAGAATGTAGGCAAGATTGGCACCAAGGATGCCATCAACGCCCAGATCGCGGGCGAACACCAAACCGTTGTAGGACTCATCGGGGGTGTTGAAGTCCGGGAAACGTTCCGGATCCTTCGCAAAATCAAATTTGCCCGAGTCCACGATTACGCCGGCAATGGCGGTGCCGTGACCACCGAGGTACTTGGTGGCCGAGTGGATGACGATATCCGCGCCCCACTCGATGGGGCGGATCAGATATGGGGTTGCCAAGGTGTTATCAACCAGCAGTGGAACCCCGACCTCATGGGCAATCTGTGAGACTCCCTCGATGTCCAAAATGTCTTGGCGCGGGTTGGAGACGACTTCACCGAAGAAGGCCTTGGTATTTGGCTTCACCGCTGCACGCCACTGATCCAAGTTGTCTGGATCCGCCACGAAGGTGACCTCGATACCGAGCTTGCGCAGCGTGTGCTTGAGCAGGTTCTGCGTTCCACCGTAGAGGCTCGGGCTGGCCACCAAGTGGTCTCCAGACTGAGCCAAGTTGAGAATTGCGAGGGTGGTTGCTGCCTGCCCCGAGGCGACCAGCAGTGCGCCGACGCCGCCTTCAAGATCCGCGATACGGTTTTCGACCGCTTCCTGCGTTGGATTACCGATACGGGTGTAAATCGGCTCCAGCTCCTGCAGTGCGAAGCGAGCCGCGGCGCTCTCGGCGTTCGGGAAAACAAAAGACGTGGTTTGGAAAATCGGCAGGGCACGCGCACCGGTGACCGGATCTGGTTGCTGCCCGGAATGGATCTGACGTGTTTCAAAAGACCAGTTGTTACTCATGGTTTCCTCCATATTGTTTGTCGACTATGGGGGTACACCACTCAAAAACACACCGACGGCAAATTCCTCGTCGAGGAGCTTTCGAAGGGGGTAACCCGCGCTTGTCCTCAACGCTTGGTGCGTCGAGGGCCAGGTCTTCACCCGGGGCACCCCACCGCGGCGGAGGGTTGCCGCCCAGTAAGCCGGGGCTTGTTACTGGGACTCATGACCTGACTCAAGTCTGCCCGATAGCCGAAGAATTTGGCAATATGAGATAGCTTAACGTGACTCAATCGGTCATATAGATCTTTAATGAAGAAATTTATGCAGACTGTTCGATCCCACCATTACCACTTAGGGTCGCCTAAGTCGAGACTGAGATCACATAGTGACATGATGGGGCACATGATGAGGCTAGATCACGTTAGTTACGCATGTGGCCCCGATGGGCTCATGCCAACCGCCGAAAGAATCTCCAAGGCTTTGGGCCTGGAATTCGTCAAGGGGGGCGTACATCCGCGTTTTGGAACGCGGAATGTAATTTTCCCGCTCAAGCACAACCAGTACCTAGAAGTTGTTGAAGTTCTAAACCACCCTTCCAGCGACAAAGCACCGTTTGGGCAGGCAGTACGAGCCCGCTCCGAGCTTGGCGGCGGCTGGATGGGATGGTGCGTTTCCGTTGAAGACCTCTCCAGCGCCGAAGAGCGGCTGGGACGTAAATCTGTTCCGGGAAACCGCAAGTTCCCAGACGGCCGCGAACTCACCTGGCAGCAAGTTGGAATCAAGGGGCTCATCGCTGATCCGCAGGTTCCGTATTTGCTTCGCTGGGACGCAGGAACGGAGGATCTGCACCCTTCGAAGGCTCTAGAGCCTGTAGGTGCGATTCAAAGCATCACTATCGCTGGTTCCCGCGACCGCGTCCTAGACTGGCTAGGCCAGCCAGAGAACGTCAATCTTGGCGCGGTGAGCATGGAATACGAAGCACCCAACGGCACTCCGGGCATCTTGTCGGTCACCTTTGAAACCGACAATGGTTTGGTCACGCTATAACAAAGAACGTCGAAATAAAGGGTAGGTGCGGACGGCAACGTCCTCGCCTACCCTTTGTCGTTCCAACTATCCAAGCCTTTTGCCTAGGACCACCACTTCTTGAGCTTCGTAGCCTAGCCGCTCGTAAAATCCGATCACATCAGTGTTCTCGGTACGCACCATGAGCTGTACTTTGGGCACCCCTTGTTCAGCAAGCCAACGCGACGCTGCCCCCATAATCTCCTGTCCAAACCCCTGGCCCTGCATGCCGGGTTGGACCGCCACGTAATATAGCCAGCCTCGGTGTCCGTCGAACCCAACCATGGCTGTAGCTACCAGTCTTTGCTCATGACGTCCCGCAAGAATCGTAGAGCTCTGATTCTCCAGTGTTTTACGTGCATCTGCCTCCGGATCATTCCATGGCCGCGTAAGCTCGACGCTCCGCCACAGGGCTGTTGCTTCGCCTATTTCGGTCAGTTTGAGTTCACTGATTTGCATAAGTAAAACGTACCGTTGAAAACGTCGTTTATTGCCATTGCGCAATGCTTGCCGTTGTGGGGTTAGCCTCCGATACCGATAGCGGGGCCGAAGAGCATGAACCCGACAAATCCCACTGCGTCCAACAAGAAGTGCGCGATCACCAACGGCATCACTCGCCCATATTTCTGGTAAATCCAACCGAAAATCACACCCATGGCTATGTTTCCCAGCATCGGGCCGACGCCTTGGTAGAGGTGGTAGCTACCGCGGATCAGCGCAGATCCGAGAATCAGCGTCCACGGTCCCAGGTTCAGCTTCTTACCGTAGGTAAACAGGAAACCGAGCATGATCACTTCTTCAAGCACCGCGTGGCGTACGGCAGAAAGCAGCAGCACCGGCACGCTCCACCAATAGTCACCAAGATTAGCCGTGGACAACGCGGTGGTTACTCCCAAGGCACGGCCTGCGGCATATACGCCCAGGGTTCCAAGGCCCATGGCAAGAAACAATCCGGCCCCAAGTAACAGATCTTTACCCGGACGGCGGAAGTCGAACCCTACATCCTTCACGCTTCGGCCCAGGGTGCGGTGCATCAAATACAGTGCGAGAAGAACCGGGATCAGTGCGAAGAAAATATCCAGCAACTGATAGGACAGGTCAAAGTATTCGCGCGTGTTTAACGGATTATTCATCGACGTGGTCTGGTCGCGCAACGGCGCACGGCTCACCTTGTCGGCGAAACTAATCAGTGAATACACCGCGCTCTGCCCCAAAGACAGGGCTAGAACCAAGATGATCTCAAACCTGAGAGTTTTGCGGGTTGCTGTCTGCTCAATTTGTTCAGCGTTCACATTTTCGATCATAGGCTGATCTGACTGTGCGCGTGCTGAGGAGCCTCATGACTAACCTGCGACAACCTGAAGTTGAGACCACCAGCAAGCTGAACAAAAAGAGTGCGAGTGAGTCGTCCTGTGGCATCGGAGGAAAAGGCGGGAAAGGCAATTTGTCGCGTTCAGTCACCGCCTCAGTTAGCTTGTCTGCAGGTGGAGGTGTGTGCATCAAAGCATTCAACGCAAATACGAACTTCACGGTCCAAAGCTCGCTAACTACAATTTTGTCTTCCGCGTCGTCTAAAATGAACTCACGTCAAATGTATGTTGCTCGCCCACAAAGCACTTTCTACATCTTCAAATGGCGGCAGTACACTGCGGGATTCAAAACTTCGAGCGGATCAGGGACTGCAATTTCTCCTACGGGAATCCAGTTCCGAGTAGTTGTTGCCTAACAAGGAATTAATCTTGAGATCAAAAAGCACTCTAATTTTCGCAACAATCGTTGCACTTGCCCTCTCATTCACAGGTTGCTCCGTTGGCAAATCAGAAATCTCCACACCATCAACAGGACCGTCGCTAGTGCCGATGCAAAAAAATGAAATTGCGGCGACCAAAACGACCATCGAAGAAAAGATCCAAACTGTCTCAGTTGGAATTCCACTGAATGGTGGCCAACATTCAGCGGTACTTGGACGCAAAGGCGAAGACACCTCGTCCACCGTGGTATGGCAGGATGACAAGCACCAGGATCAGGGAAAGATCAAAGTCATTTGCACGCCTGAAGGTGGGACTGTTCAGGAACAGATTGATGTCAACGGCTTTTCAAGCTCGCTAAGCTTCATCGTTAATGAATTGCAGGGGCGAGATTTATCGGTTTCGATCGCCCCTACTCACTCTCTAAAAGCTAGTAAGACTGCTTAACCAATCAGCCAAACCCGCAACTCGCCGAATAAGCGAGATCTCATTCGATGTTTTACGTCCGATTCAGATCATAAACGTCTGCCGAAGTATGCGTGGAGCAAACGGTAGTCATTGACCCCATTTATTGTTTAGACGCAAAATGCCCACCCGAGCACGGGTGGGCATTTTCTGCGCATCATTATCGATGCGAACAAGCGACTAGCTCAGAGCTGCAATTGCAGCATCGTAGTCTGGCTCGGTGGTGATTTCCGGAACGATCTGGGTGTAAACGACCTTGCCGGTCTCGTCCAAGACGACGACGGAACGTGCCAAGAGGCCCGCTAGTGGCCCATCTACCTGGGTCACGCCGTAGTCCGAGCCAAAATCCGAGCGGAACACGGAAGCAGCGGTCACATTTTCGATGTTCTCTGCACCGCAGAAGCGGCCCAAGGCGAATGGCAGGTCAGCGGAAACGCACACTACGGTGGTGTTCTCCAGGCCGGCAGCCAGTTCGTTGAAACGGCGAACGCTGGCAGCGCAGACACCGGTATCAACTGATGGGAAGATGTTCAGGACTACGCGGCGGCCAGCCAGCGACTCGCTGGTGACATCTGCAAGGCCGGTGTCGGTGAGGGTGAATGCTGGAGCCTGCGAGCCTACGGCTGGCAGTTCACCAATGGTCTGTACGGGAGTTCCCTTAAAAGCAGTATTAGCCATAGGTCTTGTTTATCATGGATGCCTAATCCGGAGCCATATTTTCAGCCAACAAGCGCAAACAAGTCGCTCACGCCTTGTGCTCATGCAAGACTGTGGAGATGGGCACGAACTACGATGCATATGCGGCCAAGATGCGAGCGCTGACTCTGGACGGTACTGATTTGGAAGTAGTCGCCCGATTCACTGACATGCTATGCCACCGTGAATCACAGGTTCTGGACATCGGCTGCGGCGTGGGCAATACGGTCAATGCGCTGCGCCGCATGGGACACCATGCCTACGGCATAGACCCCACACCCCAAGTCCTGGAGGTAGCTGCAGAGCTATTCGACGGGACCTGGTTCAGGCAGCTGTCAGCGAATCAGCTGGAGAGCGCCTCTTTGCGCAGCCATGGCCTGCCCGAACAGTACGACGCCATTTTGCTGGCCGGCAATGTTCCGGCATTCATCCCACGCGAACAGCTACGTGGAATTTTCAGTTTGGCCGATCAGGTGCGCAGTTCTTCGGGCGTGCTCATTATCGGCACCACCAGCCATACCAAAGGCGGGTCAGCAGACCAGGACGAGCTTCGCCAAGGTACTTCGCTGCAACTGATGCAACGATTCTCCGACTGGCATTTATCTCCCTACCAGTCATATTCCCCGTGGTCGGTCAGCGTCTACGCGCACATCAAGCAGCGTTCCGGGTTCCCGAGCCCAGACGGAATATTCGTATTGCCGTCCTAGTCTCATGGACAGTGAGAGTCGAAATGGCGGCTACCATTTCATCGGCTTCCTCACTCGCCGGCGGGAATCCCCGAGCATAGTGTCCGGTGCAGCACGGTTCTCGGTGGCCTGCGGCAAACCGCTAGATTGCTTTGCCGGCCCGATATACGCTGTGGGTCAGGTTCATTCCGGGACGGTATGCCAGATGCGCAGCAACCGGAGCGTCAAGCACATGCAGATCAGCACGTTTGCCTACCTCGATGGAACCGGTTTGGCCGGCAACTCCGAGGGCCAAGGCGCCGCCGTAGGTTGCCGCTTCGATTGCCTCAGCCAGCGACAGGTTCATTTGGAGCACTGCGGTAGCCACGCAGAAGTTCATATTGCTCGTGTAGCTGGTACCCGGATTGCAGTTGCTGGCCAAAGCAATTCGCACACCTGCATCAAGCAGTTCGCGGCCCGGTGCAAACGGCTGTCGCGTAGACAGGTCGCAGGCGGGCAAGCAGGTTGCTACCGTGCCCGGAGTTCCTGTCCGTGTGGCTGAGTCCCAGCCGGCCCAGCTTCCGGCGAGCGCCTGGATGTCCTCTTCCTCCAGATAATTCACGTGGTCTACAGAGTGGCTGCCGAACTCCACTGCCAGCTGCACTCCTGGGCCAGGACCCAGCTGGTTTCCGTGGACCTTGGTCGCCAGTCCCTTTGCCCTTGCCGCTTCCAGGACCCGGCGAGATTGTTCTTCAGTGAAAGCTCCGCGTTCGCAGAAGACATCGACGAAGTCAACGTTATCTGCCACGGCATCCAGCATCGGGCCAGTTACCAACTCCGTGTACTCATCGGCATCCCATCCTGCAGGTACCAAGTGCGCACCGAGGAAGGTCAAGGAATCAACCAGCGGTTTGCCCAGCACCGAATGCCGGGTCTCTTCATCCACTGCCAGGCCATAACCGGTCTTGGTTTCCATCCATGTGGTGCCCATTGCCAGAGCTTCCGCCCGGCGTGCAGCCACAGCTTCGCTCAGCTCGTTATCGGAAAGCTGGCTGGTAGCTGAAGTGGTGACCGCGATGCCGCCGGCAGCATACGACTGCCCGGCCATGCGTGCCACGAATTCTTCGGCCCGGTCGCCCCCGAAAATTAGGTGGCTGTGGGAGTCAACCCAGCCGGGCAAAACCGCACGCCCGCCGAGATCAATCGATTCATCGGCTTGCGGTGCCTGGCCCATGTCACCGACCCATGCGATCAGGCTGTCTTGGATCAGCACCGCGGCGTGTTCCAGCACCCGGGCGTTTTGGTCAGCCGTAGTCAGCTGTCCAATGTTGGTAAGCAACAGGGTTGCCATGAGAATTCCGCCTTCGTGGTGTTGCTGGTCCTTTAGGCATGAGCCTACCTAGGATTCATGGCTTGGGAACAGAGAACCAGAGGGTGTCCGTCTGAGATTTCAGACGGACACCCTCTGGTTCTGGAACGAGCTCGACTTAGCCCTTGCTGGCTCCTGCCAGCAAACCTCGCACGAAGAATCGTTGCAGTGCGAAGAAGACAACCAGCGGAATGATCATCGAGATGAACGCTCCGGCTGTGAGCAGCTCCCACGATTGGCCATAAGAACCTGAGAGGTCTTGAAGCGCCTTGGTAATCGGAAGTTCCCCACCGGAGGTGAAGACCGTGGCCACCAGCAAGTCATTCCATACCCAGAGGAATTGGAAAATTCCAAACGACGCGATGGCAGGAGTCGCCAGCGGAAGGACGATACGAGTGAATATAGTTCCGTGCCCGGCACCGTCTACTCGTGCAGCTTCAATGACTTCTTCCGGGATTTCCGAAATGAAGTTATGCAGCATGAAGATCGCCAGAGGCAAGGCGAAAATCGTATGGGCAATCCAAACCTTGGCATAGGCGCCGTCGAGCCCATTAACGCCTAGCCCGGGAAGGATATACAACCCACCGATTTTCACGCCATCGGAAAACATCTGCAGCATTGGAACCAGCGCCATCTGGATCGGGACAATCTGCAATGCAAAGACCAAGATGAATAGAGTGTTGCGCCCTTTGAAATTGATCCAGGCAAAAGCGTAGGCCGCCAAGCTGGCAATGATGATCGGGATGATGGCAGCCGGGATCGTAATGACCAAGGAGTTCAAGAACGCCTTGGACAGCGGCAAGCTGTCGCCCGAGACGAACGCTTGCGCGTAGTTCTCCAGCGTAAATGACGGGTTGGACAGGGCCGTCCACCAACCAGTGGTTTTGATGTCGTTGGCTTCACGGAATGAGGAGACAAAAAGCCCAAATGTCGGGATGGTCCAGATCGCGGCGATAAGGAACGCAGCGGCCGTGGCAATTCGAGACGAACTGGCCTTGCGCAGTTTCCCGCCGGTTTTTTCGGTGGCTTTAAGCAAGCGGCGCGAGGAATCACTGACCGTACTCATCGAGTGCCTCCTTGTTTCTTTTGCTGGCGAACGTTGTAGATGATGATCGGAAGCACCAGGACAAACAGGACTACTGCCAATGCGGAGCTGTAACCGGTGCGGCTGCCCAGCTGGAACTGCCGGACCATTTCGTAGGCCAGAACCGTGGTCTCGGAGCGTCCACCGGTCATGGAGGACACGATGTCATAGACCTTCAGCGAAGCAATGGAAATGGTGGTCAGCACAACGATGACCGATGAGCGGATTCCCGGCAGCGTGACATTCATGAAGCTCTGCCACGGGGTGGTACCGTCCAAGGCAGCTGCTTCAAGCTGTTCGGCAGGGACCGCTTTAATTGCCGCGGACAGAATCACCATGGCGAAGCCAGCTTGGGTCCAGATCAGGATGATGACCAGGAACAGGGTGTTCCATGGTTCCAGTCCTAGCCAGTCCACCGGTTTCGCCCCGAAGGCGGTGATGATTGCGTTCAATACGCCAATTTGTTCGCCTTGCCGCACATCATAGAAGAATTTGAAGATGATCGACGCGCCAACAAATGAAATTGCCATCGGCATGAAAACGAGCAGCTTGAAGAACTTCTCACCACGGCTCTTGTCGATGAAGGCGGCGTAGGCCAAGCCGATAATCGTTGAAACCACCGGGGCTACCAAGACCCAGACCAGCGTATTGAGCAGGGCGGTCAAGCCATCGGGGCTGGTAAAGACCCAGGCGAAGTTCGCCAGCCCGGCAAATCCGGAGCCGTCGTTGGTCATGAAAGCACTAATTGCTGTTCGGATGGTTGGGTAAATCAGCCCTATTGCCAGCAAGATCATGGCCGGGGCCAGGAATCCTGTTAGCTGAAGAAAAGTGCCGGCCCCCGACCGTGAGCGGCGGTCATAGAAATACACGGCAAGACCGAGAACGGCAGCCACTGCGGCGACCCACATGACCGAGGCATATAGCCCGAGCAATAAGAGTATTACTACAGGAACGAGCACGGAGGCGAGCAAACGAAGAATTGCGAAGCCACGTCCACGGTTCGTAGAAACCTCAACGAACGCAAGTACCAGGCCGATCACCACGGCAAAGGAAAGCAAAATTACCGGTATTTGAAGAAGCGGTGACAAGCCGGCAAGCCACTGGAAAAAATCAGACACGAATCATATCTCCTTTAAAGCTGGAGAAGGCCGGTTGAACCGGCCTCCCCCACTTATTCACTGGTGACTAAGAGTCGTAACCGGCTTGGATGTTCTCTAGAACTTCCTTGGTGGGCTTCCCATCGATCCAGTCCACAATTCCCTTCCAGAAGGAATCGGCACCGACGCTCTTTGGCATCAGGTCAGATCCGTCGAAACGGAAAGTGGTGCTTGGATCCTGCAGCAGTTCCACCGCAGAGCGCAGCAGATCACTGCTGGCATTTTCTGGATCAAGGCCGGAGTTTGCCGAGATCACGCCACCGAGCTTAACTCGGCTATTGGCCCAGTCTGCACTGGCCAGGTATTCCTGCACCTTCGCAGTGTCTTCGTCGTTCGAGAAGGCCGCGACGAATTCGCCACCGCCGACAACCGAAGTTGGATCACCCTCGTTGAATTGTGGTGCGATGAATGCCCAGACATCTCCGTCAGGAGCTACCGTAGGTGTTTCACCGTCTGCGTTCTTGGCATCAAGGATGAAGCCTTCGAGGAATGAAGCCTGGTGGGTCAGCGGGCAAGTGCCCTTGGCAACTGCGGTGCCGATGTCACCAAACGCGGTGGCATTAATGGACTTTACATCTCCATAGCCTGCGTTGACCTGCTTTGGATCCAGCAAGATCTCGCCAACTGAATCAAATGCGCTGGTGATTTCTGGCGAGGTGAATTCCAGTTCTCCGGACACCCATTTGTCATAGGCTTCGGTGCCCGACTGGCGCAGGACAGCGTCCTCAATCCAGTCAGTGCCTGGCCAACCCGATGCTTCGCCCGAGGCAAATCCTGCACACCAGGCAGGCTCATCGGTCTTCTTGGTAATTTCGGTTCCCAGCGCGGTCATTTCGTCCCAAGTCTTGGGAACGCTGACGCCCCATTCCTCGAACTGCTTGGGCGAATACCAGATGTAGCCCTTGACGCTGGCCATCAGCGGAGCACCATACTGGACGCCGTCCACCTTGCCGTAGTTCTGCCAGTCCTCAGACCAGTTCTTCCCCACTTCAGCTTGGGCGCCTTCAGGAAGTTTCTGCACCTTGCCCGAAGCTACGGTAGCTTCCAGCAAACCTGGCTGAGGGAAGACTGCTAGGTCAGGCGTATCTCCGCCCTGGACCTTGATGCCCAACTGGGATTCGAAGTTCTTGTCGCCGGTGTAGCGGATCTTGATGCCGTTCTCTTCAGACCAGTCGGCCCAGGACTTCTCGAGCAGCTCAGCTTCGGTGCCAGTGACTGGTCCGTAGACATCCACTACTCCGTCGGATTCGGCAACTTGGGTCTCCCCGCCTTGGGCATTGGGATCATTGGGATCTGCTCCCCCGGAGCAACCGGCCAGCAGCAAACCGATTGAGGCCACGGAAAGAGCGGGAACGAGCTTCAACCCACGTTTTGTTTTTTTCATGATGCCTTCCACTTTTGAGTTGTACCCTGCGGGAAGTTCCAGCTTGGCACGAGTGATCCCCTCTATAGTGACGCAGATCATCGACGCGCGTCAACAGCTGAGCGCACGAGACCCGGAGAAAATCCTCAAGAGGGGGCTAAACGGGAGCTATTCCAGAACTTTCCCTGATCACCATGACGGGAGTGACGAGCTGTTGAATGACGTCGCTGGATCGGCCTTCGATTTGTTCCACCAGCGCGTCAACCGCGGTGTGGGCAATAACTTCACCGGAAGGTGCCACCGTGGTCAGCGCAGGCGAAACCATTTCTGCCGAACGGTCACCGATTCCCAAAGCGACAACCGAGACGTCCGCTGGAATCGACAAGCCAGCCATTCCTGCAGCATTCAGGAAACCAGCAGTGGCGAACTCTTTGAGTCCTACCACCGCACTCGGGCGCGGGTTGAATTTCAGGTAGCCGTCCAAGGCTTGCCGGCCACCGCGGGCGTTATTCTCCACGGGCATCTCAACAATTGACATATTCTGTGCCTGCGCTGATTCGGTGATGGCTCGTGCGGTACGGATTGCCGGGCCATTGCCAGCGGCCTGATCTTGTTGCGAAACATTGATGTACATGATGGATCGGTGACCCAATTCGGCCAGATGCTCTATTGCTAGGCGTCCTGCTTCAGCGAAATCATTGTCAACATAAATCACGTCATCGCTGTCATCGGGCCGGCCAATGGAAGCGAAAGGAATTTTGGCGCGACGCAGAACATCAAAGCGCGGATCAGAAATTGAAACCTCCATGAGCAGCACTCCGGCCACTAATTTCTGGGCAACAAGGCTTTCCATGCCCATGACGTCGGTCATCGGGTTGGACCAGAGCAGCATGTGATAGCCCAGGGCACGAGCCCGCTCCATGGCCGCAGTGACATACTCGAACTCAGTGGATGAGTAGCCGTCAACACTGGTTGGAAAATGCAATGCAAGGATGCCGCGACGTGCACCCGCCAGCCCCTGAGCAAAAGCGTTCGGGGTGTAATTCAAGTCCCGCATGGCGGCCAAAACCCGGGTCTTGGTCGCATCTGAGATGGTGCGCCGTCCACTGATCACGTAGGAAACGGTACTGGGAGATACGCCGGCAAGGCGTGCAACATCATCCCTTGTAGCCATTTGTCCTCCGCTTCAACATGCAGTTACGTAGCTTCTATTGAAACACGTCAGTGAACGGGCGCACTGTCAACAGCTGTGCAAATGCCGGCTACCGGCTGGCTACGAATGCCTGCACGCAGGCTTCGATATCCTCAGCCGAATGCGCAGCAGAAAGCTGGACTCGGATACGCGCGGCACCCTTTGGCACCACAGGGAAGCTGAAGGCGGTCACGAAGACGCCCTGCTCCAGCATCTTGCCTGCAACTTCTGCGGCCTTGACCGCATCGCCGAACATCACCGGAATGATGGCGTGCTCGCCGTCAAGCAGATCAAAACCTTCCTCGGTCATCCGGCGGCGGAAGTGCGCCGCGTTTTCGAAGAGCTTCTCGCGCAGATCACCTGAACCTTCCACCAGGTCCAGTGCGGTCAGCGTGGCAGCCACGATGGACGGAGCAAGTGAGTTGGAGAACAGGTAGGGGCGGGCTTTCTGGCGAAGCATCGCCACGATCTCGCCACGGCCGGAAACGTAACCGCCCGAGGCTCCGCCCAAGGCCTTGCCGAAGGTGCCGGTGTAGATATCTACACGGTCAGAGACCCCTGCGTGTTCCGGAGTTCCGGCGCCGGTGGCTCCCATGAAGCCCACCGCGTGAGAATCATCCACCATGACCAATGCGCCATACTTGTCAGCCAGATCGCAGATGGCTTCCAGGGGAGCCAAGAAGCCGTCCATGGAGAACACACCGTCGGTGACGATGATGGTGCGGCGAGCGCCTGCCCCATCATTTGATGCCGCAACTGCTTGCAGCTGAGTTTCCAGATCCGCCATATCCTGGTTGGCATAGCGGAAACGTGCTGCCTTGGACAAACGAATGCCATCGATGATCGATGCGTGGTTCAGCGCATCGGAGATGATCGCGTCTTCCTTGCCGAACAAGGATTCAAAAACTCCGCCATTGGCGTCGAAGCAACTGGAGAACAGGATCGTGTCTTCGGTTCCGAGGAATGCCGAGAGCTTTGCTTCAAGTTCAAGGTGCAAATCCTGGGTACCGCAGATGAATCGGACCGAGGCCATGCCGAAGCCACGTTCGTCCATGGCGTTTTTCGCCGCGTCAATGATGCGCGCGTCATCTGCCAAACCGAGGTAGTTGTTCGCGCAGAAGTTCAGTACCTTACGCGATTCACTGCCCAGGGAACCAGCCATGATCGAGGCCGACTGCGCCGAGTCGATGTGGCGTTCTGCTTTAAAAAGTCCTGCTTCTTTGAGCTGTTCCAGTTCCGCGGACAGCTGGTCTTTCATATCTGTGTACATGTCATATCTCCTAGAAAACTGTCCAGTCCAAAACAACCTTGCCGCCGTGCCCACCGCGTGCGGCGGTGAATCCGTCCTGCCATTCGGTGGCAGGGATGAAGTCGGTAACTACCGAAGCTACGCGTTCGCGCAAAACGTCCGAGGTGGTGAGCATGGCGCTCATGGCGTACCAAGTTTCAAACATTTCGCGCCCATAGATCCCCTTCAAGGTGAGCATGTGGGTGACAACCTTGCCCCAGTTGATGTCGATCGATTCGCTGGGAAGTCCCAGCATGCTGATCTTGCCGCCGTGGTTCATGTTTTCGATCATTTCTGGCAATGCGGTCTTGTGCCCCGACATTTCCATGCCGAAGTCGAAACCTTCGCGCATGCCCAGTTCCTTCTGAGCGTCGGCGACGCGCTGCTTAGAAACGTTGATGGCGAGGTTTACGCCCATGCTGCGGGCCAGTTCCAGGCGTTGCTCGGAGACGTCGGTGATGGCGATGTTGCGCGCTCCGGCATGGCGGGCTACCGCTGCCGCCATCAAACCGATGGGTCCCGCTCCGGTGATCAGGACATCCTCGCCGACCATGGGGAACTGCAGCGCGGTGTGTACCGCATTGCCGAACGGATCAAAAATTGCGCCGAGCAGCGGGGTGATGCGCTCGTCGCGGTGAATGTACACATTGCTTGCCGGAATTACCACGTATTCGGCGAACGCGCCATCGCGCTGCACGCCAACGGAATTGACGTTGATGCACATGTGCGGGCGTCCGGCGCGGCAATTTCTGCAGATACCGCAGACCACGTGGCCCTCGCCGGAAACGCGGTCTCCGACTTTAACGCCGTGTGCGAAGGATCCAACCTCCACGACTTCGCCGTAAAACTCGTGCCCCGGGACCAGCGGTGTGTTGATCATGGCCTGCGCGGCCTCATCATAGGCTTCAATATGCAGGTCGGTGCCGCAGATGCCAGCGGTCATGACGCGGATTTTCACGTCATGGGCTCCGGTCTCTGGCTCAGGCCGGTCAACGAGTTCCAGTCCGGCGTGTGGGCCGGACTTATATAGAGCTTTCATGCTGGTTCCTTTGAGATCGGGCACCGAGGTGCGCACGACAGACTTGGCGTTGCTTCAAGTGTCGCACCCAACACCGCGGGATAAAACCTTAGAAGAACTTCGATTTCCTGATCTAACGATTTAGTATTTACTTCATGGAATTACATCAGTTGCGAATTCTTCGCGAGCTAGCGGACTTAGGTAGCGTCAACGCCGTGGCCAAGGCCCTCTACGTCTCGCCTTCGGCGGTGTCCCAACACCTCGCGCAGTTGCAACGCGGCTTCCCGACTCCGCTGACTCAAAAGGATGGACGCAGGTTGGTGTTAACGGCAGAGGGTAAATTATTGGCATCAGCTGCCGCGTCGGTCGCCTCAACGTTGGCTGAGGTTTCAGCAAAAATCCGCACCCAGGATCAGGACCGCGATGCCCCCGTTCGCATCGCCGGGTTCCACTCTATCGGGCAGACGCTCTTCGCTCCGTTGCTGGCCTACCCGCAAGGCAGCCTACCCCCGCTGCGGTTCTCGGATGAAGACGTATCCCAGCAGGACTTTCCGGCATTGACCTCCGCCTACGATCTGGTCCTCGCCCACCGCATGCCGCATACCGCTCCGTGGCCTGAAAACCAGATCACCGTCATCCCCTTGGCCTTCGAACCACTGGACATCGCGATTCACCGGGAGCACCCGCTGGCAGCCTTCGAGGAATTGACCCCGCAACAGCTGATCGGCGAACGCTGGGTGGTCTCCCGTGCGGGCTACTCCCCCGCCGATGTGCTGGAAACTATTGCCGCTCTGGCCGGCAGCGCACCGGTGGTTGAGCATCGAGTCAACGACTATGCCACCGCCGGTGCCCTAGTGCAGGCCAGTAGCTGCCTAGGAATCCTTCCGCGATATACGGCGCGCAAATCGCTGGACGAGTCGGTGACTTTACGACCCATTAAAGGGCTAAACTCCGGACGACAAATCGACCTGCTACTGCGCGCCGAACATCTGCACCGTGCACCGGTCAACGAGGTGATCGAGGCTATACGCAGTACCGTGCGACGTCTGATGCTCAGCTAATGCCCGCGCACAGCAAGCACACTTGAACATGGTGCTGGTCGATGCGCTGACCGTGGAAGCTGGCAGGATCATCGAGCCGATCATCTACTTCATATCGCCGGTAGGCTCGGCGGGCCCTGAGTCCGCCGAGCCTACCGGCGAAAGGTTCTAGATACAGCACCGCCCGCCCTCAAACCAGAGGACGGGCGGTGCTTGCGAATGCTGCAGATCAGCCGTTGAAGCTGTCAGGATCCGGGCCGGTGCGGCCGCCGCGATCCAGCGCGTCAATCGCGGCTAGTTCTTCGCCGGACAGCTCGAAGCCGAACAGATCCAGGTTCTGCACGATGCGCGATTCGGTGACCGACTTCGGGATGATCACCCGGCCCCGCTGCAGGTGCCAGCGCAGAATTACCTGCGCGGCGGTGACCTGGTGCGCTTCGCCGATCGCCAGGATCGATGCGTCGTTCAGCAGCGCCCCCTGGGCCAGCGGGCTCCACGCCTCGGTGGCAATGCCATGCCCGGCATTGGCGGCGCTGACTTCAGCATTCTGCAAGGCAGGATGCAGCTCAACCTGGTTGACCGCAGGAACAACATCCGTGGCATCAATCAGCTTCTGCAGGTGAGTCGGCTGGAAATTAGAGACGCCGATAGCGCGGATCTTCTTCTCGGCATACAGCTTCTCCAGCGCCTTCCAGGTCTCCACATACAGTTCCTTCTCCGGAGCCGGCCAGTGGATCAGGAACAAGTCCAGGTAATCCAGGCCCAGGCGCTGCAGGCTCTCGTCAAATGCTTTTAAGGTCTGCTCGTAGCCCATGTCCGAGATCCAGATCTTGGACGTGATGAACAGTTCCTCACGGTTAATGCCGGACTCGGCCAACGCCTTGCCCACGCCTTCTTCGTTACCGTAGATCGCTGCGGTGTCAATACTGCGGTAGCCGGCCTTCAGTGCGGCGGCCACGGCGGTGGTGGTTTCTTCGTTCGGAACCTGGAAGACACCGAAGCCGATCTGCGGCATCTGCACGCCGTTATTCAGGGTAACTGCGGGAATAACTGTCGTCATTTCTAACTCCTTAAATTGTGTGGTGGATCAGTGAAAATTGGGGGTTCAGTTAGCCGGGGTCAGTTCCGCCACGACCGGGGCCTTCTTGGCCAGGTTCATGGCCAACAGCATCAGCAGCAGCGCGGCGACGGTGATCGCGGCGCCAATCCAGATTGGCGAGGTATAGCCCAGTCCCGCGGCGATGCCCATGCCGCCGGCCCAGGCACCCAGGGCGTTGCCGACATTAAAGGCGCCGATGTTTGCGCCGGAGGCCAAGGTGGGTGCTGAGCCTGCGTAGCGCATGATGCGGCTTTGCAGGCCAGGCACGGTACCGAAGCCAAAACCACCCATGAGGAACAACGCCACGATGGTGGCCACCTGACTGGTAGCCAGCGCGCCGAAGGCAATGAGGACCACGAGCAATGCGCCAATGAAGATCAGCAGGGTGCGGTCGATGTTCTTGTCGGCCATGCGTCCACCTAGCCAGTTGCCGGCGAACAGACCGGCACCGAAGAGGACCAGCAGCCACGGCACGGTATGGGAATTAAATCCGGAGACTTCGGTCAGGGTGTAAGCGATATAAGTGAAGGCACCAAACATGCCGCCGTAACCGAGCACCGTCACACCCAGCGACAGCCAGACCTGCCGGGATTTGAAGGCTCCCAGCTCGCTGCGCAGCGAGATTGCCTCAGCCGCCTGCTTAAGTACCGGTACCAGCGCCAGGATGCCGATCAGCGCGATCACGCCGATGCCTGAGATCGCCCAGAAGGTGGAACGCCACCCTGCCTGCTGGCCTAGGAAAGTGCCAAAAGGCACGCCCAGTACGTTGGCTGCGGTGAGTCCGGTGAACATGATGGCAATAGCACCCGCCTTCTTATTGGCGGGAACCAGATCGGCGGCGACCACGGACCCGATGCCGAAGAAGGCGCCATGGCACAGGGCGGCGATGACGCGGCCAAGCATGGCGACCTCGTAGGTCGCGGCGACGGCCGTGAGCGTATTACCGATGATGAACAGCACCAGCAGGCCGGCCAGCACGGGTTTGCGCGGCAATCGCACGGTAGCTGCAGTTAGTCCGAGCGCACCGACCACCACGCTGAGCGCGTAGCCGGAGATCAGCCAGCCGGCGGCTGCCTCGCTGACGGCGAAGTCCGCAGCCACCTCCGGAAGCAGGCCCATGATCACAAATTCGGTGAGCCCGATGCCGAAGGCACCGAGGGCCAACGCAATAAGTCCGAGCGGCATGACGTTACTCCTGATAAGCTGGAAGAAATTAGTTGCAGACGCTTGTTATTGCGTCGATGAATATAATAGTTGCACACGCAAGTAATGAGCGCAAGCAACAAATATGGGAGTTGTTATGGGAATCGCAGATGACGCCGTTGAAATCCGCTCACGCGGATGGCGCACTTTGGCGGCATTGCACGGAATAATCGAGGCCGCACTGGAAAAGGATCTCACCGCTCACGCCGGCCTTTCCGTGGTCGAGTTCACACTGCTGGACGCGCTGAACCGGCAAGACGGATGGCATATGCGCATGGCGCAGTTAGCCCGAGCCACCGCATTAAGCCCGAGCGCCACCACCAGGCTGGTCACCCGTCTGGAGGACCGGCACCTGCTCTCGCGCGTGCTGTGCGCCGATGACCGGCGCGGCATTTACACCGAACTGACCGAAGCTGGCCAGGAGCTGTACCTGAGGGCCAAACCGATTCACGATGAAACGCTGGAACGAGTGCTCAACGATGCCGAGAAACTACCCGAGCTGGCCCCGCTGGCCCGGACCCTGCATCAGCTCCCCGTCTCCTAGCCTCCGCATTCGGATTCAAAAAGGAACCACCGATGAACCCAAAATTCTCCGCTCTGCTCTTTGACTGCGACGGGGTCCTGGTGGACTCCGAATCCCTCACTAACGCGGTGCTGCGCCAGATGCTGATCGAGCTTGGATGGAATCTCAGCCAGGAAGAATGCATCCAGATTTTCATCGGCAAGGCATTGAAAGATCAATGGCAGCCAATTCTCGCCCACACCGGATTCCGCATCGACGACGCCTGGATCTCCCGGTTCCGGACACGACGCGACGAGGCGCTGCGCGCGAACCTGCAGCCCATTCCCGGCGCCCTGGAAGCAGTCGCGCAAATTTCCGGGAGCTACGGCAACAAGATCGCCTGCGCCACCGGGGCCGATCGCGGCAAGGTGGAAATGCAGCTCTCGCTCACCGGGCTGGCACCGTTTTTCGGCGACCGGGTGTTCAGCGGCATGGAATACCCGCGCAGTAAACCGGCACCGGATGTCTATCTGGCGGCTGCAGCTGCGCTCGGGGTCGATCCGCGTCAGGCGCTGGTAATCGAAGATACCGCCACCGGAGTCACCGCAGGTGTCGCCGCCGGGGCCACCGTGTACGGATATTGCTCGGGCGGCCCGACCAGCACCAGCCCTCAGGCGCTGACCGCCGCGGGTGCCAGCCACATTTTCACCAGCATGGGCGAACTCCCCGCGCTAGTCTCGTCGAATTAGCGCCCCAGAAAACCCCCGGCAGGGACGATCCGTGGTGCCTCCGGAAACGGCCGTTTTGGCATCAACATCTAAGATCCGGATCAGCCGCTCCGGCACACTCACCTCTTCAGCAGCATATTCAGGGTATCCAAGCCGATTCGTCCCAAGGGGTCGGCGGTGCCCAGCGGCGCGGTGAGCATGGCGTAGCGCAGTGCCCAACCACGCGCCCGCAGCCACATTGCTGTCCCGCGATCTGCAGCGTACCGACGCAACTCTTGATCACGCACCGGCTCGGTAAAGTGCATCCACAGCATTCCCAGATCCGAAGCGGGATCTCCGGCGCAGAGGTCTCCAAAATCCACCAATGCGGACAGTTCAGCCTTGCCACCACCGGTGGTCACAATCGTATTGTGCGGATGCGGATCGCCGTGGAGCCAGCGTGGCGGCCCGCCGTAGGCATCAGCTTCTAATGACTGTTCCCAGATGAATTGCGCACCGCGTCGGTACGTCGTTGGAAGCTGGGAGATCTGCTCTCTGGTGCGTTGATCCACTACTTGCAATTCGCAGCCTCTGAATTCACTGCGTGGCGCATCTTCGGGGGCAGGGCCATGCACCACCGACAAATAGTCGGTAAAAGCCGGCGCATAGGCATCACGTTGCCTTCGCCCCAGCGTCGCCGCGCTGATGCCAGGGACGTAACGGCAGATCGAAAAGGTGAACGGGTAGTCCGCTGACGGCTCCCCGATGAATACCGGAGCCCCCACATCCAAGCCGCTGTCGGACGACAGGCGAGGCAACCATTTCCGCTCCTTGTGCCCGATCTTCTCGGCGAGTGCACGACGAGGCAGTCGCACCAGTAAATCATCACCCAAACGGTAAACCTCGTTGTCCCACCCGGTAGCCAGATAAGTCAGAGTTCTTCCGGACCACTGACTCGCTTGCGCGCAGATCAATTCGCGCACCAACGCCCGATCAATAGACACTTCCGCCGCAGGTTTTGCCGAAACGGCCATTTCTTGGAAGGTCATTGCTCCATGCTAAATCAATCCCGCCAAAGCGATCGCGCGCATTCCGCTCGGTACGAGAATCCGAGACTAGATCTGGGAGATTTTTCATCCACTTTTCGCGGCAAAATCATCCGTGTCATCTGTTCGGTAATAGCGTGCGTGGAAACAACGTGCGGGACAATCGTGCTTTCCGCTACCTTGCGGTTTTCGTTCAGTGCGCTCGAGTTCTAGATGCGGACCTCATGACTAGTACCGCGTTTCTGTCTTCAGTTTGGCTTGGCAGCTCGGCATAGGCCTAGGCAAGTGACTGATTTTCGCGTTGTGTGAATAGGAAATTTAGGATTTGCTGTCCGGCATAGCATTAGCGTCGTGAAGGGAGGCCTATTTCCTTCGTCGATTGGCGGGTTCTCTTTTTCGTTTTTCAGAAACAGTACAAAGCCCCCTAGAACGCGTGCTCGAACACTGGAGCTTAAGGCCACTGGCTGCATAATTCCGAGAAATAACCCCCTTCACCGAACACTCAAAGGGATGTTAATCATCCAAATTGACGATAGCCGTGGCCGCCAAAGCAACGTACTGTGAAGATGGTAGTTCTAATAGGAACCAGTCAGTTTGAACTTGGATTGGATTACCTGACATGCACAGAAGGGCTTCGTGAGTCGCATGCTTGCTTGGTTTGGCTTGGAAGAAAAGGCTAAAAACGAATCGGAACAACCAGACGATGGCGTGAGCGAAAAAACTAAATGGGGATCCCTGCTCCTCTGCCTCGCTTTGGCATTTGCGGTTTTTGCCGTAACTCATTGGCTACTTAGCGGCGCTTCCGGCTTTGCATCCTATGTGCCCGGAATATGCGCCGCAGGCACCCTGCTCATTGGTTCGCTCATTTCCGAACACTCCCTAGCCCGCGGTGAAGACCATTCCCCGGACCCACGCTCCGGCAAAAACTAAATCCCGTAACGTCAATCGCGTGTCGCGCGCGTTGGCCGCATCCTGAGGTCAAATGGTGATCTGGGCCGGCTCCGGCAACGCGGGTGCCAGCGAGTTGAACTTCGAAGCTCTTCTCCACTATCCCACCGCTCCCGCCCACGCTATAAGATTCACCATTCTAAAAAACGGCACCGTCTGGCGAGCGCCGCCACACGAAACCGCCCGCAGAGGCGGCGATGGCCAGACTGATCCGAGTATTACTTCCGAACTCTGGCAACGCCCGCGAGCGATCACCGGAACATCGTGGCTTATGAAGAAAAACAGCGAACCCCGAATTCCTTTGAAAGGAATTCGGGGTTCGCTGTTTTAGTACCGAAGGATGAGTCTTACAGACCCAACTTCTCGATCACGATTTCGCGCACGCGACCGGCATCGGCCTGACCGCGGGTGGCTTTCATAACCGGTCCCATCAGGGCGCCGATGGCCTGCATCTTGCCGCCCTTGATCTTCTCGACCACGTCCGGCATGGCGGCCATAGCTTCATCCACGGCCTTGCCCAACGCATCATCGTCGTTGACCACAGCTAGGCTGCGCTTCTCAACGATCTCGTTTGGAGTTCCTTCGCCATCAACCACAAATTCCAGCACCTGACGGGCGATCTTGTCATTGATCTTCTTCGAGGTGATCAGCGAATTCAGCTCAACGATGGTTGCCGGGGTGACCCCCAGATCCGCAATTTCCTTGTCCGCAGCCTTGGCCAGACGGGCGATCTCGCCCATCCACCACTTGCGGGCTACCGCGGCACTGGTACCGGCGGCAATGGTTGCCTCGATCTCGTCGAGCACGCCCGCGTTGACCACGTCACGGAATTCCTTGTCCGCATAACCCCAGTCGGCCTTCAGTCGCTTGCGGCGATCTGCCGGCGGCTCGGGCAGACGCGAACGCAGTTCCTCAACCCATTCGGCAGTGGTGACGATTGGCACCAGGTCCGGCTCCGGGAAGTAACGGTAGTCATCGGCATCCGACTTCGGACGGCCCGAGGTGGTGCTGCGAGTGTCTTCGTGCCAGTGACGGGTTTCCTGAACGATCTTCGCTCCGGAATCGAGCACCGCTGCGTGGCGTTCAATTTCGAAGTGCACCGCGTGCTCCACGGCACGCAACGAGTTTACGTTCTTGGTTTCGGTACGGGTACCGAACTTGTCCGCTCCCTTGAGCATCAGCGAAACGTTGGCGTCGCAACGCACGTTGCCGCGCTCCATTTTCGCATCCGATACCCCGAGGTTCTTCACGATTTCACGGATGGCGGCCACGTAGGCCTTGGCCAGCTCCGGCGCCCGCTTGCCGGCGCCCTCGATGGTCTTGGTGACGATTTCAACCAGCGGCACACCTGAACGGTTGTAATCAACCAGCGAGTAGTCCGCACCCTGGATACGTCCGGTGGATCCACCCATGTGGGTTAGCTTTCCGGCGTCTTCCTCCATGTGAGCGCGTTCAATCTCCACACGGAAGATCTCTCCGTCTTCCAGTTCGATGTCGATCCAGCCGTCGTACGCGATCGGATCGTCATACTGGGAGGTCTGGAAGTTCTTCGGGGTGTCCGGGTAGAAGTAGTTCTTCCGGGCGAAACCGCAGCGCTCGGCGATCTTACAGTTCAGTGCCAGGCCGATCAGGATGGAGTACTCCACCGCGGTCTTATTGACCACCGGCAGCACGCCTGGCAGACCCAGGTCTACCGGGGTGACGTTGGTGTTCGGGGCGTCGCCGAAGGCATTCGGGGCGTCCGAGAACATCTTGGTTTTGGTATTGAGCTCTACGTGGACCTCAAAGCCGAGCACCGGATCATACTTTTCCAGTGCCACATCAAAGTCGACTAGTTCATCGGTGTAGTTAGACATGTGCTCCCCTTAGGCCTTTGGCGCGATCGACGCGGAATCAATGGCAGGTGCCTGCGAGATCAGGGTGTGGCCCCAGCTCTTTTCCAGCAGTGCTTCCAATGCGGCACCCGCGCGGTACACGCGGGCGTCTTCGAAAGCAGGCGCCAAGAACTGGATACCCACCGGCAGGTCCTCAGACAATCCGCCGGGCACGGTGATGCCCGGGATGCCGGCGAGGTTAGCCGGGATGGTTGCCACGTCGTTGAGGTACATAGCCAATGGATCGTTGTCGTTCTCGCCCAGTTCGAAGGCGACGGTTGGTGCCGTTGGAGACACCAGTACGTCTGCTTGTTCAAATGCTGCGGCGAAGTCGCGCTGAATCAGTGTGCGAACCTTCTGTGCCGAGCCGTAGTACGCATCGTAGTAACCGGCGCTCAATGCGTAGGTGCCCAAGATGATGCGGCGTTTTACCTCATCGCCAAAACCTGCGGCGCGGGTGGAGCCCATGACGCGTTCAATGGTCATTGGGCCGGATTCTGGCAGCACGCGTTTGCCGAAGCGCACGCCGTCGAACTTGGCCAGGTTGGAAGAGACTTCCGAAGGCATGATCAGGTAGTAGGCGCCCAGCGCGTACTTCAGGTTAGGGCAAGAAACCTCGACGATTTCTGCGCCCGCACCCTTGAGCAATTCCAGAGATTCTTCGAAGCGTGCCTGCACGCCAGCTTGGTAGCCTTCACCCTGCAATTCTTTAACCACACCAATGCGCAGACCCTTCAGATCTCCGGTGGCACCAGCTTCCGCGGCAGCAACCAGACCTTCAAGGGCTTTTGGCAGCGAGGTTGAATCCTTCGGGTCGTGCCCGCCGATCAGTTCCTGCAAGTATGCCGAGTCAAGCACGGTACGGGAGACCGGGCCGATCTGGTCCAGCGAGGAAGCCATGGCGATCGCACCATAGCGCGAAACACCGCCATAGGTTGGCTTCACACCCACGGTGCCGGTGACGGCGCCCGGCTGGCGGATGGAGCCACCGGTATCCGTACCCAGTGCGAGTGGGGCTTCGAAGGAGGCAACTGCAGCGGCCGAGCCACCGCCGGAACCACCGGGGATGCGGTTCAGATTCCACGGATTGCGAGTCACACCGTAGGCGGAGTGCTCGGTGGACGAACCCATGGCAAATTCGTCCAGGTTGGTCTTGCCCAACATTGGAAGCTTTGCCGCGCGGATCTTTTCGATCACGGTCGCGTCATATGGGCTCATCCAGCCTTCGAGCATCTTCGATGCTGCGGTGGTGGGCTGGCCCTTGGTGACGATCAGGTCCTTGATGGCAATTGGTACACCGGCAAGTGGGTGCAGCGCTTCGGCTTCGGCTCCGCCGGCTGCGCGAATCGCGTCCACCTCGGCCGCGACGGCGAGCGCCTCTTCGGCGTTCACGTGCAGGAAGGCGTTTAGTGCACCATCAACTTCGGCGATACGGTCCAGGTGAGCCTGGACTGCCTGGACGGAGGTTACGTCGCCAGCGCGCAGCTTTGCTGACAGTGCGGTGGCGGAAAGACGAATCAGATCAGACACAGAATTATTCACCATCCAAAATTGCTGGGACCCTAAAGCGGTCCGAGTCCGAGTCAGGCGCGTTGAGCAGAACTTCATCGATGCTCAGCGTCTGCCCCACCACGTCTTCACGCAACACGTTGGTCAACGGGATTGGGTGGCTGGTGGCTGGAATATCGGAAGAGGCGACTTCGCTGACAGATGCGATGGCATCGACGATCACGCCGAGCTCACCGGTCATCTTATCCAGCTCTGCGCCGCTCATCTCGATGTGGGCCAATTGTGCCAAATGCACAAGGTCCTCACGGCTGATGGCAGACATATATCTCCCTAAAGTGGGCGGATGGGTTTCACAGACAAGTCTATCCCTTGCCCGCCCTCAGCTAGGTCGATTTGGTCTTCAAGCGGTTATGCTATGCGCAATACCAGACCACTGAGCGGTTGGCCTAGCGCGTTTTCCCACGAACCGACCACACCTTGCCCGGTTACTTCGCCTGCGACTGGGCGACGAATCACTTCAAGCGTGCCGCTAACCCCGTTACCTAAGACCCGGACATTTGAGTCTTCTTCGAAGGAATTGTTCTGATGTTGTGGGACAGCCCGGCCGGCAAGAAGTTCATTGAGCTGCGCAGTAAAAACCGGGTCACCGGTCGCGTCATAGATGTAACGCAAGCCGAGAATCCCGTGATCGCTGGTGCCCACGAGATATGCCTCGGCGTCTTCCAGCGCTTCGGCTCGGTAGCTGAAAGGCACGTGGTAAATCACCTCGGAGCGATCGGCACGGTCTGCGACTAAGCGCAGTTCCATACCCACTTCTCCGGCTGGATCCTCCAAACGGAAGCCACCGACGTCCTGTAAGTCTGGAGCGCCCTGACCGTCATAAAAATCCTGCGTCACCAGCCACTTAGCGAGCAACTCATTTTTTGAAGGATTCATGGAGGTGTTGTAGATAATGCCCATGGGCTCAGTCTGCCAAGCGCGCGCTGAGCACACAAGAGCCTAGGGCTAGTGTTGTTCACACTTCTTTGACAAATAGTTTGTTTTTCTCTTTACTAACAAACTTCCGCGTCGACTAGATAGCATGGGTTTCATGTTCGGTGAGGCGCAGTGGAATCAAATGGAACAGGCCCAAGACTATGGAAAGAGCCTGCTCTGTGATGAGCAGGTGGATTTGCGCGAAGTGGAACCAGAGGATCTTGCGCAACTTGCCCAATGGTGGAATGACCCGCGTTGGGCAGTGTTACAACAACGCATTATCAAACCCCGTCCTGCCCAATCGGTGACGGAAATGCTTGCTAGTTGGAGCGTAAATAAACCCCACAGCGGTGATGCTGGGTTTAGCATTTTTGAATGCCAGGATGGACGGCTTATCGGGCACATCACGCTCAGTGGTGGATCCTTACCGCACCGAGCCGCCGAGTTAGCGATCATGCTCGGCGGTGACCAGGTAAACCGAGGTTACGGCACCCGTGCCATCGGCCTAATGCTCAAATACGGCTTCGCGGAGATGGGTCTAAACCGTATAGGGCTGAAAGTCGCCGCCTTTAACACTCGCGCGGTACGCACTTATGAAAAAGCAGGCTTCATCCTTGAAGGACGAGAACGAGAGATCTATTTCCATCAGGGGCGTTTCCACGACCAGCTAATTTTCAGCGTTCTCTCCCGCGATTATTTCGCGGCAGTTACCCCCGCAAGCTAAACAGTGATTACTTACCAACTTTGGTAAGGAAGTCGGCAACTAACGGTCCGGCAGTCTGCGCGCCCCCATCACCGTCTTCGACAAAGGCTGCGACGGCCAGATCCCCTTGGGCGGCAATCACCCAGGCGTGCGCGTTTCGTTCGGCGTCGTATTCGGCGGTACCACTCTTGCCGATAATTTTTGCCCCAGGAACCGACTTTAATGCTTTGAGCGTTCCGTGGTCCACCGTGCCGGCCATCATTTCTTGCAACTGCTCAGCTTCTTTTTCAGTCAGCGCGCTCTTAGCCTTGGCCGGTTCTTTGACCTTCGGGTTCAGCACGAGTTGTGGATGCACGGTGCTGGCGTTAGCAATGGAAGCCATCACTGTTGCCATGCCCAATGGAGAGGATTCCACCACGCCCTGTCCAATCATGTTTGCAGCCAACTCGGTACCTTCGGAGTCATCTGGCACCGAACCGATAAATGCTTCGGCTCCAGTTCCATCATCTGCTAGTAGCCCTAATGAGCTGGCAGCGTCGGCCACCGCTTTGGCGCCAAGTCCCTTACCTGCATTGACGAAAACCGTGTTGCAAGACTCTGCAATGGCTTCTGCGAATGGAATCGTACCCACCGCTTTGGTTGGGTAACCGTCATAGTTTTTGAAACTTTTGCCATCAACCTCGGTACTTGCCGGGCACTGCACCTTGCTCTGGGGTGTTTCGCCGTCACGCAGCATTGCTAGGGCACCGACTACTTTGAAGACAGATCCCGGTGCGTAGCGTCCTTTGAGCGCCGTATTCAGCCCGTTGGTTTCCGGTCCGGATGCGGCCGCGAGAATTTGGCCGGTGGAAGGTTTAATGGCCACGATGGAGGAGGCTGAATCAGTTTCAGCAACCAACGACTCTGCAACGGTCTGCATATTTTCATTGAGCGTCAGTTTGAGGTCTTCGCCCGCGACCGGTTCACTGCTCAGCAGTTCTGCCACGGCCTCGTGGTCCGCGTTGTAGCGGGAAACGGTGACGCCTGAGGCCCCCGCTAATGACTCGTTATAGGCCGATTGCAGACCGGAAAGACCCACCTGGTCACCGGCCTGAATTTTGCCTTCAGACTTTTTGATAATTTCAGCGGTGGCTTGTCCGACGCTTCCAAGGATTGGTCGGGCGAAGGTACGCGTGGGCGCCAAGGGCATCTCATCAGGTTGCGCGACGGCACCTGGGATCCCGGTAATTTCGTCATCGCTCACCTCGCGGCTGGCGTCATCACGCAATACGATGGCCTGCACCCACGCCTTGGCCCCAGATTTTTCGACCCGATTTGCGAACGAATCTTCATCGATCTCTAGCAATTTGGCCAGACTCCGTGCCGAGGAGTCCCACTGATCTGCCTCGGTGCGGGTCTTGTCGATTCCTACCCGTACCACCGGACGATTCTTTACTAGGGCATTGCCGTTACCACCCAGAATCTGTCCACGTTTAGCTTCGCTAAATCGTGCGTCAAGATATTCTCCGGCGACCAAGTCGGGTGCGAGAATCGCCGGGTCAAAGCGCAGCTTCCACTGCTCGGCGTCCTGATCAAATTCCATGACCGCTTGAGTTTCATAGGTGAGGTCGTTCTCGGAGGAGTCAACATCCCACGTGGTCTGCACTGTTGCGGTAGCCGTTTTCACCCCGTCTTGGGCTTCTTCGTCTTCCGCTGCATTCAGCACGGTGTGGGTATGCTTGATGTCGCCCATCGGACCGAATGCTGTTTCGACGCTTTTGTTCGCGGCGCTAGCGTCGCTTCCAGCGAGTGGCACCTGACTAAAGTCCCCGGAACCGAGCGCGGCTGTTAAGGCCTCGGCCGCGGGTTTTGGGTCCGGCGTTGCTGCGCTGCACGCAGTAAAGGTACTGGCAACGAGCGCGGCGACAGACAGGACAACAACACTTCGGGGGAAACGACGCATGGCGTCAGTCTATGCACTTCGAACTGCAGCACGCTAGAACGGCTCGCCACATGTCAGCGTTCGATATGCGGCTTAGTCAGCTAAGTTCAGCGAATACACCACAAGGCGGATATCGGTATTTGGCACTACCCAATCACGTTCGGCTCGGTGGATAAATCCCAGTGACTCGTAAAGACTTCGTGCTGCTAACCAACGTTCACCGGTGGTTAGCGAGACAGTATGTACATCGGCAAGTTGGCGGGCAAAGTTAATCGCAGCCACCACCATCGCTTTGCCAGCACCGGTGCGTTGTACGCCCGGATCAACGCTGAGCATACGGATTTCTAGCTCGCCTTCAAGCGCAATGTCAGCATATTCATTACCGGCTTGAATGAGGGTCATTGAGGCAACAAGATGACCATCCTTGCGCGCTACCAAAATGTCGCAGTATTTATCCCTTCGTGCAACCTGGCGAACAAACTTTAGGTATTCGTGCTGCGGATCAGCAAAGTGCCCGGCCTGCACGTACGCATCAACCGTTAGCTGGCCAATTCGTTCATAGTCGGCCACGGTAGCGGCTTCGATCAGTAATGGGCTACTGGTAACTTTGGCATCATCAATTTCAGACATAGTTCTACTATTTTGTCACCATTTCTGAATCTTCAGAGCCCTTTGTGCGGGTTCTGTCGCCACTTCGAATTCTGTTTAGTGAAGTCTTTCCGCGTGAATTCACGGATGAGCGACCCGGTGCCGAAGGCATGAAGAAGTTGTGATGGTTTGACATGAAATAAAAGACAGCGTTGCTGTGCTGTCTGCCAGCAACCAGTAAACTAGTAAGCATTGCCCTCGGGCATATGGTCTTTCTCTTTGATCACAATGTTGTGCTCGCCTACACCACGTCAATGGCTGAGGAAGTAACTTTCCTTCTAATCACCCCTAATCGGATTGATTTTTAGCTGTCTTCGGTGCGGTGAGAAGTTTTAGAGAAGTACAGACACAACCCAATAATTTCAATTTGTAAGGGACAACATTTTGGTTCAGATCCAAAGATTTGCGCTGCGGCGCGTAGCCTGCCCTCACTAATTTTATTTTTCACTATCAGATCGGAGAGTGAACGACTTGCGCGTTCTCATTGGTTCATCCGCGGAACATGTTGCTCGCATTGCAGCAGATAACGTCCTTGCTGGGTTAGCACACCACGGGCATGGAAAAAATCCCGTACTCGGTGTCGCTACGGGCTCATCCCCCTTGGGCCTATATCGCGAGTTACGTGTGGCGGTTGCCGAAGGACGAGCAGATTTCTCCAACGCGCAAGGCTTCGCCTTGGACGAATACATCGGCATCCCCGATACCCATGAGCTCTCCTACCGTCAGACTCTGATCACCGAAGTGTGCAACACTTTTGGCTTGCCCGTCAGCGGTCTACACACTCCTCGCGGAATGGCAGATTCTGTCGAGGAAATCGAAGCCGCAGCACATGCGTATGACCAGGCTATCAAGGCTTCCGGTGGCGTACAGGTCCAGATTCTTGGCATTGGTAGCAACGGCCACGTGGGGTTTAACGAACCGGGAAGCGCTTTACGAAGCCGTACCCGTATCAAGCGTTTAGCCGCGCAAACCCGTATCGACAATGCACGCTTTTTCGACGGCATCGAACACGTTCCTACCCATTGCGTGACCCAAGGTCTGGGTACTGTTTTGGAAGCTGGACGTCTAGTCCTCGTGGCTACGGGAGAAGCTAAAGCAGAAGCCGTGGCGCTAGCCGTCGAAGGGCCACTGTCCGCGTCGTGCCCGGGGTCGGTTCTGCAACTTCACCAAGACGCTGTGGTTGTTCTCGACGAAGCCGCCGCGGCCGGTCTTAAGAAACGTGCCTACTACGATGATGCGGCGGAAGGCATCAGCTTAGAGAACCTGCGGGTCCACTAGGCCTATTCAATACGGTCATTGGCCTACCGGGAGTGCAAGACTAAGAACTATGGCAGTCTATTTCGAATGCGTCACCCACACTCAGATGAGTCGAACCGAACTTTTTGACCGTTCACGGAGCATCGACGCGCACCTAGGTTCAATGTCTCAGACAAAGGAACAAGCTGTCGCTGGAGTGCAAAGTGGCTTAATCTCATTCGGTGAGCAGGTCACGTGGAAGGCCCGACATTTTGGGATACCGTTTCGGCTCACCACGAAAATCACGGCTATGGATCCAGCTCGCATGTTCATTGATGAACAGTTGCGTGGACCGTTTAAGTCATTCCATCATGTCCATGAATTCTTTGACGTAGACGGCAAGACAATGATGATTGATCGGGTCAGTTTTGCGGCCCCTTTCGGCCCCCTTGGGTGGGTGGCCGAAAGGTTAGTTTTAGGCTGGTACATGCCTCAGCTGATCAGGCAGCGAAATAAATTTCTTTTGGAAAATTAAGGCTCAAACAACAGAGTATCTAGATGATCAAGGACGCTCGGTGCTGACTCGTCCTCGTCGGCAGTAACTGTGAACGAGTGAGAGTATGCGGCGCAGGAGTCTAAGTCCCCACACTCGTCATATGGACTACCTGAAATTAGCAATATGGCTGCCCCTTGGGGGAACTCCACAGGGATCGGGACTTCGTCGCTGAAAGAACCATCGGTATTCACACGAATTTCTCGCGCCTTGATTGGATCTTTTTCGGAGTACTCCGAAATTAGCTGGAGTGTATATTCCTTGCCCTCTGCGTAACCCAGATCGCACTTGGCAGCGGGCGCTGCGACGGTAATCGTCGCTCCTGGCCGGGCCGTCGTTTCAGAAAGAGACATGGCTTCAGGTAAACACTGATCTTGGGCCTTGGAACAACCTGTAGCTAAAAGTAGAGGCACCATCAGCGTGATAGCACCTGCTAAAGCATAAATTCTCTTCGGACTGCTCTTCAAGATTTTTACCTTTCCAGCGCCTGCCACTCCGTCTGAATGTCCATGACGCAGAATCTCGGAACGGTCGCAGGCAATAGACACTTTACTTTCGAGGATCACGACTGTGACCTGATAACTCCTTTATTCAATCCTACGTATAAAAAGAATTGATAGCTAGGATTCAGCCGTGACAGGAAGTAATTATTTTCCTCGCGTGTCCCAACGGCGCGGTTTCTTAGACGCTACTTATAGGCTTAAGGTCGCCCGCATTTAGACTCGCAGGGCAGAGCCAACAGAGCCAACAAGCAAGGGACCGTCTCATTACCGCTCAAATTCAGCGACTCGATTCCCGTAATGACCGTATCGGAAAAATTGCGCTTTTCCTCTCGCATATTTTCACCCCAGTGATCTTAGCCAGCTTGCTGTTGCTTTCTACGCCCTTGCGGCACAGCGAAGTCTCCTGGGTTGAAGTATGCGTTGCCACAGCTTTCACCATGGTTCTTCCGTGGCTGTATCTGCTGTGGTCCACCTACCGCGGAACAGTGACCGATTTACACGTCACCAGGCGCGGCCAACGCCATAAAATATTCGCCCTCACCGCGGTATCGATTGGGCTCGGACTCCTATTGCTTAGCCTGATGGGCGCGAGCCAGCGGATATTTGTTGAAGTACTCTCCATCTTGGCCGGGCTGCTAATGGTGGCAGTGATTAACCTGTGGTGGAAGGTCTCTGTGCACATGGCGGTCGGCTGCTACGTGGCGCTACAACTTTGTACGAGTTTGGCATTGGTCCCACCCGTCCTGGCGTTTATCGCGGTGCTCTCGTGGTCCCGCATTCGTAGCCAACAACATACCCCCTCGCAGGTCTGCGGCGGCGTCATTGTTGGCATAGCCGTGAGCTACCTTAGCGGTTGGATAGCAATGCTCAGCTAACCGCTCCAAAAACACTTCTGGCTCGTACCGCTACCTTGAGAAGGGGCGCAGGTACGAGCCAGAAGTGTTTAACTACACTTTAGGGCTAACCAGTTTGCTGGTATCAACCAGTCCGGCATATTGCCAACCGGGGTATCCCACCGGTCGTCCCACCGGGGTGCCAGTTTCTTCAGCGATCAAGGCACCGGCAGCCCAATCGTATTCTTGAGTTCCAAATTCCGCGTAGGCGTCCAAAGACCCCTCGGCGACCAAACACAAGTCCAAGGCTGCCGAACCAATCCGGCGAATATTGACAAAATCTGGCAGCAGTTCGGTCAGTACGCTTAGTTGGAACTCACGGCGTTCTGCGTCGTAGCCAAAGCCGGTACCCAACAATTTGGCATCCGACTCGACCGGGCCGGTGAGCTGGGTGATCTTCTTGGTACGTAGATCATGCTTCCAAGCTCCCTGCCCCCGTCCGGCGAAGTATTCGACCTGCAGCGCGGGTGCAACGATAGCTGCTGCCACCCATAAGTCGGTACCATCATCTTGTCTCTGGCATACGCCTACCGAGGAGCAGTAATACGCGATGTTGCGCACGAAGTTTGTCGTGCCATCCAGTGGGTCAATACTCCAGCGGTAGCCGCTGGGATTAGCCGGCTTCTGACTGGGGAATTCTTCACCTGTCAGTTCGTCGTTAGGACGTGCGGTGAAAATCGTGGCACGGATGGCTTCTTCCGCCGCGCGGTCAAAATCGGTAACCCAGTCCCCCGCAGCCGACTTTTCATCCGTATTAAACTTTTCCTCATCACGGCCGGAAAGTACCTGGGCACCGGCAGCAGCAGCACGACGTGCCAAAAGTACCAGTGGGTCATGCGCTATCTTTTTGTTCTCCACTTAGGCTCCTTCACTTGCCTTTATTGCGACCTCGCGCGCAGCATCCGGTCCTTGTTCAATCAACACCACAAAGCCAGCCTCATCCAGTACAGGCACGCCTAGGGACTGCGCCTTATCAAGCTTTGACCCGGCGGCCTCGCCGGCCACCAGAAAATCTGTCTTCTTGGAAACGCTCCCGGTGGCTTTTCCACCGCGAATAATGATTGCTTCTTTAGCGGTGTCCCGGGAGAAGTTCTCCAACGTACCGGTGACCACAATGGCCAATGAATCTAGATGCTTGATGACATTTTCGTCTTGCTCATCTTCCATCTTCACCCCGGCGGCTTGCCACTGGGTGACGATGTCACGATGCCAATCAACCTTGAACCAGTCGACCAGGGCTTCGGCAATAATTGAGCCCACCGAATCGATCTGACTCAGCTCATCCACTGCCGTCGGTGATTTCAAGGCTTCCAGGATAGCGTCCATAGACCCGTAGCGGGTTGCAATGGCGCGTGAAGCGTTGGGTCCAACATGACGAATCGACAGGGCGACCAAGACGCGCCAGAGTGGATTGCTCTTAGCCTTTTCCAGTTCTTCGAAGAGCTTTAATGTGCTCTTGGTAGGTGCCGACGGCTTTTTCGCCGTGGCCTTGGTGTAGAAGTATGGAACCAGCTCGAATTTTCCGGTGCCTTCACCCTTGGAGCGTTTTTCGCGCCAGACTTTCACCTCGGCAAGCTGCTCAAGCTTTTCTTTCAGATCAAAAAGTTCGGCTTCGTTGTGGAGCGGACCTGCGCCAGCCGGCAAAATCAATCCGCCCTGAGTGGCGGGGTCTTCACCCGGCCCACTGGTCAACGCCGCGGCAGCCTCGTAGCCCAGCGCCTCGATGTCCAATGCGCTGCGCCCACCGAGGTAGGCTACTCGTTCGGTGAGCTGTACCGGGCACGATTCAGCGTTGAGGCAACGAATATCTACGTCGCCTTCCTTAGCCGGCGCCAGTGGTTGACCACAAGACGGGCAAGAAGTAGGCATCACGAATTCACGCAGTTCCGTATTGCCCTCACGCAAGGCGAGCACTGGACCAACAATCTCTGGGATCACGTCTCCGGCTTTACGCAGGATCACGGTATCGCCGATCAACACGTTTTTAGCCTTAACAACTTCTTGGTTGTGCAAGGTGGCGCGCGCGACGGTGGAACCGGCCACGAGCACCGGCTCCATCACGCCGAAGGGAGTCACTCGTCCGGTGCGACCGACCTGCACCTGGATATCGAGTAGTTTGGTGTGTACTTCTTCCGGCGGATATTTGTAGGCCACCGCCCAGCGTGGCACACGCGAGGTGTAACCTAGCTGTTCTTGTGTGGCCAGGTCATCAACCTTGATGACAATTCCATCAATGTCGTGGATCAGCTCATGGCGTTTTTGACCATTCTCGGCGATAAAGTCGGTGACCTCGGAAAGTGAGGTGACTACCCGACCGTAAGGAGAAACTGGTAGACCCCAATCGCGCATCAGCTCATAGGCTTCGGACTGGTGCGTCATTGCAAAGTCTTTACTGCGACCAAGACCATGGACAAACATCCGCAGTGGGCGCTTTGCGGTCTGTGCCGGGTCCTTTTGGCGCAGCGAACCGGCGGCTGCGTTGCGGGGGTTCGCCAACGGCGCCTTGCCGTCTGCGATCAGCATCTCGTTGTAGGCGTTAAAATCATCGGTGCCGATGTAAACCTCACCGCGGACTTCAAATTCTTGCGGGTATCCATTGCCGCTCAGTTCTTGCGGGATATCGGCGATGGTCAGCGCGTTATGTGTCACGTCTTCACCGGTAGTGCCGTCGCCTCGGGTGACCGCACGCAACAGCTTTCCGTCACGATAGGTCAGGTTCAGCGCCAACCCATCGATTTTTACTTCGCACAACCACTTCATGGGCGATTCGGGATGAAGCTTTAATGCGTTGGCTTGGGCCCGTTCCAGCCACACGGTGAGCTCTTCGAGCGAAAAGACGTCCTCTAACGAGTACATTCGGCTGGCATGGGTTACCGGAGCAAAAGCGCTGCTGACCTCACCGCCGACTTCTAACGTGGGTGAGTCCTGGCCCATCAGAATCGGGTACTGGCTCTCCACAAGCTGCAGATCGTGGAACAGCTGGTCATACTCGGCGTCCGAGACCATCGGAGCGTCTTGCAGGTAGTAGGCCTCGCGATGTGCACGCACTTGTTCCACCAGCGTCGCATAGCGCTCGCGAACGCTATCCGGCGGGGTCATCGTGGAGTCTGTTGGTGTTACTGGATTTTCACTCACGTATCCAATTGTGCCCCAACCAAGCGACGCTTTGACTCTTGCGAGCACCGCGTGTTTAAGAGTCCGCGGCGGGTAACACGTCGATGACTACCACCGCGATATTATCCCGGCCTCCAGCTTCCAGCGCAGCCTGAGTCAAAACTTGAGAAGCCGCTTCTCGTTCCGGGTAGCCAACAAGAATTTCTTGAATTGCTTCTTCGGTCAATTCCCCGCTTAACCCGTCACTGCACAGCAGATAACGATCACCGATGCGCGGCTGCAATACGGTTAAATCCGGTTGGCTGTCGGCCCCGGCACCTAAGGCGCGGGTGATCAGGTTGCGGTGTGGGTGGCTACGTGCCTCGGCCTCGGTAATCTGACCGGCGTCCACCATTTCTTGCACTGCGGAGTGGTCCCGGGTAAGTTGACGCAGTTCCTTGCCCCGTAGACGATAACCGCGCGAATCACCGACGTTGACCAACAGCAAGCTGGTGTACTCGGCGCTACTTTGGGTTTCGGCACTGACCTTTTCGGTCCGTGCCCGATGTTCGGCCAGCATTTCGGGGGTAATCTTGCTGAGCACATCGGTGTTTTGGCTCATTTTAAAGCTACCGGTCCACGGTGGGATCACCATTGGCTGGCTCACCTGGTCACGGCCTGGCCCTGCACTACGGATCAAAGCCAGTGCGCAAAGCGTAGTGCCACCACGCGATTCCAGCACATCTCGGATGCGGTCATCGGCCAGTTGCACCTGTTTTTGAACTTGCTCAACGGTCGGTAACCGGCGCGCTATGGTTTTCAGGCTGAAGGTGTTCAGCTCTTCGAGGGTTTCTACTGCCAGTTGACTGGCTACCTCGCCCGCCTCATGTCCGCCCATCCCATCGGCCACCGCCTGGACCACGTCAGTGATCAGGATGCGGTCTTGATTGTCCTGGCGTTTGAGCCCGACATCTGTTTGACCGCAGACGGCCAGGCGGAAGCTTTCGAAGTTCTCTTCGGAATCCATTTAGTCCAGCACCAGCCTGCCACCCTCACCAGCGGAGAGTTCATAGGGTTGAATTTCACCAAAACCACGCACTGAGGTTATTTCTTGAGCAGTGAGGATAAAGCGTGCGTCTTGTTTCAGCGTGTTCGCGGTAACCGCGTCGGTTAGTACCATTCCGGGCTCCGCCAACGAGGTCAGTCGAGCTGCCAAGTTAACCGTGGGACCGTAAATATCTCCCAGCCGGGAGAGCAAACGTCCCCAGACCACCGCAACACGAGTGCGCGGCAACAGTTCGTCAGCTTCAAATTCACGCGAAAGCGCCAAGGAGATTTGGGCTCCCGCCTGCGGAGTTTCGGCCACGAATAAGACTTCGTCACCAATGGTTTTGACGAGTCGGCCGCCACCAACGGAAATGATTTCGGCGCTCTTAGATTCAAAGCGCTGCACCATTTGGGCGAGGGTGCGTTCGTTCATCCGACGCGACAAGGAGGTGTAAGAAACTAGGTCGGCAAAGCCGACCGCGCGGGCCAGCGGCAGTGGAGTTCCGTCGTCGTCACCCGAATCTTGGTTATAGGCCGCCACTCCGGCTTCGGCGCGTAGTGCAAGACGGTGAATTCCGGCGTTGAGCTGGCGACGCCAGGAGTAAACCAGCAAATCTTCCAACGGACCGATGAGATCAGGCAGACTTTCCAAGAGTTGCCGGCGTGCTTGTCGGTCGCTCATATTCTGGTTGGCGACCATATCCTCGACGATCGCCTCGACCTGCCAGACCACCATGCGGTCTGTCATTTGCCCTACCGAACGCATCAGCGAGATGGCGGTTTCGTCGGTGAGTTTTCCTTCGCGCACCAGGTCAACCATGGTCTTGAGGGCTTCGGTGTCTCGTCCACTGAAAAAGACTTCGTCGTCGCCGAGCTCCGGAAAGCCCATGGCGCGCCAAAGTTTGCGGGCCGAGAGTAGTGAAACACCGGCGTCGGCGGCTACCTCACGACGTTTAAACTCGCGTTGCCCGCCAATGAGACGGTGCTCCAAATCGGCCATGTGGTTTTTGACCGCGTCCGAGGCATGATGTGGAACCTGGAGCGGACTCTTCATGGCTTGGGCCAATTCGGCGATGGGGTCTAGCTCCGCCGGGTTCTCAGGATTAGGGGTGTGCTCGCGGGCTTCTTTGACTGCCTCAGAAGCCGCCTGCGGGGTGTCTGGACGTGATGGATTGGAGTTGTCGGTGCTCATTGTCCAATGCCCTCACTGTTCGATGTATCTACCGCGGCGTTTGTTCTCTGATGCTGGTGCACGTTGTTCATCGTCTCGATGGCTAAGGTGCGGAAATAGGATACTGCGGGCACATGCATGATACGCACATGTCCATGGCTTAATACAACGTCTAAGGTCCCGGGTTTCGTGCTTACCGCCTGTTGCTTGGTGTGCGCAATCAAATCACGCACGGAATAAAGACCAATAGATTCTAGGTCCGAGCGACCATAGGAAGTCCGGAATAAGATCCGCTCGGTGGTCAACACGATGCAGGTGCGTAACCAACGAACCCACGGTGTAACACACCAGATCAGCACAAGTATGAACCACAGTACGGCGGATAAAATCATCCAGAGCTCGGATTCGTTCGTGAGCCAATCAGAAAGGTCTTCACGGGAGAGATAACCGAGTAGAAACGCGCACCCAGCGGTGAGGAATAAAAAGACGGCAAAAGGCTGGCGTAACACTCGGGAATGTTCTCGGGTCTTGATGACCACGCGCTCCCTGTCATGTAACGGCACCTTCATCGTCGAGTTCCTCGCCCCTCCTACCGTAAGTTCTTCCGAACAGTCACCTCATCTAATACTAGTCCGCGTACTCTGCGCTTGGCTCGTTAAGCGTATTTACCGTCGGCGCGCCGCACATGGTGTACGTCGCCGGCCAGAATCCGGTGGCTTTGGCCCGTAGCGTCTTGCACGACAAGTGCGCCATCCTCAGCCAGTTGCACTGCCTTACCCAACAGAGTTGATCCATCGGGGAATTCCACACGTACTTCTTGGCCTAAGGTCGCCAGTCGTTCCGCCACCAGTTCGCGCAGTGAGTGGTTCCCAAAGGGCTCCATGGCCACGTCACTTTGCCCGCCTACCGCTCGGAATGCTGCGTCGAGGGCAACAAACTGACGCAGGTATTCGGCAAGCAATGCCGAGCGATCCACCCGGTGACCGCCGGCTAGGCGAAGCGAGGTCGCTGTTTCTACAGGTAACTCAGCTGGCTCTTGGTCTACGTTCATACCGGTGCCCACCACCACGGCAAAGCCTTGGGGAGTTTGCACCATTTGGGCCAAAATCCCGCAGATTTTCCGGTCACCTGCAAGTAAGTCATTGGGCCATTTGATCCGCGCATTAACTGGAACTAGCTCTTGGACTGCGTGAGACCAAGCCAGCGCCGCCAGCATCGTGTACCAGCTCAACGACTGAGGCTCCATCGCAGTGCCCGGTGAGGCCAAAATGCTCACGGTGATCGCAGACCCGGCCGGTGTCACCCATTCGCGCCCCAAACGCCCCTTGCCCTGTTGCTGGTGCTCGCTGAAGTACACGCTCAGGTGGCTAGCTAGTCCGTCGCTTGCAAGTTGGGCAAGTTCGGTGTTGGTGGAGCCAGAGCTGGTCACTACCTTGATGAAGCCCAGCCGCAGTTGCGCGGCCAGCTCTTCTAAGGGGGCTGAGTCCAGCGCTGCCCGTGCCGCCGAGGTTTCAGGGTTCATCCTTTAACCCTATGACATCTCTTCCGTGGGGAACCTGTTTTTAGAGGAAGATGTCCTCGATGAGTTCAGCCTGCGGATTTACCGCATACTTCTCCAGGTCGCTGATTCCGCACCTTTCGAGCACCTGCACGTCGGTGAAGAAATTCCCACTAACTCCTTGTGGCTCACTGGCAAGAATGCACACCGCGGCGTCCGCCACGATATCGGTGGTGCGAGCGGCTTGGATCATCTTCATCCCACCGGGCATAGCTCGAATGGCGGCGGTATCAATCAACGTTGCCGGCCACAGCGAATTCACCGCAATTCCCTCGTTTTTGAGTTCTTCGGCTAGTCCCAACGTGGTCAGTGACATTCCATATTTGGCCATGGTGTAGCCCAGGTGAAGTCCCGCCCAATGTGGATCTAGATTCAGCGGTGGTGAGAGGGTCAGAATATGCGCGTGTGAGGATTTACGCAGGTATCGCAACGCTGTTTTTGATAACAGGAACGTCCCCCGCACGTTGATGTCTTGCATCAGGTCGTAGCGCTTCATGTCCAGATCATCGGTTTTTGTCAGGTTGATAGCCGAAGCGTTGTTGATGACGATGTCGATGCCGCCGAATTTTTCGACCGCCGCATCCACCGCGCGCTGTACGTCCGCGTCTTCACGCACGTCGCCGGCAACCGCCAAGCCGTGCCCGCCGGCCGCATTAATCTGCTCGACGGCCGTGTGAATGGTGCCTTCCAAGCTGGGGTGTGGCTTATCGGTTTTGGACAGCAAGACTACGTTGGCTCCGGCCTTAGCTGCGGCGAGCGCGATGGCCAGTCCGATGCCGCGGCTACCTCCGCTCATCAACACGGTGCGGCCCTTGAGCCGAGTTATTTCTGGGGCGATCTCACTACGCGATTCATTAGTCATGTGACCTAGGTTACGCGATGTTCCCGCGCTAAGCTACTCATGAGTAACTTATTCTGGTGTGCTTCATGTTCACACCACGGGCGTTTTGTGAGTTTCCTACAACAAAAACCGCAAATAACCCGGTTAGACTGACTTAGTTGGCATTTTTCTTGTGCCATTCCTACACATCAGCAGAACCCGAGGGAGCCGAAGGTATGACGCAGGGCCACACCGAGACGGACGAAGTGACCGATCTGTCCACCACCGCTGGCAAGCTTGCCGAATTCCGCCGCCGCCAGAACTTGGCGCAGGCACCTTCGGGCGAGGTAGCCATCGAAAAGCAGCACGCACGCGGCAAGCACACCGCCCGCGAACGCATTAACATGCTGATGGATGAAGATTCCTTCGTCGAATTTGATGCCCTGGCGACACACCGTTCCACTGCTTTCGGCATGGAGAAGAAGAAACCACTGGGTGACGGACTGGTCTCCGGTTATGGCACAGTAGACGGCCGATTGGTCGCCGTCTACTCACAAGATTTCACCGTATACGGTGGCTCACTTTCCCAGGTTAACGGCGAAAAAATCGTCAAGGTTCAGGAATTCGCCCTGCGCAATGGTTGCCCTATCGTAGGTATCCTCGACGGCGGCGGAGCACGCATCCAAGAGGGCGTCGCCTCGCTGGCGATGTTTGCCGACATCTTCCGCAATAACGTTCATGCCTCAGGTGTTGTGCCACAGATTTCTTTGATCATGGGTCCTAGCGCCGGAGGGGCCGCCTACTCCCCCGCGCTCACCGACTACGTCATCATGGTCGACAAGACCAGCCACATGTTCATCACCGGTCCAGATGTCATCAAGACGGTCACCGGCGAAGAGATCGACATGGAGTCCTTGGGTGGTGCACGCCAGCACAACGCCAACACCGGCACCTCCACGTACCTAGCCACCGATGAGGAAGACGCGGTGGAGTTCTGCAAGGAACTGCTGGGCTTCCTCCCATCCTCAAACCTCGCCGACGGATTGACCGCGGAATTTGATGAAGATCTAGAAATCAATGAAGATGATCTCTCCCTAGATGCGCTGATCCCCGATTCGGCAAACCAGCCATATGACATGCGCAAGGTTATTGAATCCGTAGTTGACGACGAGCACTTCTTTGAGATGCAGTCACTCTACGCACCGAACGTGATGATTGGTTATGCGCGCGTCGAAGGCCGCACGGTAGGCATTGTGGCTAACCAGCCGATGCAGTTTGCTGGCACCTTGGATATCGCCGCCTCTGAGAAGGCCGCACGCTTCGTACGCAACTGCGACGCTTTTAACGTCCCACTGCTCACCTTCGTGGACGTGCCGGGCTTCCTGCCTGGCAAGGACCAAGAATTCCAGGGAATTATCCGCCGCGGAGCGAAGCTGCTCTATGCCTATGCAGAAGCCACCGTGCCCAAGCTAACCGTAATCACCCGCAAGGCTTACGGTGGCGCGTATATCGTGATGGGTTCCAAGAAGCTTGGAGCGGACCTGAACTTGGCATGGCCTACCGCGCAGATTGGCGTGATGGGCGCACAGGGTGCGGTCAACATTCTTTACCGTCGTGATCTGGCCGCAGTGGAAGCCGAGGGCGGAGACGTCGAGGCGCGCCGCAAGCAGATCATTGAAGATTATGAGGCAGAGCTTCTTAATCCTTATCAGGCTGCAGAGTTGGGCTACATTGACGCGGTCATTGCGCCGAGCGAGACCCGTCTACAGCTAGTCCGCGGATTGCGCGCACTGCGTGAAAAGCATGCCACCTTGCCTCCGAAGAAGCATGGCAATATCCCGCTGTAAAGCCGGATTCCGCAGCCAGCATCCACCTTTGAAGGAGTAGCCAGTGACCGAGCAAAGCAACGCACCTGCGGCCGCACAGATTCAGGTGACCAAGGGTAAACCCACCGCAGAAGAACTCGCGGCGGTAACCGCCCTACTCACCGCCATGGGGAGCGCCACGTCTGAGGAGATTGAAGTTCCTGCGGTGCCCGAGCGTATGACTCGACTTCGCAAACGTCGGGCGCTGTCTCCACGTTTGGGCTGGAGCCTAGGCCGACGCTAAGCGATTCGACCCGCAATTCCCCGGTGTTCTACCTTTGGGTAGATCACCGGGGAATTTCATTTTAAGAAGTAGCTTCCAGCAAAAAACCTAAAAGTCTTCAACAAATCTTTCATATCAATTACTGTTAGCTACATGACATCTCCCACAGCGCAGCGCATACCTTCGCGCATCGACGCCATTGCCGAAAACTTCTTTGCTAAGACCCTAGAGCTTGCCCCGGAATACGGCGTTTCTTTTGGGTTACCCGGATACGAAGCCGCTTACTCTGATTACTCCCCCAGGGGAACCGAAGCGCAGATTGAATTAATACGCGAAACCCTCGCCGCGCTGGAGACGACTACGCCCCAAGATGACATCGATGCGGTCACCCTCGATGCCATGCAAGAAAGGCTTGGATTAGATCTAGAGATTGCGCTTTCTGGTCGCACAGAATTAAACAACATTGCCTGCGCCGCGCAGGAAATCCGTTCGATCTTTGACCTCATGCCGCAAGAGCGCGTGGAGGACTTCGAATTTATCGGCATGCGCCTAGTTAACGTTCCACAAGCCATCGACGGATACATCGCATCGCTGCGAGATTCCGCTTCTAAGGGATTGGTCTCTGCCAAGCGTCAGGTCAATATCGTCATGGGTCAATGCGCAGACTACGCCAAGGACGGTGGATTCTTTGACAAGTTAGCTAGCGCAGGAGCTGCCTTAGATCCGTCCCTTTCTGTTTCATTGGACGCTGGAGCAAATCTCGCAAAAGATGCATACCGAAAGCTCGCGCAGGTACTCAACGATGAGTTGCTTTCCCAAGCACCAGAAGCCGATGCGGTGGGCCGCGAATACTATTCACTAATGTCGCGCCGCTTCCTGGGCTCCGCAGTAGATCTTGAAGAAACCTACGCGTGGGGCGTAGCCGAACTGGACGCGATCATCGCCGAACAGCAGCGCGTGGCTGAAAAGATCAAACCCACAGCCAGCATCGAAGAAGCCAAAAAGATCCTCAATGCCGACCCGAAACGCACCCTCGACGGTACCGATGCGCTTAAGTCATGGATGCAGGAAAAGGCCGACGCGGCCATCGTGGCACTACGCGACGTGCACTTCGAGATTCCCGCGCCAATGGACCGTATCGAATGCATGATTGCTCCAACCGAAGACGGCGGGATCTACTACACCGGCCCTTCCGAAGACTTTGAACGCCCCGGACGGATGTGGTGGTCGGTACCTCCTGGCGAGGACCAGTTCACCACCTGGGCCGAGCTGACCACCGTGTATCACGAAGGTGTTCCGGGTCATCATCTGCAAATCGCGACCGCACAGCTGCAGGCCGATACGCTCAACAGCTGGCGCCGACTACTGTGCTGGGTTTCCGGTCATGGCGAAGGTTGGGCACTATATTCCGAACGCTTGATGCACCAGCTGGGCTACCTCGACGACCCGGGCGATTACATGGGCATGCTCGATGCGCAACGACTGCGTGCTGCCCGCGTGGTCTTCGACATCGGCGTACACCTTGGATTAGAAGTACCTTCCCAGTGGGGCACCGGAACGTGGAACGCGGACAACGGCTACGAATTCCTCAAACAGAATCTGGATATCTCCGAGGGACAACTGGACTTCGAATACAACCGCTACCTTGGTTGGCCGGGCCAAGCTCCGAGCTACAAGATTGGTCAGCGCCTCTGGGAACAGGCACGCGACCAGGTGGCCGCGCGTGAAGGTGAAAACTTTGAGCTCAAGGATTTCCACACCCGCGCGCTGAAGCTTGGGTCCGTAGGACTCGATACCCTCAACCGCGCGTTATTAGGCTAACCCTGCCCCGAGCGAATCAAATATGTTGGCTGTCAGATCTTCTGGCAGCCAACAGTTTTAACCACCCAACCTCACGGCGTATAGGTGGACAACTGGATCAAATTGCCACAGGTGTCATCAAATACCGCGGTACTCACCGGTCCCATCTGCGTTGGTTCTTGGGTAAATCTCACGCCCAAGGCTGACAATCGTTCGAATTCGCCCTGCAGATCCTGAACCGAGAATGAGGTCAGCGGAACACCATCGGCAAACAAGGCTTCTTGGAACGGACGCGCGGCCGGATGCGCCACCGGTTCCAACAAAATTTCGACCCCACCTTGATCCTCCGGTGAAACCAGGGTTAACCACTTATATTCACCCATGGGTACATCGTGCTTCTTCACAAAGCCGAGTAGCTCGGTGTAGAACTTCTCGGCCTTAGCCTGATCATCAACCAAGACACTGGTGATATAAACCTTCATCTAAACCCTCCATCTTGTTGCTCTTGCTCGTCATCGGCAGATCCGGTGCTTTCAGTTAATGCATATTTGGTACCCAAAAGCCATCAACTCGGTTAGTCCCCTGCGCGCTGCGCTTTCTGAGCGCAGCTTCAAAAAGAAAACTATGCATCGGTTTATTCCAAGATTTCTCTAGAATTCGGCTCATTCCAGTGACCCTTCACACAAAATGGCCACCCTTTCGTTGGAATAACCGCCGCGCGTCATGTTGCGTAACATTAACTGCAATGGTTCCGCTTTTCCCCCCTACCGTTTTACTCATGTCTAACTCCGCACCATCATCGAGACTGCCTCGTTGGATGACCAGCTTCGGTCCGCAGATTATCGCTGCGTTGATCGTTGGTCTGATCCTCGGCCTAGTCGCAAAGTACACCGGCAGCACCGCCGACGCACCCAATGCCCTGGGTGAAGCACTGCAGATTATAGGATCCAGCTACGTAGCCTTACTGCGCACCGCTGTCATTCCACTGATCTTCTTTGCCGTGGTCGCTTCCATCGCAAATCTGGCCCAGGTCACCAATGCCGCACGCCTCGCGTGGCAGACCCTGCTCTGGTTCGGCATCACCGCACTCATCTCGGTGACCATCGGCATGGGGTTGGGCGCGTTCATGCAGCCTGGCGCCAATACCGGCCAAAGTGCCCCGGCCGAATACGACGGCAAGACCGGGGACTGGCTCGGCTTCCTCACCGGGCTGATCCCAGCAAACTTCTTAGGCCTAGGTGCCAGCACCAAGATGACCGAGGGCGTTGCTACCACCTCGATCAGCTTTAACGTGTTGCAGATCTTGGTCATTGCGATCGCCGTGGGCATTGCAGCCCTGAAGGTCGGCAAACAGGCCGAACCATTCCTCGCATTCTCCGCCTCGATGCTTTCTATCATTCAGAAGGTGCTGTGGTGGATCATCCGCATTGCACCACTGGGCACCGTGGGTTTGATCGGTAACGCGGTAGCCAGCTACGGCTGGGACACCATTGGCGCACTGGGCAAGTTCACCGCAGCCATCTACATTGGCTTGGCCCTTGTACTCTTTGCGCTGTACCCGGTCCTGGTGCGCAGCCACGGACTGTCGATTAAGCAGTACTTCTCCGGGGTTTGGCCTGCGGTCCAGCTCGGCTTTGTGTCGCGCTCCTCGATCGGCACGCTGCCACTGACCCAGCGGGTCACCGAACGCAACCTTGGCGTACCTTCGGCTTACGCTTCCTTCGCAGTGCCATTGGGCGCCACCACCAAGATGGACGGCTGCGCCGCGATCTACCCGGCCATTGCTGCGACCTTCGTCGCTCAGTTCTTCGGCATTGATCTTGGCCTCACCGATTACCTGCTGATCGCCTTGGTTTCGGTATTGGGCTCGGCCGCTACCGCCGGAACCACCGGCGCCGTCGTGATGCTGACCTTGACCCTTTCAACCCTGGGTCTGCCATTGGCTGGCGTGGGTCTACTGCTCGCAGTTGATCCAATTGTCGATATGGGCCGTACCGCAGTGAACGTCGCCGGTCAGGCCTTAGTGCCAACCATCGTCGCCAAGCGCGAAGGCATCCTGAATATGGAGCTCTACAATGCACCGCGTAACGGCGATCCCTTCGCCGACGACTCCGTGGCGGCAACTGCTAGCCAGTCTGAAGCAAACTCGGTAAGCAGCTAGTTCGTTCCCCGGTTTAGTTACCGGAGTACCCAAGCGGTCAGCATTCACCCATCGCGGTGCGTACTGGCCGCTTGTTTTTAATGCACAACCTAATTCGTGGCGCAGAACACGCATTTCATTTTGCACAGCGTGCAAGTTTGCACGTAGTGTAATTATGTGACTTCTCAAAGTACCGGCACACGCCGCGAACTCAATAAGCAGGCGACGCATCAAGCGATCGTCGACGCGGCGTTGCAGCTGCTACGCGAGGGCCACGGCACCGCCATGACTGCCACCCAAATCGCCGAAGCCGCCGGCATCTCCCGGCGCACGCTGTTTAATTACTTCCCCTCCGTGGATGCAATCCTCTCCTATCCGCTGCATGCGGTGCTCGAACATATGGTGGAGACGCTATCGCCACTGACCGAGCATCTTCCGCTCATGCAAGCGGTGGTGCGCGCACTTCAATCCGAGCGGGCCACCGAACTTTTAGGCCAGGTCGCCCAATTTGGGGCTTATCTTCGCCAGCAGGCCAGCGGCGGCTGCTACCCCCAAAATTTCATCGCCTGGCAAAGCGCCACCGGCGAGGTCATCGCAAAGGTAGTCTCGCGCTACCCCCAGGCAGATGCCTACTCAATCCGCGTGTTTACCCACGCGACCTTGGGCGCCGGGCAGGCAGCCTTCGACACCTGGATTGACCAGCTACCCGAGCCTGGTGCCTCGGGACTCCATATCTCCGATGAACTCATCGATTCCTTCCACCGGCTAATTACCCGCGCCATGGAAACGCTCGACGCGGGTTTTAACTCGCTGCTCTTAACTGCCTCAACCTCGCTTCAGGAAGACTAAGCCATGGCTACATACCTCTACCGCCTCGCCTCGTGGGCGCATAAAAACCGTCTACGCATGCTAGCCATGTGGATTGCTGCCTTCATCGCTATCGGCGTGTGCGCCTCCCTCTTCATGGGACAGCTATCTAATACCTTCACCCTGCCGGGCACCGAAACCCAGCGCACCATGGACCGGATGAAAAATGAGTTGCCTGATTTGGCCGGCGGCCAAGGCACCATCGTCTTCCGTGAAGGTTCCAACCGGGCGCTGAACGCAGATCAAAAGTCCGCGATTCAGGATTCCTTGGAGCAGCTGGCGTTGCACCCACAGGTTGTCGAGGCCATGAGTCCCTTCGAGCTGCAAAAGCAGCTTGATGATGCCAAACCGGAACTGGATAAGGCTCAGCAAAAACTGGTTGACGGACAGCAAGACCTTGACAAGGCTAAAGAGCAGATAGCCGACGGCAAGGTGCAGCTGGCCGATGGTAAAGAGCAGATCACTGAAGGGTGGTCCCAGCTCTTTGACGGCACCAAGGAAATCGAGGATGCCCAGCCACAGATTGACGCGGCAGAAAAGAAACTTGCCGCCGGGTGGAGTGAACTTCGCGCAGGCGAGGCCCAGCTGAAAAGCGGTCAGGCACAATTTGATGCGGGTGAAAAGAAATACCAGTCAGGTCTGGCAGAGTACAACGCTGGATACAAGAAGTACCAGTCAGGCAGCAGCCAGTTTGCTGCCGGAGAAAAACAACTTGATCAGGCCGATGCCAAGCTCGCCCAGGGCGAGAAGGAATACCAAAATGGTCTGAAACAGCTTCTAGATGGCAAGTCGCGTGGTGCCTTGGAAAAGGAACTTACCGCCGGCAAAAAGCAGGCCACCGAGGGCCTGGCGAAGGCTGAAGAGGGTCTTAAAACCATCGAGCCGCAAATCTCGGAATTGAACACCCAAATCACCGGTGTTCAGCAGCTGCTGAAGCAGGCCGAAGCCGAGGGTAACGACGCAGATATTGCTAAACACCAGGCCACCTTGCAAGACATGCAGGCGGGTCTTGACCAGCTCACCGCTGCGAAGACTAAGGCCACCGAAGGCAAGACGCAGGCCAACGCCGCGCTGAAACAGATTGCCCAAGCCCAGTCCGGGCTCAGGCAGTTAGATGGCGCCCGTAAGGAACTGGATGCCGGTGCTAAAAAGGCCACCGAGGGACGCAAGGAACTCGAAGCCAACCGTAGCCAACTAACTTCCGCAAAAAAGCAGCTTGATCAGGCAAAAGCCCAGCTTGCCTCGGGCAAAAAAGAACTTGATGCGAATAAGGCAAAACTTGCCCAAGCCCGGGTGCAGCTTGCTTCCGGTCGTGCAGAATTGAACTCCGGACAGGCCCAGTTCGACAAACAAAAGGCCACGTTCGAAGCGGGCAAGGCTCAGCTGGTGACTGCAGAAAAGACGCTGCGCGACTCTGAGACCACGCTCAAGGAAAAGACCAAGGAGCTGGAAGACGGAGAAAAAGAAATCGTCACCGGCGAAAAGGAGCTAGAACGCGGACGCGCAGAGCTAGAGTTCGCCTCCCGTCAGGTCGGCGCCAGCGGCGACATGCGCTTCGTCTCCAAGGACGCCTCCACCGCCGTCTCCCAGGTCAGCTTCCGCATCCAAACCGACGCGTTGACCGCCTCTGACCGTGAAGCAATCACCGCGATCGCCGCAGGCCCACAGGCCACCGGGGTTGAAGTACTTTTCTCCAAGGAAATCCTGCAAGATATTTCCGAGGTCTTTGGTACCGCAGAAATCATCGGTGTGGTCATCGCCGCCGTGGTGCTGCTGGTCATGCTCGGCACGCTCATCGCGGCCGGGCTGCCACTACTCCTGGCACTTCTTGGCGTAGGCGCAGGTGTAGGAACCACGCTGGCCTTCTCCTCAATGTTCTCAATGGCCTCAATTACCCCAGCGCTGGCATTGATGTTAGGCCTGGCCGTCGGTATTGACTACGCACTGTTCATTATTCACCGCCACCGTACCCAGCTGCTGTCCGGCATGGAGGTAGGCGAATCCATCGCCCGTGCGGTAGGCACCAGCGGCAACGCGGTAGTCTTCGCAGGCTTGACGGTCATCATTGCGCTGGCCGCGCTGGCCGTACCAGGTTTGCCATTCCTGACCGTACTGGGGTTGTCCGCGGCCTTCACCGTGCTCTGCTCGGTACTGCTGAACATCACCTTGCTGCCGGCCCTGTTGTCCTTCGCCGGCAACAAACTGGTCTCCAAGCGTGCCCGGAAGAACGCGAAAAAACCGGTGACCAAGGAACCGATCTCGGCACGCTGGGTGCGCATGGTTACCAAGATCGCGATTCCCGTCTCCCTGCTGGTGATCGTGGTGCTCGGAGCAATTGCACTGCCGGTCTCACAGATGCGGACCGCCTTGCCCGACGGCAGCGCCGAAGCCGCCGATTCGCAAGCCTTCCAGGCCTACCAACAGACCAGTGATAAGTTCGGCGCCGGCTACAACGGCCCACTGCTGGTACTCGCCGACCTGCCCGAGGGACTCTCCCAGCGTCAGGCGGATACCAAGTCACTGGATATCGCCGATATGTTGCGCGAATACCACGGCGTGGTAGCAGCCATCCCGGTCACCATGACCGATGACCGTTCGCTGTCCGCCATTCAGGTGATCCCGGAAGGCGGTCCGGCCTCCGCCGAGACCGAGGCACTGGTCCACGAATTACGTGACAACGCCGGAAAGTTCACCGACGCCACCGGAGCGAAGATCGCTGTCACCGGTCAGGTTGCGGCGCAGATTGATGTGTCGGAGAAGGTCACCAGCGCGTTGCCACCGTATCTGGCCATCGTGGTAGGACTTTCACTGATCTTGCTGTTGTTAGTCTTCCGTTCGGTGGTTGTGCCCCTGCTAGCCACCGGCGGCTTCCTGCTATCCCTAGCCGCCGCCTTCGGCGCCAGCGTGATGGTTTACCAGTTCGGTTGGATGTCTTCGGCCTTCGACGTCAATGTCCCTGGCCCGCTGCTCAGCTTCCTGCCGATCTTGCTCACCGGTATCCTTTTTGGCCTGGCCATGGACTACCAGGTGTTCTTGGTTTCGGCGATGCGCGAGCATTACGCCCACGGTGTATCGGCTCGTGATGCGGTACGTTCTGGGTTCTCCATGGCGGCCCCGGTGGTCACCGCGGCGGCGCTGATCATGATTGCGGTCTTCGCCGGCTTCATCTTCTCGCACCTGTCGATGATCCGCCCGCTGGGCTTTGCACTGGCAACCGGAGTACTCTTTGACGCCTTTGTGGTCCGTATGACGCTGATCCCAGCGGTCATGCACCTGCTCGGCGACAAGGCTTGGTACCTTCCCAAGTGGCTGGATAAGATCCTTCCAGACGTTGACGTTGAAGGCGCTAAGCTCAACGCAATGCTTGAACGCAAGGCCGAAGAAAACGCAGCTCACAACCCCACCAAGGAGACCGCCAGCGTATGAGCACCACGATAAGCACGCCGCGATTGCTACTTGCCTCCGCCAGCGCCGGAAGGCAGAAGTTGCTCCGCGACGCCGGCTTGGCTTTCACCACGCAGGTCTCCAGGGTGGACGAAGATGCGGTGCTGAGCGCTGCCGAAGCGGAGCATGGGCCACAAAGCCCGTCGGCCACGGCGTTGCTGCTAGCCAAAGCGAAGGCAGAAAATGTCGCCGGGGACGCCCATCTTGAGGGCACTCTAGTGCTCGGTTGCGACTCGGTCTTCGAGCTTAATTCCCTGGCCTACGGCAAACCTCATACCGCACAGGTTGCCCGCGAACGCTGGCAACAACTGAGCGGCGCTACCGGGATCCTGCATTCGGGACATTGGCTGATCGATACTGCCAATCCGGAAGCTGCTACCGGAGAGATCTCCTCAACCACGGTGCACTTCGCCACCGTGAGCGACGCGGAAATCGAAGCCTACGTGGCCAGCGGAGAACCGTTGCCCTGCGCCGGTGCGTTTACCATCGACGGTTTGGCCTCGGCCTTTATCGAATCCATCGAAGGCAATTTCCAAAACGTGGTGGGTCTCGATATTTTTGTGCTTCGCAAATTGCTGACCCAGTCAGGTATCAGCATCACCGAGCTATGGAAATAGTCTCCATACATCGTGCTGAACGGCGCTTGGCGCGGCATCCCCTGCAGCAAGCGCCGTTCGCTTACCGCTAGACCGAGAGAACTTAGATCATTGAGTGTCCAACGACGTTTCACCTTGCCCGCAGTGGCCACCGCCGCAGCGTTAGTCTTATCCAGTTGCGCTTCGGATGCCGGCTCTAATTCAGGCTTCGAGTCCACCCCAGAAGACACGGTTTACTGTGTTGATCAAGACAACGTCGTAGTTGACGAAGCACAGTGCAATGACGCTCAAGGCTCCTCCGCGCACCATGGCGGCTCGGGCATCGGCACCGCACTCATGTTCTTCATGATCGGCCGCTACGCCGGCGGACTGCGCCCGGGCACCAGGCTTGATCCTACTCAGTCCACGCAGCGTTTTAGCACCACAGACAATGCTGCCCGGACCAAGGCTGGATTATCAGGCACCTTCCGCAATGGCTATTCGGCATCCACCGGAAAACCGGCAGGTTTTGGCTCCAGCAACAAGCAGCGCAGCGGCACCGGTCATTCCGGTGGCTTCGGCGGCGGACACACCGGAGGCTAAGCACAGTGCAACGCAAGATGACCACCGCACGTCCAGATTATCTTTCCAAGGTCCAAGCCGCAGGGCTGGTGTACACACACGATGATGCCCACAGTTCCGCACCGCAGCTCTACAGATACTGGCGCGATGACGCCTACTACGAGCTGACCCCTCAAGAAATCGAGGTGCTGCACCAGGCAGCCACCGCGGTGTTTTCCATGATGGAGGAAGCCGGAGACTATCTGCTCTCTCCCGCTGGCGCCTCGGATCTAGCACGCTTTGGCATCCCGCACCGCGCCATGCGCGCTATCCGCGATAGCTGGAATGAAGAGCCAGCTGCCGGATCTGTCTACGGCCGTTTCGACTTCCGTTTTGGCGGGCTGACCCACCCCGAGCCGGACCAGCGCATCCCCAAACTTTACGAGTTTAATGCCGACACCCCCACCTCACTGGTCGAGTCCCTAGTGCAGTGGCAATGGTTCGAGGATCAGCCTCAGCTAGGCTCCAGCCAATGGACCAATATGTATGAGGACCTGGTGGCGGCCTGGCAGCGAAACCTTGAAATTATCTCGCGCAAGATTGGTGCCGTGCCCACCGTCTACTTTGCCTGCAGTGAAGAAGATACCTCCCACGAGGATCAGATGAATACCCTGGTGTTGCGCGATACCTGCGCCGCGGCCGGATACCGTACCGAAACCATCTATATCGAGAATCTCTGGGTCGATGAGCAGGGACGCTATTGCGCGGGCGAAAACGGCCCGCACATCCAGGTCATTTTTAAGCTGTACCCCTGGGAGCATATGGTGCACAGCGAGAATGCCGATGAGCTTTTCGAGGATATGCGTGACTCGGGATTCGACGGTGCCAGCTACCGTGGTGGCACCATCTGGATCGAACCACCGTACAAGATGCTGTGGAGCACCAAGGCTATCTTGCCGGTGCTGTGGAAGCTCTTCGGCGAGGTTCCGGATCGCTCCCAGTATCTGCTCCCTGCATGGTTTGACGGCCAGGCCCCGTACTACATCCAACGCCTTGGCTACGTGCGCAAACCATTACTCAGCCGCGAAGGTGCCGACATCACCATGTACCTGCCAGACGGTGGCCTCACCCTAGGCGAAGCTCAGGGTTATGGCGAGGAAGGGTTCATCATTCAAGAGCTCGCCTTGCCTCCGGTGTTCCGCCGCGCGGATGAAGCAACGGATGTCAGCACGGTGTTGGGCATCTGGATGATCGATGGCGAGCCTTCTGGTCTTGCGGTGCGTGAAAGTCAGGGACCGATTACCGATAATTTCGCCAACTTCATCCCGCATGTGATTTCCCACTAGCCGGTCCGGATTAAATGCCCCACGTTTTTGTAGGAACCCTCTAAATTTTTTGGTCTAACACCCCGGAATTTGCGGATAAGTACATATAGTTCCCACAAAACCGATAGGCTCCTAGGTGAGAAACCGTAACTTTTTAAAGACAAGGTTCACCCATGAATCCATTGACGAAGGTGCTGGTCGCCAACCGCGGCGAGATTGCAGTGCGAATTATCCGTGCGGCACGCGACGAAGGAATCGAGTCGGTCGCTATCTACGCCGATTCGGACCGCGATGCACTGCACGTGCGACTGGCCGATGAGGCCTACGCACTGGGCGGCACCACGGCCGCCGAATCCTACCTTCGTATCGAGAAGATTCTGGACATCGCGCAGCGCTCCGGCGCCGACGCGGTACACCCCGGCTACGGCTTCCTGGCCGAGAATGCCGACTTCGCGCAAGCGGTTATCGATGCCGGGCTGACCTGGATTGGGCCAAGCCCACAGGCCATTGACCAGCTTGGTGACAAGGTCAAGGCGCGTCATATCGCTGAAAAGGTCGGCGCTCCACTGGTTCCAGGCACCAAGGATCCGGTGGCCTCGGCCGAAGAGGTATACGCTTTTGCCGATGAATTCGGTTTGCCGCTGGCCATCAAGGCCGCCTACGGCGGCGGTGGCCGCGGAATCAAGGTAGTGCGCAACCGCGAGGACATCGGCGAGATGTACGAGTCCGCAGTCCGTGAAGCCATTGCGGCCTTTGGCCGCGGTGAATGCTTTGTCGAGCGGTTCTTAGATGCCCCGCGCCACGTCGAAACCCAGTGCCTAGCAGATAATCAGGGCAACGTCGTGGTCGTTTCCACCCGTGACTGCTCCTTGCAGCGTCGCAACCAGAAGCTCGTCGAGGAGGCTCCGGCTCCCTTCTTGAACGAGGAGCAGGTCACCCGACTCTACGAAGCTTCCAAGGCGATCCTGCGCGAAGCAAACTACACAGGTGCCGGCACCTGTGAGTTCCTCGTCGGACAAGACGGCGTCATCTCCTTCCTCGAGGTCAACACCCGACTGCAGGTCGAGCACACGGTATCCGAGGAAGTTACCGGTCTTGATCTGGTGCGCGAACAGTTCCGCATTGCCCGCGGCGAAGAGCTGGGCTACACCGACCCTGAGGTCCGCGGCCACTCTTTCGAATTCCGAATTAATGGCGAAGACGCCGGCCGCGGCTTCGTGCCAACCCCTGGCACCATCACCAAGATGAGCCTGCCTACCGGTCCTGGCGTCCGCGTAGATTCGGGTATCGAAGCCGGCGAGAGTGTCTCAGGAAACTTTGACTCGATGATCTCCAAGCTGATCATCACCGGCGCCACCCGGGAGATCGCCGCCGCCCGTGCACGCCGTGCGCTGGAAGAATTTAAGCTCGAAGGAATGGCAACGGTATTGCCATTCCACCGTGCGGTCATGTCAGATGCCGCGTTCGTGCCAGAATCAGGCCCCTTCAAGGTCCACACCCGCTGGATTGAAACCGAATTTGCCACCGTCATTGAACCGCACCCAATGCCGATGGCAGAAGCGGAAGAAGCCGACGAACGCACCTCGGTGACCGTAGAGGTTGCCGGCAAGCGTCTGGAAGTCACTCTACCTTCCTCGCTGGGGTCGGTATCGGCCACCGCAGATAAGGGTGCCAAGAAAAAGCGTAAGCCAGGGCGCAAGGCCGGGGCTGCCGCCGCTGGCAACAGTGCAGAGCTGCGTTCGCCGATGCAGGGCACTATCGTGAAGGTTGCGGTGGCCAACGGGGATACCGTCGCCGCCGGAGATCTGATCGTAGTACTTGAAGCAATGAAGATGGAACAGCCAATTACCGCACACCGTGCAGGTACCGTCCAAGGCCTAGAGGTGAGCCCCGGAGAGTCACTGTCCTCCGGAGCGGTGATCGCCTCGATCATCGAAGCGGACTAAGTACCCACCGCCAATTTGGGCCGTTCAAACGTTACGCGTTTGGACGGCCCTGGGCGTTTAACCAATCGGAAAAGGTTTCGCTACCCAGCCGCGCGCCCGGCCCGGGAAGCAAAGAGCCATCACGCATGGCGCGGCTCATCGGCCCGGGTAACGGTATTTCGAACACCCGTTTGACCCGCCCGGTATACTACTCGATGACTCGACAGCACTCAAAGCGGTTATGCTTGCGCACTTGCTGGCGTGCTGGTTCTAATTATTGAATCCGCGGGAGTCGTGGAAAGTTTTAATCTACTCATACAAGGATCAATAGTTTCGTTTGTCGCCATGGCATTTGCGGGAGTGTTGTTCATTTTAGTCCGCAAAGTTTTTGTCGATCACCAATAACACAGAGTACGGCGAAAGTGGATTTTGGTGTTTTGGATATGCAGCCCACCAGCTTCCCTTTGATTTGGAACCCTTGCATTTTAGTGAGACTTGGAGAATATTCGTTTGGTCGAAAATGGCTTGTCTAAAGTACGCCTCTTGACATGGCTTCCGCAGATCCCCCAGCCAAACACGGTCCCCAGAGAGTACATAATGATGTCAGTTACGGTGAGCGCACGTCCCCAGTTCGTGAGTAACTGAGAAATCTCGATGAGCCCACCGAATCCGATAAGAAAGATGAATGCGGCACTGGTTCTCATTTTTGTGAACCACAAGGTAAGAATCATGCCAGGTACAAAAAGAATCGCGTTGAGCGCGGATTCTCGTACAGCAGTTAGATTCAGGCCATACTGGTCAAACCATCCATCAAGGGGAACTAATGAGAATCTTGCCCTGTCCTCTCCTTCGAATTGAATCGGAGCACTTCCACCGTTGGGAATGATGGTAATCATGACGACACCGATATACCAGCAAGCTAAGCACCATAAACCCAGGGTTTCCCGAACGTCTCGTTTGTTTGGCCGCTTCGAAAATCGGCTAACAAAGAGCATCACAATTAACACGATGACGCTAACGAGAAAGAACCAGGGAACGAGCCAACCAAAAGCCCGAATTGCGTTTGTCACGTGTTAGTAGCCTTATCTCCGGTGTAACAATTTTTCCATTGACAGTAACATATCCGACGTTGTCAAGCACATAAATATGGAATTTGAAGGACCACTTTCGCGTGTCGTCAAAGCGTCTTGCACCCGCAGAACCGCAATTCAATGTGAAGTCACCGTTGTTGCGCCGGATAAGACCCGTGGGTTGATTGCTGATTCTCTAGATCTGTACTTTGAGTGAACGAAAAACTCCGTCAGCGTCAGAACGTTTAGGCTCTGGCTGGATACTGAAAGCTGGCATAAGTGAATGAAATTTTCGTTCACTTATATGCCCGATCCCTTTAGAACCCTGTTGCTGGCTATAGCCAGCGCGGGCGGCTTGTTTCGGGTATTTCATCGTTGCGTACGTTACTGGTTCTAGGTTTCTAACCCGAACGAAAATATGGCCGGGTTCCTTCTCCCCCACCTAAAACAACCTGTTCGGCTATCAGCCCTGGATATAAGTTCGAACCTGCGGTTGATAGTGAATGAAATTTTCGTTCACGAAATTCTCTGAACCGGAGGCAGACCCGCAGCAGCCGTTTTGCCCTCTAGCCACGCCCAGGACAAATGAAAGATGGCGTGTAATGCGAATCCTTGCGGACTGCCTTACACGCCATCTTGAAGATTTTTCAGCCGTTATTACTCGACGAATTCTTCCATATCTACATCTTTAGTATCGCGGGTAAGGAACAGTGCCACCAAGGTGAGCACAGCGGCAATTGCCAGGTAGATGCCCACGCCCGTCGTGCTGCCATTTCCAGCGCTCCACAATGCGATTGCCACGAATGAAGCCGGGGCTGCACCAATGACCGAGGACAGGTTGTAAGCAACCGCGGATCCGGTGTAACGCACGTTGGAGGGAAAAAGCTCCGGCAAGTACGAGGCCATCGGACCGAAGGTCAGACCCATGAGGGTGAAACCGACAATCAGACCTGCCATCGCTGCGGCCTGTCCAGGGCCGAAGAATAGCGTCCAGGCTAAACCGAAAATTAGAATTCCAATGGTAACCCAAATCAAGAACTTGCGACGGCCATATTTCTCGGCCAACGGTCCCGAAAGCATAGTGAAAATACCGAAGAATACGACGCCGATAATCAGCATGGTGAGGAAGGTCGGGCGGTCAATTCCCAGACCTGGAACGAATCCTTCAGCGTTAAAGGTTTTGCCGGCCGCTTTCGCAGTAGCCTGCCCTTGTTCAACGGATGATGCTGTAGTGCCGTATGTCAGGGTAAACGAGGTCATTAGGTAGAACAGCACGTAGGTGGCCAACATGATGAAGGTACCGGCCAGAGTTGGACGCCAGTGATGTTTCATCGTGACCGAGAAAGGTGACTTTACGACCTTCTTCTCGTTAAGTACCTTCTGGAATGACAAGGATTCAACGAGCTTCAAACGTACCCACAGGCCAATGATCACCATGACAGCGGAGAAGTAGAACGGTACGCGCCAGCCCCATGCTAAGAACTGTTCTGCGGTCAGGGTGGTCTGCAGGACCACGAAGATCAGGTTAGAAAGAATAAAGCCGACCGGTGCCCCCAATTGCGGGAAGGTGCCGTAGATAGCTCTCTTATTCTTTGGAGCGTTCTCCGTCGCAAGCAATGCCGCGCCAGACCATTCACCACCAAGCGCCAGTCCTTGAGCGAATCGCAAAATCACCAAAGCCAGAGGAGCGAGGACCGTCCAGTGCCCCTGCGCAGCAGGTAGGAAGCCCATCAGGAAGGTAGCGATACCCATCAATAGCAATGACGCAACCAGAGTTCCCTTACGTCCCAACCTGTCGCCGTAGTGGCCGAAGATTATGGAGCCAAGCGGACGCGCAACGAATGCCACACCAAAGATGGCAAAGGAGGACAAGATTGCGTTAATCGGCGTTGCGTTAGGGAAGAACAGCGTAGGGAAAACCAATACCGACGCAGTGGCGTAAGCATAAAAGTCGAAGAATTCGACGGTGGTGCCGATCATGCTGGCGAACAGCACGCGACCTCTGGTGTTTTCCTTTGGCGCTACTGTCTGGTTAGCCTGCGACATGCTGGCGGCTCCTTCTAAGATGCGAATAAAGGCTCGTTTATGACTTCATAATGGTACGTCGAACTGACCAGCATGTGGATATTTGTGTCCAACATTCGGACACATTTCTTCCATCAAGTCATTTTGAACCTGAGTTCGGACACTGACCTGCAGAAAAAGCGCTTCCAAATAATGAGACTAATGACCCTAGATCTCTGCGGCACTTGTACCAAAGATAGAACTTCCTGTGAGGTGATTCGCAAAAGTTGCTTCAAATCCGTCCGTGGCTAGCAACGCGGAACACCATAGAACCTAAAAACCGAAAAAGCCGAGCTTCCCGATCAAAATCAGGAAGCCCGGCTTTTGCTCGGAACGGGTAAAACTACATGCGGCGGTGCAACCGTCGAGCAGCTTCGGCCAACGAACCTGACAAGGATGGGTAAACCGAGAAGGTTTCCGCGACATCGTCTACGTGCAAGCTATTTTGCACGGCGAGCGCGAGCGAGAAGATGAGCTCACTGGCACGTGGTGCAACGACAACGCCACCAATAACGGTTCCCGAACCCTTGCGTGAAACGATTTTCACGAAGCCCTTTTCAACGTTCATCATCTTCGCACGAGCGTTCGTGTTCAGATCTACCTTGATGATGTTGGCCTGGTATTTACCTTCAGCTACTGCACGCTGGGAAACACCAACAGTGGCAATTTCCGGCGAGGTAAAGACGTTCGAGGAGACCAGATTCAAATCCAGTGGCTTCACCGAGTCACCTAGCAAGTGAGCTACGGCGATACGCCCCTGCATAGCCGCTACCGAGGCCAGTGCGAAGACTCCGGTGCAGTCACCGGCAGAGTAAATGTTGGTCACGGTGGTGCGCGAAACGCCATCAACCTTGATATGGCCAGAATCAGTCAACTGCACGCCAACTTCTTCTAGTCCCAGACCTTCGGTGTTAGGGATACCGCCAACTGCAATCAAGCAGTGGCTTCCTTCAAGCACTCGTCCGTCTGCCAGCGAAACGAAGACCTTATCGCCCTTACGCTCAACACCCTCGGCGCGAGCCTGCGAGACAACGTTGACACCGTTTTCTTTAAAGGTGTCTTCAAGTACCGCCGCGGCATCTGCGTCTTCGCCCGGAAGCACACGATCACGCGAGGAGACTAAGGTCACCTTGGCGCCAAGAAGATTGTAGGCGGAAGCGAACTCGGCACCGGTGACACCGGAACCAACGACGATCAGGTGCTCTGGCACCTCGTTCATGTTATAAATCTGAGTCCAGTTGAAGATACGCTCGCCATCTGGTTTGGCGGTAGGAAGTTCACGCGGATGGGCACCGACGGCCAACAGGATTGCGTCTGCTTGGATGGTCTGTTCCGAACCATCAGGGTGACTTACGGCGATGTTTTTACGGTCTAGGAGACGGCCTTCGCCGACCACAATACGCACTCCGGCACGTTCTAGGCCGGTACGGATGTCACTGGACTGCTCCTTGGCAAGTTCCAGCAATCGGTGGTTGACCACCGAGAAGTCGGTTTGCGCGTCATCGATCCCCTCGATGTGGACACCGAAGGTTTCCGCGTGCTGTACACGGCGTACCGCGTCAGCGGTGGCAATGAGGGTTTTTGACGGCACGACGTCGGTTAGAACCGCCGAACCACCCATCCCTGCACGTTCCACCACAGTGACATTGGCACCTAGTTGGGCGGCTCCCATGGCAGCTTCATAGCCACCTGGTCCACCACCGAGGATTACTAAACGGGTTGCTTTATTCCTAGGATCTGCGCTCACATTTTCCATTGTTCCCCATGCACAGCTTTTGCGCACATCACGATCGAGTGAATTTCCTCCATTTGCCACGGGTTCCACCTGACAAAGGGGCTACCTACCGGTAGCGTATTTCACGTGAATGATATGCAAAATGACCCACAGGCGTTGGCGGCACAGGCCGCCCAGGTAATTGCCGAGCAAACTAATGTCGAAAAGCACGACATTGCTCTGGTCCTCGGCTCCGGCTGGGGCGAAGCCGCTGAGCTAATTGGCGAGCGAACCCACACACTCGATGCCACCACCATCCCTGGCTTCCACGCTGCGGCGGTACCTGGCCACCGCGGCACTATTTCCTCGATTCTGACCGAATCGGGCAAGCGCATTCTCGTACTTGGCGCGCGCACCCACTACTACGAGGGACGCGGTGTGCGTTCGGTAGTGCACCCTATCCGTACCGCAGCTGCCGCCGGTTGCACCCAACTGGTGCTGACCAACGGTTGCGGTGGGCTGAACCCGAATTGGACCCCGGGCACCCCGGTCCTGATCTCAGATCACATCAACCTCACGGCGACTTCTCCGTTGGAAGGCGCCACATTTGTGGATCTAACCGACCTATATTCTTCGCGTCTACGCGAGGTGGCTCGTGAAGTTGACCCAACTCTGGACGAGGGCGTCTACGCACAGTTCACCGGCCCACATTACGAAACCCCGGCAGAGGTGCAGTATGCCAAAACCATTGGCGCCGATCTGGTAGGCATGTCCACCGCGTTGGAAGCCATTGCTGCCCGCCACGCTGGAATGGAAATTTTCGGTATTTCTTTGGTCACTAATTTGGCTGCCGGTATTAGCCCCATCCCGCTAAGCCATGAAGAGGTCATTGAAGCCGGTCAGACCGCCGGGCCACGCATCTCCAAACTACTGGCACAAATCATCGCCCGCCTCTAGGCGAGAAACACTTTCACCTGTAGAGCCAAGGAAAACGATGAATCAAACCGAGAAAAACCAACTCCTCGCGCAGGCAGCCGACTGGGCCGCTCAGGATCCTGATCCGGCCACCGCTCAAGAGCTTCGTGCACTGATCTCCACCGTTGAGTCCGGCGATGGACCTGCCCTGGAAGATCTAGCCGATCGTTTCAGCGGAGTACTCGAATTCGGTACCGCCGGGTTGCGAGCCGAGCTTGGTGCCGGCCCAATGCGGATGAACCGGGTAGTGGTGATGCGCACCGCCGCCGGAATCTCCCGCTTTTTGTCCGAGCGTGCCGCCGGGGAGTACACCCCTAAGGTGGTGATCGGTTTTGACGCACGTTATAACTCGGATGTGTTCGCCACGGATTCGGCTGCGGTGTTTACCGCGGCCGGATTTGAGGTTTTGCTGATGCCCTCGGCTCTGCCAACACCCGTATTGGCGTGGGCAGTGCGCACCTTTGGAGCCGAAGCCGGCGTCATGGTCACTGCCAGCCACAATCCGCCGCGTGATAACGGTTATAAGGTCTACGTCGGAGGAAAGGTCGCCGACGAGGTGGGCCGCGGCGCACAGATCGTCTCCCCCATCGACGCACAGATCGCCGCGTTGATCGATGCAGATCAACCCGTAGCGGACATTAAACGCGTCGACTCGGGCTGGACGGTACTGCCGGGGGCCGCAGAGGATGGCGACATCGAAGCGTCCTACCTCGATTCAATCGGCAACGTCATTCCGCGCGCCGATGGTTCGCTTGCCGCCGCGCGAAAGAACTTGAAGGTGGTAGTCACCGCGATGCACGGCGTCGGCGGGCACACCATGCGTTTAGCACTGCTCAACTCCGGGTTCAGCGACGTACATATGGTCCCGGAGCAGGAACATCCGGATCCAGATTTCCCGACCGTGAAGTTCCCTAACCCAGAGGAGCCAGGGGCCATTGACTTGTCCCTTGAACTAGCTCGGAAGCTCGGAGCGGATCTGGTCATCGCTAATGACCCGGATGCAGATCGTTGTGCCGCAGCCATTCACGACGGTAGCGCTTGGCGGATGTTGCGCGGCGACGAGGTCGGATGGTTGCTTGGAGACCAGCTTTCGCGCATCCTCCCGGCCGAGCAGAAGTTGGCAAATTCCATCGTTTCGTCTCGCATGTTGGCGGCTATCGCCAAGGACAGCGGAAGAGAACATGAGGAAACGCTCACCGGATTTAAATGGATCGCGCGCGTGGAAAACCTCGGGTTCGGCTACGAAGAAGCGTTGGGCTACGCGGTGGCCCCTTCGTTGGTGCGTGATAAGGACGGCATGTCCGCGGCGTTAGTTCTCGCAGATCTTGCGGCGGAGCTGAAGGCTGGCTCAAACAGTATCCAGGGCAGGTTAGACGAGCTCGCGGCAAAACACGGCGTACATGTCACTGACCAGCTCTCGATGCGCTTCACCGACCTGTCGCAGATCCCGGTACTGATGGAAAAGATCCGTACTCAGGCTCCGGCGCAGCTTGCCGGAGCGGAAGTTACCGAGGTCACCGACCTTTCTCAAGGCACCGAGAAGCTGCCTGCCACCAACGCCATGGTGCTACACACCTTCACCGGCGCACGCGTTATTGTGCGCCCCTCGGGAACCGAACCAAAACTGAAATGCTACCTGGAAACCGTGGAGCACGCCGAGGATCTGGCCGACGTTCCGGCGGCTCGCGCACGGGCCACGGCGCAGTGCCAAGCGATCAAGACTGAACTTGAAGCATTCCTCACAAACTAATCCGAACCTACGAACGAACAAAAGAGGATCACGATGTCCGAATTAAGTGCTCGCGAAATCGCTGGCTACATTGACCACACCCTGCTAGCGCAGAATGCCTCCCGCGAACAGATCATCACGATCTGCGAAGAGGCGAAGAAGTACGAATTTAAATCAGTCTGCGTCAACCCACTGTGGGTATCAACGGTCTCGCGCGAACTGGCAGAGTCCAACGTGTTGACTTGTTCGGTCATTGGATTCCCACTGGGCACCTCCACCACCGCAACCAAGGTCTTTGAAACCCGCACCGCGGTATCCGACGGAGCCGACGAAATCGACATGGTCATCGATGTGGCCGCAGCGCTGCGCGGAGATCGTGATTCCCTGGTCAACGAGATCTTCGCCATTGCACAGGCAGCCCATGAGGGTGGCGCAATCTTGAAGGTCATCATCGAAACCTGCCTGCTCACCGACGAGGCAAAGGTGCTGGCTTGCGAGGCAGCGAAGGCCGCCGGAGCCGATTTTGTGAAGACTTCAACCGGATTCTCTACCGGTGGCGCGACCGTTGAAGATGTCGCGTTGATGCGTCAAACCGTTGGCCCAGATCTCGGAGTGAAGGCCTCGGGCGGTGTGCGCAGCGTCGAAACCGCGCGGGCAATGATTGCTGCCGGCGCAACACGTCTCGGTTCTAGCTCAGGAGTTGCTATCCTAGAGGGAGAGCAAAGCGGATCCGCTTACTAAGATCCCGCACCCATTCGTTTCCTCAAGGAGAAAAAGTGTACTCGAACGGCAAGAACACCGCCCACTCAGGTGAAGGTCGCCTCGTTGGCAACATCGTTAATACCCTAATCTTCACGGTGATGTTCGCAGCCGGTCTTTACGCCCTGTCTTACTGGACGTTGGAGACCGCTTGGTGGCCAACCATTGCATGCTTCGCGCTGTGCTTCTTGGCCTTTGCGATTCCAATGCACCTGATGGGTCGCGCGGACTCTATCGAAGAGGCAGCCGCAGCAAACGCTGCCCTGTAATTTACGCTTGAACATTGTGGGGAGGCCGAGAGGCCTCCCCACAATTCGTTAACCGGGCGTTCTGCCCTTGCCCGAGATTATTACGCGCACTAGCCTCGACTTATGATCCGCACCTTCAATGAACAGATCGAAGCCTTCTGGCGCAGCGCCAAGGGGAAAAGCTCGCAGAAGCTACGCGAAGAACTCGATGAACTACTCGCTCAGCGGCCAGCCGGCGACGCAGTGGTACTTTTTGAGCAAGCCTCACTCCACGACTATCTCGGCGAAGAAGCCCAAGCGGTGGAACCCTACCGGGCGGCGATAGCCACCGGCCTTGATCCAGAAAAACTGGACGAAGCGCGTATTCAACTAGCCAGCACGCTACGCAACTTAGGCGAAACCGGCCAGGCCGTGCAACTGTTGCAATTGATCCAGGCATCAAGCCACGTGTACCGCGATGCTCAGGCGTTCCTTGCGCTCGCCCTACACGACGCGGGAGATCACCAGGAGGCACTGCGTGTAGCTTTACAGACGCTGGCGCCCACCCTCAGCCTTTATGGACGCCCGGTACATGACTACGCCAAGGAACTGGCGGGCACCATTTAATCGGCACCCGCCACCGGCTACTTAGCGTTGCCCTGCACCGCCGGAGCAGGTTCGAAGATCCCGTAGAGCAGACGCTCGGCCCATTCAAGGATTGCTTCGTCCGCTAGGTCCTTTCCACCCACAGGAGAGGTGCGCGGCTTCGGAATGAAGATCGCGTTGAGCGCAGGCTTGTTGACGGAGCCCGGGTAGAGACGCTCCAAACGAACCTGACGGCTGGCCGGAAGATCCTCAATCTTCGCCGGGGACACCTTGATATGGTTACCGATCTGCTGAATATCACGCAACCCCAAGGCCCTGGCACGCACGCGTAACGCCGCCACCCGCATCAGATTCTCTACCGGCTGCGGAAGCTTGCCGTAGCGATCTTCGAGTTCTTCTTGGACCTCGGCCAGCGCCTCCGTACTTTCGGCGGCGGCAATATTTCGGTAGGCTTCTAACCGCAAGCGTTCGCCAGGCACGTACTCGTGCGGCAGGTGAGCATTCACCGGGAGCTCAATCTTCATCTCGGTGGCTTCTTCTTCGCCCTCACCCTTAAAGTCTGCGACGGCCTCGCCGACAAGACGCAGGTACAAGTCGAAGCCAACCCCGGCGATATGCCCGGACTGTTCGCCACCGAGCATATTGCCCGCCCCACGCAACTCCAGATCCTTCATGGCCAGCTGGTAGCCGGAGCCTAGTTCGTTGTGCGCCGCGACGGCTTTCAACCGTTCCAACGCTACCTCCCCCAATGGCTTCTCCACGTCCCAGAGGAAGTAGGCGTAGGCACGCTCGCGGGCACGTCCCACACGGCCGCGCAACTGATGCAGCTGGGACAAGCCATAGTTATTCGCCCGGTCCACAATCAACGTGTTGGCGTTAGAAATATCCAGCCCGGTCTCGATGATGGTGGTGGACACCAGCACGTCAAATTTCTTCTCCCAGAAATCCTGGATGATCCGTTCCAACCGTGTTTCGCTCATTTTGCCGTGAGCCACCTCAACGCGTGCCTCGGGAACCAGCTCGCGCAGTTCGGCGGCAACACGGTCGATGGACGATACCCGGTTGTGCACAAAGAACACCTGGCCATCACGCATCAGCTCGCGCTTAATAGCCGCAGAAATCTGCTTGTCGCTACGTGGCCCGACGAAGGTGAGCACCGGATGGCGTTCTTCGGGCGGGGTGGCAAGCGTGGAGGTTTCACGGATGCCGGTAAGGCTCATTTCTAGGGTGCGCGGAATCGGGGTGGCGCTCATGGCCAACACGTCCACGTTGGTGCGCATCTTTTTCAGCTCTTCCTTGTGCTCTACACCGAAGCGCTGTTCCTCATCGATAATCACCAACCCAAGGTTCTTAAACTGCACGGTCTTGGACAGCAACCGGTGGGTACCGATGACGATGTCTACCGAACCGTCCTTAAGTCCGGCAAGGATTTCCTTGGATTCCTTGGCGGTTTGGAAACGTGAAAGAGTGCGTACGCGCAGTGGGAAACCCGAGTACCTTTCAGTGAATGTTTGGTGGTGCTGTGAGGCAAGCAGCGTGGTGGGTACCAAGATGGCAACCTGTTTTGAATCCTGTACTGCCTTAAACGCCGCACGCACCGCAATTTCGGTTTTGCCGAAGCCGACGTCGCCGGAGATGAGCCGGTCCATCGGGACCTCGCGTTCCATATCCTGCTTAACTTCATTAATAGCCGTCAGCTGGTCCGGGGTTTCGACATAGGCGAAAGCTTCTTCCAGCTCGTTCTGCCACGGGGTGTCCGGACCAAAGGCGTGACCACGGCTGGCCATACGCGCCGAATACAGCTTGATCAGATCCCCTGCGATCTCCTTGACCGCCTTGCGCGCCTTGGACTTAGTGCTCGCCCAATCTGAACCACCCATCTTGGACATGCTCGGGGCTTCACCACCCACATATCGGGTAATGAGATCCAGCTGTTCCATGGGGACAAAGAGTCGGTCCCCCGGTGCCCCACGTTTGGACGGCGCGTATTCCACCACCAGGTATTCGCGCTTTGAATCCTTGGACGAACCTGAGACCTTACGGGCGACCAATTCCACGAACTTACCGATACCGTGCTGTTCATGCACGATGTAGTCCCCGGTCTGCAACGACAGCGGGTCCACGGCGTTACGCTTGCGCTTGGCACTGAGCTTACGGGTTTTACGGTTTCCGTAGGCACTGGAGCGGCCTAGCAGGTCGGCCTCGGTGAGCAACCCAAATTTCAGTGCTTCGAAGACGAACCCGCGTCCGGCGGTCGCCTGGGTGATTTCGATCAGGCCGGCGGTGGGGGCTTCAGTGAGCAGTTCTACCCGGTGCGCAGGGATCTGGTATTCCTGGAATAGCTCGGAGAGCCGGGCCGCCGGGCCTGGACCTTCGGTGGCAACAACAATCCGCCATTGGTCTTTGATGCGGCCGGAGATGAATTCCATCATCGCCTCGACATCACCTTGGTAACCGCGCGGTTCGCGTGCCTCGACGCGGATTATTGCCGCGCCCAGGTCCAGATCCTCATCGGCACCCAATGAGGTTAATGACCACCAGGAGACCTGCGCGTTTTTGGCATTTTCCACTGTTTGCGCAAGTGACGCAAAATCACCGGATGCGAGCTTGCGCCCCGACTCGGCGGTACTTAAATCTAAAGGCGCGGCAGCCCCATCGGAAGCCGAAGCCCAGGCGGCGGCGAGGAACTCGGCGTTAGTCTCATTGAGGTCGTGGGCACGGGTGCGCACGCGCTCGGGTTCCATTACCAAGGCAATGGAGGACTGTGGAAGTAATGACAGCAGTGGGACCATTTCATCGACCAGCAGCGGGGCCAACGATTCCATTCCCTCTACCGCGATACCGCCGGCAATTTTAGTGAGCATCTCGGTGGCCGCTGGGAAATGTGCTTTTAGGTTTGCCGCACGGCCCATCACCTGTGGGGTGATCAGCATTTCACGGCAGGGGGTAGCAATAATTTTTGTTGGGCCCGCGCCATCTAGCGAACGTTGATCAGCGATAGAGAAGTAGCGCATGGAGTCGATTTGTTCACCGAAGAAATCGATACGTATCGGATGCTCGAGCGTCGGCGGGAACACATCGATAATGCCACCGCGTACGGCAAATTCGCCACGGTGGGTCACCATATCCACGCGTGCATAGGCGGCCGCCGCCAAATCCCGGATGACTTTTTCGAAACCCGGCTCGGCGTCTAGTTCCAGCAGCACCGGACGCAGCTGGCCGAGTCCGGCCACCAAGGGCTGGAGTACGGCGCGAATGGGGGCGATGATGACCTTCAGGTCCGGGTCTTGATCGTTGAGCCTACGTAAAACCTCCAATCGACGTCCCACCGTATCGCTGCGTGGTGAGAGCCTTTCATGCGGCAAAGTCTCCCAGGAGGGGAACTCGGCGATCTGAGATTGTGGCATATAGGCGCTCAGTGAGGCCGACACTTCTTCTGCTTCGCGTCCCGTGGCCGTGACAATGAGCATCACCGCGTGGTTGTTCCCCGCGATAAGTCCTTCGGTTGCGTGCGCCCCAAGAATGGCGCGCATGCCCTGCGGCGCAGCAATCTCTAATTCTTCGCTACGCATTGCGAAGGGTTGGGAGGCGCTTTGCTGGATTCGCCTAAATGACGGTTCCTCGCGCAGGAAGTCATGAAGTCCGGATAGGCTCATGTTGCAAAAGTTCCTCTCACTGAAGGCAAAACAGCTACGTGGCGCACCACAAACAGCAACCGCAAAATCTTTCCGCGGTCGGCGCAATGCCAATATGTTGTTTTATGTTGCCTTCCTAGCCTACCTAACCGGTGAGAGCAGATAGGGTTAATACCGACCAGAAACGGCACGGAACCTAAGTATGTTCCGCACGACCGCCGAACCTTTTTAGATTGGGATTCGCATTCATGGCATTGAACGCAAGCACGCAGATCGCCCACCGCGCGGACCAGGTCATTGCGACCCTAGCCGACCGTGGTTTCGCCGAGCACCTCACCTCGCTCGCCAAGGGCAGCTTAAGCAGCTTCACCGTGGACGGTGACACCGCAGGGGCATTTACCCTGACCACGGTCCGTGCGCTACCCACCGACCGCGTACCAGACTTCGCCCGCAAGTTTGTTGGTGCCTCCATCGACGTCACGCAGGTTGAGCAGTGGAGCGCACCGGATGCTGCAGGAAACCGTTCGGCGACAGTGAAGATCACCGTGGCAGGTGTCCCGGTGACTGTTTCCGGAACTGAATCTTTAAAAGCGGCAGGCGAGAGCACCAACTTCGCAATTGATGCGAAAGTTTCTTCGTCGATTCCCTTCATTGGCGGCAAAATTGCTTCGGCAGCCGAGCCCTACCTGGGCAAGGCACTGAACATGCAGGCCGCACAGGTCAACGAATGGCTTTCTAAGTAAGCAAGCCGTAGTTCAGCACAAATTCCCGGGACAGTGTGAAGATGCACTGGCCCGGGATTTGTGGTTCCAACCACTTTTCACGTTAGGGTGGAACTTAGGTGTGCCGGGAAGTCTGGTCGGCGAACAATTTGTCATTTAACGAAGTAAGCGAGTTTAGCTATGACTCAAACGCCATCTTCGGGTTCGCCAAAGAACCTGTTTTCGCGCCCAAGTTACAAAGAATCTGTGCGTATCGGAGATATCCTACGCAAAGAAACAGTCGGCGGCATGGTTCTCATTGCCGGTGCAATCCTGGCCCTGATCTGGGCCAACACTCCAATGCGAGATTCTTATTTTGCGTTGCGTGATTTCCACTTCGGACCCACCTTATTCGGTGTGGATCTGAATCTCTCCATCGGCCACTGGGCCGCGGACGCCCTCTTAGCAGTGTTCTTCTTCCTGACCGGTTTGGAGTTGAAGAAAGAATTCGCCATTGGCGACCTGCACAACATCAAAACCGCTGCCGTTCCAGTGGCCGCTGCCTTTGGCGGTGTTTTAGTTCCGGCACTGATCTTCGTGGCCATTGCCGCCGGGTCCGGCGGAGGCACCGAGCTACTTCGTGGCTGGGCTATTCCCACGGCAACGGATATTGCCTTTGCCGTCGCGGTCCTCGCGGTAATCGGTTCGGCGCTACCAGCCTCCCTGCGTATTTTCCTGCTGACTCTCGCCGTGGTCGATGACCTGATCGCGATCGTCATTATCGCCTTTGTTTTCACCGATGACCTGAAATTTGAATACCTCGGGCTGGCCATCATTCCGATTATTCTCTTCACGATTCTTGCCCGTTACCTTGGCAAGTTCTTCGCAAAGCGAGCCTGGGCCGCATGGCTGATCCTGTTGCCGCTGGGCATTTTGACCTGGATCTTCGTCTTTGGTTCGGGTATTCACGCAACAATTGCCGGTGTAGTTTTGGGCTTCTGTGTGCCGGTGAAACGCACCGATGGTCGCGAAGGAATAGGTCTAGCCGAACGCTTTGAACACCGATTCCGACCATTGTCCTCGGGCTTCTGTATCCCCATCTTCGCCTTCTTCGCCGCCGGAGTCACCGTCATTTCTCCCGACAAGGGCAGCGGAGGGTTACTAACAGATCCAGTCTTCTGGGGAATTGTCTTGGGCCTGATCTTCGGCAAGCCGATAGGCATCATGGGCTCTACCTGGCTCTTGACCAAGTTCACTAAGGCTTCGTTGGATAAGGACGCACGATGGGGTGACCTCTTCGGGGTGACGCTGCTGGCCGGTATCGGTTTCACCGTCTCGTTGTTGGTCTCCGAGCTATCATTCGGCTTGGAGTCGGCGCATTACGAGCATGCGAAGGTCGCGATTTTGGCCGGTTCATTTTTAGCCGCGATCCTAGGTGCCATCTGGTTGGTTCCACGTAACCGCCGCTATAAGGAGATCGCCGCGCGAGAATCGCGTGATGATGACCAAGACGGCATTCCTGATGTTTATCAGTCGGACGACAAATAACCCACTGACTACGAAAACGGCTTGGGCCTTCACACAAGTGAAGGCCCAAGCCGTTTTATTCTAAATACTAAGTTGCTAGGTCTTGGCCTGTTTAGGCGCTTGCACCGAGCATAGCGGCCTCTGCCGCAACCCAAGCGAGCATTGCGCACTTGACTCGTGCAGGGAATTTAGAGACCCCCACAAAGGCCGCAGCGTCTTCGAGCACCTCTTCATCGGGCACCATGGCCCCACGCGAACGCATCATTTCACGGAAGACTTCCAGCTTGTCCAAAAACTCGTCTTTGGTAAGTTCCGGAAGCATCTCGCTGAGCACCGAGGCGGAAGCCATAGAGATCGAACAGCCGTCGCCTTCCCAACTCATCGCGGTGAAATGATCATTTTCGCCGACTGCCACCCGGACTCGAATCTGGTCACCGCAGATTGGGTTGTGCTGGTGCGATTCACCATGCAGCTCACCGGCGGCAGGGTCCACCAGAGGTGACCCAATGCGCCTCTTGGCGTGATCGAGAATTACTTGCTGGTACAGCTGATCTAATTCATTCATTTAGACTCCAAAGTATTCACGCACGGAGGCAACTGCCTCGATCAGTGCAGTAATGTCTTGCTCGGTGTTGTAAAGGTAGGTGCTCGCACGAGTTGTAGCCGAAACGCCTAAGGCTCGGTGCAACGGCTGGGCGCAATGGTGTCCCACACGCACCGCGATACCGCGCGAATCCAGGTATTGCCCCACATCATGCGGGTGCACTCCGATCACTTCAAAAGGCACCGTGCCAATACGTGCAATGTCTGAGGGTCCAAAAACGCGGACCCCCTCGATGTTGGAGAGTCCTTCAAAGAGCATCGCGCCGAGGTGTTCTTCCCAGCTGGCAATGCGATCCATGCCGACCTCATCCAGGTAGCTGGCGGCGGTAGCCAATCCGTGAGCCTGTGCCACACGCTGGGTTCCTGCTTCGAAACGCTGCGGAGAGGGGAGGAATTCTGCATGTTCCATATCAACGACGGTGATCATCGAACCACCGGTGAGGAACGGTGGCATAGCGTCCAACAGTTCAGCACGGCCATACAAGGCGCCGATGCCTGTGGGGCCTAGCATCTTGTGACCGGAGAACGCCATGAAGTCTACGTCCAAAGATTTCACATCGATCGGCATATGCGGGACCGACTGGCACCCGTCCAATACAGTCAATGCGCCGACCGCTTTAGCGGCGGAAACAAATCGTGCTACATCGGTGATGGTGCCCAAAACGTTCGATACGTGGGTGAAGGCCACCAACTTAGTCCTGCTGTTAATTAGTTCATCAAGCATCTCGTAGCGTAGTGCGCCCTGTTCATCGACCGGGACGTAACGCAGCGTTGCTCCGGTGCGAAAAGCCAGTTCCTGCCAGGGGATGAGGTTTGCGTGGTGTTCAAGTTCGGTGACTAAAATTTCATCGCCAGCCCCCAAACGGAAGCGTTGCGCTTCGTCCCCACCGCGGCCGAGCGACGCGTTGGACATGGAGTACGAGATGAGATTTAACGCTTCGGTGGCGTTGGAGGTCCACACCAGTTCATTGCTGCGCGCACCGATGAACTTCGCTACCGTTTCACGGGCCTGTTCAAAAATATCGGTGGCTTCCACCGCAAGGCTATGAGCCCCACGATGCACCGCAGAGTTGGCATTCTCGTAGTAGTGCTGTTCGGCTTCGTAAACACAACGAGGCTTTTGGCTCGTCGCTCCAGAATCCAGATATACGAGATCCGTGCCGTTGACTTGGTGCTCCAGGATTTCGAAGTCTGCTTTGATGCGCTCAACCTCTGAAAGAGAGAGCGCCTCGGTTGCTTCTGGGTGACCGATTACCGTGTGCACTTGGTCCTCCGAGGTGATGGATATGATTTGCCCGCTCAGATTTAGCGATTAGGCAATGGGTACATTAGCTAATTATTCCACTCTAGATCCCGAATCTCATCTAAGTTAGGCCTTAGTAAGCAATGCCTCATCCAAAAAGAACAGCGCCCGGTGCACTGCCCACTAGGGGAAGTGCACGGGCGCTGTGTCTAAGTTAACTTTACGAAGTGTGAAATTTGCCCTGTGCGGTTTCTAAACCGGAGGAAATCAACAGTTCGACGGCGTCAGCCGAATTATCGATCAGGAAAGGCAAATTTTGTTTCTCTAATTTGGAGAAGTCTTGTAATACCCAGTCGGCAGTATCCATACGACCGGTAGGCCGTCCAACACCTGCGCGAACTCGCAAGTAGTCTTTAGAGCCCATGGCTTTAGAGATATCGCGCAGTCCGTTGTGGCCGCTTTCTCCCCCGCCTCGCTTGAGCTTGACGGTGTCAAAAGCAATGTCGATTTCATCGTGCACCACGATCAAATTCTCGACACCGATGCCGAAAAATTTTGCAAGATTCGCAACCGGGCCACCGGAAAGGTTCATGTAGGTCATAGGTTTGGCCAGCACCACACGTGGTCCACCAACGTTTATTCGTCCCTGAATGATCTGGGCACGCGATGGATGCGTCTTAAATTTCGACCCGACGCGTTTGGCCAATTCGTCGAGCACCATCTGCCCGACATTGTGTCTATTGCCAGCGTAGCCGGGCCCAGGATTCCCGAGCCCGGCTACCAGCCAAGTATCACTACTCATATGTTTTAGCTACTAAAAGCTGTATTCGCTCCGAAGACCGAACTTACGCAGCGATCAGTAGGTCCATGTGATCAACGGTGCGGTTGATTGCGTGGATCTGGATGTCCTTGATGGAGGTCTTAACTTCCTTGCCATCGATGTTCAGAACCAGCTGAACGCCGCGGTCACGGATAGCCAAGGTGGTCTCGTGGATTGGCAGCAAGATGTGCTGTGGCTCGGAGCCTGCACCGTAGATTACTGCTGGGATCAGGCCGTCGCGACGAGCCTGACGGGCTGCGCCCTTGCCGAAATCGGAACGAACTACGGCGTCAAGGTTGACAGATGCCATGATGAATCTCCTTATAGTGATTGAATGCTTCTTTTTACGCCCTGCGTGGACCTGGGAAGCATCCATCATCTGGAGATGAAAGAGCTTTTCCGGCCTTGTCGATAACGGTCACATCAAAAATGATGATTCCCTCGCCTGAGCACAAGTAGAAATTCTACCAGCAAGCGGGCGAGAGTAAAAAATCTGTACCCTACGCCACAACCCTGAAAGACCCCGGCGGCGTTAGCAACAATGCCCGGTAGTGTGGCACGAAAGATCATTCTTCGGTGGCGTCAAGCCATCCGATATAAAGGAGTACAAATGAGCGTCAAACAACCAGCGATGTCACCGTCCGAAATGCCCGTTGCCGAGGTACTCTCCCGTGCCCCGGGCACACGTCGTGACGAAGCCGAGCAGCTACTGGCACTCTTCCAGGAAATCACTGGCTTACCCCCGGTCGTCTGGGCGGAGCGCATCATCGGCTTCGGTGACTACGAATACCGTTACGACAGCGGACATAGTGGACACGCCCCGTTGATGGCGTTTGCGCCAGGCTCTGCAAAACACACTATTTATCTGCAAAGTGATTTCGCGGTAAAATGGCCCGAGCTTCTTGGCGCGCTTGGCCCGCACAAGGCCAGCAAAGCATGCCTTTATCTAGGCCGCTTGTCCAAAGTTAATCTGGAAGCACTGCGCGAGCTACTGGCGGCTTCCTACGCCTTGGCCCTCACCGAAGCCGGTCAGTAACTTACTTGTGGTGGCGCATTAGCCAAAACGGGGAGATCAGATGAACGCTAGTCTGCATACGGTCGCTATTGGCGGTTTGAGCCGGAGCGCACTGAAATCTAAATTACGCGACCGAGGAATTCAGCTTAACGACTTTGCCAACCAGTTAGTGCAGCATCCGGTATTCAATAACGTGCAAGCTCCGATAGTGAAGCACTTTGCCATCCGCAGGCTCGCGGATCTGGGCTTGAACGACGGAGCATCCTTGTCTGAGGTTTTTTCTGCCGCACAACGCCAACAGCTGAGTTTGTGCCCGGTAACCGCGGGGCCATATTTACGCCTGGCCTATACGAACCAGCCCATGTCTAAGCACAGCGTGCTCAACGTTGGGAAAGCTCCGAATAGCTCGCTCACGGTAGCTTCTGTGGCACTAGGCGACGATGAATTCCCCAAAGGATTTTATCTTCGTACAGTCGATGACCAACAGTGGCTACGCGGTTACCGATGCACCGACGAACACCTTTTCTCCGCCGACGACCATTTTATTTTTGTCGCAGGCAGTTAGCCCGATCATCACGGAATGACCGCCGGGAATCAGTGTTTTCAGAATCCCGTTAAATGACCAATGGCCGGCACCCGAAGGTGCCGGCCATTAGCTTGCGAAACGAGAACTACTAGGCGCGACCGTCGAATAGGTTCGTGACAGAACCCTCGTGGAAGACCTCGGAGATGGCGCGTGCCAACATCGGAGCGATCGAAAGAACCGTGAGGTTTGCGAAGCGCTTCTCTTCTGGGATTGGCAGGGTATTGGTGACCACAACTTCGGTGGCACCGCACTCGGCCAGACGCTGCGCGGCAGGGTCTGAGAAGACTGCGTGAGTCGCCGCGATGATGACATCCTTCGCGCCGGCTTCCTTCAACACGCGCACTGCGCCTGCAATGGTTCCACCGGTGTCGATCATGTCATCGATCAGTACCGCGGTACGGCCGGCAACCTGGCCTACTACGGTCTTGGACTCGGCCATATTAGGCACGGTCAAGTCACGGGACTTGTGCACGAATGCTAGTGGGGCGCCGCCGAGGCGTTCGGCCCACTGCTCAGCCACACGCACACGACCGGTGTCTGGTGAGACCACGGTGATTGGGTCATCGCCGACACGGTCACGGATGTAGTCCGCCAACAGTGGGAAGGCGAATAGGTGGTCCACCGGACCATCAAAGAAGCCCTGGATCTGCGCGGTGTGCAGATCGCAAGAAATAATACGGTCGGCACCAGCGGTCTTGAACAGGTCCGCTACCAGACGAGCCGAGATTGGCTCGCGGCCACGGCCCTTCTTGTCCTGACGAGCGTATGGGTAGAACGGTGCAACCACGGTGATACGACGCGCCGAGGCACGCTTCATCGAATCAATCATGATCAGCTGTTCCATCAGCCAATTGTTTAGTGGGGCTGGGTAGGACTGCAACAAGAAGACTTCCTTGCCACGTACCGACTCGTCCGAACGCACATAGATCTCGCCGTTAGCGAAGTCGTAGGCGTTCAGCGGGAGCAGTTCGGTGTCCAGTTCCTTAGCAACTTCTGCTGCTAGTTCCGGGTGTGCCCGGCCGGTGGCCAGGACCAGCTTTTTATCGACATTATGGCTGATTTCACTCATGGGGTTTGCTTTCTCGCTCGCTTCGCTAGCACGTATGAGGTGGTCTGAGGAAATGAATTCCTCGAATGAATTATTCGGAAGCCGAGTTATTCAACGAGGACTTGAATGCGGCATCGGCCGAAGGGGTGCCTGGACGCTTTTCCAGCGTCCAACCTTCGGTGTTCCGCTGCGGAGCCACGGACAACGCTAGTGCGCCAGCCGGGACGTTTTTACGGACGATGGCACCAGCACCGGTGTATGCGCCGTCCCCGAGTTCCACCGGTGCGATGAACACGGTGTTCGAGCTGGTGCGTACATGTGAACCAATCTTGGTTCGGTGCTTCTTTTCACCGTCGTAGTTTGCGGTGATATTGCCACACCCAATATTGGTGTACTCACCGATTTCAGCATCCCCGGCATAACCCAGGTGCGAGAGCTTAGAGCCGCGACCAATGGTCACGTTCTTGGTTTCGTAGAAAGCGCCAATCTTGCCGTCCGGACCCAAGTCGGTTCCGGGACGCAGGTAAGCGAAGGGACCAACGCTGGCGCCTTCGGAGATCCGCGAGTCGGTAGCGTCGGTGCGCTTGACCGTAGCGTTCTGGCCAACCACCACGTTGGTCAAGGTGGTGTCTGGACCAACCACGGCGTTGCTGCCGATGATGGTTTCGCCGTGTAGCTGGGTACCTGGCTTCAGAGTGACATCTTGGCCGATGATGACCGTGGCGTCGATCCACGTGGTCGCCGGGTCAATGATGGTCACACCTTGGCGCATCCAGGATTCGGTCTTGCGCTCGTTGTAGATGCGGGCCAGGTTGGAAACCTGAACGCGATCGTTCGCTCCCTCGATCTGCCAGCGGTCGGCAATCTGCGAGGACGCGACTCGGCCACCGCGGGCACGGGCAATGGCCAGTACATCGGTCAGGTACATTTCGCCCTGCGCGTTGTCGGTGGTGACCTCGGTCAGCGCCGAACGCAGCATGGCTGCATCAAAGGCATAAATACCGGAGTTGATTTCCTTGACCGCAAGTTCAGCCTCGTTGGCATCCTTCTGCTCGCGGATCCCGGAAACTTCACCGTTCTCATCACGCAAGATTCGACCGTAACCCGATGGGTCATCCAGCTCGGTGGTCAACACGGTGACAGCGTTACCGCTCGCTTCGTGGGTGACCACAAGGCCTGCCAGCACTTCACTGGTGAGCAATGGCACATCGCCATAGGTCACGACGACGGTGCCTTCGAGGTCTGGATCTACTGCGTCGAGGCCCTGCTGCACAGCACGGCCGGTGCCAGGAATGTCATCCTGATCGGCGATGGTGATGCTTGGGAACTGCTCAACGATATGAGCTGCAACGAGGTCACGTTGGTGACGCACCACGGCGACCAAGCTCTTCGGTTCCAGCGCGGAAGCGGCGTGCAATGCGTGAGAAATCATTGAACGACCTGCAATTTCGTGCATGATCTTCGGCTTAGCCGATTTCATCCGGGTTCCTGCGCCTGCGGCGAGGACGATAACGGCTACTGGTGCGTTGACCTGATCGCTCAAGTGCTTTCTCCTGCGAAGTCGAGTATGAGATTTCTGGCATCAAAATAAAACCCCGCTGACAGTCTATCGCGATGAGGAAGATCGGCTTAACTGGCGTTCAAAAAGAAAAGCGCCCACGAGGGGCGCTGAGAGCTAAATGGTTCCGCCCGTAGGATTCGAACCTACAATGCACAGCTCCAAAGGCTGGCGTGTTGCCATTACACCAGGGCGGAAAACGTACCTGACGAGCATCACCCGTTAAGCACGCTAATTATTCTGCCACGATCTAGAGTCTGAGTGAAATCGCACAACACGTTAACAAAAGATAATCTCCTCTGCGGCGTTCAGATCGGTACTAAATAGTTCTCGATTTGCGTCGCTTCGTAAACTAGAGGTGTGGCTCATTTACTCGGAGGCGAAGCCCTCCATCTCGAATATCCCACCCACGTCGTATTTGACTCGGTCACCATCGGTATTTCCGAAGGCGACCGTATCGGTCTGGTGGGACGCAATGGCGAAGGCAAATCCTCGCTACTACGCATGCTCGCGGGCAAAATCGAACCTCACTCAGGGCGTGTGACCCGACGTGGAGACGTAACCGTCGGGGTACTCGATCAGAGTGACACCCTCGATTCAGACTCCACCGTGCATTACGCACTGGTAGGAGACATGGAAGCTCATGAATGGGCCGGTGAGGCTCGCATTCGTGATGTCATCGGTGGACTTGTTGCAGACCTGGATTGGGAAGCACAGATTTCAACGCTCTCCGGTGGACAGCGACGCCGTGTCGCCTTGGCTGCACTGCTAGTTCAAGACTGGGATGTGGTCATCCTCGACGAGCCAACTAACCATTTGGACGTCGAAGGTATCTCCTGGCTGGCGACGCACCTGAACAATCGTTGGTCCAAAAGCTCCGGCGGACTGATGGTTGTCACTCACGACCGTTGGTTCCTCGACGAAGTCTGCACCAATACCTGGGAGGTGCACGACCGCTTAGTCGAGCCTTTCGAAGGCGGCTACGCGGCCTACGTACTACAGCGTGTGGAGCGTGACCGCATTGCGGCGGTCACCGAAGGCAAGCGCCAGAACATGATGAAGAAGGAACTTGCTTGGCTGCGTCGTGGTGCCCCTGCACGTACGGCCAAACCAAAGTTCCGTATTGAGGCAGCCAACCAGCTGATTGCCGACGTTCCTCCGGTTCGTAACCCGTTGGAATTGAAGAAGATGGCCACCACCCGTTTGGGCAAAGACGTGGTGGATTTGCTGGATACCGAGGTCAGCTTCGGCGACAAGCGCATCTTGAAGCCATTCACCTGGCGTATTGCTCCGGGTGAACGTACCGGACTGCTCGGTGCCAATGGTGCTGGTAAATCAACCTTGTTGGGGTTGATTGCAGGCACCGTAGTACCTACCGGCGGTACCATCAAGCGCGGCCAGACGGTGAAGCTCGCGGTGCTTGATCAGCAGTTCCGTGAGTTGGAGAAGATCGGCGAAGACCGCGTCCGCGAAGTCCTGGCTGGATTCCGCACCACTTTTAATGTGGACGGCAAGGATCTGACCCCAGCGCAGCTGCTGGAACGTCTGGGATTCTCCTCCGCGCACCTGTCCACCAAGATCAACGAACTTTCCGGTGGCCAGCGCCGCCGCTTGCAGTTGCTGATGATCTTGATGAATGAACCGAACGTCATGATCCTCGATGAGCCAACGAACGACGTCGATACCGACATGCTCGCTGCTTTGGAAGATCTGCTTGACTCCTGGCCTGGCACGCTGATCGTCGTGTCGCACGACCGCTACCTGCTGGAACGTGTCACCGATCAGCAGTACGCGATCCTGGACGGCAATTTCCGGCATGTGCCCGGCGGCGTCGATGAGTACTTGAAGTTGCGCAGCGCCGAAGGGGTCAAGGGGTCAGGCAATCCGGCCGCTGCGTCCTCCAACGGCAGTTCCGCCAACACCAAGGGTCTGAGCGCCGCGGAGCTTCGCGCCACACAGAAGGAATTGAACGCTAACGAGCGCAAGGTCGGTCAGCTGCGCGACAAGGTTGAGAAGACCCATACCAAGATGGCCGCACACGACCAGAGCGACTACGAGGCCTTAGGCAAACTCACTGCCAGAATCAACGACCTTGAATCCCAGATTGATGAACTCGAAGAACGCTGGCTGGAGCTCACCGAAATCCTCAGCTAGCCAGAGCGAGTCGTGCAATAACTAGGCAATTCGAATGAAGTGGTGGTCCAGAATGTTATTTCTGGACCACCACTTTTTTCATTGACGAGTACTCCACTTGATTCGGTTCATCTGCCACTAGGCTAGTGAAGGTATCACTAATTCTCGGCTATCCACGTAGGCTCCGGTAAATGCACACAGCAGAACGTTCGGTCTCGCTGGAGACGATAGTGCAGACAGCCGTATCAGGGCTGCCGCTTCGGATTCGACGCGCCCAACGAACAACGATCAACGAGGGTTCGGCTCATCTCGTTGTTCTGCTGGAGGACTACGCGGCCGTACGAGTGACCCGCGATAGGTTCACTGCTAGTAGGCTTCGCCAAAGGCAACAGCTCGTTGATTCACTTCCAAGCGGCATTGGCTTAACCGTGCCACGTTCGCTCGGACCGGTAGCCGAAATCGAGGGATATGCGGCGGTGGCTACGGAATTCGTCGCCGGCGCTCCTTGCCCTGCCGGTGAAGGTGAACCGGAGGAACTTCAGCGACTGCTGGAAGCAGTTTCTTCAATCGACCCCGTCCCACTTCAGCGGATGCTCAACGAGCCGTTATACTTCTGCGGCGGCGCGAATTGGTATTCCATTCAAATTGAAGAGGTCATTCCAAGAATTTATCAGCAATTTAGAAGTCTTGCCCGCGAGGCCATTGAGGCACTGTCACATCTTGAACCCGAAGAGCAGGTGTTCTCCCACGGCGATCTAGGCGGATACAACGTCATGTGGCATCGGGGTCGGGCCACGGGGATTCTCGATTGGGATTTGTCCTCCATGAGCGATCGGTCTACCGACCTCGCGTCTTTGGGTGTGTGGCACGGCTGGGAGAAGCTCTCAAAAATCGCCAGCCCTCATCAGGTTATTCGGGCCGGCATCCGGCGAAATACCTTTCGGCTCCAACAACTCGGTTTTTTGATCGTCGCGCAAAGGCCGGAAGCGGAAATCTCAGCTGCTATCGGCAGGGCAAATAGATGGATCGCTGAAAATCTCGCCTGCAAATGAAGCAAAGAAGGTACCTTGCGCAGGCGGTCTTCGTAAGTTTTAGGGTGCCAGATGGAAGTTGCCTTTCATTGCAAGATCTACTTGGCGGTTGCTATCGAACTGCGCTGGCCGTTTTCTGGCCCTAATAGTGAACCTTCTGCGGGCACCGGGTACGCCACCCAAATTCAGCGACATTCGGCATGCCTCAGTTCACAATTGCTTCATCTGAGGCGCGAATACATATACATGTCTTTTCGCTGACCACCGACTTCCTGCCAACTACGCAGCAACCCCTCACGTATGTAGCCGCAGCGCTCCGCAGCTCGCCAAGAACCTTCGTTCCAAGGCTCAATGTAAAGTTCCAGCCGGTGAATCTCGGGCAGTTCAAGACCCCACCGCGATAAGGCGTCCAGGGCGGCGGAGGCTATTCCCTTGTTTCGATGAGAAGGGCCAATCCAATAACCGGCACTGGCGCGGCCTTGACCTGAATTCTTCAGCCAGAGTCCAATTTGGCCCACTGCTTGATCGGAGCCTGCATCCGCGATGGCGAATGAATATCCGGATTGATCCACAAGCCGGAGGCGCTGCCGTTCGATGAAATCGAGTATTTCCTCGTCCACGCCGTTGCTTGGAACGGTCGTAATCAAAGGAATTAATGGATCGATCGACGCTTCTCGAACCAACTCAGCATCCTTCGCCTCGAATGGGCGCAGACGATAATCCAAGGCATCCAAAACGGGCTGATTCAAAGGGACCATTTAGAAATCCTAACGGTAGTCAAAGGCTGCAATGGCATATCCAACCACGAGCGCTAGGCTTGCCAGTCAGCGGCCACGTCCACCACGCAGTGCAATCTGGATTAGCTAGACATCGCCTGCACCCACTGCAAAGATTGCCCGACGCGAACAGCAATGAGTCTTTGCACTAGTGAGTTGACGCAACCGGCCGGCTACCCGCTACGGCTAGCCAAGACTGGAGACTGATTTGATATGGGTGGAGAAGCCAACGCCTTGGGACGGCGCGGCCCTAACCAGGCAGATTGTCCTCAATGGCGTTAATGATGGCAGGATCATTAGGCAGCGTCCGCGGGCGGAAACGCATCATTTCACCGGAAGGCAGGATCAGGAACTTCTCGAAGTTCCAGCTGACGCGGCCTGATTTCCCCGCGACATCCTTGGTCTTCTTTAGTTCGGTGTACAGCGGGTGCTCGTTCCTGCCGTTGACGCGAATGCGGTCGAAGACCGGGAAGCTCACCCCGTAAGTGGTGGAGCAGAATTCCTCAATCGCCTCGTTGCTGCCCAGTTCCTGCAGGAACTGGTTGCTGGGGAATCCCAGGACGGTGAAGCCGCGATCCTTGTAGGTGCGTTGAAGTGTTTCAAGGGTGGCATATTGGGGTGCGAGGCCACAGCGGGAAGCAACGTTCACGACGAGGATGACCTGACCTTGGTAGTCGGTCAGGGAGGTCGTGGTTCCGTCCATCTTCACGATGGGAATGACATTGATGTTCATACTTGATTCAGCAATCCGCGCTCTTGTTACATTCCCGGCGGACTAGATTGATCGATGGCACCGTGCGGAGGTCGGGACGTGTTTGGTGCCCGGGTATGCGAGCCGGAGACTTCGGGGATGGGCACCGGTGCTACCCTTTCATCATGCGGATGCTGCTTACCTTTCTCGGAATCGTTGCAATCGTCGCGTACTCCCTTCTCGGGACATTACTGATGAACGATTGGGCTGTAGTGGTCGCGAGCGGGTTGCCGCTGGATACGACGATCGCTGACATGAAGGCAGCGGATCAGCAGTACAGCACCATTCCGGGGCTGGGCTTCGCAGCGCTGGGTATCCTGATGGCACTTGTGTGGGGTGCCATAACGATGTGGTGCCGGGCCGAGCTGCCAGTTTGGGCGGCTTTGTCACTGGGAGCCGGAATCCTGGCACTGGGCGCGCCGGCATACTTTTTCGCCTCGTTCGCCAACCTGAATTCTGTAGGCGATACCTATGCCGAGTGGAATTCCGGGGCGGCATTCGTGCTGGAAGCGCCCTTGTATGCGGCCAGCGGATTCTCGTTCCTGATCGCTATGGGAGCATTGGCTGTACCGCTGACCAAGGCAGTGTCTAGGAAGACCTCACCGGGTCAGTGGCATGGCGGCAAAGATTCCGCCTAGTTCTAGTAATGCCGGTGCTGGCGACGCAGGTTGAGCATCTATGATCTTGACCAGTAGAACGTGCTTGGCAACGGTGCATCAGCATGAGTCCGGCGCACCACGGCCCACCGTAGGGATTATAGGCGTTAAACGTGTCAGATTCTGGCCGCGAAGCTAATTAAGACCAATACGCGCATTGTTTTCTCCCGAGCGGAGAATGCTCTCGAAACCGTCAGATATGTTGCCGAAGACAACGAATTATCGCGTCGTAGAAAATCTCTCTCTGAAAGCCGTCGGCGTCGTCCCCAGCTGGCGGGCAAAGGCTCGCCGAAGAGTCTCATCTGTACCTATCCCACTTAGCTGGGCTACGCGGGTGACGGGGTGGCCTTGAAGGATCAGGGTTTGCGCAGCATCGAGCCGGATCTGCTCCACCCAGCGCGCGGGACTGGTCCCGAGCTCGGCATGGAAGATTCTGTTGAGGTGACGCACGCTCACCCCGGCTGCCGTGGCCATCGAGGTTACCGTGTGGTCCCCGGGAAGATCTGATGCGACCTTTTCCAGCACGGTGCGCAGTAACTCGTTCTTCGCCGCAGGACGACTCAACGCGTGGGAGAACTGGCTCTGCCCACCGGGGCGGTGCATGAACATCACCAGCTCACGCGCCACATTCCGTGCCACTTCGACCCCTAGATCATCTTCGACAATTGCCAGGGCCAAATCGATTCCCGCTGTCACCCCCGCGGAGGTCAGAAAGCGTCCGTCCTGGAGATGGATCACGTCAGGCTCCACGAGGATTTGCGGGTACCACCGCGCCAGCAGGTTCGCGTGACGCCAGTGTGTCGTGACGCGACGACCATTGAGATATCCCAGGGCCGCCAAGACGAACGCTCCCGTGCACACCGAAGCCACCCGCTGTGCCGGAGCGGACAGGGACTGCACGGCGGCCATCAATTCGGCGTCCTGCCGTGGAGTAACCAGCGCCTCTCCGCCGGTGACCAACACGGTGTCACACGATCCAGCCTCTGATACGGCAACCGTGTCAGCCAGCACGAGACCCGACGATGCGGTCACCGACCCTCCCTCGATCGAGACAAAGATCAGCTCGTAGTGCTGGCGGGAGGGGTCGGCCAAGTGGAAAACCTCGGCTGGCCCGCTGGCATCAAGTAGCGTCATTCCATCGAAGACAAGGATTCCGATTCGATGGCTCATGTCCGAAACCGAGGGTTATGTGACAGTAAAGACATGGCTTCACCCTACCTCGTTGCGCAAAAATTGGAAGCAGGCAAACCTTTTTGCAGCCGGAAATTGTTCCCGAGTGGCAGGAACCCGGAGTAAAACAACTGAGAGGCACCATAGACCATGACTGAAATCATTGCAGGCGTGAGAATTCCCGACAGTAAAATGGTCCGAGACGCCACCGACCTACTGCGAGATGTCGCCACCGAGCTGGTGTTTGATCATTCTCGTCGGGTGTTTCTCTTCGGTTCTTTGCGGGGGCAAGAACGAGGGCTCGATTACGATCCTGAGCTGCTGTACGTCGGAGCAATGTTCCACGACCTCGGCTTGACCGAAAAGTATCGCCGCACCGATCAGCGTTTCGAGATCGACGCCGCTGACGTGGCCCGCGGCTTTCTCAGCGAGCATGGTATTGACAGTGAGGCCAGCGACAAGGTTTGGAACGCGATCGCTTTGCACACCACTCCGGAAATTCCACTGCATATGGACCCCGTCGTCGCTCTCGTGACTCGCGGAGTGGAACTGGACGTGTTGGGCATTGGATATGACGCGATCACCGATGACCAGCGTCAAGCAGTAGTCCATGCCCATCCACGCCCAGACTTCAAGAACCAGGTCTTGGCCGCTTTCACCGACGGACTCAAGGACCGTCCGGACACTACGTTCGGCAATGTCAAGGCCGATGTGCTCCAACACTTCTTGCCCGGTTTCAAGCGCGGAGACTTTGTTGAGGTTATTCGAAACAATCCTTGGCCGGAGTGAATTTGACCGATAAGAGGGCACGGTAGTTACCTGGCTTTGGACAGATCCTTCTCGAATAGCAGATTGCGTTCATCGTAGTATGTTTCAGTGACTCCGAGTAACCTCATCCCAAGGCGCTCGCAAACCCTCTGGGAGGCGACATTGAGTGGATCAGTGACGGCAATAACGGTCTGAAGCCCGCTGGTTGCAGCGTCCGTCATGACAGCACTGGCAGCTTCAGTGGCGTAGCCCGCGCCTTGGGCATCAGGGTGTAGATGCCAGCCGATTTCCACCGGAGGTTCACTCGTTGCACTTGCTGAGAGCGGGATATGTTTGAGCAGGACATTCCCCAGTAAGTGACCAGTTTCGCGGGTGGTAACTGCCCATATCCCGTGAATCGGGTCATCAATGGCGCGTCGGCGAATAATTGATTCCACAGCTTCGCAGCGAGTAGTCATCTTCTTTGCATGAGGCCCAAGAAATCTAACCGTATCCCAGCGGGATTCAAGGTCGAATAGAAAGTCCGCGTCGTCCAGTTCCCACGGCCGCATGATTAGTCGCTCGCTGTTGATAATTCTCATTCGTCAATTCTCTACCGCAGCGAGGTCAAATCCAGTGAACCCAAGCTGGCGTCCCGTAAGCCGAACTTCTACCGGGACGCGGTGAGCGTCCCGAGAGCGCATCGGCTTAAGGGCACGCGATAGCGCATCGGGATGCGCGAGAAGGTGCAGGTGAATCTGCCATCGAGCCCTACCGGGCGCGGCCACTACCGAACCGGAAGTCACTCGACGAGGCCTCACTGTGGAAAAATGGAGGGATGACGCTCTCCGACCACGACGCATACATCGCTGCGGCTCCAGAACAGTTCCGCCCACTGTTGGCCACGTTGCGCGCACAGCTCGCGCGCACCCTGCCGGACGCGGAGGAGATCATCAAATACAACATGCCCGGGTTCCAGATCGGACGATCGATCGTCGCGAGCTACGCCGCCTTCAGTAAGCAATGCGGCCTCTATCTCTCCCCAGGCGCCATCATCGCCCATGCCGAAGACATCGCCGCCGCCGGGCTGAAGGCCACCAAGACCGGGATCACATTTCCCGCGAACAACCCCATTCCTTACGACCTCATCGAACGGCTCGCGGTCACCTCGCGGAAGGACCTCGGGCTCTAACCGAGTGCGGCGTTGCAACAAACACGGCATTGCTTGGCATCGCCCTGAGGACGATCCTCTTGCGATCATGGCTTAAGCCGATGCCGCGAAGGGTTGACCGGCGACATGCACGGCATGGCACGACGCACTGCGCCCGATAGGTGAAGGCTCCGTGGGACGCCGTCATTTATTCCAGAGCTAGAATGAGGTCATCTGCGTGCAGCGATGCGTAAAGGTTTCATATCTTTGGATCTTAAGGAATGCGGGTGATGTGTATGTTGATAGTGATTCGTGGAAATTCAGGCTCAGGGAAAAGCACGATCGCGCGCATGCTGCAAACCAAACTCGGGAAACTTACAGCGGTGCTTCAGCAGGATCACTTTCGCAGAGTTATTTACCATGAGCGAGAGCGGAAAAGCCTAGCTTACGCAGACCTACTCGAAATTGCTGCCATTCATTGTCTCAACCGTGGACACAACGTAATCCTGGAAGGGATCTTTAACGCCTCCAGATACGGGGGGATGTTGGAGCGCGTGGCAGAGCATACTGCTGATGCCAGATTTTATTCATTCGATCTCGCTTTCGAAGAGACTGTCATTCGACATTCGACGAGACCGCAAGCTACTGAAATCAGCGATAAAGAAATGCGCGGTTGGTACCACGGATGGCAACCTCTTCCGTTCGTATCAGAGATGCGAATTGTTGCTGATGAAACTCCTGAGCAAATCGTTGAACGTATTTTGCAGCGTCCCATCCGCTAGTAGGAACCTTGAACCTACAACTGTCACTTAGACCGACCTCCTAGAAGAGCGCCCGCAAGAGGAACCTTGACCAGGCATGACCAACAGCGTGAAGTGCGGTGTCGAATCAAGAGGGTATGTGAGACTCGACCTTCGAGTGTTTGGCGCAATGCCAAGCAATGGGCGCCACCTGGGATTCGCGGGCGAATCAACATACGAAGTGAGAGAATAAACCGCATGACATTCCAGATCGAATACGCACGAGACCCATCTGCTGTCCGCCGCATCCTGGAGGCGCTGCCGGAGTGGTTCGGAGATCCGGAAGCGATCGACGAGTACGTTGCCGATGCCGCCAACGACGACTTTGTGAGCATGCTCGCGCGCGAATCTGGAACTACGATTGGTGTTGCCCTTGTCCGTCGGCATTTTCCTGAATCCGCAGAATTGCACCTCATCGCAATCTCCCCGGAAGTGAGAGGCCAAGGAGCTGGGCGTGCACTTATCGACGGCGTCGCCGCCGACCTTGCGGAAGACGGATGCGTGCTGCTATCTGTTCATACGGTAGGGCCGTCCTTCGACAGCGATTCGTACGCCCAGACTCGGTCCTTCTATCGGGCGACCGATTTCTATCCCTTGGAAGAGCACCGCAACCTTGACTGGTCAGGACCGACGCTCATCCTCGTCCGCAGGCTAGTCTTGGTTTCATAAGGCGAACCTCTACTGGGACGTTCTACGAAAGCCAAACGGACTCCTTTGGCTACTCCCAATTTCTATACGCAACACCCCTACTAGACTAGCGATAAGCATCCAGCTCAGCAGTACAGATGATCGGCAACGCAGCGCACCCAGCCAACAGAGCCCAAATCCACAGCAATAACACCGGCCCTGTGAAAACAGCCAAGACTCCACCAAGCAGCGCAGCGACCGGCATAACACCCAAGGTGATAGTGCGCTGGGCGGAACCTACAGAAGCCAGAGTCTCAGCAGGAATGGCACGAGGCAAGACCTCCGCCCCAGCAACCGAAGCTATAGCCACCAAGAAACTCCAACTCATCGACTGCGCAGCAAGCCAAATCAATTCGTGTCCAGGAAGCTGTTGGCAAGCAATAGCCATGGCGACCACTGGCATCGACAGCAGCGCAGCAGCAGTCCGCAAAATCCGGAGCCCTAATTTCGCCGACAATCGCGGAGCGACCGCTGCGCCAAGTATCGCCCCGACGGCCGAGACAATTCCCAAAGCAGCGAAAAACGCCGGAGCGATACCCAGATCCCGCAACAGGAAGACAGGAAGTACCGTGTTGCCGAGCATCACCCCAGCATTGACTAGCGCGCTGGAAATCGTCAATGACCACAGCGCAGGATTCCGCCGCAGGGTACGAAACCCATCGGAAAACTTTCTGCGTTCTCGTCGATTCAGATTGGAAGAAGCTACTTTCGGTGGAATCCCGCGTTGCAGCAAGAAGGAGACAGCATAGGAGCTGATCGCTAGCCACAACAAACCTGGCAGGCCCCAGAGACCGAGCATAGCGCTTCCGATAGCGGATGCTGTTGTACCAGCGCTCTGATCAGTAATCGTCATACGAGAGTACGCAAGCTTCAGCCCTTCTTTGGGAACAATCCCTTGGATGACAGGACCCTGGGCCGTGGTGAAAACGACATCGGCCATTCCGATGACTACTGCAACTCCAACGACAACTGGCCCCGAAAGCCAGCCAGCGAAAAAGGTGGCAGCAAGTATCCCTAGGGCCAAAAAGCGGGCGAGACTTGCGGCACCCATGGCCCTGCGCCGGTCCCGAAGACGGTCGATGAGCATGCCGATCGGCATCCCCAGCAGCAGGAACGCACCCAAGCCGATTGAGTTGATGACACCGACAAATCCGGTTCCGTATCCCAAGACGGTGACTGCGAGCAAGGGCATGAGCGTGCGCGCCATCGCGTCTCCGAACCCTTCGGCAGCAGTGGTGGCCAAGATGAATCGGAAAGACCTGGGGAGTTTTTCCGGCGTGAGTGTGCGCAGCGCTGGTGTTTCATTCGAAGTCATGATGCAACTCAACATTCTGTAAGGTAATACCTGACAGAATGTCAGGTACTACCTTACAGGTCAAGTGCCTCCCGTAGACTGGGCACCATGGAACAGAGCGCTAAAGGTGTCAGAGAGATTGCTTCAGCAGATCAGCCATTCATGTGTTCATTCTGCCTTCGACCTCGTGAGGAAACCGGCGTGCTCGTGGGTGCTCCCGCGGTGGGTATCTGCCGTAAGTGCACAGAAGCTGCGGTGGTCCTTTTCCAGAATTCCGTTCCTGAAGCAGGGCCGATGCAGCGAGCTCCATGGGACGCTTTGGATAACGAAGAGCTCCTACGCCAGCTACCCAAGGTCGCGAAAGCCCGAGATGACGTTGAAAATCACCTTAGAATTTGGGTCGGGGCAGCGAGGAGCCGGAAAATCAGTTGGGCCAGCATCGGAGAATCTCTAGGAATGTCCCGCCAGTCAGCCTGGGAACGCTTCCATCAGTCTGTTGTGGCTGAAGATAAATCTGCTTGACGCTAACCGTCCGCCAGCGGACTTTGTGCGGCTCGCTTGATCGGGTCTACTTATCTGCGGAGAAAAGCTCACGTCGTACGTGCTCGACAGTCGTGCTTCGATTCCTAGATCTGGTTGGCTGAGAAGAGCGCAATGCAGTTAAGTACGAGAAACCAAGGTAGCAAATGCTTATTCGGTACCAATCGAGTGTTCCTAATCATCGTGGAATATACCCTGGGATTTTCGGTCTTGCCAATACGCTGGCCCACAATGGAAAACTGAGCGATACAGACTGGGCCACTTGGAGGTCAGGCAACGACTGGTACAACGCGGCGTACCCCGATCCGTGCAAAACGAATCCCGCTGTTTACGATTCTCAAGTGAACCCGCACGCGGCAGCTTGGTTCAAGGACACTGCTACGCATTTGCTAGAACGCATCGAACCGTATCTGGAACTGCTCAAACGGCACGACGTTCAGGTTGTGAAACTCATCAGCGCTGATCCAGGGCAAATCATCTACGAGGATACGGTGCAGATCGTCGTTGTTCCGCACGAAGTCAAGATCTGATAGGCCTTCTAAGGTTGAGTCACACCGCCCGTTAGGGGAACCCTTTGCGGGACTGCTCAGCATAAGCGCAGGCGTCCCTCTGCCTTATGATTCATTCCGGCGGGGGAATGAGGATTAACTAGCGATCGCTTCCGCAACTAGCTCGGCGTCTTGAGAGTTGGCCAAGACGAACTGGTACCGGTGGCCATTGGAATCCGAGAAGGTCACGGAGGCGGATCCGCCCATGTTCAATCTCGTGAGCGAGCCGCGTTCATGCGTCGTCACGGGCCAGTTGACCAAACCAAGGTTCATACCGTTATCAGGTGCAACCGAAATCGTATGCACGTCCTGTCGTGGCACGACCCGTTTCCATGCAGGGCCAGTGAGAGTGACCGCTCTCTCGTCAACCGTCACCGTGATCCGTGCCAGCAGCCAGCACCACACGGCAGCAAATATCAGGGCAGCAGCGATCAGGTGGAACCACCAAAGTGATTCAATGACAGCTTCCACGACGAAAACAACTACAAGGACTGCAGAAATGAGGGAGCCGACCCATCGCTGCCAATTTGGCAAGCGTTCCGCGAATCTGAGATTTTCATTCACTGTCTGAGGTGTCATTGTGCTTCTCTCATTGTGATTTGGTCGGAGGCCCAAGGTCTCCAGCCTCACCAGATGAACCCTAGCCCGACGTGCTGGCTTCACACAAAATATTTACATAGTAGGTGGAGGAACGACACGGTAGGGCGTCCTGGCCATCGCCGGCCTGGATAGTACCGATAAAGGAACCTTCACCGGGACGCACTCACTTCTCCCGAATCTTGCCTGTTTCTAGGCTTTAAAAGTTGCGCGACTGAGGCCTTGAAGTTGATATTTCGCGCGTTGAGCACTTAATCAAAACCATAACTCGATTGGTTATCTGTTAACCTTGAATTTTTGCCGGACCATCTATGCGACCCATGACTCGGGTGCATCAAGGAGTTTTTTCGTGAGTACCTCGAACGGTTCATCTTCTATCCCGACTGGGGCGCAGGGAGCCGGCGTCGTTTCTGTAGCTCGCGCCGGATCTTGGATCTGGTTGTTGCTCATTGGTGTGGCTGTGTTCGCCGTAGTGATGGTTGTAGTTGTCAAGGATCCGGTCACGACCTGGACTATGGGGCCAACGGCTGTTTTCTCATTGTTTGCAGGATGGTGCTTCAGCCGTGGAAAAGTCGTCGTAGACGATTCAGGAGTACGAGTTTACGGCGGCGGAGTCGTCAAGATGCTCGGCGTGAAGGCTGAAGACGTCACCTCGGCAGAAGCGAAAGACATCAGCCCCGCAGAATACGGTGGCTGGGGCCTACGCGTGTCCGGGGCCGGAACGGCATTCATCCTCAAGGAAGGTCCGGGTCTGGTGGTGGAGCGGAAGCACGGTGCGCCTCGTATCTACTCGGTAGCGACCGAAACAGATGGACAGCAAATGGCTAAGACGCTGAATCAGATTGCAGCAAAAAACGCGGGCTAGTTCACCGCGTCGGGGGTTCTGGGCAGAACAAAAGGGAACCCCTGAACCAGCAAAAGCACTGTCAGTCCATGCGATCGTTCAATGGACAGACAGTGCTTTTGCTGTCTTAAGTGCCCAGATTCTTGTTATCCACTGCTCCGAATTTCCTGGAGATGAAAAGTGTCCCGCAAGCCGGTCGTCATACGGGACATTCGATCCGTTGACTTGGTAAATTTTCAAAACTCCGAGTTTTCAAAGATTTAAGATTCCCGTATACCCCGCCCGAGAAAATGCCCGGTGAAGGGACCTTATACGGAGCACTTAAAATCAGGCCAAATTGCCACTCTCAGCGACAAGATACTCACCCAAGTTTCGGCCACTCTGCGACGAGAAAAGTTTCGAACCCCTTGGCGTGATGGACGAACATTCCTGCTCTGGGTTAGTCCTTGCCGATAGCTATAAGAACCATTTTGGAATCTATGATGACACGGCAAAGTTACGTTCCTAAAAGACTGTCGTTCACACTGAAGAATCCAGTAACTGGATTCCTAATGCGCCTGCGGAAAATCCCGTCGCCCGACTGCCCGCAGAATTGGACATCGTCGCGGAACTTCTAAACATGCAGACAAGCAACACCTTGGGAACGTACACGGCCTAATTTTTGACAAGACCCATAGCCGTAAAGGCTCGGTGATAGATTTCTTTGATCACGGATTCTTTACGGGCGTTGTATTGCATAGTGTGTTCGTCTGCTGCCGTAGCCTGCGCTGCGGCTATCCGTTTCGCTTCTGCGTACACCCGTCGCTCGTTTGGGTGCGCACGCAACCAATCACGGAAAATGCGATGTTTGATTAATTCTGGACTGTCATACCCGAAGACATGTAAGTTGCATGCTGGGTTCGAGTGCCGCAGTACGCGATGTCCATACCACCAAGGTTCGCGGACAACTAGGTGAAAGCCGACTTTTTCGAGCGACGGAACATAGAGCTGTTCTTCATTTGGATCAGCAACCACCAAATCTATGTCGATGATTGGTTTCGCAGGGAGTTCCTGCACAGATGTCGAACCGACATGCTCAATCGCCAGAGCCCGCCATCCCAAGCCGTTTCTGATTTGCGTAGCAAGAAACTGGAATTGTCCTGCCCACTTGTCGTTCCACTCGGCAATCTCAACACCTTGCAATGGTCCAGCTCCAGGTAGGTACGGAGATTGCCCTTCGGGCGGTACAGGTTCGTGGAATGAGGTAATTTCGACAAGTTGGGGCATGACAACCATTATCAACTGTTCTTTCGCTCTTGGCATTCAGCTTGCCAAAAATCCATATTCAAATCTTCAACACAGCACTAGCCGTCATCGGCATGTGCTTTCCTAACTGCAAGACGCGCAGCCTCTTCCTGCCAATGGATGAGTTCAATACTCATGCATTAAGATGTCTCCTCCGGCGCAACTGCCAAACATTCAAGGCGATTCCATGGGGCGCGATGAGGAATAAAAATGGCACTGGATTACATAAGTGGTTCCTGATACCAATAGCCACGGCCCAGTATCGCTCGGGTCCGTCTTGCCACTATCGAGACTACGGAGAAGCGCCAAAACGTATCATCCTTCAATTCTGCTCTCCCAATTTAATCTTTCCGTGCGATCATGACCTTATGGATCGACCTAGCATCTGGTCAGAGATCGATACCGAGCGTACTGCCTTGGCTCATCAATTAGCATTCATCAATGCGCCGCAGTGGCAAGCCCAATCGCTCTGTACCGAGCTGACAGTTCGGGAGGTATTGGCACACTTGACCGCCAGCGGCACCTTGTCAGGGACAGCTTGGTTTCTTGGTGTCCTGCGAGCACGCTTTGATTTTGATCAACAAGTGGCGGACCGGCTCAGAGAACAGCTCGGTTCTACCCCGGACGATACGCTGAAACGTTTTTGTGCAACCATCGGCAGTAGGACCTCTCCCCCGATTCCTAAATTAGCTTTACTCGGAGAAATGATCGTCCACGGCAATGATATTCGGCAACCGCTCGGGTTGCATCATACTCACCGGCAAGAAACCCTTGATGCTTTACTTCGATACTACGCAGGCAGCGACCAAATTGTTGTCGCCAAGAAAAGAATCAAGGGCTTGCAATTAGAGAGCCTCGAAAGCGGCATCACCATTGGGCATGGCCTGCCCGTTCGTGGCAGAACTCTGGCACTAATCATGGCGATGACCGGAAGGAAAGCGTACTGCTCCGAACTGTCCGGAAGCGGGCCATCTCTACTCGCATCACGCTGCGACTAGTCCGCTTTCTATACCGATCAGGCACTGCTTTCCCTTATCCAGAATTGCACTGTAAAGGTCGCTGGCCCCGGCCACGTTCGGTACGGATCATCAATCCTTGGTTCAGGGTTACCTGCCGAAAAGACGTGCGAAAAAGCCCTTGCCCGACTTATTTTCTTGAGCCGCGTTCGGGTCGCAAGCACAGCGTGAATTGCGTGGAACGTTAGCCATAACTTGCTCAACGTGCTGCCCGCACCCTGCCCAGGTGGTTTTTTGGCACTTGCTACATTTCACGGCACGACACATTTTATGCTCCCTAAACTCAATGATTCATCCGTATGCAAACTACGAAATTAGCCTACATCAGAATACCCCTAGGGGTATAGAAATAATATTACCATAATCAAATAAACCCCCTGGGGTATAGGATTGAAGAAATTTCAACATGACAGGAACGCGCCATGCAGTTAGAAGCAGAAACTATGAAACCTGCGATCAACAGACTTAAAAGAGCTCAGGGGCAGCTTAATGCTGTGATCAGGATGCTCGAAGAAGGCAGTGATTGCCGTGCGGTCGTTACCCAGCTCTCCGCAGCGTCGAAAGCCATCGACCGCGCGGGCTTCTCTATCATCGCCACCGGTTTAGAAAAATGCCTTGAGTCAGACGATCCCACCGTGGACCGCGCCGAAATGGAAAAGCTCTTCCTATCATTGGCTTAGTCATGCAGCCGTGAGCTTCCTGATTTACCTGATATGAGTAGACGTAAAAGTGCCGGTTTCTTTCCCCCAGGAAAAAACCGGCACCCTCCACTGCAGTTCACCAATACTGGAAATCGTTACTTACGTCCAAACCCACGCAGTCGTAGCGAATTGGCCACAACCAGCACGGAGCTGGCAGCCATGGCAGCGCCTGCAATCATCGGATTCAGGAACCCCAGAGCTGCCACCGGGATGCCGGCGGTGTTGTAGATGAACGCCCAGAAAAGGTTCATCTTGATGGTTCCCAAAGTCTTGCGGGACAGTTCAATGGAGTGGGCTACCTGATCGATATCGTTGCCCATAATGGTCACATCCGCAGCCTCGATAGCGACATCAGTGCCGGATCCCATCGCGATGCCCAGGTCAGCCTGAGCCAACGCAGGGGCATCATTAACACCGTCACCCACCATGGCCACAACCTTGCCTTGCGCCTGGAGCTTACGCACGGCCTCGGCTTTGCCCTCGGGGAAGACATCTGCAAAGACATCTTCGGGTGCAATGCCTACCTTGGCCGCCACGAGTTCGGCCACCGCCCTATTGTCACCGGTGAGCAGCACCGGGCGCAGTCCCAAATCCTTGAGCCTGGCGATAGCGGCCACAGAGGATTCCTTGATCGTATCGGTCAAGTTGACCAACCCCGCGAAGACCCCATCAACGCCAACCATGATCGAGGTAGCACCGGCTTGCTGCGCAGCAGCCAGGTCCGCATGCTGCCCCTCGGTCAGCTCAATACCGTTCTCTTTCAACCAGCTGACGCGCCCTGCTACCACCGTCTGTCCGTCAACTACCGCGCGAACGCCTCCGCCAGCGGCCGAGCTGAAATCGCTTGATCCCAACAGGTCGCCATCAGCTTTTGCGGCCGCGACAATCGCCTGGGCGATTGGATGCTCGGAGTTGGACTCGGCAGCGCCTGCCAGTGCCAAAACAGTGCTTTCAGCAAACCCGTCAGCCGCGGTGGTGGAGGTGACCGCAAGGTTTCCCTCGGTAACGGTTCCGGTCTTATCCAGCAGAACCGTGTCAACCTTCCGCGTGTCCTCCAGAACTTGCGGACCGCGAATCAGGATACCTAGCTGGGCTCCTCGCCCAGTACCAACCAGCAATCCAATAGGCGTTGCCAGACCTAATGCACAGGGGCAAGCGATAACCAGTACCGCAACGGAGGCAGCAACAGCCGCGCCCATATCTCCGGCGACAAGCAACCAGGTCACAAAAGTCCCGAGAGCGATAACCAGCACAATAGGTACGAATACCGAGGAGATCCTGTCCGCCAGCCGGGCAATCGGAGCCTTGCCGGTCTGCGCTTCGGAGACCAAGCGTCCCATTTGCGCCAACGTGGTGTCCTGACCCACTCGGGTAGCGCGAATGATTAGCGCACCTGAAGTATTGATCGTAGCTCCGGTGACCGTGTCATCCGGGCCAACCTCTACGGGGACCGATTCACCTGTCACCAGCGCGGTATCTACCGCCGAGTGTCCAGAGACCACAAAGCCGTCTGTGGCGATCTTTTCCCCTGGACGCACAATGAATTCATCTCCGGGCACCAGAGTAGCGGCCGAAACCTTCGTTTCCACACCGTCGCGGATCAGGGTAGCTTCTTTGGCTCCCAGATCCAGCAGCGTTTTTAATGCGTCACCCGCGCGGGCTTTAGCGCGTGCTTCCAGCCATCGGCCAAGCAGTAGGAAAGTCGCTACCACGCCGGCAGTTTCAAAGTACAAGGCATGCTCGCTCATCGACATGCCAATGTGGGCGGTGATATTAGGATCTGCAATCAACTGCCACAGCGAATAGAAGTAAGCGGCCAGGACACCGATGGACACCAAGGTATCCATGGTGGAGGCGAAGTGGCGTGCATTGATCGCGGCTGCTCGGTGAAATGGCCAGGCCGACCAGAAGGTGACCGGCGTAGCCAGGACCAGCGCTACCCAACCCCAGTGCGGGAATTGGGCACCGGGAATCATGGAAATGACAAAGAGCGGAGTGGTGAAGATGGCAGCTACAATCAGCCGTTTCTTCAGGTCCGCACCGACCGCAGGCGCTGCTTTCACTGGAATTGGTTCAAGCTGTGCCGGAGATTCGGAAACGTCTTGATCACCGTCATCCAGCGTTGGAACCGATGGCTTCGCGTACTGGTCAACCTTGAGGCTGGCCTTATAACCGGCCGATTCCACGGTTGAGATCAATATTTCGTCGCTCACGTCTTGCGGAACGGTGATGCGCGCTGATTCCAACGGCAAGTTGACCAAGGCTTCAACGCCTTCAATCTTGCCCAGTTTGCGCTCGACTCGACCCACACAGGAGGCGCAGGTCATTCCCTGAATGTCCAACTCGACTATGCGCTGGTTAGTGGGGAATGCAGTGTCGTTACTCATGATTCCATTTCTTTCTCACGTCTGGCTGGGGCTTAAAGCACTGGACCTCGCCCCGCGGGGCCACCCTTTAGGCGTCAACAGAGATGAGGTTATATCCGGCCTCGGAAATAGCTGCTTCGAATGCAGAATTCTCCACCTGCGTCTCGGTAGCAACCGTCGCAGTAGATGTTCCACCGACCACAAGGTCAACCTCGACCGCGCTGACCCCGGCTATTTCCTGCAGCTCCTCAGTGACCGAAGAGACACAGTGTCCACAGGTCAAGCCGTCAATTTTCAAAGTGATGCTGGAGCTCATGACTTCCTCCGTAAGTTGTATTTTGCTCGTAGTTTCTTCGTATTACGAGTCCTAACCTTGGCAACCGGAGACGAATACTCACCAGCTTGCCAACATCCAGAGCATATACCCCTAGTGGGTATATTTCAAGTACCCCCTGAGGGTATAGAAGAGTCGCGAATGACCAATCAGGTCGCATCCGCGAAACCAGACTGGGTAAAAAGTGCACAGAAATGAGACCCCGGTCCTTAATCTAGAACCAGTTATGCTCGGAGCGCCCTGGCACGACTAGGGTGCCAGGGCAAAGCTTTAGCGCTTACCTGTCACCAGATCCGCGAAATGAGCAATCGGCGAAGTATGCGAACTACCTTTAGCCTCTTGCCGGTCCGCCAGCCCATATGCGGCATAGAGCCCTTTTGTGGCAATCCATCGCAAAGGTTCGGGTTCCCATAGTCTTGCTTGATGGTTTACCCACGGCAGGTCAACTAGGTCAGAATTCCGCCCTAACACCAAGTCTCGCAAGGTACGACCCGCAAGATTAGTGGTGGCCACCCCGGTGCCCACATATCCTCCTGCCCACGCGATTCCGCTGTGTGAATCGAGCCCAACAGTTGCCGCCCAATCACGCGGAACCCCAAGCACCCCGGACCAGGCATGATCGATATTGGTAAGCCGTGTTTGCGGGAAGAGAGTATGCAAAATTTCTTGTAACCCTTTAACGCTCGCTTCTGGCGTCTGGCCATCAAGATCCGTGCGGGAACCATATTTGTATGGGACGCCGCGCCCGCCGATGGCAATGCGGTCATCCGCCGTGCGTTGCGCGTACATGTAAACGTGGGCGAAGTCGCCAAGTACTTCGCCTTGGCTCCAGTTCACTTCATCCCAAAAATCTGCCCCTAAAGGCTCGGTGGCGATCATTGACGAATTCATCGGAAGCCAGAGCCGCTTATGCCCCTTGAGCCCGGCAGTAAAACCCTCTGTCGCTCGGATGACAAATTCCGCAGTCACCTGACCGCCCACAAAATCTAGTTGATGGGGTCGAATTTCGGTCACACGGGTATTCTCATAAATTTCTATGCCAAGAGACTCGACTACCCGCGCTAAGCCACTGACCAGTTTCGCCGGTTGAATCCGTGCGGCATGAGGATGCCAGGCAGCACCCAGAGCACCTTCCACACCGATTCTCTCTGTTGCATCACTTTGCGTCAGCAGTTGTACGTCGGTGTGTTCCCAGGAATTTTCGTCCTTGACGAATTCACGCAGTCGGGTAAATTGTGCTGCGTTGTAGGCGACTTCAAATTCACCACCAGGCAAGATATCTGCCTCGATTTGCTCAGACTGGCAGACCCGGATCACTTCAGCGACGGTTCGGTTCATAGTCAACTGAAAGTCTGTAGCCGCCTGACGGCCATGGGATTTGAGATATTGTTCGCGCCCGCCGGTAATAGTGTTGGTTAACCAACCACCGTTCCGTCCCGAGGCACCATAACCAACGTGCCGTTGTTCCAAAATTGCGATTCGCAGGGATGGATCCGCCTGCTTCAAATAATAAGCGGTCCATAGACCGGTAAATCCAGCGCCTACGATCGCTACATCAACTTCGAGCGATTCGTTCAGCGTTGGGCGGGCGGCGGGCAACCCAATTTGTTCCCACCAATGAGAAACCTGGCCATTGATCATGTGATTCTTTCGTCCGCAACGAATAAATGAACCACGCTCACTTTATGGTTCTGGAATCACTCTAGGGTCAGCCCGATACTCTGGCAAGGCTCTGGACTTTTACTCGGAAAGTTCCACCCGAGCGCCCGGAGCAGGGGCAGTGACCATCAGTGTAGCAACGCCTACCTCGTCGCCAAGCTGCGTCATCACCTGCTGGGCATGGTCTGAATCTCGCACCAGTAACGCGAGGGTTGGGCCCGAACCGGAGACCATTGCGCGCAGCGCTCCCGCGCCTTCGGCGAGGTCTCGCACAGTTCCTAACTCGGGAGCCAAAGCCAACGAAGCTTGAGTCAGATCATTGACCAGCAATTGCGACAGCGCTTCGGCATCTGAGGCCATCAGCGCCTTGATCACCTGCGGATCTATCTCTTGCGGGACCTCAACGTCTTGCCCTGCGCGCAATCGGTCTAGCATCGAGTAGACCCGAGGAGTAGACAGTCCAAAGCTTGCGGGAATCAATACCCATTGAGTTTTTGCTCGGGTGAGCAAGGGGGCAAGCTGGTCACCGATACCCAAACCAATAGCGGCCCCACCCATCAGGGCGAAGGGAACGTCGGCTCCTAGTCGCGCTCCCAGTCGTCCAAGTTCCTCGCGGTCTAGCCCGGTCCCCCACAACTCATTGCAAGCCACCAATGCGGCTGCCGCATCTGCGGAACCACCACCCATACCCCCGGCAATGGGAACGCGTTTGGTGATGTGCAGATTAGCTCCCAAAGTGCACCCGGTATGCTCGCGCAGAAGCTGCGCAGCTTTCCACACTAGGTTGTTTGGGCCCAACGGGAAATTATCAGGATCAGAGACCACAGGAGAACCAGGTTCAAGGCTCAGCTGTAATTCGCCGTCTTCACGCAGCGTCGCTTCAATCTGCTCCAGCAAGGAGACCGCCACATAGAGGCTAGCGACCTCGTGGTAGCCATCTTCACGAGGCGGTCCCACCCGGAAGTAACAGTTGATCTTCCCTGGGGCAGTAGTGATGACACGTTGTTTGACCATTATTATTTTTCGGTCTTTTCTAGCGCCGGCACTGTGTGGGCGGCCCGAGCGATCAAGATGAAGCCTTCAACGTCCAGCTTCTCGCCACGTTCCTTCGGATCAATACCCGCGGCCAGCAAAATTTGTTCGGCGCGAGCACCTGAACCTGCCCAGCCAGACAACGCAGCACGCAAAGTCTTGCGACGTTGGGCAAAAGCCGCATCAATAATGGCAAAAACTTCTTTGCGGTCTGGCGCTTCACTGCGGTCTTTATCGCGGGTGAAAGCCACCAGTCCAGAATGAATCTTAGGTGCTGGCCAAAAGACGTTCATACCAATGACGCCAGCTTTGCGCATGGTGCCATACCAGGCGCCCTTCACCGAAGGGACGCCGTAGGTCTTATTACCGGGCGCAGCGCACATTCGGTCTGCAACCTCGTCTTGGACCATTACCAGACCGTGTTTGATGGATTCAAAGTGTTCCATCAGGTGCAGCACCACAGGCACCGCGACGTTATATGGCAAGTTGGCAACCAACGCGGTTGGGTTTCCGGGAAGTTCGCTGATCTTCATGGCATCGTTGAGGATCACCGTTAGGTCTTCCTCACGGCCCGGGCGCATTTCCGCTATGGTCTGTGGCAACCGTTTAGCAAGCGGCGGATCGATCTCGACTGCCACCACCTTTGCGGCGGCGTCCATGATGCCGAGGGTCAACGAACCGAGGCCCGGACCGACCTCAAGAACTGTCTCGTCTGGCGAGACATTCGCGGTGGCTACGATCCTGCGGATCGTGTTTCCATCAATCACAAAGTTCTGCCCGAGAGTTTTAGTGGGACGAATCCCAAGTTCCTCGGCCAGTCGACGGATTTCGGTAGCCCCAAGCAGTGGCAAAGATTCCTTAGACATCACAGCTACAATTCTAGTTCAGTCCGCGAGCACTGCGAACGCGACGCGACGCGCCCACCCCGGTGAGGGTGGACGCGTCGCGTCAAAAGTTATTTCAGGGCTTAGCGCAGTCCAAGCTTGGACGAGCAGTGTGGCCAGTGACCCCATCCGCCGTTAGCGCGTAGCTTCTCTGCGGTTGCAATCTGCTCCTGGGCACTTGCCTGGTGTGGCAACGGCGCGTACTTTGTACCGCCGGCTCCACGCCATGAGGAAGCGGAGAACTGTAGGCCACCGTAGTAACCATTACCGGTGTTGATTGACCAGTTGCCACCCGACTCGCACTTGGCCAAGGCTGCCCATGTGGAGGAGATACTTCCGGTTGGTGCCTTTGACTTAGAATCAGAGCTCTTAGAATCCGACTTCGATTCTTCCTTCTTGGTACCAACCTTGATGATCTCGGCGACCGGTTTCTTGGTGACCTTCGACTTCAGGACTTCTTCCTCGCCCTTTTTGCCGTTTCGAGTTTCTTGGCGAAGAGTGAGTTCTCGTTCACCCTTCTCACCCTCGGTCTTTACCTTGGTCTTGCCCTTTTCAAGCTTCGAATCCTTGACCTTCTCGGTCTCAAAATCGATCTTTCGGGTTTCATCCCAGGTCTTCACCGAAACTTCAATGACCTCGATCTTGGCATCTTCCTCGATCTTGGTGCTGGTCTTCGCGTTCTTATCGGTATCCTTACCGATCTGAACGTTGACCTCATCGTCCTTATCTAGCGTGACCTTCTGTTCGTCAAGTAGTTCCTTGACGGTCTGCGCGGTGGTCGAAATCTTCTGCTTTTTCTTATCCGCAACCAGCGTGATGGCCTTGGGGGTGATGATTTCGATTTCTTCGCTGAGGCTCACAAGCTGAATTTCTTCACCGAGTGAAATCTCAGATTTCGCATCAACCTTCAGTTCGTCCATTACATCCGCCACGGTCATCCCGGTGGTGTGTACAACGCGGTCTGTTCCGTCGATACTGACCTGAACCGACTTATTTCGGTTGATCTCGATGCGCTGGTCATCGGAAAGTTCCGAGTCCGCAGGAACATTCAACTCGTCGCGAGCATCTACACTGATACCTTCTTGCTCAAGGGCAGCCTGCACGGTAGCGGCGCGAGTGGTGAAGCTCTGATCCTGCCCATCGATGGCAACAGTCACGGACTTCTGGCCGGAAATATAAAATACTGCTCCGGCGATAACCACAGCAACAGCTACGGCCTGGGCCAGATATTTGACCCAGCTTTTTTTGAGCAAGTGCATCACGGTAGTGAGGTCTCCATCGTTTGTAGGTTGAACGCCGAGGAGATGATCCCGGTACATCTTGCTCAACCTTGGCGGACAATTCCGCCAATCTAAAATTTGGTGTTGGCTTTGCTCGACCTTCAGACCAAAGGACGTGGTCCGCCGATAGGGCAACTCTTTATAGTGCGAACGACACGAAGGCGCGCTCGCAACTCAACGCATTCTGTTAACCGTAACCGAATTGTAATAATTGGCGCAACCTTTATATGGCCGAAAGCACATCCGGCGGTACTACAATTCTCCGTAAACTGCGCCGGTATTCTGAGAAATCTGCTCACAGAACTGCGCGAGATCCATCGCTCGGGCCTCAGCCATAAAACGAGTCGTATACGGGATCATGTAACTCGCATTAGGCCTTCCCCTAAATGGGTGAGGGGTCAAAAATGGTGCGTCGGTCTCCACTAGCAGGAGCTGTGGGTCCGCTAAGCGTAAGGCCTCCTGCAGGTCAATCGAGTTTTTGAAGGTAACAGTTCCCGAGAACGACATGTACCACCCGTTGTCATTGCAGATCCGCGCCAATTCTGCGTCACCCGAAAAGCAATGGAAGACCACGCGCTCTGGTAACACCGCATCTTTGAGCACTCGCACTACATCGCTGTGTGCGTCACGGTCATGAATTTGTACGGCATTTCCATGCTCCACCGCAATCCACAGGTGCTCACGGAAGGAATCTTCCTGAGCTTGGTGACCTTCTTCTCCGGTACGGAAATAGTCCAGGCCGGTCTCACCAATGGCCCGCACCCGCTCTTCAGATGCCAAAGCCTCGATTTGTTCGATTGCGGTTTGAAGTTCTCCAGCCTCGGCAAGTCGGGCAGCATCATTGGGGTGGATAGCAATAGCAGCCAGAACATTTGGATATTCCTTTGCTGCTTGCACCGCAAAGCGTGAGGATTCAACATCGCACCCCACTTGGATCAGCCCTTCGACACCCACCGCAGCCGCAGCATCAAGCGCTTGTTGCACAGTGACGTTGAGCGAACCATCCCGGAAGTCTAAATGAGTGTGGTTATCAATCACTGGATACGGCAAAGGCTCCGGTGCGTCCGGATAGCGGGTGTTCCTTTTATTGCCGCCCTTTTCATTCTTAGGTGAGCGGGTACGGTCATTCAACAGTGTGCTGTCACCCTCCGGGAGCGGACGATAGCCCTCCGGAATTGCCGAAAAATCTGAATCGCTCATCTGCTCACCGATATCTTTCATCAAAATGCTGTCAGTTCTTGGGTCTAATTCTTCCACCACCGCCTTAGCAGCAAAGAATCAATACATTAAGATGCTGTTGGTGGAGAAAAGAACCCCATATGATGTGAACACAAGCTATGGAAATCGCTTGGCGTGTCAACGACAACCTCGGCACGATAAGTTGCCCAGCCAGGAGGATGCGCATGAGTGCCCACCCAACACTGCCCTCAGTTGATTCGACCTTTAGGTCGAATTACCAGCGGATGTTTGATGCAATTCAAGAAGTCATCACCGGCAAACCGGAGGCGATTACGAACACCATCGTGGTGCTGCTTGCCCAGGGCCATCTGCTGCTGGAGGACGTGCCCGGGGTTGGCAAAACGATGCTCGCCAAATCACTGGCGCGTAGTGTTAATGGAAGCGTGCATCGAATTCAGTTCACCCCGGACCTATTACCTAGCGACGTCACCGGAGTTTCGGTGTTCTCCCCGCAGGATCATAAGTTCACTTTTCACCCGGGCCCCATTTTCGCAAATATCGTAATCGCAGACGAGATCAACCGTGCCAACGCCAAGACGCAATCCGCGCTGCTTGAATGCATGGAAGAACAACAGGTAACGGTCGATTCCATCACCCATCCGCTGCAAAAACCATTTATGGTCGTAGCTACGCAAAACCCAATCGATTCCGAAGGAACCTTCGCGTTGCCCGAGGCGCAACGAGACAGATTTATGGGTCGGATTTCATTGGGCTACCCCGACAGGGAAGCGGAAATCTCAATGCTTTCCACCCATCACATCTCCGAACCGCTAGATGCGCTCACCCCAGTTCTCGAACTTGATCAGCTTCATCAGATGATTGAGCAAGTAAAACAGGTTACCGTTACCCAGCGGCTGAGCAGCTATATCGTCGATTTGGGCCGTGCCACCCGTGAACACCCATATATTTCCCTCGGTGCATCACCCCGAGCACTCGTGCAGTGGGTTCGAGCCGCAAAATCCCATGCTGCTATTAACGGACGCGACCATGTTCTGCCCGAAGACGTGCGAGCAGTAGCACCGATGATTTTGTCCCACCGTCTGATCCTCACCCGCAGGGCATTATCAGAGGGTGTGGAACCGCTGGCATTGATCCAAGATCTCGTGTCCACTACACCTGTCGGATAGCTGAGTTTTCTCATGGCTCAGATACCACGGTTCGATTCCAAAGACTCACTGTCGTGGGCGCGTACCGTCTCGGCACCACAAAACTTAAAAAAGTTCCGCCTGGACTTACTCACCCGGCGTGGTTGGTGCACCGTATTGGGCGGGGCCGCTCTCATTTTTCTTGCCTACATTCTGGGACGTCACGAAATGATGGCTCTCGGAACCGGGCTCATTGCCTTGGTTCTGGTTAGTTGGTTGTTGGTATTGCGTTTGCGAAATTCTTCCACCCTGACGCGCACGCTGCTCAGCCCAAACCCGGTAGTTGGAGACATCACCAGAGTGCAACTAAGTTGCGCGGATCAGGCCACCGTTCAAGAGGGGCTACCAGAGGAATTCGGACCGGGCCCAGAATTTACCGGTCCCGGTGGAAGCACCTACGAATTGGTCTTCCGCAACCGAGGCTTCCACCTGGTGGGTCCAGCAAAACAGATCTTGGCAGACCCTTTAGGCCTGATCTACGGTCTGGTCGACACCGGTCAGGCCACGCCGATACCCGTCTGTGCCCAAATCCACCCGTTGGAACGCTTTGCCGCACTGGGTGAAAAGATGCTCACCGGCGATGCTCGTTTCTCCCGCAGCACCACCGCCGACTACTACGATGTGGCCACCCGTGAATACCAGCAGGGTGACTCAATTCGCCAGGTGCATTGGAAGGCTACCGCCCGCCAAGGAAAACTCATGGTCCGCCAAGAAAACCATGTGGCCACAGCCCAAGCGCTGTTGGTCTTAGACCGAACCTTTGAACACTGGCACAGCAACGGCGCAGATCTACGGCTAAGCATTCCGCAGGGTGAGAAGCCCGCACTTCAAAGCAGCCGCCGCTTCGAAACAGCATTGAGCCTAGCGTGCAGCATCGGTCAGCGTTACGCGTCCAACGGCTATCAGCTGCTCTTTCGAGATTTGTCCGGCGAGCAACTCTTAGACGCTACCAGCGCCTCACTGTCCGGGGCTTCCGCGCGCAGTGGATTTGAAGACTTTCACTCGGCGAGCGCGCAGATGTCCTTAAGTGCGCCGAGCACCGTCGTCCCAGGAGCTGAGATCTTGGGCGAAGAACTTCGCAAGTTACTGCAGGGATTGCCTGATGAACCGGTCATCATGATTCTTGGGGAAATTCACAGCACGCAGGCTGCTTGGCTAGCAACACTTTCACGGTCGGTCAGACATGTAGAACTATTCCTTCTCGTTTCTCACCCGGAGCGCTACCAAGAAATGCAACATATTCTGTCGCACACCGGTTGGAAGGTGCACTGCCTGGCAGCCAACACAAATATTGACGACTTATGGTCCCGCTCATGAGCGCCACGATCACTGACATTCCTGCTTCGAGCCCACCGCCGAAGGCGAAAGAGCCTGTGGTCCCGGAGGCGACAAATAATCTCACTGCGCGTTTACTTGCTGCCAGCACCTTAGCGCTCGCAATGCTCGCGGGTTTCGCGTCGCTTAGTGGTGTGGTTCAAGGTGCTGCTTGGTTGCAGGCGCTGATTTGGCCGGTCTTTTTAATTCATTTCTGTGCCGGATTGCTCCGTGGGGTGCATCGGGTGCGCTGGCTTGCGCTACCGGTTGCAGTGCTCATTGCTGGTGGTGCGGTATTTTTGCATCCAACCATGCGCACCACCATCCCGGGGTTGGGTATTTTTGATTGGTTCGGCGCGGTGCTTTCCGAGGGCACGTTGCAGTTCTCCACGCAGGTTCCACCGGTTGCTTACTCACGTTATGTCGAGTTTGTACTGTTGCTGCTTGCGGTCTTACTCAGCGTCATGGTGGAGGTTTTGGCGACCTTCAGACGTTTGGCACCGTTAGTGCTCTTACCGATATCTTTTGCACCGGTGATCGCTTCCTTGTTCAAACAAGAGGGCGCCGGGATCGGGTATGTGGTTCTGCTGATACTCGCGCTGCTCGGTTATTTTGCGTTACTCCCCTACATCTTTCCGGCGAAGGGTACGGGCCCCGGGCTTCCTTCCAAACGTCAGTTGAATATTTTGTTGCTCACCGCGATGGTCTGCGCCTTGGTGATGGTACTTAGCAGTGCGTTCATGCCGGGGTTTCGCAAAGGCATGCTCCCTGAAGGTACTCGGCCCTCAGGAGACCTTCTAGCAAGTAACGTCGATCCATTGCTGAATCTCGGACGAGACCTGCGAGCAAATAATGGCTCCGTGGCTTTTAGCTACCTGACGACCTCTAACGAGCCGGTATATCTGCGTACCTCGGTGATCGAGGATCTAAGCGCCACCCGGTGGGAACCGGACGAGGGGCTACTGAAATCGGCTTACTTTGGTGACACCGCAATGGACACGGACTCCGATGTTTTTAACGGCAGCGCACAGGTCACCCAACTACGCTGGAACGACCGGGTGAGCAGTCCGAGTCTGCCGATACCGGATCGAAGTTTTTTCATTTCCGGCATTAATGGCCCGTGGAATTGGACCAAGGAAACTTCTGTGGCGCGACTTGGCGGTGACGCGTTATCAAACACCGAAGAAGTGACTGTCGGGCACACACAAATGAATTTGAGTCCGCAGATCGCGCGTAGCCTTGGCTACTACGGCGACGGCATGCAGTCAGAGATCGATGACGTGTACCTGTCAATGCCAGAAGATTTGGATGGACAGTTCGGCCAGTTACTTCAACGCACTCTCGCGGAGGCTTACGAGCCACTCCAGGGACCGCCGACCAATGATTTTGACATTGCCGTTGCGATTCAAGATTTCCTGCGCTCGGCAACTTTTGGGTATTCCGAACGTACTCCCCTACGCGAAGGCTATGACGGAGCCAACCGTCAGGTGGTCAAGGCATTCTTAGAACGCCGTCAAGGCTACTGCGTGCATTTTGCGTCCACGATGGCCCTACTGGCTCGGGCCGCGGGAATCCCCTCACGCATCGTTGTCGGATATGCGCCGGGTGAGCCTACGGGAGAAACACTGGAGGCTGGAGATCTGCCGGGCTTCGCAGGGAACGGACTTCCGGCAGATACAGAGCTGACCAAATTTGAGGTGACCGGGCAGCAGGCCCACGCCTGGCCGGAACTATTCCTGCCAGGTATCGGCTGGGTACCTTTTGAACCTACCCCCGGGCAAGGCCAAGCCCCAGATTATGCCCCGGAGCCCACTTCCAGTCAGCCGCCGGCTGAAGTACCCGAGGAACAGAACCCGACAGGCGCTCCGACCGTGGATGATCCCGAAACCCAAGAAAGCCCGGGAGCCAACGTCGAGGAGCCCATGGCAGATACGGCGCAGGATTATGGTTGGTTTATTTTCGCCGGCCTGCTGATCATCGCGCTTATTCTTGCGGCTATCCCTTGGCAGCGCACACGTTTGCGTCACCGCCGAATAGATCGGGTCAGAGCTGGCGGTCAATCAGCTGCCCAAGCACTATGGGATGAATTGTGTGCGGTCGGTGCCGATACGGGCACCCCCGCTACAGAACATGAATCGGTTGGCGACTACACCAGACGCCTGAGCTCCACTCACCCGCAGCACGGCCAGCAATTGCAACTGCTGAGGTCGGTCATCGAAGCGAGCTTTTACGCTCAGCGGCACCCAGATCCAGAAGATACACCGGCTTTCGTCGAGGCGTTAGCGCAGGTGCGCACACAGTTACACCATGAGCTTCCGCTCGGCAAACGCATGCTGGGCTTCTGTTTCCCTGCGTCATTACGTCAGCGGCGGTTACGTCAGGTGGCGTCGGCTCAAACAGTTCGCTGAGTTATCCAATGTAAAAGCTGTGGCCCCAACATCTAGTCAGATGTTGGGGCCACAGCTTACTGTCCTACCGCTGAGCTCAGCGGTTAGTCTTGCGTTGGTATTACTTTACCGGTGCGTATGGATCGGCAATACCGATGTACTGCACGGTGGTGTATTCGCCCAGTCCTTCGGCGCCGCCTTCGCGGCCCAATCCGGACTGCTTCACGCCACCGAATGGTGCTGCAGCGTTGGAGATGACCCCAGCGTTAAAGCCAACCAGACCAAACTCAATCTGCTCCGAGACGCGGAACATCCGGTTGAAGTCACGCGAGTAAATGTATGATGCCAGACCGTACTCGCTGGCGTTGGCCAGACGAATTGCGTCGGCTTCATCCTTAAACGTGGTCACCGGGGCAACCGGGCCGAAGATCTCCTGTGTGAGGATCTTGGCATCATTAGCCACATTGGCCAACACGGTTGGCTGGTAGAAGTAGCCAGGGCCATCCACCGGGGCGCCACCGGTAACGGCGGTTGCGCCATCGGCGATTGCAGCTTCAACCAGTGCGTGGACTTCGTCGCGTGCCTTTTCCTCAACCAGTGGGCCCACGGTGGAGCTTGGGTCGGTGCCTCGGCCTGGCTTCAGGGTCTTCATAGCTGCTGCGAACTTTGCGGTGAATTCCTCGGCAACGTCCTCGTGCACTAAGAATCGGTTAGCCGCGGTGCAGGCCTCGCCCATGTTGCGCATCTTCGCAGCCATGGCGCCTTCAACCGCTGCGTCGAGGTCTGCATCCTCAAAGACCAGGAATGGTGCGTTACCGCCCAATTCCATCGAGGTGCGCAGAACATTCTCCGTAGCATCCTTCATTAACTGCTTACCCACTGGGGTGGAGCCGGTGAAGGAGACTTTACGCAGACGGCTATCTTTCATCAATGGTCCGGAGATCTTCGAAGCAGAAGCACCCGACACCACGTTGAGCACGCCTGCTGGAAGACCAGCTTCCATCATGGTTGCTGCGAAAAGCTGGGTGGTCAGCGGGGTGAGCTTCGCTGGTTTGAGCACCATGGTGCAACCGGCAGCAATGGCCGGGCCGACCTTGCGAGTTGCCATAGCCAGTGGGAAGTTCCACGGGGTGATTAACAGGCACGGGCCTACCGGCTTGTGGTGCACCAGAAGCTTATTTTTGCCTTCTGGAGAGGTGATGTAGCGGCCGTAGTGGCGCACGGTCTCTTCGGAGAACCAGCGCAGGAATTCGGCGCCATAGGTAACCTCGCCGCGGGCCTCGGCCAGTGGCTTACCCATTTCAAGGCTCATTAATAGCGCAAAATCATCGGCACGCGAGGTGACCAGGTCAAAACCGCGGCGCAGGATTTCGGCGCGTTCACGTGGCGCGGTCAAAGCCCATTCGGCCTGTACGGCATCTGCCGCGTCCAAAGCAGCTAGCGCGTCTTCACTGGTAGCACTAGCCAGCGTCGCCAGCTTTTCACCGGTGGCAGGGTCCAACACGTCAAAGGTGCTGCCGTCTGAGGAATCTCGCCATTCACCGTTAATAAGTAATCCGGTAGGTACCTTGGCGAGCAGTTCTGCTTCGCGCTCAGCGGTAATCGACATAACGCGGTTCTCCTGAAATTCGTAAATGAAAAAAATCTTCGTTGATCACAACGCTAGTGCTGGATCCAACGGACTGTATATCGCCCGGTGCACTACAACTTGGTTGTTTCATTGTGCATTCAGCCTAAATGATTGCGGCTATTTTTTCGCTTCATGACGTTCGGCAAGGACCGCTTCATACAGCTCGCGCTTCTTCACGCCAGCGGACTCGGCTACTTCAGCGACCGCTTGTTTCATCCGCATCCCTTCGCCAATCAGTGCAGATACCTGAGGAAGTAAATCATCAATGGAAGGAGCTTGAGGAGCAGAAGCTCCCGAAATTACCACCACAATCTCACCGCGCACCCCTTCATCTGCCCAGACTTTGAGTACACCAAGTTCATCGCGGCGCACCTCTTCGAACTTTTTAGTGAGCTCGCGTGCCACGGCGGCCTGGCGTTGGGCGCCGAAAACCTCGACGGCAGAGCCCAAAAATTCAGCGACTCGGTGAGGGGATTCGAAGAACACCATGGTGCGCTCCTCATGCAGCAAGGCGTTCAGACGTTTACGTCGTTCTCCCGCTTTACGCGGCAAGAATCCTTCAAAGGTGAACCGTCCGGTGGGAAGCCCGGAGAGAGCCAACGCGGTTAATACCGCAGAGGGGCCCGGTACCGCCGTCACTCGGATGCCCTCTTGCATTGCCGCTGCCACCAACGGGTATCCCGGATCTGAGACTGCTGGCATGCCGGCATCGGAGACCACAAGCACTGTGGAGCCTTGGCGGGCCAATTCGATGACCTCGCCGAGCTTATGCGCCTCATTGTGTTCATGCAGGCTCATTACTCGCCCTGAGGGTTTGATTCCCAGCGCGTGCGCCAAGTGATGGAAGTTGCGAGTGTCCTCCGCGGCGATCACATCTGCGCTTTGCATGATCTCGCGTAGCCGCGGGGATGCATCTGACAAGTTGCCTATTGGGGTGGCGCCCAGGACGATTACGCCCTCTTCGTCTGAATTCTGCACACCCTTTAGCCTACGCGAAGTACCAAAAGCACACATTCTGGTGGTTACGCCGGTAGCATGAACAACGATGAGCACCACTGCAGCAAAGACCCCAGACACCGGCCACGTGCGCTCTGCGCGCGTTGCCTTCACCTTTGAGAGCCTGAAACAACGGTTATTACCGGTGGCAGCACCCTCGGGTGCGTTGATGTGGATTGTGCCGCTGGTGGTGACAATCATCGGCGGCTTGTTGCGGTTCGTGCATCTGTCCCACCCGAATATGTTGATCTTTGACGAGACTTACTATGTCAAGGACGCCTACTCATTGATGCATTTCGGTTATGAAATGGAATGGGTGGACGATAGCAATGACCAGTTTGTTGCAGGAGACCCACAACTCAAAGACACCGCTTCCTTTGTGGTGCACCCGCCCCTAGGTAAATGGCTCATCGCCTTTGGCATGATGGCTTTTGGGGAATTTGACGGGTTTGGTTGGCGTTTTGCCACCGCATTATTTGGTACGCTCGCGGTGCTTTTGACCACACTCTGTGCACGGTTGCTGTTCGGGTCACACCTGTTAGCAGGTATCGCGGGGCTGTTGATCGCTATCGATGGACACTCAATTGTCATGTCGCGCACGGCATTGTTGGACATCTTCTTGATGTTCTTCGTGCTCGCTGCTTTTTACGCACTGCTCAAAGACCGGGTCCACGGGCGTACCCAATTGGCCAAAAAACTCTCGGTTCCTTTAGGGAACCGACCCGATGAATTTTTGCTGGATCTTGGCCCCATGCTTTGGTGGCGGCCGTGGCGTTTAGTCGCAGCTCTCATGCTCGGTGGCGCGGTAGGTATCAAATGGTCGGCCTTAGCCTTCGTTGCGGTGTTCTGTCTCATGGCAGTGTTGTGGGACTTTGGCGCGCGACGTACCGCGGGAATCCAGCGTTGGCAGTCTGCCGCATTCACACGTGATGGTATCTACTCCTTCGTGACCATGATGCCGGTAGTGCTCCTGACCTACCTGGCCACGTGGACCGGGTGGCTGATCACCGCAGGAGGCCGTTACCGCCAGTGGGCCGTGGAAAACCCTGGTGAGGGTGTTACTTGGTTGCCTGCGACGCTGCGTAGCCTCTGGCACTACCATCAGGCAGCATATGACTTCCATTCGGGTCTGAGCTCCGAACATGGTTGGGCTTCGGCCCCGTGGACTTGGTTATTTTCTGGACGCCCCGTACTGATGTATTTCGAGGGCTACGACAACGGCCAAAATGGGTGTGCACTGGATCGCTGCACCGAAGTGATCATGGACATGCCCAACCCGGTGATGTGGTGGGCCTGCACGATCAGCATGATCCTATTAGTTTTCTGGTGGCTTGGTGCCCGCGATTGGCGCGCTGGCGCGCTTCTTTCTAGCGTTGTCGCCGGTTTCCTTCCGTGGCTGATGTACCCCGAACGCACCATGTTTTTCTTCTACACCCTGCCGCTGGTGCCATTTATGGTGCTCGCATTGACCTATATGATTGGCAGGTTCATTCCTCGCAAACCGCGCTCCGACGCGGGCTATCGAACGAGGATCATTTTAGTCGCTGTGTCGTTAGCCTTGCTGTTGCTAGTTTCAGCCTTCTTCTGGTCGGTCTGGTCTGGAGAGCTCACTTCGGATGACTATTACCGCATGCACGTATGGATCCCAAGCTGGGGATAAACCTTCGCGCGACGGTGTCTAGCGCTCTACAGTCGGCGGCCCCTCTTCAGATTTTTAAGAGGGTTCAGGCATTAGTTAACCGTCAGGCATCCGCCTGGCTTCTGCCCTGAAACGAAAGCTACTGTCCTGATGCTTTAGCTGTAGCCTTCCTTCCCTAAAGAACCCCAGCCCATGCTGTCACGCCCTCGGACAGTACGGGACGGGTGCAGAAGCGTTTCTCTAGGTTCTGAAGCTAACGGCTCCGTTGGACAACGGTGGGTTCCGACAGTTTTAGTAGACCAGGCACAGGCTCTGACGAGAAGAATCAAATAGCCTCCGCAGTTGAAGCTGCGCTGTTCCTCCCCCGGTACACAACTGGTGAGGCACCGACCGGTACAGCTAACCGAAAGCACCACACCAGTCACCGGCAACCAATCGCATTGGACTCGTGGAGCCCTAGAACATCCACTATCCGGAGACGAATTCACGACAATAGATATCGAAAAATCCTGCGCAAGCTAGCCGTGCCTTCGCCAAACAGCAAGGCTACTCTCGGACTCTGAATCGAGAATCAGGAATTTTAGCGGCGTCGGAAGACCGTAGCATGAACAAAACCTCGGGTCCCGCATCAAACGGAACCCGAGGTTTAGTTGTTTCTCGCTTAGTTGCTTAGTTGCTTAGTTGCTTAGTTGCTTAGTCCGAAGACCCTAGCTTCTTGGCGTAGACGTGAGCCTTCGCGACGACGTGCCGTTGGCCAGCAGGTAATGAGCACCATGAGCACGGTCAGCACCATCAGCACACCAATAGCCACGGCCGAGTCCATCCAAAATTGTTCTGGGTAGAGTCGAATGAGCGTGTCACTGACGCTGAAGGTCCAAGTCCCTTCGGCGAAGAACAGGCTGTGGAATCCTGAGAAGAAGGTGTTCCACCCGGTAATTGCAAGGGCCGCGACCGCTGCGAAGAGCACCACCGTCACGATAGCCCCGGCGAACAGTGCACGGCGAACTCCCCCGGCGTATCGGTTAGCTAGGTACACGATGAAAACTATTGCTAAGACAGCAAGCACCGCTCCGATCACATAGCCCAGTCCGATTAAGTTCTTCACGTCTAGCATGTGCTGAACTTCTTGGCTACTGAACATACTTGAACCGGTGGGCAATTTGAGTCCGGACAGGTATTCAGGACCAGCAAAGTTATTGAGGTAGTCCACCCCGTAGCTACCGTAGGTCAACCGTTCGGGGTCTGTGAAGCCAAACCGATCGCTTGGGAAACCGGGACGTGCGTAAGCCATGGCCAAGAATGCCGGGGTGGCGACCAAACGAATCGCCACGATTAAGGTAAGTACGGGAAAGATGATGGCGAGAAGCACCTGGGCGGTACGCGCCATCGGTGGTTTGGAGTTCAACGCACGTTCCCGGGCGACACGACGCTTTACCGCGGCTTCCGAGGGCACGGGCTCGGGGGTGTAATTACCAAAGACGCGAGTACGAGCTTGGGCCACAGCTGCCGAGGAAGTCTCTGGGTTGTCCTTTTGCGGTGCTGCGCTCACCGGAGGGACGCCTTGTTTGGCCTGCGCGACCGGTGCTTTAGCGGTGGCTGCAGGCTTCGAATCTGGCGTAGCCACCTTTTTTTCTGCCTCAATCTCATGCGGAAGTTTGATCGCACGGATGACATCTTCTACAGGTTCCTCAACCTTTGGCTTGGCCGCGCTGGCTGCTACCGGCTTAGAAGGTGCAGGTTTGGTAGCAGCAGGCTTCGCGGCAACAGGCTTCTTCACCGCCGGTTTGGAAGCGGCAGGAGCGGTTGCAGGCTTATCCGCAGCAGGTTTAGCCGGCGCAGCAGCAGGAGCGGTCGCAGGCTTAACCGCAGCAGGTTTGCTGACGGCAGGTTTAGCGGCAACTGGCTTACTGGCAGGTTGAACCGTGGTTGGAGGTGCGGCGGGGCTCGGCTGGGCAACGGTTGCTGCTGATTTATTTTCAGCCGGCTTAGTTTCTGCCGTTTTGGACTGCGCAGGCGTAGCCCCTGTGGGATTCAAAAATGCGGCCTTCGCGGCAGCTGCAGCCTTGGCGGCACGCTCATCTTGAGCAGCCTTAGCCTGTTTTTTGTGCTCTTCTAAACGTGCCGACAATTCCTCGGCCCGCTGGCTCAGTGAGCCTTTACTGGCTTGGTCGCTCGATTCCGAAAGAGTGGCCGCGATGGGCTTATCTGAACCTTCTGGCCCCTTAGCACCGGGGGTGTTCTTCGCCGCCTCAGCCATGAGGAGTCCTCCTGCAAATCGCGCGATTTCTGATTAACATCAATAGACGAAACCTGCAGTACAGGCTCCGCGGTTTCAGCTTATCCAGCAAGCCGTGTCAATCCGCGCATTACCACACCTAAATTAGGACCGTGGTGCGGGAAACGGCTTATTGCACCATTCTCATCCGATTGGTAGGAAGGCAGTCTTTTTCGAGAATTAACGTCGCGGCTTCAAATAGTTCTAGCCGCTTACCGTTCGCTACCGATTTCTTGGCTTAGCGCTCATCGGTTTCAGGTGGAAGCATCGCCAGACGCGGACGCGCATCAAATCGGGTTCCACGTAGCTCACGCGGAGCAGGAGTTTCTGTCGCTTCTCGAGGCTTTCGGTCCTCGCGCACCGCGTTCATCAAGGCATGCAGTTCATCTTCATTTTCAATCACGTCTGGCAACGCGCCACGCAATAAATTCCAGCCACTGGGCACGGTCAATCGGTTAGCGTGCCGAGCACACAAGTCATAACAGTGCGGCTCAGGGTATTGCGCCAACGGGCCAAGCACTGCCGTCGAGTCGGCATAGTTGTAGGTAAGCGTTGCGCGGGCCGATTCACGGCACGCAGGGCGAGAGCAAAGACGAAGACTTTCCACGGCTTCAAGTCTACTCTCGTATCGGTCCCGAGCTCGGTAATCTGGACCCAACGGCCACGTTCGCCAGCACGAACCATTACTCTGGAGCCATGGAGCACAACCAGCACACACCGCCGCAACGTTCACGGCGTAACCGGCATGGCCGTGGACGGCGAGGTCCGCTGATGCCCATGCATTTACCGGCCTATCGAACTCGTCCTGAACGCTTCGATGACGCGGTGATGGCCAGCGCGCAACGCTTGGGTGAACGCTGGGGCAGCAAACTTGCAATCATCGATTTTCGTATCATTCCGGTGCCGGGCGAAAAAGTGATGACGCAGGCGGCGGCCGTCGGAGACCGGATGCCGTTGTCTTCAGCTCGCCCAGCCACCGCGCAACGCCGAGCGCGGATATCCGTTTACCGGTTGCCCTTAGAGCAAGCCAGTCACAATCACACGGAACTAGTCGACCTCGTACACCAGTGTGTGGTGCACGAGGTCGCTAATTTGTGGATGCTGACGCCCCACGATGTTGATCCCGAATATTTTCCCAAAGACCCGGATTTTTAGTTTGTTCAGCCTCCGACGTTGACCACAATGCCGTCACGACCGGCATTTGCCGGTGGCATCGCGGCCCAAGCCAGCGAACGATCCGAACCGAAAATCAACTGACCGATGTAGGCGTTGGCATCTGATGAGAAGATCACCGCTTGGGCCTCTGCGCTGACATCCTTGGGCTTGAAGACCATGCTCTGCCCGGTCTTGACCGTGAGTTTGGTTGGTTTGGACAGCTTGCCATCCTTATCAACAACAACTGCCTCTACCGAAGCATCGGCCGTTGGGGCCGCAATACTAAATTCACCGGTACCGTTGGCCGAAATCGGTGCGACCTGCGTGCCAGCAAGTGGCATCGTGCTTGCTGCCCAGGCAGTATCCGAGGACTGCTTTGGATCTGCGCCACGCACCATACGCACGCTGCTGGTCACTGGGGCATCGGCTTCTACGACCACTGAATACGCGCCAGCGTCCAAGCCGTTGAGGCTGATGATGCTGGTGGCGTCGGAGGAGACTGCGAGGTTAGAACCTAGGTCTGCGGCGACTTCACCGTCGGCACCTAATATTTTCACCTTAAATCCTGCACCCTGCGCGCCAGTGGCCGAGACATGGAGTTGCGGAACAAGTTTCTTATCGGCTTTGCTCAACTTGTCTCGGTCATTCTTGTTACCAATCCATACGCCGGGAATCACCTGGGTATTGGAGGCCGAAGCATTCGCAGCAACCAAGTCCACGCCAGCCGGGATCAAACCACGCAGGGCAGCTTGTTGTACCGAAGCGGTGATCTTTCCGCCTAAGCTCGTGATATCTGCGGAGACCGAATCTAGGTTCTGGGCGTATCCGCCAAGCACTAGTGCACGCGAAGTGCCCGGGGCGAGCACCACATTTTGCAAGGTGGAGGTATCTATCATTCCTTCTGGACCACGCAAATCTACGGAGACTTGAGCCGTCGTATGTGTGGGGTTCGACAGGTGCAAGACGCTGGTTGCCCCGGTATGGGTCTGTAAGCCGGTGAAGCGCCAATTTGAGGCTGGTGCCTGGCAGGTTGCTGCCGCAAGACCGGCTAGGTCTCCGTCCTTGGCAAGGAAGCTACGCATCGCACTGCCCCACGACGGCAGTTCGCCCAGTGGCTGAAGTGCCAATATTTGCGCCTTGTCTCGGCCGTTGGAAGTATCAACTTTGCCAACTCGACCGGTTAGGCCTTGTTCGTCGGCTCCCAACGATTTACTGGCTTCATCTTCGGCGATCCGCTTAGTCAGCTCGTTTGCTTCTGAACTTCCGAGCTCACTGAGCGTGGCTCCGGGAATTCGCTTGCCTAAATCAGAGATCACGGCCACACGGATATTGCTTGAAATCTTCTTCGCACCGGCGGCGAACTGTGGATCGGTGCCGTCGACACCCTTCAACAGCTGCGGTGTGGCGGCGCAAACTGCTTGGGCATCACCGGCCGGGAGGCTGGTTACCGCGGCCGGCAGTGCAGTTTGAGCTGGTTGCGGGGCAAGAACCGAACCGGCAGCGACCACTGCGCCGGCAGCTACGACGGCTACCACTCCGAGCAATACGGCACCGGTACGGCGGCGCACCACGGCGGATTCTTGGTCCTTACGCGCAGCCTTGGTGGCTTGGGCTAACTTACGGCGTCGACGGTTCGCCGTGGCGTCCGTCGCGGTCGGTTCCACTGTGCTTGCTATAGCGCCGGTAGCCACCGGTACAGGCTCAGCCTTGTGGTCCTCACTAGGTTCCGTTTTAGTAGCCGCGGTGGCCATCGCATCGGTCTTAGGCCGGGTTTTGTTCCGATCCTTGGCCTCTGCCTTGGCTGTGGCCTTGGCGTCAGCCGCCGTTTTGGCGTCAGCTTTGGCTGAAGCCTTTGCAGCGGCTTTGGCCTCTGCTGCAGCTTCTTTCTCTGCCTTGGCCTCAGCACGAAGATCCGACTTGCTCTTCGCGCGACCATCCGCGCGAGCAGGTTCTTTAGCTGCAGAAGCTGGCGGTGTCTGGGCGGCTACCGGTTGTGGCGCAGGTTTCTCAGGCTCCGTGGCGGAGTCTGTTCCCGGCTTGGCATCTTCGGGCTTTACCGTTTTGTCAGCCGAGGAAGTGCCCGGCTCCGATTCCGGTTTGGCAGCATGGGTTCCATGAGGTGCGGGTTGGTTTGCAGCATCATCGGCGGCCGGGGTCTTCTCGTCACTCACTACTTTTTCTCCTGCTCGGTGTCGGTGTCCGAAATACGGTCACCGAGCTTCGGGGTCAAGTTTTCTCGGATCTCGTGATCCCGTTCGCGTGCTTCGCGACGACTCAACGGTGTGGAGTTGGTTGCTGGTTCCGTCTCTTGCTCAACGTCAACGGTGTCGATGGGCTGCTCGGCTAGTAGCTCGTTGTCATCCACCGGTTCTTCGGCGGCACGAAAACGATACTCAGTGTTGCGGTAGCTTGCCAGACGGCGTGTACTTGGTACCGGTATCGCCAGCAAGATGGCAACTAGCAACACTAATCCGCCAAGGATCAGCAGAGGCAAAGCCAATGGTTCTTCGTGTGTCAGCGTCAGTTTTCCACCCTCGGCAGGGACCTCGTAGGCCTGAGCCCAGCGGGTATCCGAGTCTTGTGGGTAAGCTACCGAACGCAGCGCAGTACCATCGATACTCGCACGCATTTTAGGATCTTGGGCGGTGGACAAGACCAGGGTTCGCGAGGCGTCTGCCGCGGGAATTTCAAGATTCTGAATCTTCCCGCGTTGTGTTGGCACTACCTGTACCCGGTCAGATTCATCGATCAAGCGAGCGAAACCTGCTCCGGAATTTTGGTCCGAATCCTGATAGTTCACTCGCCATAGCCAACCATTATCGGTCTGGCCTACGGCGGCTAAACCAGTCGCAGCGTCTAACACTCGGACGCTAGCAGAAACGGATTCTCCGGTTTCGTTGAGCACCACAAATCCAACGCCCAGATCCGCTAATGCCTCACGTGAGTCCAAAGCAGATTCGGAGAGCAACATTGCCGCTGCTTCGCGCTGTAGGTTGTTGGTGACCGACTGCTCATTACGCGCTGGTTTCAGCAGCGAACCGGTCAGCTGAGCTACCTGCGAGGAACGAGACATCGAGTCCAGAGTTTCCCCGGCACCCGAGAGCAGCACGCTATCGATTTCCCCCGAGGAGCGTGGAGTGAGTACCAAGGTACGCTCCGCGGTATCCGAGCGTCCTGCGTCTGCTGCCGTGGCAGGAATCGTGCGCTCTTGTGAAGCCGCGACTCGTTGTTCAGCAGTCAGCGAGGTCAACTCGCCATCCGGATTTTGCGAATTCAATTGCGCAGCCAGACCCACCGAACCGGCGGCCAGCAAACTCACAACGCTCAACGCACTCATCAGGCTCAGCGCACCACGATTAGCCGGACGGCGCAGTGCGCGTGGCTGATTTTCATGTCGCAGAGCCGCTAGCGCGTTGGCCGCGGCGGCAAGCATCGCGAAGATCGCGAAGGAAACAAATGGTGCGGTGTACGCACTGACGGTAGTTGAGGAGTCCAACGAGACCGGGATGAACCCAATCCCCCAACCTGCAACCAAGGACAACGCCGCCGCCCAAATAAGTTTGCGCGAGTTGCGGCGCATGGTGGCATCGAGGCTGAAAGCAGATCCAAGTGCACCCAAGACCGCCAAAATTACCAGCGGTGCACCAACAAGAAGTGCAGCGCCCAGGGCCCATGGACCGGCCGGTAGAATTCCCCAACCCAGTGGGCTGAGCATCGCGTCAAAAGCCTCGGGAAAACCTAGAACCATCTGCCACAGCGGTGCCGGGTCAAACGCCAAAGGCGCTCCGGGTTCGGTGAACAACAGCCGCGGATTTCCCAACGCTTCGAAGAGCAACGGCAGGTTCCACACCACTGCTGGTAATGGAACCCACCAGAGGGTGCGTGCCCGGCGTGGCGCGGAAATCGCCAGAATGTAAATGAGCACCAAAAGAGTGAGGAAGAACGGCATTGAACCGGTCGAAATAACCCACATGATCAATGCTGCGCAAGCCGAAGCGGTCCACGCGGACGTTTTACGCTGCCCCTCAGTTGCTGCGGGTTTACCTTCGGGAAGCACCTGGGCGTTGAGCGCACGAAGCATAGCCAGGAAGAACAATGGCAACATCACGTGAATCAAAACCGATCCCACGCGACCCGAAGCCAACGCCGAGAACAGCGCTGGTTGCAGTGCCCAAATCACGGCCGCAAAAAAACGTACGGCTCGTGAACGGCTAACGACACCTACACCCCACCAGGCGCTCAACGCAGCCAACGGCATGGCTGCGATGAACAGGATCACGAGGGCTTGGTTGGCGTGGTTGAAACTCACGACAGAAAGTAACCAATAAACAACGTCGGTGTTATCCGGTGCGGCGCTCAGGCCGGTGCCCACATTCTGCCACCAGGATGTGGCGTTGGCGCCGATCTCACTTAGTGAGCGTGATAGTGGGCGGATAGCACCACCGCTGAGTGCGCTAGCACCGATCACCGTGCGCCAAGCTATCAGTGAGGTCGCGGTGGTGATCAGCAAGGCAAGAATAAGTGAAAGCACTGCTGTGGTTCGTGGCGGACGGGCAATACGAACGAAGTCCGAGAAGTTCTCACCACTCGGTTCCACCATGCCCTCGGCCCCGGAGCCATCACCAAATACCTGCGAGTCGTCCTGACCGCTTGAAATGTTGCGACGGTATTCGCGGACCTCGGTATTTGAGGTCATCAACTTGCGCACCTGACGGCGCGGAACCTGACGAGTTTCCTTGACCTGACGCCGCGACGCACCCAACTTCACCGGAGATAACAAGCCTTTAAGCGTGGCAGCTAAATGGCTAAATCCATGTCCCGGGTCTTTGGCTAACAAGGCTAAAAGGAAATGCCCAATACCGCCGAAGAGAATCCCTAACCAGATAAATGGCAGGCCTATTGGGGAGGCGAACTTAAGACGCTGGAACACCTCGGCACGGCGTGCCTCACCTGGTCCGGCCAGTGAATCGACAACATCGATCTGATGATAAATTTTTGCTGCCGGAACCACTACTACGCGGTGTCCAGCAAGTCGGTTACGCCAGCACAGATCCACATCGTCGCCGCGGCCAGGAAGAGCCGGGTCAAAACCACCGAGCTCTTCGAAAACCTCGCGACGAATGAACATTCCGGCAGAGGACACGGCGAAGTAGTCGCTACGTCCGTCGTACTGGCCTTGATCAACCTCGTCCATGTCGATCATCGTCAGGCGCTGTGCCCTACGGTCGACGCTGAGTCCCACCTCGGCCAAGCGGCGCGGGTTGTCGATGTCTAAAATCTTGCAACCAGCAATACTTACAGATTCGGAGGCTTCAACCGTGCGTGTGAGATGTTCTAACGCATCGGGAGCCGGCATCGAATCATCGTGGATAATCCATATCCACTCATCGCGATCGGTGCGTGCTTCGGGCAGCGCATCCACTGCTTCTTGAACTGAAAGCCCCAATGATCCGGCAGGAGCCGAAAGCAAAGTGGCATTAGAAGGAAGATTTGCTTTTAATACCTGATGTGACGCGTCTTGTGAGGACGCGTCCACCCCGAGGTACCGTTCAATCGGCCGCGACTGATTTCGCAGTGCAGCTAAAGTGCGTGGTAAAAAGTCAGCGCCATCGTGCGCAGCAACGATGGCGGTGACATGAATTGGCGGTCGAATTAGATTGCTCGTTTCCGTAGTCGGCGGCGTTCGCGCTCGGAGAGCCCTCCCCAGATGCCAAAGCGCTCGTCGTTGCTCAACGCGTATTCCAAACATTCTGAACGTACAACACAGGCCCCGCAGACACGCTTAGCGTCGCGGGTCGAACCGCCCTTTTCTGGGAAAAATGCTTCGGGGTCAGTTTGTGCACACAGGGCACGGGCCTGCCAACCCAGCTCACCTTCGTCGACTTCTCCGCCGACGCCGAGCCATACCGCCTTGATACTTTCGCGGACCTGCTCGTCTTCATCCAGCTCAGGAGCCCACGAACCGGCACTCGAGCCACCTTCGGTCTCTGCCGGCGCATGCTCACGGAGGAAGTCCTCTGCAGCTGTCTCCAAATCTGTGGCTACCGCTACCCGTGCGGATTCCCCAGCTTGTGGATCGACAAACCAATCCGACGGTGCGCCTTCAACCCCGTATTGGGCGGATGCCACTGCCGATGTCGAAAAATCGGAGTACCTCTGCTCCAGCTTCGTCATGTTGATGTTGACCTTTCGCTTGGTTTGAGAAGATCGAGCCATCAATGCTCCCGATCCATACGTCTCTCTTTATTCCATCGAAGTAGTGAAATGATGGACGAGCCGAACTCACCATCTAATTACAGCCGTGTAACTCGGTCATAGTCAAGCGGGGAGGTTATTCTATGGAGGGTTCACAGCAAACTCCCGGCACAACACGCCACGAAAAGACACCAATGAATCCGGCGAGTCGCAACTTCCGCGAATTGTCGGTAAATTCTCAGTAAATAAATTAAGGTGGAAAATGCCGTTCAACTCCGCTACCGGAACCTTCGCTGAAGGCTTACTGGCGCCGCGCCGCTCCGATGCCACACCGTGGCTCACCTGGTACTCACAATCCGGAGAACGCATCGAGCTCTCGGGCAAGGTCTTTGACAATTGGGTTGCCAAAAGTGCGAACCTATTGGGCGAGTGTTTCGATCTTGAACAAGAGTCCCTCATCGTTCTAGATTTGCCGTCTCATTGGAAATCACTGGTGCTCGGCTTGGCCGTATTGCATCACGGGGCGACGCTACTGGATGCTGATGATGATCAGGCCGCTAACGCCACCTTATGGATCACCCAAGACCCTAATGATCAACGCATACCCGGGTCATCCGAGATTCTTGCGGTTAATCCCGCCGCCATGGCGTTGTCATTTGGCGCCGACCTAGGCCCGGTCGCCGAGGATTACAACGCAAATGTGCGCACTTACGGGGACCAGTTTTACCCCTCGGCAGTATCGGGGGAAACTACCGCGTTGCGCAACAGCGCAGGCAATGCCCTGTCCTTAGCCGAGCTTTTTGCCCCCGAGGTCAACGCCTTGGGCACTATCTTGGTTCGCGCAGATATCCCGGTATTGCAACTATTGCCCTATGCGGTCGCCCAGTGGAAGGCTGGAGACTCCATCGTGCTTGTTGAGGCGCAAATGGAAGTCAGTGACCGGCTCCGTCAAGGAGAAAAGATCAGTCACGACTACGTGCCAGCTGTTTAGCTCTTGGCGGTAGGAATGGTGCCGGTATCCGGAGTAACACTCTGGGTATCGGCTCCGTTTTCGCGCAGGGTCAGCAGTTCGTGGTCGTGGGCGAATTCTGCGTCTTGGTCCATTTCTGCGCCGAAGACCCAGAAGCGGTAGGCAAAGAATCGGAAGATTGTTCCCAACACCAGACCAACCACGGAACCGGCAATAAAGACGCTGGTCGGGTCCGTCATATTTAGTACGTATTTGGTGAACCAAACACAGGCTGCGGCGATACCCAAACCGATGGCATTCATAATCAGGAACATCACCAATTCACGGGCCACATTAGCTTGGCGACGATGACGGAACGTCCAATAGCGGTTGGCCACCCAGGAGAACAGGGTCGCCACGATGCCAGCAATGATCTTCGCTTTAACCTGTGAATCGCTCATTGGGCCATGAAGCAACCAGACATAAATTCCAGAGTCGATGATGAACGCGATTCCGCCGACAACGCCGAACTTTGCCACTTCGCGCCACAGCATCGAAATAAGTCCGGTTAGTTTTTGTGTAATGCGCTCGAACATTTTCCTCCAGACAAATCAACGTGGCTCGCGTGTCGATGCAGACATCGATACGACCACAAGATCGTCAGAATCTTGGGAAGTTCAGTTCCCTAGGTCAGTAGTTTGGTGGTGCCCTTTTACGCCAAGGCGCAGGAACACTAGCTACCTATTTTATCCGCATTTCCTGACAAAACCCCGGATTTCGTGAGTAATCAGTCAACGCGAAGACGGGAAGCTGGAACTCTTTCGCTAACCTAGGAGAGTGAGCTTCCCTAAAATTGGTGTGATTGGTGGCGGGCAATTAGCCCGAATGATGGCCCCTGAGGCCCTAAACCTCGGATTTGAACTGCATGTTCTCGCCGAAGGTCCGGACGTATCGGCGGCACGTTGTGTGCCCGATGCGCCCGTTGGTGACTACAAAGACTTGGCCACCCTGCGCGCTTTTGCCCAGGGTAAAGATGTCGTGACCTTTGATCATGAGCATGTTCCTAATGAGTTCCTCACCACACTGATCAATGAGGGAGTCAACGTCCAGCCACGTCCCGAAGCTCTGATCCATGCCCAGGACAAGCTGGTGATGCGTGCGGCAATCGAAAAGCTTGGACTGCCAAATCCAGCGTGGGCGAAGGTAAAGAATGTTGCCCAGTTACTTGCCTTTGGCGAGCAAACCGGATGGCCGATTGTGCTCAAAACCCCACGCGGTGGTTACGACGGCAAGGGCGTACGCATGCTCGATAACGCAGAACAGGCCAAAGACTGCGAGGACTGGTTCGCGCACGGTGCCTTATTGGCCGAAGACAAGGTGGAATTCACCCGCGAGCTGTCAGCCATGGTGGCACGCACTCCCTCGGGCGAAACCAAAGCCTGGCCGGTAGTCCACACCATTCAGGTGGCAGGCGTCTGCGACGAAGTCATTGCCCCCGCCCAAGACATCTCCGATGAAACTGCGGCCACGGCCTCACAGGCTGCCATACGTATCGCCGAAGAATTCGGCGTTACTGGCGTCATGGCAGCAGAGCTCTTCGAAACTCCCGGACAGGGTGCCGGCTTCGTGATTAACGAGTTGGCCATGCGCCCACACAACACCGGGCACTGGACCATGAACGGTTCGGTCACCAGCCAGTTTGAACAGCACCTGCGCGCGGTCTTGGATTTGCCACTGGGCGAAACCCGCGAGCTCGGGGTCACCGTAATGAAGAATTTCCTGGGTGGAGCAAATCAAGATTTGTTCTCCGCCTACCAAGCCGCTTTGGCTGCCGCACCCGAAGTTAAGGTGCATTCCTACGGGAAATCTGTGCGTCCCGGACGCAAGATCGGACACGTGAACGTCGTTGGCACGAAGACGCAGAGCGTCGCCGAACTACGCGAACGCGCCGACGCAGTGGCCAGCTTAATCCGAGATGGTCTGCCCGAGACCGCTTAGGCTTTCACCTAGGCTCATTGAACCGGGCCACGACATTCAAGGATTTTAATTCAAATGACTCAAGCACCACTTGTCGGACTCGTCATGGGCTCAGACTCGGACTGGCCCGTCATGCGCCTAGCCGCCGAGGCACTGACCGAATTCGGCATCCCCTTCGAGGCCGATGTCGTCTCGGCGCACCGCATGCCGACCGAAATGATCGAGTACGGCCAGCAGGCCCACGCTCGTGGCCTGCGCGTGATCATCGCCGGTGCCGGCGGCGCCGCGCACCTGCCGGGAATGCTCGCTTCGGTGACGCCACTTCCGGTGGTCGGTGTTCCGGTACCATTAGCCAAGCTTGATGGAATGGATTCTTTGCTGTCCATCGTGCAGATGCCAGCCGGAGTTCCGGTGGCTACGGTCTCCATCGGTGGTGCCCGCAATGCCGGCTTGTTAGCTGTGCGTATGCTGGCGTCGGGAACCGATGAGCTTGCTAAGTCGTTACAGGTTAAGTTGCTAGCCTTTGCAGACTCGCTGCGCGAGTCTGCCTACGCCAAGGGCGCCGCGTTGCGTGCCGAGGTTGCCAACGAGAACTTCTCTTCCTAAGGAAAGTCACTAAGTACATGGGTTCTGCCAGTCACCGCGCTCCAAGTCCGCTTCGGAACCCGGAGAGCATTTCCTCTCCGGCCCGGAGCAAACGCGCCATAATTCTGGTCATTCTGACCATAATTTTCCCCGGTAGCGCTCAGCTCATCGCAGGAAACCGCAAGCTGGGACGGATCGCGGTCACGGTCACCATGCTGTGCTGGGCAGTGCTCATCCTGCTCGCGGCCCTGTACTTTATTAACCGCTCAATCCTGCTTGGCTGGGCGGCACATCCTAACTTCCAGTTGTTCCTGATTGTGGTGCTCTCGGTACTCGCCGTGGGCTGGCTGATCATGTTCATCAACACGCTGTTCATCATCAGGCCACGCATGCTGGCTCCCGGGATGCGCGCGATCGTCACGATCTTCACGCTGGCGGCGGTCATCGCCACCAGCGGCATCTTCGTTTATGGTGCGTCCATCCTGAATACCGGTCGCGAAACCATCGTTAAAGTCTTTGACGAAGGTCCTGCCTTTGACCCGGTCAACGGGCGTTACAACATTGCGGTGCTCGGCGCAGACTCCGGTTCAAACCGTGACGGGGTACGTACCGACTCGATAGCGCTGCTTTCGGTAGACGCCAAAACCGGCAAATCGCTGATGATCTCCGTACCGCGTAACTTCCAGAAGGCCCGCTTCGCCAAGGATTCCCCGATGGCCGAGGTCTACCCTGACGGTTATGACTGCGGCGACGAATGCCTGTTCAACGCCATTTATCGCGATGCGGTAGACAACCACGCCGATGCTTTCCCAGACTCGGTGAAAAACGTTGGCGCCCAGGCGGTCATGGACGCACTATCGGGAACCACCGATCTCAAGGTTCAGGGTTACGTCATGGTTGACATGGCCGGCTTTGCGAACTTCGTTGACGCCTTGGGCGGGGTAACCATCGATTCCGGTGGCTGGGTCCCTTACAACGGGAAGAAGTGGGAAAACTCGCTAGTCAACACCCACTGGTTCGCTCCAGGGGTGCAGACCTTCAACGGCAAGGACGCACTCTGGTTTGCTCGTTCGCGTGATTTCACCGACGACTACCACCGCATCAAGCGCCAGCAGTGCCTGCAGCAGGCAATTATCAAGCAGTTCACCCCGCAGACCATCCTGACAAACTTCAGCAGCATCATGCAGGCCGGCGAGCAGCTGGTTGAAACGAACATTCCTGCAAGCCAGCTCAGTTCCTTCGTTTCAGTCGCCGACAAGGTCGCTGGTACACCATTTAGCCGCCTGACTCTTGGTTCTCCGGACTTCGAACGTTCCTTCTCCACGTACCCTGACTTTGATAAGATTCATGATCGCATCAACGGAATCATCGAAAAGCAGAACGCACCAAAGAAGCCCAAGGAATCCAAGAAGTCCCAAGACCCAGAGAAGTCCAAGGAGACTACCGAGGCTAGTGGCTCGGCAGAACCCACTGAGGAAGCCCCGGAAGAAGCCACAGACATCAACGATGCCCCGAAGCTATCCAACGGTGATGAAGTACCAATGACCAAGCGCGATGGCTCCCCTATCGATGAGCAGTACCTGGTAGAGCTTGAAATGATTGGCCAGAATACGCGTCTGGCTCAGATCGCCGCAAACAACGACGAATGCTCGGTTCCATAAAGAGCCTTCACGGTTACGCCACGGTTACGACCCCCCGACCGTTTTGAAACCATGATCGTTAGTGAAAGTTAAGGGTACAAAACGTGTTTGAGTTGAAAAATTCCATTCGGGATTACCATTGGGGTTCAACGCAAGAAATCACCGAGTTGTTGGGACAACCAGCAACCATCAGCCCTCAGGCTGAACTGTGGCTCGGCGCCCACCCCGGGTGCCCGAGCACGGTGCTGGACAGTGGCGAGCCATTGCACGAGGTTATTGCCGCGAACTCGGCGGCAATGCTTGGTGCGGACCTCGAAGCACGCTATGGCCGGTTGCCATTCCTGTTCAAGGTGCTCTCCGCTTCCCAGCCGTTGTCGATTCAAGTTCACCCGACCCTAGACCAAGCCCGTGAACGTTTCGCCAAGGAAGAAGCAGCAGGCGTCGCCCGCGACGCGGCGAATCGAAACTACAAAGATGACAACCACAAACCGGAAATGCTGTACGCACTCACCGATTTTGTGGCGTTATCAGGCTTCCGTGTTCCACAGGACATCGTTGCTGACTTACGGCTTTTCCTGCCCCGACTTTCTACCAACGACACAAAACTTGTCAGCGAACTGATTCGCTTACTGGAGGGTGGCGAACCGCTGGGGCACTCGCTGCGCTACGTGCTTACCGGTGGTCGCGGAATCAGCGATCTAGTGCTCAACCTTTGTGGCGCTATCTCGGCCGATCCGGCACTGCAAGAGAACGTCCAGCTTGCCGAGTTGGTCAGGATCAACGAGATCTATCCAGGCGACGCTGGCGTCTTGGTGGCGCTGCTACTGAATTTGGTGTTCTTAAAGCCTGGCGAGGCGATCAGCCTCGGCGCCGGTAATGTCCACGCTTACCTGCGCGGGCTTGGTATCGAGGTGATGGCGAATTCAGACAACGTGTTACGCGGCGGGCTGACCAGCAAACACATCGATGTTCCCGAACTATTGGAGATCTCCATCGCCGAACCCTCCGCGGCTCCGCTGTTGGCAGGCCTCAAGGTTTCAGATCATTCGCAATTGTTCCAGCCAAACTTTGACGAATTTCAGTTGCAGGTTACCCAAACTCACCAGGCGCAAGTGCGTACCGAGTTGCAGCTCCACGGTGCATCGGTGGTGCTCTGCACCGCCGGGGAGTTCACCTTGGAATCTGCCACGCAGTCCTTGCAGCTGTCCCGCGGTGATTCGGCATTCATCACTGCCGAAGATTTGCCGGTCGGAGCGATTTCTCGCAGTTCCGAACCAGCCACACTTTTTGCCGCCAGTGCACAGGAAAAATCGAACTAATCAGTCATTAAACAATTCAAGCCGCTGGCTTCCTCTCGAGGGAAGCCAGCGGCTTGAATGGTTAACTCGTTTTTAGCGGGTGTAAGCTTCCCACTTGTCTTGCTGGTGCTCACCATCAACAAAGCGGATGGTGCCAGACTTGGCACGAGTCACGATCGACTGGGTGTGGATGCGACCATTCTTGTAACGTACTCCGCGCAACAGATCACCATCGGTGATGCCGGTGGCTGCGAAGTAGCAGTTATCGGAAGTGACCAGATCATTGGTGGTCAAAACGCGGCCTAGTTCGTGGCCAGCGTCGATCGCCTTCTGCTTCTCGTCATCATCGGTTGGCCACAGACGGCCCTGAATCACGCCACCCATTGCCTTGATGGCACATGCGGTGACGATACCCTCAGGAGTGCCGCCGATACCCATCAAGGCATCAACGCCGGTACCTTCACGGGTTGCCGCGATGGCGCCTGCAACGTCGCCGTCCATCAAAAGCTTGGTGCGAGCGCCGGCAGCACGAATTTCTTCGATGAGTCCGGCATGGCGCGGGCGGTCCAGCAAGGTGACGGTGATCTGGCTGATCTTCTTGCCCTTGGCCTTAGCGATCAGGTGCAAGTTCTGCTTGACCGGCAAACGCAGATCAACCAGGTCGGCCGCTTCGGGACCGGTAACGAGCTTTTCCATGTAGAACACGGCAGAAGGATCAAACATCGAACCGCGGTCGGCCACAGCCAGAACCGACAGGGCGTTGTTCAGACCAAGTGCGGTCAAACGGGTGCCATCGATTGGGTCAACAGCAACATCGCATTCGGCTCCGGAGCCGTTGCCAACCTGTTCGCCGTTGAACAGCATCGGGGCTTCGTCTTTTTCGCCTTCGCCGATTACCACGACGCCGTTGAAGTTCACTGTGGATAGTAGGCCACGCATGGCATCTACTGCTGCGCCGTCGGCGGCATTCTTGTCACCGAATCCAACCCACGGGGATGAAGCGATGGCTGCCGCTTCCGTTGCGCGCACCAGCTCCAGTGCGAGGTTGCGGTCCGGTTCCGCGTCGGTTACCGACAGTCGCGGAGATAGGTGGGCATAATTGTTGTCTTCGGTCACGAAAGATCCCATCACTGAGTCGTAGTCATTGCGCCTATGCAAACACCTCCATCATATCCCCATCGTTTTTCTGCTTGTAATTCATGTCGCATAAACTGAGCAAGCGTCTACGTGTGATTGGGCACCTCGGTTCGATTTGCACAGGAACTTCGGGGAGAATGGGGATTGTGCAGCCAGAGAATACTTCCCAGAATGATGTCCCGGTAGGCGAACAGCCGATACGTCGTGATTTGAACGACCCCGAAGCAACCTTTGAGGATCTGCCATTCACGCCGCTGCTGACCGAAAAGCAGTCAAAGCGTGCAAACCAAACTTTCAAAGGCATGCTCTTATCGGTAGGCTTCACCATTGCGGTGATCATTCCGTTGTTGCTGCTGAACCCGGCGAACAAGGAAGAATCCTTTCAGCATCCGGTAGATTTGCAGGCCGTGGCCAGCGAGGTATCGGGCGTTGCCGACTTTAAAGTTTTTGCGCCACAGGTTTCTGGCGATGAATACGCAAACTTCGCTCGCTGGAAGAGCAACCAGATCCAGGACGTCTCCTACTGGGAATTCGGTTTGGTGATGGATGAGACAAACTTCGTTTATGTTCGCCAGAGCGCAGATGCGAACCCTACATGGATCGCACTGGTAACCGACAACGCGATTCCAAGCGACGAACGAGTCATCAACGGCCATAATTGGGAAGTCCGCAAGAAGGATCAAACCGTTTACATGATTTCCAATTTCAAGGATTCAACGTTGATTATTTCCAGCGACACCGGCGAGGAAGAATTGATGACGGTCGTTCAGGCCGCCGAAGCTCAGGGTCTGTAATTTTTGCATCTGCGATGTCATTAGGTGGAAAGAACTTCTTGGCACCGGCGTAGAATTCGAATTATGGAATCTGAACACGGCAAATCGGCACTAACACCACAGCAGGCTTGGGAAAAGCTGACCAATGGTAACCAGCGATTCATCCTCGGCAACACTCAGCACCCCAACCAGGATGGCGCTCGGCGAGAGTCCTTGGTCGCCGGCCAGGAACCCTTTGCAGTAATTTTCGGTTGCTCCGATTCACGTCTTGCAGCAGAGATCATTTTTGATGTGGGCTTGGGAGATGTCTTCGTGGTGCGTACCGCCGGTCACGTGCTTGATCCCGCCAGCCTGGGATCTTTGGAATTCGCCGTTGATATCCTCAATATTCCGCTGATCGTCATTCTGGGTCATGACAGCTGTGGCGCGGTAACCGCGGCCATTGATGCCAAAGAGTCAGGCAATATGCCCAAGGGCTTCGTGCGAGACCTCGTGGAGCACATCATCCCGTCGGTATTTGCCGCAGAACGATCAAATATTACCGACGTTAACGGCACCGTTGTCGAACACGTCAAACAGACCACCTCGCGTCTGGTAGATCTTTCCAGCATCATCGAAACCGCCATTGCTGAGGGACGAACTGCTGTAGCAGGCGTGGCCTATAAGCTTGCCGAAGGTGAAGCTCAGTTAGTTTCAAGCATGGGCCTTGAGTAAATTTCAAGCCAAGCAGTAAGTGGTCCGCGGTTCACCCGCGGACCACTTTTGTTTAACCCTAAATTTATTCCCACTCTCTCTAACATCACTAGTGGTTGTGATGTTAGAGGCAGATCCCTTTTGGACATCGTCTTCTCGGCGTAGTGTGAGCCTCATGAGCAACAACGACGAATTCCGCATTGAGCACGACACTATGGGCGAAGTCCGGGTTCCGGCACAAGCTCTCTATCGGGCACAGACCCAACGCGCCGTGGAGAACTTTCCGATCTCTGGGAAAAAACTCGAATCGGCCCACATCAAGGCGCTCGCGCAGGTTAAAAAGGCTGCTGCCCATGCCAATCAGGCCTTGGGCGTTTTGGATGCCGAACGTGCAGACGCAATTGTGGCCGCCGCCGATCTGGTCGCCACCGGCGACTTTGACGAACATTTCCCCATCGACGTTTTTCAAACCGGCTCGGGCACCAGCTCGAATATGAACACCAATGAGGTTCTCGCCGAATTAGCTACCCGTGCTTTGAAAGAGGCAGGCAGCTCGACCGAGGTTCATCCCAACGATCATGTGAACGCCTCACAGTCGTCAAATGATGTTTTCCCGACCTCAGTACACGTAGCCGCCACCAATGCACTGGTTAACGAGCTTATTCCAGCCTTGGAATCATTGGCGATCTCACTTGAGTCCAAGAAAGCGGAGTTCAAGGATGTGGTGAAGTCCGGGCGTACACACCTTATGGATGCAACCCCGGTGACCCTCGGACAGGAATTTGGTGGGTATGCAGCACAGATCCGTTACGGTGTGGAACGAATTGAGGCTGCACTTCCCCGGGTAGCTGAGGTCCCGCTCGGCGGCACCGCCGTCGGTACCGGGATCAACACCCCCGAAGGTTTCCCAGCTCAAGTTCTGGAGTTCTTGCGCGAAGACACCGGGTTAGAGATCACCGAGGCACGCAATCACTTTGAAGCTCAGGCGAACCGTGACGGACTTGTCGAAGGTTCCGCTGCATTGCGGACCATTGCGATCTCGCTCATCAAAATCGCCAATGACCTTCGTTGGATGGGTTCAGGCCCCAATACCGGGCTAGGCGAAATCTCCATCCCCGACCTCCAGCCGGGCTCATCCATCATGCCGGGCAAGGTCAACCCGGTCATTTCCGAGGCCGCCATTCAGGTGGCCGCACAGGTAATCGGCAACGACACCACCATCGCGTGGGCAGGAACCAATGGGGCCTTCGAGCTGAATGTGGGCATCCCGGTGATGGCTTCGAACCTGCTCGAATCCATTCGTCTGCTGTCAAATGTATCGCGCGTGATGGCTGAGAAAATGATCGATGGGATTACCGCAAATGTGGAACGTGCTCGTTTCCTCGCCGAAGCATCACCGTCAATCGTGACTCCATTAAACAAGCTCATCGGGTATGAGAATGCTGCGAAGATTGCCAAGAAGGCTGTGGCCGAGGGTCTGACGGTGCGTGAAGCGACCATTGCTTTAGGGTTCGTAGAACGTGGCGAAGTCACCGAAGCACAGCTTGATGAGCTGCTAGACGTTTCGACGATGACCGGAAAGTACTAAAACCGCATTCCGCATTACCGCAAAGACTAAAAGTTGCTACGAGCCGGCCACCCTGGGACTTCCTAGTGTGGCCGGCTTGACGCGTTGGTCAACGGCACCGGCTTAGAGATCGATCCAATATCTTCGAACGGGCGCAACAGAACCAAATTGGGCGGCGAGCTCCTCGACTGGGAGAATTCTTTCGAGCCGTCCCCCGCAGGCCACAATCGTTTTTGCTGAACCAATATTTGAATCGTCGCAGGTCAGCAGCACCTGTCGCATCCCGCGGGTTCTAGCCACTTCGAGTATTGCCTTGAGTGCTTGTGCGGCAAGGCCTTCCCCGCGGGCACTCGGACGAATTCCATAACCAATATGCCCGCCGACGACTTGAAGGAAATCGTTGATCAGCGCATACCGCAGGCTTACCGCACCGAGGTATTCTTCATCCCGTTCCAGCCAGAGCGTGCACTGGTTAACAAATCCAGTCGGTGGCTGATGCTGTGTATCGGCAAGGTCGTTGAGCAAACGCACCCAGCGCGAGAAATCTTTAGGGCTCTTCAGGTCCCAACCGTATTTATCTGCCAAGAAGACCGAAGCGCCCTGTTGGTCCGCTCCATCCCATTCTTCCGTATTGCGAAGCCACGATTCATGCAGATGAGCGCTGGGCGGGAGCAGTCGTAGCGAGGTCATGGATCACAGCCTATTACGAGGCAACACACTCGCGCGAGCGTTCGGCTAACGAGCTGAGATTGTGTTCCCGATAACATAATTTGCACTGAGGTGCCAGTAGGTGCAAAACTGCATCTTGTGAACAATAGTGCAACTACCGGTACTGTCCCGGCTACCGCTCCAGCCGGGCTCAGCGCACGCATGCAAAAAACACGCCTGTCGATCACCCAACATGCACGCGAACTGACCGCAGAACACGGCTTTGCCGGGTTCACCGTCGACCAGCTCTGCGCTGGGGTGGGAATCTCACGGCGGACTTTTTTTAATTACTTCGCTGCAAAAATCGACGCCGTTTTCGGTCACGACGACGACGGAATCCCAGCCGATGCTTTAGACCGGTTCATGGCCTCGCGTCCGGCCGGAATCCAAGGGATCTCCCCTACCCTGCAGGCAGATCTTGTCGCCTTGTTCGTCGAACTGCTCAATCGAGACGAACAGGCCATCGGTAGCACCCAAGGATTCTTCGCCGCAGTACACCGTGAACCGGAGCTCTTAGAGCGGATGATCAAGGTCGGTCCCGAACGCCAGGCCGAATTCATGAAACTCATCGCCCAACGTGAAGGCGTTGAGGCTTCACACCCGGGACTTGAACTACTGGTTCATTCCCTGCAGTTCGCCACGTTCAAAGCCGTCGACCGGTATTTGGCCTCGGACAGCGAACGTTCATTGGCCGAGGAATATCTCGCGGTGCTCACTATGGGACGCGAGATTTACAGCCAGCCACTGACCCGCTCTTAACCGAGCGCCACCCCGCCCGACTCTCATATCTTGCAAGGATCCCACGCATGACTTCAACCACCGAATCCCGGAAATCCCCGGAATCGGCGCCGTTGCTCCTGACGCAACGAAGGATTTGGATCATTTTCTCCGCGCTCATCGCCGGAATGATGCTTTCCTCCTTAGACCAGACCATCGTGTCCACCGCAATGCCAACCATCGTTGGACAGCTCGGCGGCGTCGAGCACCAGGCCTGGATCACCACCGCCTACCTGCTGGCCACCACCATTGTGATGCCGATTTACGGCAAGTTCGGTGACGTCCTTGGCCGTCGTAATCTCTTCCTTATTGCCATCGCGCTGTTCACCTTAGCTTCCGTAGGCGCAGCCTTCGCCGGAACATTCTGGACCTTCGTCTTCTTCCGCGCCATGCAGGGCCTGGGCGGCGGTGGCCTGATGATCCTCTCGCAGGCAATCATTGCCGACATCGTCCCGGCATCCCAGCGCGGCAAGTACATGGGCCCGCTGGGTGCTATCTTTGGCCTCTCGGCGGTTGCCGGTCCGTTGCTCGGTGGATTCTTTGTCGACCATCTGACCTGGCAGTGGGCTTTCTACATCAACATCCCTATCGGCATCGGCGCGTTCTTGATTGCTTGGTTTGCGCTGACCATCCCGAATAAGAAGTCCACCAAGAAAATCGACATTCTTGGTGTGCTGTTGCTGTCGATCGCAACTACCTGCCTGATCTTCTTCACCGACTTTGGTGGGTCGAAAAACCACGGCTGGACTGCTTTGGAAACCTGGGGTTGGGGCCTTGGCATGCTCACCGCGGCGGTGCTGTTCATCATCGTTGAAGCCCGCGCCGAAGATCCAATCATCCCGCTGTCGCTATTCAAAAACCGCATCTTCATCAACGCTACGGCGATCGGCTTTACGCTGGGTCTAGGCATGTTCGCGGCCATCGCCTTCGTGCCGACCTTCTTGCAGATGTCCTCCGGGACCTCGGCGGCCGTATCGGGTCTGTTAATGCTTCCAATGATGGTGGGCATGATGGGTACCAGCATTTGGTCTGGTATCGCCATCACCAAATCCGGCAAGTATAAGGGCTACCCGATTGCCGGTGCCCTGGTCACCGCCTTGGCCATGCTCGCATTCACCTCATTGAGCGCAAGCACCCCGTTGTGGCTTATCTGCGTGTACCTGTTTGTCTTCGGCACAGGCCTGGGCCTGATCATGCAAGTGGTAGTGCTTGTGGTGCAGAATGCGGTAGATCCGGCGATGGTCGGAACCGCCACGTCGACTAACAACTACTTCCGTGAAGTTGGCGCATCCTTGGGTGTGGCGATCTTCGGTGCGATGTTCACCAATAGACTTTCGGAGAATCTCACCGAGGTCTTTACGGCGTCCGGCGCGAGCGCGGCCGATGCGGGCAACGCGACGGCAACCTTGGACCCGCAGACCTTGGCCCAGCTTCCTGAGCAGCTACGCGATGGCATTGTCACCGCTTACGCTGACTCGTTGGCCCCGGTGTTCTGGTACCTGATTCCGTTTATTCTTCTAGCCTTCGTACTGGCACTGTTCCTCAAGCAGGTTCCGCTCTCGGACACCGCCGGTATGGTGGCACGTGGTGAGGCGATCGGCGGGCTGGAAGCCAAGGAACTTGAAGAGGCCGAGCGCGCTGCCAAACACGGTGGTGGAGTTCTGCTTACTGATCATGACTCACCAGTTAGTGACTCATCGGTGGAACATCCCAAGGAGTAGTCTGCTCTCAGCGGTTCATCGCCCCGTACGAGCGTCGCTATCCCCCAAAATTATTGGGTGGATGCGAACCGCTTCGTGCGGGGCGTTGGCGTTTATCTCAGGCGAAATATCCGCCGGGCTTCGGATTCAGTGCCCAGTCAATGGCTCGCTCATGCAGTGGTGGCAGGCTCGGGCGGTCGGAAAGTTCAAAATAACCGACTTCTAAATTCTCGTCATCGTTGATTCGTGCTTCGCCGCCCAGATGTATGGCCCGAAATACGATATCTAAATACTGCGCGTGGTCACCATTTGGATAGGTCGCTGGGGCGGTCACTCCCACTCCTAATAAATGCGTCAGCTCACAGCGCACCCCGGTCTCCTCCAAAACTTCACGGACCGCGGTATGCGAGGCTTCGTCACCTGGTTCAATGATTCCCGCAGGCAAGGTCCACAGTCCGTTGTCCACCCTGCGCACCAGCAACACCTGAGATCCGTTAAAAACCACGACCTTCACCCCGCTCAACCAGAGCAGGTCATGTCCAATACGAGTGCGCAGATCGGTGATGAATTCCGGAGTTGTCATGGCCCTATGGTGTCATAAGCAAAGCAAGTGCTGCACCTAGGATCATGAACGGGCCAAAGGCCACCGCGGACTTCGCGTTCAGTTTGCCAGCAATCATTCCACTCAGCACCACTAGGCTAGCCAGCACAAACGCGAACACACTGGCCAAGAATAGGGCAGATAAGGAAAAGTAGCCGACGTTCAGACCCAGCACTATCGCAAGCTTCACGTCGCCCATGCCCATGGCTCCACGCGAAATCAGTGCAAGTAGCAGATACGCCCCACCCAAAATGAGCGCTCCCAGCCCGGCATTGAGCAATGGAAGGTACTGCCCACGCACTATGCTCAGCCCCAGTAGAAGCACCGCACTCATTACTACCCAGCGAAGTAACAACCTGTTCGGTAGCCGGTGCTCTTTGATATCTGTTAGCGACAAAAGCACTCCGAAACAAAGGAAACTTGCGCAGAACAGCACCAGAGGTAGAGCGGTCCACAAAGATTCTTGCCAGAGCGTGATCATGTTTAGAGCATAGGGCCAGTACCTCAGGTGCTCTAGTACGATGTGCTGGGTTGTGAATAACGCGGGTGCTTCTACACTGGAAATATGATCACGTCAGCTTCCGAGCAGTTATTTCCCGATCACCCGGCACCTGATTCTGCCGCCCGGCGACGTTTCCGTGCGCTGGCCCGCTCCGCACCATGGTTGAGCACTTCCCTGCGACTGGAGCTAAATGTTCCTGAACACTTGGCCCAATCTGGTCTGCACGGCACGTTGGGTCTAATACTGCGTGGGCGCGAAGCCATCGCGATCAGCAACCACGAAGATACCGTCTGCTATCAACGTGAACTTTTTACTGCAGAACGAGGCCAAGACTACGTGGCTGCCACCGGCTCCTCCTGGTCCTTACCTGCCTCGCTAACGTCCCCGGTCTATACCGAGGACCATCTCATTGCCAGACGCCCGCAAATCGACGGCTATCAAGACTTGTTGCCCCTGGATTTCTTGGCATCCGTACTTGATCCCTATGAACTGGCGGGCACCGAGCCAGCTTCCCTGGATCTAGCTTTTGAACACCCGACCTACATTCATGAGCTCGCCGAAACGCGTAGCTCGCACGGACGCGCGCAACTTTCGGCGGTGCTCACCGCCGGGCATAATTACCATCCACGGAGCCCGGTGTTCGCTTTGGTTCCGGCTGGGACCCAAACACTGATCGTGCTGGATCTTGACACCGGAATATGTGTTGAACGCAGGGTCTTAGGCAGCAGCGAGGCCCCGCTGGGTATCACGGTGTTGGCGAAAAATGAGTACTATATTGACTCTCTGTTTACCAGCCCCACCCCAACGATGACCGATGTGCGCGCACACATCCCGTGGACGGTGCGCGCCGCACCTTAGGTCAGCGGACCGTCCAGCATTTCGGTGACCAGCGCGGCGATAGCCGAGCGTTCCGAACGCATCAGGGTCACATGCCCGAAGAGGCTATGGCCCTTAAGCTGCTCAACCACCGCGGAGACCCCATCATGTCGTCCAACATGCAGGTTATCTCGCTGTGCCACGTCATGGGTGAGCACTACCTTTGAGTTCTGCCCGATCCGTGAAAGGACCGTGAGCAGCACATTGCGTTCCAGCGACTGAGCCTCATCGACAATCACAAAAGAATCGTGCAAGGAGCGTCCCCGAATGTGGGTCAGTGGCAACACTTCGAGCATGCCTCGTTCGACTACCTCGTCTATGACGTTCTTAGACACGATGGATCCGAGAGTATCGAAGACCGCTTGAGCCCAGGGCCCCATCTTCTCCCCTTCGGAACCGGGCAAATAACCAAGCTCCTGGCCACCGACCGCATAGAGCGGGCGGAACACCGTGATCTTTCGGTGTTCGCGGCGTTCGAGCAACGCTTCCATCCCAGCACACAACGCAAGAGCGGATTTTCCTGTACCTGCGCTACCACCCATCGACACGATTCCCACGTTGGGATCCAACAATAGGTCCAGTGCAATACGTTGCTCGGCGCTTCTTCCATGCAAACCGAAAGCTTGCTGGTCACCACGGACCAGCTTGACGGTGTCAGCCGTGACCTTGCGCGCCAACGCGCTACCTCTGGGCGAGGTAATGACGAAGCCGGTATTGATCGGGCTCTGGCTGGCTTCGGGTAGATTGATGAGCTTTTCGGACTCATAAAGCGTAGCCATGCTCGCTTCGTCTAGCTCCAGTGATTGGACCCCGCTCCATCCGCTGGAGGCGATCAATTCATTACGATAAACCTCGGCATGGATACCAATGGCGGAGGCCTTGATACGCATGGGCAAGTCCTTGGTCACCAAGGCCACGTCTTGGCCCTCATCAAGCAGGTGCTTAGCCACCGCAAGAATACGGGTGTCATTTTCTGCCGAGCGCATTCCCACGGGCAGAACATCGGAGGCAATGTTATTCAGCTCAATGCGCAGGGTGCCTCCGGCGTCGGAAACCGGGACAGGCTGGGATAGTCCGCCGTGGCTGGAGATCAGTTCATCGAGCAAGCGCAATGCTTGTCGCGCAAAAAAGCCCAGATCCGGATCTTTGCGCTTATGCTCCAGCTCGGTAATGACTGTCAACGGGATCACCACATGGTGCTCCTCGAAGTGGAACATCGCTTTCGGGTCCGACAACAACACCGAAGTGTCAATGACGTATGTGCGGACGGCCGAGTTGGTAGTTCGGGTCATAACAGCGCACCCATTCTCGAATCCGGCGTGGGGAAACTCCCCACGCTTTAGTGGGAAGCTCCACCACCGGATGCCAAGGGTGAACCACGAATCGCTTCGTGTGTACGCCGCATCTTGTCATCTAGTGAGGAACCTTTCGGTCTGACGGGACTTGAGCGTCCCGCCATATCCTCACCATAGACGGCTAATTGACCTAATAGGTTAAGTCCAAGCATCGTTTTTGGAAACGATCGGTACTTAGCAGCTCAGCGTGGCATTAAGCACCGAAACGACGCTGGCGATCGGCAAAATCACGCAGTGCGCGTAAGAAATCGACGCGACGGAAATCCGGCCACAGGGCCTCACAGAAATAAAACTCCGAGTAGGCGCTTTGCCACGTCAAGAAGCCGCTCAGGCGTTGCTCACCACTGGTACGAATCACGAGATCCGGATCCGGCTGTCCTTTGGTGTACAGATACGATTCGAGTTCTTCGATACACAGCGAATCACTGACAGTCTCCAATGACCGCCCATGTTCGGAAGCATCGCGCAGCAAGGACTTAATCGCATCGATAATTTCACGTCGCCCACCGTAACCAATGGCCACGTTAACGTGGACTCCGGTCCGTTGAGCGGTGCTCGTTTCCAGCGCGGCAAGTTTCGCGGCTAGCTCCGCAGGCAGCACGTCCACCGCACCAACTTGCTGCACCTTCACCTGGTTCGTTTCGCCCAACCGATCCAGCGTATTGCCGATGACCTCTAACAAATCACGCAGCTCACTGGGTTCGCGGTTGAGGTTGTCGGTGGAAAGCATGTAGAGGGTGACTACCTTGATGCCCAGGTCCTCACACCATTCGAGGAACTCAAGGATCTTATCCGCGCCGGCCTGATGGCCTGCCATGGTGGGGCTACCTGCTAATTTCGCCCAGCGGCGATTACCATCAACCATGACACCAATGTGGTGGGGCAGCTTGTCACCGGGTAACGACTTCGCTAGGCGCCGTTCGTAGAAACGGTACACAAGAGAGGGAAGACGCACCGGGTTCCTCGCTTTCGCACACGTTCAAAAGTTTTCTTGAAACTAAATCTATCGTGTTTCCCCCACAACACCGTGCAGCCAAGCATCCGCAGCTAAGGCTTATTTACCTGCCAACAAAGTCAACAACGAGGAAACATCGTGCACCGGAAGATTACATTGCGACAGCCGGCAAGGCTGAATTTCTAGGTCCTGTGCCCCGGAAGTGGTCTGCGCAGAGGTCCGGACTTCGATCCCCAGGCCCCGGCATAAGCTCAGCAAATGGTGGCGCTCGGCTGAGCCTGCGCCGTTTAACTTCACATAATGAACCGCCGAGTCGAGTACCGACTGCACCTCAAGTGCGGTCGCGACCTGGGTGGGAGCCTGACCGGCGAGCGCCACACCGTGAGCGCTAAGCCGGTGTGCCAGGTCAAATTGTTCCTGGCCCGAATCGTCAAAATTTTCGTCGGCCATCCGCTGGATGGCTAACCGGCTCAATGCCTTGGCGTAGAGCGCGGCCGCAGCGGGAATAGCTTCGTCGAGTACCGTCACCGGGGCAATCTGTGAACGTTGCTTGCTCAAGCGGTCATCCAGGGCCAAGGCGTCGCGAGGAATCCCGGTCTCCAGATCGATGAAGCGTGCGGTCTTTTCGATCAGAAGGCCGGCGCGTTCTTGCCACATGCTGTAGTGAGGACTCTGGGTCAGCGCTAAGAACCCCAGGGTCAGCCCGGCATAGTCTTCTAAGGTTCCCTCATTATCTGCCGAACGTTGACCGGCAAAGCTCACTCGCGCCAACGTTTGGCTCTGCGCATCCCAGTGCACCTCCCAGAGCGTGGTGGCAACCTGTTCCGCTAGTTGGGCGAGCTGCGGTTCACCGAGTAGTTCTCCGGCTTCCGCGAGCGCTTCAATGGCCAGGCCATTCCATCCGGCGATGATCTTCTCATCGCGTCCCGGGCTTGGCCTGGTGGCGCGCACGGTGCGCAGTTCGGCTTTGAAGGCATCCCAAATCTGTGCCTCGCCGTCAACCGGGATCCGGGTCAACGAGACGTGGTAGTACCCAGGATCTTCAGCAATTCCAGCTAATCGCACCAGGTCCGTGGGCAGCTCGACACCTGCCCGGCGCACCGCCTCGAGGCATTCTTCCCGGGTGAACGTATAGGCTGCGCCTTCGACGCTCGACGTGCCGCGCAGCGAATCTGCGTCGAGCGAAGCGGCAAAAGCGCGGTGGGGCGCACCGGCCTCGGAGGTCAACAGGTCGCTGCTCAAGAAGTTCGCCGTATCCAGCGCCGCTTGGCGGGCTAAGCGCGCCAGCTGTGTGGCCCGCTGCGACTGCTGGGGATGCTGCTGGGCAAACTGCGTTGCGAAGACCGCGGTCCGCGCGCATAAGGAAAGCAAGCCGGCGTTGTCGTAGAGCATTTTTTCAAAGTGTGGGATCGTCCAATGTTCATCCACGCAATAGCGGGCGAAGCCTCCGGAAAGATGATCTCGCAGGCCCCCAAGCAGTATCGCTTCTAGGCTGGTCGCCAGCGGTTCAAAGGCTTCGGCACCGAGTTCTGGGTCCAGGAGCACGGTGCGCCACATGGTCTTCAGCGCCCAGGTGGGTGGGAACTTTGGTGCAGGGGTGAAGCCGCCTTCGGTTTTGCTCGTTGCGATCCACTGACGGCTGGCCTGACGCAGGGCCTTTGCAGCTGTGGAGTCCGCTCTCATCGCCAGCAGGGCCCCTTGCCGCGACCCCAGGTCGGCGAGGTGCTCAGCGAGCATCTGGGCTTGCTCTTCGAGTCCCTCTCGGTGTTCTTCCCACCCTTGTTGGACGGCGTCCACCACTTGGGTGAAGGACGGCATTTTTCCGCGGGGCTCGCTCGGATAGTAGGTGCCCGTATGGAAAGCACGTCCGTCGGGCATCGCGAAGATCGTCATGGGCCACCCTCCGGCCCCCGTCAGCGCCTGGGTTGCCATCATGTAGGTGTCGTCGACCAGCGGGTGCTCTTCGCGGTCCACCTTGATGGAAATAAAGTTTTCGTTGAGTTTCCGGGCGATCTGCGGGTCATCAAAAGATTCATGGCTCATCACGTGGCACCAGTGGCAGGCCGCGTAGCCGATGGAAAGCATCACCGGCACGTCACGCAGGCGGGCCTGTTCGAAGGCTTCGTCTCCATAGGGCCACCAGTCAACCTCTTGATGCGAGTGCTGGCGTAGGTAGGCGCTGGAGCTATTGGCGATTCGTTGTCCCATATCGCCATTCTGCCTCACCACGCCGCCAAGGTGTCCTTGCTCACCTCCAATTCGGCCGAAGGCTGAGCGATTTGATGTACCTCGCGGCAAAAGAAAAGGCCCCGTGCTGAACTTCCACTAAGCGGTGGGTCAGCATGAGGCCTGTTCCAGGCTCTGCGGCCTAGCTGTCTTCGGAGGTTTTCGGATCCACTGGATCGGTAGGCTCTTGAACTGGTTGGTTCTCGCCCTTGAGCATCAGCTCATTCTGCTTGGATTCGGCTTCCGAGGCGTAACGGACACGACGGACGCGGCGCACCATGTCACGAATCAGGAAGATCACTGCCAGTGCCAGAAACGCGGTGAACACAAAGCCGAGGAAACCCGGGCCATAGCTGTTCTCGTCCAGCGCTTCTTTCTGCACATTGGTACTCGCAACCATCATGGTCGCGTAAATCGCATTCACGGTGTGGGGACAACTCTTTTCTGGAACTGGAAGGTACGTGGTTCTATCTTAGTCCGGCAAACAGATCTGTTTCGGGCAGTTGTGTAGCAACCTTCGACGAAATCAGCGTGTAATCCTCCCACGGCCATGACTCGGCGTAAATATGTTCTGGCACCGCGAAGAAGAATCCCTCCGGGTCAATCTGTGTTCGGTGCGCTAAGAGTGCCTGATCTCGCAACGTGAAATAATCTGCGCAGTGCACCTGAGTGGTCGTGGTGTGTGGCGAAACCCACTTGAACATTTCGTTCTCTTCGTCGTTTTCCCACTTTGCGACGCGTTCGGTGTACGGGGATTCGTAGCCACCTTCCAACATCGCATAGTGCAGGGTACGCAAGCGATCCGAGGAGAACGCACGGTCATAGTAGAGCTTGTCGACCTCCCAAGGCTCCCCCAGCTCGGGATACAACTGTGCGTTGCCAGCCTGTTCGAAGGCGAAAGCTGAGACGTTATGACAGTGGATATGGTCCGGGTGCGGGTACCCACCGTTTTCGTCATAGGTGGTGATGACGTGTGGGCGGAACTCGCGAATCAATTTGATAATGCCTGCCGCAGCGATTTCTACCGGCTGCAAGGCAAAAGCACCAAATGGGAGTTCCGGCAGCGGGTCACCCTCGGGTAGGCCGGAGTCGACATAACCCAGCCAACGGTGCTTGATGCCCAAGACCGAGGCAGCTTCAGCCATTTCGGTGCGGCGTACCCCCGGTAGATCACGATGCGCGTGCGCAAGTTCGCCAACGGCAGCGTTCAGAATGTCTCCGCGTTCGCCACCGGTGCAACTGACAACCATCACCTCTGCGCCGGCATCAACATAGGCGGCCATGGTGGCAGCACCCTTTGATGACTCGTCATCCGGGTGGGCATGAATCGCCATGAGACGCAGCCCCTGGGACGGCGCTAACTTCTTCACGTCGTGAATCTCCACGTAAACTCTTCCTTCTGCACTGTGAACAGGCCGGCATGCCTGCATGGCATGCCATCAATGACAACTCTCACGTAGCCCTACGTTATTCCCTGAAGGCCCGACCGGTAGACTAGAGACACCTCATAGTCGGCGGCAGAGAGTGGTACAGGGTAAGCAATGTCTGATCCAAGCTTAACGGCTCGATACAACAACCCCAACAAGCGCCCGCTGACTAAGCGCACACGTAACTTGCTCATCGGTGGCGCGCTGACCGTCGGAGTCGTCGGAGCAGCCTGGGTTGGCTTTAGTAATTTTAGTGCCATCAGCGCCCAAGACATCAATTTTTCGGTGCAGTCCCCCTCCCAAGCCACAGCGGTCATCGAGGTCGAATATAACTCCAAGCATCGTCTGCAATGTGATGTTCGCGCGATGAATGAGTCAAAGGCCACCGTTGGTTTTAATACCGTCCTGCTTGAAGCGACCGACCCCGGGGTACTGACCACCAAACGTCTGACGGTGCCGATGCACACCGATAATCTTGCGGTAACCGCCGGCGTTGAGTCTTGCTACAAGGTGCCGAACGAGTTCACCAAGTAATAAAGCAGGCAATCTTCAACCTCAGAGCTGAACGCATTGGGATTATTTCCCAATCGCGACTATTATCGTGGGAAAGTACGTTTCACCCCGCATCGGTTTGTGCGCCCAGTTGAAGATCAACTGGAACAGGAGCCTAGCGGGGTCTTTGCTTGCATCCGCCGAATTTCGACAGATCACTAATTCGTACCGAATCTGATTTCTTCAACGCCACCGCAGGGTGGCGTTTGGCTTTACCGCCCAACATGGACGGTACACATAAGAAATCCCTGACTGACCAAAGGAAGTACAACGTGAGCACCAACAGCAACGAACCTGTCGTGTGGCTGACTCAGGAGGCCTTCGACCGCCTTCAGACTGAACTGACCTTCCTCTCCGGTCCAGGTCGCACCGAAATCGTCGCCCGCATCGAGCAGGCACGTTCGGAGGGCGACCTCAAGGAGAACGGTGGCTACCACGCTGCTCGTGAAGAGCAAGGCAAGGCCGAGGCCCGTATCTTGTACCTGAAGGATCTACTACGCCGCGCCCATGTTGGCGACGCGCCTGCAGATGACGGAGTCGTCGAGCCAGGCATGCTGGTAGTTGCCACCATCGCCGGCGATGAGACCACCTTCTTGTTTGGTTCCCGCGAGGTTGCTGGCGACAGCGACCTCGAGGTCTACTCCGAGCAGTCCCCTATCGGCCAGGCTGTTCATGGCAAGAAGGTTGGCGACAAGCTGACTTACACCGCGCCTAACGGACGCGAGATCGCCGTGGAGATTGTTTCTGCGACACCTTTCGAGGGCTAATCCTCCTCCTATTAAATGAGTGGCTCGACACCCCGGGGTGTCGAGCCACTTTTTTAGGCTAATTTTGTTCTGCTAGGCGACCGAACCACCGGCACTATTGGTGATGTGCGGATCAAAGCCCTCTGCCCGCAAGTTATCCAGTACCTGCTCGGAGTGCTTATGCCCCTTGGTTTCCAAGTCGATGGTGATGGCCACGTCCCCCATGGACAGCGAGCCGCCGATCCGCGTGTGGTCCAAACGCGTCACATTGGCATCGGATTCGGCAATCACCCGGGAGATGGTGGCCAGTGCGCCGGGGCGATCTGGCAGCATGATGCGCACGGTGAGGAATCGTCCCGCGGCGTTCAAACCACGCTGGATTACCTTGAGCATCAGCAGTGGATCAATATTGCCGCCGGAGAGGATCACCACGGTCGTGGCCGGGTTGATTCCATGCTCCTGCAAGCGGTCTTCCAAGAGCGCGGCAACTCCCACGGCTCCAGCTGGCTCCACGACGAGCTTGTTGCGCTCCAGCAGTACTACCAGTGCTTGTGCAAGCGCGTCCTCGGAGACCGTAACAACCTCGTCAACGAGTTCCTTGATGATCGCGAAGGGCAGCTGGCCTGGCTTGCCGACGGCAATGCCGTCGGCAATGGTGTGCACGGTATCCAACGGGACCAGCGCATCGGCGGCCAACGACGGCGGGTAGGCTGCGGCGTTTTCGGCCTGCACACCCACAACCTTGATTTCGCGGCCAAGCTGGCGGGCCTTTTCCTTGATCGCAATGGCAACACCGGCAAGTAAACCGCCGCCGCCGACACCCATCAGCACGGTCTCCACCTGGGGAAGCTGCTCCAGGATCTCCAGGCCAATGGTGCCCTGTCCGGCAATGATGTCCGGGTGGTCAAAGGGATGCACAAACACGGCACCGGTTTCATCAGCGAATTTCTGCGCCTCGGCCAAGGCCTCATCGACGGTGTCACCGTGCAGTACCACCTGCGCTCCGTGGTCTTCGGTGGCCGCCAATTTTGGCAATGCCACCCCTCGGGGCATGTAAATGCGTGCCTTGATCCCCAGATGCGATGCCGCTTGAGCCACACCTTGGGCGTGGTTGCCCGCCGAGGCAGCAACCACGCCACGGGCGCGCTCTTCGTCGGTTAGTTTGGCCATGCGTACGTATGCGCCGCGGATCTTGAAGGAGCCTGCACGCTGCAGGTTCTCGCACTTCAAGAATACTTCCGCTCCCGCGTGCAGAGAGAGGACTCGGGAGTGCTCAATGGGGGTGCGGGCGATCACTGGCTGGAGCACCTTCGCGGCTTGTTCAATATCGGCCAATGTCACAGGTAGTTCCGGCTTGCTACTCATCTATCTAGTCCTCAGTTGCGATGTGCTCTGGGCGCTCACGCGCCGGCAAAAGTTCGGGGGATTTTTCGGTGGATGGCTCCGGAGGGGCGTGAGGGTCTTCGCCTACCCCATATTGATCGCGGACGAACGGGTCATCGTCCCATCCGCGTCGAGCCAGATATTTCACCACCGCATTTAATACGGCCATAATGGGTACCGCGAAAAGGGCGCCGGGAATGCCAGCAACCATGGTGCCTCCGGCGACAGCCAGGACAACCGCCAGCGGGTGCAGGCTCACCGCTTTACCCATAATCAGCGGTTGCAGGATATTTGATTCAGCCTGCTGCACCAGCAAAACTACGCCGAGCATGATCAGGGCATTGACCCAGCCGTTGGCTACCAGCGCCAGCAGGACAGCTAGGGCGCCGGTTACCAGTGCACCGATAATTGGAATGAAGGAGCCGATAAAAACGATGATTCCCAACGGCATGGCCAAAGGTACGCCCAGGAAGAAGGCACCAAAGCCAATGCCGACCGCGTCAATGAATGCCACCAAGAGCTGCACTCGGACATAACTGACCAATGCGGACCAACCGCGGGTCATCGCGCCGTCCATGGCAGGCCGCGCACGGCGTGGCAGGAGGTTGATCAGGAAAAGTCCAATCTTCCGGCCGTCGAGAAGCAGGAAGATCAAGGTAAACAGCGCCAGCAATACGCCGGTGAGGATCTGGCCTAAGGCCGAGCCCCAGCTAATGGCTTCGCTGAGGATATTTGTCGCGTTGGAACGCAGTTCTCGCAGTGCATCGTCGAAGACGTTTTGCAGGTCAGCGTTGGTTAGTTGCAGAGGTCCGGTGAAGAGCCACGTTTGAATCTGTTCCACGCCGACAATGGCTTGATTCCACAGCGCAGCAAATCCGGCGGTAAGCCGTTGTCCTGCCATCGACAGTCCGCTGATCACCAGCGCCAGGAAAGCAATGACGGTGATCGCTACGGAAAGTACACGCGGTAGCGCCAGTTTGCGGTTCAGCACGTGGACGACAGGTGAAAGCAGGCCAGTGATTAGCGCCGCAATCATTACCGGGATGAGCAGCAAGGACAGCTTTGAAAGCAACCATACGAGCACGCCAACGGCGGCAACCACCACGAGGAAACGCCAAGACCACCAGGCCGCTAAACGCATCCCGTAGGGTGTATCTTCGGCCTCGCGGAAATCCAGGTTCGCCGATACAGGGGCCGGATGCCCAGCCGTTTTGGCCGGCAACACCACGCGGAACCGACGCAGTCGAGACAGCCGATTACTCTTCATCCCTCTAAGTTACCGTGACTTCGACACCCAACCGGGATCCATGTCGGAATTGTGACATAAAAAATAGAACCAGTGCCCTTATTGGGCACTGGTTCTAGAAATTTATTTCAATATGCTTATTCGTCGCCACGCAGAATAGCCAGAATGCGCAGAATCTCCAAGTAGAGCCAGACCAAGGTCATGGTCAGGCCGAAAGCACCGCGCCAAGCCATGATGGCAGGGGCTCCCTCACGGGAAAGCTGCTCAATCATGGTGAAGTCCGAGACCAACGCATAGGTTGCCAGCAGTACAGCCACAGCTCCAATGACCAGACCCAAGACACCGCTGCGCATGCCGAACATGCCGTCGACGGTGCCGGTCATCATCATGACCATGTTGGCCAGCGAGAAGACAACCATGCCGATCATCGCGATCATGAACATCTTGTTAAGTTTCGGCGTCATCCGGTACTTACCCGAGCGGTACAGGGCCAGAGTCACGCCGGCGACACAGAAGGTCGCGACGATTGCTTGGATAGCGATGCCCTCGTACATCCGCTCAAGGAACCCGGACAGTCCACCCAGGAACAGGCCTTCGGCTGCCGCGTAAAGAAGAATCAAAGCCGGTGACGGCTTTTTCTTGAAGACGTTCACCAGACCGAGTACGAAGCCAATCAATGCACCTGGCAGCATCAGTGCTGGTACGGTCCAACCTACGGCGGCACCTACAACAACCAGCGCCAAGCACAGGATGGTCTTGTTGATGGTGTCGCCAATGGTCATGCGACCGGTGTCTTGGCTGTTGGCCGACGGCTGCTGGTACATTCCCTGCAACTGTTCGGCGCTGAGGTTGCCGGATTCGTGGAATCCGACCGGGCTGCCTGCATTGGAGCCGGTGCCCCAGCTTGCAGACTGGTTCTTGGAACCGAAGATCGGGTTACCGCTCAACCTAAATTCCCCCATAAGTCGTAAGTTTAAGTGCAGAATGATGTTCTGCTGTGTATAGATGATCTTATTTGGGTTTGCTGTGAATCGGCTCAGCCATAGGGATGATATCGATATATTTCAAGCGAATTATGCCTAGAGCGTGCCAGTGAGTCACGCTCGGAAGAAATCCTGCCCGCAGCACTTGATCATGAGTCTATTCCGGGCAAAGCAAAAGACCTCTGCATCCTTATAAACAAAGGGATGCAGAGGCCTTTTTCACAAGTGCCCCCAGTGGGACTCGAACCCACAAGCCTTTCGGCAGCTGATTTTAAGTCAGCCGTGTATGCCAATTCCACCATGAGGGCAAGACTCTAAAATCTTACGCGATAACTTCGCAATTTCTGAAATTACCGCACCGCTTGATGCCACAGGAGCCAGAATTCCTTCCGGCTCCTGCGGCCAGCGATCGTCGATCAGCGAAACTTATTTAGCGGCTGGAGCCTTTTTTGGCTTAGCCGATTCTTCGAAAGCCGCACGCGGGGTCTCAAGGTTGTTCAGCTGCAGTGCATCGCGCGAGAAGAACCACGCAACCATCCAGTCGCCTACGACGCGGAATTTGCGTTCGAAGGTTGGCATGGCCATACCGTGGTAACCGCGGTGAGCCATCCATGCTGGCCAGCCCTTGAGCTTCAGGCCAAGAACCTTTGCCACGCCCTTGTTGCGGCCAAAGCCTGCAACTGCGCCGAGGTTCTTGTGCTTGTATTCCTTGACGGTGCCCACACCGTAACGCAAAGCGTAGAGGTTCTTCGCCAGCAACTTCGCCTGGCGTACCGCGTGCTGTGCGTTTGGCACGCAGGTACCGTCCGGCAGGCCGCCGGTGACGTCCTTGACGGCCGAGATGTCGCCGGCAGCCCATGCGCCTTCCAGCGGGTTGCCGTTCTCGTCCTTGATACGCAGGTCGGTGCGGGTCTCGATGCGGCCGCGCTGCTCGATCGGGAAGTCGGTGGAACGGACCATTGGGTTCGCCATCACACCGGCGCACCAGATCAAGGTGTCTGATCCGAAGGTTCCTGCTGGGGACTTGTCAGCCATGTTGATCAGCTGCAGGACACCGTCGGTGGCGTCTGCCAGCGAGGTGTTCAGCAGAACCTCGATACCGCGGCTACGCAAGTGGTCAACAACCCACAGTGCCTGCTCTTCGGTAACTTCTGGCATGATGCGGCCCATGGCCTCAACAAGAACGAAGCGTGCTTCCTTCTCATCGATGCGATCGTTGAGCTTGATCAGGTGACGAGCCATGTCTTCCAGCTCGGCGATGGTCTCGATGCCGGCGAAGCCGCCACCGACCACTACGAAGGTCAGGGCACGCTTGCGCGCTACCGGATCAGTCATGTTCGATGCGGATTCGATACGCTCGGCAACCTGGTTGCGCAGCGCTACGGCCTCTTCGATGGTCTTCAGGCCGATACCCGCGTCGCCTAGTCCCGGAATCGGGAAGGTACGAGTGATCGCACCTGCAGACATCACAATATCGGTGTACTCCAGCTCGAATTCTTCGCCACTCACGGGAGCGACGACTGCCTTCTTTGCTGCGTGGTCAATACTCAGCACCCGACCGTTAACCAGTTCGGAGTGCTTCAAGTGCGCACGGTGGGAAACCACAACGTGACGCGGTTCAATCTGGCCACCTGCAACTTCTGGCAGGAATGGCTGGTAAGTCATGTATGGGTTCGGGTCTACGACGGTGACAATGCCACCGTGATCCTTGACCTTCTTCTGCAATTTCATCGCGACGTAAAGGCCAACATAGCCACCGCCAACGACAAGAATGCGCGGACGCTTCTGGGAGCTTTCGATGATCGACATATTCCTTATTCTACGCGGGTTTTCGGAGTTAGTGAAAACATTCACTAACTTTCTGTGTTGGCTTCGTCTCCAGCCACGCACACGGTCTGCACGCAGTCCGGCCCAACCTACTTTTAGTTCATCACGCACACGAGGTTTTCTGCTGATTTCGGCTCCCCCTGCACCACCGTTTTCACGGCGGTTAACGCATCGTGGCGACAGACAAACGAGGAATATTTCTACGTTTATCTGCCGCCACAACGTTGCGTCAACTATTTTTCATCTTCGGGAATCTCGTCGAAGAAATCACGCCCATCGTTTGGTTCATCCACCGGGAGTTTACTCAACGCGGCAAGTTCAACCTCACGAATCTTCTTCTGCCGGCGCGCACTGACCCCTATTTGAGTTCCGCCGAGCAGAAGCGCGAGCAGTAGCAACACACTGCCGCCAACAACGATTACCGGCTGCAAGACCGGAGTCGAGTCATCAGGAAGGATAGGTTTTGGTGCGGCCACCGGGTTGAGTGTGGACTTCTCCATGGACACGCCCGGATCTGGGGCCTCGGTGGTGCTATCGACATTGCGACGGTGAATTCGAATCCATTCAGTAATGGTATTCAACGGGTTTTCTTTAGCCACCGGCACATTCGCGGTCACGGCTGCATGGGCATCAATAATTCCGTAGCCATACAGGTTATCCACGCCCGGTGCCCCGGTGTCCTTAGCGGTCTGCAAGATTCGATTGATCACCTGCGGGGCTTTCATCTGTGGATGCTCCGCACGGATCAAGGCAGCCACTCCGGCGACTAACGGAGCTGCACCGGATGTTCCGGACCAGCGGGCATAACCACCGCCTGGCAAACCACCGACAAGTTGTTCAGCCGGAGCGGCGACACCGATGGAGATGCCCTCCGTGGAGGAATCTTTCGATGCCTTGCCCGACTCGTCGACACCAGCGACGGTCAACACGCCTGGGATTGTCGCCGGGGCGCCAACCTGGCTCATTCCACCGGAACGGTTACCGGCGGCGGCCACGATCACCACGTCCTTATCTTCGGCGTATTTGAACGCGTCGTCCCAGCTCTCGGGCCATGCCGGAGAGGTTGATCCCAGAGACATATTGATCACCTTAGCGCCGGAATCAACCGCCCAACGCACTGCCTTAGGAATCTGTTCTTCCACCGGAATGCCCGCAGGGTTGTCCCCGCCCATCCACAACGAGACCGAAAGTAGTTCCGCCTCCGGAGCCACGCCAAGTACCCCATCGTTACCTGCGCGCAGAGCAGGGATCTTCTCGTATTCGGGTTCCTTGGGGACCTCTACCTTTTCTTCGTCGTCCTCTTTGTCTTTATTTTCATCTTCGGCGTGTTTCTTCGCCTTTTCCCAAGCGGTCTTTAAACGTTCGTTCTCGGATTTAACCCGTTCAATTTCTTGCTTGTTATTTCCGCGGCCGCCCAGCAGCGTAGCCACGAGCGTGCCGTGTTCGCTCATCACGCCGATCGGTTTGTCACCTTGTGGTCCGCCGGAACCGGACATATCAGCGCCACCGGTGACCGCCCCCTTCAGATCGGGGTGACTGGTATCAATACCAGTGTCAATGATGGCGACTTTAACGCCTTTGCCCTTGGTGACCTTGTGCGCTTCGCTAATTCCGCGTGCTTTGAGCCAGTACTCGCTACTGCGAATGTCGTCTGCATGAGCCGGAACGGCACCAACAAAGGTTGCGCTGATCAGCAACGCCGCGAGTACGGCGGCTATCCAAGTCCGCGCCACAACGGGTTTACCGGTTCTCATGTAACCCACAATCATCTCCTCGCAAGGGGGCTCCGGCACACCTAGCCGGTAGGGCAAAGTGTTGCAGTTGACTAGTTTCTCGCGGCCGAAGCCGCAATTCCATCGAGAATATCGTGTTCTGAAGCAATCAACGTCATTGGACGTTGCGCGCTAGCTCGTTCAAGGTAATCCAAGATGCGTTCCACGATTAGCGCTCCCGCCTGAATCACATCAACGCGTCCAGGATGCATGAACCCTAAGGCTTCGCGCTGTTCTCGGTTATAGGAGAGCATTTGCTTGGTGGCACGACGCATGTCACTAAAGCTCAGTTCGGCTCCGTGAATGGCAGCCGAGTCATAAGCGCTGAGTCCCAGGGCCTGCGCGGTCAGCGTGGTAAACGTCCCCGCCACCACAATCACCGCGTCAACTTCTGACACATCAACACGATTTTCCAGGGTGGACAGCGTCTGATCGATAAACTCGACCGCGTCGCTGAGCTGGGCAAAGCGTTCGGTAACCCGCACGCAACCCATATCCAGGGAGGTAGCCGCCAACATTCCAGATCCGTCACCGAGCACAAACTCGGTCGATCCTCCGCCTAAGTCGATGACCAGTATCTTGCCATCTTTGGCTTCGCGGACCGAGGCGGCACCGGCGAATGACAGGTTTGCTTCCTCATCTCCGGTGATCACCTCCGGGGTGACACCTAGCAGGTCGGTGATGGTGGAGAGGAAAACATCACGGTTTGACGCGTCACGGGCGGCGCTCGTCGCAGCAAAACGAATCTGCTGGACTTCATGCTCATCACACAGTGCCTTGTATTCGCGAACCGCTGCAAAGGTACGTTCCAAAGCCTCGGGGGCAAAGCCGCCGGTCGCATCAACGTCTTGGCCCAGACGTACTATGCGCATGGTGCGAAGCACGTCGCTCAGCTGCATACCGCTGTCGGTTTCGACAGAGTCGGCGATCAGCAGACGGATGGAGTTGGTACCGCAATCAATTCCAGCGACACGCATTAGGCTTGATCCGCTTCGTTGGCTTCACGCTCTGCACGCTTACGTGCACGTTCGGCCCGTTTGACGGAAGGGTCAACCTTTTCCTGAGTCTTCACATGACGTGAACGATCCTGGCTCGGCGCCTGGCCGGTAGTCTCCCACGCACCTTCACAGAAGCATTTGTCTTTAGTCCACCACTCGGCGATCTGAGCGATTGCCTCATCTCCGAGTGGGTTAACACCTTCGCCAGAGGCCAAAGCGTGACCGACCAGTACGTGCAAACATTTAACTCGGGTTGGCATGCCACCAGCAGAGACGCCGGCGATCTCCGGGACCTCACCGGTGCCCGAGCGTGCGCCGATAGCATCACGGTTTGCTAGGTAAGCCTCATGGGCCAACTCGTAGTCGGCAGCCAGCTGTGTGTCATCACCTAGGCGTTCGTTCATTGTGCCCATCAGTCCCGCTGCTTCCAGCCGAGACACCGCGGCGGTAATCACCGGGTGCGTCAGGTAGTAGGTGGTGGGGAACGGGATGCCACTGGAAAGCCGTGGTGCCGTGGTCGCTACCAAGGGGTTGCCACAAACGCAGCGTGCACCAATTTCCACCACGTCACGTACCGGACGGTTGAGTTGGCGGCTGAGCGTGTCTAGGTCCTGTTCGCTCGGAACTCGTCCGGCGGCGTCGAGGGCTTCGCGGATGGGCTTATCAGTCAAGTTTTTGTCTTTTCGCGTCGTGTGGTTCGGCTTGGGTATGTTTGCTTATTAGTCGGTCGCTGAGCGGTGTACCGAATCAAGCAGCGCATCAACCCAAGGAAGATCTGCGCGCACCTCATAGGTGCTGCCGTTAGGCGTTGCGGTAGCTTCCTCGGTAGGAAGTTCACCGACAACCTTGTAAAGCTTTTCACCCGGCATGACCAAGTTTATCCGCTCACGAGCCTGCTGCTTGATGTACAACGGATCATCCCACCGTGCGATCTCTGCATTCAGCTCATCACGCTGCGCCTCTTTTTCACTGATTGAGGCTCGCAGTTCACTAATCTCGGTCATTTGTGTCCGGTAAAAATTCACCGTAGGTACCAGCATCACAGCAAAAAACGCGAGTACCACTAGCAGCGCAGCAACGCGTCCGGAAAAACGGTGGGCCGCTACCGGAGCTCCGGCCGGAGTCTCATGTGGGGTCTGCGCCTTCTCACCCGGCTTGCGGCGTACCGCTGCGGAGAACTTCATCCGGTCATCACGGCGGCGTTCGTTTTGCTTCTTTTTAGCACGCTCCCGCAAAGGTGTTTTCGACTTATTTTCCTGAGCGCCTTGGCTCTTGGCCGTAGTGCTGCGCGAATTGGCTTTGGGCGCGCCAAAAGAAGATGTTCTAGGTGTTTTGCGCTCTTCGGAAGGCAACTGCCGAACCCGGCGTGCGCTAGGGGTGCTCGGCGACGCTGTGGGCACAATGTGCAACGCATCGGTGCTTGGATCGGCTTCGTGTGCTCCGCGTGGGGCATGAGGCGTATGCTCGGCCGAAGTGTGGCCCTGTGGATCCGTGTGCGTCGCGGCCACCTCAGGTGGCTGATCACCTGTAGGGGTATTTCGTCGCGGCATGCGCGGTGGTCGCTGCGCCATACTCCCCCATTCAAACTTGTACTTCCAACGTTGTCTTCATTAAATAACGAAAAGCTCGTCGGTATCCACTACCGACGAGCTTATGCGTTTTACCTGAATATTAGCTGTTGAAACGCGGGAACGCGCTGGTTCCAGCGTAAACTGCTGCCTCGCCCAGGTCCTCTTCGATGCGTAGCAGCTGGTTGTACTTTGCTACGCGCTCGCTTCGGGCTGGAGCACCGGTCTTGATCTGACCTGCGTTGGTTGCCACGCAGATCTCTGCGATGGTGACATCCTCGGTCTCGCCCGAACGGTGCGAGGTGATCGTGGTGTAACCGGCGCGCTGAGCCATCGAGATGGCGTCCAGGGTTTCGGTCAGGGTGCCAATCTGGTTAACCTTCACCAGCAACGAGTTAGCGGTGTCGGACTTAATGCCCTGTGCCAAACGCACTGGGTTGGTAACGAACAAGTCATCACCGACCAGCTGAACCTTGTCACCGATGTTTTCGGTAAGGGTCTTCCAACCCTCCCAGTCGTTCTCATCGAGTGGATCTTCGATGGAGACCAGTGGGAAGTCTGCAACAAGCTGTGCATAGTAGTCGCTCATCTGCTGAGCGCTGCGAGCTTCGCCCTCGAACTGGTAAGCACCGTTCTCGTAGAACTCCGAGGAAGCAACGTCCAACGCCAAGGCGATGTCCTTGCCCGGGGTGTAACCGGCGCGCTTAATGGCTTCGGTGATCAGTTCCAGTGCCGCACGGTTGCTTGGCAGGTTCGGCGCGAAGCCGCCCTCGTCACCCAGACCGGTGGACAGGTTCTTTTCCTGCAGTACGGCCTTGAGGTTGTGGTAAACCTCGACGCCCCAGCGCAGACCCTCGGAGAACGTTTCCGCCCCCAGTGGGGCGATCATGAATTCCTGGATGTCCACATCGGAGTCGGCATGGGAGCCACCGTTGAGGATGTTCATCAGTGGCACCGGCAGTACGTGTGCGTTCGGGCCACCCAGGTACTTGAACAGTGGCAGGTTGGCGCTGGCGGCTGCGGCGTTAGCCACGGCCAGGGAAACACCCAAGATGGCGTTGGCGCCGAGCTTTGACTTATTCTCGGTACCGTCCAACTCGATCATTGCCTGGTCGATGGAGCGCTGGTCGGTGGCGTCAAGGCCCTCCAACTCGTCGGCGATCTCTTCGATGACCGATGCAACAGCGCCTAACACGCCCTTGCCTAGGTAACGCTTCTTGTCCCCGTCGCGACGTTCCGCGGCTTCGAACTGGCCGGTGGATGCACCGGATGGAACCGCGGCACGGCCGTGGGCACCATCGGTGAGTAGGACCTCGACCTCAACGGTCGGATTTCCGCGGGAATCGAGAATTTCGCGCGCGTGAATGGCGTCAATCAATGCCATGAGTAAGGACTCCTTGTATAAAGGGGTTGTCTAAGGGCTGGTCGATCCAGCGGTCCGATCGACCGTTGGCACCATTGCCTGTTCCTAGCCTAGCGCGTCACACCTTGTTAGGGCGACGTTGTTTCGTTCTTCATCCCTGCATATTTTTTCGTCAACGCATCACGCAGCACCGATTCGGCGTCTAATCCCAGCTCTTCGGCCCGGGCAGACAGGGCCAGTAATTCTGCACCAAGACCCTGCTCATCATGCACCCGGGCGCGCATTTGCTCCGTCGCTTCGGGAAGATTTGAGGCACCTGAGCGATGGTGTCGATCCAATAGCTTTTGTGACAAGGTCAGTGCTGGAAGACCAGCGGGAAGGCCTGCATTATTTCGTTTTGGTGCCCCGTCACGCTCGGCTTGTTTGGCCGCATCCCAAATGCGAATAATCTCCGCAACGTCGTCCGTGATCGCCGGCTCAAGGTTTCCCTGAGCATCAAAGACGTGGCGGTTGCGCCGCAGAAGTTTATCGGCCAGCGCTTTAGCCACGTCCTGTAGACCGAAGTGTTCCTGCTCGCTCGCGATTTGTGCATGCAATAAAATCTGGAAGAGCAAGTCGCCAAGTTCTTCGCACAACAGCTGCGGATCCTTCGCCCCAATAGCGTCGAGCACCTCATAGGATTCCTCAACTAGATAGGTACGCAGCGACTCATGAGTCAGTGCGCCGGTCCAGGCACAACGCTCTCGCAAGGTCTCAATAATCCCGATGAGCCGGTCTAGTTCGCTCTCACTTCGCATAAAGACAAGCTAATCACATCGGTGAGTCCAGCCCCGGCAGGCCATCGATGCTCAACGAATTCTTCTGACCACGATATTCGTTCAGCCCAGCTTCGCCCTTTTTCTGTGCCCAAAGGTCCATGGTGTCGCGTTCACCGGTCAGCTCCATTTGCGGAACGCCCCATCCGCAAGAGTCACTGATCCGAGTCACTTCAACCTCGATGACCGCGCGTGTACCCAAATTTTTGGGGTGCAAGGCAACGACCTCGTCGAAAATTTGATCACCCGGGACATGCACCGTTCCACGACCATGTAGCCGAACAATGCGTGGTCGTTGCTCGAAGGAGTTAAACATCAGGCAGATCCGACCGTTTTCGCGCAGGTGCGCAATCGTTTCTACGCCACTCCCGGTGAAATCCACCCAGGCGACCCGGTTGGGTCCCAAAATCGAAAAAGAATCCAAACCCCGCGGCGACATGTTCACATGCCCTTGGGCGGAAAGTGGCGCTGTGGCCACAAACCACATTGGGTGTTGCCCGATCCAGGCCTTCAGGTTCTCGTCGATTTCCTCGTATATTTTACCCACGCTACGAGCATAGTTGACGCAGAAATCTAAGGCGCGAGGTCATCCCAGTCAAAAGTGGTGACGGTGTTATTTGCCCAGTCTTGGCGCAAGATGGTGTAAGCCACCGAGGCGAGGTATCGCCCATCGCTGGTCGGCCACCCCATACGATAATGTGCTTCTTTCACAAACCCCGCACGCACGAACGTCTTTCTCATCGCGATGTTGTCCTCACGCGTCTGACCTTCGAAACGCAACACCTGAGGCATGGTCTCAAAAACTAGGTCACACAGCGCGCGAAGGACTTTTAACCCAAGTCCATTGCCTCGCTGGTCTTCGGCCAACCGCAGATCAAACACTGGAGAGTCCTCATCTTGCAGGTCTTCCAGAGCAACCATTCCAACCCGGCGCGCATCATCATTGATCCAGTAGCCTTGGGTATCGTCGTTCCAGAAACGTCCCGCAGAAACTTTTGCTCTGGCCTCCTGCTCTTGTGGAGCGGGCTGAACATGAAAAGGAAATGAATTGGATACCAAGAAGTCGACGACTTCGTCGGTATCGGTTTCATTCAGGGCGACAAAAGTGATGGGCATGAGTCGACCCTATCTGCTGAAGCTGGAACCGTGGCTAAAAGATGCAGAAGAATAGTCTGCCAAGGGTCGTTTCCGTTTTCTTACGCTTGCCCACAGGGCAGCAAAGCCACGAGCGAGAATTTATGACAGGTAACGTGCGAATCAGCTTAGTCTCTGCGTCATGGTGATGCTCGCTGAGGCCATCACCGGTCATTACTCCTAAATTCTTTGTCGGCGTTGGTATTCGAAGTTAACCGCTGATCGCGATAAATCCGCAACGGGGTTCGGAAATGTAATATTTCCACGCCTAATGCAGGTTTTTAAACACCACAAGGGCCACCGTCTAGGTGACCCTTGTGGTCAAAAGTATGCGTCGAGAATTAGATCTCTTCGTATTCCTCATCGTCATCATCGTCGTCTTCGTCGAGCAGGTCGGCGTAGTAATCGTTGATGTATTCAACCAGCAGTTCACGCATTTCCAACGGTACGAAGGCAGCCTCTGCTGCGTTCAATGTCAGATCCAGCAGATCTTCGAGGTCATAGTCGAAAGCTTCGACCAGAAGTTCGAACTCGTCTGACAGACTGGTGCCACTCATCAGTCGGTTATCCGGGGAGATCGTGACGTTAAAACCTGTCTGCACCAGCAGGTCGATCGGGTGGGATTCAATTCCCTCACCGAAGGCGGCGGTAGCACCGGTCTGAAGGTTTGAAGATGGGCAGATTTCCAGTGGGATTCCACGTTCACGAACCCAGTTGGCCACTGGGCCCAAGGCAACCAGTCCGGTGTCCTGGTCCAGGGTTTCCCCGTCATCATCAACGCCACCGAATTCAATTTCGATATCTTCGGCAACGCGTACGCCATGGCCCAAACGGGTGGCACGGCCAACCAAGATCGCGTCCTTGATCGAGTCTAGGCCGGCACCTTCGCCAGCGTGCACCGTCGTCGGGAAGAGATTTTCCGCCAGCAGATCGAAGGCTTCCTTCATCCGCGAGGCAGGGAATCCTTCCTCCGGCCCGGCAATGTCGAACCCCACAACACCGTGCCCACGGTGACGCAAAGCCAGCTGTGCGATCTCCAGACCGCGGTCAGCCTGACGCATCGCCGAGATTACCTGACCAACCTGAATCGGGTGACCCTCATTGTTTAGCGCCTCAACGGCCTGCTCCATGCCTTCCTGCACGGCGTCAACGACGTCGTCCAGGCTCAGACCTTCGCGTAGGTGTTGTTCTGGTGCATAGCGTACTTCGCCGTAGATCACGCCATCGGCGGCGAGGTCCTCTACGAATTCGCGAGCCACACGGATCAACGCGTCACGCGTCTGCATGACCGCAAGGGTGTGTTCGAAGGTCTCTAAGTAGCGTGGCAATGAACCAGAATCAGCCGATTCATGGAACCAGTCAGCCAGGGCTTCAGCCTCGGTGGCAGGCAGCTCATGGCCGACCTCCGCCGACAACTCAATGATGGTTTGCGGGCGCAAGCCACCGTCTAGGTGGTCATGTAGCGAAACTTTGGGCAGATCCCGGAAGTCGAACTCTGGATCATAGGCAAGATGAATCATTTCTTCAGTCACAGGTCGAGCCTAGTCGCATTTTGCCCGCACAGATAGTTCTAATGGGTAAAGATCTGCGAGCCTGTATGTGACCATCGTCAAGCCAGCAGGTTAACCCTGCTCACGCTCTGGCGGAACAAGTTCCAATACCCCGGTCGATTGCACGGTATCAGCCTTTTGCGGACGCTTACCGTACTTGCTCAACACACGATTAACCAACAAATCAATAAGGTAACCCAAGACCACGGCAATCACTACTGAGGCGATAATTCCGACCAGTTTGTTGTGTGCCAGCCAGTTGCCCGCCAAAGCTCCGATACCCACCGAATAGGCACCCCAAGTCACACAGCCGATCACGTCGAAGAGCGTAAACCGGCGGTGGCTGAAACCGGTAGCCCCGGCAGTCAGGTTCACCGCCACACGACCAATGGGGATATATCTTGCGGTGAAGATCAAAAGTGCGCCGGAGGTTTCAAGTTTTCGCGCGGAGAACCGCAGCACCCGCTGGGCCCTCGCACCACGCATCCAACGGAAACCTTTCGCACCAAGCTTGCGCCCGATGAAGAAAGTAATTTGATCGCCCAGGATGGCTCCGGCGATGCCGAGCAACGCGACGAGGAACAAGTTGGGCGTACCGGTGCTAATACCCACGGCAGCAAGCGACACAAGAAAAGATTCGGAAGGCACTATCGGGAAAAAAGCATCAATCATGCAGAACAAGAACAGCAGCGGCAAAACCCACCACGCACTGGCAGCCTGCGTGATTGCCTCGTTGATCAGTTCCATTAATCCTTACTTCTTCCCCGAGCATGTGCGTGAGCACTGATAATCCATTCTCACTCGAGGATCGGCGCCTTGGCATCCAACCTTCGTCGTATTATGGAATTCTTTGAGACACACCTCCCGGCGGACTCATCAAATCAACGATTGACTATGTCATTTTGGTTCCCACGAGTTTACTGGGAGTTACTGGTGAACATTGCGATTGGCTTCGTGGAAGAAGCTACTTGAACTGGCTAGCGATCATCAAGCCGAAGTTTTGGGATAAAAATACTGCCGCGGCAAACCTCGTGTGTTTTAAGAAGGTCGCAGCTGTTTCAAGGAGCCCACGATTGCCTCGCCGGCCCCGATGCGCAGGCCACCAATCTCACCCACCAGTCTAAAAAGCCTGAGTTTCTGAGCATTCAACGCTATCTGTTCGCAGCTGGTTGGCCCAAATCAGCGAGTAAAAAACCGGCGACAGCAGGAAACCAATTCCATTGCTGTCGCCGGAAATGAATCACGTCAAAGAGTATTCGACCTAATTCAGCGAAATTATTTTGCTACGATCCGACCCAAGATCAGTCGGGTATCTGCACGGTCAGTATCCGAACCGATCAGGATCGCCTTTTCCACCAGTTCGATAGCACGCGGGAACTTCTCCGGGGTATCGGTGAGCAGGGTAGCAATTGGCTGACCACGGCGCACCAGGGCACCTGGCTTCACGTGCAGGCGCACACCGGCTCCGGCCTGCACCGAATCTTCCTTGCGTGCACGTCCAGCACCCAGGCTCCACGCAGCCAGACCAATATCCATGGCATCGAGCTTTAACAACGCACCTTCAGCCTGCGCGTACACGGTGTGCGACTCTTTGGCCACCGGCAACTTCACATCCGGATCGCCGCCCTGAGCGATGATCATCTGACGCCAGCGGTCCATGGCCTGTCCATTATTTAGCGCACCTCGCACATCCACGTCGGTGATCCCGGCTCCTGCCAACATCTCGGTGGCCAAAGCGACGGTCAGCTCGATCACGTCTTCGGGTCCCCCACCGGCGAGCACCTCAACGGATTCATCCACCTCGATCGCGTTACCGGCGGTCAAGCCCAGCGGGGTGTCCATATTTGTCAGCAACGCCACGGTATTCACCCCGGCGTCCGTACCTAGGTACACCATCGTTTCGGCCAGCTCGCGAGCCATGGCCTCGTCCTTCATGAACGCGCCGGAACCGACCTTCACGTCCAAGATCAGTGTGCCGGTGCCTTCGGCGATCTTCTTGCTCATAATCGACGAGGCGATCAGTGGCAAAGAATCTACCGTGGCGGTCACATCACGCAGTGCGTAAAGTTTTTTATCGGCCGGAGCTAACCCGGTTCCCGCCGCGCAAATTACCGCTCCGGCACCGGCTAGCTGAGCAAACATTTCCTCGTTGGATAGCGCCGCGCGCCAGCCCGGGATCGCTTCGAGCTTGTCCAAGGTACCGCCGGTGTGGCCCAGTCCACGGCCTGAAAGCTGCGGAACCGCAACCCCAAAGCTGGCGACCAATGGTGCCAGAGGCAAGGTGATTTTGTCCCCTACCCCACCGGTGGAGTGCTTATCGGTGGTGGCCAAAATCTTCCCGGTGGTGTCCTTGAGTCCGGAGAAATCCATGCGCTCACCGGAGTTGATCATCGCGTGGGTCCAGCGCGAGATTTCCTTGCGATTCATGCCTTGGAAAAAGATCGCCATATTCAGCGCGGACATCTGCTCTTCGGCGATGGCCCCGCGGGTGTAGGCGTCGATGGTCCAGTCGATCATCTCATCGCTGAGGATTCCGCCATCGCGTTTGGTACGAATGATGTCAACGGTGCTGAATGCTTCGGTAGCCACTTTCGGCTCCTTACTGGTGGAAAGCGTCGGTGTTTGAGACCGCTGGGAAACTACGGCTTAGAGTGAAATATCGTTGGGTCCAAAGGCATAGGGCAACAGCTGCTCCATGCTCAGTACACCCGTGTCGGTTTGTACTTCCATATCCGGTGCGCGGTGCTCAAAGAGCAGCTGACGGCAGCGGCCGCAAGGAGTGATCAGCTGAACCGGACCATCTTCGAGCTGGCCCAAGCACAAAAAGTGCTGGAGCTTGCCGCCGCCGGTGGCAAATAATTCGCCGACCATCGCGCATTCGGCGCACAGGGTCACCCCGTAGGCGGCATTTTCGATATTGCAACCGGAGATCAACCGTCCATCGGTGGTCATCGCCGCGGCACCCACCCGGAACTTCGAATAGGGTGCGTACGCCTTGGACAGCGCCGCCGCGGCCGCAGCTTCAAGCTGCGACCACGGCGCGGTGTTGTTTTCCATGGGAAATGTCATTCCTTCACATAGGGTTCGCCGGCGGCGGCAGGTCCGCGTGAGCGGCCCACCAGACCGGCGACGGCGAAGATCGTCACCAGGTACGGCATCATTGCCATGAACTGGCTTGGCACCGGGGTGCCGATGATCGTGAGGATCACCTGGAGGTTGTCCGCGAAGCCGAAGAGCAACGCGGCGGCGAAGGCGCCAATCGGGTTCCAGCGGCCAAAGATCACCGCGGCCAACGCGATGAAGCCGCGTCCGCCGGAGATTTCCTTGGTGAAGGAGTCGATGGCCACCAGGGTGAAGAAGGAGCCACCAATACCGGCGATGATGCCGCCCAAGGTGACATTCCAAAAGCGGGTGGCGTTAACCTTGATGCCTAGGGTGTCGGCCGCCTTCGGGTGTTCACCGACCGCACGCACGCGCAGACCCCAACGGGTTTTGAACAACCCGAACCAGACCAGGAAGACCGCCAGGTACATCAGGTAGCCGATGACCGACTGCTTGAACAGGATCGGGCCCAGCACCGGAATGGCGCTCAGCCCGGGGATCGCAATGACCGGAAGGTGCGCCGGGGAGTTAAACAGTTCCGGATCTTCCTGCATCACCGTGGTGAACAGGAACCCGGTGATGCCCGAGACGAGCACGTTGAGCACCACACCGACGATGATCTGGTTGACCAGGTACTTGATCGCAAATAACGCGAGCACCAGGGAGACCAGTGCGCCGGCGATGCCTGCGGCGATCAACCCGGCAAAGGCGTTCTTGGTGATCGAAGCGACGATCGCCGCGGTGAATGCACCACCGAGTAGTTGGCCTTCGATGGCGATGTTGACCACGCCGGCACGCTCACAGAGCACCCCGGACAGCGAACCGAACACCAGTGGGACGGCGAGCACTACCGCACCGGCCAGTAGGCTGGCCAGAGAAATACTGTTGATGTTCGCGCCAGAGACCACCCAAATAAGGAAGCCGAGCACAAAAAGCACCGCGCAGAGCACTACAGCGTAGGTGGGCAATGTGCGTCCCTTGGAACGTAGCCACCAGGAGTAGCCAGCGACCGCGAGCAGCAGCACACCGAAGACGATATTTGTCGCCATACCTGGGAAGACCAGGTCAGGGATCTTAAACGCATCGGTGTTGGTGCTCAACGAGAAGTTCGCGGCCTGGCTGCTGCCTAGGAAACCGAAGCTGATTAGCGTGATCAAAGCGATCACACTAAGCACTATTGGAGTCTTTTTGCTAGGTAACAGGGAGATCGACGGCTGCAGGGCCGCTGAGGTCGTGGTGGTCACTTGGCACCTGCCTTGATGGTTTCGGTTTTGCGGACGCGCTTTTTAGGATTCATCCCAAAGATCGACTTCACCAGTGGTGGGGCGGCGATGAACAGGACGATCAGTGACTGCACCACCAAGACAATGTCGATCGGGGTTCCGGTGGAAATCTGCATGTTGACCGCACCGGCGCGGAAGGCGCCGAAGAGCAACCCAGCGAAGAAGGTTCCCCACGGGGTGGAGCGGCCAAGGAGCGCGACGGTGATCGCGTCAAAGCCCAACGAACCGGCCACACCAACGGTGAGCACCTTCTCGGTGCCGGCTACCTGTGCAACACCAGCGGCGCCTGCCAACGCACCGGCGAAGGCCATCGCCAAGATGGTGGTGCGCGCGACGTTCACGCCGGCGGTACGGGCGGCTTCAGGGTTATGCCCTACCGCACGGAATTCGAAGCCCAGCGTGGAGCGTTTAAGCATCCAGGCCACCAGCACCGTCAACAAGATCGCCATCACAAAACCAAGGTGCAAGCGCGAGCCAGTCAGTACCGGGAAGGTCGCATTGGCATCCAGAATCGGGGAGATCGGGTTAGTCTCACCGGGACGACGGAAGGCGGTGGTATTCATCAAGAAATCCAACAGGTACAGCGCCACGTAGTTGAACATGATCGTCAAGATCACTTCGTGTGCGCCGGTGCGAGCCTTAAGCAGGCCTACCAGTCCGCCCCATAACGCGCCACCGAGCAGACCGAAGAGCACCACCAAGAGCAGGTGCAGCACCAGCGGCAGGTGCCAAGCGAAGCCGACATATCCGGCCATGGTGGCGCCGATGATGATCTGACCTTGGGCGCCGATGTTGAACATGCCGGCGCGGAAGGCCAAAGCAACGCCCAAACCTGCACAGATCAGCGGTGTGGAGACCGTAAGCGTCTCCAAGAAGGGGGAAAAACCCTGTGCGGAGTTGTAGATGGAGCCGTTAAACAGCGCCACGTAGCTCTCGGTTCCGGCACGCCACAGCTGGGTGAAAAAATCGCTGGGGCGGGCGAAGACGTAGCCGGCGGTCTCGATAACTTTTTTGTCGGTGACAGCCACCAACAGTCCGCCGATGACCAGCGCGACAAAAACACCCAGCACCGAGACGAGGCCCGGACCCTGCGTGATTTTGCGAAATAGCTCGTTATTCGAGTTTTTGCCCTCGGGCGGCGCTACGGGCTTGTCGCCGGCAGGCGGCTGACCGATGGTTTGCTCACTCACTGCGCATCTCCTTCCGCTGTGGTGCTGTGCTTAGGTTTGTGGGTGACCTGCGGTGCTTGGGCAGGTACCGGTTGTGCTTCTACTGGTTCGGCGTCGGCCTTAACATGATCGGCCTGGCTGATCGCATCGGCTTGGGAGACTCCGGCCATCATCAGGCCGAGCACCTCGCGGGAGGTATTGCCCGGCACGATGCCGTTGATCTTGCCCTTGTAGAGCACCGCAATGCGGTCCGCGAGCTCCATGACCTCGTCCAGTTCGGTGGAGACGATCATTACCGGGGTTCCCTTGTCGCGTTCGGCGACGATGCGCCGGTGCAGGAATTCAATCGAGCCCACGTCCACGCCGCGGGTAGGCTGCGAGGCGATGAACAGCTTCAAGTCGCGGCTCAGCTCGCGGGCCATCACGACCTTTTGCTGGTTGCCGCCGGACAGGCTGGAGGCCGGGTTCAACGCGTTGTCGGTACGCACGTCGAAGTCCGCGATCTGCTTGGTCGCGTTCTTCTTCATCGCGTCCAGGTTCATCGAAATACCCTTGCCGAAGGGTTTGCGGTCATACAGGTCCAAGATCAGGTTCTCTTCGATGGAGAACTGGGTGACCAGTCCGTGCACCGAGCGGTCCTCGGGGACAAAGCCGACGCCGGCGCGCAAAACCTGCTTGACCGATTTGCCAACAAGTTCCAAACCGTCAAGCTTGATCGATCCGGCGGTCACCGGCTGGGTGCCTAGAATCGCCTCGGTCAGCTCGGTTTGTCCGTTGCCCTGAACACCTGCCACGGCGAGGATTTCGCCCTGGTGGATTTCGAAGGAGACATGGTCCAAGGTGGTGGTGCCGGCGGCGTTGACCACACTGACATCGCGGACCACCAAGCTCGCTGCACCCGGAGTTGCGGCTTCCTTGTTCAGATTTAGCTGCACCGCACGGCCCACCATCAGGTTAGCCAGGTCGGTGGTGGAAGTTTCGGGGGCCACCGAATCGATCACCAGACCGCGGCGCACTACGGTGATCACATCGGAGACCGCACGGACCTCGCGCAGCTTGTGTGAGATAAACACGATCGAGGTGCCATTGGCTTTGAGCTGGCGCATGATGTCCAACAGCTCGTCGGTTTCCTGCGGGGTCAGCACCGCGGTCGGCTCATCAAGAATGAGCACCTTCGCCTCACGGACCAGGGCCTTGATAATTTCCACGCGCTGTTGCACGCCGACCGGCAAATCCTCGACGATCGCGTCGGGGTCAACGTCGAACCCGTAGCGATCGGAGATTTCACGGATCTTCTTGCGCGTAACTTGAAGGTCCAGGACGCCGCCGGCCTTCGTGGCCTCGGCTCCCAGAGCAATGTTTTCGGCGACGGTGAAGACCGGGATCAGCATAAAGTGCTGGTGCACCATGCCGATGCCGGCTGCCATCGCATCGCCTGGCCCGGAGAATTGTACGGGCTTGTCGTCGATCAGGATTTGACCCTCGGTCGGCTGATACAGGCCGTAGAGCACGTTCATCAGCGTGGACTTTCCCGCGCCATTTTCACCGAGCAAACAGTGGATTTGGGCATTATCGACCACGAGGTCGATATCCTTATTGGCGTAGAAAGAACCGAAGGCCTTCGAGATTCCTCGTAGTTCGAGTTTCACGATTCCACCATCTTTGTTGTTCGGTTGTTGGGCGGTGGGCAGTCATAGAGCGCGTCACCAGTTCACCGCTCAGGCGGTGAGCGGTGACGCGCTCGGATGACTTATTCTGTGGTGGTGCAAACCCTACTTAGGGCTGGCCTTCGATTCAACCTTCAGGTCACCGGAGATGATCGATGCCTTCAGTGCGTCCAGTTCGGACTTGGTCTCATCGGAGATCTTGGAGTCAAAATCGTGGAATGGGGCCAGTGCCACACCCTCGTTCTCCAGGGTTCCCACGTAAGGGGTTGCGTCGAAATTGCCGTCAGCGTCGGTGACGATGACTTCTTCGACTGCCTTGTCCATGGTCTTGACCACGGAAGTCAGCATGACGGCCTTGTAGTCTGGAGCGGTTTCGTAACCGTCGGAGTCAACCCAAATCAGTTTGACGTCCTTGCCGCCCTTATTTGCGTCAACCACTGCAGCACCGGCGCCCTTGCCTACGGGGCCTGCAACCGGCATGACCACGTCTGCACCGTTGTCGATGAAGTTCTTGGTCACCTGCTTGCCCTTATCCTGCTTTTCGAAGTCGCCGGTGAAGGTACCATCCTGCTTCTTCTTATCCCAGCCAAGGAGCTTGACGTTTTCGCCCTTGTCTTCGTTGAACTTTGCGACGCCGTCGGCGAAGCCGTCCATGAAGATGGTCACGGTAGGGATCTTGACGCCGCCGAAGGTGGCTACTGTGCCGGTCTCGGAGGCTGCTGCAGCTGCGTAGCCTGCCAAGAAGGCAGCCTGAGCCGTGTCATAGATGATCGGCTTGACGTTTTCGATCGGCTTCTCGTACTGGAAGTCGACGATCGCGAAGTGCTTTTCAGGGTTAGCGGCAGCGGCCTGCGCAGTCGCATCGCCAAGCAGGAAGCCAACGGTGACGGTCAGATTACAACCGGCATTCATCATGCCAGTGAGGTTAGTGGCGAAGTCCGAGTTGGACTTCGACTCTGCCTCGCGTGGCTTAAAACCAATATCATCGGCAGCGGCCATCAGGCCACGGTGCGATGACTCGTTGAAGGACTGGTCATCAAATCCGCCGGAGTCGGAAACGATGCAGCCAATGTAGTCAGAGTTTCCGGCGGCTTTGTCGGAATCTTCTGGGGCAGCGCCACAGGCGCTTAATGCCAAAGCTGAAATGCCGAGCATGGCCGCGGCCACACCGGTCTTGCGCGATAAGAAGCGCATCTAAACCTCCATGAGTGAAGTGCGAGATTACCGGGAGGCGAGGAACCTTTAGATTCGTGAAGTTGACCTTCGCGAGTGGCAAAAAAGTACTAGCTTTCCCATCGTTTCCATAGCCTATCGGAGATACGCCTTAGGTAAAGACGTTGAAGATTACAAACCGGTAACTTCCAGACCACAAGACGGCAAGCGCTTAACGCCAACACCCTAGTCAGATGACAGTTTGTTAAAGCGTCAAACAAGTGTTAAAAATTTTCGGGTTTCCCCTAGTTGGCCAGCGCTTCGTCGATGGCTTGAATGGCCGCCGCTGCCATCAGCCGGACGCCAACAGAAATACTGCGCTCGTCCGGGTTGTAGTCCCCCCGATGCAGGTCAAAGGTTTTGCCACCCGGGGTACGGGTACCCAAGCGCAACATCGCCCCAGAAACCTTCTGCGTCATCCACGCAAAGTCTTCCCCGCCCATGGACTGCGGAGTCAGCTCAATAGCGGCAGCACCGAATTCACGACGCGCCGCGTCTTCGATCAAGGCCGTCTCCGCCGGGGCATTAATTACCGGCGGAACCCCGCGGGTATGCTGCATTTTAATTTCAACGCCATAGGGCGCGGCCACCTGACGAACGGTCGCATCCAGTAGCTCTCCGGCGGCGTACCAAACCTCACCGTCGAGGCAACGCATGGTGCCAGCAAGGTAGCCGGTGGCCGGAATCGCGTTCGGCGCGCTCCCGGCGTGAATTTGCCCCCACACCACCGATACCGCTGAACGTACATCAAGCTTGCGTCCGAGCACCGCCGGGACCTGGGTGGCGATCTGGCTCATCGCAAAGACAATATCTTCGGTCAGATGTGGCCGTGAGGTATGCCCTCCCCGACCATTAACCTCGATGCGGATGGTGTCGCTGGCAGAGGTGATCGCTCCGATACGAGTACCGATCTTTCCCACGTCGATGCGCGGATCACAGTGCAATGCGAGCACGCGGGGAACCTCGTCCAAAATCCCCTGTTCGATCACCGAGAGCGCACCGCCAGGTAGCTTTTCTTCGGCAGGCTGGAAGATCACCCGGATTTTGCCGTGCAGTGCACCGGCATCGTCCATGGATTTGAGCGCCAAGGCCACCCCGAGCATCACCGTCGTGTGAATGTCGTGGCCGCACGCGTGGGCTACCCCGTCGGTCATTGAGGCGAATTCCAGTCCGGTTTCTTCGAGCACCGGCAAGGCATCAATGTCGGCGCGCAGCCCCAAACGAATCGGACCCTGCCCCACATCAACAAACGCTCCGGTTTGCTCCATCGGCACCGGGTCCAATCCGGCTTCACGCAACGTGTTAAGGATCCGTGCGGTGCTCTGGAACTCGGCGAAGGAAAGCTCCGGGTTGCGGTGTAGCTCGCGGCGGAACTCCAGCAGCGCAGGCAGTAACGGCTCGGTCCACTGCTGGACGGATGCTAACTTGCCATTTTCATTCATCGAAGACACCTTAACGAAGATACGCCCCGAGCCATGCGCTTCCTAGCCAGCACGTAACTTTTGGACACCCGATGAAATAGTCTTGCGCTCTGCCCGACCTAGAGGACCGAGGTATCCCCGCGCTCCTTGAGCTGTTCCACGGTCGCTTTGACCTTTTGCGCGTGCTCCTTGGTGGTCACCAACAACGCATCGGTGGTATCCACCACGATCACGTCATCGATGCCGATCAGTGCAACCACTCGTGGTCGATCGCTGTAGACCACGCCGGTGGCGTTGTCGGCGTACACCCGCACTGCCTCACCGAGGGTGATGACGCCCTCTTCGGCGTCTTCGCTGTTCAAACGGCCGATGGCGGCGAAGTCTCCGACATCATCCCAGTTGAAAATACCCGGGATCACCGCGACGTCACCGGCGGCCGCGGCCGGCTCGGCCACCGCGTAGTCAATCGCGGTCTTTGGCAGGTTTTCCCACACCTCGGTCATGACCTCGTCGCGCTGCTCGGTATCCCACGCGTCGGCGATGCGCATCAGTCCCGTATAGAGGTCCGGTTCATTAGCTTCGAGATGTTTGAGCATCAATCCCACCGGTGCGACAAACATTCCGGCGTTCCAGAGGAATCCGCCCCCGGCTAGATAACGCCGGGCGGTATCTTCGTCCGGCTTCTCCACGAACTCCACCACACCACGCGCACTGGGCGCGTTAACTACGTCCAGAGATTCACCGGCCTTGATGTAGCCAAAGGCGGTGGAGGCGTGGGTGGGGTGAATACCGATGGTGACGATCTTGCCGGTGGCCGCGGTATGGATCGCTTCGACCAGCGCCTGCTGGAAGATTTCTACCGGACCGATAACCTGGTCCGCCGCGAAAGAACCCATGATGATGTTGGGGTCGCGGCGGTAAAGAATTGCGGCAGCCAAACCGATAGCTGCGGCCGAATCGCGTGGTGCCGGTTCGAGCACCAGGTTTTCATCGGAGATTTCGGGCAGTTGGGCTACGACCGCTCCACGGTGCGCCTTGCCGGTGACGACCATAATCCGTTCGCCGGCCAGCGGGACCAGACGATCAAAGGTCGCACGAATCAGCGTCGAGCCCGATCCGGTGAGATCGTGCAGGAATTTGGGAGCCGAGGCTCGGGAGAGGGGCCACAATCGGGTTCCGACGCCACCGGCCGGGATGACGCCATGGAAGCGCGCTAAAAGGTCTGCATTCACACGGTCTACACTAATTCATTCGGTGGGCAAACCCCGTCATTGAGACACTTCGCCACCAATAAATACGCCATGCAACTATGCGTTATTACGCGCGTATTCCCGGCCGTTAAGCGCAAAAATGCCACTATTCGGTGAACATACTCACAAGCACAAGACTCAAGATAGAACCAAGGCTCATTTGTGGTTTAGACTCGCACAAGGAACGCTCGCACAAGTGCGTCAAATCTCATTGTGTGCAATATACACATGCGCCGTTGCGAGCCTTGGAGGTTTAGTTCAGTGTCGAAGACTTCGTCAGGCACCCTATACCGCGGCCGTGAAGGCATGTGGTCCTGGGTGGGACACCGGGTCACCGGTGTCGTTATTTTCCTTTTTCTTTTAGTGCACGTGCTTGATACAGCACTTGTACGCGTCGATGCCAGTGCATACGACGCAGTGATTGCCACGTACAAAAACCCCTTGATGGCATTGGGCGAAACCGCTTTGGTCGCTGCCATCCTTTTCCACGCGTTTAATGGTCTGCGTTTGATCTTGGTTGACTTCTGGAAACAGGGCACCAAGTACCAGCGTCAGCTGTTGTGGGGTGTCATCGGCGTTTGGGTAGTTGTATTCGCCGGCTTCGCAATCCGTCACCTCTCGCTTGCATTCGGAGGACACTAAACCATGAGCGCAGAAATTGCTGAACCACGTAGCCAGCGTCTAGATCCGAAGTATGTTCGCGGACCAAAGTCGCGCGGCAACTTCGAGATGCTTGCATGGCTGTTTATGCGCCTCTCGGGCGTAGTGCTGGTCATCCTGATTTTCGGGCACCTCATCGCTAACCTGCTCACCGGCGAGGGCGTAAACGGCCTCTCCTTCGGCTTTGTTGCCGGCAAGTGGGCCGATCCAGTATGGCAGTTCTGGGATTTGGCACTGCTGTGGTTGTCGATGCTGCACGGCACTAACGGTGTGCGTACCATCATCAACGATTACGCCGAGAAGCACGCAACCCGTGCGTGGCTAAAGGGTCTGCTCTACGTAGCAACGATCTTCATCATCGTGCTTGGCTCCCTGGTGATCTTCACCTTCGATCCATGCATCGTGAACAGCCCGTTGCCACAGTGCTAGAACCCGTTTTTTAGTCACAAAGATTTTTTAGAAAAGAGAGCATCAAGAATGCAGGTACACAAGTACGACGTAGTCATCGTCGGTGCCGGTGGTGCAGGTATGCGTGCGGCGATCGAATCCGGTCAGCGCGCACACACCGCAGTGCTAACCAAGCTTTACCCAACCCGTTCGCACACCGGTGCGGCCCAGGGCGGCATGTGTGCAGCACTTGCCAACGTCGAGGAAGACAACTGGGAGTGGCACACCTTCGACACCGTTAAGGGTGGCGACTACCTGGTTGACCAGGACGCAGCGGAGGTCATGGCGAAGGAAGCCATCGACGCCGTGCTCGACCTGGAAAAAATGGGTCTGCCATTCAACCGCACCCCAGAGGGCAAGATTGACCAGCGTCGCTTCGGCGGTCACACCCGTGACCACGGCAAGGCAGCGGTTCGCCGTGCTTGCTACGCAGCAGACCGCACCGGTCACATGATCTTGCAGACCCTCTACCAAAACTGCGTCAAGCACAACGTTGAGTTCTACAACGAGTACTACGTGCTGGACATGCTGATGGTTGAAGAAGATGCCTACCGCGAGGATGGCACCGCCTACAAGCAGAAGCGCGTTGCTGGCGTCGTATCTTACGATCTGGCTACCGGCGAGCTACACATCTTCCAGGCCAAGTCGGTTGTCTTCGCAACCGGTGGCGCCGGCAAGGTCTTCAAGACCACCTCCAACGCCCACACCCTCACCGGTGACGGCATGGGCATCGCCTTCCGCAAGGGCATCCCGCTGGAAGATATGGAATTTGTGCAGTTCCACCCGACCGGCTTGGCCGGGCTGGGCATCCTGCTTTCCGAGGCTGCTCGTGGCGAAGGCGCAATCCTGCGTAACTCCGAAGGTGAGCGCTTCATGGAGCGCTACGCACCAACCATTAAGGACCTCGCACCGCGTGACATTGTCGCGCGTTCGATGGCCAACGAGGTGCGCGAAGGCCGCGGCTGTGGTCCTAACAAGGATTACGTACTGCTTGACCTCACCCACCTGGAACCAGCGCACATCGATGCGAAGCTTCCGGACATCACCGAGTTCGCCCGTACCTACCTGGGTGTAGAGCCATACACCGAGCCGGTACCGGTCTTCCCGACCGCGCACTACGTGATGGGTGGCATCCCTACCAACATCGATGCCGAGGTCCTGCAGGACAACGACACCGTGATCCCAGGGCTTTACGCGGCCGGCGAAGTCGCCTGCGTCTCGGTCCACGGATCAAACCGTCTGGGCACCAACTCGCTGTTGGACATCAATGTCTTCGGTAAGCGCGCCGGCCTCTCGGCAGCGAAGTACGCGGCTACCGCTGACTTCGTCGCACTTCCAGAAGATCCAGAGAAGTTCACCAGCACCCAGATCGATGCGATGCTGAACTCCACCGGTACCGAGCGTGTTGCGGTACTGCGTAAGGAACTTCAGGACATCATGGACGCTAACGTTCAGGTATTCCGCGATAAGGATTCGCTGGATCGCGCACTGGTTGTCATCGAAGAACTACGCGAGCGTTATAAGAACGTTTCGGTCCAGGATAAGGGCAAGCGCTTCAACCTTGACCTTCTGGAAGCCATCGAGCTTGGCTTCTTGCTGGACATGGCAGAGGTTATGACCGCTGCCGCCATGCACCGCAAGGAATCACGCGGTGGTCACTACCGCGAGGACTTCCCGAACCGCGACGACGAGAACTTCATGAAGCACTCGATGTCCTACCGCGACGCAACGGCTACCACCGAGGGCATTTCAGGCATTCGCATGGAAACCAAGCCCGTCATCTTTACCCGTTACCAGCCGATGGAGCGTAAGTACTAATGAGCACGGAACTTCCGGAACCAGCATCAAAGATCGAGCTGAAGCCAGGTGTCGGCGGTGGCGGAGAAATCCCTACCTTCAACATCACCCTGCGCGTTCGCCGTTACACCCCGGAGAGCACCGCTGACGCGTACTGGGAAGACTTCAAGCTGACCATGTACGGCACCGACCGCGTGCTGGACGCCCTGCACAAGGTCAAGTGGGAGCACGACGGTTCACTGTCCTTCCGTCGCTCTTGCGCACACGGCGTCTGCGGTTCGGATGCCATGCGCATCAACGGCCGCAACCGTCTTGCTTGCAAGACCCTGCTCAAGGATCTAGACACTTCCAAGCCGATCACCGTTGAAGCCATCAAGGGCCTGCCCCTTGAAAAGGACCTCATCGTCGACATGGAACCGTTCTTCCAGTCCTACCGCGAGATCATGCCGTTCTTGATCAACGATGGCCACGAGCCATCGGGCGAGCGTTACCAGTCGGCAGCGGACCACGCTAAGTTCGAGGACACCACCAAGTGCATTCTTTGCGCTGCGTGCACCTCGTCTTGCCCGGTCTTCTGGACCGATGGCCAGTACTTCGGCCCGGCAGCAATCGTCAACGCTCACCGCTTCATCTTCGACTCGCGCGATGATGCAGGCGATATGCGTTTGGAGATCCTGAACGACAAGGAAGGTGTGTGGCGTTGCCGCACCACCTTCAACTGCACCGAAGCATGCCCACGTGGCATCCAGGTGACCCAGGCTATCGCCGAGGTCAAGCAGGCAATCTTGTCGCGCACCGTCTAAGGATTAGTCCTTAGTCCTCCCAAAGAGGCTCGAACCACTTGGTTCGAGCCTCTTTGTGCGTTAACCAGGCAATTAACGCCTAGCAACAATGCGGTAAATTCCACATTCCCTATTTGGATCCATTCAAATTTATGGCATGATGGGAGCTATGGGCTTCACCGGTTATTTGTACCAGTTTGCACACCGCGCCTCTGGGCGTAGGCAAACTCTGAGCCGTCCGGAACCCAAAAATTTCACAGACCTCTACGGTGCGTTCCGCGCCCGTGGATGAGGCCCTTGCCAGGGCGAAGCACAGCGGAGTCAATCCCCGCCACACTCTTCCTGACAAAAATGTAGGATCCATGCAAAAGGAGAAACAATGGCTGAGAATCAGAACGTGAACCCTGGCGGTTCGACCACCCAGGCAGGTATCCCAGCGGTCAGTGACCGCAACTCCCTGACCGTAGGCGCAGATGGCCCGATCGTCCTGCACGACCACCACCTGGTCGAAACCCTGCAGCACTTCAACCGCATGAACGTGCCCGAACGCCGCCCGCACGCTAAGGGCGCCGGCGCATTCGGCGAATTCGAAACCACCGAAGACATTTCGCAGTACACCAAGGCTGCACTGTTCCAGCCAGGCGTGAAAACCGAAACCCTGATGCGCTTCTCCACCGTCGCCGGTGAGCTTGGCTCCCCCGACACCTGGCGCGACGTGCGTGGCTTCTCAATGAAGTTCTACACCACCGAAGGCAACTTTGACCTGGTCGGCAACAACACCCCGGTCTTCTTCCTGCGCGACCCAATGAAGTTCCCACACTTCATCCGCTCGCAGAAGCGCCTGCCAGATTCTGGCCTTCGCGACGGCACCATGCAGTGGGACTTCTGGACGCAGAACCCCGAATCAGCTCACCAGGTCACCTACATCATGGGCCAGCGCGGCCTACCTAAGACCTGGCGCGAAATGAACGGCTACGGCTCGCACACCTATATGTGGGTCAACGCTGCCGGTGAGAAGTTCTGGGTTAAGTACCACTTCCTGAACAAGCAGTCCGACAAGTTCGAGACCATGCCTGGCGCCGAGGCCGAGGCACTGGCTGGATCGGACGCCGAATTCCACCGCCGCGACTTGTTCGACAACATTAAGGCCGGCAATTTCCCCAAGTGGGACCTCTACGTACAGATCATGCCGTACGACGAGGCAAAGACCTACCGCTATAACCCGTTTGACCTGACCAAGGTCTGGTCCAAGAAGGATTACCCGCGTATCAAGGTCGGCACCCTGACCCTGAACCGTAACCCGGAGAACTTCTTCGCGCAGATCGAGCAGGCAGCCTTCTCGCCGGGCAACATGGTCCCAGGTATGGGCATGAGCCCGGACAAGATGTTGCTGGGCCGTAACTTCGCCTACGCCGACGCACAGCGCTACCGCATCGGCACTAACTTCCAGCAGCTGCCGGTCAACAAGCCAAAGTGCCCGGTCAACTCGTACAACTTCGAGGGCAATATGACCTTCGAGCACACCGGGGACCGCAGCGTCTACGCGCCAAACTCCTTCGGCGATTCCTACAGCGACCAGACCGGACCGGTGGATAACTCCTTCGAGTCCGATGGTGAGCTGGTCCGTGCGGCCTACACGCTGCGCGAGGATGACGGCGACTTCGTCCAGCCAGGCATCCTGGTCCGCGAGGTCATGGACGACGCCCAGCGCGCCGAACTGGTCAACACCGTCACCGGTGCCCTCGACGGGGTTGCCGAGCCGGTGCTGAGCAATGCGTTGGAGTACTGGAAGAACATCGACGCGGACACCGGCGCGAAGATCGAAGCCAACGTACGCGCCAAGTAATTCAGATGCTGCTACGTTAGGGCAATAAAAATCCCGTGGAACATTTTTGTTCCACGGGATTTTTTGGCTTCTGCACTGAGGGATGCAGGTTCAGCGGCCCAACGCGATTTGTTCGCAGAAGTTCCACGCCCCATTCCGAGTATCGAACAGCTGCACGCTGTGCACCTCGAAGCGCAGATCCACCTCCTGCAACGCGGTGTACGCGGCAGCCAAATCGGCCTCCGCCACATTCTGTGCGATCGTCAGGTGCGGATGATAGTCGAACTTCGACTCGTGACGCAGCGGCCCGGCAAGTAGTGCCTCATGCAACGCCCAACAACGCTCTGCACCCGCAGCCAACGGCAGATACACTACGTCACTGGCGGGCTGGAAAGAACGCGCCGCGGCAAGCCGAACGGTAAAGCGCGAATTTTCCTGCGCCACTTCACGCACCCGTGCCGCGGCTTGCGCCCACGATTTAAGGTAGCCCCCGGAGATCAGCGTGATATGAGGGTCGATCGACTCGGTGTCCGCTCCCCCAAATTTCCTGCGCCATTCACGCAAGACGCTGCGCTGCGGTTCGGGCACGGGAATGACGACCCCCAAGGTGAACTGGGGGTCGCTAATTTCCGTGGCCTGATCGCTCACGATTAGCTGTGGCTTCCCAATGGCGGCAGGAAGCCGACCTTCTGGTAGACATCGGCCACGGTGGCCGAGGCGACTTCGCGGGCCTTCGTCGCGCCGGCCAGCAGCAACCGGTCAAGCTCCGCCGGATCATCGAGCAGTTCCAGGGTGCGCGTGCGGATCGGGGTCAGGCGGTCGACCACCGCTTCGGCCACCGCAACCTTCAGGTGTCCGTACATCTTGCCTTCAAATTCGGTGACCAGTTCCGGGACGTGCCTGCCGGTCATCGCCGCGAGGATGTTCAGCAAGTTGGACACCCCAGGCTTTTCTTCCTTGTCGTAGGCCACGACGCTGCCCGCATCGGTGACCGCGGACTTGATGCGCTTGGCGATCAGCTTCGGCTCGTCGAGCACATTAATCAGGCCAGCAGGCGACTCGGAGGACTTGGACATCTTCGAGGTCGGGCTCTGCAGGTCGTAAATGCGTGCGCCCTCCTTGGGAATGAACGCCTCGGGCACCACAAAGGTCTCACCAAAGCGGTGGTTAAAACGCTTCGCCAGATCGCGGGCCAACTCCACATGCTGACGCTGGTCATCACCGACCGGCACACCCTGCGGCTGGTAGAGCAAGATGTCCGCTGCCATCAGCACCGGGTAGGTGAACAAGCCAACGCTGGCAGCATCGGCGCCACCCTTGGAGGACTTGTCCTTAAACTGGGTCATTCGGCTGGCTTCACCAAAACCGGTGATGCAGTTGAGCACCCAGGCCAGCTGCGCATGTTCGGGTACCTGGGACTGGACGAAGAGCGTGGACTTGTCCAGATCGATGCCCCCGGCGATAAACTGCGCCGCGGTTTTACGAGTACGTGCACGCAACTCGGCGGGGTCCTGCGAGACGGTGATCGCGTGCATATCTGGAATGAAGAAGAACGCGTCGTGGTCATCCTGAGTTTTGACCCAGTTGACCAAGGCGCCCAGATAGTTACCTAGGTGTAGCGAGTCACCAGAAGGCTGCATGCCGGACAGGACGCGGGGACGAAGTGTTTCCATGAATTGTGGTTCCTTCTAGAACTGGTAGTCGACAACCAACGGTGCGTGGTCGGAGAAGCGCAGATCGTAGGCCGAGGCGCGGTCTACGTGAGACTTGATCGCCTTCGCGGCAAGATCCGCGGTGGCCATCTGGTAGTCGATACGCCAACCGGCATCGTTATCGAAGGCCTGCCCGCGGAAGGACCACCAGGTGTATGGGCCCTGAGCTTCGGGACCGGCAAGCTGCCGGGCCACATCCGTGTAGCCGATCTGCGGACCGAAGAACCCGTCGAAGTAGGCGATCTCCTCATCCATCACACCGGCGCGCTTATTGTGGTTCGGCTTCCAGTTCTTAATGTCCTTATGTGTGTGCACGACGTTCAAATCGCCCACCACCAGCACATGGTCCTTCTCGTTTTTCAGCTCCACCAGGCGCACGTTCATGCGCTCTAGGAAACGGTACTTATCTTCTTGCTTTTGCGTGTTCAGCTCACCGGAGTGTACGTAGGCGGAGACCACGCACAGGGTGGATCCGTCGGACATGGTGAAATCGGCTTCCACCCAGCGACCTGATTGCGCGAAGTACTCCTCGCCAATATGTTCACGCACGGCGGTTGGTTCGGCACGCGAGAGCACGGCCACCCCGGCACGGCCCTTGTCCTTGGCTTCGGCGTGCAAAATGAACCAACCCTCACCGATCAGCTCGCGCAGGATCGCATCCGGTGCGCGCACCTCCTGCAGGCAGAGGATGTCCGCGTCACGCGCGTCGATCCAGTCGGGCATATTACGCTTGTAGGCCGCACGTATGCCGTTGACGTTGACCGAAGCCACACGCACGGCGCCGGCATTCTTGCTCAAAATTTCCACGCTGGTAGGTATCACAATTCCACCTTACAAAAAGACAGCGCAACGTTCTGCCTGAACGTTGCGCTGCGCGGTAACAAATTTATTTAGTTCACGATTTCGCCGTCGATAGCGTCCCCGGAAGGCTTCATCATGTCGCGGGCGTTTGTCGCGGTCATCTGAATAGTTTCCAAGGCGCGGTCGATCATCTCGGCGGAGCCGGCATCGTTCTTTGCGCGCTGCTCGTCGATCACCCGGGTCTGCACCTGAATGATCTTGAAGGAGTGGTCCAGCTTCATATCGCGCTGGCTGGTGCCCTCGTCGACGACGACGGTGGAGGCGCCCTGTGCGCGGCCAGTGGCCGCCGCGGTCGCTTCACGCAACGAATTGTTGATCTTATCCGCGCCGCGCTTGAGGCCGAACATCATAAATGCTGCCAGCAGCAGCCAACCGGCAGAGATCGCGACGATGAACCAGCCGACGACCTGATTGGAGTTAGCGGCGAAGACTACCGCCACCAAAAGGACGACAACCATCACGGCCATGGCCAAAGTTGATGCGTTCAGGGTAACTTTTTTGCCCTGCTTCGCGGTGCTGCCTAGAGGTTCCATACTGACAATTATCTCACCTTGTCTCACCGGTGACCAATTAGATGAGCCCGGTTCGCCCACAGCGTGCCCCCGCTCGCTAAGAGTTAAACGCCCGTTCAAACAAGGACTGCAGATCCGTCCCGCTCAGCGCGCTGCGGATCAGCAGATAACCGGCGATCCCCACCACCCAACCCAGCGTTTCCTGCGCATAACGACCAAGCTTGACCCCGACCCGTTGCAGCCAGCCATCAAGCCGTTCCCCGGCCAGCGCACGAACCCCCACCAACAGCAGCGCCGGCAGGATCATCACCAGGCAGTACAGTCCCAGCGCGATGAGCTGCGTCGGCTCCGCCCAGCCGGAGTTTTTCAGCACCGTCATTGCCCCAAGGTAGGGAAGCATCGTGGGAAGTTCAAGCAACCCCGCCACCAACGCCAACACCAGCACCCCGAATTTAGTGTCCAACGCACCGGCCAACAGCCCGCGAAGGTTCTTCGGCACATCGGGTTGAACCGTTGTTGTGGGGTCGGCCTGGGTTCGCGGCACCCCGGCATCTGCGGCGGCACCAGTTTTTGCACCGGTTTTTGCTAGGGCCGCTTCCTTCTGCGCATCGGTTTTGTAGGTCAGCGCCCAAATAATCATGCCAGCCCCGAGCACCAAGCCCAGCAGCCTCAGCGCCGGTTGCTGGAAGAACCCTTCGGGAATCAGGGCCGCACCAAGATCCCAGCCGGAGCGAAGCAACAATCCAACGACCGCATAGAAAAACGCCAAAATCGCCAAATAGGCGATCACTCGGGGGATCGCGCGCCGATACTCGCTGCGTAGCAGCAACCAGATCGGGATGATCAGCGTACCGATGGAGGTCGCATCGATCAGCGCCAAAATGAAAAGTGTCAGGCCCGGAGCCTGTGTCATGAGGTCCATAGTTCCAGTGTGACGCCCGCTGACGTGAGGGAACATCGGGCAACGGGCCACCGGTTCTCCTACTAAAGGAGGACGCGCCGGGACTAAGTTTCTGCGCATAATTAATTGGTGAGAAAAAATCTAGCCACGTTGCTTCGGCGTTTGAGCCGCGGTGATCAGGAACCCGAAACTGCCGGTATGTACGTGGTGCTCACGCTCGTGCTTCATCTTTCCCAACTGGTCAACCCACCCTGGCCGATGTTCCAGCCGCTGGCCGGCTGGTGGTTCCCGGTGCTGCTGCTTGGTGTCGCGGCGATGTTCACCCGGCGCAAGGCACCGACGCTCAGCGCACTGTGGATGACGGCGTTCGCCCTACTGCTGTTGGGGCAGGGCAGCATCGGCGGCTACTTTTTGCTCTTCGAAGCGGTGTTCACCATCTACCTGCTTGCCGCAGAGCCGGTGCGGCGTTGGACGCTGATCATCCTATGCCTGCTCACCCTGCTTGCCGCCGGATATGTGTGGTCGCGTACCGGTTCGTCCAGCGAGGCGGTACTGGTGGTGTTTGTTGCCGGTTTCATCCTCTTTACCCCGATGTTGTGGGCGCAGAATGTGCGCACCGCCAAGGAGCTGGCCAGCAGCGAATCGGCGCGCGCCACCGCGGTCAGTGCCGCCGCCGCGAACCGCGAAGAGCTGCTGGTCGCCGAACATCGTGCGCAGAGCATCGAGGAACGCACGGCCCTCGCCCGGGAGATGCATGATGTGCTCTCCGCCCGGTTATCCTCGATCGCACTGCTCAGCGGGGCGTTGCTGGAACGTGAACCGGTGATCGCGCAGGGAAGCTTGCGGGCCCCGCTGGAAAGTATTCGCAGCGAATCGGTGGCCGGATTGGAAGAAATGACCGCGATGGTGCGCATGCTGCATGCCGGCCAAAGCTCCATGCTGCGCGCCGATCTGAGTGGACTACCCGAACTGGTCCAATCTTTCCAAGCGGCCGGCCAACATATTAACTTCACCATCACGCCGGGTTTTGGTCTGTCGCAGGTGCCCGAGCAAACCCAGACGGCGATCTACCGTACGGTGCGTGAGCTGCTCGTTAACCACGCAAAACATGCGCCGGGCACGCCGCTGACGCTCGAACTTTTCCGCCAGGCAGAGGTCCTGGTGGTCCGCGCGCACAATCCGCTGCCCACAAGGCCGCAACACACAACGTCGGTGACCGGGGCCGGTAGCGGGCTGAAGAACATTCGGGCGCGCGCCGAGATGCTCGACGGGCACTTCGATTGTGACGGCGACACCGACTTTTGGGTGCGTTGCGAATTCCCGCTCACGGCCACCACGGCACCGACCACAGCCACTTTGCAGGAAGACGACGGACAACTATGAGTTTGAAGGTTTTGATAGTGGATGACCACTCGACGGTGCGCATGGGGATCCGCATGATTCTCGAGGCGGACCCGGAATTAGAGGTGGTCGGCGAGGCCGCCGATGGGCGCCAGGCGGTGAGCATGACCCGCGCGCTGCGACCGGATGTGGTGCTGATGGATCTGCGCATGCCGGTTCTCGACGGGGTGGCTGCCACCGGGCAAATCACCGACGCGCAGCTGTCTCGCGTGCTGGTATTGACCACCTTCGACGATGACGACTACCTCTTCGGTGCGCTGCAGGCCGGGGCGCACGGTTTCCTGCTCAAAAGCTCCACGCCGACGCAGATTCTCGCCGGCGTCAAAACCGCTGCCAGTGGGAATTCGGTACTCGATCCGGCGGTGACGGCCCGGGTTGTCGCGCAGGCGATGAGCGCGCTGAGCGAAGCGACACCGCCGGCCAGCGCACTACCTGAGACGCTCACCGGTCGCGAAATTCAGGTGCTTCAAGGTCTGGGCCAGGGGCTGAGCAATCCGCAGATCGCCCAAGATTTAGGTATTGGGGAGACCACCGTCAAAACGCATGTGTCCCGGGTGATGGCCAAATTAGGTGTCGCCTCACGGTTGCAGGCGGCGAAGATCGCCTTCACGCACTGGGGTTAGGCGCATACCTCTGGCAGTTGGCTACCAACTGACCAGGCAGAAGGGATGCTGCTGCGGGTCAAGGTACACACGAAAGGTTTCCGAGCCCTCCCCCGTCACCGTCGCCCCGAGTGCGAGCACCTGCTCCTCGGCCAGATCCAGGTCTTTAACCTTCACGTCCACGTGGGCTTGCGCCGGGGAAATATGCCCCGGCCATGCTGGGGCGACATACGGAGTGACGGCCGCAAACGCGAGCCCCGGACGATCTGGCGCATCGCCAATACTCACCCAGTCGGGCTGATCGTCCAGTCGAATCATGCCGAGCAGTTGCTCGTAAAATGTTGCCAACGCGCTGGGATCTTCACAGTCGATGACCATCGCCTGCCATGTGCCAATCATGTCCTTAGCCCCTTCGGTATGTAGCTCCTACGGCGTGCTTCGGTTCACCTCCCATTATGCCCAGCACGGTGTCTGGGCGATAGCCCCGAAATCTCATCGTGCTGCGCCCGACGAGGTGAGCCGGGGTATCGGCTGGCCAGCTAGGTCTAATTACCCGGTGAGCTCTCACGCCACGAATCGTTCATCGCGATGATGGCGTAGTCGATCAGCGCCAGCACGCGGGCCGGAAGCTGCGCCGTGCCCGGCCAGATGGCCACCACGGCGCTGGGGTAATTGGGCGCACGCAGCGGGCGGAAGGCGAGTTTGCGTCCTTCCAGGGAAAGTTCGGCATTGTTCGGACGCGACATCAGCAGGCCGTAGCCCAGCCCCCGGCCGACCATCGCGTTGACCAGGATCATCTGCGGCACCGAGGCGGTGATCTTCGGAACCAGCCCCTGCGCGGCAAAAAGCTGCATCACATAACCGGTGCTGGGCGTGGAGTCATACATGATCAGCGGTTCGTCCACCAGGTCGCTCAGCTCCAAGGGCCGCTGCAGCTGCGCCAGCCGATGGCCGGGGTGCAGCACTACCTGCATTTCGGTTTCGTAGATCACCTGCTTGCCCAGCTGCGCGGGCAGCAGCAGGTCGTAAACGAAGGCCACGTCCAGCTCCCCGGAGTTCAGCGCCGGAATCAGCTCGTCGTGGGTGCCTACGCGGACGCTGACATCCAGATCCGGGTGCAGCGGCGGGAAGCCCTCAAGCAGTGCGGGAATCACATGCGGGGACAGCGAGGCAAAGCAGCCAAAGCGGACCGGGCCGCGCAGCTGGCCATCCTGGTGCGGGAAGGTGGCCTGCAGTTCGTCGACCTGGGCAATAATTTTGCGTGCCATCAACGCGAAGTACTCCCCCGAGGCGGTCATTGTGATGCCATGGGCCTTGCGGCGCAGGCACAGCGGTTCCCGAGCGATTTTTTCGATTGCGGTAATGGACTGAGACAGGGCCGATTCCGAAATTCTCAGTTCGCTGGCCGCCGAGCCCAGGGTCGTGTGCTCGGGCAGCTCGGCCATGATTTCCAGATGCCGTAGGGAGAACTTCGACATACTCTTAAGCTCACCTTCACTTGTTCTGCAGATCTTTGAAGTTTACCTTAGGTTTGTGCGGTGCAACACTTGGTAGTGACTTACAACTCACGCAGTAACGGCCATGGGGTCCGCTACGGCTCAGCGAGGAGCATCATGGGTACCACCGCAGCATCAGCAGGACGGAGCGCCAAGTCCAATCAACGGCGCGTCGCCTTCGCCACCATCATCGGCACCACCGTTGAATGGTACGACTTCTTCATCTACGCGACCGCCGCCGGCCTGGTCTTCAGCCACCTGTTCTTTGAACCGGCAGGCAAGGACATCGCGCTACTGATCTCCTTCGCTTCGGTGGGCTTGTCCTTCCTCTTCCGCCCGCTGGGCGCGTTCCTCGCCGGGCACTATGGCGACAAGATCGGCCGCCGCGCCATGCTGGTCCTGACACTGAGCCTGATGGGAGCGGCCACGATGCTCATCGGCGTGCTGCCAACCTATGAGACCGCCGGCATCTGGGCGCCAATCCTGTTGTTGCTGCTGCGCATCGTGCAGGGCATCTCCGCGGGCGGCGAATGGGGCGGCGCGGTACTGATGGCCGTGGAACACGCGCCGGATACGCATCGCGGACGTGCCGGCTCCTACCCGCAGATCGGTGTGCCGCTGGGCATGCTGCTCGCCTCGGGCACCATGGCGCTGATGACCGGCGTCATCTCCCCGGGCGAAGAATTTGTGCAGTGGGGCTGGCGCGTACCGTTCCTGGCCTCGATCGTACTGATCGCTATTGGCTACTTTGTGCGCCGTGCCGTTGATGAGTCCCCGGTCTTTGAGGAAATCGCCGAGCAGAAGGCACAGACCAAGGTCCCGGTCGTGGAACTGTTCCGCAAGCACTGGCGTCTGGTTCTGGTGGCCGCGCTAGTCTTCGCTGGCAACAACGCTGCCGGCTACATGACTACCGGTGGGTTCTTCCAGTCCTACACCACCGACCCCGACGGCCCGATCGGGCTGGAGCGTACCGACGTGCTGCTCGCGGTGGTCTTCGGCGCAACGATCTGGTTAATCTTCACGATGGTCGCCGGCGTGCTGGCGGACCTACTGGGCCGCGTGCGTACCTACCAGTTAGGGTTCGTGATCCTCGGGCTCTCGCTCTTCCCAGTCTTTGCGCTGGTCAACTCCGGTTCACTGGGTCTGCTCTATCTGGCCTTCGGAATCTTCGGCATCGGATTAGGCCTGACCTACGGCGCACAGTCCGCGCTCTACTCCGAGATGTTCCCCGCCTCGGTGCGCTTCTCCGGGGTGTCGATCTCCTACGCGATCGGCGCAATCGTCGGCGGTGCCTTCGCCCCAACCATCGCTCAGGCGCTGGTGCAGGCCACCGGCGGCACCAATGCGGTGGCCGTGTACCTGCTGATCGTCGTGGTCATCTCGCTGACCGCGGTCAGCCTGATCCGCGATCGCCAGGGCATCGATCTGTCCTTCCGCAACCAGGCAGAGCAGGAAGTTGGTGCGCTGATCTTTGACAAGCGCACCGCGGAACCAGCGAAGAAGCTGGCCAATCACTAGGCAGCACCGCTAACAACGCCCCGGCAAGAACTTTCGGTTCTTGCCGGGGCTTCGCTGTGCCCGGAGCACGAATAGGGATCTGCGCATTCCTCTTGGATCCGCGTCAGCTAGCCGGTGCACTTGAGGTTAAGCGAGCGGCCCGTGGGGCCATCTGCGCCGCGGCGCAGATGGCCCCACGGGCCGCTTGGTTGTGCTGTGCGTTGAACCTAGTTGGAGGTTTTGACGGCGTTGGCGGCGTTGCGTTCGGCGGCTTCAACCACGTTGTTCAGCAGCATCGCGCGGGTCATCGGACCCACGCCGCCCGGGTTCGGCGAAATCCAGCTGGCGACCTCGGCAACCGCCGGATCCACGTCGCCGGTGACCTTGCCATCCACGCGGGAGACTCCCACGTCGAGCACGATCGCCCCGGCCTTGACGTCCTGCGGCTTGATGATGTGCGGCACCCCGGCGGCGGCGATGATCACGTCGGCCCGGGCCAGCAGCTCGGGCAGGTTGGTGGTTCCGGTGTGCGCCAAGGTGACCGTCGCGTTGATCTCGCGGCGGGTGAGCAACAACCCGACCGGACGGCCGATGGTCACGCCGCGGCCGACCACCAAAACGTGCTTGCCGGCCAGTTCGATGCCGTGGCGTTCGAGCAGCTCCACGCAGCCCAGCGGGGTGCAGGGAAGCGGTGAGGTCATCGGGCGGTTCACGTTCGCGACCAGGCGGCCCAGATTCATCGGGTGCAGCCCGTCCGCGTCCTTGGCCGGGTCCATCGCCTCCAGGATGACGTCCTGGTCGATGTGCTTGGGCAGCGGCAGCTGCACGATGTAGCCGGTGCAGTCAGGGTTTTCGTTGAGCTGGCGCACCTGGGCGAGCAGCTCATCCTGGGTGGTATCTTCGGGCAGATCCACGCGGATCGACTCGATGCCGACCTGCGCGCAGTCCTTGTGCTTGCCGCCGACGTACCACTTCGATCCCGGGTCCTCGCCCACCAGAATGGTGCCCAATCCGGTGGTGTGGCCCTGCTCCTTGAGCTTGGCCACGCGCTGGGTCAACTCGGCCTTGATGGTTGCCGCGGTGGCCTTGCCATCGAGAATACGTGCGCTCATGCTGTTCCTTCCGGTGGCGTCCCGCGGTGACTGCGGGACTCACGATGCTGATCGGTACAAGACCCAGGCGCGCGGTCCGTATTCACAATGGTTGATCGCTCCCCGGTGGTATTCCACCCAACGCCAGTCACGATACTTACGCGCTTAAGTCTAACGAACTTCACCGGCCGCGCGCAGGTGGATGACGGAGGAAAAATGTGATCTGCCCGGTGCCGCGCGGGTGAGCCAAACCCGTGGTGTTTCCGCTCACCCGCGGAATGCCCGGCGCGCTGAGCGTGTTGCACCAGATAACAGGACAGCGAGTACCCCGCGAAGAGAGAAGACCGCGTGATCTACCAGAGCATCGTGATCGGCGCAGGTCAAGCAGGTCTTTCAGCCGCCTACCAGTTGCAACGGCGCGATCTGGTGTCCGGAAAAGATTTTTTGGTGCTCGACGCGAACGCGCACCCCGGCGGCGCCTGGCAGCACCGTTGGGACAGCCTCACGCTCGGCGCGGCACACCATATCCACCCGCTGCCAGATTTCCCCTTCGAGCATCAAGACCCCACTCGTCCTGCCTCCGAAGTGGTGTCCGCCTACTATGCGGACTTTGAAAAGCAGATGGGTCTGGCCGTACGGCACGGCGCGGCGGTGCGATCGCTGAGCCACGACGGTTCGGTCTTCACCGTGGAGCTCACCACCGGGGAAACCCTTGACGCGCTCACCATCATCAATGCGACCGGCACCTGGACCAACCCGTTCTGGCCCGTCTACCCCGGGATACAAAATTTCGCCGGCCCCCAGGTACACACCGCAACCTATGCCGCGCCGGAACAATTTGCCGGCCAACGTGTGCTGGTGGTCGGCGGCGGCGCGAGCGCCACCCAGTTCATCGTGCAACTTCGAGCCGCCGGAATCGACACGCTGTGGTCCACCCGGCGCGCCCCAGATTGGCGCGAGGTGGGCAATGACCCCGAATGGGGTGTGGCGGTGGAACGCGAAGTTAACGAACGCACCCGCGCCGGGCTGCCACCCAAATCGGTGGTCGGCACCACCGGGCTGATCCTGTCCGATTCGATGAAGACCGGCATCAACTCCGGAGCGTTGGTTTCGCGCGGGCAAATCAGCTGCCTCGGTGCCCAGTCGGTGCGTTTTGCCGACGGCACGCAGGAAAAAATCGACGCGATCCTCTGGGCCACCGGCTTCCGGCACGCCCACCGGCACCTGCGCGGGCTGAAACTACACACCAAAGACGGCGGAATCCGGGTGCTGGAAGACTCGGTCAGCGCCGCCGACGTGCCGGGATTGTATTTTGTCGGCTACGGGGCCTCGGCCTCCACCATTGGCGCCACCCGCGCGGGGCGCAAGGCAGCCCTCGCGGCGGTGCGCCGGTTACGCACCGTAGCCGCCACCGCGCACTCATCGGGCCCGGAATCCACGGACCGGCGCGAGACGGCGAGCGCGTAAGGAAAGTTAAGGATTCGGTGCTGGGGCCTTGCGGAGGTTAACCTCGAACCATGAGCAACCAGTACATCGTGACCCTATCCTGCCTCGACCAACCGGGCATCGTGCATGCAATTTCCGGCGGATTGCTGGGCGCTGGTTGCAATATCACCGAATCCCAGCAGTATGAATCCCCCGATTCGCGCACCTTTTTCATGCGCATCGAGGTGGCCACCGAACAGTCACTCATGCAGGTGCGTGCCGCGCTAGCGCCCATCCGTGAACAATTTGTGATGTCGCTGCGGGTGGACGACGCCGCCAAACGCACCCGCACCATGATCATGTGCTCCAAGGCCGGGCATGCGCTCAACGATCTGCTCTTCGCCCAGCGTGCCGGGAATCTGGCCATCGAGGTGCCGGTGATCGTCTCCAACCACCTGGATCTGAAGCCGATGGCCGACTTCTACGGGGTGGACTTTGTGCACCTGCCGGTGACCGCGGCGAATAAGTCGCAGGCCGAGGCGGAGCTGCTGGCCCTGGCCGATGAGTACAACATCGAACTGGTGGTGCTCGCACGCTACATGCAGATCCTCTCCGACGCGTTGTGCGAGCGGATGAGTGGGCGAGTGATCAACATCCACCACTCCTTCCTGCCCTCCTTCAAAGGGGCGAAGCCGTACCACCAGGCTCATGCCCGCGGGGTGAAGCTGATCGGCGCGACCGCGCACTATGTGACCGCGGATCTCGACGAGGGCCCGATCATCGATCAGGAGGTCACCTCCGTCACCCACGCACGCACACCGGCGCAGCTGGTGAACTTGGGGCGCAGCGTCGAGGGGCGCACGCTGACCCGAGCGGTGCAGTGGCATGCCGAGCACCGGGTGATGCTTGACGGGCAGCGCACCATCGTCTTTTCCTAGGCTTTACGGTGGCACGCGGTATTGCACACCGGGCCGGATCAATTCGCTGCAGTGCACACTGGCGATAGGATGGGTGCCATGGCTCACATAATTACCATTGACGGCGCCACCCCTACCGTGGGCGCCGAAGTTTTCCTTGCCCCTACCGCGACGCTCAGCGCCGACGTAACATTTGGCGACCGCGCCAGCGCCTTCTACGGCGTCTCGGTGCGCGGTGATTCGGCGCCGATCCGGGTGGGCTCGGGCACAAACCTTCAAGACAACGTGGTGCTGCACGCGGACAAGGGATTTCCCTGCACCATCGGCACCGGGGTCTCCGTCGGGCACAGCGCGGTGGTTCACGGGGCTACCGTGGGCGATGGCTGCCTGGTCGGAATGAGCGCCACCATCATGAACGGTGCGGTCATCGGCGAAAAGTCGCTGGTAGCGGCCGGGGCGCTGGTGCTCGAAGGCACCCAGGTGCCGCCACGCTCGCTGGTGGCCGGTGTGCCGGCGAAGGTCCGCCGCGAACTGAGCGATGAGGAAGTTCGCAGCCTCAACGTCAACGCCGAGCACTACCTGGTGCTCGCCGCCAAGCATTTGGCCGCGAACGCCTCCTAGCCCATCCCGGCCTCTTCCCCGCTAGCCAAAGGATCGTATCCTCCCGTGAAGTCCCATATCCTTACCCCGCCCGTCGCCCAGCCGGGCGCAGCACCATCGCAGGCCGCGACCGGACGAACGCTGAATTGGGGCGTGGTGGCCACCGGGCGGATCGTCGCCAAGGTCCTGGGCGACCTGCAAGCCCTGGAGGATGCAAACGTGTGCGCGGTATCCTCCCGCGACGTGGTTAAGGCACGCGCCTTCGCCGACGAGCACGGCATCGAACGCGCCTACGGTTCCTACCAGGAGCTTTTGGCCGATGCCCAGCTGGACGCCGTTTACATTGCGACCCCGCATGGGCAGCACTTCGAGATCGCGATGGCCGCGTTGGCCGCCGGCAAGCATGTGGTCTGCGAGAAGTCGCTGACCATCAACGCCGCCGAGGCGCGCACCCTTGTTAACTTCGCCGGCGAACGCTCGCTGTTCCTCATGGAGGCACTCTGGGCGCGGTTCACCCCCGCTTTCGCCCGGGCACTGGCGATTATCGAATCCGGGGAACTGGGCGAGATCAGCTGGGTACAAGCGGACCTCGGATTCCTTGCTCAATACGATCCGGCCTGGCGTCTCTTTGACCCGAAGGCCGGCGGAGGGGCGCTATTGGATTTAGCGGTGTACCCGTTGACTTGGGCCGTCGGTGCGCTAGGATTCCCGGATTCGGTGCAGGCGGTAGCGCAGCTCAACGCAGACGGGGTGGATACTCAAACCGCGATCAACCTGGGGTACGCAGCCGGTGGGCACGCGCAACTCATGGTGACGCTGACCGGCAATGCACCCCAGCAGGCGCGGGTGGTCGGTTCGGCCGGATGGCTGGCGACCAACACGCCGCTGCATAACGCCAGTCAACTGATCGTTCACCCCACCGACGGGCCGGCACGCGTGGAAGAGTTCGAGGCGGTAGGCGAGAACTACGGGTACGAGTTCCGTGAGGCGACCCGCTGCATTCAGCAGGGACTCACCGCGTCCCCCACCATGCCGTGGGAGCACTCGGTGAAAACCATGGAACTCTTCGATACGATCCGCGCATCGGTGGGGGTCCGCTACCCGAACGATCTGCTCACCCACTAAACCACCACGTTTTAAACCGCGCAGCGCCGGCCCCAGAATTTCTGGGGCCGGCGCTGCGTGCATGGTGCGCAGGGGCTTGGTTACTTCACCGTTTGCGCCTCCGCGGCCGCACGTTGAGCATTCTTTGCGCTGCTGCGACGCCAGTACGCTGCGATCAGCGCGCCGGACAGGTTGTGCCAGACGGAGAACACGGCGCCGGGAAGGGCAGCCTCGGGGGTGAAGAACTGCTTGGCCAGACCGGAGGCCAGACCAGAATTCTGCATCCCCACCTCGACGGCCATGGTGCGGCGGCTGGCGATCGGCTGCTTGAAGAGTTTTGCGGTGCCGTAGCCCAGCGCGATGCCGCCGGCGTTGTGCAGGATGACCGCCAGCAGGATCAGCAGGCCGGCACTGAAAATCGCCGCCGAGCTGCCGGCGACCACGATGACCACCACAAACGTGATCGCGATGACCGAAACCCATGGAAGGGCCGGCAGCACCGCGTTGACCAGACGCGGAATGATCGCACGCAGCACCAGTCCGAGCACTACCGGGATCAGGACGATCTGCACGATGGACAGTGCCATGGTGCCGGCGTCCACCGGCAGGTACTGTCCGGCCAGCCACAAGGTGAGCAGCGGGGTGAAGATCGGGGCGAGCAGGGTGGAGATCGAGGTCATCGTTACCGACAGTGCGACGTCGCCCTTGGCGAGGTAGGTGACGACGTTTGATGCCGTGCCGCCCGGGGCGCAGCCGACCAGGATCACGCCGGCGGCCAGTGCTGGTGGCAATTGCAGCAACATCGCGATGCCCAGGCCCAGCAGCGGCATGATGACGTACTGGGCGATGACGCCCAGGACCACCGGCAGCGGCTTGCGCACTACCAGGGCGAAGTCCGGCCAGGTCAGCGTGAGTCCCATGCCGAACATGATGACCATCAGCAACGGATTGATCAGCTTGGAGAAGCCGGTGAAGGTTTCGGGGGTGAGTAGTGCGATGGCTCCGCCGGCGAGAACCAGCAGCGGGAAGAGGGTGACGGCAACCTTGGCGTTGCGTTCCTCGCCGGCCGACTCGGGTGCGGAGTGAACAGGAAGATCAGAAGACATGAACTCATCTTGGCAAAACGATCACCCTCGCGCCAATTATGACGACAAAACGATCAAGATTCGCACGCTCAACATGATTACGCCGCATGATTTTCCGGACGCGGCCACCGGGCATTGTCTGGAGGCCGGGAGCGCCGGGTGGCAAGGGCCGCGCAGCTTTGGCGGTTCGAGGCGATTCGTTGCTTAGGGGTCGACTATTTCTACATCGAGCTTCCCTGCACGCCACAACCTGGTCATGGAATCGGCCAATGCATTTGCCTCCAAGGCTTCATCGGGTGTCAGGAAAAACGTGTTCACCCGCAAACGCTGCTCCGGATCCAGCTCCTGAGACAGCAACACCATCGGACGGCATCCTGGAATTTTTACCGCGTGGAACAAGCCACAGTGCCGTTCAATATGGTGCACAGGACAGCCCAGGTCCGAGGAGCAGAGATCGGTATTTCCGCCCTTCTCCCATGCATCTAAATGATCCAGCTCGCACCGTTCGGCAGGCATACTGCACCCCGGATATGAACAACCCCGGTAGGCGGCACGGATCGCACGACCCTGCGCCTTGGAATATAACCGTTGAGTCCGCCCCAAATCCAACGGAAGGCTCTTGCCATTGAGCACCAACGGATACACTCCCGCATTGCACAACGCCGCGCGCGTCTCGCCCACCGATAAGGCCAGGCCAGAGGAAGTCACCTCGAAGTCCTTGCCGCGTTCGACCATCTTCTCGTAGTCAATGATGATGCTCACCTGCGGGGTGGCCAACCCGGGTTGTTTACCTGGCGAACCCCCTGAACCTGTGCGATCGATCAGCAGCAGCGCCATGAACCCGATCAGATGTCTCCGCTCGGGGCTCAGATTTTCCCATGGTGCGTCCATTTGCTCAAGGCGCGGTGTGCGGGCCGCCGGTTCTGCGGTCGGTTCGTTGTTGACCTGCCCTGCGGGCTGCTCGTCAGGTTCCTCGGCGGTGGATGAAAGAAGTTCCCCGTCGCCGGCTTCCTCCGACTGTGTGGCGTCGGCTCGCGCCCAGTCGGGCATGGAACTGACATCGTCCCATTGACTGGCTGGTTCTCCGGTTAGCTCAGAATCCAGCTCCCGGAGCGCGTCGCGATTCCCCGCGATCGTCTTCGGGTTGTTTAGCTGCTGCCGGAACGCCTCGATGACCGCGGCCTGCGCGGGCAGTACGCGAAGTAGATATTCCACTAGTCCGTTGCGGGTGCCGACTTTGAAAAAACCGATTTCCGCAAGCAGCGCCTCCATTTCACGGGTTCCAGACTTGACCTCCGCCACCAGATCCGACAGATGCTTCCGCGCGGTCTCCGGCTCGTTTTTGATGAAGTGAACCGCGTCGGCCTGTAATTTTGTCTTCGCCGCTTCGCGCACGTGGTCCTGGCCTAAGTCATTACGCACGGCATGGATCTTCTTTGAGGCGGCCACGACCAGCCGCGGGTCCGTGTTCGCGTCGGTAAACTGCTTGGCGAGTTCAGGCAGCCATGGTGCGGTGAGTTGGCCGGCATCGTTGACCCCGGCGATCAGGCAATCGGCCTGCACCAAGCGATCCCGTGCGGTAGACAACGGGATACCCAACCAGCCATGCAAGAGGTCCGCGGTGTGCCTAAAGTGTGTGCGTCCGCTGGTGGTGCGCCCCACGGTGGCGTCCACATCCTGCGCGGTGGGTTTCGGGCCCGCGTCGCTGATCGTTTGGAGAGACTCTTGGTCGAGTTTGTGTGCACCGGTGCGGCGTGCCGCTTCGGCGGCGTGAATCTGTGCGCGGGTGAGCTGTTGCCCGAGGTGTTCGGTGAGCATCGCAAAGTAGGCGGCGTGCCCAGCGGGAAGATCTGGCTGGGCGAGCGCTGCCGTGGCGGAGGCGACCAAGCTGGCTGCCTCCGCCAGCTGCCTCAAGGCTGCGTTCATGGATGCTGTCATGAACACAGCATGGTGCCTTCGCGCAATGTTGGGGTTGTGCTGCTGACGAATGTGGATAACTAGGCGGAAGCCATGGCGGGGCGTGGGACGTTCATGACAGCGGAGCGTGCGGCGGCCAGCCCGGCGGTGAGATCGTTGATGAGGTCCTCCGGTTCCTCGATGCCCACCGAAAGGCGGACCAGGTTGGCCGGGATTTCCAGCTCGGTGCCGATCAGTGAGGCGTGGGTCATTTCGCGCGGGTAGCAGACCAGGGATTCGACGCCGCCCAGAGAGACCGAGAGCTGGAAGTACTCCATGGATTGGGCGAAGGCGCGGGCTGCTGCTTCATCGGAGAGCTGCAACGAGAGGATCCCGCCAAAGCCGCGGCCGGCCGCGGACTGGGATTTGGCCAGTTCATGGCCCGGGTGGCGTTCCAGTCCCGGGTAGTAGACGCGGGTGACCTCGGGCTGGTCATCGAGCCAGCGGGCCAGGGTGGAGGCGGTAGCCCCGTGGCGTTCCATGCGCAGGCCCAGGGTCTTCAGCCCGCGGGCGGCCAGGTAGGAATCCTGCGGACCGGAGACCGCTCCCCCGGCGAACTGCTGGTAGCCCACGGCTTCGGCCAGGCTCTGCCCGCGGTGCAGGTGGTCGGCCACGATGACCGCGCCACCGAGCACGTCGGAGTGCCCGCCGATGTACTTGGTGGTGGAATGGACCACCGCGTGGGCGCCGAAATCCAGAGGCCGCTGCAGGTACGGGGTGGCGAAGGTGTTATCCACCACCAGCAGGGCGCCGTGCTCGGCGGCGATGGCGGCCCAGCCGGCCAGGTCGGCGATGCCCAGCAGCGGGTTGGACGGGGTCTCCACCCAGAGCAGCGCGGTGTTCGGGCGCACCGCGGCGCGCACCGAATCCAGGCTGGTGATGTCCACCGCGGAAGAGGTGATCCCCCATTTGCCGTGCAGCTTGGAGATCAGCCGGTTGGTGCCGCCGTAGCCGTCGGCGCCGAGGATGATGTGGTCGCCCGGTTCCAGCACCGCGCGCAGCAGCGCGTCTTCGGCGGCGATCCCCGAGGCGAAGGAGAAGCCGGCGGTGCCGCCTTCCAGCGCGGTGAGCTGGGATTCGAACCCGTTGCGGGTGGGGTTCGAGCCGCGGGAGTATTCATGCCCGGAACGCAGCACGTTGATGCCGTCCTGGATGAAGGTGCTGGTCTGGTAGATCGGGGGCACGACCGCCCCGGTGTGCGGATCCTTGTGCTGGCCGGCGTGCACGGCGAGGGTGTTGAAGCCAGTCATCATGCTCCTTGGGTTTGTGGGGCCAGGGCCTGGTCCAATGCCAGATCCAGTGCCTGGGTGATATCTGCGAGCAGGTCGGCGGGGTCTTCCAGACCGACCGACAGGCGCAGGGTGGAGGTGTTCAGGCCGGCGTCGGCCAGCTGTTGTGCGGAGAGCCGGCAGTGCGTCATGGTGGCCGGGTGGGAGACCATGGTGCGGGTGTCCCCCACATTCGCGGCCAGGGAAATCAGCTTGAGCCCGTCGATCACCGGGGAAACCAGGGATGGGTGGGCCAGCTCGATGGCCAGCACGCAGCCGGTGCCCTTCGGCGCCAGCGCCCGGGCCAGCTCGTGGCTGGGGTGCTCGGGCAGCGCAGGGTGGTGGATGGCGGCAATGCCCGGATACTCGGCAAGCGCGTCGATCAGCCTGGTCACGCTGCGCTGCACGTGGGCGGCGCGCACCGGCAGGGTTTCGATTCCGGCCAGGATGCTCTGGGCGCTGGCCGGGGCCAGGGTCGGGCCCAGATCGTGCAGGAACTTGGAACGCACCAGCATTGCGTAGGCGGCCGGTCCGTGGCGCTCAAGCAGCGAGGTGTTGTTCAGACGCACCCGCGGGGCGGCGATCTGTGGCCAGCGGGCGGCATCGGAGAAGTCGAATTTCCCCGAGTCCACCACGACCCCACCGAGCACCGAGCCGTGTCCGGCCAGGCCCTTGGTGGCCGAGTGCACCACGATGTCGGCGCCATGATCCAGCGGCCTAATATTCAGCGGTGTAGCCAGGGTGTTGTCGACCACCACCGGGATGTTGTGCTCGTGGGCGATCGCCGCGATGGCGGGCAGATCGGCCACGGTGCACAGCGGGTTGGAGACCGACTCCAGGAAGAACGCCCGGGTGTCCGACTCAATGGCAGCGGCCCAAGCGGACGGATCGGCCTGGTCGACAAAGCTGATGCGGATGCCGAAGTCCGCGAAGGTGTCGGTGAACAGGTCCACGGTGCCGCCATAGAGCGAGGAAGAGGCCACGATGTGCTTGGGTCCCTGGGTCAGGGCCAGCAGGGACAGGGCCACGGCTGCCTGCCCGGTGGCGGTGGCCACCGCGTGGGCCCCGCCTTCCAAAGCGGCCACGCGCTGTTCGAGAATCGAAACGGTGGGGTTGCCGGTGCGCGAGTAGGTGAAGCCGGCCTGGCGCAGCGCGAACTTCTCCACCGCTTCGGCATGCGTTGCGAATTGGTAGGCCGCGGAATTGTGCAGTGGCGGCAGCATCGGGCGGAAGTCTCCGCTCGGGCGGTACCCTGCGTGCACCGCGTCGGTTTCCTGGCTCATGGCTCCTCCTCGATTATCTGCGAGGGAGTGCACCGATTGGCATCGTGCGGCGGCACGAAGCACAGCGCGAAAGCGCGTTCGGAACTGCTCCATCGTTCCTGGCAGTAGCACCTTTCGGTTTCCCGATGGTTGCTGCGACGTCAACGAGCCAGATCTCTTAGTCGCTCTTGATGGTTTGTTGTTCTTCCATGGTTGGCTATCTGCCGCAAACGGTGCAAGCGTTATCGGGCGGCCGGCTTCATACAAGGCCGCCAGGCTTCATATGACTTCTCGTTGTCATGATGACGCGGTGGCCGACAGCACTTTATGACGCGACCTTTTGAGATGAATCGGCGTGATGCAGGGGTTTTGCTGGAAGTTTGTGACGATGTGCCGGTGCTCGGTGACCGGGCGTTACGCTGCTGGCGGCTCAGCCGAGCACTTCTACCCCGAAGCTGGCGACCACGGTGCGGACTTCTTGCAGGTAGCGCTGGGCCTGGTCGGTGAGCGGGATGGCGGCGTGGTCAATCCAGCCGATTTCGATGCGCTCCTCGATGGCCAACGGGATGGCAACGATGGAGGGGTCCAGCTCGTCGCTGATGATGCCGGTGGAAATCGTGTACCCGCCCAAGCCGATCATCAGGTTGAAGATGGTGGCGCGGTCCGAGACCTGGATTTCGCGCTGGCTGGAGCGCGTGGAGAGCACCTCCTCGGCGAAGTAGAACGAGTTGTTCGCCCCCTGGTCGAAGGTCAGCCGGGGCAGGTCTTCGAGGTCTTCGAGCGTGACCTGGGTTCGGGTGGCCAGCGGGTTGCTGCGTGAGATGAAAATGTGCGGATCGGCCAGGAACAGCGGGTGGAAGACCAGCCGCGATTCGCGCAGCAGCTTGTCGATGACCTTCCGGTTGAAGTCGTTGCGGTACAGGATCCCGATGTCGCTGCGCAGCGTGCGCACGTCCTCGATGATCTGCTCGGTGCGGGTCTCGCGCAGCGAAAACTGGTACTCCTCGGCCCCGCTGGCCTGGACCATCCGCACGAAGGCATCCACCGAAAAGGAGTAGTGCTGAGTGGAGACGCCCAGCAGCCGCCGGGCCGAGGGGCGGCCGAGGTACCGATGCTCAAGAAGCTCCACCTGCTCCAGGACCTGTCGGGCGTAGCCGAGGAATTCAGCACCTTCGGCGGTGAGCGTCACTCCCCTGGCCGAACGCATCAGCAAGGTGCGCCCCACTCGTGATTCAAGCTCTTTCATCGCCGCGGACATGCTGGGCTGCGCGACGTAAATGAGGTCGGCGGCAGCCGAGATTGAGCCCTCGGAGGCCACCGCCACAAAATAGCGAAGCTGCTGCAGTGTCAGACCATTCGTTCCCTGAACCATAGCCAGAGTCTATATGAATCCATAGTTATATCGAGTTACCCGATATCAAGAATCACCCTGCATGATTGACGCAACGACATCCCCTCGGCCTGCCCAGGCCTCCCAAATACAGATTGGCCGTCATGGCAGACGCATTAAATTTCAGCATTAACACCACAAGATTCGACGAGAATTACTCGCCTTCGGCGAATTCTCGAACCACGACAAACTTCGCCAATTTGGCACGCGGAGAGCGTCGCGAAGAGAACCTTCGCAATGCCCTGACGATGATCAACCGTCGCTTCAATTCCCTGGCTCACTGGGACAATCCCCAGGGTGACCGCTATTCCCTGGAATTGGAAATCATTTCAGCAAATGTGCATTTTGCTGCCGATAATAACGATCAGGAATTCCCGCTTTTAGAAGTGCTTGAAACCACGATCGTGGATAAACTCACGGGTACTCGGTCCCAGGGCATGGTCGGCAATAATTTCTCTTCTTATGTCCGCGATTACGACTTCAGCGTCGTGCTCCCAGCATCTTGCAATGACAGCGGAGCTCCGGTGCTTCCGGAAGATTTTGGCGATCTCCACGGACAGCTCTTCCAGCATTTCTTGAACTCACAGGCATACCGTGAGCGTTTTGCCCAGCTGCCAGTGGTCTGCATCAGCGTCTCGACTTCCAAGACCTATTTCCGCACCGGCAACAGCCATCCAGTGCTCGGTTTGGAATACCAGCAGGATGAAAATTCATTGACCGACGCGTACTTCGGAAAAATGGGCTTGAGCGTACGTTACTTCATGCCGCCGGGCGCTGTTGCGCCATTGGCTTTCTACTTCCGCGGCGACCTGCTCAATGACTACACGAACCTTCAGCTGATCAGCCTCATCAGCACCATGGAGACGTTCCAGAAGATCTACCGTCCGGAAATCTACAACGCCAATTCAGCAGCACCTTCCGTGTACCACCCGAGCCTGGGCGGCGAGGACTTCTCCCCCACCCGTGTCTTTTATGACCGCGAAGAACGAACTCAGTTGGGCAAGATCCAAGGCAAGTTCACCGAAGAGCACTTCATCATCCCGAATCGCCAACTGCTCGATCAGTGGTCCTCTTCCTACCCGACTCCTGTCGCCTAAGAATCCGAAAGATAACGTATGACTTCCCCGCTTATCCCCACGTCAATTGTCGGCAGCCTACCCAAGCCTTCCTGGCTTGCCGAGCCTGAAAAGCTCTGGTCCCCATGGAAGCTTGAAGGCGAGCAATTGCGCGAAGGCCAGCAAGACGCCATGCGTGCTGCGGTCCTCGAACAGAACCAGCGTGGCATCGACATCATTAGTGATGGCGAACAGACCCGTCAGCACTTCGTAACCACATTCATCGAGCACCTGAGCGGTGTTGATTTTGAAAAGCGCGAGACGGTGCGAATCCGCAACCGCTACGACGCGAGCGTGCCTACCGTCGTTAGTGCCGTGGAACGTGAAAAGCCAGTTTTTGTCGAGGACGCAAAGGCCCTTCGCACATTTACCGACAAGCCCATCAAGTGGACTCTGCCTGGCCCGATGACCATGGTTGATACTTTGTATGATGCTCATTACCAGAGTCGCGAAAAGCTCGCTTGGGAGTTCGCTACCATCCTGAACCAGGAAGCCAGGGAACTCGAAGCAGCCGGCGTGGATGTCATCCAGTTTGATGAGCCAGCCTTTAATGTCTTCTTTGATGAAGTTGCTGACTGGGGCATCGCAGCGCTGGAGCGTGCTTGCGAAGGTTTGAAGGCAGAAACCGTTGCGCACATTTGCTTCGGTTACGGCATCAAGGCCAATAACGATTGGAAGGCCACTCTGGGCGCTCAGTGGCGCCATTATGAGAAGTCCTTCCCACTGTTGCAGGCTTCAACCATCGACACCGTTTCTTTGGAATCTCACCATTCCAACGTGCCGCTTGAAGTAGTTGAGATGGTTCGCGGCAAGAAGGTCATGCTCGGTGCCATCGACGTAGCCAATGTTGCCATTGAGACCCCACAAGAAGTCGCACAGACTCTACGTAAGGCGCTGGAATTTGTTGACGCAGACAAGGTCATTGCCAGCACCAACTGTGGCATGGCTCCATTCCCTCGCGATGTCTCGCTGGCAAAGCTCAGTGCTTTAAGCGCCGGAGCCGGAATCCTGCGCGAGGAGCTCGTCGGTGCCAGTGTCTAAAGTCTCGATAGACGCAACCGACTCCCTGCCCGCAGAAGACTTCAAAGCAGTCTTTCGAGGGCACCCGGGTGGGGTCAGTGTCATCACTGCCGATGCTGGCCAGGGCCCAGTTGCCCTCACCGCAACATCGGTTGCCTCCATCAGCGTAGATCCGCCATTGCTAGTCTTCTCAATTTCGGCGCTCTCCTCTGCCTCTGACGTACTCTCTCGCGCTCAGACGGTCGTTGTTCATTCCTTGGATGTGCATGACATTGAGCTGGCTAAGTTGGGTGCTACCAGCGGGGTAGATCGTTTTGCCCAGGACCAGACATGGACTCGTTTGAGCACCGGCGAAACTGTCTTTGATAACGTCCGAGCTTGGGTACGGTGCGAGGTTGTGGAACGCATCCAAGCAGGGACCTCAACGGTCATCGTGGCTCGCGGACTGCAGTCACACATTGCACGCGACTCGCAACCAGACGAGCTTGGTGACGCATTGGTTTACCACAACCGTTCGTGGCACCACTTGAATTCCGGCTCGCATCTGGGCCACTGATACACAAATAGTTGACGCTGGGAACCACCCTTTGGTGGTTCCCAGCGTCAGCTGCATTACGGGACCGTTATCGGCTTAAGCTACTTCGCAGAAGCCTTGCGTGAGCGGGCAATAAATACCACACCGCCAATGGCTAGCAGTATCCCAACCCCAGCAGCCCAGAAACCATCAAAACCTGTGTTGGCCAGTGCAGGCGCTGAGGCCTCAACAACCGCTACGGGTTCAGTGGACTTGCTTGCCTTTTGCGCCTTGGTAACGATTGTCTTGCCGATTGAACCTACGGGCTTGATTTCAGCGTCAGCAACGGGTCGTTCGCTTTCTGAAACGTCAGGTTCGTCCACAGTTTCGGAGCCACCAGTTGAACCATCCGTCGTTTCCGGTGTAATCCCCAAGTACATTTCGAGGTAGTACGCACGTAGCTCAGGATCATCGGCAAAGACTTCTTCGAGGAAGGCTTGAGGACCAGCTGCATCTTCATCGGTTTCTACACTGTCAGCGATGATTGGCAACAGCTGCTCGATGAACTCAAGGCCAGCGTCGCTGCGGAAGTACTCTTCCCACTCGGAATCATCCCATTCAAGGCTGTCCTGTGGGAGGGTATCGAGGATTAAGTCCCAGAAGGCTTGTTCCTCCTCGGAGAGTTCAAAGTCATCCTCGACGGGGTACTCTTCCTCTAGGAGTTCATTGAGCTGTCGAAAGTACTCTTCCCCAGCTTCGGTCTCGACAAACACTTCCCATTGCTCGTCGCTCCAGTCTTCGGAACCTTCAGGTAAGAGGGCGTTGATTTCGTCCCAGCGGTCATCGCTGGAAACCAGGCCGAAACTGTTTGATGATTGCTTCGGCGATTCGGGGAGTACGGTAGCCACACTCTTGACTTCCGGATTAACGGATTTCGATTCCTCCTGCACCCGAGCTGGCGTCGGTTCGGTTGCTTCTGAGGCTGGCTCGGACGCTGGGGCCTCATTTGAGTCCTCAACCCGAGCCTCACTGGCTTCGTCGGTGGCCTTGGCCGACTTACTAACTTCATCAGTGAGCTCAGATGTAGCGTCAGATTCTGCCGAAGCAGCTGATTCCGTCACCGTAAGCCAAGGCCGCCGAAAAGCAAGCTTTCGCCGCTGCATTGAAGAAGGGATGGACGCAAACCGAGCTGAACAAAATTGGCTCACCATCCCGTCGCCGGCCTCGCAAAAAGGCCGACCAAACCACACCAGCAGCAGAGCTCTAAACGAGCACATAATCGAGTAGGCGGGGGTGTCTAGCCCCCGCCTCTCACACCACCGGACATGCGGGCCCGCATCCGGCGGTTCGCCAAGTCACTGAAAACGATCCCAAGCACGGCGAAAGAACAGCACACCCAACTCCTCCCAATAAGAAGTTGGCAAGGCACGATGAAGAATCGGGGACTTCGCCACACGCCAATACGCACGTGAACTGTTTCCCCACTGGTAAGCCTTATCCTTGACAATCCCCAGACGGCGAAGATTCGCCACCCGAGTACGAGGACGCTTCCATTCAACCCAACGGATCTGACGCAACCGACGTCTAAACCATTGATCGAGTGTGGCAAATTTATCCGCCGTCATCGACAACCGGAAATAACCCATCCAACCCCGAACAAAACGATTCAACTGCTCGATACGGTACTCCATCGACACACTCCACCGCCGAGAAGTCAACCTCCGAATCCGCTCCTTCATGCGTATCCACGCCTTCGGAACAACCCTGATCCTGACCTTCGAACCTTTGACGAAGTAGAAACCAAAACCCAGCAACGTTGCAACACTCGCCGGATTGATCACTGATTTCTGCCGATTAACCTTCAACTTCAGGCGCTGTTCAAGGACTTTCGTCGCCTGATCCAACACCCGTTCGGCAGCACGTTTCGACTTCACAAAAATTCTGATGTCATCGGCATACCGCACAAAACGGTGATCCCTCGACCAGAACTCCTGATCAAAATCATCCAACATGATGTTCGAGAGCAACGGCGATAAAGGCGACCCCTGCGGAGTGCCCTCCACCGTTTCCCGACGAACACCCTGCGCCATGATCCCAGCCGTCAAATACTTCCGAACAAGCTTCAGAACCCGCTTGTCTTTCACCTTCCGCGCAACCCTGGACATCAGCACGTCATGGTTCACCCGATCAAAGAATGCATCCAGATCAACCTCCACAACCCACCGATACCCCTGCTCAATAACCTTACGAGCCATCGAAGCAGCGTCATGGGCGCTTTTGCCCGGCCGAAATCCATAAGACATCGGTGCGAACCCCTCATCGAAAATCGGGGAAAGCACTTGCGCGAGAGCCTGCTGAATCAACCGATCCAACACAGACGGAACACCCAGCATCCGTTCCCCACCATCAGGCTTCGGAATCATCACCTGACGCGCCGGCAACGGCGCATACGTTCCAGCATCAAGCGACTTCCGAGTCTCGATCCAATGCTCACGGCACCAATCACGCAATTCATGCGCTTCAAGCCCATCAACACCAGCAGAACCCTTATTCCGCTCAACACGTTTCAATGCAATCAACAAATTACCTCGCGAGAACACTTGCTCCCACAGATCAACTTGTTGATCCCTGATGTCTTTCCCATCAGCCGCCGGCTCAACGCTACACGCAAGAAAATACTCTCCCGGATTCACCGGTACCATCCCCTCTCTGCCCCACCACGTCCGTGGGTTTTCTGCGATAATCACGTGAGCACGAGAACTCATGCTTCAGTCCATCAATTCCCAGCGTTCAGCCCTTCCCTGCCTCCCTCATCAACCACAATGGGTCTCAGGCAAACGATCAGGTTCCTCACCCGACGCGATTCCTAGGCAGGTACTATGACCTCTGCTGACTTCTGCCCCATCAGTTACTGACCTCTCGGCCAGAACCGCCCCACTCAGTCAGAAGACAGGTGGTGCACTGGGACAGACCTCCCCAGATAAGAGCATTCACTTTCTCCCTGCGCCCGCCACATATACACATCTGCCGTTTCGATGGAGCGGGCTTCACCATCTTGCGCTGGCTTACCCCGACAGACATGCCTCACATGTGATTCGTGTTCCTCGGTGCAGAGGTTTGCCTCCGGCTTCCTTCCCACCCCACCTCGCGGTGACGCAGTTGCCTTCAGCTAGGCCTTAAACCATCTTCCCGGCCAGAGGACTTTCACCTCCAAGTAAATGCCCATGCTGGGCGTACGCAATGGGCCGGCACTCACCCAAAGGTGAGTACCGGCCCATTTTTTACACCTGGTTACGTGAGTAGCCTCCTGCCCACATGTGCACGAAAAAAGCCCTCTCGCTCCGCTGCTTTTTCGCACACATGCTGGACAGCAGGAACCAATCGACCGCCCGCACACAAGCCACAAGCTGCGGTACATGAGTTCACTTACGACGAGTGATCGCGGCCTGTGCACGGCCTCAGTCTGTTATTGCATCGAGAGGTGGGATAGCTTTGCCTCATAGGCGGATTGCCGACCGCTTCCCCAGAAAGAGAGCACAGCAATGACCTTAAACTACCCTTACGATTGCACACTGGAAGAACACGAAGTATCAGCGATGTACGATCGCATCATGAATCTGGTTAAGACCCGCCATCCAGATGCCAGATATGCGTGTTTTCATGTGAATTTCGATGAAGACAACGAATCCAATCCACACTTCTACTTAGCAAATCTCTACGATGCCCAAATAGAGGACATCGACACTGGCGATTATGCTGGACCGCCATACAAACTAGGAATAATGGGGCTGGCAGCGAATGGCACAACAAGAGCTGTTTATGCGTTAGGTATTCCCGACGAAATCATCAGACAGTGGGATGGCCATTCAGTAGTTTTCGATCTGGAAGAACACCGGACATTGGATGATGGAGAACCAGAATCTCTTGGGTTCTTGGGCTAAAACCCCCATCAGAGACCACTAGCAATCGAACCGCCCCCGCTCACGATGCCAGAATATGAAAAGCATCGGAGGCCGGGGAGTATTCGCCGCTAGTCTCCGATCCCGGTTCCGCGATCCCGACTGGATCGGTTCGACTTTCCTATAGTTTTCGGCACCCCGTGGCCCTTAGGGAAACCTTGCCGTGCCGTCGCTGCACGACGCGCCATGAGCTTGCCATCCTGCTTCACCTGGTCAATTTCAGGGATGGCAGAACCTCGACGGAACTGGTTGAAACTGGTAACCCCCTTGCCATTCTCAGCCAACCATCTGGCCGCTTCCTCGGTAGCAGACTTGCCCTCCGGCGTGACCAGATTATTCGCAAAATCAGATGGCACCGGACGGCCCCCAAATTGACTCTCTCCGCGTTCAAAAGCTTCGCGCCCGGCCTGCCACCGGCCATAAATTCCGGCCTTGGACTCCTCGAAGGTGGCCTGCACACTCACCACATCGTAGGTGTAGCCGCGCTTGTCCAAAGTAACGGCGACTTCCTGCGCCGACCCTTGCGATTTGAGCACCGTATCAATGACATAGTTCGTTCCATCCTTGCGCAGCGCCTTTTGCAGCTTAGAGCTGAGCATCGAGGATTCTTCATGCACTAACGCAGCAAACTCCATCGGCGCGAACTTGTACCCCTGGGCCTCAAGTTCTTTCACCAATGGAGTTTTCAGACGATCCAGATTGCCGCTATCCAGCTCGTGCTGGATGATCTTCTCCTTGAAAATATCCGGGTCACACTGCACATAACCAGGAACATCATTCAAGTGCTCCCACTGCACAGTGCCTTTGCCAGCCCCGGGCGGTCCAGCCATCACAATGGCTCTTCCCTCGTGCTTGATTTCGCCGCGTTCAGATGACTTATCCAAGACTTCCTGAATCCACTGGCGATGCAGCGCGCGCCGCTCGCTCGTTTCGCGCGGCCGCGCTCCGCTGTTATCGAAATACTGCTCTTGACTGATCGTGGCATACGGCCCTCGCGGGTTCATATCGGGATCAGCCATCACCTGACGCAGAGCTGCGTAATGTCGTTCTATCGATTCGTCGTTAGCCAACGATTCACCTTTCGGTTGGTCGCCGTCTAACCGGCCGTCCTCTTCAAAACTTCATCGTAGATCGCATCGTCAATCAAGCCGTTATCGGCCGCTTCGACAACCTCTTGCCAGGTTCCATCCATGCTCTCTTCGTACTCGCCGTACTCATTCGCCCAAGGGGTTGGCTTGTACGGCCACGCAACCAACTGACGCACCACTTCGGCACGATCAATAAACCCGGCCGCGTACCGCTGGCACAACTCATAGGGGCTTGCAGCATTGAACTCGCCCACTACCGCCGGCACGGCCTGGGCACGCTGCAACGCCTTCGCCACCGCAGGCTGGGACATACCCAGCAGCGCCGCCATCTCACGCTGAGTCATCCCGCCAGCAGCAGCCTTCAAAGTGCGCTTGTAGTCCAGCGCGTCAACCTCTACACGCTGCCGAGCTTTCAGCAGCCGCGCACGCATATCATCATGCTGCGGCCGTTCCATCACCTGACTCATGGCAACCTCCTAAACCTCAAAACAAACATTTCTTCACTTCAAAGATAACATTAGTTATCATTATGGATCAAGGATTTTCACTCGATAATGAACGGTAAATACTCGCTGCACTAACACCAAGAATCTTGCCGATCTGCGCATAACTTTTCCCTTCCTCGCGCAGCTGCCGCGCCGTCGCGGTGCGGTCTGCATCCATGACGCGCGGCCGGCCGCCGACCCTGTCCTGGGCGCGCGTGCGCTAATCCCCTGCGGGTGTTCTCCCGGATCATAGAAACTCGCAGCTGAGCCATCACCGCCATGATGCCCACTATGGCTTCGCCCATCGGCGTAGATATGTCCACGTCCAAGAATGGCTCGGTGAGACTTTTGATCCTCACGCCGCGCTCCACCAGCTCGCGGATAATCTCAATAGCCATGCGCTCTTCACCTGCCACGCGATCCAGGGCACGGATGACCAACGTATCCCCCGACTGCAATTGCGCTTTGCACGCGAGCCACTGCGGCCGCGCAGCTTCCCGGCTCGACTCCCCACGGTCAGTAAATATCTGTTCGGCCCCGGTGCCGAATAGGGCGAAATGGTACGCCCGTTCCGGCGACTTGGTACGACTCGATTCCACCTACCGGGTACCGCAATTCCGGCTTGTTGGTACCGCTGCATCGGCATTGGCATCGTTCTGAGCCCGGCGCGTGCCGGACCCAGAACGATATGATTGAGCCATCAGGATCCGAGGATCATCAAGGACCTAGGAGTATTCAGGGCTTCGAAACCTATTCCCAGAAGTCCTTGGATTTTCGGGCCTAATCTCCAAGTTGCTTACGCATGTCCAACGCTCCAAGTGGCAACCACCTGGTATTGGTGGCCAACCGATTCACTATTGAATCCCCGGCAATCCTGTCCGGGATTACCGAAACCCAGTACTCCGGATCAGTCTGCGAAGCGATAATCGTCGGCAACGTGTACTCACGGTCAGAAAGTACCGCAAACAGTTCACTGGCCCCTTGCTGGTCAATACCCACGGTCATGAAATCGTCAATGATCAACACGTCAACAGTACGCAGCTTGATCAGCAGCCGTTGGTAATCACGGGCATCTTCCCGCGCAAGGCGGAAGTCCCTGACCAAATCGTCCATCCGACGATAAAACACCGTGTGCTCGGTATGGCAGGCAGCCACCCCTATCGCGCACGCCAAGTACGTCTTGCCACCGCCCGTTGGTGAAATGATCAACAGGTTCTTCGGATCAGCCCGCCATTCATGGCTCAGGTACCGGCGCATCCTGACCTCATCAATCTTCCTGCCGGGAAGATAATGGATCTGGGCAATCGATGCGGTCGGCAACGGGAATCCGGCCTGTAAAATCAACTTGTCGATCCGCCGGCCTCGACGGGTATCGACCGCATGCTCAACAGCCTGCATGAACACTTCTTCCGGGGTCAGCCGCTCGTTGGCTTGTTCGCCGGTCAGCTCGAAGAACTTCTGCGCGAAGGCCGTCAGCCGCAAGTCCTTGATCTTCTTCTGGTCTGCGTCGCTGAGCATTACTGGCCACCGCCCATCGAGTAATAGCCAGGTGCCCTGACGAATTCACGCAGTCGCTCAGATTCCGCGGACAAGTCCTTGGCGGCTTCCGGAACCGGAACCGCAGGCCCCCGCTGCTTTTCTTCGTGAGCCATCGTTGCGATGATCCGCTTCAACCCGCTGTATGAGGAATATCCACCGCGCTCCAACAGATACTCGCAGGCTGGCTCCAGCAAGCTACGGTGCTTGACCCCCAACCCCTTGACGATATTGCGGCACTCGACAAATGCTTGCGCTTCAACAACGGCACGATCCAACACGACCGTGATGACATCAACGGTTGCAGGGCCGAAAGACTGTGCATGAGCGATGAACCACTCCCGGCTCCAAAGACCGGAAACATCCTTATGCTGCGGCGGAATGTGGGCTTCCAGCGTGGAATGCTGGCCTCGGCGTCCGCCCAGGCGCGGATGCTCGGCCACCACGAGCGTCCCGTCGATCAACGTCACCTTGGTTTGCGTCAGCTGCGTGCTCAACGTGCGCCCGACCAGCTGATACGGAACCGAGTAATACTGGTAATCGCAATGCACGTGATAATTCGGGCCCACCTTCAACTGCTTGTATTCAACCTGCTCGAACCGGTGCGGCGGCAAGGGTCTGAGCAAGGATTTCTCTGAACTGGCAAACAGTTCGGCCCGGCTGATCCCATTGGTGCGGTGCACCTTGGAATTCACATGTTCCAGCCTGTCTTGCACTGCCTCGTTGAGCTGCTCGAAGCTCTCGAAGTCCGCATCGGCCAGATACCCCAGGATCATTGTTTCGATGACCTGCACCATCCGCTCAACATGGGCCTTGTCTCGGGGCTTTCCCGGCCGTGCCGGCACGATCGCTGTCCCATAGTGATCAGCCAACGCAGCGTAGGACTTGGTGACCACCACTTCGCGGGCACCGCCCTTGGCACCGGTGCGTCGCTCCTGCCGGAAGTGGGTGGCGGTCTTGGCATTATCTGGAACGATCATTTGCGGAACGCCGCCGAAGAACTCCAACGCGTCAGCATGGGCTTGATTCCATGCATCTTGCCTCATGTTCGCAAACGCCTTGGTGAACACCATGGACGAGAAGGGCAACGAGGCAACGAAGAAGAACGCTTTGAACTGCTCGCCAGTCACCGCGTCAACCACCGTCAAGGTCGGACCAGCCCAGTCAACGAACATGGCCTTGCCCGGCTCATGCTGCAGCGTCGCCACCAAATCATGGGTCCGCGCGTGCTGGTGGAACTTTGAACAGAACTGGGAATAGCCGTATTTTCTCAGCCCATCATCCAGATCCGTGTATTTCACCCAGGCTTGCTGCAGCGTGAAGAACCGATTGCGCTGCAGCTGCTCGGCAACCAGGGCGAAGTCCGGCTCCGAATAGTTCGAGCTGATCACTTTGCGCCGGTCCGGGAAAATCTCCACCAACCTGGCGTGGGTGATCCCAGCGAGGTTCTGTGCGGTGATCTGGTGGGAGTCGATGGCTTTCTTGGCTGCTGAAATATCTCTTCGAGAACAGTTCATCGCGGCCGTGATTTCCGTGTAGGTGTATCCATCGAAGAGCATCTGCATGATGCGCCGATAATCCATTTTCAAGGATTCTCCTTGGGTCAGGGATACTCCCTGGAACCTTGTGTGGTTCACATCGGGGAATATCCATGACTAGAAAATCAGCGCTCGGTGACCAGCCGTACCAACTCGGCAGAACAGCAGTACCTTCTTGCAAGAACAGAAGTACCCGGAAGCGCTATTCGGCACCCGGCCGCGCGCAGCTCGGCCGCCTGCGCCTGCGGGTTCTGCTCGCGCGTGCTCACTCGCGCGTATCCAATGACTGCCATATCAAAAACGGTACACAGCCAGGTTGTGCAACGTTTCGGTTTTGAAAGACGTTTCTGTAATAAAAAACCCCGGCGTGTCGCCGGGGTTCGCTGTTCGTTTCAAAAACGACCGTTTTTGGGAAGTGGAAACCGCCGATCCGAGCAGCTGCTCGGATCGGCGGTTTTTCAATGTTTTTGTTTTCCCGAAACTTGTGGCTTCGTTCGCTTGGTGGCGGGGTTTTTGCAGCGCTCCGTGGCGGTCTTGTTGCCGCGATCACGCAGGACTGGCTGCAGGTTGGTGTCGCGGTCTGAACCGAGAGGGGTGCGCCCGGTCGGGGCCGTTTGGATCGCTGCCGCTACGTCAGAGTCCGAAGGCTCCGCCGCTGACGAGGATCACGATGCCGAGGCCGATGAGAACGATGGGGAAGAGGATGTGCTCCCAGCGTTCGAGCACTTCGGCGATCGGGGGGCGGGTGGCGACGAACTTTGCCAGGGCCACCAGGACCGCGACGAGCGCGAGGAAGACGATGCAGTAGGCGACTACTGCGAGAGGTTCCACGCTGAGGAAGACAGGGGTGTAGACGCCGATGTTGTCGCCGCCGTTGGCAAGGGTGACGCCTGCGACTGTCCACACGCCGACCTTCTTGCCGGCAACCTTGGCCTCGTCGCCATCGTCGTCATCGTCTCCGCGCCAGGCCTGCCATGCGGCCCAGAGGCCGAGGCCCAGAGGGATGAGACCGAAGTACGGGATGGCTGCCGAGGGCAGGAATGTTCCGGCGCCGATGGTCACCAGGACCGCGGCACCGAGGATGCCGGCGAATCCGAGGTACTGGCCGGCCAGAATGCGGGCGGTAGTGCCGCGCTGGCCTGCCCCTCGCGCGAAGAAGAGGGAGAGCACGATGATGTCGTCGATGTTGGTCGCTGCGAACAGGCCCATCGCCTGCAAGACCGAGGTGAGGATCATGCGCCCACCCCAGCTGCGTCGCATCCGGGAAGCGAGCAGGCGGGATCGATGCACGGGGCGTCTTCGTCCACTGCCAGGGTGGCATCGACCAGTGCCGTCAGCGCCTGCGCCAGGTGCGAATCGGCGATCTCATATCGTGTCCGACGACCCTCGGGCTCGGAGACGACGATCCCGCAATCGCGCAGGCATGCCAGGTGGTTGGACACGTTCGGGCGTGTCAGGTCCAGATCTCGGGCCAGTTCCGCCGGGTAAGCGGGATGGTCGAGCAGGGTCAAGATGATCCGGGATCGAGTGGGGTCGGCCAGTGCACGACCCAGGCGGTTCATCACGTCGAGACGCGAAGCAATAGTCAGCATGCTCTGAACTATACAGCACGCACTGAACACTCGGTCACAGGCGTCAGCCCAGATCGCATGCCCGCAAGGGGAACCCTCTGCGGGACACTAATGCCTCTCCTGTTCAAATCGAGGATTTACATCAGTCCTCCCAATGGCAAAATTGCCTCATGAGCCTCGATACGCCATTAATTCTGATTGGTCCGGCCGCCACAGGGAAAACTACCCTAGGCCAAATAGTTGCGGCCAGTTTGTCCGTTCCGTTTGTCGATATAGATGAAATCGCCGAACCCTACTACGAGGAATCCGGCTGGAACCTCGAAAAACTCTCTCATAGAAGTTCAACAGTCGGGCGCGTTGCCGCCGAACGAGAATGGGAAGCTGCTCGAGCGCACGCTGTATGTCGCGTACTGGATGACCACCCTGATGCGGTTATCGCTTTAGGCGCGGGCCACACCTCGTACAAAAATGAGCATCATCTCCAACGCGTTAGGACCGCTTTGAAGGATGCGCCCTGCATCTTGCTCGTCTTGCCTTCGGCAGACCGGGCCGAAGCACTGAGCACGCTGCGCAACAGGTCCTTGGTTTCAAAAGCAACGGACTGGATCAGCTCAGGACATGATTTTCTTGCTGAATGGCTAGATGACCAAGGAACACGGAGCCTGGCCACTGAAACCATGATTACAGGTAGCGAATCACCCGAGACAACTGCCAAGAGAATCGTGACGATGCTTCAACGCACTAACTCATAAGTACTGGCCAGTGCTTGAATACCAACGAAGCCAGTTTTTGTAGCTACGACCTGGAGGTGCAGTCTTGGGTGCGAAGACGACGTTCAGCAAATATCGGGCTTTGGAAAGCAGGTGTGTGCGATGCGGTCATATATGGCAAGATCATATGCCTGAAAATGACGGTTACTGTTGCGGAGAGTGCGAGTACGAAATCGAACACAGCGACCCGAACGCTCCACTGGAATCATGCACTCTCACTCCAGCATCTGGCGCTCTTCGATACCTCTAACGGCTGCCCGTCCACGGGACCTCTACCGGACAGGCCAAGAGCTGCTTGAGGTTCCTTGATAGTGCTACGTTTTCGTTGCCACCCCGAGGGGCAATCCACAGCTTTACTTGATCCATTGCTGTATGGTTCCAAGTGTAAAAACGGCAAAGAAGAATGCACAAATCCAGAAGGCGACGAGAACCTAATTTCTGAAGAACTTGCTTTCCTGTGCGCAGGTTCGATTTCGGTCTCGACGTTCCCACGCGAAAATTCCGAGAAACAACAAGGCCAAGAGCAACGTGATGACGGCTGCGGGTAGCAAGGCGACCCTACTTTCGGCTAGCGAGTGCTCGCGGTGTTTCGATGCAGTGAGAGAAAATGGTGGCCATGACTTTGAATGCGGCGCGCCATTCGTGCTGACTCGGCTTTAAAGGTCGAGGCGTGTACTCAATTCGCTCGAATTCAAGAACGAGTGAGTAAGCCATTGAAGCCACTACATGCAGTGCAAAAATGAGGCCAAGAGGTACACTCAGCACTGTCACTGAACCCCTACCCCACGCGATGTGATCCGGCAGGAATTCCAAGCCGCTCACCGCAACATTGTGAAGTGCGAACACAAAATAAGCACCAAGCGCAACAAATATGAATTGAGCCGATCGACCGGCAATTCGGATCCGAGGGACAGCGAATAGCGCCAATGCCGCGATGACAGCCGAAAGGGTCGCGAATGCAGTTTGAATCGCGAACCCTGGAAATACGACCTCGAAGTAAGCCGAAAACCCTCCGAGAAATAACCCCTCCGAGGCTGCGAAGCACACAATCAATAAGACGCTGGCGGTCCTCTTGGCGACGATGGCTAGCCAGCCCCCGGCAACGAAACTGCCCAGTAGGCCAACTATCCAGGGTGATGCGATTGGATCGTACGTATGGCCGCTCTTCAATGCGGGTTCAACTGCCCAGAAAATTCCAGCAAGGGCGGCGAAATGCAGAATCGCAAACAGTCCGAGCGTCTTCCATAGCACTCCAGAGATCCCCATGCTGCGGCGCGATATCGTCGCGCGTGAACGATCGGAGCGGGATTTCGGATTATTCTGTGTGAATTTCTCCATGAGATTAGTTCTTCCGAATTTCTGATAGCTCGTAGAGAAGATCTGCACAGCTGCCAGCTCTGAGACCATTGGATCTACAAGAGTTTCCAGGAAGTTGCGAGTACCACCTGTTCAGGCAAACGCTGCCCCCAGCAGATACGACACAATGACAGTCTGCGAGCAAGCGCCAGCTACTAGCGCGACCCCCGCTGTGAGCTGCAGATGATTGCGGGACCGGTGCCATCGCTCGTAGCGAGCCAAGCGGAGATGCGTGCCAGATTGATTCTTGCTCAATTGCAGACATAGACATGCCGTCTGGCCAGGTCATCATTGTCAATGACGTCGAGCATTGCACTGGCCAAGTCTGATGCGGTGATCATCCAACCTCGCGGGAGCGGCTCAGTGTCGAGCCGGTACCGCTTTTTGGCGGGGGCGTTCCTGATTCGCGGCGCGCGAATCGCGGTCCACTTTGCGTGGCTCTCCCAGAGAGCGATATCCATCCGCCGCATGTCATCGTAAGTTGCTCCAAGGAACTTCTGCAGCAGTGGCAGAACAATCCAGAGCTTGAGCGGCCCCTGATGCGCCCAGTGCTCGGCAACTTCCGAGGATATGACGACTATCCTTTCGACACCATGCTTGTTCATGCCTGCAAGAAGGCTTCTCGTTCCTGCTGAATAGAGCGTAGTCGGAGTTTTTGAGGCACCGATCCCCACGGTGCTCACGACGGCATCGATGCCGTCCAGTAGCGGTTCCACGACTTTCGCATCGAGGATGTCGGCTGACACTTTAGTGAGTCGAGAATGTTCAATGACGAGATTTGCAGGGTTGCGAGCAATTGCTACTACCTGGTGACCGCGTTCTAGCGCTTGCCTTACGACCTCGCTTCCGACCGTTCCCGTTGCGCCTGGCACCAGAATTCTCATGCAGCTTCTTCTCTCATCGGGTAAAATGTTACTAAATCAGGATATTCCCGATTCGGAACTAACGTTAGCAGGGAGTGCAGCAATGAGCAGCAACGATCTAGTGGGGCAGGTTCGCGCCGCCTTGCAGCGACAGCTAGTAGATGCTGTCCTTGGCAATGAAAGGGTTGCTCGTCAGCATGGATTGCTCGTCACTGACTTGCAAACGCTTCATCTGCTGGTGCTGCGCAAGGGCGTGCGAACGCCACGCCAGATCAGCGAGACCACGGGCATGCCGACGAGCACGGTAACCAAGCTTGTCGACCGCTTGGAAGCTTCAGGCTACGTTCGCCGGACAGCTGATGCCAACGATCGCCGCAAGACCTTGATAGAGCTGGTGCCAGAAAAAATCGCGCCGCTTCAAGTTCTTTATGGTCGCACCGATGAAGAATTTGACGCGTTCACTGGAACTTTTGATCGCAGGGAACTAGCAATAATCATTCGATACTTGGAAGGCGTTAGCGACTTCTACCAGCTTGGGGATCCTGGGGAATCACAGGCCAACGTCGTCAACCGGGAGCGTCGTCAATAAACTAAACTGCGCGGAATGTACCGTTCAGAAAGATTATGCTGTGATCACCGTTTCGGTTAGGGGCCAATAAGAGCGCTTCGTGACCTTCGGAACAGGCGTATCGTCCCGCTAGGGGTATGTCCAGCTTGGCAGTTCGAACCGTTCCGCTAGGGGGTCCTATAAAGGAGCGCCCGGAAGCCGAACCCTAAACGGGCAATTTCGGAGTCAGTCCAGTCGTACTTGGCATGTCTTGCCGGTTAGTTCATCATCGAGGGTGAATTCAAGGGTGAGGATCTGCGCCGCCTTCGGAGGCTCGGGAAGATATACCCAGGTGGACTCCCACCCCGTCGCGCTACCGGCGACCTGTCCGGCACTCAATCGATATGTGGTTCCCTCGTCGTCCGAGATGACCGCTCCAACCGGTCCAAGAACGAGCTGGCCGGGCATTGAAGGCGCGTCTCCCGCAGCTTCCGCCCCATCACGATTCCTCAGGTCTGCCCATTGCACCAGTTGTTCTTCGTAGCGAACGTCGCGTTGCCACGTCTCATGGCTGCGAATCCCTTGAAAGTAGATCCTTAGGCCCTCTCTTCCCAGCCATTCGGCGGAAACGATCGGAACATCTGCAATCGACTCGATGCCGGCAAACCGTACGCCCACGCCATCATTGGTTACGACAACGAGATCACCGGGGGCTGAAATAACTGTCATCATGTGATCACCTTAGCGCCACCCACTAGATTTCCTTCGGGAACTGCTGTTCCATTCCCATAAGACGAACCTTTACCGGGCTTCCTACTTGCGGGTCATCCGTGCGGAGAACGGTGCCCGAAGGATCTTCGTCCACAGTGACCGACGGTGTGCAGCACCTGGAGAAGAGCCGAATTCGTTTTCTGCGCGATCCAGGCTTTCTTCGATAAGCGCGTCATGCATGGGCCGGAAGAATAGTGGCCAGGTAAGTTTTGCCGTTCCACTTGGCGACATGGAAAGCTCGTGCCGGAGCAGCGTTAATGTGTCTGTAAGGCTGGTGGCAGTGAAAGAGTGGTGCCCGTTAAAGCCCGATGGACTAGTGAACTGAAATTCGATCCGTCTGCCGGGCTCGTATGCAGTCACGAAATAGCGCACTGGCCCATGTCCTCCCGCTGCGCCCACACCAAGCGGTCCGTTCAGGCGCATTGCTGGCCACTCGCTTCGGGGCCATAGTCGATCGTTCTTACCCGCAAGCGAGTCGATGAGCGGCCCTACTTCGCTAGCGGGGGCTGCAATTTCGCGCTGATGAGTGTTGTAGACCATGTGGCAAGCGTATCTTTGATCGTCACCCAGGCAGGCTCAATTCAACCTCGGTGATTGGTGTCCCGCAAGCCGGTCCCCGAGAGGAACGCCCGTAAGAGGAACCTTCACCGGGACAGAAACCGTGGGAAGGCCGAGACATCCCTTTGCAACGGGGTGGAGGGACACGGCTTTGGGTCATGAGACTGCGGGGTTGGCGTTCTCCCATGTCCGCAGGCTCGGCCATGCGATGAGAGCGCAGAGGGCGAACACGAGTGCCCCCGCCAGGAACGGGGTTGCAAGACCACTGGCCGTCGCAAACAGGCCCCCGAGCCCAGCTCCGATGGCGAGACCGGCGAGGCCATGTGGATTGGTGTCATGTGACACCGGTTGGCCGACAGTTTTAATGGCACGGATAGCTATTGGGTCGAGCTACAGGCACCGCAACGTTGAAGGTGAAGACGAAATCCGCAATTGGATCAGTGCTCTGGGAACCGAGACAGCACGAGGCTCCGACATCGGCGAGGCCTCAGAGTTAGGACTCCCGGCTCTAACTCGTCTCCTCTTTTGCTCTCACCCGCATAACGATCACCTGGCCGACGATAACGGCTGTCGCAACCGCTGCAGTGACAATTACGGTTTGAAGATCGCTTTGCACTTTAAGAATCGTGAAGGGAATCAGAATCGAGAAGTTGAGCAATATTGTGAGAAGCGGTGCCCACGGCTTTGCCTTGATTTTTGTCCGGAGGTGCCGAATCACGCCCCATTGCACCGCGATGTCCATTGCGAGGTAGAGGAACGCTCCCATCGATGCGATCTGAGTGAGGTCCAGGAAGGCTGTGGCGATAATCGCGAGCCCAGCCGTGATGATCAGCGGCTGTTGCGGGACGCGCGCAGGCAGTGACGGCATCTGGCGCATGTCTTGGAGCATTCCGTAGAGGCGTGATACCGAATACAGACTGGCCAGCAGCCCGGACAGTGTGGCGACAACGGCGATCGCCACCGTGATTCCGATACCCCACGAGCCAAAGAGCGGTTCGGCTGCCGCAGCCAACGCATAATCACGCGCTTTTACCGCGCCTGCGGCCCCAATACTGGACTCTACCGAGACGGTGATCAGCATGTAGAGGACCGTGCAGACCGCCAGGGAAATGACGATCGAGCGCGCAATGTTCTTTTTCGCGTCCTGAATGTCGTCACCTTGGTTGGTTATGGTGGTGAACCCTTTGTAGGCGAGCACACACAGGACCGTTCCGGCGAGCAGTCCGACGATATCGGGGGCCTCGCCTGAGCTTTGGGCGAAGAGTCCGGATCCTGATGCGACAGCACCGACGAGTCCCGCTATAGCGAGCAGTGCGATGCCCACGATCTTGATGATCGCAGTCGTGGTCGCGGATCCTTCAACGAGCTTATTACCGAGCAAGTTCACGATGGCTGCTGCCACGATCGCAAGCACGCCCAGGAGGGGGACGAGAATTGCAGAGTCTTGTAGGCCAAATGGGCGCAGCAGGTAAGTTCCGAAGGTGCGGGCGAGGAGACTTTCCGCGACCACCATTGAGACGTACATGAACAGGGTAAACGATCCCGCAGCGACCCCCGGTCCGTACGCATCTTTCAGTAGCATCGCAATACCACCCGCAGAGGGGTTCACGCTTGAATATCGCGTGTACGAGTAGGCGCTGACACCGGCGACAATCGCGCCGAGCAGAAACGCGAGCGGAAACCAGTCTCCGGCGAAGCCCGCGACCTGCCCGACGAGCGCAAAGATTCCCGCCCCGATCATCACTCCGGTGCCGAGCGAAACGGACCCGACGAGTGAAATCTTGCCCTTCGTTGCGACCATGTGAACCCCTCGCTCCTTCTCGTTCAATTTCGGTTTTCACGCCATGCTTACTAAGCAGGGAGCAGTACTTTGCACTTTCCCACGTTCTAGTTTGAAGTGCAACATCAGGGTGTGGGGATGGGATCCCAGGCTAACTCGTTGAACACCTCCGCAGGAGTCGCCCAACCAAAAACTCATCGGGGACGGTTATTGACCTCGGCCACGAACTCATCCAACTCATCCTGGTGAGGTCCCCAAAACTGGTTCCCTTGGGGAGATACCGACGCAACCGCCCATTGAAATGCTCATTCATACCACGCTGCCAAGCCGAGTATGGGTCAGCGAAAGTAGGTGGGAACCGCGAGCCGGTCGGCAAGGTCGTAATAGAATGCGAACTCGGACCCGTTATCACCGGTGGGTGCCGCCGAAATCGGGCCAGTTAGTTCGGTCAGAACTACGATGCCGCTTCCACCGTGAACACTGAGGAAAATATAAGTCAGCTTTTGGCCATTTTAGCCAAGTAGGGCATGGGGTCGATAGCTTCACCGTTCAGACGAAGGGCCAAGTGCAGGTGCGGTCCGAACGACATGCCAGTGTTGCCCACCTGCCCAGCCAGATCACCGATTTTTATGGTGTCTCCGACTTGATAGCTGTGGGAGTTGTTGGCCATATGACAGTACCGACTTGTGAGTGTCTGATCGTCGACAAGATGCTGCAGTTTTAGGCTAAAGCCACAACCGTCATTGGCAAATCCTGCTTCTAGGACGACGCCGGACGCTATCGCACGAATTGGAGTGCCGTGCGGCGCAGCCATGTCCTGTGCATCGTGAAATTGTTCGACTGGAGCGGTCCGGTATCCGAATGGATCGGTCAGACGAATTTCTTGGTCAAATGGGTAGCGCACTTTTGAGTTTTCCAGTGAGTTTGGATCGATCAATCCTTGTTCATTAGGAGCGCTTAACGGTGCACTTGTCGCTTCAACTGTATTGATAGCGTCAAACGTGGCGTCCGCCGATTCGAACGGTATACCATCAAGTGAGAGTAACTGGTTCGTCGTAACTGCGCCGGCAGCCGTTGGCTCGTTGCCGGGTATGTCAAGGGCGGGTGTGATGCTAGAAATTGCTAGCGCTCCCGCTGCCATAGTCGCGGACGTGACAACGAGCAACTTGCGAAATCGTGACCGCCCAGCTGCACGCTTGACCAGGCTACCGATTGGAGCTTCAAAATTTACTTCCTCTGAAGGGGGTGGCTCAGACGATTTCATTTGCACGTCCCGCGCGGACTCCGCTGCATCAGCGGCAAGACGGAGTGATCTTCGGGAGGGATAGCTTCGCGAGTCAGGAGTGAGTGGATTGTCGGGCATGTGATCCTTTCGAAAGGATTTGGTTTAAGAACAGAGCGCTTCCTGGTCATGTCTCGGGCTAATGAACGGGAAACAGTGACGTGATCACTGCAAAGCTTGCAATGGCAACAACCGCAGCGGCAATCAGCGCCAGGGCAATAAAAAGTATCGGCTTCTTCAATGGGTTGTTCGATTCGGACATGAGCTGGCTATCGAACCAAGGGACTGAGAACCTGAGCTCCCTGTGGGGTGATCTCGACTATGCCTCGGTCATCGACGAAGACGGGGTGATCATCGCTCGTGACGCCAAGTGCTTGTACTTGACCAGTCACACGTTCACCCTTTTCCCACTCGCCGCCAGGAGGCAGCGACCAGAGCAAACCCTCAACATCGACACCAATAACTCCACCCGAAGCTTTGGCAGCGACCTGGTAGAGAATCGGTGCCCCCTCTAGGACGCGAAACGTTGCCCCCTGATCAGTACTGATCTGCACCCCATTCTCGGTTGCAGCGTAAATTCCGCCGCCAGTGACCGCGAGGTCGATCGCCGAGATTTCTCTCTGAGGCTCCCAGTTCACACCGTCGTCTCGACTGATGACCAGGTTCGGTTGGCTCGATCCAATCCCATACAGAAACCCGTCAGGTCCGGTCGTCAGCACATGGAAATCCTCAATGCCGGTCAGAGAAACCGGTGCCCAGCTTTTTCCGGAGTCATCGCTTCGGATTATGCCCAGGTTTGGAGACCCGAGTTCAGAAGGAGTCTCCACACCAGGGTGACCCGACGCGAACAGTGTGGCGCCAAGCCCGGTGAAGCCCATCGCATCGAAGTCGTAGCCGCCGACCGGGCCCGCGACGGTGCCCTCCTGTGAGACCGAGAAAATTCCGTTATGGGTGGCGATGAGTACATCGTCAGAACCTGGATCAGGTGTGATGCCATGCACATGCTCGATCACAGGAGGCGCGGTAGCAGAAGAGTTCACTTCAGGAGAGGCGCAACCAACGAGCGTGGGTGCAAGCACTGCGGCGGCAATGATACCGGTGAATAGTTTCATGAAATTATTCCAAAAGATAAGGGCAACTCGGTGAGAACTGACAAATTTCGACCGCTCACGTGAGCTGACTGTGAATGTTTGTTCGGGCTGGTTCCGATGCTGCGCGTGAGCTGCTCAGGCAACGGACGCCATACGAAGGGCTCGCCTTCCGGTCACCCGAAGTTATACAACTCACGGGTGACCGGAACTGAATTAGAGCGTCCCTAGAAGTTCTCGCATTTCACTGATCTCAGAAGTTTGATCATCGATCACTTGCTCGGCGAGATCACGAACGTCAGCATTCTGGGCATCGTCGATCGCGGTGCGTGCCATATCAACGGCACCCTCATGATGCATGATCATCTGCTCTAAGAACAGCCGACTCGCGTCCGCACCATCCACTTCTTCTAGCGCGCTCATATCAGATTCGGCCATCATGCCATCACCAGACCCGTGGTCCATGCCATTGCCTGCAGCTGGGTCGTAATCGACTCCCCAGCCTTCAAGCCATGAAAGCATTCGTTCGATCTCGGGGCCTTGCGCTTTCTTGATCCGCTGCGCCACTTCGGTGACCCGAGAATCTACGCCGTCCTTCTCCAGCACGACGTCCGCCATATCGATGGCTTGTTGGTGGTGCGGGATCATCATGGTGACAAACATCTCATCGGCTGCGTTCGCGGGGGCCGATGAGGATTCTGACGCTGGAGGAGAGTTCTCCGAGTTTTGTTCGTTGCTCTCAAGGCTGCATCCGGTCAGCGCTAGGGTCAAAGCAAGGACGCTCGCGCCGAGCGAAGCGTGGAGTTTGGTCTTCATTATTCAACTTTCAGTCGCGTTACATCGGTCGATGAGGTACCGCAATACACAGGCGATACATTCCCGGGACGATTCAGGTAGCCCGTAGGTAACGTTCACAGTTACCGATCCTTCGGGCACATTGAGAATTGCTGTTGCTAAACTCTCGGCGTATTCCTGGACCTCGCTGAGCTTCTTGGCTGCGGTCACTTGGTCAAGTTCGGGGATGGAAATTTCCCACCATTTGCCGTCTTTGATGGCCACGGCCTCTAGAGTTCGCTGAGTCTCCATGATGATCCTTTCTGAGGCCATCGCTGAAATTTGTGTATCCGACGCTCATGCGGGGTCGTGTTTGTTGCGCTACTGTGCAAGTTGCTTAAAGGGTTCAGTTCACGATCTCAAAGTGGTAGCGTCCGCGGTATCCATCGAGACTAAGGAGCAAAATCAATGAGTCACATCATCTCCATGCTGAAAACCCACCCCAACAAACCCAATGACCCGGACCTTCAGAAGCTTGCGGACTGTATCGCCGCCTGTTTCGAATGCGCCCAGAGCTGTACCGCGTGTGCCGACGCGTGCTTGGCCGAAGACATGGTCGCCGAGTTGCGTCTCTGCATCCGGACCAATCTCGACTGCGCCGATATCTGCAACGCCACCGTCAACGTTCTGACTCGCCAAACCGGCCAGAACCCATCGGCAGTCAAGGCAATGCTTGAAGCCTGCCGGACAGCCTGCCAGCAGTGTGCCACCGAATGCGAGAAGCATGCTGTCATGCACGAGCATTGCCAGGTCTGCGCTGAAGCTTGCCGCCGGTGCGAAAAAGCTTGTGCCCTGCTGTTGGCGGCCATCGGCTAAGCGTCTGTTGTTGGGCACGAGTGGACAGATGAGGCTTGCCAGAAAACTCGAGTTATACCCCCTTAGGGTATATTCTGAACCTACGCAGGACTTAACGGGCGGTTGCCCCCAGTGTTAGGGCCGGCGTATTCAGACGAGAATTCGAGACCGCCCTCGGGGGTCCAGGAGGGAAGCCATCATGAACCACGCACCGGAGAACCGGGAACACGGCCACTCAGTCTCCCCTGGGCACGGGGGTCGCACTCTCGCATCCAAAGACAGTCACACGGGACACCCGATGTCTGAACAGCCAACTCATGGCCAGGCGACGCCGGCTGGCCATGCGCATTCGGCAGTTGACGATGAACACGCCGTCCACAGCCACGGCGAGCACGCAGGACACAGTACCGCGATGTTCAAGAATAAGTTCTGGTTGAGCCTGGCACTCTCAATCCCGGTGGTAATTTTCAGCCCGATGTTCGCCCACCTCTTCGGCTATCAGATCCCGGACTTCCCCGGCGCCGCCTGGATCGCTCCGGTGCTCGGATCGGTGATCTTCTTCTACGGAGGACTGCCCTTCCTGAAGGGCGGCTGGAAAGAACTGCGCAGCAAGCAGCCTGGAATGATGCTGCTGATCACGCTGGCAATCACTATCGCCTTTCTCTCCTCGTGGATCACCACGCTAGGCATCGGCAACTTCAACCTCGACTTCTGGTGGGAACTGGCCCTGCTGGTAGTGATCATGCTTCTGGGCCACTGGATCGAGATGCGCGCCCTAGGCTCGGCGCGCGGCGCACTAGATGCTCTGGCAGAACTGCTACCTGATGAAGCCGAACGCGTCACCGCAGAGGGCACGGACACAGTACGAATCAGCGATCTATCCGTCGGCGATATCGTACTGGTCCGCTCCGGTAGCCGGCTGCCTGCTGACGGGGAAATCACCGAAGGCCAAGCGGAACTGGACGAATCGATGATCACCGGCGAATCCAAGACCGTACCGCGAGGTCCCGGAGACAGCGTAGTGGCCGGCACTGTGGCCACGGACAGCTCCCTGCGCATCAAGGTGGCAGCCGTCGGGTCAGATACCGCTCTAGCCGGAATCCAGCGTCTGGTCTCTGAGGCCCAGGCCTCCTCCTCGAAAGCCCAAGCGCTAGCGGACCGTGCAGCGGCTTTTCTGTTCTACTTCGCTCTTGGCGCTGGCATCATCACTTTCCTCACCTGGGTGCTCCTGGGCAGTTCCAACGAGGCGGTTATCCGCACCGTCACCGTTCTGGTCATCGCCTGCCCGCACGCACTGGGCCTTGCCATTCCACTGGTCATCGCGATCTCCACCGAACGGGCGGCACGGGCTGGAGTGCTGATCAAGAACCGCATGGCCTTGGAACGGATGCGCACCATCGATGTGGTCCTCTTCGACAAAACCGGCACTCTAACTCTGGGCCAGCCTGCTCTGACCGGCATTTCCACAGCCCCTGGTCTCAGCGATAACGACTTGCTGGCACTGGCGGCCGCAGTTGAGGCGGACAGCGAACATCCCTCGGCCCGGGCTATCGTCGCAGCGGCCCGGGCCCGAGACATCCGGATTCCGACTGCTACCGAATTTACCTCGCTGACCGGGCGTGGCGTGACCGCCAGCGTCGATGGAGCCGACATCATGATCGGCGGACCTAACTTGCTTGACTCCCAAGCCCTGACGATCCCGCGAGAACTGCAGGAGCAGACTCAGCCTTGGGTAGAGCGAGGCGCCTCCGTACTCCACGTGGTTCGTACTGGGCAAGTGATTGGTGCCCTGAGTTTGGAAGATGAGATCCGCGCCGATTCCCGCCAGGCCGTTGCCGCGTTGCAGTCCCGGGGCCTCAAAGTCGCGATGATCACCGGTGATGCGCAGCAGGTCGCCGAAGCAGTGGCTGGAAAGCTGGGCATCGACGAGGTCTTCGCCCAAGTTCTGCCCCAGGACAAGGATAAGAAGGTTGCCGAGCTGCAGGCCCGCGGCCTGAAAGTGGCCATGGTCGGGGACGGGGTCAACGACTCCCCAGCACTGGCTCGGGCCGAGGTTGGCATTGCCATCGGTGCCGGCACCGATGTGGCAATAGAATCGGCGGGGGTTGTCTTGGCCGGCAACGACCCGCGGGCGGTGATGTCTATGCTGGAACTATCCAGAGCCAGCTACCGCAAGATGATCCAGAACCTGGCGTGGGCCACCGGCTATAACGTGATTGCGGTCCCGCTGGCTGCCGGAGCACTGGCGTTTGCTGGGGTGTCGATCTCTCCGGCCATCGCAGCGATCCTGATGTCCCTGTCCACCATCGTGGTCGCGCTCAACGCCCAATTGCTGCGACGCATCAATCTCGATCCAGACACCATACATTAATCACACTAGACCAGTTTCAAGCGCTTTCTTTTGCCGGGCACAGGATGCGCCAGTACCCTTGAGATGAAAACCTTCACTCTGGTGGAAAGGCAGGATGCGATGAATCAGGTTATGACGCCTCGTCGTTTCCTGTCTCTGCTTGTCCCTGCGCCGGGCAATCCTGCTGGCCGCCGCCCGGTTATTCTTATGCTGGGTTTGGCCGGAATCATCCTCGGAATCTTGGGGATGCATGTCTTAGGAGCGTCCTACCAAGCGCCAGATACTGCTGGTCTGAGCGCGACCTCTGCGCACCAAGCGGTCTCCCACGATCACGGTCCACCCGTAATGGCCACAGATGGGACGGTCGGTGGCGACGCAGATAGTACCTGCTACGGGCCATGCAATGGCGAGCATCATCTCATGGCTGCCATGTGCGTACTCATGGTCATTGTCCTGGCCGTCTTGTGGTTTCTTCCTAAGCGTTGGTTCATTATTCCTGGCAAGGGGCTGCGCGCCCCGCCAGTCATGTCTGCACCGGCAAACCGGTTGCCGTGGACTCCCTCACTCATCGAACTCTCTATCAGTCGCACATAAAAACGCCGGCCGCTTTCCCCATACCGGGGAGAGCTCCGGCTATTCGTGCGCACCCTTGTGTGCCGTCTTGGCCGGATATTGATGGATACCCCGTTTGAGAACACTTTGAAGGAATACCCACATGAAACGCCTGACTTCCATTTCGGCAACCGCTCTCGCAGCAGCACTCGTCCTGTCCGGATGCTCCACGGACGCTGGCACCACCGAACCTGAAAGCACTATGTCCGGCATGGATCATGGCAGCATGCCGCCTTCGGCCTCCGATGCTGCAGCCGACCACAATAGTGCCGATGCCATGTTCGCGCAGATGATGACGCCTCATCACGAACAGGCTGTCCAGATGAGCGACATCATGCTGGCCAAGAAAAACCTGGATCCCCGGGTTACCGAGCTTGCCCAGGACATCAAAGCCGCCCAGGGGCCGGAAATCAAGAAAATGAACGACTGGCTCCAGACCTGGGGCGAGCCTATGAAGATGTCCGGAAGCCATGAGATGGACGGGATGATGACCCCGGAGGACCTTTCCAACCTCGAAGCCACCCAGGGCACCGAAGCTTCGCGGTTGTTCCTGACCCAAATGATCGCCCACCATGAGGGGGCCATCACTATGGCTGAGGACGAAGTCGCCAACGGATCGAATCCTGCAGCCGTCGAGCTGGCTAAGGATGTTGTCTCCAGCCAGGGAACCGAAATTCAGGCCATGAAGACCCTGCTAGCCGACCTCTAAAGACTCCACGTTGCCGCTGCTGCCTAGGGTGCCGACTCCCCTGACCCATCTGACCAGCACTTCTGACTGATTCAAGGAACCACCATGCTTACACAGAACTCACTTTTGCGCGCTCAAAAACGCGCAGTCTTGTCCGTCGCCGCGCTCTCTATGGTCCTACTCACGGGCTGCACGCAGTCAATCAGCGAAGGACCCGCTGCGCAAGAAGCTGCCAGCGTCGCAGTCTTCAGCCACGTCCACGGCATGAGCGTTGACCCGGATTCCGGGCGCATCCTTTTGGCCACCCATGAGGGACTCTTCGATGCCACAGCTGACGAACCGCAGAAAATCGGGCCCACCATTGACCTGATGGGATTCGCCACCGCCGGAAAAGACGAGTATTACGCTTCCGGGCACCCGTCGGCTGAGACCGGTCTGCCCGACCCGGCGGGTTTGATCCGATCAACTGATGGCGGGTCCACGTGGGAACCGCTCTCTCTTCAAGGCAAATCCGATTTCCACGCCTTGGCCGTCACCGGCGAGAGCGTCATCGGTTTTGACGGCACACTGCGGGTGACCGATGACACGGTCACATGGAACACCATAGATGCCGGCATCCAGCCCTATCATCTCGCCGGAAGCCCGCTGTCCCAAGTCGTGCTGGCCACCACCGAACAAGGAGTACACCGTTCTGAAGATGGCGGGAAAACCTGGACCTTACCCCAAGACGCTCCGGTCCTGCTGCTGACCGCTGTTGCCAGCAAATCGGTCGCCGTCGGAGTGGAACCGGATGGTGCGGTGCAGCTCAGCCGCGATGCCGGACGCACTTGGCAAGAGACTGGTGGAGTCGTCACCGGGCAACCGGCTGCCATTGCCGCCACCGGCGACGATGGCGGACAGGTGCGGATCTGGGTGGCCACCAGTACGGGTATCTCACACTCCACGGACGACGGAGCGACTTTCACCGAGAAAACCCCATGAGCCGAATAACCTCAAAGAATCCCGGCACCGGCTCACCTGTCGTCATCAGAGATGCCACAGAACAAGACCTGAGCAGGATGGCCTCGGACATGATCCGCTACCTTCCAGATGGATTATTCCCCCACTTAGGAAACCACTTCGTACGTCGTTGGATGAAAACGTTCCTCACCGAACGATTCGGGATTGCCCTTGTCGCCGTGAGTGACGATGAACAGCCAATAGGCTTCCTAATTGGCTCGACCAACCAAGTCCGCCACATCGCCGACGTACTTGCCAACCAGAAGTGGGGACTTCTCCTCTCGGGTCTCGCGGCGCTCTCCATCCGGCCACGTGTACTTCTTCATTTTCTGGGCACCCGCGCACGTCCCTATGCCCGTCGTCTGCTAGGACGCACCGCTAGCCCGGTATCCAGCGACAGAGTGATACCGTCGCCTGCTGTCATTACATCACTTGTGGTGTTGCCAGATCGGCGTGGTGAAGGAATAGGCGTTTTTCTGATGGACGCATTCCTTAAACGTGCAACAGCGGACCATGCTAGGTTGGCCGAGCTCGCCACCGCGGCCGGTGCCAACGGGGCAGGTAAATTCTATGAGAAGCACGGTTGGACATGCGTCGAGCAGCGATTCTCCAAGGATGGAATGGCAACCAGTATCTACCACCGCTATCTTCAGTAACCGGAAATGTATGCTTCGGCCGGATCAACGACCCGCCGAACATCGGTCACGATCTCTAATCACCGCAGGTTAGCTCTTAGGCACCGTGTTCCTCCAAGATCATAGAGCTAGGAGTCGAAATACCAGACGGCGGCCAGCGGCATTGCAGACACGGCGGACCGCCAAAGCGGCATGAGGCTGCGTAAAAACCGTAATCCGTTGGATTGACTGCGTGCCACGAGCTGGCCGCCATCCTCTATTTTCCTATGCTCCCCCAAGACTCACACTTCATAAAGGACTGCTTCATGACTTACCAATTCAACCGACGTTCCTTCCTTGGACTGTCCATTGCCACGACCGCAGCTGCTGCCCTAAGCGCCTGCGCACCCAAGGCCCAGAACTCCACCGGGGTGTCCCGAGTCCTGCCCACCGACCCGCTCATCGCAGAAGTCGAAAACCTGCGCCCCAGTACCGGAAAGACGGTCACGAAAACGCTGAAGGCAGAGTCGATAAGCACGGCAATGGCCGGAGAGAAGATCACTACATGGGGATACGACAAGAAGCTGGTCGCCCCCACACTACGTGGCATGGTCGGTGACCAGCTCAACCTGAATCTCACCAATGAGCTTCCTGAATCCACCAGCATCCACTGGCACGGTCTTGCCTTACGCAACAACGCCGACGGCGTGCCTGGACTCACACAGGAGGCAGTGGAGACCGCGACCAGTTATTCCTATGACTTCAAGTTGGCACATCCCGGCACGTATTGGTATCACTCCCACGTCGAGATGCAGCGCGAACGCGCCCTCTATGGCGCTCTGATCATTGATGATCCGCAAGAACCATTGCAGTACGACAAGGAGTGGGTGATCGTCTTGGATGACTGGCTTGATGGTGTCACCGGAACCCCTGATGAAGCGATGAAGGAGCTCGCTAAGGGGATGGCTCCGATGAGTGGAATGAGCCACGGTAGCGAAGACGGCGGCATGGTGATGGGCCATATGCTCATGGGTGCAACCAGCGATTTTTTGGGCGGAGATGCCGGTGACGTGGCCTATCCGTTGCACTTGTTCAACGGCACCACCATCGAAAAACCCGAGGTTTTTATGGCACAACCCGGGGATCGAGTTCGATTGCGTATTATCAACGCCGCGGGCGACACTGCCTACCGGGTCGGAGTTCCGAAACAGAAACTTATCGTGACCCATACCGATGGATTCCCGGTCGTTCACGCTGAGGTTGACGCCGTCGTCTTGGGCATGGGAGAGCGCATCGACGCGCTTTTGACGATCCAAGATGGTTTCACACCGTTGTTGGCCTTGGCCGAAGGGAAAGCCCAAATGGCCTACGGTCTCATTGCAACCGGGACAGGGACGGCCCCAAGAAGGGGTGATCTCCCGACGGTCTTGACCGGAGAGATCGTTGACGGTGGACAGCTCACCGCCGACCCTTCCGTGAATCTTGCGGTCAAGATGCCGGACCAAGTCCACGAGCTGCGGTTGACCGGCGGAATGGAGGACTACGACTGGGGCATCAACGGCCATCGTTTCGACATGGCCAAGCCATTTGAGCATACCTTTGATCTGAAAGAAGGACAGCGCGTGGAAGTGAAATTCATCAACGACACCGACATGTGGCACCCGATGCACATCCACGGCCATACCTTCCAAATCGGGCAGTCCGGGGCACGAAAGGACACCGTGATTGTCCGTCCACGGGAAACTGTCACCGTCCAATTTAATGCCGATAACCCGGGCCAATGGCTCACACATTGCCACAATGCTTATCATGCGGAACGCGGCATGATGGGAGTATTCTCCTACGTCAAGTAGCTCACGAAACCATGGGCATGTGCATAAATCCAGTTCTACAACCATGTATAAACCGGCGCCGATCTCACAAACCGTCTCTGCAAACCTCTCAGGAGTCTGACAACATGAAAACCCTCAGCGAGTCCCAAGCACAGCGCTTGGGACGGCGTACCTTCTTGCGCGCCGGCATGCTTGCTGCCTTAGTTAAAGTGAAGGCCGAATTTATCGGCATCAATATCCGTGACGAGAAAGAAGCTGCACAATCCTTCGAGCGCACTTTCGGGATCTCATACCCATCGGTGCAAGACACCCAAGGTGAAATCCGGCTGGCTATGACCCAATATGTCCCATTGCAGGCAGTGCCCACCACGCTGGTGCTCGACAAACAGGGACGGGTCGCGTCACGTGTCCTTGGAGCGGCCGAAAAGGCCACGCTTAAGGCCCTGATAGATACCTCCCTTCAGGAGTCGCTGTGATGAATTTGCCGCTCACCACCACCTTGGCAATTTCGGTCCAGGGCAACCCTTTTGCTGAGGTTATCCAAGATGGATCCTTGCTGCTTGCGGTTCCCGTGGCCGTCCTTGCCGGCCTCGTCTCGTTTCTGTCGCCGTGCGTTCTTCCTTTGGTTCCGGGTTATCTTGGCTACGTGACTGGGCTATCTGGTGCTGATCTCGTCGAGCAGAAACGTGGCCGCATGGTCGCGGGTATTGCTCTGTTCATCCTCGGGTTCACTGCCGTCTTCGTGCTCGCCGGAGTGGTCTTTTCTCAAATCGCCGCATGGATGCGGTTCGAAGGTGCCTGGGTCACTCAGCTTCTCGGTGTGCTGGTGATTTTCATGGGCATTGTGTTCATGGGTGGATTTTCTTTCATGCAACGCGACGCGAAGATGCGCCGCAAACCACCGGCTGGCTTGTGGGGTGCCCCGGTACTGGGTGTGACCTTCGGGCTTGGTTGGGCACCTTGTATCGGACCCACACTTGCCGCAGTGTTGGCAATGAGTACCGGCCTTGACCCCAACCCTGCGAAGGGCGCCTTACTGACATTCTTCTATTGCATGGGGCTGGGGCTGCCATTCCTTTTCATCGCAGTGGGGTTGCGACGCGGAATGGGTGCCATGAAGTTCCTGCGTCGGCACCAGCTATCGATCATGCGCGTGGGCGGCGGCATCTTGATTCTTCTTGGAATTCTGATGGCCACCGGCCTGTGGGGCTCCTGGGTGACGCAATTGCAGGACTGGTTCGCCAATGAGATCAGGTTGCCCATCTAATGGCACAAAAGATGTAATGGTCACAGCTACTGCCTGGACAGGCATGTCGCACTCGCTCTGAACACAGCCCACCAGCGTGTATACCGACACTCTGCTGCTGAACCGTCGCTGTAGCTAGGCATAGTTCTTCTCCGGCACTTGGTAAACCCAGAATCGGCGACAAAGTATTGGTTACTAATCTTTTCCGATGAGGCCAGAGCCGTCCAGATATGGCCGAGTCGCTGTGATGGTTACCCGAAGATGCTGCGGTGAACCACAGCCGGTCACCCTCGGATTCCTCCATGGATTCACCGAATCTCAAGCACGAAATAACAACCACCTTATGGGTAGGCACCTCGCGAAGAGTTCGGGGTGGCTACCCATTTATTTATCCAAACTGTCAAACCTATGTTCTATATTTTAAGAAACCAATTCGCTTAGATAGATCATGGGTTCAATAAAGGTGTCATTGGGTCAACTCTTCTTAGCGAATATCAACGAAAGTGATACCGATGGTTACCAACATAGACTCCCCCGGCCCGGCACAGCGGGGCGAATACATCGCACACGTGGACGTGAACAGCTTCTATGTCTCCTGCGAACGGGCTTTTGATCCGACATTGGAAGGCCGGCCGGTGATCGTGCTTTCTAACAATGACGGTTGCGCGGTCGCCCGCAGCGCCGAGGCCAAAGCACTGGGCATTGAAATGGGCGCACCGTGGTTCAAACTCGCTGCCGACGCTGACCGATACTGGTAGATAGTGTTATTGGTTTTGTCGTTATTCTTCCCGCGATAGGAGCCTATGATCCGGATTGAGAGAGCACCCGTTCATCACAAACGGCTCCATAAGACAGGGAGGACGTTCAATCGAGCGGGATTTCTCCAGGCTAAAAATAGTGAAGAAGGCAATCGGTCAAGGGCGCTGGCGATGAAGCGATCTGCGAAACTGAGCGTATGACGATACGACGACTCCCCGATCTCACACCCGAACAGGTGGCACAGCTACAGGATGCGTTGCTCGAAAACGCAGACACCCTCCTGAACTCCGCTATCGCCGTGCTCGAACTCGGGCATGTCTCACTGGCTCGATCACTAGCAATTTTGGGACTCGAGGAATCCGGAAAAGCAATAGCCATACATGAACGACGAGTTGCCCTCGAGTACGCCCCCGACGGAGAACTCTTCAGATGCGAAGAACTGGATAAGCTCTGGGCGAGCCATGAAAAGAAACTAGAAGCAGTACACAACTTTCTACTGGAGGAACCATATTGGTTCGACACTGAGGCACCAGATTACGAAGAAAATTCTCGTTACCTGGGCACCATTAAATCTTGGTCACGCCGCCACGACCGCTCCAAACAACGCGGCTTCTATGTGGACCTGAGCAAAACAGGCCAGATCATGGCGCCTACTGACATGAAGGATGAATCGGCACTGCGTGAAGTTCTCGCGCATGTGCATCAAATCGGATGGCAACTGCGGCTAGGTGAGCATATCGAGGGTAAACGCCAAGATGAGCGTGAAGCGGGCGTCCCCGCAGCCTCTGAGAAAGATCTCGCCTTGTTGAATATATTGCCGCGCCTCATGAATGAGCATCCAGCACTTTACCGTTCGATTCGTGATTCGCTAGGCGAAGGAATTCCTGGCGAAGTTTTGCCCAACGCCGCATACCGGTTTAATCCTCCGGGCAAGAATCAGGAAGCCTTCCGCAACTTGGCTAAACGTGGCCATGAAGCTGAAACACGTGAAGTGTTGCGCCTTGCTCAGGAGCTTTCGCAAAGCGCCAACGAGCATGAGTAGCTTTCTCGACTCCTTATCGGACCGAAGTTAGATCCAATATTGATTTCTTGGCTGGATTACGCCGAGCAACTCACTTTTGAGGACCAGACTCAGCCTACAAATTTGGTGGGTACGCCGACCGATCAAATTCTGTGTCAGGCCGGGCCTTTACCCGGTATGCAACAGCATCGTGGGACTTAGACGTCTCACTGACCACATAAATCCCCTTACGCCGCTGGCAATACTCACTCCTCTAGAACTACCGGACCCTCATTGAAACGAGTGCTGGCACCTTGGGCGTATGCACTGCCGCTGGCCCCGGTTGCTTCAGACCACATGATTGCAGAACTGATCTCCAGCCCAGTCAAACGGCTCAACACCACCGGCGGCAGCTCTTGGATCAAAGCGATCAGGGCACTCGTTCGAGCCAACCGCGGAGGAATCCCAATCCGACGCAATCGCCCGTTGAGGTTTCGTGGAGCCATATGATGCCCTGCCGTCGTGCCTGGATAAAGCCATTCTTGCTGCCTGCTATCAACGAAGAGGCGTGGCGCAGTGCGCTGCTCAGATAACTCTCGCGCTACGGGAGCAAATTCAGCCGGCAGCACCAATGGCACTGATCCCCAGCGGACACGGACCGCCGCTTCGCTGATCTCGAGATCGTCGATTCGCAATTGCACAATCTTTGGAGCGCGGATGCCATACAGCAGCATCATGCCGGCCGCGAATTTGGTACGCGGTTCAAGCGTCCCATCCGAAGTCACATCAGCTAACAGACGCCATCGTTCTTCTTGGCTAAGGGCGTACGGGCTGAGAACTGACCGCTGGGGAGAAGGCGCAGAAAGTTTGGCCGTGATGTTTTGTTGGGAAGTCCAATGCACAAAGTGATGGATGTGCATTCGAGTTCCCTGGGCCAACCATTCATCTAGGTCTTTTTGTGCCAAGGAAGCAAGTGATCCCCCGAGCTGTTGCTTCCACTTCAGCAGAGCGAGAACTTCCATAATTTCAATACGTCGCCAGGATATCTGCTGCATTCGCAGTGGCATGGTGTTCTTGCGGAGCAACCGCAAATGCCGCCACCGCGCGTATTGGGTGACATACCGATACTCTTGCGGATCGGCGATGCTCCGTAGGACTGCTACAAGCCATGCTTCGAACCGAGCGAGTAGCTCATCGCGCGGTGGCAACAGCTCATGCTCAACGAGCACGGCTCGCAGTGAGCGGGTCTGACTCTCCGAACCTGCGCCATCAATAAATTCATGGGTTCGCAAGGACGGGTCGGCAAGAATTTTGGTGATGAGTGTAGCAGCGGTTGTTCCACGTTCAAACGCATAAATGATCTTCGACGGTGCTCCTTGAAACCAGCGTTGCCGGAGTTTGGCGATTCTTTCATCAGAAGCAGCAAGGTCATCGGGCACCATCTGTCGGATCATCTGATCTGCTCTACATCGGGGACAATGTTTGGCAATGAGCCGAGTGATCGTTCCGCATCCTGCGCATGGGCGGAAGGTTTCATGTTGCTTTGGATAGCACCGGAGACAAAACGGACGGCCTCCTAGCCTTCCGTTGACGATAGCTTTCTGACCGCAGTTCGTGCAGGGTTCAATGATCGGTGGGACGCAAGCCCAGCACAGATACCCCGTCCCGCTCGCATGTCGTTTGTGTCGCAGCCGCACTTCGCCACACGCCCTGCACGGTGAGCGGGGATTGGAGCATTGTTCGCAAACGGCCCGAGCTGTCCCTGCCCAACGGCAACGGCGCGTATTGCGACATTCCGTGCACTGATCGATCCTCTTCGTGTCACTACATGCCTTACACAAGGCCTCTTCAGTTCCTTGGAAGACGCAAGGAGCTTGAATCCCGCAGTTGCTGCACGTATCGATTTTCGAGGTTTGACGGCAAGTTGAGCAAAGCGGGCCTCGGATATCTCGAAATGCGATGAGTCGAAGGTTCCCACACGAAAAGCACACCGCACGCTCGTCTGGGAGCTGATGGGTGCACCGTTGACACAGACGCCTCCCCTCCGAGAGGACACGCTCCATGGTGGCATACTCTCCGCAGCCGTCGCAGCTCTTTCGATGCGCCTGCTGGTAGCATCGTCGGCAGCTAATTTGTCCCTCGACTCGTTCCGTTAGGGTTCGCGTCGTCCCGCAGCCTGCGCACTGGCGTTCTGGCAACCGCGCCCCTGCGTGACGCAACAGATCGTAGAATCGGCAGAATTGCCTCGAGCCTTGCGCAGGTTCAGCAAACCAGAGCTCCCCATGACTCTCGATCTCAAGCATTAGTCGAACCAACCGGTTCCTCAAGGTGGGAAGCGAGTCCAAAGCAGCACGGGTCATTGGGGGTGCAATGAGTTGATGAATGCGGACGTAATTGATAATTCGGTCCGGCGCTTCCGTGCTCAATTCATTCATACATCGTCGGCAGTAGTTGGCTTTTGCCGGTCCCTTGCTTACTAGCCGTTCTTCTTTGCATCGATGGCACTGGCCATTTATCTTCTTCTGTGCCGCGCTGCACGGATCGCAGATGCGTCCGGCTGGCGCTAACCGGCGTAGCGGACGTTGCTGGCCACAGTGCGCGCATTCAGGAGGTTGAATGTGTTGCGCGCCTTCTTGGCTCAGGCGTTGAAGAAGCTTGGCCACTGCCGCTGGCATGTGCGGGTCCTTGGATGTCAACAGCTCCGGTGAGGCTTCCAAGATGTCTAAGGTTCGTCTTGCCACAGGTAGCTGGCGGAAACTATCGATAACCACTTCCTGGACGTGAGGACGACTAAGGGCACTTTCAACTGAGCAGATCAGGTTCGTTAGCTGTTCGAATACCTGGTCAGCCATGAGGTGGAATCTGCGCTCTACGCGGCCGCAAACCGCTCGCTCGCAGCTGATCCGCTGCCGTGCTTCCCCGTTCAACGCCGAGATCCATGGTTCCGGTAGCGGCTCCCGCATTCTCGGAAACGACACGGGGAGCAAGCTCTTCAAACGTGCAATCGAAAATATCCAGGAGCGCGATCAGCGCCTGCATATTCATTCGCTCCGGCTTCTCGGCCGCCAGCCGATACACTTGGCTCGTTGAAAGATGCACACCGCGCTCAGCCAGCAACGGAACCAGCTTAGTCGTGGAAAACATGCCCGCAGCGGCCATGACTTCCCGCAATTTCCATTGATACTCAATACGCTTCATGAGGTTGAACCTTCGTCCTTGATTACGTGTTGACGTGTTCTTTCTATTGCCTGGCCCATCATCGTATTCATGTAGTCCGCGCTAATCCCCGTATAGATTGCGGTCGTTGCCGAATACTGATGCCCTACCTGTCGCTGCACGAACGTTGGATCCACACCTGATTCGATCAAGTGCGTCACATAGGAGTGCCTCAAAGCATGTGGAGTCAACACTCGATCCAATCCCAGTTCATCGCGATATGCCGCAAACCGCGAAGAAACTTCTCGGGACCTTAATCGCGTGCCGCGTTCAGAGAGCCAGAGCGCGCTGGTCTCCGATTGAACCATCAGCGGCCTGACCTGCTCTACGTATTCTTGCAATGCCTCCACAGCCCAATCGAAAATCGACAACACCGCCCGCCTCTTAGGAGGGCCTCCCCTACTCGACTTTCCATGACGCACCTGCATGACACCATACTGACCAAACTGAGGCGCCTTGGCATTCCGATAGAAATCGCTGATATCAAGACCCACCGCCTCGCTCGAACGCAGGCCCCAGGCATACACGACCTTCAACAGCGTTGCGTCCCGGAATGCCGGCAGCGCTCCTTTGCGACGCCCATCCAACAGACACGAGACCTCATCATCGGCACGGTCAAACAACAGTTGGAGCTCATCACGGTCCAAAGGTCTGCGTCCAGAACCACCTTCATACTCATAAAGATGGGGCAGGCTATTCCACTCATGGCACACCTGCACCGGATGAGTGCCAAAACGATCCAAGCATTCCTCGACCCATCCGTAGTGCTCGGAACATATGTACTCACAGAACTGGCGGACCGCGCCTTGATATCCACGAATTGTCGACGCCGCAAGAGCTCGCTGCGAGACCAACAGCGTCATCCACTCATCAAAATCACCAGCAGACCACTCCCACGGCTTCTTCAGCGTGTAGGTTTCAAACCGCCGTACGATATTCAGAGCCCGGTCCACTGAATTCGGCTTGAGTCGACGGCCTCCAACTTGTTGCATCCGCCAACCAGTCAACATCGCTTCAAAGACCGCATCAGGCGCGTCAAGGAAGGAAACACCGCGCACCAGATACAGCGATGACACTCCATGCGGCACCCCGTCAGACATCGAAACCCCACTCGATAAACGCTCTATTCATGCATTAAACGCGAAGTTTGGCCTCACGGCAAGGATTTATACCGATTAGATGGGTCGTCAATTTTCCCGAGGCCCAGTATTGCGACATGGCAAATCACCACTAGCTCGCATCTGATGCAATATCGCGCGGAACTCGGGCTGGTCGCGAAGTCCTCTAATTACGAGCTGTACGGGGAAATGTCCGCCCGCGTCATGAAGCTTTTAGGCCGTTTCTCGGCGTGGGTGGAGGTCTATTCCATTGACGAGGCGTTTCTGGGCGTGTCCGGCACACTGGATGAGCTGCAAGCCCTGGGTGAGCGGATCAAGGCTGAGGTGTTCAGGCTGACCGGGTTGCCCGTCTGCGTGGGGATCGCCAAGTCTACCGGTATAGCCGAGTATTCATGAGTAGCTTATTCGCCCGATCCATTCGGAATTTGTCGTGGAACAGGAGGGTCGTTTTCAGGCTCCTTCTGCATAGCCTTTCCCGACCGCAAGGGAACCATCATCGGGCACATAATTGGGCGGGGCAAACGGGAATTCAGGTTGTTTAGGACTTCTTTCCATAGTTGTCACTTTTTGAGCTCCGCGGCGCGGCGCCGAACTGTCCGTAAGGGACCTTCCGCGGGACACCTGCGACAATCGATTGGCTTCCGCTGCTCTGGCATTCGAATATCTTCACTTGGCATAGAGTGCAATCTATTTCTTACGGAATGTCACAAGATCCAAAGCGCAAGGATCACGGATCCTGACCAACCCACTTGAAACATATAATGCCTCACGATCACTAGCGCGTAAGCAACTCTGTATATGGAAGAAGAGTCAATTTCAGCCGTCCATCAACGAGCGCAATAGTGGACCAGATCTGCAGGGAAGCGCAACCTAGCATTAAAATGCCGGACCGCCTTGCCAAGAACGGCAAGACGGTCCGAGAATATTAGAATTGAATTATCCTCAGGCAATATCCACGGAATCTTTAGACGTAGATACTCCCTCGGTAAGTTTTTATACCGGGTTTCGAATGCATCCGCCCGTTGCATACTCAATCACGCGCTGAGAGGTTGCCGACCAATAGCTATACTGGGTGCGAGAATTAGACGTATTCGGCCCCAAACCCGAGAAAGTCTGCTTGACAGTGGTAACCCCATGTTTGTGGGAGTGCGTTGTTGACTGGGTTCCCACGCCTGAAGCATTGAGCTTGGTTGTCAGACTTGCGCTGTAGCCAGACGCGCAGTTCTTGTAGCCACTCTTCGTGTCTGCCTGGGCAGCGCCTGCACCAGCAACTGCCAGTCCCGCAACAAGGACGGTGGCCGCCATAGTACGTAAACGGTTCTTCATTGAATATCCCTTCGAGCAATGACGCGTCCGTGGCATCGATTATCAAATCAAGACAAAGCCACGATAAAAACCTAAAAGCAACCTGAGCGTGACCTGAAAATGAACCTACCGGGATTTATTGAAAATTTCTAGACCTGGATGAATATTTCTAGCATTAGCCTTATCAAAGCAACAGTGGCTGCACCGGGCTCATGACCTCAACATACTTAATCATGCGAAACTTTCCACCTGCTAGGTTCTTTTACTTCGATAGTCGCACGCAATGTATATACTACCGAGTAAGGCAGGTCACAGCAGCGGGTTTGTTATCGCTTTGAGATGAAGCCAGTACCCGTAAGAACCGTTTACGAAAGACGATTCCATGACTAGAACTCCCAAGTTCCGCGCATTGAGCCTCATCGCAATATTTTCGCTGGCCCTTGCCTCATGCAGTAGCGGCGGAGACCCTACTGCCGAGCTGACCGCACCGACGGGAGCCACCCCCTCGGAGAGCTTAGTGAGTGAAGAAGCTCCAACTCTAAGCAGCAAGGACGACCCGCTCGATAACGGCGGCTATGGCGAATTCACCTGGGACGACTTCGTGAAGGGCAAGCAAGAAGAATCCGGCCTCAGCTCCTGGCCAGAAGTCGAGCGAATCCGATATGTCTCTCAAGAAGTCTGGCCCGAAGAGCAAGCAACATGCCTCACCAATCTAGGGTTCCCGACAACAGTGGAAGAAGGCGGTTCTTTCTCCACGAAATTCACTGAAGACCAGGAGCAAGCTGCCGCTGAAGCCAGCTACACCTGTGCGCTTCAATATCCTCAGGACCTCAAATACAGCCAGGCACTGACTCGCACGCAGTTGCGGACGTTCTACGCGTACTACCGCGACGCGCTCGTGCCTTGCCTTCAGGGCCTTAATCTGGACACAGGTTCCTTGCCGAGCGAAGAAACCTTCGTCGAGGGGATGGCCAGCGGTACAGCACCGTGGACCCCCTACGACACCATGGATCTCGCTTCTGCCGATACTACTGAAATGAACCAGAAGTGCCCTCCTTCTCCATCTGCGGAGGAACTCTATGGGAACTAGAAATGCCTCCGAAAGCAAGAAGCTTTCACCTAGGTTCCTCTCGCTCTTGCTGGTCGTAGCGGTTGTTTGCGGAACACTCGGCTGGGCGATCAACGCAACTTTGGTAGGGCAAAGCGCCAATGCATCTCCCGAAGCTTCGCAATCCGTCTGGGTCAAAGCCGAGTTGTCATCAATTGGGTCATCACTGAACTTGAGCACCACGGTGAAACAGCCGACCCAGGTAGTTGCCAGCAACCATCTTCCCGGCGTCGTCTCCGCCGCCACTCCGGGACAAAAGAAGTCCGGCGAAGCCCTCTATTCCGTGGCCGGCACCGATGTCTATGCCATTTCCGGAACGACACCCTTCTACCAGGACATGGGCCCCGGAGCCTCCGGCGCAAACGTAAAGCAGCTTGAAGACTTCCTCAAGGACCAAGGGCATTTCACCGGTACCCCGGATACGCGCTTCACCTCGCAGACCACACTGGCCATCAAGAAATGGCAGAAAGAAACCAACCAGAAGCCCACCGGGATCATTCCGCTCGGTCGGATCGTTGCCATCCCCGCACTGCCAGGCCAGGCAGACCTCGCTGAATCCATCCGGACAGGGAAGACCCTGACTGGTGGCGAAGATGCGGTGCTGGCTCCAAGCGGGGAGCGAACGTTCACTCTCTCCTTGACCGCAGACCAAGCCGCGCTGATCCCGCAGGACTCCATCATTGAGGTCCAGCATGGAAAGCTTTCCTGGAAGGCGCAGATCGGGCAAACCACCACCGACGAGTCAGACAATGTCATCCACACCCTGACCGCGCCAGACGGCGAAGCTGTCTGCAAGAAGGAATGCGACCAACTACCGACCGGCAGCAACGTCACCCTGCGCTCCAAGGTCATTGTCGTGCCTGAAACCAAGGGCATCGGCATCCCAGCAGCCGCGGTAACCACCACCGCCGGCGGCGGCACCGAAGTTGTCACCGAGAACGGAACAGTTCCGGTCGAGATCGTGGCCAGCGGGCAGGGAATTGTAATTGTCACCGGGGTGGAGAGAGGCACCAACGTCCAGGTGCTCAACGCTCAAGGTGAGGAGAATTGAGTGTCCTGAGCGTCAAAGATTTGGGGTTCCGCTACACCAAGGACGGCGAAGAACTTTTTGGCGGGCTCAGCTACGAATTCACCCCGGGGAAAGTCACGGCGCTAACCGGCCCTTCGGGACGCGGGAAATCCACGCTCCTCTATGTGCTGGGCCTGATGCTCACGCCGAGCCGCGGAGAGGTGATTCTCCATGATCAGCCGCAGTCAATGGCAGCGGATGCAATCCGGTCCAAGGTGCGGGCCCATCAGCTGGGCTTCGTCTTCCAGGATTCATCGTTGGACCCTTCGCGTACCATCATCGATTCGGTCATCGAACCGACCATCTATGCCGGTGTTGACCGCCAGGTTGCCTTGGACAGGGCAGCGCTGCTCTTGGAGCAGCTCGGTGTGGCCGCACGCAGCGACCACAAACCGGGCCAGATTTCCGGAGGCCAAGCCCAGCGTGTCGCCGTGGCCAGGGCGCTGATCAACGACCCGTCGGTGATTTTGGCTGATGAGCCGACAGGCAACCTTGACCCCGCCAATGCCGCTAGCGTCTTGGACATCTTCTGCGAAGCGGCCGCGGCCAAACAGCGAACCATTGTCATCGCCACCCACGACCCCTACGTCATCAGCCGGGCAGACGAGGTGCTGGAACTATGAACCTGCGAACACTGCTGCGCGAAGCCCTAGCCACGGCGTGGGCCAGCAAGGTGCCTTCGGCACTGGTATGCCTGATCACCGCGGCGATGTGCATCATGACCATATCCACCGTGGGGCGAACCGCTGCGGCAGAAGATCAGGTAGCCCAGCGCATCAATTCCGCAGGAGCTCGGGAACTGGTGGTCACCGACAAGAAGTCCGCTGGCTTGATCAGCGCCTCGCTGATTGCCATGGCGGCGAATTTCTCTGTGTCCGACCGGGCTGTTGGATTGAGTTCGCCGGTTGATGTGAAGAATACGGTCATCGGCGATGGGGCAGAACCGGTGCCAGCGTGGGCTGTCACCGGCGAGCTCGAATCTGCCGTCCGCTTGGAATCAGGCCGTTATCCAGGTCCAGGTGAAGCGCTGGTCTCTACCACAGCGTTGGCCAAGCTCGGCCTGCAGCACCCGGTAGGGGTCGTTGGCATCGCGGATAGGGAAATCCCGGTGGATTACGCGATCGTCGGGTCGTATATGCCCTTGGAGCCCTTCGACAATTTGTCCCAGGGAGTGGTTTTCAAGGCACCCCCCGGCAGCACTGCAACGAATCTGCATCTAATCCTGAGCGATTCCAGCCAAGCGGCGGCTGCACAGCGCTCAGTAATTGGGCTCTTTGGGCAGCTGAATGACCCTGAAGCCATTTCAGTTCGCTCGCCGCTTCAACTGGCGCAGTTGCATGATGAGATCGTCGGAGACTTGGGCGCTTTTGGACGCTCCATGCTGTACGGGTCCCTTGGCATCGGTGCACTTCTGGTAGCCGTCGTGGTCTTCGCTGATATTCTCGTGCGTCGCAAGGATCTCGGGCGGCGGCGAGCCTTGGGAGCAAAGCGCAACGACATCGTCCAGCTCATGTTGCTGCGTACGCTGATCCCTGCTGTTGCTGGAGCTTTGGCGGGGATGTCTGTGGGCCTGGGAATCACCATGAGTACGGGCACAGCACCCCCGCTGGCCTTCTGCTTCGGCGTCGTAGTGCTGGCGCTGTTTGCCGCTGGAGCCAGCACTTTAGTGCCTGCTGCCTATGCGGCGCATTCGGATCCGGTCAAGGTGTTGCGCACTCCGTAAGGCTAAGCAGAGTTCAGGATCTCTTCTTTAGTCTTCGAACGTATCGCTGCGGTCAGCATGGTGTTCTTTTTTCCTGTTCTCACATAAGCCGCTTGCCCAAGAGGGGAGAGTCAAGCCAGGTCGAAACGTCCTACTTTGCAAATGTCCCGTACGACGGTCCCTGCGCGATGCAAAGGGACATAATGGATGAACTCATTCGCCGTGAGATCAAGCTCTGCATCGGTGGCTCCGTCTATGACCCCTCGGACTCCGTGGGCAAGCTCCTTTTCAATGCTCTGGCCTTGGTCGCCGAATTAGAGATAGACCTGATCCGGGCCCGAATCCGCGAAGGGATGGCTTTCGCCAAAGCAAAGGGCAAGTTACGTGGAAAGAGCAAAGGGCAAGCTACGTGGAAAGAAGCTCAAACTCGCCAAGGTGCAGGAAGATCACTTGGGTTCCATTCACGAGGCATGAACGCACATGACTGTTGAAATTGCCTAGCTTTTCGGCATCGCCCGTTCCACCATCTAGCCTGCGATCAAACGCGCCGACGAGGCCGCCGCTTAGATCCACAGAACTTCACCCTCCAAGCCGGATTCAACTCCGGAACGTCCTTAGCGTGAATCTCCGCACCGATCTTCCGGACCCAGATTCACAGGAAAGTCGAGTGTTCCCTATGACCCGTCCGGCGAAGTGTTCAGTGACGGAGCGCTGTCAGGGGTAGCTGAACACCCGGCTGGGGATGCTTAGAATTTGGTATTGATGCCTAGCCGGGTCCTGTCGTAAGTCGGATACGAGGGTAATCGGTCCAATCGTGGCCGCTTTGTGCACTCCAGCGTTCCGCGGCGTAGACGGAAATTCCCCTGGAGATCAGCCAAGACCGAGGGCGGTAGGTCCCTGGAGAGGTTCACGAGCGCGACATTCTTTGCCGCACGTATGTTGATCCCTTTTTTCGTGAGCGGGAGGCGCAACGCGGCGGTGGTGAGATGGCGACCGGGGCGGCGGCCCTTGAAGAGCCACGTGTCGTCGTCGTGGAACCCTGTCGGCGTGGCGTCCAAGAGCTGCCGGAGGAGCGACCCGACCGCGTCCGGAAGTTTGATCGGATCGGTACCGAGCAAAATGTACGTTGAATCACCGTCTAATATGACAGCTTCACATCGAAGCGAGACAACGCGGGTCAGTGCCGTCCCATAGATGAGCGCAAGGAGTCCACCGACGCGCGAGCTCAACCCGATGTCCTCAGCAGCTAGGAGGTTCTTCACCCAAGCCCAACGTTCATCGTCGGAAGCTCCCGATACTCCCGATGCCCCCAAATCGCTTTTCAAGTACTCACTGTTCAAACGGGTAAGGCCGCGGGTGCGCGCCCAGCGAATAAAGGGCGTGAGCTGTTTGCCAGTCCGCCCGCGGTTGGCCACATAAGCGTCGAAAATGCGTTGGGGGATGGTTCCGAGATCCAGATTAAGGTCATCGAGCGTTCCTAGGAGTTCGGCGACCGCGATGAGATGCGCTTTGGAACCTCTGTGGCGAAGGCTCTCATCTTTGGTACTTAGGTGTGCGGAATGTGCGAATCGGGGGTTGACGATCCATGCCGAATATTGTTTCAGAAGTGATCGGTCGGTCGGATTTGGCAGCGTTGCGAAGTACTCTTCTTGCCACACTTCTAATCTAATTCGGTCGAAGTTTTCGGTGGGAACAACCCCTGATTCCATGAGCAGTGCGGCGAGATGCCCAGTCGCACCTCCTGCGGGGTGTTCGGCAACTGCACGGAGGGAAATGGGCGTGTGATTAGTAGCCATGTCATGAATGACGCGCCTCATCGGGCTGCGGCGGGCCCAACTGACCACTGCATCGGCGTTGTTCTCATTGCGGAGGAGGTAACTTTCAAGAGCCAGTAGCTGTGGATGCGGGGTGCCGTCATCGTTGGAGATCAAGGTTCGAAGAAGTCGAGGAGCCACGCAAATGGAGCAGTAGTTTCCTTGGAGCGGTCGTTGGTCGTTGCAGCAGCCGGCACATTTGCCCAGTTCATATTGGTCCGCGCAGCTAGGGCAAATGGGACCGTCTTCGCGCAGATAGGGCGTGATTCGGTATTCCCCGCAGCGAGGGCAGACACGTGGTTTTTTGCGTAGTGACTGATTGCATTTCGTGCACAGCGGCTTGCCTGCGTTTCGGATGGCCGCGGGGCGAGTGTCACCACAGTAGCTACAGGTCACTGGTGGTGGGGAATAGCATTTGCTGCAAACTGGCTGGTTGTTTTTTCTCCCGACGATTGCGTCTAGATTCCCACAGAGAGCACAGTTTTCATGCCTGCGTGCATCTTGGTTCGCGCATCTAACACAGTAGGGTGCGCCGTCGATTATTCGGTATCCGCTCTTGCGTACTTTGCCACAGGATGTGCAATCAGGGGTAGTCGCGCGACGATTGCAGGTAGCACATCGCTTCCCTCCATTATCATCCTTGTGGGGAAGTTTCTGGGCACGCCCGCAGGTGGAACACCGCGGCAGTTGGATGTTTTCGAAACCCCTTGACCGTAGTTCTTTGATCAGACGGTAGGCTGTCGGCGATGCGTCCGAGCGGCCCGAAATGAGCAAATCGGGTTTTGAAGCTAGTTCTCTTACAAGCCAGGTACGAGCATGCGGGCCTCCTACACTGGTCGCTGCCGAGGCAAGCATTGATTTGGGGAGCTCGGGAACCTGTTCTTTGCAGGCCGACACGATTCTGTCGACGACAAGCTTTGGGTCCTGAGATGGCGTACTCATTTGCCCTGAGGAGCGTGTGGCGGGCGGTGGATTCTGGCAGGCTTTGGCCGAATGTTGCGGATGGAACCTCGGGACGGCTCAACGGTGTTCACGACGGCTTTCTCCTCCACGACTCGAACTTCAATCAGGTCCGAGACTGTGCATTTCAGTGCGGCGCACACCGCTCCGATGAAGTTCAAGTTCGCTCGCTCGGGTGTCTGGATGACCAGACGGAAAACTTGCTCCCGGGAGAGGCTGACGCCGAAATCCTCAAGCATGGGAATCAGTTCAGTGGTTTTGAAAAGCCCCTGATCAGCCATCAATCGGCGCAGGTTCCACACGGTCTCAACTCGCTTGGTCATGGCATCTCCAGGGTGTTGAAGCGGCTCAATGCGTCCGCGAGAATTCGGTTCTTGTAGTCGCCGCTGACCGAGGTATAGATCGCCGTCGTTGAGGAATGTTGGTGACCGACCTGTTCTTGGACGAATCGATCTGCGTAGCCGTACTCGATCAAGTGGGTGACGTAGGAATGACGCAGGCAATGCAACGTTAATGCGGGGTCGAGGCCGGCTTCATGCCGGAGGGCCGTAAATCGGCGATCAATGTATTCAAGGGACACTCGGGTTTTTCGTTCGGTGGGCCACATCGCCGGAAGTTCTCCAGGTGCAAAGAGTGCGCGACCTTCGTCAACCCACTGCTGCATGCCATCTACCCACCATGAGAGTTCAGGAACGAGCAAAACAGTCCGACGTTTCGGCGCGCTTCCCTTGCTCGATTTTCCCCATCGAACGTGCATGGCGGCGTACTGTCCCCATTGGGGAACGCGTGCGTTCGCATGAAGGTCGTGGATGTCCAGACCGCGCAGTTCGGCCCGTCGCAGGCCGAAGGCGTAGGCGGTCTTGAACATTTGGGTGTCTCGAAGTGCTGCCAATGCGCCCTTGCGGCCATCCTTGGCGGCGGTTTCAACTCTAGAGTCGGCGTAGTTGAACAGCTTCTCAATCTCGTCGAAGGTCAATGCGCGCCTAGCCGGAATACCTTCGTAGTCTGCAACGTGTTTTGTGGTGTTCCATGGCAGGCAGATTTGGGATGGTGTATCTCCGAATTGGGCTTCGCAGATTTCGACCCAGTCGTATTCGGGGCTGATCAGGTAGTTGCAGAATACTTGCAAGATTCCTTGTCGTTGTCTGATGGTTGAGATCGCGAGGCGTTCGGAACGCATGTGACTCGTGTATTCGTCTAGATCGGACGCCTGCCACTTCCACGGGTAGGAGCCTGCGTAGTCTGCGAAGTGCCTGACGGCGGAAGTTCGGGCTTTGATGGTGGTTTCGGCAAGGCTTCGGCTTCGCTGTTGTTGTTCCCAGGAGCCGAGCATCGATTCGTAGACCGCTTCGTCAGGGTGAAGGGCCGCGGTTCCGGAATCGAGTGATAGCACTTGCCGGAGGTTGCTGACATCCAAAAAATGTTGCATCTAATCCCCGACTGTTTGGATAGATGCAACAACTGTCAATGCTCAATCTGGTCTCGCATTGGCTAGGCTGGAGCTGCGAGAGCCTCATATCGAAGGCATGCCCTATTGGTCATCAATGGATACGTATCTAGTTGCATTTGATGCAACAATCCATGGTTCAAGACGCTGGCGAAAATGGCGAACAAGACCGCCAAGCACATCAAAGAACTGGGTGGGGTGTGCGTGTGGGATCGTGCCCCAGCACAGACCACCGAGAACCTGCTGGCGCGTCTGCCGGTAGTGGAAGTGTGGGGCATCGGCCCCCGGTTGACCAAACGGCTGCGCGGGTTAGGCATCTGGACGGCCAAAGACCTCCGCGATGCGAACGAGGTAAGAATCAGGGATAAGTTCTCCGTGGTGCAGATGCGCACCGTCCTAGAGCTGCGCGGGATTCCCTGCATCCCATGGAAGAAGAACGCGTGATCAAGGATCAGTTGATCTTCTCCCGTAGCTTCTCCGATCCCATCACTGACCGGGTAGGCATGGAACAAGTAATGGGAATTTACGCGCACCGAGCCTCCGCACGGCTGCATAAGCACCAGAAAGCAGGCCAAGATCCTCTCGGCGTGGGCGATGACCAGCTACTACAACCAGCACCAGGACCACCAGCCAGCGATCACTGTGAAACTACCAGAACCCACGGTTGACCCGGTAGTGCTCACCCGCGCAGCGAAACGGCTACTCCCCCAGATCCTGGTTGGAGCGAAATACGCGCGGGCAGGGGTGGTAGTCATGGATCTTCAACCTTGGGCGATGCAGGAAACTTTTGACCCGTACATCTCAGCACATGAGGCGAAACAGATTGGCCCGCTGATCCAGCAAATCCGTTCCGAGCACGGTGTGAAGTCCATTGGCTTGGGTGTTGCTGGGCTGCAGCAGGGTCCGGCGTGGGAAATGAGGAGCGAAATGATGAGCCCCGGTACACGACGCTTTGGAAAGAACTGCTCGCCGTCAAATCCATCTAAGCGCGGAGTAGGGATTTGTCACGGTCCGGGATGCCTGGTCCTGTTGCCTTTCCAAGAACTACGGCTTCGTTTCGAGCTAGCAAGTTAATGAGTAAAAACTCATCTAAGTAATGTGGCAGTCTCCACGGCAGTGGAGAACTTCGGCGGATTGAACGGCTTGGTCAACAACGCTCATGCTTCCCGCCAGGCACCGTTCACCTATCTGGACCAAGATGCCTGGGATCTCTCGTTCAATACCGGTTTCTTGGCCACTCGCCAGTTCATGCTCGCTGCCTACCCGCACTTGAAGGACAACGGCGGCTCGATTGTCAACTTCGGCTCCGGCTCGGCCATGGTCGGCCAGCCGACCCAGGCCGCCTGTGCTTCGGCCAAGGAAGCCGTCCGTGGCCTGTCCTGCGTAATCGCCAACGATTGGGCGGCCAACAACATCCGCGTCAACGTGGTCTCCTCTACGGCGCTGACCGACGGCGTCAAGGCCTGGAGCCAGGCCTTCCCAGACCTGTACGAACAGTCGCTGACTAAGGTTCCGCTAGGCTGCTTCGGCGATCCGGAATCCTATGTCGCACCACTTGTCGCTTTCCTGCTCTCAGACGATGCCAAGTACGTCACCGGCCAGACCCTCATGGCAGATGGAGGTGCGAATAAGCTCTAGTAACCTCTAGACCTCTTTCCTGCACTCTAGGCTCCGGGACATTGTGCTGGGGCCTGGACTGCTTTAACGCCGATCGGTTCAAAGCCTACCGGCGGTTGGACTCGGCAACCATCGCGCCGGCTTGGAGCACAGCACCTGACACCACCAGCAACCCACCGCCTACTGGTTCTCCGAGCACGAAAACAAATAGGCCAATTACAGCCTGCGTCCATCCGATCACCATTGCTGCGGTGGAACCGGCTGTGGCCTTCTGGCCAGTGGGCTCTGAAGTTTGAGTCATACTTTCATTCTATCCGCTTGATTATTTCTTCATAGACCAATGCACTGGAAATAGGACGGATAAGTTCATCGTTGACACTCAAGTTTGTACAGTTGCGGCCGCAGCAGACACAATAGCCTCGTACCCACCGATGATGGGAAAGCACTTGTCCCTGCGCGTTCTCGTCCCCTGGCAACGACTCGTCGACGAGTTGACGATTCCCGGCATCGAACCGATCCTCTGGCACATCAATGATGACCCCAATAACGCCCCGACGGCCGACGTCCTAGTTACCGAACGTCCGAGCAATCCTGAGCTGCGTTCAAGGGGCTGAAGCATGTCCAACTGCTCTCCATCGAATACGAGTGGGTTCTGGAGCATCTTCCTGAACGAGTGTCATTGACCAATTCCAAGGGCGCCGTGGACGATGCCACTGCCGAACACTGCCTCGCCCTGGTCCTCGCATCCGTGCACCGACTGCCGCAGATCGGACAGCAGCAGCGCGAACGGCAGTGGACCAGGACGTGGACCGGCTCGTTGCACGGGTCCAAGGTGGTGCTTCTCGGGGCTGGCGGAGTCGGCAGCGAAATCCGTTCGCGGCTGCTGCCGTTCAAACCTGCCGAACTAACGACCTTTGCCCGTACCGAACGAGTCCACGAGCAGGGCTACCCCATTTATTCTCTCGACCGGCTCTGGGCATTTCTTCCCGCTGCCGATGTGGTAATTGTTGCCCTGCCGCATACCGGGGAAACCGAGCAACTCATCGACGCCAAATTCCTTTCGGCAATGAAGGACGGATCACTGTTGGTCAATGTGGGACGAGGTCCCATCGTTGACACCGACGCTCTGTTGCCGGAGCTGCAATCCGGCAGGCTGCACGCCGCCTTGGACGTCACCGATCCTGAGCCGTTACCGGCAAACCACGCACTATGGAGCGCACCGAATTGCATCACTACCCCGCACATGGCCGGAGACACTGCACAGTTCATCTCGCTGGTCTCAGAACTGGCAGTGGACCAGGTCATCGCCTTTGCACACGGCGAAGAACTCACCAACCGAATCATCAATTAACATAGTGTCAAGTCCCGGGGTTAGCAGAGGCTCCTTAACTTGTTTTCCTACGCGGCTCCCACAACCGTGCCATTCTGTTCGTCCCACTGTTGATGGACCTCGGCCCAGCTTCCAATGTGGTGGACGTTTCCATGCGTTGTATGCGCGATGAGATCGGCGCCGAACGCATTAATTCCATCCGCGGGGCGGGATACAGATGGAAATGACCAAGGTCTACGACCGCACCAAACCGGCGAGCACCCCGGTACCGCCGAAGCCGGGAAGGCAGTGCCATCGGCGGATGGGCTGGATCATTCCAGTGATTTCGGCCTTCACACCCGTCGCACCCGGAACCGCGGAAGCACTGACCGTTGGCATTTTCGCCATCGCGATCTGGGCGTGGACGTCCATGCAGCTTGCCGACACCTATGTGGCCCTGTGCGCCTGACTTGCCTTGGTGACTGTCAGCGCTTTGGACACCCCGCAGCCGTGCCATGGTCGGCGCCAAAATCCGAAAACAAGTTTGGGTTGTCAATGACCTACCGGGTGAGTACTTTCTCTGCGTCAATCTGAGTCAGGTTTTTGAAGCGTTCAAAAATTTCTGAACATGATCCGGATATTCAATCCCACAAATACTGAAGGAAACGGCGGCTGGTCTTTAGGAACGAGCCCGCGGTTTCTTCGCTAGGGCGGACATTGCCAGTACCGCAGTGTGCGCCCAGGTGCCGGGTCCAGACGCGAAGCAACGCCGCACCAAACCGTACTGGCCAAGGCCCCTAGGAAAGCCGAACAGTTCAACCGGACACCGCCGCACGAATAGGCATATACCGGCCTTGTGGCAGGGATGAAGCCAGGGCCGCAGTCTGCAGCGCCTGGCCTCACCACCATGAGCATCGTCGACCCCACACTAGGATCAGCGCACATACTCCGTCAGATCATATTCACGACCCCACGGGGAACCGCGTCTAGACCAGTGCGGCCTGCAGTTCCTTGGCTGCTTGTGCCGGGTCGTCGGCGGAGTAGATGGCACCGCCAGCTACGGCTACCTGCGCACCGGACTTCTGGACGTTGGCGATCGTGCTGATGCTGACACCTCCAGCCACCGAGAACGGCACCTGGGATGCAGTGCCAGCGCTCAGCAGCACGTCCAGGTCGTAGCCCGGCTGCGCCTGCTCGTCCAGGCCAGCATGGAATTCGACAAACTGGACACCCAGCGCAGCAACTTCGCGGGCCCGGGCTGGCTTGTCAGCGATGCCGATCAGATCCACGACGATGCCCTTGCCGCGCTCGGTGGCGGCCTTGACTGCGCCGGCGATCGTGGAATTATCGGCCGCCCCGAGGATGGAGACCAGATCCGCGCCAGCGGCGAAAGCGATATCCGCTTCCAGTTCACCGGCGTCCATGGTCTTCATATCCGCGAAGACGGTCTTGTCCGGGTGGGCCTGCTTGATGGCGGTGATCACCGAAAGCCCTTCGGCCTTGATCAGCGGGGTGCCCAGCTCGATGATGTCCACATACGGGGCGACTTTTCCAGCCAGCTCCAGCGCTTCGGCGGTGCTGAGCAGATCGATGGCAACTTGGATTTTCATGATGTTCCCTTTCAGGGGTTATTAATGGTGGGTTGGTATTGGCGCCAAAACGCCGCTCTACTCCAGATTCGCGTGGCGCTGCCACAGCTGCTGGGCGGTGGCATCATCCGCGTTCCAGAGCGTGTGGAACACGATTTCGGTGATCAGGAACAGCGCCTGCTCGAAGAGGCTGCCGGAGTATTGGCGGGTAATGGACGATCCGTGGTCCGTTTTCCCGGCGGCCGGGACTTCCACGAGGACGTGGGCGGCCGACCCGATGGGGCTGGATGGATCGGTGGTGATGGCCGCGATCCGGGCGCCGGCCCCCCGTGCAGTGTTAACGCTCTGGACCACGCCCGCGGTGGTTCCGGATCCGGAGGCCACGAGCAGCAGGTCCCCGTCGGCGATGGCCGGCGTGGTGGCATCCCCGGCGACGTGCACGGCCAGGCCCAGATGCATCAGGCGCATCGCCGCCATGCGCAAAGCCAGCCCGCTGCGTCCGGCGCCGGCTACGAACACCCTGGGTGCCGCGCGCAGCTGCGCTGCGAGCTCGATGACCTGCTGCGGCTTCACGCCTCGCACGGTTGCCTCGATCTCCGAGTGGACCAGGTCCATGGTGTCCAGCACGTCCTGCTGGGATATCGCTTCGGCGATGGGTTCGGCCATGGTGTTCATGCCATTCCTTTCGACAGCGCCTCCCGGCGGACCGGATAGGCTTTGATGGGCATGAGTCAATTCTCCGGCCAGAAAGGGGTGGCCGCTACGCCATTTACAGGCAGTTGAACCTATCCTTTCGGATAGTGCCTGGTCCCCCGAGCTGCGATACACTGGCCTGCATGAGCATTCTGGACTCCTCCTCCGCCCCTGGCCTGCAAGCTGCCGCACCGGCACCAGGGGTGCTCGAATCGATCGCGCTGCTGGCCACGGCTGCGCTGCCGCAGATCGCCGTTCGCCTGCGTGATGCCCTGGCTCCGGAAATCCGTTGCGCGGCCCTGGCCATTTTCACCGAGGAGTGCACCGATAGGCCCAGGAAGCTCGCCGGCGACCAGCGCATCACGGATCTGGTGGGCATTGCGGAACTGGATCGGATCCGCGGTTCCCATCCCGGTGAGAACCGCTGGAGCGAGCGTGCCGAGATCGGCGGAGCTCCGCGGGAGATCCTTGCCCTGCGCTACCCGCCCAGCAACGCGCTGCTAGTGCTCATCGAGCCCCGCCCCACCGGTGGCCAGCCCGAGATGATCGGATACCTGTGGAATCTGGCCGCCAACCGGATCCGCGAGAAGGTGGCCGATGCCCCTCCGTCCTATCTGCGCGAATCGCGCGCGGTCTCGGCAGAGCGGGTCCGGGTCACCGGCGAGCTGGTGGAACAGTATGCGACGAGCCTCGATATCCTGCTGGCGACCTTGCGCTCCACGCAATTGGACGATGCGGCCGCGCGCGTTGCCGCCATCGACCTGGCGGCCAAGACCCTGGTCGGGCTCAAGACCGTGGATGACCGCACCAATAGCATCGTGGAGGAACCGGTCGCTTCGGCTTTCACCCGCTTGCGCGATGACCTGCGCCCGTTGACCACTTTGAGCGGCGTGGACCTGCAATTCGTCGAGCCGCCCAAGAACGGCAGGGCGTTGCCCGGCGAGGTGGCTCATGCCGCCCGGGCCATCGTGCGCGGCCTGGCCTTGGCGATGATGGAGCAGGAAGACATCCAGCGGATCCGGGTGCAGTGGGACTGCGACGGTGAGAATTTGCTGATCAACGTCCGCGACGATGCACGCGGCGGCATCGATCCCTCCGCGGCGGCCTTGAACCGCCTCGTGCGGCGCGTGGAGGCGTTGAACGGGCTGATCGAGATCGAGGTCATGGGCGGATGGGGCACGGAAGTCTCGGTGAGGCTCCCGCTGGACGCCCCGCCGTCAGACGCGGCGGACATCGCCGAATGGAGCCTGGGCGGCCGGGAATTCGAGGTCCTGCAGCTTCTGGCAGCGGGGCAGCGCAACCGGGCTATTTCGCAGGCGCTGGGAATTAGCGAGAACACGGTGAAATTCCACGTGCGCAATCTCTTCAAGAAGATGGGCGTCGGCTCCCGCGCCCAAGCTGTCGCGCTGGCGCACAGCCATGGTGTGGCAAGCTCCACTTAGCCTCCCGGCATTGATGCTGGGCTTGGCGATGACCAGGACTGCGGACACAAACTGGTGCAGGGAAAATGCCGCCCTCGAGCCCTCATCGCTATGGCCGGCCGACGGCTGACCGCGCTCTTCGCCATGATCCGTGGCGTGTCGATTTATGATGTACCGGAGCAGGAAATTGCTCCACGGTCTCCGGCCACGTCCCGCCGTCCTTCGGGCAAGCAATGGCAGGCACCATCCCGACGGCGAGTCCAGGCTCTAGCAACTATGGGCAACGAGGTGCAGGATAGGTTCCATGGATCCACAAGATGCTTTGATTCTTCCTGATGCCACCGCTTGGCGCGCTTGGCTCGACGAACACGAAGAAACCAGCGATGGCGTTTGGCTGGTAGTGGCAAAGAAGGGAACGACTTCTCCAACCTCGCTCGCTGTCGCACAAGCATTGCCCGAGGCGCTTTGCAGCGGATGGATCGATGCCATCCGCCGCAAGCGCGATGAGACGACTTTCCTCCAGCGCTACACTCCCCGCCGGAAGAACTCTGTCTGGTCGCAGAAGAACACTGAATTCGCCCAGGAATTGATTGATCAAGGACGCATGCGGCCACGGGGCTTCGCGGAAATCCAGAAGGCCAAGGAAGATGGACGGTGGGAGCGTGCCTACCAAGGCCAGGCCACCGCCCAGGTACCGCAAGATCTCCAAGATGCGCTGGACCGATCTCCTCTTGCTGCCAAAAATTTCGCCGCGTTGAAGTCCCAGCCGCGCTATCACATCCTGCATCAGCTGATGATTTCCCGGACCCAGAAGACCCGCAGCGCGCGGCTCGCCAAGTTCCTGGCCGAGCTGGAAGCCACGGACTCGGAGGGCTGAGCCGCCAACTCCCTGTCCACGATGTGCAAAACGGTCGGCGCTGCTATTGTGTGCGGCTCGCCTCGGTGATGGCGGTTCAGACGAAGGGCGCGGCACTGGTGCGAGGTATCAGAGCACCGGCGATTCTGTCATTTCATCTGGTTCCCTGGGTTATCAAGTTATTGAGCGGAACGTGTAGTTAGAAGGAGCGCAGTCATTAGTTGAGCGCCGAGGAGCAAATGTAGCGCCGATGAGTCCTTGCGCGAACGGCGTTGGCCCCAACCGTCGGTAGGACATGTCAGCATTTATTAGAACCTCGATCGAAGGATGTCAATTGGACTCTCAGCTTCCTCTGCGAATACTTGAAGCCGTTGGGCTGCTGCACCGTTTGGGCTACTACGCTCTGCGTATTTTGCCCGGAATCAATGCCTCAGGTACGGCCTGGCGGATTGTTATTTTCAACGTCACGGAATGGAATTTCGAGGATGAGTTCGGCGACCCCTATAACGCGGAAGAGCGCTGCCTGTACTCCACGGCTGGCCAAAACGTTTTCAATAATGACGTCCAATTTCCCGAAGACGTCAGCCATGTGAGCGTTGCGGAAGCAATTCTTGAGGCGATGCCCTCGCTGCAGCGCAGTACGGGTCAAGAGAGCGGAAACCAGCAATACACCAACTGGTACGCGATGCTTTTGTCCCAAGTTCATAGCCTGGCTGATCTCCCCGTTGCCTATGCCGATTACTTCGACGATTCACTCGGCTGGGAGCTGGGCTGGGGAAGCACGCGGCGTGTGCCCGAGCCACCGAAGCATCTGCCGGCACCCAAGCCCAGTAAACGTGCCGACAGCGACGAGCACTACGTGCTCGAGCTCTGCGATCAGGTGCTGGCGGCAAAGCGGACAGGCCAGCAAACGTTCCCCTGGCTGGTCGGCGACCCATCGATAACGAACGGAAAAGTTAAGCCACTTCCGGTGGACGGTTATTGGGCTGAACTCGGAATAGTCGTGGAATATCACGAAAGGCAGCACACCGAATCGGTGCCATTTTTCGACGACAAGATGACGGCGAGCGGACGGCGACGCGGCGACCAGCGCAGGATCTACGATGCCCGTAAAGCAGAACTCATCCCGGAGCACAATTTGAAGCTTGTCATCATTGATTTTAAGAACTTCAGCAACAAGCGCGGCAAGATCGTTCGGAAGCCGAGCGAAGATTTGAAAATCGTCGAATCGATGCTCTCACAGGTTATGGAAGATTCCGCAGGAGATATCACAAGATAAAGATCGCAGAACTACCTGCAGGGCCAATCAGAACGGCAAGGCTGGGATGACACTTCCGGATCTGTGTTTTAGTTGGTCGGTGCGAGTACCTGCGGCGGCTGAGCCGCTCCCCCGGCCACGATGTGCCACACGGTCGGCGTTGCTATTTGGTGCGTATTGCCTCGGTGATAGTGGTTCCCACATAGAGCACAGCGCCGGAAAGAAGTACCAGTCCACCGGTGATTCCACCGCCCAAGATGAGGCTGGCGAGGCCGAGAACCATCACTGTGCATCCCAAATACATGAAGATCGACGAGCTGGTATTCGCCTGAGTTTTTCCGGACATTTTCACGTTTTCTACAGGCTGCGACATGCCTAAACTCTAACATCTTGATAATCAGATTGTCCTCATGAAGCGACCGATTCGCCTAATCAACTCGTGCTTCACACTAGGACTGGGCACTTGCACGGCGGGGCAAAGATGCGCAGAATGAGCTTTGAGGCTCACCCCGGACAACTACGGCCCCGGTACGATCCATACGGGAGGAACCCTTTGACTTTACGCGTGCTCGTCCCCAATGGCCGGCTCTTGGCGAAACTCGACGTACCCGGCGTCACTCCGATCTACTGGCACCTCAACGACTCGGTCGAGGAAGCCCCGGAAGCAGATGTGCTGATTACCGAACGTCCGTTGTTGGTCGAACGGCGCGCTCGGGTCTCTCGAATTCCGGGATTGCGCCACGTGCATCTGCTCTCCCTCGGGTACGAATGGGTTCTGGAACATCTGCCTCCCGACGTTAGTTTGAGCAATTCCCGCGGTGCGGTAGAAGATGCCACTGCTGAGCACACGCTGGCTCTGGTGCTGGCTTCTCTGCGCGAGCTTCCCGCAGCAGGAGTTCAACAACAAAAGCAAGTTTGGAATCCGCTGTGGGGTGGCACTCTGCACGGAGCCACCGTTTTATTGTTGGGATTTGGCGGGGTTGGACAAGAGATCTACCAACGCCTTCTGCCCTTCAAACCCAAGGAGGTGTTCGCGGTAGCCAGCAGTGCTCGGCAGCTCGACGACGGCACACAGGTCCATGGGATCGATGAGATGCCAGATCTTCTGCCACAAGCGCAGCTCGTGATCGTGGCCCTGCCAGACGCCCCGTCCACGCGCGGAATCGTCGATGATAAATTTTTAGCGAGCATGCCAGATCGATCCCTGCTGGTGAATGTCGGACGCGGACCCGTGGTCGACACCGAGGCACTGCTCTTCGAGCTCCAGTCAGAAAGACTGTGCGCGGCGCTGGATGTCACCGACCCGGAACCGCTACCCGAAGCACACCCCTTGTGGACGGCACCAAATTGCTTGATCACCCCGCATATAGCTGGAAATACGTCGAAGTTCATCGATCTTGCGATGAACTTGGCCGTGGAACAGGTCAAGCGCTTGGCCGTCGGGCAGGAACCACTTCATCTGGTGCGTGTGGTTGGTCCGGCGAATTAGAAACTCCCAATCACCGGTTTTACCTGCTCGTTTGGGGTGCATGACTTAGGCTAGTTCCTACGATGGATATCAGGCAGAAAACTCATGACACCGGCGGCCGAGAACGCGCAATCATCGAGCAGAATCGTACCGACGAGGACGATTTCCGCATCGATATCGAACGCATCCGCTTTTCCCCGTACTTTTCACGCCTCTCCGCGGTCACCCAGGTTATTCCGCAGGCCGGCTCGGGCACCACGGTGCATAACCGGCTGACTCACTCATTGAAGGTTTCCGCCGTGGCACGCAGCATCGCCATCCGGTTGCGCACCGCAGACGAGGAGACCCGCAACCTTGTCGCGGAACTAGGCGGTTGCGATCCGGTCGTCGTCCAGGCGGCGGCTGCCGCCCACGATTTGGGCCACCCTCCTTTCGGACATTTGGGCGAACAAGAACTGGACCGGGTGGCCCGCAACATTTTGGGGTTGCCCGACGGTTTTGAGGGCAACGCGCAAACCTTCCGTATTTTGACCGCGCTGGATAGTTGTGGTGCTACGGCGCGTGGGATGAATCTGACCCGTGCGGTACGTGCCGCGGTGCTGAAATATCCTTGGACGCGAAACGAGTGGCGCACCATGGCACCGATTTCCTCGGAGTTGCTTCCCCGCGGGGTGGGTCCCGATCCAGCGGCAGGCGCCATCAAGTATTCTGCCTACGATATTGAAGCCGCCGAGATGCGTGACGTGCTCTCGGTGTTCCCCGCCGTCGCCAAGTACCAGCAGACCGTTGAAAGTTCGGTCATGGATATCGCCGATGACATCGCCTACGCGGTTCATGATCTGGATGATTTTTACCGCGCGGGAATTTTGCAGTACACCACGGTGTCCGCCGAATTCCGGGCCTGGCTGGAGCAGACCGAACAGTTGGCCGCCTTGCGCCAAGCAGATCTGGACCAGCGCAAGCCGGGCCATGCACTGGAAATGACCTGGCGTCGCGCCTTCGCCAAGGATCCATGGATTGCCGACGCGGATGCTTTCCGTGACTCGGTGCAGCGTGTAGGACATGACCTGGTTGAGGGGCTGCTGGCGGTTCCTTACGATGGAGGGTTAGAAGCTGACCGCGCCGTGACCGCATTTACCCGCCGGTGGATCGACCGGTTGCAAGAATCGGTGACCGTGGAACGTACGCCAACGATCCGCAGCGGACATGTGCGGCTCACCAAGGAGGCGTGGCATGATGTGGGCGTGCTGAAGTTTGTGCACTCGCGCTTCGTCTTGGATCGCTCGGACTTAGCCGTGTACCAGCGCGGGCAGACTCGCATCATCAAGTCCTTGGCCGAAGGATTTAACTCATGGCTTAATGACCCCGATGATGCGGCGCGTGCGCCGCGCCGCCTTCTGGACTCCGTTCAGGCCGCCACCGAGGAATACCGGCAGTTGCGCGCGCACTCCCCCGAGCTGTTCTTGCAGGCCGGCCCGAATGAGGTGCAGCGCTTAGGCCAGGCCCGCGCGATCGTGGATTACATTGCCTCGTTTACCGATGCGCAGGCGGTCTCGTTGAACGCCCTGTTGGCGGGTACGGCAGATAATTTGTGGGAGGCCGGCCGCGGGCTTTAAGCCCGCGCGGCTCCTCGGATGTTTGGACCTAAGGATCAGATAAAGGCGACGCCGGGGCCGTGTATAGAACCTCTTCGTTCCTCACGCCCGGTAACCAGCATCAACAGTTCAATCAGCGGGCCCCTAATTTCCATCCCAGTGCCAAGGTTGAAGTTGTCATCCTCGGCGACCAAGGTGACCCGGCGCGCCAACTCTTTTGCGCCACCGAAGGCTTTGCTCGTGCGCGTCTGGTAGCTAATGGCTAGTTGCACTGACTGTGGCGGGTAGTTGCGTTCAATTCCCAGCGGACGCCGGATGTCTTCGCCGTGCGCGATTTCTTCTACCAAGCGGCTGGCGAGTGGGGCCGGTGGCCCGCTGCGTCGTTCGGCCACTTCGCGGAGTGCTGCGAGGGTCTCCTGGGCGCTCGCGCCTTTTTCTGCGGCGACACCGTTTGCGTTCTGTTGGTCAAAATCAAAGCGGGCTTTTGCCATGGCTATCGCAAGTCGAGGCGTTGTAGTGCGCGCGTTATCAATCAGATGCGCGGCAACATCTTGAACCGTCCAGCCGGCGCATAAGGACGGTGTGGCCCATTGTTCCTCGCTCAGTTCGGCGAGATCCTTGATCAGTGCTTTGCGTTCGGCATGTACTAGTTCCCAGATCTGACTCATAAATTGAGTCTTCCAGTTCGGCCGACCAGAGACAACATCAGGCTCTGCGCGCATTGGCTGACTACACGGATAAGCTCTCAACAAAATGACATTGAACGGGTGGCCCAAGTGATTTGCAAATGTTAACGACGAAGGCCGCGTAACTACCAATCGGTAGTTACGCGGCCCTCGTTGACTAGCTTGAGACTACTTGGTCAGCAATTCCAGAGCCTTGTTCAAGGTAGCGCTTGGACGCATGATGGCCGCGGTCTTTGCCTCGTCCGGACGGTAGTAACCAGCGATATCCACTGCCTTGCCCTGGACCTGGGCGAGCTCGGAAACGATGGCTTCCTCATTCTCGTCCAGTGCCTTGGCTACAGCGGAGAAGGCCTGCGCAAGCGCAGCATCCTTGTCCTGCTTGGAAAGCTCTTCGGCCCAGAACTTAGCTAGGTAGAAGTGGCTGCCACGGTTGTCCAACTCGCCAACCTTACGCTTAGGCGACTTGTCTTCCAGCAGGAAGGTGCCGGTTGCGGCATCCAAGGTATCTGCCAGAATCTGTGCGCGAGCGTTGTCAGTGGTGTTGGCCAGGTGTTCGAAGGAAGCACCCAGAGCCATGAATTCACCCAGTGAATCCCAGCGCAGGTGGTTTTCGTTCACCAGCTGCTGCACATGCTTTGGAGCCGAACCACCGGCGCCGGTCTCGAACAGTCCACCACCGGCAAGCAGTGGGACGATCGAAAGCATCTTGGCCGAGGTACCCAGTTCCAGAATTGGGAACAGGTCGGTCAGGTAGTCGCGAAGCACGTTACCGGTCACCGAGATGGTGTCCTCGCCCTTGCGGATACGCTCGATGGTGTACTTGGTAGCCTCGATCGGATTCAGGATTTCGATGGTCAGGCCATCGGTGTCGTATTCCTTGAGGTACTCGTTGACCTTGGTGATCAGCACGGCGTCGTGTGCGCGCTTCTCATCCAACCAGAAGACCGCTGGGGTCTGCGAGGCGCGGGCACGGTTTACAGCAAGCTTGACCCAGTCACGGATGGCAACATCCTTGGCCTGGCAGGCACGCCAGATGTCGCCGGCGAAGACCTGGTGTTCGATCAGCACGGTGTCGTTCTCGTCCAAGATCTGCACGTGGCCGTCGGCAGCCAGCTCGAAGGTCTTGTCGTGGGAACCGTATTCTTCGGCCTTCTGAGCCATCAGGCCCACGTTTGGTACGGTGCCCATGGTGGTTGGATCGTAGGCGCCATTTGCACGGCAATCATCGATAACCGCCTGGTATACGCCCGAGTAGGACGAGTCCGGCAGGACGGCCAAGGTTTCGGCTTCCTTACCGTCTGGGCCCCACATTTTTCCGCCGAGGCGGATCATTGCTGGCATCGAAGCGTCAACGATGACATCCGATGGAACGTGCAGGTTGGTGATGCCCTTGTCGGAATCGACCATGGCAACGGCGGGGCCTTCTTCCAGACCCTTAGCGATCAGCTTCTCCACCCCGGCGCGAACGTCATCAGAGAGTTCATCTAGTCCGCCAAGGATGGCAGCTAGGCCGTTGTTTGGGTTCAGACCCGCGGCCTTTAGCTCGTCACCGTAGGTAGCGAACAGCTCGGAGAAGTACGCCTTGACGACGTGACCGAAGATGATTGGGTCCGAAACCTTCATCATGGTGGCCTTCAGGTGAGCCGAGAAGAGCACACCGTCTTCCTTCGCACGGGCTACTGCGTTCTTCAGGAACTCGGTCAGTGCAGCGACGTGCATGACGGTACCGTCGATAACTTCGCCTTCAAGAACCTTGAATGGCTTCTTCAGAACTTTAACCGCTCCGTCTTCGCCAACGAAGCGGATGGAGATGGACTTGTCCTTGTCGATGACGATGGACTTCTCATTGGAGGCGAAGTCATCGGCTGCCATGGTGGCAACGTTGGTCTTTGAGTCCGAGGCCCAGGCACCCATGGAGTGTGGGTACTTGCGTGCGTAGTTCTTCACGCTCAATGGTGCGCGGCGATCCGAGTTACCTTCACGTAGCACTGGGTTCACGGCAGAGCCCTTGAGCTTGTCGTAACGTGCTCGGACATCGGTGTCCTCATCCGAGGATGGGTTCTCCGGGTAATCTGGCAATGCGTAGCCAGCTGCCTGAAGTTCGGTGATGGCAGCCTTGAGCTGTGGGATCGATGCCGAGATGTTTGGAAGCTTGATGATGTTTGCTTCCGGGGTCTTGGCTAGGTCGCCAAGCTCGCTCAGTGCATCGGCGATGCGCTGTTCTTCGGTGACATAATCCGGGAAAGTGGCGATGATGCGCCCTGCCAGCGAAATGTCGCGGGTCTCAAGTTCAACACCGGCGGTTGACGCGAAGGCCTCCACGATCGGCAGGAACGAGTGCGTTGCCAGCATCGGGGCTTCGTCGGTGTGGGTGTAAATAATCTTGGCCATAAGTGTGGCGTCTCCCTGAACGTCGTGCGGAAGCGGGCTATCCGCCCTAAACTCAACGTTCTCAACTTACCTGATTTTGTCCTGCACCACACTTTTGGGCGTTTACTTTATAGCTAAATTTCACGCTTTTTCCCTGAAATACCGCGATGAATAGTGCCCGAGCACTTTGTCACACTTAAGTTAATGAGCAGTAACTCAATGTGCAAACGAGAAGGTTTAGGCCCCACGGGAATCTATCGACGCTATCTGCGAGAGACTAATGATTGCCTTCTCGAAAAGTTCAGCTGGCGTTGAGGTCAGCCCAGCAGCTTCTTCATACGCAAAACACTGCCACGCAACACGCCAAGCAGTTGCCACCAATTCAGCGACCAGCATCGCCTGCATCACGTCTAGCACTTCGCGTTCGATCAATGACTGACTCAGTGAAACGACTAGTTCTTGCTCGCGGCGCGTGGCGATCACCAGCAATTTGGGGTCTTGACGCATGAGCCGGGAGATCCGTCGGATTTCATGGTGACGAACCTCGACACTGAAATGCATTCGACACACTTCAAGCAGTGCATGGAAAATTTCAGAGGAGGATTTTCCTGCCACAATTTCAGCTCCGGCGAGCGCGGCGATGAGATCGCCTTGGCCCGGGACGATGGCCGATTCTTTCGAATCGAAGTAACGGAAAAATGTACGCTCGGAGATTCCCGCGCGTTCGGCAATTCGCGCCACGGTAGTTGCCTCAAGCCCCAAAGATTCAATGAGATCTAGGGTCGCTGCCTGAATAGCCTGCTTGGTAGCGGCTTTATGATCGTCACGAATTCCCATTAAATTTCCTACTTGTTGTTCTGCCTCTAGTCATCATCCTACGACCCTCCAGCGCAGAGTTGTTTTCTGTCACACTCTGCCAGTTTCGCTTACGAAATTGTGTCACCTTGTGACAGAATTTGAAAGTTGAACAATTCTAGAAAGAGGAATCCGTGGCTCCTGAGCGCACCGAAATCAAGGCCGAAACCGCGCCTTCACGACCCAAAAATCCGGTACTGCCCACTAAGCAGCTCACCGGAATCATCGGAGCACTGGCGCTAGCCGCGTTCTTGATGATTATGAACGAAACTGTCCTGACGGTGGCTCTCCCAGCCATTATGGCGGATATGGACATTTCGGCTTCGGCCGGGCAGTGGCTCACCACAGGATTCCTCGTGACAATGTCCGTAGTTATCCCGACCACCGGCTTCCTACTGCAGCGCTTCAGCAGTCGTTCGTTGTTCGTCTTCGCGCTGTCCAGCTTCTTGGTCGGCACATTGATTGCAATTTTCGCCCCGAGTTTCGCTTTCTTGCTGCTCGCTCGAATCATTCAGGCCGTTGGCACCGCTATCGTCTTGCCATTGTTGATGACTACCACCTTGTCCTTAGTCCCGGTGCACAAGCGCGGCATGGTCATGGGCCTGAACTCCATCGTGATCTCAGTCGGTCCTGCCGTTGGCCCGACCGTCTCCGGCGCAATTGTTCACGCGTGGGGATGGCACTACATCTTCGTACTGATGGCTCCGTTGGCAGTGATCACCTTAATCTTGGGCATTATTTTCATCAAGCTTCCATCAAACGCACGCAAGCTTCCGGTCGATATTTTCTCGGTGATCCTTTCCGCGCTCGCCTTTGGTTTGCTGGTCTACGGCATCGCCAGCATTGAAAAGGCCAGCGAAAATATGGGCTTGACCGTGGCAACCTTTGTTGTCGGCCTGGCCTCCTTGGCACTGTTCATCAAGCGTCAGATTCGCTTGACCCGCGAGGGGAAGGAACTACTGAACCTCACCCCCTTCGCCTCGCGCAACTTCACCTTTGCAATCGTGCTGATCATGATTGCCTTCGGCACATTGCTCGGCACGATCATGATGGTTCCCATCATTCTCGAATCAGGCAAGGGCATTAGCGCTCTAGCCATTGGCATGATGTTATTGCCAGGCGGTCTCGCACAGGCCATCGTTTCACCAATTTTCGGCCGCATTTACGACAAGCACGGCCCTCGCCCAGTCTTGATCCCCGGCGCCATCATGCTGGCCTTGGGCCAGTGGATGTACGTCACGGTCACCACCGAAACCGAACTGTGGATGTTCATGATCTGCCACGTCATCTTCTCGATCGGTCTGGCATTGCTGATGACCGGTTTGATGTCCTCGGCTATGGCCTCGGTCAATCCCCGCCTTTACGGACACGGTTCGGCGATCTTCAGCACCGGTCAGCAACTCGGCGGCGCCATCGGCACCACGATCTTCATCACCGTGATGTCAGTACTATCCAACAACGAACTCGCCCAGGGCTCCGACCTGGCGCAGTCGCTCTTCACCGGTGCGCATGCCGCCTTTATCGTGGGCGCATTGTTGGGCACAATCGGCGTGGTGCTCTCGTTCTTCATCAAGGTCGAAAAGCGCGCCTAATGTCAGCTAGCAACTTCGGTTGAAGCGCTGAATAGGGGTCCGCAGCCAGTGGCTGCGGACCCCTGCTGCGTTTAATAATTGCCTTCACCTGGCTACGCATTAATATTTTGCGCGAAGCCAAGAAAGATTGTTGAACAATATGCGTTTTTGGTGCATGCTTAGATAAACGACGCGGAGAGACGGGGATCACAGATGACGTATATCGACCTTAATTCTGATGTAGGCGAGTCCTTTGGCAACTGGGCCATGGGTGATGATGCAGCAATCTTCACCTCGGTCTCCTCGGCTAATGTGGCCTGTGGTTTCCACGCAGGCGATCCAAGCGGTATCGCGCAGACCTGTCGTGACGCGGTCAGCGCGGGAGTCATCATTGGCGCTCACGTCGGTTACCGGGATTTGGCCGGATTCGGCCGTCGCTTCCTAGACTGCTCGGCCACCGAGCTAGCAGACGATGTGCTCTACCAGCTCGGGGCGCTCCAGGCCCTGGCGCGCGCAGCAGGTTCCAATATCAAATACGTCAAACCCCATGGGGCGTTGTACAACACGATTGTTCATCATGAGGTTCATGCCCAGGCCGTCATCGATGCAATTAAGGCCTTTGGCGAAGATCTCCCCGTGCTCTTACTTCCTGGTTCGGTGGCGTTAGCGAAGGCAGAACACGCCGGATTGCGCCCAGTAGCCGAAGCTTTTGCGGACCGTAATTACAACCCCGACGGCACCTTGGTTTCTCGTCGCGAAGCCAATGCGGTGCTCCATGACAGTGCCCAGGTGACCGAAAATATGATTCGTCTGGCAAGTGACGGCACGCTCAAAGCCATCGACGGATCGGTTATCCAGATGCCGGCCGAATCCATCTGCGTTCACGGAGATACCGCCGGATCCGTAGCCATGGCCGCGGCGGTGCGCGCCGGGCTAGAATCCGCCGGAGTGCAGATCAAGAGCTTCGTATGAGCATTACCAATATATTTGCCGCCGGAAGCCATGATGTCCTTGTCGAGTTAGAAGACCTAGAATCGGTCCTAGCTCTCGACGCATTCCTACAAGCCCAGCCGCTACCTGGCCAACGCGATGTTTTGGCTGCAGCCCAAACGGTCATGGTGAAGTTCAAAACCAGCGAGCATGCTCGAGTCGCCGTCAAACATCTGCCCCAGCTGAAGCTCAACACGGCAGCTGTGGCTTCCGGAAAACTTGTCACTATCGAGGTCTACTATGACGGCGAAGACCTCGATACCGTCGCTCAGCTCACCGGTTTGAGCGCACAGGCCGTGGTCAATGCGCACACCGGCCAGCAGTGGCGGGCCGCTTTTGGTGGCTTCGCTCCTGGCTTCGCTTACCTGCTCGGTGAAAATAAGGTACTGGAAGTGCCTCGCCGTGAAACGCCACGCACTTCGGTACCCACCGGATCGGTCGCTCTGGCTGGGGAATACTCCGCCGTATACCCGCGTCAATCCCCCGGAGGTTGGCAGCTACTAGGCCACACCGACTCGGCGCTGTGGGATTTGGACCGGGAGAACCCGGCCCTTATCCGTCCACAGGATCGGGTGCAGTTTGTCGCCTCGCGCAACGCCTTAAATCTCCACACCGAAACACCCACCGCCCAAGTCGCCGACGCGCCTCGTGGCGATGGACTCGAAGTGCTCGATTCCGGTTTGCAAAGTTTGCTACAAGACGCCGGCCGCTACGGCTTTGGTGCGCTTGGCGTACCTGCCAGTGGCGCCGCAGATACAACCTCGCTGTATCAGGCAAACAGGCTGGTCGGGAATACCCCCAACCAAGCGTGTATTGAAAATTTGACTGGCCGTATGAGCTTGCAAGCCCATGGAGATCAAGTCCTAGCGGTCAGCGGCGCGGAAGCTAAACTGAGCATCACTCCAGCACCCGAGGATCTCGTCCGCACCGAACGTGAAGCCTATATGGACGCACCATTCGCGCTGTTGAACGGCGAGCGCTTGGATTTAGCACCTACAGGTAACGGTTTACGCAGCTACATCTCGGTACGCGGCACCATCCAACTGCCGAAAATTCTCGGTTCTTTAGCTACCGACACACTCTCCGGTGTTGGTCCTGCCCCATTGGCTACAGGAACTTTCCTGCCGGTTGCACCACCAGAGAATCTCCAAGTAGTCGGAGAGCGCGAGCCTAGTACCTTACCGATTCAAGACACCGATGGGTGCTTCGTCTTACGCGTCAGCGTGGGGCCTAGAGATGACTGGTTTGGCCCGGTGGGTGTGGAGAAACTGCTCAATCAGCAGTGGTTGGTTACTAGTGAATCGAACCGCATCGGAGTGCGCTTAGGCGTGGAAGGTGAAGCAAGCGCCCTGGAACGAGTCCGCACTGGAGAACTTTCCAGTGAGGGTGTAGCTCTGGGCTCGCTACAGGTCCCACCATCCGGATTGCCGGTCTTATTCCTCGCCGACCATCCGGTCACCGGAGGTTACCCGGTCATTGCTACCGTGATCGCCGAAGACTTATCTGCTGCCGCACAACTACCGCCGGGTAGCCATATCCGTTTTGAACTTTCCGAATCCGCTCCAAGCACCGAAGGAAACTAGGCATGAAAAAGGTCTTGATCGCCAACCGCGGCGAAATCGCTGTTCGTATCGCCCGAGCCGCCTCCGACGCCAACCTAAAATCGGTTGCCATCTACTCTGATCCGGACGCCGACGCATTGCATGTGCGTCGCGCCGATGAAGCATATTCCCTTGAAGGGTCTTCGAGTGCCGAAACGTACTTGGATATTTCCAAGATCATCGCCATTGCCCAGCGCGCCGGTGCGGATGCGGTTCACCCAGGTTATGGTTTCCTTTCCGAAAACGCCGACTTTGCTCGTGCAGTCATCGACGCCGGAATGACTTGGATTGGCCCGTCACCACAAGCCATTGAGCTTTTGGGCAATAAGGTCACCGCGCGTGAAATCGCGGTTCGTGCCGGCGCTCCCTTGGTGCCCGGCACCGATGCCCCAGCAGCTAACGCTGGTGAGGTTCGAGCCTTTGCCGAAAAATATGGAGTACCTGTTGCCATCAAGGCAGCCTTCGGCGGCGGTGGACGTGGTCTGAAGGTCGCACACACCATGGAAGATATCGAAGATTCTTTTGAATCTGCAGTCCGTGAAGCCACCGTCGCGTTCGGTCGCGGCGAATGCTTTGTGGAGCGCTTCCTTGACAAGCCGCGGCATGTGGAAGCCCAGGTCCTTGCAGATACCCATGGCAACGTCATTGTGGTCGGCACCCGCGATTGCTCCTTGCAGCGTCGTCACCAGAAATTGGTAGAAGAGGCCCCTGCACCGTTCCTCTCCGATGAGCAGCGCAGCGAAATCCACGAGTCAGCCAAACGGATCTGCCGTGAAGCCGGCTATGTGGGCGCAGGTACCGTTGAATACTTGGTAGCACCAGATGGCCTCATCTCATTCCTTGAGGTCAATACTCGGTTGCAAGTTGAGCACCCGGTCAGCGAAGAGACATCAGGTCTGGACCTGGTCATCGAACAGTTCCGTATTGCCGATGGCAAGGAACTCTCGGTGCTCGAAGACCCTACTCCGGTGGGTCATGCTTTCGAATTCCGTATCAATGCCGAGGATCCCGCGCGTGGCTTCCTGCCAGGGCCTGGCACCATCACCCGGTTTGAGGCGCCTACCGGCTCCGGCATCCGCGTGGACGCCGGTGTCCGCAGCAACTCGGTGATCCCTGGCCAGTACGACTCGTTAATGGCCAAGCTGATTGTTCATGGTGCTACCCGCGAGCAGGCATTGCGCCGCGCCCAAGTGGCGTTGGCAGAGTTCACCATTGAAGGGGTTCCTACGGTCCTGCCGTTCCACCGTGCGGTGTCCAAGCATCCGGACTTCGTCGCCGAACAGCGTTTTGGCGTCTACACGACGTGGATTGAATCAGAGTTTGCTGATGAGCTGGCTAATAGCGATGAGATTGCCACCATCGAGGCCGGTGCGGAACGCGAGGTACTGACCATTGACCTAGATGGCAAGGCCATGGCTCTTGGCTTGCCCGTTGCCTTGGTCAATGCAATCCGTCACGGCGGATCAACCTCAGCGGGGTCAGCAGCCGTTCACGGTGCCGACACCGACGAAGGTTCCATCGTGTCCCCCATGGCAGGTAATTTGGTCTCATTCTCGGCACAGGATGGCGCTTCGGTGACCAAGGGGCAAACAGTGGCCGTCTTAGAAGCTATGAAGATGGAATCCCCGGTTACCGCCCACCGCGATGGCATCTTCACTTCCGCAGATTTCAGTGCCGGACAAAGCGTGCTTCGTGGCGATGTGCTGGGAAGTATCGCTTAGTCAATGCGGAATACACTGGGAAGCTGAACTAAATTAGGGGAATGAACGTGAGCGAGATTTACACTTCAATTCCATTAGGCGACGGGTCCACCCATGCGCACACCAGCACTTGGGTGGCCTCGACGTTGCGCCAAGAAATCGCCGAGGGGCGTTTACTTCCAGGTTCCAAGCTCTCCGAACAAGCGTTGTCCAGTGCATTGGGAGTCTCTCGGAATACGTTGCGTGAAGGATTCACACTGCTAGATAGTGACCTGATTATTTCGCGCATTCCGAATCGCGGGGTGTTTGTCGCTTCCCCCGATGCAGCGGATATCAGGGAAATCTATGCTGTTCGTCGAACTATCGAACCCGCCGCGTTAGCTTGGGGTCCAAAGCTGGATATTGATGAGCTGTCGCGGATCATTGGGCAGGCCCGTGCCGCGGCCGAAGCTGGAAATATTACCCTCATGGCAGACGCCAACCAGCAATTCCACGAAACTATAGTGCGTGCCACCGGAAGTGCTCACCTGCTCGAGTTGATGAGCCGGGTACTGGCGAAAATGCGTCTGGTGTTCCATGCGATGAGCGATGCCCCGGACTTCCATTCACACTACGTCTCGCGAAATAGCTCCCTAGTCGACCTGCTTAGCGCCGGGCAACGGATGAAGGCGGCCGATACCTTGCAGGATTATTTGAATACCGCTGAGGCCGAACTCTTGGACCACTACGAGTCCTCACAACTCCGCTAGGAGCAACATGCCTGATTCTTCATTGCCCGTCATCGCCGAAGCTATTGCTCGACGTGCCCATCGGGGCCAATTAGACAAGTCCGGAGCAGACTATATTACTCATCCCGCTCGCGTAGCAGCGAGGGTTTACGAACGGGGCGGTACCGACGCGGCTGTTGCTGCGGCGTGGCTTCATGATGTGATCGAAGACTGCGACGTTACTACCTCGGATCTCCTGGCCGCGGGAATCACTCAGGAGGTCGTGAGGGCAGTCGATTCAGTGACTAAGCGCCAGGGCGAAAGCGTCGAGGACTATTGCGCGAGGGTCCGTTCAGACCCGATAGGACTGCTCGTCAAGCATGCAGATCTTGCCGATAATACTTCGCCTGAACGGACCGCACTATTAGCCGAGGCGACCCGTGAACGGTTGGCGAAAAAGTACAGCTATGTACGTTCGCTCCTTGCACTTTAGCCAGCTATTTGGCTTCAGAATGCGCGTAGCATCAGAGCATGGAGTCCCAGAGGACGTGAAGACATGTTTGAGAAGTTCACCGAACCGGCACGTTTGGTACTCGTCTTGGCTCAGCAAGCGGCGACTGCTCGCAACGAAGGCCATCTGGGTACCGAGCATCTGCTGCTAGCTTTGCACCGCGAAGGGCAGGGGGTAGCTGCGCAAGCCCTGCAGGCCCTTGAGATTTCCCCTGACGCGATCCTCGCGCAGCTGCATCAAGTGTCCAAGGCCAGTCCGCTTGAACCGGGTGACGAAGTCCGGCTAACCCCACATGCCAAAAAGCTTCTTCGCCTTTCGCTACGCGAAGCCAAGGAGCTAGGCCATGGACTGGTGGGTACCGAGCATCTACTTTTGGCATTGCTCCGCATGGGTGACGGACGGGCATTCCAATGCCTCAAGGACCTCGGCGTAAATCCACATCAATTGCGCCAGCGAATCATTATGATCCTGTCAGGAGTCTAAAGTTGTCCTTTTCAAGCCCTTGGTTGCTCCCTGAGACGGTGAGGAGCACCGCATGATAATGCCGCTGGTCCTGATCAATCACACGGGTATCGTTAAAATAGACTGATGGGGACTTCGATTCGTTTCTCTCCTCGAAGCGTTGCCATCTTGTGCCAATAATTCATCGCATCCAAAACGCATCAGACCCAGGTATTCAAAATTGTGATTCCTTGGAAGGAACCTTCGTGATATTGCCCCTTGCTGAATTACATATCCATTTGGAAGGATCTCTGGAACCGGAGACTATTTTCGCTTTGGCTTCCAAGAATGGGATAGACCTGCCCTATGAGTCCGTCGAAGAACTACGCGCACACTACGAATTCAACAACCTGCAGTCGTTCCTCGATCTTTTCTACGCCAATATGGCAGTACTACGCACAAGCGAAGATTTCAAAGAAATCACGACCGCGTACCTGAACCGCGCGCACGCTTCCGGTGTGCGGCATGTGGAACTATTTTTTGATCCGCAGGCACACATTGAACGCGGCCTGTCGCTGTCCGAGGTCATTTCCGGGATACGCGCTGGGCTCGAAGAGGCCGAGCAACGATGGGGTGTGACCCATAAACTTATCGCCTGCTTCTGGCGTCATGCTCCGGCTGCTTCAGCCATGGAAATCCTGAAAATGATTGTCACCGAAAACCATGCCATCGACGGGATCGGCTTGGACTCCTCCGAGCTGGGATTCCCGCCAGAGCTCTTCGAAGAGGTCTTCAGCTACGCACGCGAGCACGGCCTGCATGTCGTGGCCCATGCCGGCGAAGAAGGCCCAGCTGATTACATCCGCCAAGCACTGGACGTCTTGAAGGTTGAGCGTGTCGACCACGGTATCCGCTGCATGGACGATCCTGAGCTGGTGGCTCGCTTGGTCAAAGAGCAGATGCCACTGACCGTATGCCCCTTGTCTAATGTGCGTTTGCGTGCGGTAGAGACTCTAGCCGATCATCCCTTGCCACAGATGCTCGAAGCTGGTTTAAAGGTTTCCTTGCACTCCGATGACCCGGCCTACTTTGGTGGCTATTTAGACGCCAATATTTCTGCGGTGGCCGAACAGTTCAGCCTGACTGTCAGCGATCTGGCTACGCTGGCCCGCAACTCCTTTGAAGGCTCATTTCTTGATGAGGCTGCAAGGAAGTCACGTTTAGCTGAAGTGGATGCTTGGTTGGCTCTGCAATTGGATACCACGCGCAGAGACTAAGCGTTCAAATTAGAAGTGCCGCGATTCCTTGGGGGCGGAATCGCGGCACTGGACTCAATCCGTTGCTAGTACTTGGGGTTACGGCACCTGATATTGCGAGTCCCTGGCGTCGGTGATTAGCATATGCCCGGGGGCATGTCCGATCGCCAGCGTAGGACGGGATTCCATGACAGCGGCCTGTGGGGACACGCCGCATGCCCAGAAAACTGGAATCGCTCCGTCCGGCATAAGGGGGGCATCGCCGAAGTCTGGTTTTCCCAGATCTGTGATGCCGATTTCTTCGGGGTTTCCCACGTGAACTGGGGCCCCATGAACCGCTGGATAGCGGGAGGTAATGCGCACTGCGTCGGCCACCTGAGCGGCCGGAATCGGACGCATTGAAACCACCATCGGCCCGGTGAGGCTCCCGGCCGAAGCGCTGCGGATGCTCGACTTATACATAGGCACGTTAGTGCCGTGGTCGATGTGCGCAATACTGATGCCATTTTCGATCAGGGCTGCTTCGAAAGTGAAGGAGCACCCGACAATGAATGTCACCAGATCATCCCGCCAGTATTCGGTGAGATCTGTCGGTTCGGCAATCTTCTCGCCGTTTTCATAGACCGTGTACTTGGGCAGGTCGGTGCGGATATCTCCGTCAACCAGTAGTTCATTACTGGTCTGCCCTGCTTCAAGTACTCCCAGAATGGGGCATGATTTGGGATTGCGCTGGGCGAAGAGGAGGACATCAAATGCCAGGTCTTTCGGAACGATGATCAGGTTAGCTTGTGCGTAGCCGGCACTGTAGCCAGCTGTTGGTACGCTCAGACCCGCTCGGAATAGCTCACGCGCTTCCTTAGGTGTCAGTCCTGCTCGTGTGCTGCGTTCTGGTTGTTCGAGTTTCATGATGTCTGCCTCTCCGAGTTAGTTGGTTTTTAGACCCAGAGCTTGGCTAGGCCGGTTAGTGACATCCACCCAAGATAGATGGTCAGCACCCAAGTCAATGCACCGATGATCAGTAGCCATGCCGGGTATTTGTAGTTGTCCAGAAGGTCGCGGCGACGCCAGGCAACCCAGAGGAGAACCGCAAATCCGACGGGCAGGATCAGTCCGTTGAAAGCCCCGGCGAAGATCAGCAGGGTCTGTGGAGCCTGTCCGAGGAACAGGTAGATTACCGCGCAGACTGCAATGAATGCGACAGTGATCAGGTTGCGAGTGCGTTCGTTGGTCGTGGACTTGGTGACGAAGGATACCGACGTATATGCGGCACCGATAACTGATGTCAGCGCAGCAGACCAGAGGATCACGCCGAAAGTCCGTATGCCGATTTCTCCGGCAGCTGCTCCGAATGCCTCTGCTGCTTTGTTATCACTGGTCAATGCGACACCACCGGCGACTACGCCGAAGATCGCGAGGAACAGCAGAACTCGCATGACGCCGGTGATGATGATACTGACTACCGAGGTGCGGCTGACTGCTTTGACGTGCTCAACACCGGAGGTGCCCGAATCGATCATGCGGTGCGCTCCGGCGTATGTAATATAACCGCCCACGGTGCCACCGATCAGCGTGGTGATGACCAAGAAGTCAATATTTTCAGGCATCACGGTGTTCTTCAATGCTTCACCAACAGGTGGCGCGGCAACGATTGCTACGTAAAGCATCAAGAGAATCATCAACGCTCCGAGGAGCACTACAATCCGGTCCAGTGCCATCCCGGCTTTTTTAGACAAGAAGACGAGAATGGCGATAAGCGCCGAGATTGCTCCACCGATTTTCGCGTCAACGCCCAGCATCGCGTTCAGCCCAAGGCCGGTTCCGGCGATATTTCCGATGTTGAAGACCACACCGCCGACAAAGACGAGTGCTGCGAGGAACCATCCAACGCCTGGAAGTACCTTATTGCCCAGTTCTTGGGCACGCATTCCGGAGACGCCAATAACACGCCAGACGTTGAGCTGGACTGCAATATCAACCAAAATCGAAACGACAATCGCGAAGGCGAAGGACGCGCCGAGCTTGACCGTGAATTCCGACGTCTGGGTGATGAAACCCGGCCCAATGGCGCTTGTGGCCATGAGGAACATTGCCCCCATAAGGGCGGTCCGCCGAGCTTTGGAGCTCATCTGCGGCTTGATCTCTGAATTTGCCATGGTTCCATCCATAACTATCGGTGGTGATTGCGCTCACCTTCGCGAGTGATGAGTAGTACATTACAGGTTGTTGAACAATCTGCGCAAGGGGTTGTTGAACAATCCTATTCCGGGCAACTCGAAGCGCCCGTCTGACCAGAACCTACATACCAAAAACAATCGCACAAGAATCGTTTAAAAACGACACCTCGGCACGCAAAAGCACATTTTCTGGCTTTCGAGAACCGAGGTGTTTCCCGGATGGATTTAGCCCTGGCGAGCCTTCATCCGTGGATTCTTCTTATTGATCACAAATATCCTGCCGCGGCGGCGGACCACTTGAGCACCGGGCATCTTTTTCAGCGCCCGGATCGAATTCCTAACTTTCATTCATTTTCACCTCGCTTCCATTCATTGTGCTGTTGCTGCCCTGGATCCAATGCACCCGAAGCACCATGCAGAGCCAAGAGCTGCCTATCGCTGAGTTCACAAGGCTCCAGCAGCGCCCTCACCTCGGCTTCGCAGTGCTCCGAACCAGTCAGCTCAAGGTGGGTGCAGGCAATATCGCCTTCCCAGGCGCCGGTTGATTCCAGCCAGATTCGAGGTCCGGCCCCAGTGAGGGCCACGCGCACACCGGGACAACTGGCCATCCAGAGCGTCCCTCGAATACACATGCACGTAGCTGCAAGATCCGGCAGTACCTCACGGAACCGATCGGCATCTAGCGGCCGTTCAACCTTGATGAGGATCTTTGTACCACCCACATCCGTGGCGCCAGAGCCGTGCTGAAAGTGGCCGGGGCGGGATCTGCGAAGCGCGTCGTCACGGTCATAGGCACCCAACGCGACCTTGCCCTGCGCGGAGGTGAGCGTGGCGTGCGGTGCCGAATCACGTATTAGCTTCATTCCACGCCTGAATTGCTCGCCGGAAGAATTCAAGTGCCCGGCGGATTCGCCTAGTAGTGCAACACTCAACCCTTCGACGAACAACAGGCTGTCAGCCAGCGCAATTTCGCGGATCAGGAACTCTCCGGCAGTGCGCTCATCATTGGCCATGGCATTAAATCCCGATTCCCACAGATTCCTGCGGTCCCAGAACTGGTCTTCCACGGCGGCGGGATCCAGAGCCAGAGCAACTTGGTCGATCGCAACGCCACGCCCTTCGAGCTCGGTGCTCACGATGTCCAAAACTTGATCACTATGCCAAGTCGCCGGCAACGACTGAATGATTACCGCATCCTCGTTCTGGGGCAACAGGCGCAATAGGGTCGGAAGGATTTCAAACCGGACCGCGCAACCGACGCATCCATGTTCGAGCACGGATTCTGCGCGTTCACTGGCGTTGGTGTTTCCTTCCACCCGGCGCAGTACACGATTTCCCTCGAGGAGATCGTGGCTGATCACCAGCGCCTGGGGGTACTCGCTCAGCAGGCGCTGGACCGCTGCATCACGGCAGTGAACTTCTAAGGATGAGACAAAAATAAGCTTCATAGCACTAGAGCTTACATGAGAACGATTCTCAATATTAGTAATGCGTAACCTGTGTTAAAAGACGACGGGCCGCTCAAGTCATCGTCTACCGATAACTTGAGCGGCCCGTGCCGCGGGGAACCTCTTAGTGGAAGAAGTGGCGTGCCCCGGTGAAGTACATGGTGATGCCGGCCGCGTTAGCGGCGGCAACTACTTCCTCGTCGCGAACCGATCCACCTGGCTGCACGACTGCCGTAACACCGGCATCCAAGAGAATCTGCAGACCGTCAGCGAATGGGAAGAACGCATCCGAAGCCGCGACGGCTCCCTGACTGCGCTGCTCAGACTGTGCGCCGTCGACGTTTTCTGCGCCGCCGGCTGCATCTGCACCTGATTCAACTTTCACCCCGAGGGTGTTAGCACGCTCGACCGCAAGCTTGCACGAATCCACGCGGTTGACCTGGCCCATACCAATACCAACGGCTGCGCCGTCCTTAGCAATCAGAATTGCGTTGGACTTCGCTGCGCGCACCGCACGCCAAGCAAAGGCCAAGTCTGCCAAAGTTTTTTCATCCGCTGCCGCGCCGGCTGCAAGAGTCCAGTTAGCCACGTCGTCACCGGCTGCGGTGATCTGATCCCCAGCTTGTACCAGCATGCCACCGGAAACCTGACGGAATTCATTGGCATTACGTGCATAACCTTCTGGCAGGGCCAGCAGGCGGATGTTTTTCTTAGCCGAAAGGATTTCCACGGCTTCTGGCTCGAAGTTAGGTGCGATAACAACCTCGGTGAAGATGCCCTTAACCGTTTCTGCCATCGCCTTGGTGACAGTGCGGTTGGCGGCGATAACGCCACCAAAGGCCGAAACCGGGTCGGTGGCATGTGCCTTGGCGTGCGCGTCAGCAATTGGATCTACGGCATCTGGGGAAGCTACCGCGACACCACAAGGGTTCGCGTGCTTGATGACCGCTACCGCTGGCTGCTCAAAATCAAAAGCCGCACGCAATGCCGCATCGGCATCCACATAGTTGTTGTAGCTCATCGGCTTGCCGTGCAACTGGTCAGCCTGTGCGATGCCGGCAGGAGCTGCCTCATCAACATACAAGGCTGCCTGCTGGTGTGGGTTTTCGCCGTAGCGCAGCACCTCGGCGCGCTGCAAGGCAACACCGGAGTAAGCTGGCCAATCGATCACGCCGTCGCCGTCTTCATCCAAGAACTGGCTGGCGGTCCATGATGCCACTGCGGTGTCGTAGGCTGCGGTGTGTGCGTAAGCCTTAGCGGCGAGACGCTGACGGGTCTTCAGATCGAAGCCACCCTCTGCAGCGGCCTCGACGACCTGTGAGTAGAACGATGGGTCAACCACGATGGACACTGCTGCGTGATTCTTTGCAGCCGAGCGGACCATAGCTGGACCGCCAATATCGATCTGCTCAACCACTTCGTCCTGGCTGGCGCCCGAGGCGACGGTCCGCACGAAGGGGTAGAGGTTCACCACGACTAGGTCGATCTGGTCGATGTCCATGGAGGACAGGGTGTCCATGTGCTCGCTCACGCGGCGGTCGGCAAGAATGCCACCATGGATGCGTGGGTGCAAGGTCTTCACCCGGCCATCGAGCATTTCCGGGGAGCCGGTAACCTGCTCTACTTCGGTGACTGGAATTCCTGCCGCCGCGATCTTCTTCGCGGTCGAACCGGTGGAGACCAACTGCACGCCAGCTTTATGCAACCCAGCGGCCAGTTCCTCCAGCCCAGTCTTGTCATACACGGAAATCAACGCGCGGCGAATAGCTACACGGTCCAAGACGGTCTTACTCACGAAAATGCTCTCCCGGCGGTGAGATGAAAAGGGGCGGGCGGCCATAGACCGCCGCACCTATTCTAGCGCCGGAAGCTAAAGACTGAGCAGTTCATGTCGGGGCTATTGAACTGGCTGTTCTAGCTGCGGAAAATGCTCATCAAGTTGTTGTGGGGTCAGACAGAGTTCTAGGAGTTTTTCTGCATGATCATCATCGGCAACGTAGGCAACCAGATCCACCTTGGTGCGTTCATTCAACTCTTCACGAATCGAATGAGCTACCGCGACGAGGGTGTGATAATAACGTTTGATCGTATTTTCCCATCCCTCTTGCGTGGCTTGCTCGGTCATTGCATCAGACCAGATTTGTGCCGCTGGATCTTGGCATAGTTCAATGGAAGACCAATGCCAATCGCTTGGCTCCCACTTATCCGAGTAGAAACTGTCGTTGTCGTCGGCTTCGAGATCCGCTTCGATGGCTTCTAAGACCTGGTCAAGGTCTTCGGTGTCTTCATCACTATCGTCTGCCGATTGTTCGGACTCTTCTTCCTGCTCGTTATCGGAGTCCATGAGTCCTTCGCCGCGCTGTTGTTCCTCGCTTTGCGCATCCGAACGGTCCTCGTAGTCGGCATCCTCGTCGAGGTCTTCGCCGCGCTCCACGAGCAGTTCGCGTGACTCGCTTTGCCGGTCCCGTTCGAGTGCTTCCACAGAATTGAGCGCCAGCAACGGCATAGAGATATTTTCACTCTCTGTGGTGCTGACCCCGTGCAGGGCGATGGCATAAAAATTCTGCTCCGGGTGCTCAGCAATCACTTCTGCAGCGTGTCGAAGGGCAGCTACCCGTATTGCCTCTTCGAGAGCGGTCCAATCTACTCCCATGACCAGAGAATACTCCCATATGCCCTGTCATAACAGGCCTTGACGAAGCTACGGAATAAGCGTAATGAGGTGCGTGAGACTCTAGGTTTCGGTATGCTTCGTGGCGAACGTGCCACACTTTGTGAGACCCCTAGGAAAGGCTACCCAAGGTGCCAACTGCCACCATTCCCTCCGGCACACAAGTTGTGCAGGAGCTCCCCTTCAAGTGGAAAGTCCAGGGAACCATCTTCATCATCGGTGGCCTAGGTTTCATGTTTGATGCTTGGGACGTAACCCTCAACGGCGCGCTGATTCCATTGGTGGCCGCCGAGTGGGGCTTGGATCGGCCCACCGCTGCGTTGCTGGGGACCTCAAATCTGGTGGGTATGGCCATCGGCGCTTTCCTTTGGGGCGGAATAGCAGATAAGTACGGAAGAAAGAACGCTTTCTCGCTGACCTTGCTGATGTTTTCGGTGTTTACCGTACTCGGTGCGCTCTCTCCGAACTTTGGCTTTTTTGTCGCATTCCGGTTCCTCGCCGGAGTTGGCTTAGGTGGCTGCATTCCAGTGGATTATGCCTTAGTCGGTGAATTCACTCCATCAAAACTCCGCGGACGTGTGCTGACCGCCATGGATGGGTGGTGGCCCATCGGCGCGGCACTGTCATTCTTTGTTTCCGGCTGGGTCATGGCAACTGCGGAGAATTGGAGACTCATCCTTGCCGTGATGATTCTGCCGGCGTTCATGGTGTTCTTGGTGCGTCTAAAAATGCCCGAATCCCCGTTGTTTCTCGCCGCGAAGGGACGAGAGGCCGAAGCTCGCGCGGTCATCGATGACTTGGTTCGACGTACCGGAGCGACGCCCAGGGACTACGCCATCGAAGCTGCGCCCACGGGCAGGGGTCCACGCTGGTGGGAGCAAGTAGTTGAATTATGGCGTTATTCGGCCAAGCTCACCGCCACGAGCTGGCTGCTATTCATCACCGTGCTGCTGGTCTACTACCTCGCTTTAACCTGGTTGCCTACCATTTTGACCGAAGCGGGCATGGCGCAGTCCGCATCTTTCTTCGCCACCGCGGTGATGGCGCTCATGGGTCTGCTTGGCGTGGTGATCGCAGCCCTGCTGGTAGAGCGAGTGGGCCGCAAATGGCTGCTCGGCATCTCCGCGCCGCTGGCGGGAATCGTGCTGATTATCGTCGCAGTCAGCCTCGATGCACCGGCTACCGCAGTGGCCTGGATTCTCGTGTTTGGGGTTGTGGTCCAGGTGGCGATTCCAGTGTTGTACGCCTACGTCTCCGAGCTGTATCCGACCGAGCTGCGTGCAAGCGGCTTCGGTTGGGCATCGACCATGTCCCGCTTCGCGGCGGGTTTTGGTCCGTTGCTCTTTGCAGCACTGTGGCCGATTGTGGGACTGCCTTGGCTCTTTGCTGGAGCTACCGCCCTGGTGATCCTCGCGGTGTTGTTCATGGCCCGTTTCGCCCCGGAAACCCGCGGGCTCGACCTCCACTAGTAACCAACAAATCCAAAAGGAGCACAACGGCTTCGCGCTGGGTGGCGCATTCCAAGTGAAAACCCTAGACATCATCCGTTAGACCGGCAAGGAACGCCGCCCCATGCACCGGGCTCCGCGCCAAGAAGCGAAGGTCTTCGAACCCTTCGGCGGCCAATGCGCGGCGGAGGCGTTCTTGATAAATCAACTGATGCTCAATCACTCCGCCGCCGAGCACTATGGGACCGGAGATTCCCAGCTGGCCGGCGACTACACCCACCTTGGACACCACAAAGCTGATGGCCCGCTGAAGAATTTCTTCGGCCGCCGCATCCCCCGACCTAATAGCTTCGAAAATCACCGGTGCGCAACGAGCCCAGTATTCGCGCGAGCTCTGCTTGTGGAAGAAGGCAATGAGATCTTCGGGAGTTGCGCACTCGGTATGCTCCAGCAAGGACGCGGTCAGAGCGGACTTAGCCTGGCCTCGGTTGAACTCGTCCAGGGCGTGGCGCACCGCCTCGCGACCAAACCAGTAGCCCGCTGCTTCGTCGCCCAGCAGGTAGCCCCATCCCCCGTACCTTGCCGTCTGCCCGGAGGAGTTCAGACCCCAAATTGCTGACCCTGTTCCCAGAATGACGGCGACCCCCGCATGAGTTTGCCCGGCGGCGAGAATCAGCCGCGTATCGTGCACCACCTGGACTTCCACCTTTGGCACGAAAGGTTCGATGAGCTTGCGCAGCACCAGACTATCGGCGTCCGTATCGATCCCGCCAGCACCGGCGATCACCAAATCAACTGGCTGCTCGCCGAGGCCTGCGAATGCATCGCATAGTGCCTGCTGCGCTTCGTCAATGCTGACGTTTTGCACGTTGGCGCTGCCGGTACGGACCTCGGCAACTACCTGGTTGCCGAGATAGCGCACCGCATGCGTTTTTGTTCCACCGATATCGAGCGCGATCAGTCGAAGCGGTACGGGTTTGCTTGAGTTCGTCGATTCCATGGCGGCCTTTGCATGCCCTCTCTTCAGGCTCTTACCTAGCTTTATCTCTTCATCGCGATTGCCCACGGACAAGAAAACATCAAAAACTTCCGAATACGGAGCGATGTTTCAGAACCGTCCACGTGAGAGCGCGGTGGAGAGCTCAACCATTCTGCTTATTGGATAGTCTAAAAGCAAGCTTCTTGTTCTCAAGGAACCATTGTTCCGAGAAAGGCATTCATGCATGATGACATCGCGCTGACCACAGGACGCGTTAAACGCGTTCTGGATGAACGAATCCGTCCTTCTGTGTATTCAGATTCGGTTCCGCTGGAGGTCTCGTGGCATGAACTGTCAGGTGAACCGATCCCCGCAGTGGAAGGTATTGCACTTGACTACACGCCGACTCAGGTAGGCACCGCGTGGGGTGCCGCATGGGGCACCACCTGGTTCAGGTTGCGAGGGCAGATCCCGGAAAATTGGGGCGGACGCCGCGTGGAAGCGGTCATCGATCTAGGCTTCGACATCAACATGACCGGATTTCAGTGCGAAGGGTTAATCTATCGTCCCGATGGGATCACCATCAAGGCGCTGAACCCGCGCAATCAATGGGTCCCGGTAAGCGAGTCCGCCGAGGGCGGTGAACAACTCGAGCTCTTTTTGGAGGCAGCTTCCAATCCGGTGCTCCTTGATTACCACCCGTTCTTGCCCACCGAGCAGGGCGATATCCTGACTTCGTCCCCGCGCAAGCTCTACACCACCCGCCGCATGGATTTAGCCGTATTCGAACCCGTCGTCCACGATCTGGTCCTCGACCTTGAAGTGCTGCTGGATCTGCAAGCACAGCTGCCCGAAGGTCCGCGACGCATGCAGATTCTGCAGGCGCTGGATAACTCAATGGACGTGCTGGACCTGCAACGCATCGTTGAGACCGCGCAGACCGCACGCGACCAGCTGGCCCAGGTGCTCGCCGCCCCGGCAGAGCACAGCGCCCATCGGATTTCGGCGATCGGCCACTCGCATATTGACTCTGCCTGGCTGTGGCCCCTACGCGAAACCATCCGCAAGGTATCACGCACCTGTTCATCCATGGTGGAACTGCTGGATTACGATGATGAATTCCTTTACGGAATGTCCAGCGCCCAACAGTACGCCTGGCTGAAGGAACACCGCCCCGAAGTGTGGGACCGCGTGAAAAAGGCGGTGGCCGACGGCCGTTTCCTGCCGCTAGGCGGAATGTGGGTCGAATCGGACACGGTGATGCCTTCCGGGGAGTCTTTGGTCCGTCAATTCCTCTATGGACAGAAGTTCTTCCGCGACGAATTCGGCATCACCTCGGCCGGGGTGTGGCTTCCGGATTCCTTCGGCTACTCGCCCGCGCTGCCGCAGCTGATGCGCCGGGCAGGCTTTGAATGGTTCTTCACCCAAAAGATCTCCTGGAACCAGCAGAATAAGTTCCCGCACCACTCGTTCTTGTGGGAGGGAATCGACGGCTCGCGAATATTCAGCCACTTCCCCTCCATGGATACCTACAACTCGCAACTCTCCGGCGAGGAAGTCGCCAAGGCTTCTCGCCAATTCCGCGAGGCACGGCTGACCAACAATTCGATCGCGCCGGTAGGTTGGGGCGACGGAGGCGGCGGAACCACGCGTGAAATGACCGGAAAGGCGCGCCGTCTGGCAAATCTTGAAGGTAGCGCCACGGTGAAGTGGGAGCATCCCAACGATTTCTTTGACCGTGCCCAGCAAGAGCTGCCGAGCCCTCCGGTTTGGGTGGGCGAACTCTATCTTGAGCTTCACCGGGCCACTCTCACCAGCCAGCACCAGACGAAGCAGGGTAACAGGCGCACCGAGCAGCTGCTGGTCGAAGCCGAATTGTGGGCCGCCACCGCCACCATCTATGCAGGTGCCGAATATCCCTACGAACAGATTGACACGCTGTGGCAGACGGTGTTGCTGCATCAATTCCACGATATCCTTCCGGGCACTTCGATCGCCTGGGTGCACCGGGAGGTGGTAGCCCGATACGCACAGGTCACCGCAGAAGCAGAAGCGCTCATTGCCGCAGCCCAGCAAACGCTCGGCGGAACCGGCACAAAGCCGCTGACCTTCAACGGCGCAGCTTTCTCCCGAGCGGGCATACCGTTCGGCGCCGCCGGGGAAATTGAGGCAGCCATAGATGACGCGGTTCAGGTTGCTGAACACGAGGGCGGATACCTGCTGGAGAACTCTCTCGTGCGTATTTCCGTCACCGCCGAAGGCCTGGTGAGCTCCGCGATTGATCTGGCCACCGGTCGGGATGCCATCGCTCCAGGGCAAGTGGCGAACCTATTTCAGCTGCATCAGGACTTCCCGAATATGTGGGACGCCTGGGACGTGGACAAGTATTATCGCAACCAGGTCACTGACCTCCGCGCGTTGGACTCGATGGAACTCTCCCGTGAAGCGGATGGAAGTGCGCAGCTGACAATTCTGCGCAGTTTCTCGAATTCCAAGATTGCTCAACAGCTCGTTTTGGCTCCGGGCTCACGCACCTTGCAGATTAAGCAGAGCACCGACTGGCACGAAGCGGAAAAGTTCCTCAAGGTTTCTTTCCCCTTGGATATTCGTGCGGAACACACGATCGCCGAGACACAGTTCGGCTATCACCAACGGGTCACCCATGTGAACACCAGTTGGGAAGCGGCCAAGTTTGAGACCTCCATGCACCGCTTCGTGCTCGCGCAAGAGCCTGGCTTCGGTGCGGCGCTGATCAACGATTCCATCTACGGTTTTGATGTCACCCGCGATTCCACTGCGGCAGGTATTTCCACCACCTTGCGCTTATCGCTCTTGCGAGCGCCTAGGTTCCCGGACCCGGAAACCGACCAGGGTCTGCAAACCCACCGCTATGGTTTGGTTATCGGTGCGGATATCGCCTCCGCGACCGAAGCCGGTGCGTTGCTGAACAGCGCCGAGCGGATCATCCAGGGTGCCCAACCGGTGGCTCCGCTGGTCACGCTCGAGGGCGAAGGCCTCGTGGTTTCCAGCGTGAAGCTTGCCTCGGATCACTCCGGTGATCTGGTGGTTCGGGTATATGAGTCGCTGGGACGGCGAGCGCGCGGCACCTTGAAAATCAACGCAGCAATCGCGACGGTGAGCACCGTGAGCTTGCTGGAAGATGCGCTCGTCGAGGATTGCGCTCAACTGGTAAACGGTCAGGTGAATCTTGGCTTGGGTGCCTTCGAGGTACGCACGGTTCGCTTCGGACTGGCCAAGTAGTCTCCGGCAGGCACGGGGCACTTCGTCCACGCGTTGCCTCGCGTGAACCGGGTGCCCCTTGCCGCTCGGTCTTAGGACCGCAACATATTGCTGCGCTACTGAATCATCGTCCCATCGGGTGCGACGACGTACCAGACATCGTTAACACCCTGGCCGGTGACATCGCCAGGCTTGGTGTCCTTGATGAAGGTGTAAAGCGGCATTCCGTTGAGCGTCAGATGCATCTCTCCTTCGGGGCTGGGGATCGTTCCAACCTCGCCGGTAACCCCCTCCAAGGTCGGGCTGTCACTGGTGGTCGTGGCGATCGGCCAATTGACCAGGCATTCACCGGTGCAGGCGCTAGTCGTGGCGCCTGCCGTGTCCTTGGTGAAGTAGTACAAGGTCATGCCGTTCGCGTCCACGACGACATCACCGAGACTTGTGGAAGCAACACCCAAATCAGCGCCCGAAGTGGATTCCTGGGGTGCTTCGGATGCGCTCTTGTCCCCGCTGTACGGGCCACCGTCATTTCCACCATCGGTGCCCGCACCTCCACCGCAACCGGCCAGCAGCAAGGCCGCGCCAAACAACACCGCGGTCGGAGCAATTATTTTCCTGCGGTTGATCTTATTCATGATGCATTCCTTTCATCAGACGGACTGAGCGGTCTGGTACCTACCAAAACCTAAACCATGTGAGACCAATAAACCGTCTTGCCCGAAGATTGCCCTCGTTGTCTAAGACGCAGGGAAATGTGTTCTGGTTCATGTTTTTAGAAATTTTTCTGGGCATACTGGGAATGTGAATGAACCATTTTGTGCAGCGGCGCGTCTTAGGGAGTGAAGCTTTGTCCGCAAGACGACTGACTGGAGCAAAAGTGCCACTGGATGCACAGGTGGTCTCTGACATCTACCGCGAGCATGGCCAGGCTCTGCGGCGCTTCGTTTTGCGTGTCGCCAATGATCCAGACGAGGCCGAAGATGTTGTGCAGGAGACCGTGTTAAGGGTTTGGAAGGCTGCCCCGGTATTGACCGGTTCGCTGCGCAGTTACCTGTTTGCGACTGCGCGCAATGTGATAATCGATCGGCACCGCCGTGCGACGGCCCGAATTTCGGCCTCGCCCTTGGGCGAAACCGATCCGGAGGCTAGCAGCTCCTCACGGGAAATATCAGAGGCACTGGACCGGATACTGATGGAAGAAGCACTATCGCGCTTAACCTTCGAACACCGCACGGTTGTTTTGCATCTTCATTATTTGGGTTCCACGGTGGCACAGGCAGCACAGGACCTTGGAATACCGCAGGGCACGGTGAAATCACGGGCATACTACGCAATGCGTTCCCTGCGCGGGATCTTGGAGGAGATGGGGGTTGGGCAATGAACGAGCACATTGATCTTGGAGCATACACCCTGGGCGGGTTGAACTCCGATGAGCAGGTTGCCTTCGAATCGCACCTCGCCGGATGCCCGGAATGCCGAAAGGAAATGGCAGCCTTCGCTCCCATGGCCAGCCGGCTCGGTGCGGTGGATGCGGGAACTGCCCGCGCGTTACTGGAGTCTCGTCCCACAGAACCCGCGGTGAGTCCAGAAAATGATTTGCTGGAAGCCTTGCGCGCCCGGCGTCGCTCGCGGCGCATCCTGCAACGCTCGGCAGTCGCCGCCGCGGTAGCAGCTTCGGTGACCGCCGGAGTCTTCCTCGCCCCGGTTGTGCGCCCCGCGCCGGCACCGGATGCCAGTTATGAAGTCGTTGGCGTTGCCGGTCAGCAGGTCGGGCTGGGATTGAACGCCAAAGCGTGGGGCACCGAACTTCAATTCGACGGGAGCGGACTCCCGACTCAGGGCACGCTGTCGCTCTGGGTGGTCAATTCCTCCGGTGCCGTGCAACAGGCAGGAGCTTGGCGCGCTACTAAAACGGGCAAAACACAAATGACCGGGGCCGTACCAGCACAGCTGGACGAAATTTCCTCGATCCAGTTACGCGATGTCGACTCGAAGGTTCTCGCTGAGGTGCAATTACCTGCCCAGGCCGCGTCCCAGTCAAGCTAGCAGAAGGTATCGCCTCGCATGGGTACCAAGTTCCGGCCATCCGCCTGGCTGCGGCAACCTGTCGACGAGCTGCATCGAGGCAACCAACGGCAGATTGCACGCGTCCGCCATGCTGGGATGGCGTAAACCTCAGCGGGCGCTGCTATTGGCTGTTCTTTGTCTCCTGGCGAAGGAACCGGGCATCTCCCCGTGACCAGCAAGGGCTCGGCAGGCGCTGGCCCGAAATTCGCCTTGCCGCGGTGACGGAACAGCCGTTTACCAGGGTGATGGTTCATAATCCTTGAGAAAACAGCCGTACAGATCAATACCGCGTTCGCCATCAACTATCGGCTGGTAAACACGTGCCGCACCATCGATCAGATCCAACGGCGCATGCCACCCTTCGGCCACCATCCGAACCTTTGAATCGTGGGGCCGTTCATCGGTAATCCACCCGGTATCCACGGCAGACATCAAAATTCGATCGGTCTGCAGCATTTCTTCCGCGCTCGTGCGGGTGAGCATATTGAGCGAGGCCTTGGCCATGTTGGTATGCGGATGACCCGCACCCTTGTACCGACGTGAAAACTGTCCCTCCATAGCGGAGACATTCACGATATATTTACGGTGCGCATCCGAAGCCGCCAGGGCCGGACGCAGCCGGGAGGCCAGCAAGAAGGGAGCAGTGACATTGCACAACTGCACTTCGAGCATCTCCAGGGCATCCACGTTTCCAAGGATCTGGGTCCAAGAATTTTCGGTGACCACATCGGGGACCAAACCGCCAGCATCGATGGCAGTTCCAGCGCTAATGCGTTCTAAGCTTGCCGACCCAGCGGTCATTGCTGCCTCGGCGAGCGCTTGCGCGTCATAGTGCGAGTTCTCCGAAACCGCGAGCAGCAAAGAGCCTTCGAGTCCCAACGCGCTGGCCAGCGCCTTGGGATGGACGGCCGGCGGGTTGGCTTCGCCCCAGATTTCAGGGCCGCCTTGGGACATTTCAAGTTCTGCGGGTAGTTGCTGAGCTTCCGCCTCGATCAGGTGCTGATAGGAGTTCGAGGTGCGGCGCACCGTTTGAGCGGCATTGTTGATCAAGATGTCCAAGGTTCCCTCGGCAGCAACTCGGTCAGCCAGGGAGATCACCTGAGCAGGGTCACGTAGATCAATACCAACGATCCGTAGCCGGTGGATCCAGTGAGCAGCGTCTTCCACCGCTGCAAAGCGTCGTGCAGCGTCTCTGGGGAAGCGGGTCGTGATGGTCGTATGCGCGCCATCACGTAATAGGCGAAGTGCAATGTGCATACCAATTTTTGCTCGTCCGCCGGTTAGCAGCGCACGTTTGCCGCGGAGATCTGCGCGGGCGTCCCGACGCTCCCGGCCTGCTGCCGCGCAGTCCGGACACAGGTAGTGGTGGAAGGCATCAACTGTGGTGTACCGCTTTTTACAGATATAACATCCGCGCGGACGCAGGTACTGTCCAGCGGTAAGTTCTTCGGTGCCGGAACTCAGATCAAGCCCAAGGGTTTCGTCATCCAGGCGTTGCGGGGAGCCCGTGGCGGTCCGTTCGATCGCTGCACGGTCTGCCGCGGTGATCTCCGCGCGCTTCTGCGACTTCCGGTAACGCTTGGCTGCCTTGAACATATTGCTCGTGGCACGGCGCACGGCAATATGCCGCTCGTCGTCACTGGGAAGTTGATGCACTGTTCCCAGCACTTTCAGCGCGGTCATCAATTCGGCGTCGGTGAAAAGGGGCTCGTTGCCAGTCGGTTCGGCCAAGTCTGGATGTTCGCTCATATCGCCATCCATTCTACGTTGGCTTACGGTTAGCTATTTGTTCCGGGCCAAGTCGCCCAGGGTGGCGATGAGCAGTCGGCGTTCGACCACCTTGATGCGCTCATGCAAGGTTTCTTCGGTGTCCTCATCGAGAACTGCCACGGATTCTTGACGCAGAATCGGGCCGGTGTCCACCCCTGCATCGGCAATATGTACCGTGCACCCGGTGACCTTAACACCGTACGCAAGCGCGTCGCGCACTCCGTGCGCACCTGGGAACGATGGAAGCAACGCCGGATGAGTGTTGATGTAGGTCCCGTCAAATGCGTTGATGAACTCTTCGCCCACAATTCGCATGAATCCCGAGGAAACCACATAATCAGGCTGATAGGACTGGCATTTTTGCGTCAATGCGTGGTTCCATTCTCCACGGTCTTCGTAGTCTTTAAAATTGACCACAAATGTTTCGATGCCAGCAGCTTCGGAACGTTCTACACCGTAGGTCCCATGCTTGTCAGCACCAACCGCTGCGATCTCTACATCAGCTAATTGCTTGCTGGCGACGGCGTCGATAACCGACTGAAGATTCGAACCAGTTCCTGAGACAAGTACAACAATGCGCATACTAGCCATTCTACGGTTCGCGGTGCGCTCACTTTGCATACTGCACGACGGGTGAAGTAACAGTGCTCACACCTGCCAATTCGCTGCGCCTAGACTGTGTTCAAGAGCAACCAGCCTAGGAGCTTGTCATGACAGAGATCATCCCCGATGGGAAGAACTGGACCTTCGTTCTGGAATCTATCTGCACCCAGTGCCATCATGATGTGCGTGAGGTGTCCCCGGCACAGGTGATTGAGCAGCTGCCCCAATTCGTAGACCGCTATTTACTTGCTCTGCACCGTCCGCAAGCAAAAGTCCGAACCGATCCTGCGCGCTGGAGCGATCAAGAGTATGTGGTTCATGTCGCCGACATGTTAGTGACGATGACCGAACGCCTGAAGCTGATGACGAACCAAGATGATCCGACCTTCCCTGATTGGGATCAGGATCAAGCCGCCGAAAAAGGTCACTACAACGATCTGGATACCGACACGGCTGCCACCCGGTTGCGAGCCTCTGCGTCGCTTTACATTCAGAATTTGGCAGCCATCGATCCGACTGCCTATGGCCGTCAAGGATTGCGCTCAAATGGCGCGGCATTTACCGTCGCAACCCTAAACCAATATGCCTGGCACGACGTATTGCACCATATGTGGGACTTGCAGGCATAGAGATTTACTAGGTCATATTTATTTCATTCGATATTTTGGTTCGGCGATTCTCGATGTTTAGACTTCTAGCTAGGCACTCAAACCGTCACCGATCAAGGAACTGAAAAAATATGAAGATTCGACGCGGCACTAAGGTCTTTGCGTTAACTCTCACCGGCCTCCTGATGGCTTCCGGGTGTTCTAGCCAGGATTCCAGGGTCGAAGAATCACAGTCTCCACCGTCCGCGGCCGAGCTCATGCCGCGACTCGTTGACGAAGTAACCGACAAGGATCAACTTCCCGAAGGATTTGAAGCCAGCGGCACCTACGCTGTGGACTCGCAACGCCACCTTGCCAGTTCGGGATATGGAGAGCATTTTGTGGCGGAAGGCGAAGGCGGTGAGTTGTGCCTGCTGACACTCGCAGCTCCCAAGGAACAAGGTGGCGACCCCGAGATTGCTTCGTCTACCTGCCCGCCTGTTCAGCACGTGTTGGACAACGGCATTCTGCTGGAAACCACCGGGGGTGAATCAAGCTTTGATGTTGTCAGCTACTTGCTGCCACCGGATATTTCTGAGCAGAGCGCTACCGAAGCCATTAGGGAGCTGGTCCCTGAAAATCACAGTGATCTGCGTCCTCCGGTCGAGATCATCTCCGCTGATTCAGCGGTCTTGCTCGTGATGACTTCGCAAACATCTCAGCAACTGGGCGAGTTTCAGCTCCCGCGGGCCAACGGTGATTCGTTGACATTACGCCCGATCCGTTAAAACCTCAGCCACAAGCAGGAGCAGCTAGCCTTCCAGTACTGGATCGGTTTCGAACAGTGGGGCCACTAGATAGCCAATAGCTGTGCCGAGTCCAATTTGCAGCGCTAGAGCACCGGCCGTGACCCACATATGTGGCCCTAGCTCGGTCAGCCTTCCGATGGCCAAAGAACCCGAGGACAGCCACGAACCGGCGAGGCTCACCAGCCCTGCAGCGATTCCGGTGAACACTGCCAAGCACAGTGTCGAGACGCCAAGCGAAAGAATGTTGAAGGGGATACGTCGGGCAAACCAATCCTCGAGGTGATTTTCGCCCACGCGAAGGAAGTACCAACCGGCAACGATTCCTGCGAGCACCGGCAACAACAGGAATAGCCATTGATTTCCTGCCTCACCCGATGGCAAGGCGGCGAATAGCGGCATCGAAGGTAGCGGACCCACGGTCGTTTCGAGTGTTGAGAGAGTGCTGCCGGTGCCAATGCTGAACCCGCCACCGCTGATCCAAGAAAGTACCCAGAAAACCGCGTTCGGGATAAGTCCGAGCTGCAGTAAGGTCAGCGCGAAGGATCCGATAGGCCCTGGGCGCAGTTCCTGGTAAATATTTGCGACATCGGCCCAGTGCAAGCCAACGGTGATGCTCATGAGAATTCCGGAAATGGCTACCGCGGCCATATATCCAATGAACCCTGCCACGATCACGTGCCATACATAGGTTCCGGCCCATCGCCGGTGCGGGGAAATACGCGAAATATGCGCCGCGACGTCTACACCGATCAGCCTGCCCCACGAGCCTGCCTCACGGCGAGCACCAAAAATCAGCCCGATAAAAGCGATGATCAAAGGGATAAACGTGGCCGATATGAGGTTGGCCTTGGCATAGGAGTTACTAGCCAAAAATGCGATTCCGGTGCCGATAGCTCCGTAGGTGATAAAAGCTCCGGCCAAACCCTGCCAAAGCTGGTCGGTGTAGGAGGCTCTGGCAATGCGCCGGCCGGCACGCCAACAAAAGATGAAGGGCAATAGGCTCAGGCCCAAAGGCAGCAAGGTGAGCAAACCCGAAACCGCGCTCGGATCCGCTTCCGGGCCGAGATTTAGCACTTCAAGCGGTACCCCATGAATGAGCAGCCACAGTAACCCACCAAATTGCAGGATCGTCTCAAATGAATTTTCGAGGAAACCACCGCTGAAATACACCGCGACCAGAGGCACGGTTAACAGTGCCATGCAGAAAACGATGGACTGTACAATTTCGAATACACCCTGCAGGGCAAGAGGCATCGGCCATCCGTTGCGCAGACGCAACATCACGGCTTTCATGGGTTTCTTTTCGCGGCTCATCATCTTCAATGGTGCCACCATTGGCGTCGCCCGTTGAGAATCGACGCGCAACGGTGGCACATCACCTCACCGATGCAGGTATCAGTAGCTCGCCGGGGCGGAGCTTTGCGACTCGCCTTTAAAACTGGCTGCGAGTGCCTCGGTAGCCCGGGCCAGCAGTGCAACGTCGGCGCCGACGCCCACATAGTCGGCACCTGCTTCGATGTACTTGCGTGCGCTGGCTTGATCGAAAGCATTAACGCCTGCGTATTTTCCGGCGGACTTTGCAGCCTGAATCGACTTTATGACCCCAGCGACCACGTCTGGATGACCTTGTTGTCCGATAACCCCCATGGAGGCGGCAAGGTCTGACGGGCCGATGAAGATCCCGTCAATTCCCTCAGTGGCCACGATATCCGCAACATTGCCTACCGCCTCGGCGGATTCAATCTGCACCATCACGGTGATAGTCTCCGCCGCGCGGGTGAGGTAGTCCGGTATGCGGTTCCAGCGGGCCGAACGAGCCAAGGCCGAACCGACACCACGAACGCCAAGCGGCGGGTAATTGCAAGCCGCTACCGCTGCGGCGGCCTGCTGTGCGTCATTGACCATCGGGATGATCAGTGATTGCACCCCAAGATCTAAGAACTGCTTGATAATCACCGGGTCATTGACCGGAGGGCGAACTACAGGAATTGTAGGGTAACCGCGGACCGCCTGGAGCTGTGCAAGCACATTTTGCAGATCGTTGGGGGAATGTTCAGCATCTATGAAGAGCCAGTCAAAGCCGGCACCCGCACAGATTTCTGCATTCAGTGCTGAGGCAGAGCAAACCCAAATGCCGGTTAGAGCATGGTCAGCACCGCGCAAGGCGTCTTTCAGTGACCGGTCAGGATCTACTCGAAATGACATGTCACTGTTCCCATCGGTCCGTAGTCGGCAAAGACTGTGTCATTTTCATTGACCCACATAGGTCGGGTGAATGAACCGGCCAAGATGATCTCTCCGGCTTTAAGCTTGTCGCCGTGCGGGGCGATCTTGTTAGCCAGCCAGTACACGCCGGCTGCCGGGTGGTTGAGCACACCTGCGGCGACGCCGGTTTCTTCCACCGTCTGGTTCTTGAAGAGGATTCCAGAGACCCAACGCAGGTCAATTGCATCAGGCTTCATGGGATTTCCGCCCATGACCATCGCACCCATGGCCGCGTTATCGCTAATGGTGTCGACGATGGTGCGCCCTTCCATTTCCACGCGGGCATCGAGGATTTCTAGGGCTGGAATGACATATTCGGTGGCTTCGAGTACATCAAAAATATTGGCGTTAGGGCCCTCAATATCCTTCTTCAGCTTGAAGGCAAGTTCCATCTCGACGCGTGCACCGGTAAAGTCAGACCATTTAAAACTCGCGCCCGAGTCGTAGAGCATGTCATCGAAGATGATCCCGTAATCCGGTTCGGTAATGCCTGTAGCCATCTGCATGGCCCGCGAGGTCAACCCGATCTTGCGTCCTACGAGTTTGCGCCCTGCGGCTTCCGAGCGCTGACGCCAGAGGTTCTGGACGCGGTAGGAATCCTCCACCGTCATCTCTGGGTAGCGCGCAGTTAGTCGCGGAACCGGAGTGCGGGTGGCTCCTGCTTCGACAAGTTCATCGGCAATCGCCGTGATAGTTTCCTCGGATAGCATCGACGGCTACACCTTTCGCTTTCGAGTTACATCTATGTGAGCACCCTGGATGATGTAGCTCACAAGGAATAATGCTATCGAGCTTCAAGGCTTCTGGCACATCGTACTAACATTCACACCCCTAATATTTAGCGCGATGATGCCAAATCCATGCTTTAGCTTCTGCTTCCTTGCACACTTGCTAGCAAGGCTTCAAAAGGAAGAGTTGTCAGCGGATCGTTGGGATTGGCGGTGTCACTGACCGATGGCGCAATTGAACGCGTATCACCTAAATCACTATCGGCCTGCAGGGTTCCCTCATCGGCAGACAAGGCTACAACGACTTCGCGAGCTGCTCGGCGGGTTCGCTCGGACAGGGTTCCGGCAAGCCCTTGGCCGCCAAAGTCTTCGGAGGCGGCAAATACAGTGGTCGGCATAACCTGAGTACGCAGGTAGGAGAAAATTGGCCGCATGGCGTAATCAACGGCGAGCTGATGACGCTGCGAACCGGCGGTTGCGGCCAGAACAACTGGTTTTGCTTCTAATGACCGCGGATCCAGAATATCGATAAAGGATTTAAACAGTCCCGATACTGAAGCAGAGAAGACCGGAGTGACGGACACCAATACATCCGATGCGACCACCGCATCGATAATCTTCTGCAGCGCCGGAGGAGCGAAGCCGGTGAGCATGTTGTTTACAATCTCGTGGGCGTACTCACGTAGTTCTACGTTAAGCACATCAGCTTGGATGCCAGCGACGGCAAGTTCAGTAGCGACACTTTCGCCAATCTGACGCCCCAAAAGTGAAGTGCTCGAAGGGTTACCCAGACCACCAGAGATGACCACGATTGACTTGCTCATTTTCTCATCCTCGATTCAAATTTATATGCGTATGCATGTAATAACGAGAGTATCGCAGAATCTATTCCAGAATTCCGGAAAGTTTGCGAACTCACATTCGCGGATTTTCAGTATTGTGACGCTCGCCAAGAAATTGATATAATCAAGCTCATGAGCAATGAACAAGCTAAGCCCGTAAATCAGCGTGATATCGAGTCCGGAGTCCGTACCGACTTCCGAAATGCCATGTCCTACGGAAGCTACCTGGATCTGGAACGAATTCTTTCCGCACAGCATCCGGTAAGCGTTCCCGAGCACCACGATGAAATGCTGTTCATCATCCAGCACCAAACCAGCGAGCTCTGGCTCAAGCTGATGCTGCATGAACTGCTCGAAGCGCGCCGGCTGATCGAGGCCGATGACCTGAGCAAGGCGCTCAAATGCCTCGCCCGTGTCAAGCACATTCAGAAAACCCTGACCGAACAATGGTCCGTGCTGGCCACGCTGACGCCGCGCGAGTATGCACAGTTCCGCGGGTTCCTTGGCTCATCTTCAGGCTTTCAGTCATTCCAGTACCGGGCGGTGGAATTCATTCTCGGCAACAAGCACGAAGGAATGCTCAAGGTGCACGAGGCAGATCCACAGGCCCATGCGACACTCACACAGCTGCTGCACGAGCCGACACTGTACGACGCGTTCTTAGCCGCACTCTCGCGTCAGGGATATAAAATTCCTGCCGAAATCCTCGAACGTGATGTCACCAAACCCTGGGAATACCAAGAATCGCTGCTTCCGGTGTTCAAGGAAATCTATGAGTCCGAAGATACCGCGTGGAACCTCTATCAGGCCTGCGAAGATTTGGTTGATGTCGAAGACAACTTCCAGGCTTGGCGATTCCGCCATATGCGCGTGGTGCAACGAACCATCGGGTTCAAAACAGGTACCGGAGGATCCTCCGGCGTGAGCTTCCTCAAGCGAGCTCTAGATCTGACGTTCTTCCCGGAACTATTTGCGGTGCGCACCGAAATTGGCGCCAGCTAGCTCCCTGGCCGCGTTCGCCCTCGATGATTTTGAGTCGCGCTCTGGCAGCGCAGCATCGGTGGTGCGAACCATCGCCGGTCTCTATCTGCGCCACCAGAGCGCCCCTATCCCCCGGCCTCGAGCTATCGAGCTGGCCTGCGCGGCAGGAATTTCCTCTCCCGCAGCACAAACAGCGATCTCTCGGCTCATCGACCGCGGACTGCTAGAACCGGTGCAAACGGGCGAGCTGACGGTCACTGCTCCCGCCAAGGCGATGTTTGCCCGTGGCAATAGACGAATCTTTACGCCGCGGAACATGTCGAACGCAGATCACTGGGTGTTAGTTGCCTTCTCCGTGCCCGAGTCGCTGCGCGCACTACGCCATCAGCTACGCAAACATTTCATTCAGCTCGGTGGCGGACTTGTCTCGGCAGGCCTTTGGATCTTTCCCGAATACCTTCATGCTGAAGTATTAGAAGTGCTCAATGCGCTCGAAGCGCGAAGGTATGCGACACTTTTTGTTGCCCAAAGTCCTCAGTACCCCGGAGATGCCCGGCAAGCCGCAGCGCAGTGGTGGGATCTAGCAAAGATTTCAAAGCTGCATCATGCATTCCTAGCAACTACCGCAGGACTCGACGCAGCCTCTGCTGGCGAACACATCGCCTACCGAAGCTACGTCACTCTCATCGATGCGTGGCGCGCTATACCTTACCTAGACCCGGGGCTTCCCGAAGCAATGCTTCCCGAGAGCTGGCCCGGACAGGAAAGCCGACAGCGTTTTTTGGAAATATCAGAATCCTGCAAGGTCAGGGCGCAAAGGTACGCTTCCCTACTATTGGGCCGCTAGCTCAACGTAGCGGACTTGGCTCATGACCAAACTGGGGCGCTGGCACCGTACGCCGGCGGCGGTGACAAATAGTCCATTGAAATTCCCGAGACACGGAATGGTGGCGGGACGTAGCTCAGCACTCCGAAGGTACTGCCCATGGTCCGCAGGATGGGCTTGCGCAGAGGTTCAAGTGGAGCCTTCGTGACGGGTAGGTCAAGCAAGCTTGCGGCGGTCCGCGCCAGCGAAAAACGCACATGTCCAGTTCGCCTTTGGATATGCCGGGCATCGGCTAAGGCGATAATGGCTGCAGCCAACCCATAACCGACCGAATGGTCCAACGCTTGCACCGGCAAAGCTCCCGGCCTGCCACGGACATCCTGGTAAATTTCGGCGATCCCAGAGGCGGCTTGGACGATACTGTCGAATCCCCGATTAAATGCATAGGGTCCGTCATACCCCCAAGCGCAAAGCTCGCCAATGATGAGGTTCGGATACTTTTCGCGCAGCAAATGCTCATTTAGTCCAAAGGGCTCTAACGCTCTTGGTCGATATCCGAGCAATACAACATCAGCACCTGCAAGCAGGTTGTGGACCTCACTAAGCTGGTGTGCCTCGCGCAGATCCGCCTCAATACTCTTCTTGCCGAATCCCGTCACAATATATTGACCACTGAGTTCGGGCATGTGCGGCGGGTCTACCCGGAGCACCTCGGCGCCCCACATGGCCAAGGTGCGCGACGCCGTCGGGCCGGCGATTACGCGCGTAAAGTCCAAGACGCGCAGCCCTCGAAGTGGTTTAACTGGGTCATCAGAGTACGTCCAAAGCCGCCCTTGGGTCACTTCACTCATTGTGAAGTCCGCCCAGGGGCCACGCGACGCGCATTTTCCCATCTCAGTATTGTTCCACTGCACCCTTGACCGAACGCTGGCGGCAATTCCGCCATGTTCGGTAATATCTGCCGCCGCATCTTCAGCCGACCGAGTCAGAAGGTACTTCGATAAATTTTCCGATGGCTCAAAATTTATCGCTCGATGCAATGCCCGCTGATGATGTTCATAGTTAGCATGAGTGCGTATCCACCCATCACGAGTGCGAAAGAATCTGGAGTTCACGCCGAACGATGGTATTTGCCGACCATCAACGCTCAGATGCTCGGATGAAGCAAAAACTTGAGCAACCCCGTGAGCATCGACCGAGTACATACCCTCGACATCGATCAATTTATTAATCGCTGCGACGCACAGTTCGGTAGCCGCCAGCGCTAATCCTTCAACATCCAGCGGGCCACCCCACCAGCGACGAGGTCCTTGCCAGTGCTGAGCCCGCTGCCCATCAACGAGACCCTCATGAACAAAATCCGTGTCGAGGCGTGGCAATCGCCCTGAGCCTTCGGTGAACTGATGTGTCGGAAACCGCTTAGGAGGCATTCATCTAGGATGTCATCAGGATCCAGAGCAATCAAGCAATTCCTGGTAGTCAGGCAAGAGAAATTCTTTCACCGATTAAACACTTTGAGCTCATGTCATTCCCCAACCGGGGAATGACATGAGCTCAATGCGGAAAGCGAACTTAGTTCGCTGGAACGTTCAAGGTCTGTCCGACCATGATCACGTCTGGGTTGGTCAGCTGATCATCGTTCAAGACAAACAGGCCACGCCAGTCCTTTACGCCCAAGCTGTCAGCAATCTCTGCCAAGGTATCGCCGGACTTCACGGTGTAGTTCTTACCCGAGTCGGAAACCTTGATATTGAACACTGGTGCCTTTGGAGCTGCTTCGACATGCTTGCCCGCGTTTGGCTGAGCAACCTTCTTAGAGCTGGTGGTGCGCTCCAGCGACTGCGATGGGGCAGCCTTCTGGGTGCTCTGCTTTGGAGCGGCCTTCTGAGTGCTCTGCTGCTTCGGAGCAGCCTGCTGCTTAGGAGCGGACTGCTTCGGCGCTGACTGGGTCGAGCTGCCCGAAGGGGAACCGCTAATACCTAGCTTCGCGGTACATGCTGGCCATGCACCCCAACCCTGGGCTTTTTGAACCTTGCTTGCAACACGGATCTGCTCGGCCTTCGAAGCCTGGTGGGCCATACCTGAGCCACCAAATGCCTTCCAAGTCGAAGCTGAGAACTGCAGACCACCGTAGTAACCGTTGCCGGTATTGATGGACCAGTTTCCGCCGGACTCACACTGAGCCAACTTGTCCCAGGTGCTTGCAGCCGAGGCTGGCACGGTCGAAGCGACTACCGCGGTGCTTGCAACTGCCACGGCAGCCAAGGTGGCTCCGCCACGACGAATGATGTTCTTGGTCTTCTGCTGGATCATGATTCTCCAGTGCTCTTCCACGCTCAGGCCTTCCTAGGCCATCCTCGTGCACCGCTCAGCGTCGCATTTCGACTTTTCTGAAGCACTGCCATGGCGAGCGGTTTGGAAGTCCCCGCAGTGCGTGTTTCCCCATAACACAGCGAGTGTTATCGAAACGTTATAAATGACCATAGCGCATGACCCCACACCCAGCGCAACTCAGGAACCACCCAGAAAGACCGTATTTACAGGTCAAAACACTCAAAAAAATTTTCAGAGAACCAGTTTTTGGATCAACTTCGAGGGTTCTGCCGACCAAAACGTTACGCTCTTTAGGTGGAAATCGATCAGCTGTTTGTGATAAACGTTGCATTATTTTCTCAGCATTCACACCGGCCTCTTAAAACTTTAGATAATACGTCGCTCAGGAACGAAAACTGCTGGACAAGCAATCCGGCAAATACCGTCAGCTCCTTTCACGATGATCAGGAAGATGGCAATCGGCTTTCAACTCGCGCCCCACCGCACACTATTTAGGTAGTCTGGAACGCAGAAGGATGAAATGTGCTTCTGCAAGCCGATACTCAAAGGGATCCGATGGCACTGAGAGACCGATTCACCAAGCAACGAATGAGCGAAGCGATGAGTTGTTACCCACGCGCTATGCGTGAGTTCTTCCGTAACGACGGGCTCGACGGTGCAGCTTCGCTTTCTTACTATATGGTGCTTGCAATGTTCCCCGGACTCTTGGCATTAATATCTCTGCTGTCACTAGTGGGAGCCAGCGAGAGCAGTACTCAGTGGATGTTGGATTTGTTGCAACAGAGCCTCGCTGCGAGCGGACAACAAACTAGCGACTCACAGCAACTTGTGGAAACAGCCGAACAACTTCTTACGGGGCTTGCTACCTCCACCCAAGGTACTTTCTGGGCCATTCTCATCGGTTCACTCGGTGCGCTGTGGAGCACTTCCGGTTACGTCACTGCGTTTAGCCGACAAATGAACCGGCTATATGGGGTTCGTGAGGGACGACCCCAATGGAAGCGCCGACCACAGATGTTCGCCATCACTGTGCTCATCATGATAGTCGCAGTCATTTCGCTAGCGTTACTAGTAACTTCTGGTTCCGTCGCACACGGCATTGGAAATATTTTTGGTTTGGGTGACAGCTTTGTACTGATCCTCAACCTTGCTAAACCGCCAGTGCTCTTTGTCATGATCTTATTGGTTCTGGCTTTGCTCTATCACTTCACTCCCAACGTTAAACGCCTGAAATTTCGTTGGTTCTCCCCGGGAACTTTCACCGCGCTGATTGTACTGGGTCTTTCGGCGGTTGGCTTCGCCGTTTACCTTTCCACGTTTGCAAGTTACTCAGCTACCTACGGCGCAATCGGTGGCGTCATCGTTCTTGTACTTGCCTGCTGGATCAGTAATATCGCTTTGATCATTGGAGCGCTAGTCGACATTGAGTTCACTCGCCTGCGGCAATTGCGAACTGGAATGGCTTCCGCAGAAGAAGTACAGCTTCCACTACGCGATGACACTATGGTGGCTCGTGAACAACTCGCTGTATATAAGGACTTGGTTCGCGCTCAAGACATTCGAATTAGTCACGGTGGCGATCCTCTGCAGGACATGGAAATTGACCCATTCGGGCGTACCAAGCGGAAGGCCAAATGGCTTCCTATTGGCATCGCAGCATCTGCAGCTTGGCTCATTTCACGCCGTCGAGTGGTCAAAAATCTACAGCAGCCTCACGATACTTTGGAATCCTAGAAATATTCCGATGGCCCCAAGAAGCATAATGACCAGTAACCACAGGGTGGCAAAAGTTCCGGTAGAACGCGCAATTAAATAGGCGTCGGATTGCTCAATATCTTGGCGCCGCCAGGTATGCACTGCGAGAAGTTTGATGAAATCGCGCAATCCTGAGCAGAAGAGAAAACCGCCCAGGAGTAGAGCCAGATAAATATAGGCACTGGAAGGCGCAAAGAAAACCACTCCGAGTGCAATCACGGCACTTGCACTACACACCACAAATGCTGGCCAATTACGTACGAACACCAGAGCGAGCACGAAGAATAAGGCGTAAATCCCTAAGGCCCTGCCTGCATATCCTGTGGCAGTAGCCCAGAGTAATGCAGCTGAGATTAACAGCGGCGCGGGGTACCCAAAGATCCCTGAGATGATAATCGAGGCTTTGCCACGGCCTCTACTCACCACTTCTCCAGAGTGATCCCATCCCAAACGGAGTCCGGTGACAAAGCGTCCGGTAAACAACGCACTGATGACATGGCCCAATTCATGTACCAAAGTTGAATACATTCCAGTGATACGCCAAATCGGTCGTGGAAGAACCAGTCCCAGCACCAAGACTAAAAGTACAACCCACTGTCCGGTAGCCAAGTCGACAATCTGCGGTTGCCACAAACGGTCCCAGGCATCGTTGAAGTTTACGGTCATGTCCATTCCCAAAGTCCTTCGCTCGCCAAGTGTCACCATTCTTTCAATCCCCGCACGATTCGCCCGGTTGCCACTTCGTCTATGTCGAAACTTCTGGGGATCGTCACAGGTGACGGTCATAGCCTTGAGCACGTCAATGTAAGAGTTTTATCTATGGAGGTTTTGATGTCTCGTTTGGCTTCTACCGCTATTGCAGTCACCGGTTTGACCGGCGGCTACGCCACTGGCCGCATCACCGAGAAGCGCCCGCTGGCTGCGGTGGTCCTGGCAGTTGCTGGTACTGGAGCATTTTTGCTCTGGAAGAAGGATGCTGGAACTGTGAAAGCAACCGCCCTAGTCACGACCTATCTCGTTGCTTTTGGCGCATCACATCCACTGTCTAAGAAAATTGGCGCATGGCCAGCGGTTAACTCGGTAACTGCAGCTGTAGGCGTGCTTTCGTTGATCTTGGGTGGAGCTAAGAAGGGCCAGTAAGTCGGGGCAATATACCTCAAACTGTCGGGGCCGAGTGCTACGTTGACTAGGTAAGCATTCAGTCTGTGAAAGGCACCGGCCCCGTGTTCTTCCTTGGTGATCAGTTCGTCTTTTCCGCTAGTGATCTAACGGTCGCCGTCGAGTGCCAGTATCAGTCGTTGTTCCTACTCGATGTGAGGCTCGGACGTCGTGAAAAGCCTGCGAAGGTCACCGATCAGATGCTTCAACGAACTGCCGAGCTTGGCGACGTTCACGAGCATAAGGTGCTCGCTGAACTGATCGAAAAGTATGGCGATTACGACCCTCATACCGGCACGGGTGTGAAACAGTTCTTGGGCCGGCCCGAGATCAATGAAGCAGCGCTTAAAGCGGCGCACCGCGAAACTATTCAGACCATGCGTCAGGGTGCTGACGTAATTTTCCAGGCCACTTTTTTTGACGGAAACTTCATCGGATTTGCTGACTTCTTAGTCCGTCAGCCAGATGGCAGTTGGGCCGTGTGGGACACCAAACTTGCACGCCATGCCAGGGTCTCAGCGTTACTGCAGGTCGCTGCATATGCCGACCAGCTTCAAGCAGAAAACATCGACGTACATCCCCAAACCACTCTGGTCCTAGGTGACGGCACCCATTCGGTGCATCGCATCGACGAGATCTTGCCTGTGTTCCGCGCCCAGCGGCAACGATTCACCACTCTGGTCAAAAACCATATCGAGTCCAACCATCAAGCCGATTGGGACTCAGATTCAGTTCGGCTGTGTGGACGCTGCGATTTCTGTGCCGAGCAGGTCGCTGCTACACGCGACGTATTACTGGTAGCCAACATGTCCATGGTGCAACGTGAAAAGTTACGCCGCCAAGGTGTCTACACCATTGACCAACTGGCCGGTCTCACTGCGATGGAAGGCACATCTCTGGCGCGCACTGTAGATCAAGCACGGATGCAACTGGGTATTGGCGAAATCGATGGAACCGAACATGGCGTCTCGTACCGGGTGAAATCTACCCAAACGATTACTGCCCTGCCCAATCCGGATCAAGGAGATATCTTCTTCGACTTCGAAGGGGATCCGTTATATCAGGAACCCGTGGATCAGACCTGGGGTCTGGAATATCTTTTTGGCGTCGTTGAACATGACACGGGTTCGCCGGTATTCCGTCCGTTTTGGGCGCACAGCCGAGCCGAAGAACGACAGGCATTCCTCGACTTCATTGAGTATGTTCAACAACGCCGCCAACAATTCCCGCATATGAAGATCTACCATTACGCTGCCTACGAAAAAAGTGCATTGCGTAAACTCTCCCAGATCCATATTGCTGGCGAAGAAGAAGTTGACCAATGGCTGCGTGAAAATTTACTGATTGATCTCTACGAGACAGTTCGCAACTCGCTGGTGGTTTCTACCCGTTCTTATTCGATCAAGAAGCTCGAACCCCTGTATATGAAAGAGCATCTGCGTTCCGGTGACGTCACCGATGCTGGGGCCTCGGTGGTGGCTTACGCCCAATACATGTCAGCGTTGGACTCTTCTTCAGATCAACAGGCCGCCCAAATTCTCGAATCTATTGCCGATTACAACGAATACGATTGCCTCTCAACACTGCGCCTGCGTGATTGGCTTCTCTCACTGGTCAACTTCCAGCCCCAGACCCTCCCTGAGGTTTCGCTTTTAGATGAGGTCCCAGATGAATACGAACCCACCGAAGAAGAAGTACGCCTCCAAGACTATTTAGCTCAACTTCCGCCGAACCAAGTACTAAGCAATGATGACCGCGCCATCGCCATGGTGGCTGCGGCCACCGGATATAACCGACGTGAAAAGAAGCAATTCTGGTGGGAGCACTTCGATCGCTTGTCCGCGCCCATGGACGATTGGTCCGATGTGCGTGGAGTGTTCCTCGTAGACTCAGCCGAAATTCTCGAAGATTGGCACAAAGCCACGGATCGTGCTCGCACCCTAACGCGCGTGAGTAAGATCTATGGAACTCTTGCCGAAGGTTCACTGCTTAGCCCGGGGTCCGGAGTCTTTGCGATGTACGCCGGACCTCTACCCGAGGGCATGGAAGTAGACGAGGATGCATTACGTGGAGGTGCCTTCAACGCCACGGTCGTAGAGGTCGGTGAAGGATGGATCAGTCTGGCAGAAAAGACTAGTGGCAAGATCCCCGAGTATGGGTCCTTCCCGGTGGCACTGACCCCGGGACAACCCATTGCGACCAAAAGTATCGACGAAGCACTCACCCAAATCGCCCAAGAAGTTGGATCGATGGTTCCTGCGCTGCCCCAACAGCCAGGGATCGATATTCTGCGGCGCATCCCGCCACGCCTGAAAACTCTTCCGGCACCAGCCGCCCCTTTGCTCATGGAGGGTAACGCTCAGGTATACCCCGCTGTGGTTCAAACCCTCAAGGATCTTGATCACTCATATCTTGCCGTTCAAGGTCCCCCAGGCACCGGAAAGACTTTTGTTGCTTCACATGTGATCCATGCTCTGGTCAATGAAGGATGGAAGATTGGCGTTGTCGCCCAATCCCACGCCGTGGTTGAGAACGTCCTACGTAAAGCCATTGAGGCTGGTGTGCACCCGGATCAGGTAGCTAAGGAAGTCAAACATAAAGATCCAGTTCCGTGGACGGGTATAAGCCCTGCCTCACTTGATGAGGCTTTGAGTTCACCGGACGGTGCTTTAGTCGGTGGCACGTCGTGGACCATGACAGGCAAGCGAATACCCGCCGGAAGTTTAGATCTGCTCGTTATCGACGAGGCCGGACAGTTTTCCTTGGCCAATACCCTGGCGGTCTCGAGGGCAGCCCGGAACCTGTTACTGCTCGGTGATCCACAGCAGTTACCTCAGGTCACCCAAGGGACTCACCCACAACCGGTAGATGAGTCGGCTTTAGGTTGGCTCTCTGAGGGCCGTGCGGTCCTCCCTGAAGAGTTGGGATATTTCCTAGCAACCTCTTGGCGGATGCATCCAGAACTATGCCAAAAAGTCTCGGCATTGAGCTACGACCACAAGTTGTTTTCCGCACCAGCCGCCGGGCGCCGTGAGCTTGACGAATCGCTTCCAGGCGTTGAAACACATTTTGTGCACCACCAAGGCAATACGACCAGCAGCATCGAAGAAGCTACTGCCATTGTGGAGCTTGTTCGGGAACAGCTGGGCAAAACGTGGAATCCTGGTAGCGCCGAACCAGCACGGGCGCTGGCCCCGCGCGATATTCTCGTCGTCGCTGCCTACAATGCACAAGTAAATTTGGTGCGTGATGTGCTGGAGGCCGAAAATCTTGCTGAGGTGAGAGTCGGCACGGTGGATAAATTCCAAGGCCAGGAGGCCCCGGTAGTACTGGTGACTATGGCTTGTTCCAGCGCCCAAGACGCGTCCCGAGGCATCGAGTTCTTGCTCAACCGAAACCGTATCAACGTGGCGATCTCGCGCGGTCAATGGAAAGCAGTGATTGTACGTAGCGAACGATTGACGGATTTCCTTCCCTCAAATCCTGCGGCGCTCTCACAGCTTGGCGCATTTATGGCGCTTTAGCCAATACGGCACGGATCGACCCTGCTCACTGCCTAACGTGCTGGGTCGATCACTTTTTCAACGTCGAAGAAGCTATCCAACACGGGGCGGTCTCCACGTTGTTCTTTGGCGAATTGCAAACCATCAATGTTGATTCGCATTTGTCGTTGATAGTCATCTCGTTGTTGCATCCAAGCAGTAACGGTCCCATCAACTCCGTAGAAATATTTGAACCCTTCTTCTTTCAGCAGCTCGTATTTAGCCCCTGAATAAGATCCGGTACGCGCAATATCTGAACCGAAGGGGTAAATAAACTGGTCTGTTTTGCCTATGATCGGTTCAACTTCGTCTTTCCACAGCTTCATATCCCGTTTAAAACGTCCGAGGTCAACTGTGCCCGTCGCAATGTGCCCCCACGAATGTGAAGCAAAGACCCAGCCTTCTTCCTTCATTGCGTCGGCGATCTTGATTGCAGTTTCGCGATCCTTCTTAAGATTTTTGTTATCAGGATATTGGCTTGGTGAGGTACGGTAACCGAAAACTCCGTTGTATCCAGTCATAGCGATAATTCCGCGAGCATCTCGATAGGAGAAGTCAGGATGTTCAGTAACGAAGTCGTCTAGGATCGTAGTCATGTCGTAGGCGCCAACGTGTTTTTTCCCGGAAGCATCTACATATTCGTTACGGACTTTGCCCTTCTTGTCCAAGACCAACCGGTCTGCGAATCCATCACCCTGCATATATTCGTAATAGCTCAAATCATCGAGCGATAGGACGATGGGCTTCTTCCCGGCCGGAATCATGATCTTTCGGTAACTCATGTTCTTCTTCTTATCCAAGCCCGCAAAATCAGCCGGATTCACCAGAACAAAATCACGGCTGTAAAGCTCGTCAAGGATGGCTTCGAACTCTCTTTGCGTCACCATGTAATCTTCATAACCCTGAGCCGTGCTTTCATCGTCAAAGGCGCGCTTTGGATCAACCACTAATGAATGGAAGAACAAATGCGGGATTTGATCCGGATGTTCCCACGCATGAGCGTCTTTCTTTTCCGTTTCTAACCCGCGCACAAGCTCGTTAAGTTTTTTGCTGGGGTCGTCTTTGGCAAGCTTGATCGCCTTGGCATAGTCATAACCGTCTGCCAGCTTATTGATCTGCGCCAAAATGCTTTGTTCGCGCTTCGCTTCCGCTTCGGCCTTCTGTGAGGCTTCGGCCTCCTGAGATGCACTGTTCATTGAAACTTCGGGGTCACTTTGGTCACTACAACCGGCTAAAGCCAAGATGACTGCAGCCACCATCGCGATCTTGATGAGCTTCACTATGCGCCCCTTCCTTGAAGACGACGATCCCCGTGGATCAACGATTTATCCATGCCATCACCTTGTTTTTGACCTTACACACTCTTCTCAAAGCATTGAACCCTGTGACGTGCATCCTAGGGCAACAACTTGATTACATTTTTTGATGCAGAAATTCTCATATGAACCTTCACGCTCAATGACTTAGAATTAGTAGGTTAGGCGTCGAAAGATCAAGGATGTACATGCAGCCCTCGCATCGCGCGAATAGCTTGTGGCTTCAGTCCCAGCAGTTCAAGAGTTCGGCATCATATCGGCTTCTCACCGCGCAGCCTTGGGCCGTGGCCTTTATTCGCTCGGAATTTACTGCAGACAAGCCACGTGTCGCCATGGAACTTTTCCATGCTTCGTTGGATTCGTTTCTGAAATTAGCTCGTACCAGTGATGAACAGATCCCGCAGACTTACTCTGCCCAAGACTTCGCGGAGTCATGGGTTAAACAAGGGCTCTTGACCCGACCCTTGATTGACGGACGTTTTGTGTATGAGCCAAGTGCCCAGACCTTACGAACATTGCGCTTCTTAGCGGACTTTTCTACCGATGACTCACATCTGAACTCCTCTCGACTGAACACGTTGTTGTCTTCGCTGGAATCTTTGGCCCACGAAACAGACCCAGATCCACAAGCGCGAATCCGAGCTTTAGAATCGCAGATTGCCCTACGCCAGGCACAAATTGATGAGTTGCGCACCGGGGATGACCCGGCCGTGTTGTCTCGTGCCACCGCCCTCTCGGCTGCACGATCTGTCCTTGATTTGGCTTCTAGCCTTCCGGCAGATTTCCGTCGTATGCGCGACGGCGTTCAGGAGATGCTGTACTCCTTACGTGAAGATATCTTGGATGCGTCCACTGCTAAGGGTGTAGCCATCGGTCAGGTGCTGGAAGCCGACCGGCAACTTCGTTCTACCTCCGAAGGCGAAACCTTCCGCGGATTCACCGAGTTCCTCAACTCTCCGGATGCACAACAGCGGTTCCGTGCCGCACTCTCCGAAGTACTTGAGCGCGATTTTGTTGACGACCTCGACACCCCTGAACGTCAGATTCTCACCAATTTGTTGCGTGAATTGCGTCGCCAAGCGGCCGAAGTTCATACTTCCTACGGCAAACTCTCCGAATCTTTGCATGCCTTCGTGCAATCAGAGGATTACCAACAGGCGCAATTGCTACGCCACGCGGTACGTAACGCGGAGACTGCGATCATGAAGTCAGTGACGCTCAAACCGCGCAGTGGTTTGGCACCGCTTGAGTTATTCGCCCCGCAATTTATGACCCTAGCGGGACTCGGAGTATTCGACCCTTCCGAGCATGTGGCCCCACCGCCATTGGCGGCGGCACCGGAATACAGTGTCTCCGATATCGTGCGTACACCGTCGACTCCCGAAGCAGATATGTCGTTCCTGCGCGAAGCGGTCACCGAGCATCTCGGTGCTAGCCCGCACGAACGAGTACCGCTAGATAAGCTGTTCCACGTTCTGCCTGAGACGCATCGCCATTTGAATACGGTGCGAGCCTTAATTGAGATTGGCCGTACAAATGGCGAATCGGTGAGTGAAACACAAATGATGACCCTCAGCTTCAAACAGGTTGATGGCACCGAACGTACCGCTATTCTTCCCGCCCTGACTTTCACGAAGGAGCCGCTATGACCAGCACCAGCTCGTATGCTGCACCCATCACCGATCCGCTCTTCGACGGGGATCTCGGAAATTTCTCCTTAGAGTTACGTCAGTTGCTAGTGCGTCTATTGCGCGGCCCGTATCTGGATGGGTCAGTCGATCCGGCTGCATGGCAGTTGTTGCTGGATCAGCAAGAGGTCGTCAGCGCTTATGTTTCGGAAATCTTCCTCTCCGTAACCTTGGATACGGATCGAAAAATCGCGATGCTCACCCCTGCACAGATCGATCAGGTGCATACCACCCCGATCGCCCCACGCCGCGCGCTCAAACGAGACGAAACATTGCTGGCACTGCGTCTTCGTCTGCTATTGGAACAGCATTCTGGTACCGGAAGTGACGCTGTCCTTTCCCGGAATGCAATGCATGAAATTTTGGCTGAGCACCGAAGCGCCTCGGACCGTGATGATAAGCGGTTTGCTGAATCTTGCGATGCCGCGATAGCTCGCCTTAGCGCCTTACGGTTGCTGACCGGAACCGAATTGGTTGACGAATTTCGCATTTCCCCGGCGCTGGCAATGGCACTTCCTATTACACGGATCGAAGATATCCCCCGATACATTGCCGCTATTGATGCCAATGAATCGACTCTAAATCTGTTATCTGAGGGCTCCGATGAGCTGTCCTTAGACTCGACCGAACTGGTGCAGGAGTAATCCATGAGTATTGAAATGACGCTCCCGCTCGGTGGGGCGACTAATCCCGGACAGCATCGACTATCGCGGATTCAAATCGTTAACTGGGGCACTTTTCACGGCCTACACGATCTAGCCATTGACAGAGCCGGAACTCTAGTGACCGGTCATCCAGGCGTGGGTAAATCCACCTTGTTTGATGCCATGGGACACGTATTCTTCGCAACACCAAAACTCAACGAGTCAGCCAACGACGCGACAGCGCGTGCTGACCGTCGAACAACTTTCTCCTACATGCGTGGACGCAAGTTCAAAACCAGCTCGGGTACCGTATATCAACGCCCCGGCGCCACGTGGAGCGCGATCTTGTTGGGCTACGAGGACGGTTTAGGCAATACCGTGAGCCTTGGTGCCGTCTTCGATCTACCTGATGCTGGTCTAGAGAATCAGGTGTCCAAGCATTACCTGCTTTCCGAGTCCTCGCTAGATATTGCACAACTGGAACACCACGGTCCTCGACGTTTTACTGTCTCCTCGTTGTCTAAATCTTTAGAACCAACCGAAGCATTCGACACACATAAGGCTTTTATCGAACGTGTGCGCCGTCGCCTAGGTGTCGAAAGTGATAAGGCCTTTGCTCTGCTCCGCACCTTACAAAACGGTAAGGGCCTGGCCAAGGGCGTTAACCAGTTCTTCCGCCATGAAGTATTAGAAGAACCCACCACATTAAAAGCGGCCGCCGCCGCGGTCGAAGACTTCGCGCACCTGCGCGGCATCTATCGCCAGTTGGATACTGCACGCGCGCAACGCGATGTCTTGGCGCAGGTACCGGCACAAGACAAAACCTATCGCACCCTGGCCGAGCGCATCGGAGCAACCGAGCAGTTGCTCCACAACGACATTCAGGAACTTGAAACTAAGGTTCGTCACCACCTATTGCGCAACGACATGTCGCGCCATCAGGATGAGTTGTCACAGCTTAAGGACCAAGAACAAGACCTCCTGGAGCGGAAGAGCCAGACCGAAGGGCAGCTTCGAACCCTTGAAGCGGCTCATGACTCTACTGGTTCTGCCTCGCTCATGCTTTTGGAACGCGAAGCCGATTCGGCCCGTAAAGCACTGTCTGAGAAAGAGTCAGCATTACGCGCACTTCAGCAACAGGCGGCCGAAGCGGGCCTGAATTTGGAATTCAGCGCCACCGGACTTGATGACCTACGTGCCAACGCGACCCGGACCATGCAGCAACTTGCCTCCATCACCAAGGACGCGCAAACCGTCGAATACGAGGCTATGGCTTCGCTGATGTCGCTGCGCAAACGAGCAGAGACCCTAGACGAACAGATTCGTTCCTATCAACGTCGTGGCACCAACATCGATGATCGTTCGGTGGCAGCCCGCCGCGCGATCGCTTCGGCCTGCTCGCTGAGCGAAGAGCAGCTACCGTTCGCTGGCGAATTGATGGATGTAGCAGCCGATTCCACCATTTGGAGATTAGCTGCGGAAAAGGCCTTACAGTCTTTGGCCCGAACGATTTTAGTTCCCGGCGAATTCCTGAACCAAGTCACGCACGCTATCGATGAGCTCGATGGGTTGGGACGAGTCCGTTGGGCTGATATTTCCGTCAAGCCTCGGCAAACCGAAGCTGGACCAGCCGATCTAGTAGCTAAGCTAGATTTTGCTTCCGGTGAAGCTGGTAGGTGGTTGCGTGCCAAGATCACCGCCGATTACCCGTTGGTTTGTGTTAAAAATGATGCGGCAATGCACGTCCATCCCAAAGCCATCACCCCTGCAGGAACAATAAAAACCGGCACAGGCAGCTTTGAACGCGATACCCGCAATCTTCCGGCTTCGGACTACCTGCTCGGTTTCACTAATGAATCCAAAATCTCGGAACTGCAAAATAAAGCTGTACTCCTTCAGGAGAAGATCCAGAAGGCTCACCAGTCCGCGGATGAACGGACCGCGGCAAAAGATAAGGTGCTCGCTAAGTCCCAGAGCTTGGCAGCTATCGTGGCGGACGAACGTAATTTCGCCCAGCTCGATGCCTCGCCGGCTTTAGAAACACTTCGCCGAAGTGAGCAGAAGCTCGGTGATGCGCTAGTACTTTCAGGAGATTCTTCAAAGATCCGGCAACAGATTGACAGCGCCAAGGCTACGTCGGATCAGTTAGTTGGCGAACTCGCGTTGGTTCGTTCGCGGGTTGGTGATTTGGAACTTCAGATAGACCGAGCCAAGCAGTTGCTCGCCTCAATTGATGTCGCAGAAGCGACCAGTGACTGGGTCCAGTCAGTGCCTAGCCACTTACGCGAACATGCAATTCTTGGTCCGGTTCTGCACCAAGTTGCCGCAGGTGAATGCCCACCCGCTGACGCCATCGCTGAAGCCTTCGCTGAAGTAAAGATCCAACTCGGCGGCCAGCTCAATGACCTCAGCTCGCAACGCCATGAAGTCGGCGGGGTATTGAGCGAAACCTTTAAACGGTTTGCTCGCGAGTTTGGAACTTCCCACGCTCAAACACACGGTACGAGCCCGGAGGCGGCGGAACACTACGCCACCCTGCACGGGCAGATTGTCGCGGACGGGTTACCGCACCATGAGGCACAGTTCCGTGAATACTTCGCGAATCGTTCCTACGAGCGTTTCAGCGATTTATTGCAGTTGCTCGATGAGGAACGTCGGATGATTTCTGAGCGTATCAAGCCGTTGAACCAGATTCTTGCTGACGTCACCTTCGAACACGGTTCTATTCTGCGTCTGGAGGTTGAAAACTCCATACCTGTCGAGGCAGGGACGTTCCGCAAGGAATTGAAGGCAGCGCTCTACGATGCTTACACGACGAAGGAAGAAAGCACGTTGGCGAAGTCCTATCAGGCTCTTGAGTCGTTGGTTTCGGCGCTAAGCGACCCTGGACTCAATGCATGGCGTTCAACGGTCTTGGATGTTCGTCAACACGTGGTGATTAGCTGTAACGAGCACAAACCGAACGGTGAAATCGAAACAGGGTTGGAACCGGGCACGCTTTCCGGTGGTGAGGGTCAACGCTTTACCTCCTTCATTATGGGCGCTGCCTTGGCTTATCAGTTGGGGTTCGCCTCGGCTGGTTTCACTTCCTATGGCACGGTAATGATTGATGAGGCGTTCATTCAGGCTAACTCCGAATATGCCGCGGCCGGCATACGAGCCTTGCAAGAGTTCGGTTTTCATCTGGTGCTTGCGGCACCAGAGGACAAGATCGATTTGAGCCGTCATTTGGGTTCTATTACCGACATCATCAAGCATCCTGGTTCTAACATTTCTGGTTTTGTCACCACCGGACGGTCCCCCGCCATGGCGACAAGTATTACCTTGCGTAATTAGTCAGGGACGAAAAAGGGAGGCAACGCAATTGCGTTGCCTCCCTTTTTACTTCCTTGACTATGTTAGGTGTTCGCGTAGGTGCACTGAAATCAGAGAAACTCGAAGGTGTAGATCATCAGTTGTATCCAGTCGAACCTAGCAATATTCCACCGTGACAGTGACTAGTTTGCACGAATAGTCTTATCCGTCAGCAGAGGGCCGAGCGAACTGATTTGCAACTCATCCGGCCCCCTTTTGCACGCCATTTATTATTCGGTGGCGAGTCCCTCTACTGGGGAAAGCTTCGCCGCTCGACGCCCTGGGGTAATCGAGGCAAGCAACGCCGCAACCAAGCTCACAGCTAGAACTGCTGCCAGCTGAGCCCACGGGATTTCATACTGCATGCTTCCCAAACTGGACAGGGCCGAATGTGCTCCGAGCAGGCCGTAGATGGCGCCCAAGATCAATCCCAATAATGCCGCAACTCCGCCGATGAGTACTGCTTCAGTAGCGAGCATGGAACGCAACTGCTTCTTTTTCAGACCCAGTGCCCGAAGGAGTGCGTTCTCTCGTGTTCGCTCAAGTACCGAAAGGCTCAGTGTGTTGGCCACGCCAATCAACGCGATGAGCACGGCTACAGCTAGAAGCCCCGAGACAATCATCAGCAACACATCGATAACCTGGGAGAACATGAATTTTTCCATGACGCCTCCGCTGACCCGAGAGTTTTCGACATTAGCGACATCGGCGATGGTCTCCACCAGCGTATTAATTTCCGTGTTGGACAGCGATGGGTCAACTTTGATTGCCACCCCGGACATTCCGTCTTTGTCTGAAATTCCCAGATTCTTTGCTGTTGCTTCGGTCAAGGTATTTTCGACAAAACTGGCCGAGGTAGTTTTCAGTTTCACTTCGTTGCCGTTCACTTCGGCAAATTTTGATTCGTTCTGCCACCAGGTGGAGAGCAGTTCGCCATCCTTCGGAACGATCTTTTGGTCAAGCACCACCGATGAGTATGACTGTGGATCAACGATCATTGCGTATTCTTCGCTCGTCGAACCGTTTAGGAAGTCGATATTGACTGTGCGCATTTGGTAAGCAGCGGCGTATTCAATACCCTCGACGTTGGCGAGCTTAGCTGCCAACTCATCACTATTTTTCGTATCTTGCTGTACTTGCAAATCAATAGGGTATTCACCGCTAATGCTGCCGTTGAGCGTGGCTTTTGCACTCTGTCCTCCGACCATAATCATCGACACCAGGGTGACTCCGATCAACAATGCTGTGGCAGTCGCGGTGGTTCTTCCAGGGTTTCGAACTGCGTTAAGCGAAGCTAATCTTCCAGCTACTGAACGCCCAGCTAATAACTTGCCTACGCCGAAGACGGTGGCAGGGACAAACAGTGAGGCAAGCATGAGGATGCCTGGGAAAGAAAGCAGTCCTCCGGCAAAAGCGATGAGCAGGTCACCTTTGTACGCTCCGAAGCCCAATAGTGCCACCCCGGCCAAAGTAAGTAACGCTCCAAAGATTATTCGAACTAGTCCCGCACGATTCTTCACGCTCGCCGCATCGAATGGACGCAACGCCGCAAGCGGTGCCAGGCCCATAGCGCGGCGTGCAGGTACCCATGCAGCCAACACCGTCATGAGGATTGCGACTACGAGCGGAACGATAATACCGCGTGCGTCCAAGGCTAATGTTGCGTAGGACATTTCCGGCACGAAACTGCGCAATAGCTGGATCAACCCAGCCATGAGCGCAATGGCCATCATCATGCCGATTACCGAAGCAATGATGCCGATCAGCAACGCCTCGATCAGTACCGACTTTCGAATCTGTGCACGTTTTGCGCCAAGAGTACGAAGAAGCGCGAGCTCACGGGTGCGCTGAGCGATAACTACCGAGAATGTATTCATGACGACTAAGCCGGTGACCACCAAGGCCACCAAAGCAAAGACCAGGAGGATGATGGTCAGCTGATCGGTTCCACCGGTCATGCTCGCCACATCTTTCAGCACCTGCTCGTCGGCGGTATTGACCACCACGTCAGCCATACCCTTGTCACTAAAATACTGTGCGATCGTGGATTTCGTCTGAGCGATGTCCCCCTTCGCATCGATCATGAGCAGGTTCATTCCAAAATCTTTGCCTGCTAGTCGCTCCCAGGCGCTTTCTTCCATGGCTAGTTGCGCATAGGAAGAAAACATTGGGTCTGTGGTCGTCTCAACGATCCCGACCACCTTCAGTTCACGCGTCTTGTTCGCCTCATCCATCGCGGTGACCGCCACGGTATCGGAGATCGAGACACCCATTTGCTCTGCATGTTTCTCATCGAGAACCACTTCCTCCGCTCCCAGTGGAGCGCGGCCTTCAAGCATAGTCATACCCGAAAGTTTGTGCTCGGGAGAGATCGGCTGCATCATCACGCTGTAGCTGTTTTCCCCGGTGTGGAGGTCCGCGCCGAAGAAACCGTTGCCGTAGACCCCGGAAGTGTCCGGAAGTTTACGAACCTCACGAACCACATCCATGGTCAGACTGCTCGTCTCAGCATCCGCAGGCGTCAATTGCCAATCTACGGAGGCGACTAAATCGGCGTTTTTGTAGGCATCGCCGACGCTGTTTTTGAGTGTTGCACGAGTAGAGGAATCTACCGCGAGGGTAGCACCGAGGAAGGCGGTACCAATGGCTACTGCGAGAAGCACAGCGATATATCGCCGAGCATAAGTTTTGATGTTGGCTAAAGCTACCTGAAGCATGGTCCTACTCCGCTAGGGAGGCGAGTGCCTCGGTGACGCTGGCGACGGTGGGATTTTCTAGAGAACCGACGAGGGTTCCATCCTTCATAAGCAACACGGTGTCAGCGTAGGATGCTGCTGCCGGGTCGTGGGTCACCATAATGATGGTTTGTCCCATTTCACGGGTCGAGGTGCGCATCAAGGAGAGCACTTCCGCGCCGGTGCGGGAATCCAGATTTCCGGTAGGTTCATCGCCAAAGACTACCTCTGGGCGAGTGAGCAGGGCTCGGGCCACCGCTACACGTTGTTGCTGACCACCGGAAAGCTCATGTGGTTTGTGTGTGAGACGGTCGCGTAAGCCCAGCGCATCGATGACCACATTGAACCATGAACGATCGTGCTTTTTGCCGGCTAACGACAATGGAAGCAGGATGTTGTCTTTGGCATTAAGCGTGGGAACCAAGTTGAAGGACTGAAAGACGAAGCCGATCTGTTCACGGCGCATGGTGGTTAACTGATCATCATTTAGCTCGGTGAGGTTCTTGCCACCAATGATGATTTCTCCAGCATCGGCGTTGTCCAAGCCTGCCAGGCAATGCATCAAGGTCGATTTACCGGAGCCGGAGGGCCCCATGATGGCAGTAAAGCGTGAGCGAGCAAATGCCACGTCAACTCCGCGTAGTGCCTCTACTCGGGTGCTGTCGTGCCCATAGGTTTTAGTAAGTCCTCGCGCTTGAACTGCGTAGTCGGTTACTTGGTGCGTTTCTGATGTCATGACTCAATTATATAAATCTCCTAGCCAATTCAGGATCGGCCAGAAGGTCTGTATCTTCGGTAGGCAAATCATACCCAGGGATGAGAACGCATGGTCTTAACTCAACATCTAGCATTTACAGCCGCTAGCATTGCGAGTGATACGACGAGTCTCGGTGGCTTTTCGGTTCAATTTGGAAAGTTGAATGCTCAATACTTACCTCAAAATGGTCGGCAACACATTGCTGCAGATCGCGAAGTAGTTGGCCCGTGGCGCCGGCGGTAAACATTCGGTCTTCGGCAACGATGTGCGCGGTCAGTACCGGCAGGTTTGACGCAATCTGGCTAGCATGGAGATCGTGGACCGCGATCACTCCGCCCTGTTGTTCCAAGTGCGCCCGAACAGCTTCCAGATCCAACCCTCGCGGAGTCGATTCAAGCAAAATATGTGTGGTCTCGCCCAGTAGTTTAACCGCTCGTGGCACGATCAATGCTGCGATGACGATCGCGGCGACCGAGTCGGCACTCGTCCAGCCAGTGAAATGGATTACTAGCGCGGCAATGATGACCGCAACCGACCCCAAAGCATCATTGAGTACTTCAAGAAACGCTGCACGCATATTCAGGTTTGCTTCGCGTCCACCGGAGATAATCCACATGGCAATGAGGTTTCCAACCAGGCCGATGATGCCGAAGATGAGCAGCCCTTCAGCGTGTACTTGTGTCGGTATAAAGAGCCGGCGCACCGCGTCGACTGCTGCGTAGATTCCGACAGCAAGTAACAGCGCAGACTGCACGGTCGCGGAGAGCACCTCGGCTCGGCGGAACCCCCAAGTGCGTTTGAGCGTTGGTTTTCGCAAGACAAGGTTAGCCGCGGTCAAGGCGAGTAATAGTCCGAATGAATCAGTCAGCATGTGCGCCGCATCAACAAGCAATGCCAACGAATTTGTCAGCAACGCACCGACCACCTCGGCGACCAGAATGGTTGCAGTAATGACGAATGCCCAGGTAAGCCTGGTGCGGTTCACCGTCGAGTGGTCATGACTATGCCCGTGCCCAGACCCGTGATCGTGTGCCATGGTTAGACCTCCTCTGGCTGATTCGGGTGCTCTTCATGCCAATGATGTTCACTGCCGGTGACGCTTGCCAATGCCACCGCTTGGGTGAGGAGCAAAGAAAGTTGTGTGCTTTCTGTTCGTGAATAAAGGCTGGCCCTGCCTTGAGTGCGTACGGAGACTAAATCGCTTTCGCGCAGGCAGGCTAAATGTGCGCTGACGGTGCTTTGGGCCAGCCCCAGGTGTTCGGTGAGCTCTTTGACTTTGTGCTCGCCAGTTTTAAGGTGTTCCAGGATGAGCAGCCGAGTAGGGTCGGCCAGCGCATGAAATAGCGCGGCCATTTTTTTGCGCTGTGTTGCCTGATCTGCTGCATCGTCAACTGACATTATCATCGCCATCTGACGATGGTATCCCAGAAGCTCGCCTTTAGCGATTAATGTGACGCCATCTCATGCAGCCCGAAAGTGGCAAGATGAAAGGATGAGTGAAGATCTAGTCATTGGCGTAGATGGTCTCGCGCGCCCATTTTGGGCTTCGACCAATGCGATGCTCCGCGATTATTACGACTCCGAGTGGGGTATGCCAGTCACCGGAGAACAGGCGCTCTTCGAACGCCTTTGCTTAGAAGGTTTCCAATCGGGCTTGTCTTGGTCGACAATTCTGGCCAAACGAGAAAATTTTCGCGCCGCTTTCTGCGACTTCGACCCGCAACTGGTTGCCGGGTTTACCGAGCATGATTATCAGCGACTCATGAGCAATCCTGGCATCGTGCGAAATAAACTCAAGATCCGCGCCACCATCAACAACGCCCAGGCAACACTCGATTTACGCAAGTCTGGCGGCTTGTCCGAATTCATCTGGTCTTTCAAACCCGATTCCACCCCCGAGCCGACGACCTATACCGAAATCCCGACTCAGAGCATTGAGTCAAAAGCGCTAGCTAACGCATTAAAAAAGCGTGGATTTAAGTTTGTTGGTCCCACAACCATGTTCGCCCTCATGGAAGCAGTGGGCATAGTCGACACGCATCTAGTCGGTTCGCATCGGCGTGGGTCCTCTGGAATATGGGCGGCATAGATGATTTTCACGTTGCCAGTATCAGGGGTACTGGATATCGCGCATACGCTCTCGGTTCTCAAGGTGCATTCGTTGGCAAATCAAGAGATATTAGATTTTCGTGAGGCGACCATCAAACGGGTGCTACGACTTGGCCGTGATTGCTACGCAACTAAGCTATGGTTCAGCGCCACCGAGATAACCGTTGAGACTCAGGCCCCGCAGAGGTTACAAACTGAGCTCGTAAAAATTATCAATAGTTGGTTGGGGCTAGAGCAGGCCCAACAGCAAGACTACGCGAAACTAGAAACTCTCGACGCACTAAAGCCTGCAGTTCAACGGTTCCCTCACCTACGACTCATCGGCTATCCAGATCTTTTTGAGGCTTTGATGACTACTGTCCTAGGGCAGCAAATATCAACAAGCGCAGCCCGCACCTTGGCAACTCGTTATGTCCAAGAAATCGGTCAACTTCACGAGTGCGGTCTTCACGTATTTCCTGATGCACTTAGCACCTCCGAACATACGGCCGAAGAACTGCAACAAATAATCCGCTGCCCATTATCGCGCGCACAAACCGTACAACGTGTTGCTCATTGGTATGTCCACACTGGGCAATACTTGGCCGCGAACCAGGAGAATTTTCTCGACGATTTACAGACGCTGAAAGGCGTCGGCCCTTGGACACGTGATTACGTGGCGTTACGCGGGCTGAGGCAGAATTCCATCTTTCTCCGGACGGATCTAGTGGTAAAACGGTCATTGACCGCGCTAGGGGTCAAGCACAACGACACACTTCAAATCCCCGATGGTGCCGGATCACTAGCCACCGTTTTACTTTGGGCTCTGGATGCAAAGAAAAACTGAGACATGCCTCGAAGAACGTTCTCGGCATGTCTCAGTTTTGGGTTCGTCTGAATGAGCAATTCAGGCGCTCCACATTATTCGCTTTTTCGGTGTATTTGGTACCGCCACGGTGAGCAGTCCGTGCTAGTAATTCCAAACGACCGATGCAAGCTTTTTGTTCGCCTTCTTCGACCACACACGAAGAAGGCGTTGATCTCAGCTTACCTGATAGAGACCTAATAAGGTCAAGGTGTAGTCGCCTAATTTATCAAATTAATCTTTAGGCATACCTAATGACGTAAGGTCTTTACTTCCACCAGTCGCGTCATGCGTTTATTTAGAAGCCTGCGGCTCGTCAAAAATCTGTCCGACCGGCGATCGCTTTTCTGCTTGGAAAGCATCCTCGGCGCGACCATAGGCCCAGTACGCCGACAATGACATGTCTCGCCTGTCCACGCCACGTTCATCATAAAAGTAGGAACGCAAGGCTTTCACCACTTCTCGCTCACCGTGCGCAAACACCTGCACTCGCCCTGCAGGCCAAGGAAACTGGCGTACTTCAGGCTCTAAGATCGATGATTCTGGAGTGAATTCAGCGCCACGATGAATCCAACGAATTCCCACGCCGCTTGGCGCCGAGAGTTCAATTTCGTCCCCCGCATCCGCAACTTCTATAAGCACCTGTCCAACCATGCCTTCTTCCATGGCCTCAAGAGATGCCGCAATAGCGGGGATTGCCGTTTCATCGCCAGCAAACAAGTGAAAATCGAAGTCGCTTTGCGGTGCGAACATACCGCCTGGCCCCGAGAAGCAGACCGAATCGCCAATCTGGGCATCGCGAGCCCAAGGTCCCGCCAAACCATCACTTCCATGCACCACAAAGTCAACCTCTATGGTGCGTGATTCGGCATCCGAACGGCGTACCGTATAAGTTCTTCGCACCGGAAGGTCTTCACCCGGCAAGTGTTCACGCAGCGCATCCAAGTCATAGGGAGGCGTTAAGCCAAGCTCTGGCTTCGCAAAAAGTATCTTGATATAACGGTCAGTTGCCGACTTATCAACAAAATTTTCATATCCAGGACCACCAAAGGTGAGACGCACTAGATGATCAGAAATTTGTTGACGCTTAACAACCTGCAAAACTACCTGTGGGCGCACTGGACGCACACCTTCTGGTCGTGCCACAAAACCACTCCCCCATCGAATAAGGCTAGATACATCTATCCTATTTGATTAGTCGTTGAATGTTTACCGCACAAATGTCGAAACACCTTCCATCGTGGCCAGCGAACTCCGCTCGTCGCTACTGAGCCTCTGCACTCGACCGGCCACGGGATCGAAGTAGGCAAGCGTCGTTAGCGCCTTAACGCAGACGTGATCACTCACCGGATCTCGAAATTCGTAACACATATCGAAGCTTGCAGGTTTGATATTAGCTACCCACAAATCAACGTTGACCGGAACATTTCGGTATTCTAAGGGTTTGGAATACCGCACCCGGTGCTCCACTACAAGAATCTGCACACCGTTGGGAACCGCGGAAAAAATATTTACCTTCGGCATAACGCCCGGTGCGCCGGTGCCCCCTGGCACCCCAAATCCAGCGATCCTCGCTTCCTCCATAAGCCTGATCAAATTTACGTTGTTGACATGGCCATATGCATCCATGTCACCCCAACGCATGGGTATCTCTACACGCAAAACAGAACCGGTCATCAGTTCGCCTCCGGCATGCGTTCTTCAGGGCTTATCAATTTGTACTCAGATAGCTGTTCAAGAATTTGCGATCCATCTGGTTCATAGGTCCAGCGAATACCAGGCGTGGTGCGTCGTAGATCCGTCGAACGGCCACCTGCAAGCACTGCTTCTGAAGGGGTCAGCTGACGAATGACAATGGTGCGCACATGCTCCGGATAACGACGCGCAAACTCAGCATAGATTGTCGGATCATGTTGCCCATCATCACCGATGAGCATCCACTCGATGTTGGGAAATTCTTCGGCGAGCCTACGCAATTGATCAACTTTATGTTGCATACCACTACGGAACCACGCTCGATCGGTAGGTCCCCAGTCCGTTAACAGCAATGGTCCTCGCGGATAAAGATTGCGCGATATGAATCTCTCTAAAGTCTGCGCGACATTCCACGCACCGGTGGACAGATAAATCGTGGGACTCGTAGGATGCTCAGCCAGCACACGTTGCATCATTACCGCCATGCCAGGTGTCGCAACGCGGGCATGTTCGGAAAGAACAAATGAATTCCATGCCGCGAGGAGAGGTCTAGGCAATGCGGTGACCACAACGGTGTCGTCAACGTCGCTAATAATGCCAAAGCGCTGTTTCTCGTCGATCACAAGAACCTGCGCGGTCGCCGATTGCCCATTGTGCGCGATCAGTTCAATATCGTTCCACCCAACCGGCAGATCGACCGCGAGCTTAACGTCGAGGACCCCACCACGATCTGCGTGAACTTCGAAGTGTTGGCCGGCAGCTAATACCGTGACCTTACCGAAAGGTAGTACCGCGGAAGTGAAGTTTCGAAAACCACGGATACCATCTTCGACAACTTTGGCTTTATGCTTTCCACCTTCAAAGGCGCCGGGTTTAGCCATTACGACTCGTGCCAGGACACGCACCCATCCACCGTTTGTAGAGGCGTAGCCATATCCGTTATAGGGAAGGATTACTGGGTCTAGACCCTTGTCTATGGCTCGGCGTGCCCGAAATTGCAGGAACTGATCTTCAATACGCGACGCTACGTGGCGCGCGACCCCATCATTTGCAGCATGGCTCATATTCCTAGTCTTTCACGTTCAACGGCTTCGGTAAGCCTCAAAACAAAAGCCACTACCCTCTTGCCTTTTTCTACATAACGTAGAAAACTTAAGTTATGAGATTCGAACACGAAACCGGTGCACCCGTATTGGTGCTCAACGATGAACAGTCTTGGGAACTACTCACGCATACAGCACATGGCCGAGTAGCCACCACTGTTGCAGGGATGATCGATATCGTCCCCGTAAATTACGCGGTTCATAAGGGAAATATCTATCTTCGAACCGCGCCAGGCAATAAGCTCGCCTCGATGGTGGTTAATTCTTCCATCGCGTTGGAGGCGGATGGAATCTTATCTGATGAGGCTTGGTCCGTAGTAGTCCATGGGACCGCGGAAATCCTAGAACACGAAGCCGATATCAATGAGGCGCGTGAAAGTGGCGTCACCCCGTGGGCTCAGACGGTCAAAGATTTCTGGATCAGAGTTACCGTCGACTCGATTTCGGGACGACACTTTATTCTGGGCGAACAACCAGAAATGATCTAGCGTCTCACTAAATACACGCAAGTGATGGTTGTGATGGCCGCCCTAGGCATCGGGCATCACAACCAGTACGAACGCTATTTCTCTTGGTCGTAGAGGTAGAATCCTTGACCGCTCTTACGTCCGAGCTTTCCCTCGCCGACCTTTTCGGTGATCATCGGATGCGGTTGATCGCTCGGCTCACCAGTTTCCGCGTAGGTTGCCTGCGCGATGAAATCAATAACGTCCAAACCCACCAGGTCCATCAGTTCAAAGGGGCCCATAGGATGACCTAGTGCGGTACGAGCTGTGGTATCAATATCTTCGATGCTCGCTACCCCTTTCGATGCCAGGTCCAGGGCTTCTTGCTGAATAGCGCCCATCATACGGTTCGCGATAAACCCTGGAACCTCTTTATTCACCAGCACCGGTTCCTTGCCTAATGCTCGTGCCACCTCTGTGACCGTAGCAATCGTCGCGTCGCTAGTCTGCGCATTTCGCACAATCTCCACGCACTTCATCACCAGAGCCGGATTGAAGAAGTGCATGTTGCAAACTTGGGCCGCCCGACCACTAGCTTCAGCCACATGGGATGATGCCAAGGTCGACGAATTCGTTGCAAGAATTGCGTGGGCTGGTGCATGCTCGCCCAACTCGGCGAAGATGGCGCGCTTGATATCCAGCCGTTCGGTTGCAGCCTCGATCACGAGATCCGACCGCGCCGCACTGGTAGCTAATTCGGTGGATTGGGTCAGCCGAGATAGAGCCAACTCAACGTCTTCAGCGCTCAACTTACCCTTGGAGATTCGCCCAGCCGCCCAATTTTCCAATTCGGTGCGAGCCGCTCGCAAGGCCGTGTCGGAGATATCCTGCAAGATTGTGACGAAGCCGCTCAGGGCACAGCTCATGGCAATCTGACGTCCCATGGTGCCGGCGCCAATGACAAGAATATTGTTGATACTCAACGTTCCTTCTTCCTAACCTCGTAAATAAACTGTCGTGGTGTGAGTATAGAACTCTCTCGCCGCTGCTCCTTGCTCTTTGGGACCATAGGCCGAAGCTTTGGCGCCACCAAACGGTACATGCGGATCGGCTCCGGCAGACTCCGAGTTCACATGGAGAATGCCGACATCCAGGCGTTGCTGCGCATCGATAGCAGTAGCCAAATCTCGGGTGAACAAGGCTAGGCTCAACCCAAATTCTGAGTCCTCGGCAGCGGCAAATGCTTCTTCGCTTCCCGAGACTCGCAATAAGGTGAGTACCGGAGCGAAAAATTCTTCGCGCCATGCCGTGTTTTCTCGGCCTCGGACATCATTGCTGATACCCAGAATTGTGGGCGCGATATACGTTGCACACTTAGGGGCGAGACCTTCAAAAATGACCTCGGCGCCTTCAGACTTCGCCTTGTTAATCCCGTTCCGGACGGCGTTGGCTGATTTAATATCAACGACTGGGCCCATGTGTACTGCTGGATCCAGCGGATCACCGGTAACCCATTGGGACAATCGTAGGATGAGTTTTCTCAGAAATTCATCGGCAATAGACTCATCGAGGATGAGCCTGCTGGTGGCGGTGCATTTTTGTCCGCTGGATCGAAAAGCGCCGAACAGCACCTGTTCGCTGGCAAGGTCCAGATCCGCATCGGCAAGCACTACCGAGGCATTTTTACCGCCCATTTCTGCTTGCACCGGTATCCCTCGAGCAGCTCCCAGTGCACAAAGTTTGCGTCCAACACCTGTAGACCCAGTGAACGACAAGCCTGCTAGCTGCGGCTGATCCATGATTGAGTCCCCCAACGAGCCAGGACCGATGATCAGATTAAGCACTCCCTCCGGCAGGCCCGCATGTTCGAATGCCTGAACCAACCGCGTCGCCAACAACGGGACGAGACTTGCAGGTTTGAACACGACGGTGTTTCCAAAAATCAGTGCCGGTGCAATTTTCCATGCGGGGATAGCTATCGGGAAGTTGAACGGGGTTACGATACCCACCACCCCTAAAGGCTTATGGGACACCAGGATCTGTTCTCCCACCCGGGGAGAGTGGAAGGTACTTCCGCTGGTTCGTTCAGACTCCGCTGCGTAATAGGACAGTATTTGTCCTGCCCTACGTACCTCGCCTATCCCTTCGGGCAGAGTCTTGCCCTCTTCTGTAGCCAGCTCGGCTCCAAATTGCTCCGCGTGCTCATTAAGGTAAGCCGAGGCTCTAAGGAGATATCCTGCGCGTTCGGCCATTGGCGTGGAGGACCAGCTAGCTCTGGCACCCTCAGCTGCTATGAAAGCCTCGGTGACCTGTGCGGTATCTGCGGCTTTTCCGGAGGCCACACGAATCTCTGGGTCGACTGCACTGGTCGAAACGAGCTCGTCGGCATTGCCGGGGATCCAGTGGCCATTTATGAATTGGTGGAGAGTTGCTGCGGTCTGCTGTGTCATATTTTTTGGCTTTTCTTGTACAGAAGATCTTTAGCGGAAGGCCGGAATGCCGGTAAGCTTATTACCCAGTATCAGCGTGTGCACTTCATCGGTTCCTTCGTAGGTACGCACGGATTCTAGGTTGTTGGCATGACGCAATGGCGAGTAGTCCAAGGTAATGCCGTTACCGCCCAAAATCGTTCGAGCTTCTCGACAGATTGCGATGGCCTCACGGCAGTTATTGAGTTTGCCCACGGAAATCTGATGCAGATCTAGAGCTCCGGCATCCTTCTGACGTCCAATATGAAGAGCCAGCAGGAAGCCCTTGTTAATCTCCAAAGCCATATCAACCAGCTTCTGCTGTGTCATTTGGTAGCCAGCCAGCGGCTTATCAAACTGCAATCGTTCTTGCGAATATTTCAACGCTACTTCAAAGGAGTCACGTGCAGCGCCCATAGCACCCCAGATAATTCCGTAGCGAGCTTCATTTAAACAAGAGAATGGGCCTTTAAGTCCGACCACGTTGGGAAGCACTGCGGTTGCTGGCAGACGAACGTCGGTCATTTCAATTTCACACTGGACAGAGGCACGCATTGAAAGTTTAGGTTCAATGGGCGTGGCCTTGAAACCAGCAGTCTTGGTAGGCACCACAAATCCGCGGATACCTTCGTCGGTCTGTGCCCAAATTACCGCCACCTGGGCAACATTGGCTAGGCCGATCCAACGCTTCAGGCCATTTAGTACCCAATCATCCCCATCCCGGCGGGCGAACGTTGTCATGCTAGAAGGGTCCGAACCCGCGGTCGGCTCGGTCAAACCAAAACAGCCAATCGCTTGGCCCGCTGCCATCTGTGGCAACCATTCTTGTTTTTGCTCCTCCGAACCGTGCTTGTAAATGGCGCTCATGGCCAGTGATCCTTGGACCGAGACGAAGGTGCGCAGTCCGGAATCTCCGGCTTCCAATTCGGCACCAGCTAGACCATATTCAACGGCTGAACGTCCTGCACAGCCGTAGCCGTCAAGATGCATTCCAAGCAGGCCTAGCTTCGCCATCTCCGGTACGATTTCCAAGGGGAAAATGGCATTTTCATACCAGTTGGCAATATTCGGCTTGATGCTTTCATTAACAAATGAGCGCACGTTGTTTCGTAAGGCGAGTTCTTCACCGCTGAGTAACGCATCAAAGTTGATCAGATCGGCTGGGTCTAGGGCAGCGGTCGATAGTGAATCATTCATGGAATTATCTCCTTTAGAGTTTGGCGGTGCCAAGAAAAGTCTGCTGGTGTTCGCCTAAGGCAGGGGGCACAAGACGGTATTCTGCTTTACTTCGCGAGAGGTTAATCGGGCTTGCCACCTGCGTTGAACGCCGTCCGGTAGCTGAGTCCTCGATACTCACCAAAGGTTCCAGCCCGAGCGTTACCGCGAGCTCTAAGGCTTCTGCGACAGAGTTGACCTTGCCTGCTGGAACTCCAGCCTGCATTAGGCGACTTGTCCAGCGGATGGCGCTGTCTTGAACCGTGATTTCTTCAATGAGCTCCTTGAGCTCTCGTCGATGTTTTACACGCTCCAGGTTTTCAACAAAACGTTTGTCACTGGCAAGCTCAGGCACCCCTAGTTCTGAAACCAGAGCCGAGAATTGGCGGTTATTTCCGACAGCGATCACCATCACTCCGTCCGCTGTTGCGAAGGTTTCATACGGCGCGATACTCGGATGTGCATTGCCCAAGCGTGGCGGCGACTCACCAGTCGCTACGGTACTGCTGGCTTGATTCGTGAGTCCTGCCAGCATGGATGTCATCAGCGAAATATCTACCTTTTGCCCTAGGCCGCTTTGCTCGCGTTCGCGCAGGGCAAGCAGGATTCCGGTTGTCGCATTCTGGGCGGCAAGCACATCAACCAAAGCCACACCTACTTTGCTCGGTGTCCCCTCGGGTTCCCCGGTGATGCTCATCAGTCCTCCGACAGCCTGAACCAGAAGATCAAACCCAGGAAGGCTGGCACCTGCCCGGTCACCGAATCCGGAAATCGAGCAATACACTAGGCGGGGGTTCGTTTCCTTGACAGATTCGTAGTCAAGTCCGAATTGGGTGAGCACACCGGGACGAAAGTTTTGTACGAGCACATCTGCGTCGTCAATAATCTTGCGTAGTTCGTGCAGTTCGTCGGAGTTCTTGAAGTCGACGATAATTGCCTGCTTATTACGATTCACCGCCGAGTAGTACGTGCTCACACCATCGCTGGTGACAGGCGGCAACCACCCGCGTGTTTCATCTCCCGCGCGACTTTCAATTTTCAGCACCTCGGCCCCGAAGTCGCCCAGCGTCATGGTAGATAACGGACCGGCAAGGATCCGTGACAGGTCTACGACCTTAACTCCTTGCATTGGTTGAGCCATGAGCCACCTACGATCTAATCCCAAAATGAACAGTTACATGTTGCATGCAACTGTATGGCAATTAGTTCCAGTGTTCAATAGCACGGGGAATAATCGAGGCTAAAAGATGAGCTCTTCCAACCGAGACAGGTACTGCTCATCATTCAGCCCTGGCGTGCGCGCGCACACCGCTCGCACGAGCATCTGCGCGGTGCGCAAAACGTGATTTTGCATGGCGATCTGCGCACCGGATGGATCGCGTTTCAGGATTGCGTTCATGAGCTCATCGCGGTCACCGGCTAGATCTTGGCTCGTTCGGGCCTGTGGAATCGTGACCTGCCCATGGGCCAACACCAAATTGCGCAGTTCCCCGACAATGCCGTCAAGTTTCGCGTTACGCGCCAGCCCGAGTAAGTAAAGATGGAACTTTTTATCCGCCTCTAAGGTGGCACGCCCGTCCCCGGTCTGCCCCACCAAGATCATTTCGTGGTGCAGTTCGCGTAAAATCTCAAGATCAGCCTCGCTGGCGTTGAGTACCGCACGGGCCGCGGCCGGGGGCTCCACAACCAAACGAAGTTGGAATACCTCGACAATGTCGTCCAAGGAAATCTGATTCACGCGCACACCACGATTTTTCGCGACGGTCACAATGCCTTCCTTTTCGAGCAACTGCAACGCTTCGCGTACCGGAGTACGCGAAACTCCGAGCTTCTCAGAAATAGCAATCGCCGAGTAATGATTGCCCGGCGTCATTTCACCGGACACAATCGCCGCGCGAATCTTCGTAGTGACTTGATCCGTCAATGACTCTTTGGGCAAAATCGGTTGCATGCTACTCATACTGGAAGTCTAACTGTTCGGTCTTCAATAACCCCACAAACAAACCGGTGACCGCGCACCGAGTAGGGTTAAACCGTGACTTCACACAAAATAGCTTCAATGCCGGAACTGGCTGAGACTCTTCGACTCACGGCGCTGAACGCCGCACTGCAGGCGGCGCCCGCAATACAAGGTGCATTTCGCAACAAAATCACCTTCGAAGAGAAAACTAACAGTCATGATCTAGTCACCGCCGTGGACAAGCAAAGCCAGGAGATCATCACCAACTCGCTGCGTACCGCTTTTCCGGGCTCTTGGGTTCTTGGTGAAGAAAATATCGACATGGATTCGGGAACACCGGCGGCCGCTCAAGTGCAGTGGATCGTTGATCCGATCGATGGGACCAGCAACTTCGTACACGGCATCGCGTTTTTCTGCGTCTCTATCGCTGCGGCCATCGACAATCAGTTGGTTGCCGCGGTGATTGTCGACCCGATCTCTGGCGATCAATTTAGCGCTAACTCCGAGGCTGCGTATCTCAACAACCAGCGCCTTACCCCGAGCCAACGTCCCGAGCAGGCACGCGCAAATCTGATGACTGACTACCCCGGCGCAGAATCCCTGATTAAGGATGGACCGCTGGCTTTGGAAGTATTCGGAGCATGGATTCAAGACTTTGCCACGGTACGTCGCAAAGTGTCGGCCGCGCTGGGGCTCGCGCATGTGGCGGCTGGATGGTGTGACGCTAGTATCGGTTTTGATACCAAACCGTGGGACATCGCAGCCGGAGCACACCTAATTCGGATGGCTGGAGGGACTTATCAAGGTTTGGCTTTCGGTAAACAGGTAGCTGCCGATCACTTCTGCGATGGGTTCATCGCCCAAGGCCCCGGAGCTAATTACGAATCATTAAACAATGCGGCGTTGCGAGTACATCAGCTGCGCACTCAGACGCGTTCCAATCAAATCTGACAATATCGAATTATTTGCCAAAGCAGGGTAATTCCGCTGGCTTCGGTCGTACCATGAGGGCATGACACCACATATCCAAAGGACTGCACATTCCGCCGTGCAGCATCATGGTGGCGGAGGGGTGATCTTCGGAGGTATTGGGGCAATATTGCTCTTCACGGCCTTCGCAGTGATGTTGGCGATTCAGTCTCTGGACTGGGTGCCACTGCTCATCGGTATAAGCATGGGCGTCTCTACATTGCTATTCGGAGTCGTTTACCACTTCACGCATTAGCTCAGACACCTTCGGCGCCCCCTTTCGAGGGCGCCGAAACTATGTGCTATTCCCCTAGGTGGGTCGGCGCGAACATGCGCAGAAGCGTCTGTACAACGATCACGTTGGGCCCTTCGCCCGCAAATGATTCACGTAGCGCCTCACCAATCTGATCCGCTTCCACCAGCCGCGCTGGAACTCCGAAGGATTGAGCCAGCGCGACAAAATCGGGCCGGGTTAGCTCGGTAGCTGTTGCCTTGCCAAAGGCACCTTCCATATATTCGCGTAGAATTCCGTACCCGCCATCGTCAACGATTAGCCATGTCACAGGCACGTTGTGTTGCTTCGCGGTGGCAAGTTCAGCAATTGAATACATAGATGAGCCATCACCCGATACCGCAAGAACTCGCGCTTGCTCGGCCGAGGCGCCCTTGATTTGCAGGCCAATGGAACCGCCAATGGCCGAAGGGAAGCCAAACCCTAATCCACCGGCACCCTGCGCTGAGTGGAATTCACCATCGCGAGAATCCCAGCAGCTCCAGCCCCAATAGGCCGCAATCGTCATATCCCAGAAGGTCTGCATATCCGCTGGCACCGCTTCGCGGATATCGGCCATGAACTTCTGCTCGAGATCCAGCCCTTGGCCTCGCAGTCGGTTCTGCACCTTGCCCAGGGTTTGAGTGACCAGCTGCGCTGGACTTTGTCCGTGCCAGTCAGGGCTACTAGACAGTTGAGTCGTGTTGAGTTTCGAGACCAAGAATTCCAAAGCAGTCTTGGCATCAGCGCGGATTCCCAGGGCCGGGGTGTTTGACTCAAGCACCCGCGGCTCGGCATCGATTTGAATCATGTGTCCACGAGGAGCCAGGGTGAAGTAGTTACTGGACACTTCGCCCAGCGATGAGCCGACAACTACCAAGACGTCTGCGTCTTCCAAGACCTCGGTGACGTATCGGTCTTCTACCCAAGACTGCAAAGAAAGCTCGTGTTCCCATGGGAACGCACCGTTACCTCCAGGAGTACACAGCACTGGGGCATTAAGCTTCTCGGCGACCTGGAGCAGTTCGCTTTCCGCTCCGGCCCGTCGCACTCCACCACCGGCGACGATGACTGGTCGTTTAGCATCTGAGAGCCAGCGAACTGCCTCGTCAATCAGTTCGACCCGGGGTGGGTGCTCATAAGCCTCGGCCAAGGCATCATGCACGGGTGGAACAAAGACCGGTGCCAGTAAGACGTCCTGCGGCACTTCAACCCACACCGGCCCCATTGGCACGGTTACCGCCTGCGCCCAAGCGTCTTGGATCGCCGAAGGTATGCCGGAGGCGTGATGCACCGTTTGCTGGAACTTGGTGACGTTCGCAGCCGAGGCCTTCTGGTCATCAAGTTGGTGCAACATGCCTTTACGTCGTGCACCTAAGCCATCCAGTGGGATCTGGCTTGCAATAACCACCATTGGCACACCGGTGGCATAGGCTTCCTGCAACCCTGCCAGAGAGGTCAGTGCTCCGGGGCCTGTGGAAAGGAAAAGTACTCCTACCTCACCGGTGGCGCGGCTATAACCATCCGCGGCGAATGCAGAGTTGTTTTCCACCCGCGAAGAAATGAACTGCAGATTGGAACGAGACAACGCGTCAAAAAGACCCAACGCATGTTGCCCGGGAATCCCGAAGACCGTTTTAGCTCCGAGAGCACTGAGCGTTTCAACAACGAGGTCACCACCGTTACGCTGCACTTCGTTGCTCATTAGTTGTTCTGTCCATTCAGCTGACGGTATTCACTGATCAGGCTGATCAGGTCATAGGTGACGTGCGAGGCAGCAACGCCTGTGAGCTCTGCATGATCATAGGCAGGTGCCACCTCAACAATATCGGCGCCCACAATTTTCAGTCCACGCAAGCCGCGCAAGATTTCCAACAGTTCGCGGCTAGTAATACCGCCGGCTTCTGGAGTGCCGGTGCCAGGCGCATGTGCTGGGTCAAGAACGTCGATATCTACTGAGATATAGAGCGGACGATTGCCGATACGATCACGCAGTTTAGCAACAATTTCTTTAACGCCCTGATAGTAGACATCTGAGCTTGTAACGATGCCAAAACCGAAACGCTTGTCATCTTCGAGGTCTTTCTTACCGTAGAGAGGACCGCGGGTTCCCACATGGCAGATCGCCTCAGTATCGAGGATGCCCTCCTCGACAGCGCGACGGAATGGTGTGCCGTGGGTATATTCGGCGCCGAAGTAGGTATCCCAGGTGTCCAAGTGCGCATCGAAGTGCAACATTGCTACCGGTGCCCCAGCGCGCTGCGAAGCGGCACGCAGTAAAGGCAGCGCAATGGTGTGGTCACCACCTATAGTCACCAACGTCGCACCATCCTCGGTCAGTTCTAGTGCGTTGTGTTCGATTGTTTCAATGGCTTCATTGATATTGAACGGGTTGACTGCCATATCTCCAGCGTCGGAGACCTGGCTCAAGGCGAAAGGCGAAACGTCGACGGCTGGGTTATAGGGACGGATCAATCGCGACGATTCACGCACGTGGTTTGCGCCGAAGCGGGCCCCAGGGCGGTAAGAAACACCGGTGTCAAAGGGAACGCCAACAATTTTAATATCGGACTTTGATACCTGATCTAGGCGTGGCAACCGTGCGTAGGTTCCACCGCCTGCGTAACGGGGAATGACGGCGGCATTGATGGGGCCGATGTTCCCATTTTCTTCGATCCGTACTTCTTTCATGAACGCTTCCTCCCGGCACACCCAATCAAGAGTTGCCTAATATGAAACATGAGTTTCCTCCCATGCTATTTATTGGCACGCCTACCGTCAAGGTGTATTCGTCCATAATGAGGCACGTTTGTGAAGAATGAGAGCCCCACCCTCCCGTTCTAACGGAAAGTGAGACTCTCAAACACTCAACTAGGTAAATTTTTAGCCACGTTCATAATTTCCTGCTTTGGAAAATTCAGCTCGTCACGCAGTCGACGCCACGACCACACCTTTCGGGAAAACGAGGTGGATCACCCTGCGAAAAGACTGAGATTCTATCTTGGATAACACATCTGAACTACTGGCCGTTTTGCCCAGCTGTAAGCTATTTAGCGGTCATGTCGTGCTAAATCCGCGGCACCGATCAACCCTGCATCCGCGCCGAGTTGCGCACGGACAATGCGGGCGTAGGGGCGGTATCCACGTCCCGGAAGGAGTTTGCGGTACGTCGCCTCGGCCGTTGCAATCAGGGAAGTAGAAGCGGATCCCAGTCCCCCTCCAATCACCACGACACCAGGATCCAGAACTGCTGCAAGGTTTGAGATTCCCAATCCCAACCAATGTCCCATCTCTTCAATGAGTTCCATACAGGCGAGGTCGCCATTAGCGGCCAAAGATGTCACCATCGCGCCCGTGACCAGCGCTGGGTCCGCGGAGCAGGCCTCACGAAGATTATGCGCTCGGGGAGAATTGAGCCGGACAAGCTCTGCGGCTTCGCGTCCCAGCGCGTTACCTGAGACATATTGCTCCCAACACCCACGGTTGCCACAGGGGCAACGATGCCCCTCGACTACTAAGGTTTGATGACCGAACTCGCCGGCAACACCAAAGCTGCCCCGTAAAATTCGATTATCAAAAATAATTGCGCCGCCAATGCCGGTGCCGAGCGTTAGGCAAACGCTGAGCTCTTCGCCGCGCGCGGCACCAAAACGGTGTTCCGCCCATCCAGCGGCATCCGCGTCATTGTTTAAGGTGATCTTGCGGTTCATTTTTGCTTCGAGACGTTCTAGCACCGGCTCATCGCGCCAGGCAAGATGAGGCGAGAAAAGAACGTGAGAGCCACTGCGATTGATCCACCCGGCGGCTCCGATACCTACTGGTAGCTGCTGGTTACCATCGCTCAGCTCGTTAACTACGGCGGCGATAGCATCTTCGGTCAAGGCTGCATTCTGCCCCGGAGTGGGACGGAAACTTCGGCGCAGGATCTGGCCATTACCATCTACTATGCCCCCGGCAATTTTAGTTCCCCCGATGTCGATTCCGATCGCGAGGTTCTCGGCGGACATCGCATCCTCCCTATGAGTGAGCACTGCCTAGCGTTTAAGCTTTGAAGGACTTCTTACTGCTATCAACTATGGCCCGGTCCACTTCATGGAACCCCAGGGTGAAACCCACCGAGAGAACTAACGACTTGATGGCAATTTCGTCGAGTTCGTCCGCCACGTATATGAGCTGTACCGGGCCAGCAAGCACCAGCAACAACACGGCCCAAAGCCCATAAACCCATGAAGTTTTAGCCTGAGCCATCTGTGGGTAGCGTGAGCGCCGATAAATAGTGCGAAGTCCCAACACTAAGATTACGCCGGCAAGAATCGCGGCACCTAGAATGAAAAAATTACGTTGGGTGCGAATCAACGTCATGGTCACACCAATGAGGACACCGAGAATTGCAGACATCCACCAATTGGCAGAGCGTAGTTCCGACTGTTCAGCCCGTGGCTCACTTTCCGTCACGGAGCTCCCTTCGGTTATTTAGCGGCGTCGATTAACGTTGTTGACACTATTTCAAGGATACGCTTTGAAATTTATCTAGCTAAAACGGTCAGCCGCTCGTGGCTAAAATTTTCCCGAACGAACCGCTCACTGTCATTCAGAGTAAGAGAGTCCACGTGACTACGGCTGTCTGATCAGTCGTATTTTCCCAGCTGTGTGGCTCGCGGCCCGGAAAAGTCACGGTATCTCCTGCGTGCAATTCGATACGGTCCTCGGGCAACACCAAAGTGAATCCGCCAGAAATCACATGAAGCACTTCCACCTTGCAGTCCACCGAATATAGTTCGGCTTCACCCGAACCCTGTGGCGCAACCTCGGCCCTAATCATTTGCACACGTGTTTCGGTGCGTGGGGTGACAAGTTGTTCGGTGATTCCCTCACCACCTAGGGCAATGCGTGGTGCTTCTTGAAGCCTGACTAGTTTTGTTTCGGGCACAGAAAAAAGTTGGCCAATTTCTATTCCCAACACATCGCAGAGCTTGAGCAATGTCGACACGGATGGGCTTGTCAGGTCCCGTTCGACCCGAGACAAGAAACCTTTAGTCAGCCCAGACATTTCGGCGACTTGGTCGATTGTTAGCCGGCGCGTTTGTCGTACGCCTCGCAAACGGGCGCCAATATTGATCGCTGCGCCGGTGGGTTCTACGGGCAGTGTTTTCATGAGCTCCCACCATTTTTGTTGCCAAGACGCCACGGGTTGGTGGTCCTCGGTCACAGATGTGGCCAAACCATTCTGATCCGACCCTTACATTAGGCAAGTTTACCAATATGCAACCGGGCCCCGACTTAAGCAGTCGCTGTTCAGATAACCTCACGATCTTAATGTCGTTTCAGCCCTGTCCATTGGACGCGACTGAAATTAGACTCGGCGCATGGACACCATCAATGATCCGTCCGCCCAAAGGCTTCGCGCCTATTTAAATGAGGCACGTAGCACCGTGCTTTGGAAGTGCGAGGCGCTGAGCGAAGAATTGGCCCGCCGTCCGATGACGCCTACCGGCACCCATATGCTTGGCATCGTGCACCACCTAGCTGTGACCGAATATGGCTACTTTGGTGAATGCTTGGGGCTACTCCCTAACGATGATCATGTACTCGAATTGCTGCAAAGTGAGGATTCACAAATCGATTTTTTGCCTCCGGCAGATTATTCGGTTCAAGACGTGCTAGAGCTGTACCGAAAATCCGTCGCCTTCGCAGAAGCGGCGTTGGATAATTTAGAGTTAGCTTCTCCGGCCGTCATCCCTTGGTGGTCCATTCATCGCCACAGCACCGTAGAACATCTCATCGTGCATATGATCGCGGAGACCTCCAGGCACGCCGGACAGCTTGATATAGTTCGTGAGCTACTCGACGGTCAGGTCGGCCTTCGTGAACAGGCTCTAAATCTCCCAAGTTACAGTTCCGCTCAATGGCAAGAGCAATATTCGCATTTGCAACAGCTTTCGCAAGAGGTAGTCCAGCGTAAGTAGAGCGCTGAGCGGTTCGTCCTCGGCGAGCGCAGGGCCGGTAAACCTAGTATTACGTAGCACTACGTGGGCGCAGCTGGCGTCGGTGTAGCATCGTAATGTTGCTTCACGAGATGCGGCGCCAAGCTCCGACTGGCCGCGCACCAACCCCAGGTTCATGGGTGGTTCGGATGAAGAAGCGGTCCGTGCGCCGACCGGCTGCGGGCAAGAGCTCTCTTGAGGGTACGTGTTGCCATGAGTATCAATGTTCTTCCGATTATCGATCTGCAAACCGGTCAAGTGCAGTTTCCACTGCATGGTCTCTGGGTTAGTTATTTTGTCACCAATCCTCGACGGCTGGCCGAATCCCTGACTCGTACCGTACGAACCCCCAGTTTTGATGTGTCCCGAGAAGAACTCTCTGTTTTTATCGCCGTCACCGGGCATAATCACGGTATCCCCCACGTATTTAGCCTTGCCAAATTCCCAGCTTTCACTTCGCTCACTAAACTCAACAGTTGAACCTACCTCGGATCATTAGCCTGCCCGCTAGATCCACTCTGTCTCAGGAGACTCATCCCCGTGATGACCCAAAGCTCAACACCCCAGCCCACCAAGGTACAAATACGTCGTTGGCGTAAATATATGGCCGACGAAGTCGCCGAAGGTGCGATTTACCGTGAACTAGCGGTAAAACGCACCGGGCAAGAACACCAGATTCTGCGCGGACTGGCGGAAGCCGAAGAACGCCATGAAAACTACTGGCGTGCAAAACTAGGCGAACACGCCCGCCCGGTCCGCCCCTCGTTGCGACGGACTATGTTGCGTTTCATGGCCCGCCATTTTGGTTCCGTCTTTGTCCTGGCGCTAGCCCAGCGCGCCGAAGGAAATTCTCCTTACGCCACCGATCAAGATGCGGCCCCGCAAATGGCTGCAGATGAACAGGTCCATGAGGAGGTTGTTCGGGCCTTGGCAACCGCGGGTCGCACCCGACTATCTGGCAACTTCCGCGCAGCAGTTTTCGGAGCCAACGATGGTCTCGTTTCAAATTTGGCGTTGGTTATGGGTATTGGCGCTACCGGGGTGGCGTCTTCGTTTGTGCTCTTCTCCGGTATTGCCGGTTTGCTGGCAGGTGCGCTGTCCATGGCAGCCGGCGAGTTCGTCTCGGTGCGTTCCCAGCGCGAGCTGCTCTCCGCATCACGTCCCACTCAGGTCACACTCTCTGCGGCTCAGAATCTAGATTTGGACGCGAACGAATTGGTCCTGATTTATAAGGCCCGAGGAATGAATGATGAGGATGCAGAGCACCGTGCCGCCGAACGCATGGGTCTGTTCACCTGTGACTGCAACCCCTCGTTCTCGCTCCACCCGGAAGTGCGCTCGGCTGAACTTGAACGCGAACATGAGGAACTTGGTTCGGCTCCGGGAGCGGCCATGTCTTCCTTTATGTTCTTTGCCTCTGGCGCAGTCATCCCAATTCTTCCCTATATCTTTGGGCTCTCCGGCCTTCCTGCGGTGATTGTTGCCGTGGTCTTGGTCGGCATTGCGTTGCTTCTCACCGGAGGTATCGTTGGTTTGCTCTCCGGGGCTTCCCCAGTAAAACGTGGCATGCGCCAGCTCGCCATTGGTTTGGGTGCTGCTGCGGTTACGTACTGTCTGGGTCTGCTCTTTGGAACCTCGGTAGCGTAGCGCTCACTGCCTATCTGGCCGCCGCCCAAGGTGGCTGCGGCCAGAAGCTTTTTTAGAACCGTGTGCGGCGACGCAACGGGGTCATGGTTTCAATGAATGCGACCGCTTCGTCCACGGTGTCTACCAACGCAATTCGGTCTTCCATGGCCCGGCCAACTGCCAGCGCTTGGAGCAGTGGCCAGACCGGTAGTTCTTCGCGCCAATGTTTTTCTCCGACCAAAACGATAGGGGTGACGCGCGCACCGGTCGCATAATAGTTCTCGCAGGCATCTTGGAATATTTCTTGGACGGTCCCGGCAGCGCCTGGCAACACTATGATTCCGCCGTTTGATTGTTCGAGCAAGATCGCTTCGCGAATGGAATTCGTGAAGAACTTGGCAATATGTGTGGCAAAGAGGTTTGGTGGCTCATGTCCATAGAACCAGGTGGGCACGCCCAACGAATGATTCTTGCTAGGAAATTGCTCACGCACTCGTACCGCCGCGCGCGCCCACATAGTGCGATGGCGGATAGCGTCGGGTGCCTGCGCCAAAATATCCAAGGCGGCAACGATGTCTTGGGGCTCATAATCGGCAAGCCAAGCACCTGCATTAGCTGCTTCCATCGCACCGGGGCCCCCACCGGTCACAATCGAGTAACCCTTACGCGTGAGAGTGGTCCCAAGCTGAACGGCATCGGCAAATTCTTGGGTTCCTCGTTGTACCGCATGCCCACCCATGACACCAATCATCGGGGTGTTGGCGAAAACTCCGTCGTACACCGCATTTATCATTGCCTGCCCAATATGGTGGTCATGCAATGTGGTAGCCATAGCGGTGTCGTCGGTAGCAAATTTCAGCGGTGGTTTAGATTGTGAATAGGTGTATATCTGCGCGTCAGGTACCTGCGCATAGGGCACTTCTTTGATCCCTGAATACAGTTCATACGGGGTATATAAATCGCGTTCGGAAATATCAAAAGGCAGTTGCACTCCACTACTCATGCAAAGCCCACCGGTAGCTTCAACCAGAGCACGCCCCTGTGAGGAGAACACACAATCGATAAAAAGACAGTCGGCTAGATCGAGGGTACCCAGGAGCGAATCTCTTGTCTGCAAATCAACCCGGTGTACACGCCAGTTCCTGGCACGTGCCATCTGGGTCTCGAGAGCTTCGGCGGCTAGCCTGTCGAATTCCACCAGAGTGGTGATATTTACTGTACGGGCGGGGATATAAGGCCACACTTGAGACATGTAACTAAGCTACCGCGAATACGGGTGATTGTTCACAGTTAGGGTTCTCAACTTCCACCAGCGCGCTGAACGTGAAACGATGAGAGGATGACTGATTCTGTGCCACCACTCATCGACGCAAGGCACCTACTGGCGTACTTGGGCGACGTTCCATTCTTCTTCGGGCAACAGCTCGCTAAAAAAGACGAATCGGTAGTTGACGTCGCTTTTGATGAAAGTAGCAGCGTCATCTCCGGCACTATCTTGGAAGATGACCAGCAGTTTGTCTCCACTATCACCGTAGTTCGAAGCGCAACTGGCTGGACCGTGGAAAGTACCGACTGCAGTTGTAACAAAGGATCGGTCTGCCCTCATGTCGCGGCTCTTGCGCTGACTGCGAATAAGATTGCGAACCAACCACGTCCTTCAATGGCCGAGACGAAAAGAACCGCTTCCGCTTGGTCGACTCAGGTCAATACTTGGTTTGAGGAACCGGAGCCAGGACCTTCCGAGGGACTTTTAGGTTCCCCCAATGATCCTGTAGTGGCTATGGCCCTGCAGTTCATGGTTTTTGACTCTAAAAATACTTCTCAGCAGCAACAGTGGATGCCCTCCGGTTCGGTGCCACACCCCACTCGGAACAAGCGATTCCGCTTAGGCGTTCGCCCCATGGTGCGTAATTCCGAGGGTCGCTGGGTTCGTGGCCAGCTACGGTGGACCACCATCGCCTTTAAGACTTACGGCTGGAACTTGCTTCGCGGCCAGCACCATTGGTTTACTCGCTTTGCAGCCCTGGCCCGGGGCAATACACAGCTGCAGTTCAAGGTCGATGAAGATTGGCTGTTTTTAGACGAGTACGCTTCCAACTTGTTATGGCCAATGCTCGACGAGGCGCAAGAGCTTGGAATCGAGCTCATTACCACCCGCCACGAGACCACTGTAAATGTTGATCGTCAGTCTCGGTTTGAACTGCTGGCAAGCCTGACAGAAGACCGGTCTCTCAACGTTGCTGGCCAGCTACACATTGCTGGACAAAGCTTAAGCCTTAACGCAGAATCCCCTGCGGGAACCATCGCTGATCATGGTTTTTACGTCGAACTTGAAGCTCCAGACCAAATATGGTTGGCACCTAGCGACGAAATAATCCCTGCCCAGCACCGCCGTTGGTTCCAGAATCGTGAACCTCTGCAGATCCCCTCGGACCAAATGCAGGACTTCTTTAACGAGTCGTACGCTCGACTCGCGCGCCGCTTTAGCCTGCGCAGCATTAGTGAAGGGCTGGTGCTTCCCGCGCTGGCGCCACCTGAGGTTCATGCCACCGTGAATTTCAGTCGCGAAGAACAAGCCGACGGCACAGTCAAAGATTCGGCCGCCATTTACTTCCAGGTCCGATACCCGGGGGTCCCATACGACCACGAAGTATATGATGCGCAGGCCGAGCAAGCGTTATACCGGACCGTTAACGACGTTTTTGAGAAGCACACGGACACTAGCAACCACGATCTGTCGTCAAGGTTCTTCGCCGGAGAACATATGATCACGTTCGTTTCGGATCTGCTTCCTGCGCTGCGGGGCCTGTCCATTATGAAAATTACTGAGGAAGGAATCCGCCCGGTATACCGTCAGCTGCGTGAACTTCCACAGCTGAAAATCAATGCCGTGAGCCACGAACGTAATGACTGGCTGGACTTGGGCTTGCTCATCACCGTTGGTGACCACGAGGTTCCTTTCTCTACCATCATGGAGGCGCTGACCAGCGGTTCCATGAAGGTTAAGCTTCCCGACAACACCTGGTTCTCATTGGACCATCCCCTGTTTGCCAAGCTGAAGTCGCTTGTCGACGAAGCACAATCGCTCAATGACAAACCAAAAGACGCGGATTTGAAGCTCTCAGTCTTCCAAGTTTCACTCTTTGATGAGTTTGATGAGCTGGCTGAAGGTATCGACGGGGCTGATCTCTTTATAGGGCGTATGCGCTCGCTGCTACGTGTGGCAGAAGGCGAAGAAGCCCAAGTACCAGACACCCTAAACGCTACGCTCCGCCCTTACCAGGTTGAGGGATTCCAGTGGCTCGCGCGTCTGTATCAAGGCGGATTTGGCGGGATCCTCGCCGATGATATGGGTCTAGGTAAAACCTTGCAGACCATTGCGCTGATGCTTCATGCCCGCAAACTGTGGGACGACCCAGAGCATATGGCCACGCTTCCCGCAGCACAGCGCATGAGCGCACCATTCCTTGTCGTCGCTCCAAGCTCGGTCGTATCGAACTGGGAGATGGAGATTAAGCGATTCGCCCCAAGTTTGAGGGTGATCACGGTGGAAGGAACTTTCGGTTCAGAAGATGAGCTAAAAGAACTGGTGGCTAACTACGATGTCATCCTTACGACCTACACCTTGCTTCGTCTGAACGATGAAGTCTATGAGGGGCAACGCTTTGCTGGCCTGATTCTCGATGAGGCACAGTTCGTGAAGAACCGCTCAACGAAGGCTCACCGCAGTGCGGTCAATATCCAGACAAACTTCAAGCTAGCTGTGACGGGTACTCCTATGGAGAATAACCTCTCTGAACTAGGCGCACTATTGTCCCTGACCTCACCGTCACTGTTCATGAACTCCAGTCGTTTCAACCGTCAGTTTGCTCGACCTATCGAGGTGCTCGGCGATCGCGAAACGTTGCAGCTTTTACAGCGTCGTGTGAAGCCATTCATGCTGCGCCGCACCAAGGAATCTGTAGTGCTGGACCTTCCTGCTAAACAGGAACAGCAGGTCCTGGTTCGTTTGAGCGATGAACACCAGCATGTCTATGACACTCATCTGAACCGAGAACGCCAGAAAATTCTGCACTTGGTTGAAGACCTGGATCGCAACCGCTTTACGATTTTCCAGTCGCTCACTCACCTGCGAATGCTTGCGTTGGAACCGTCACTTGTGGATCCTGAGCTTGCAGAGATTCCAGGGTCGAAATTGGAGGCCCTCTTTGAGCAACTTGAGGATGTGCTTAGCGAAAATCACCGCGCCTTGGTCTTCTCGCAGTTCACCTCTTATTTGAAGATCTTTGCCGCGAAACTAGAAGCGCAGGGTATTCCCTATGTGTATCTTGACGGCAATACTCGAAACCGCGCCAAGGTAATCGAGCAGTTCAAGGACGGCGAAGCTCCATTGTTCTTGATCTCGCTGAAAGCCGGTGGTTTCGGTTTGAACCTGACCGAGGCTGATTACTGCTTCCTTCTTGATCCATGGTGGAACCCTGCCGTAGAGGCTCAAGCCATTGACCGCACACACCGCATCGGACAGACCCGTCAGGTGATGGTCTATCGCATGATTGCTCAGGGAACCATTGAGGAAAAGGTTGTGGCCTTGCAGGACACCAAACGGAAGCTGATCTCTACCGTGATGGATGAGGCCGATGGTTTTTCCAAGGCTTTGACGGCTCAGGATATTCGCGGGCTGCTTGAGTAACAGCTTGGTTACATCTGAGCCGTTTGACGGGCTTTTACCAGCGAATCGCGCTATATTCAATATGTCTCGTTGTGTGTTCTCTGCCACACTGAGTGCAAGCAAAGAGAGTAGCCTCGGAGGTCTTCTCCGGTGGCGTAACGCAAGATGAAGGCGGTTATAACCGTGTCCCTGATTAAATCGGAGACTCTGAGTGCACCGAGTGACGACTGGATGAGCGCGTCGGTGAGCACCGAACAAGACCGTGTGGTGATTGAAACCGAACAGGAACGACTATCCCTAGACAACGAACGGCTCCTAGAAAAAATCCGGCGAGTGATCGCTTCGCCGCTCGAGGAGATTTTCTATAACCCGAAGCACCGAATGTTGTTAATTCCGGGAGCCTTCGCTGTTATTGGCTCCTCCTTTTTGAGGGTCGACACCGACGCGGCGGCTGGCCTACGCGGCTAGTATTCTTCCCAGCGCATGCCCCAAGATACCTACAGGCAGTCTTGGGGCATCTTTTTGCCCTGAACCTTCCTGTACAACGGTGATACCCGGAGCTTACGGTAGGGAGATTTTGGCACTGCCCAATTTAGAACACTGCTAATCTTCTTTTTTCAACGTTTTCGCCAGGTATCCAACCTGTTATCCCAAGTATTGACTATCGTTGAACTTTGATTCGCCGTGGCAGAAATCGACCACGAGACCGTGAAGCTGCGCAGACCTCAGTTTGATATGTGTTATATATCGCAAATCCTCCACAGGTGGACTGCACTGCACCTGTTGTTTCTCGGCTAACATCCACTCCGGAACGCTACTAATTCAACGTGGTTGATCCTAAAATTCCGAAGTGAAACTGGCACCGAAAATCGATTGCATTATGCAACTAATAGCCTAGTCAGGCTATATTCCCCGAGGTTCTTCCTAACTGCAGCTGGACGCATTGAGCATGGCTCTACACTGGAGCTTCTCGGGCTCGGACGCATTAACCTCCGAATCCACCGCAAATACTTGACTCCACGCACAAGTGCCATTTCACGTTTTGCTAGTCTTGTTGCTTGTCCGATTATGCACTTCATCGTTCGTTGAGCAATCGTCGCCAGTGATCTGGGGAGAAGTCATTGAAGCCTGCAGAAAGTCTCTGAGGCTAGACCACCAAGTGGCACGATTCCCCGAAGCCCTTCAGCACAGGAAAGCTGAGCGACCTAGAGCATACGAGAAGATTAAGAAAGATATGAGGAGTGAAGCTTATGGAAGCAGCGAATACTCGTGGGCCGAAATTTTTAAGGAAACGCCGGTTGAAGGTAGGGGACGTCAACGTTGTTGACGATTCGATGCTCAAAAAAGCAATCGGCGGTACCGTTGTCGGTAACTTGATGGAATGGTACGACGTCGGGGTCTACGGATACCTAGCGGTAATTATCGGCGAGCTATTCATGCCGGCCACCCTCGATCCAGCCCTCAAAACGCTATTTAGCCTTGGAATCTTCGCCGTAACCTTCGTGGCACGCCCACTAGGCGGCGTCATCCTTGGACAGTTAGGCGACCGAGTCGGCCGCCAAAAGATTCTTGTCTTCACACTCCTCATGATGGCCTTGGCAACGTTTGGCATCGGTATCTTGCCAGACTACTCGGCTTGGGGCATCGCAGCGCCAATACTTCTCGTCGTTCTGAAGCTCATTCAGGGCTTTTCCACCGGTGGTGAATACGCCGGCGCCACAACCTTTATCACCGAGTACGCACCGGATAAGCGCCGCGGTTACTATGCATCACTTCTGGATCTCGGCTCGTATATGGGCTTTGCCGTGGGTGCCGCCTTCGTCTCGATCCTCCAGCTAACTCTCACTGAAGACGTGATGGAAGGCTTCGCTTGGCGTATCCCGTTCTTAGTTGCCTTGCCTCTTGGCGTCATCGCCCTGTGGTTCCGCACCAAGATCGAGGACACTCCGGCGTTTAAGGAAGCTCAGGAAGCCGCAAATCGTGCCAGCGAGGATGCCAAGAGCTCTGCAGATGCTCCGAAGGGTGTCATCGACCTGGTCAAAGCCTACTGGCGTGAACTGCTCACCGGCTTCGTTTTGGTTTCAGCCGCAAACACCGCAGGCTACGCACTAACCAGTTATATGCCGACGTACCTGACCCAAACGCTGAAGTATGATCCGGTGCACGGTAACTTGCTGACCTTGCCCATTCTGGTGGGCATGTCCTTGTGCATCCCGTTAGCAGGCCACTTATCGGACAAGATCGGGCGCCGTCGCGTACTCTTCATCGGTTCGGTCTCCGCCGTGCTACTAGCCACTCCGGCGTTCTTGTTCATGATGCACGGAGCTATCTGGTCCACCTTGCTTGGTCTTGCCCTGCTGGCGATCCCAGTAACGTTCTACGTCTCTAACCTTGCCTCCTCACTACCGGCACTGTTCCCTACCTCTTCGCGCTATGGCGGAATGGGAATCTCTTATAACTTTGCAGTCGCTATTTTTGGTGGCTTCGCTCCGTTCATCATGCAAGCCCTTGTAACAATGTCCGGGTCTTCGCTGGCTCCTGCCTTCTGGGTGATGGGCATGTCCGTAGCCGGCTTCATCGCCGTGTGTTTCCTCAAGGAATCAGCACGCAAACCACTTCCGGGTTCTATGCCGTCGGTGGCTACCGACGCTGAAGCCGTCGAACTGGTGAAAACTCAGGATGAAAATCCCGATCTTGACGTTGATTCGCTTTTTGATGAGGCACCAGCGAACCACTAACCCACTGGTTTTTGATTGACCAACGGCCACCGTCCCAGAGATCTGGGACGGTGGCCGTTGCTTTGTACTCTGTCTATTACGGTCGGCTCCCGTAGCACTACGAACCCGATAGAATCTTCACAGAATACGGAAAGGGCCTGACTGCGGATCGTTACCGATCTGCAGTCAGGCCCTCAACTTAGCTTCAGCTTAGAGAGCAGCGAAAACTTCGCGCAGCAAGCGAGCGGTCTCCGAAGGAGTCTTGCCCACCTTCACGCCTGCAGCTTCCAAAGCTTCCTTCTTAGCCTGAGCGGTACCGGCCGAGCCGGAGACGATGGCGCCTGCGTGGCCCATGGTCTTACCTTCTGGAGCGGTGAAGCCAGCGACGTAGCCAACAACTGGCTTCGTGACGTTAGCCTTGATGTAATCAGCTGCGCGCTCTTCAGCGTCACCACCGATTTCACCGATCATGACGATGGCCTTGGTCTCTGGATCGGCTTCGAAAGCTGCCAGTGCATCGATATGGGTGGTGCCGATCACTGGGTCACCGCCGATACCAATTGCGGTCGAGAAGCCCAGATCGCGCAGTTCGTACATCATCTGGTAAGTCAGGGTACCAGACTTGGAAACCAAGCCGATTGGGCCCTTCTGGGTGATGTTGTTCGGGGTAATGCCGACCAACGCTTCACCTGGGGTGATGATACCTGGGCAGTTAGGACCGATGATGCGGGTGATCTGGTTACCGTCGGCGTCAACCTTCGACTGTGCCAGTGCCCAGAACTCAGCGGAGTCCTGTACTGGAACACCTTCGGTGATGACAACAACGAGGCCAACTTCAGCCTCGATAGCCTCAACTACAGCGTCCTTGGTGAACTTAGGTGGCACGAAGACGATCGATACGTCTGCGCCGGTTTCAGCCTTGGCCTCAGCCACGGTGCCGTACACCTTGATGTCCTGGTCACCGTGGGTGACGGTGGTGCCAGCCTTGCGGGCGTTCACGCCGCCGACAATGTTGGTGCCAGCCTTGAGCATCAGGGCGGTGTGCTTGGTGCCTTCGCCGCCGGTGATGCCCTGGACGATGACCTTAGAGTCCTTGTTCAGGTAAATGCTCATTGTTCGCTTATCCCTCTTACTTCGCTGCGTTGGCGAGCTCGGCAGCCTTATCGGCGCCCTCATCCATGGTTGCTGCCAGGGTCACCAATGGGTGGTTGGCTTCGGCCAAGATGGCGCGACCCTCTTCAACGTTGTTGCCGTCCAGACGGACAACCAGTGGCTTGTTCGCTGCGTCACCCAAGGTGTTCAGCGCGCCGACGATGCCGTTTGCGACAGCGTCACAAGCGGTAATGCCACCGAAGACGTTAACGAAGACCGACTTGACCTGTGGGTCGTTCAGGATGACGTCAAGGCCGTTAGCCATGACCTCAGCTGATGCTCCACCACCGATGTCCAAGAAGTTAGCAGGCTTGACCGAACCGTGGTTCTCGCCAGCGTAGGCAACAACGTCAAGGGTCGACATAACTAGGCCAGCACCGTTACCGATGATGCCTACTTCACCGTCCAACTTGACGTAGTTTAGGCCTGCTGCTGCAGCCTTGGCTTCCAGTGGATCAGCCGCTTCTTTGTCTTCCAGAGCTTCGTGATCTGGGTGACGAACCTCGGAGGCGTTCTCATCCAGGGACACCTTGCCATCAAGGGCAACAATGTCACCGGCACCGGTCTTCACCAGTGGGTTGACCTCAACGAGAGTGGCGTCTTCTTCCTTGAATACAACCCAGAGCTTCTGGATGGTATCTGCGACCTTAGCGCGCAGTTCTTCAGGGAAGTTAGCTTCAGCGACAATCTCCGCAGCCTTAGCTGCATCGATGCCGACCAACGGGTCAACGGCGACCTTAGCCAAAGCGTCGGGGCGCTCGACAGCGAGCACCTCGATCTCCATGCCACCTTCTACCGAGCACATGGCCAGGTAGTTTCGGTTTGCACGGTCCAGCAGTACCGAGAAGTAGAACTCCTCAGCAATGTCGGCGCCCTGAGCGATCATGACCTTATTAACGGTGTGGCCCTTGATGTCCATACCGAGAATGTTGGTAGCGTGCTCGAAAGCTTCGTCTGCGGTCTTGGCAACTTTGACGCCGCCAGCCTTACCGCGGCCGCCAACCTTGACCTGTGCCTTAACTACAACTACGCCGCCAATCTTCTCAGCTGCGGCTTTAGCTTCTTCCGGGGTGTAAGCGACGATGCCGGCAAGCACGGGAACGCCGTGTGCCTCGAATAGATCGCGCGCCTGGTACTCATACAGGTCCACGGGTTTGTGTCCTTCGTTCGAAGTTCATGCTGACTCGCGACATGGCCATAGATCGAAACCTATGCCATGCCTTAGAGAGCGCACCGCAACTATCGGCAGTCATACGGCGCCGTAGCCGTGCGCACTTCTCAGACTATCCCTAGTTTTGCAAACTTCCCACTTTTACAGCATGTAGAGAACTTTCCATGAAGTTTCCACGGAAGCGAAAACTGCATTGCTTACCCTAAAGAATTCGCGATTATTCGACGATTTCCAATGGCGCATAGCGCAGTAAGAGCCGTTTTTCAGAATCCACAAATTGCACTTTTGCAACCGTCTTATCTCCGGCTCCTTCTATAGCAATGACAACTCCCAAGCCAAAGCCTGAATGTTTTACGTTTTGTCCAACCTTTGGAACCACAATCTCTTTGTTTTGCTGTACACGCTGTTTCGCAACGGGTGCGGCGTTATGCCCCCGTGAGATTGCATTGGACGAGGTACCGGCTGCCCAATGTGATCCACGATCATATCGACTGGTGGCGAAATTCACCGTTCCGCTACCCGATCCCCACCCGGAAGACATTGACCCTTCACGTTTCCACTCAAGTAAGTGGGACGGAATTTCGTCGAGGAACTGGCTTGCAGGGTTGTACTGCGATTGTCCCCAGAGGCTACGCTGTTCAGCCCGAGTGAGGTACAACCGTTCTCTGGCACGAGTTAAACCTACATAGGCCAATCGACGCTCTTCAGCCAGTTCTTTGGCATCGGTCATGGACCGCTGATGCGGAAAAACACCGTGTTCCATACCGGTCAAGAAGACCACAGGAAATTCTAGACCCTTAGCAGTATGCAAGGTCATCAAGGTGACCACACCTTCGCGAGCAGCCATTGCGGCACCCTCGTCATCTGCGGGAGCTTCAGGGATCTGGTCAGCGTCGGCTACCAATGCCACACGTTCCAAAAACCCTTCTAGTCCACCTTCTGGTTCATCTTTGACATAGTCTCGAACTACCGCGACCAGCTCCGCGAGGTTCTCCACCCGTGATTCATCCTGAGGGTCATTGGACGTGCGAAGTATCTCTAGATAACCGGTCTGTTCCAAGACAGCTTCGAGCGCCTCGGCAGGACTGGAACCTTCAGCTACGACCTTGAGGTCATCCATCAATGACACGAAGGCCGCTGTCATTTTTATGCCGCGAGTACCTAGCCCCGGGGCTTCATCCGAGCGTCGCAAGGCATCCATGAACGAAATTCGATCCCGTTCAGCAAGTGCTGCCACGGCACCTTCAGCTCGGTCACCAATACCGCGCTTGGGCTCATTGAGAATTCGGCGGACGTTTATGTCATCTTCCGGATTAACTAGCGCACGGAGATAGGACAGTGCGTCTTTAATTTCCTTACGGTCGTAGAATCGGGTTCCTCCCACGACCCGGTATTTTAGGTCCACGCGCATTAATTGTTCTTCCAATGCACGCGATTGAGCGTTGGTCCGGTAGAAGATAGCGACATCGCCGGGGCGCACGCTTTCCTCATCGTTGAGTCGCAGAATTTCTTCAGCAATCCAACGGGCTTCATCACCTTCGGATTCGCCGACGTACCCAATGATGGGCTCGCCATCTCCACTGGCGGTCCATAGACGTTTGTCGTTGCGTTCAGGGTTGCGCTTGATAACCTCATTGGCTGCAGAGAGGATGTTCTGCGTCGAACGGTAGTTCTGTTCGAGTTTGATCGTTGCGGCGTCCGCATAGTCTTTTTCGAATTCCACAATATTGCGGATGTCCGCCCCGCGGAAAGCATAAATTGACTGGTCGGAGTCGCCAACCACGGTGAGCTCCCCGGGGGTGGTTAATCCATCTGGGCCGGTGAGCTCACGCACCAGCGAGTACTGCGCGTGGTTTGTATCCTGATACTCATCGATTAAGACATGGCGAAAACGGCGACGGTAGTTATCCGCCACGGCGGGGAACGCCCGGAACATGTACACAACCTGGCCGATCAGGTCGTCGAAGTCCATGGCATTCGCGGCACGCAACCGGCGAGTATAGCCTCGGTAAACCTCGGCCACGGCCAGGGCGAACGGGTCATGGGTATTAATCGTGGAGGAATAATCTTCTTCATCAATCAGTTCATTTTTGAGTGAAGAAATCTTATGCGCGATAGCCTTTGGGGCAAATCGTTTGGGGTCGATATCTAGACCCTTGGCTATTAATGTGATAAGCCTCAGTGAGTCCGCAGAATCGTAGATCGAGAAGTTCGACTTCAGACCAATAGTCGCCGCTTCCCGGCGCAAGATGCGTACACAGGAGGAGTGAAAGGTCGAAATCCACATTTTCTTTGCTTGCGTCTCACCAATCAATTCAGCGGCTCGATCACGCATTTCTGCGGCTGCTTTATTCGTGAAGGTGATGGCTAGAATTTCGTGCGGCCGAGCCCGGCCGGTAGCAAGCAAGTAGGCAATGCGATGAGTGAGTACGCGAGTCTTTCCAGAACCCGCACCGGCAATGATTAGAAGCGGTCCACCGTGATAACGAACCGCTTGATCTTGCTGTTCGTTCATCCCCACCAACAGTTCTTCTGGAGTTGGTATGGTGCGCTGTGCCGGCTCCGCGGCGAAGTCATCGTTAAGGAAATCCATGGTGTAGTCAGTCTACGTGGGCTCAACGACGGTTTCATTGAACTACCCGGCATAATGGAAGGTATGGCAAAGAACGTTAAGAAGAGTAAAGAGTATCGTAAGCCTTCACAGTTCCAGGACCATCAGGTCAAGGGAATGCAAGCGGCTGCGCAGAAACGCGAATCCTCATCAAACCCAATGTTGCTCATCACGGCGGGTCTAGTCACCTGTGCTTTCCTCTTTGTCTACTATCACTTGCTGGTAATGCACCAGATGACCGACCTCAGCAATGGACTCACCATGCCTGACCAACGCGTCTTTGGCTATACAGTCGCTGACGTTGAGGCACTACGTGGGGCCATGGATGCAGATGCCACCGGTCAATTGAACTACCTGCACAAGACTGCTGGGCTGCTATTCCCCCTGTTGACCGCTTTGTTTTCCATGCTAATTTTTATTCGCTGGATCCCGAATCGCCAGATGCGCTGGCTTGCCTGGGCCGCACCACTGCTCTTCGCTGTCACCGATCTTTGGGAGAATTTCGCCATTGACTCGCTCTTTGGAGCGGATCTCAACGAAGGGACGGTTGCCCTGGCTTCGGTACTGACCACCATTCGATGGGTAACACTATTTATTACCGCTGCGCTGATCATTGGCCTCGGAGCTCGCCGGGCTAATAAGGCGCTGATTAATAAAATGGCCGAGGTTCGTAACCAAGAATCATGAAAAATTCATCATCAACTTCCTTGTAGGATAGTGTTGATGTGGCGCTTAGCGCCTTCGCCTCTGTAGCTCAGTTGGATAGAGCGACCCTCTCCTAAAGGGTAGGCCAGCGGTTCAATTCCGCTCAGGGGCACCACATAGAATACCGAGGCTTCCCCAACCGTAGTGGGCAGTCGTCGGTTTTCTTTTTCTCGGCGATGGTGTCTCAAACGAATTCTGAGTGCCGCCTCTTCGCATCGTCTGTCGAACATGACAGTTTTTGGCGATTTTCTGACTGGTTAGCAAGTCATTAGCCAGAAGCTTGCCTTTATCTAAAAAGACCGTGGTTCCCTTCCTCGGAGGAAGGGAACCACGGTCTTTAGTCTTGCGGAAATGCCTAGCGCAATAGTAACGCGGTGGCCTTCGGTGAAAGTGAGGCATCCATGACTACGCATGCGCCACCAATGGCGCCGACTTGCGAGCCAAGAGTTGAGCTTCGAGTACCAAGCTCGTGCACTCCGCGTAGGCCAAAGCGACGCTTTACGGCCGCATCAACGTCGTCGGAGACTAGCTCGCGCACCTTGTCCCACTGTGGGCCGCCAAAAACAACTTCGCTTACGTCTAAGGCGTTTGCTAGTTGACCGGCAACTTCACCAACGCGAACCATTGACTCTACGATAAGTTCCTTGGCAACAGTGTTGCCTTCCAGAGCAAGTTCGGTGAGTCGGTTCAGGCCCTCTGAGCGCTGCTCTGGGCCCATGATCTCGTACGAAGGCAATTCCAGGCCGCGCTCCTTGGCCTGTGCGGCCATGAACTCGTATGAGGTGCCTGCGGCCAAGCAATCATCTGCACCGCATTCTTCGCAGGAAACCGACTTCTGCCCGGTGGAGAAGTGCCCAATTTCGCCAGCGTTATTGCTTGATCCGTGGTGGACTTCGCCATCGATGACAATGCCTGCACCGAATCCATGCCCGCAGTAGACGAAGACGAAGTCATCGGACTTCTCTTCCTTGGACTGCCATAGCTCGCCGACAGCGGAAGCTATGGTGTCTTTCTCAATGATGACCTGTAGGCGCAACAGCTTACGCAACGGAGTTACCAGCTCAACGTCTGCCCAACCGTCCAGTAGTGGTGGGTTTAGTACCACGCCGTCTTCAACGTTGACCGGCCCTGGCACGGCGATACCCACACCAACGATGTGCTTTTTAGGTATGCGAATCTCGGCGATCATTTCCTTGACCGTGTCAGCCATCAGCTGGATGGTCTCGGTAGCTACCTCAAGGTTTGGTAGATCGATACTGCGCTCGCGCAGGACTTCACCGCGCAGGTTCATCGCGACAAAGGTCAGAACGCTAGGGTCAAGGTGAATACCGATAGAAACTAGGCGGTTTCCCTCTAGTTCAAGAACGGTACGTGGCTTACCCGGTCCGGAAACGATGGTGCGATCTTCGCGAACGATGCCGTCGTCAAGCAGACGACGTACTACGTTTGAGATTGTCTGTGGTGAAAGTCCAGTCGAACCTGCAAGCTCCACACGGCTGATGCCGTCTGGGGCTCGTCGGATGGACTCTAGAATTACCGCCTGATTAAAATCGCCTAGGCGGCCTAAGTTTGTACCCCGTCGCATTAATGCTCCATAGATCTATAAAGTTGATGGATCGATCTCTCCATTCCAACGTACTGCCAAGATTCCGACACATGATTCGAAACTGCGAGTTGTCGAATCGTAGTGCCTCTCAACTAAAAACGTTGGAGATCCATTAATGCACGTTACCATTGGTCATACGTTTTCACACGCGATATTGTGTTTTGATGATGAAAACTTTAACTATTTCTGCAGCGTGTTTAATCAACGACCAAGGACAAATACTCCTGGTTCGCAAGCGCGGAACAACAAAATTTATGCAGCCTGGCGGGAAACCTGAACCCGGAGAAACACCTATAGAGGCCGTAATGCGCGAAGTCTCCGAAGAATTAGGCGTGGATTTTGAAGCAAAGGACCTCGAACCATATGGAGAATGGAGTGGTCCTGCGGCGAATGAAGAAGATACGTCAATCCAAGCTTATTTATTCGCCGCAAGATTTAATGGTTCACCCGAACCGTTAGCCGAACTCGAAGAGCTCTTGTGGATTGATCCGCGGGATGCCCTATTACGCAATGACATTGCACCACTGTTAAGAGAACACGTTTTACCTACCTTGTTGGCCAACGCGAATGACATGGGTGCCTAGTTTCATCAACGATTTCCAAGTGATGATATGCCTAACGTAGTTCGCATCGTTTCCGCGGGCACTTTGACCGGGAGATTCTACTGAGGTTCCGCACCGTGATCAGAGCTGAACTGCGTCTGATAAAACTTTGCGTAGGCACCGTTTTCGCCTAGCAAACTTAGATGAGTGCCACGTTCGACAATTCGCCCACCATCAATCACAAGGATTTGGTCAGCCTGGCGGATAGTGGACAAGCGGTGAGCAATCACTAACGCTGTGCGGTTTTCCAAAGCCCTGCTCAATGCCAGTTGCACTGCAAGTTCACTTCGTGAGTCCAAGGCAGCAGTGGCCTCGTCCAGTATCACCAGCCCTGGATTGGCCAGAATCATACGAGCGATAGTCATACGTTGACGCTCCCCGCCCGAAAGGCGGTACCCGCGTTCTCCGACCACGGTTTCCAGCCCATCCGGTAAGGATTCGATCTGCGTTCTTAACTGCGCGTCTTCCAAAGCTGCCCAGAGCTGCGCTTCCTCAGCTTCCGGGTTGGCCAACAGGAGGTTTGAACGTACCGTCTCGTGAAGCAGATGCCCGTCTTGGGTCACCATTCCCAACTCGTGATAAAGAGATGCGAGCTTAAGCTGGCGTAGATCATACCCGTTAAGGGTAATAGCTCCCCCGCGCACATCGTAGAGTCGAGCGAGCAGCTGCGCAATGGTGGATTTACCCGCACCGGATGAACCCACAAGCGCCACCGTTTGCCCTGGTTGAATCTCGAAGGAAATATCATGCAAAATTTCCTCACCGCCACGTCCGTCTAATACCGCGGTCTCCTCCAGCGATGCGAGGGATACTTCCTCGGCACTCGGATACGCGAACGTCACCCGATCAAATTTCACTGCCACCGGTTCGCTGGGTAAAGCGATCGCATCTGGAGCATCCTTGATCAACGGTTCAAGATCCAGTACCTCGAAGACACGGTCGAAGCTGACCAAAGCGCTGGTAATTTCCACTCGCGCGTTCGCAAGCCCTGTGAGCGGTGTGTAGAGCCGAATAATGAGCATTCCGAGCACCACCACGTCGCCGGCGGCCATGTCTCCACGCAGGGCATAAAAACCACCAAGTCCGTAGACCAGAGCCAATGACAGCGCCGCGACGAATCCCAGTACCGTTACGAACGCAAATTGCCGCAAGGTCATCTTGATACCGATATCGCGAACACGTGCGGCGCGCAGACCAAACTGCGTTGATTCCTCGTGCGGACGGCCATAAAGTTTGATCAGCGTCGCCCCGGGCGCCGAAAAGCGCTCGGTCATCTGTGTGCTCATTGAGGCGTTCAGATCCGCCGATTCCTTACGTAAACCCGCCAAGGATTTACCGAAACGTCGGGCCGGGAGCAAGAATATCGGGAAGAGTACCAAAGCCAGCAGCGTAACTTGCCAAGAGGTTGTGAGCATTACGATCGCGGTCAAGACCAGCGCCACCGCGTTGGAGACGATCCCTGACAGTGTTCCTGCGAAGGCGGCCTGCGCACCGATTACATCGGAATTAAGTCGTGATGTCAGCGCACCAGTTCTTGTCCGTGCGAAGAAAGCGATCGGCATCTTTTGTACGTGGTCGAACACCTTCGTACGAAGGTCATAGATGATCTGTTCGCCGAGGGTTGATGATTGCCAGCGGACTAACATTGCAAAAATGGAGTCCAAGACTGCGACTATCACCATAGCAATGGCTAGATTGCGAATTGTCGCCCAGTTCCCCTGACCCACAATTGCGTCCACGACTCGTCCGGCGAGTACTGGAGTGATCACTGCTATCGCAGCAGAAAGTACGGAGAAAATCACGAAGACTATGAGCCTGGCTTTGTAATTAAGCGCGAATCTAAAAACGCGTCCCGGGGTATCGGGCCGATAAGCCCGTCGCTGCTCACTTTTAGACAACTGCCACAGCGTGCTCCACGCCGCGCCTTCCATGCTCACAAGTTACCTCCGTGAATTGTTCAGATAGTACTAACGTCTCAACATCTCACGGAGTGTAGATATTTCCTAGCTGGCATGAAGATATTGATTCCATGAAGCATCAATATGTTCTAACCCGGAGACTAGGTGTCCGCCCACGCGCGGCTGATGTGGTGTGAGTAGCAATTGCCAACCGAGCTGAGCGAGCATTTTGTCTGCCTTGCGACTATTGCACGACAGACACGCTGCTACTAGGTTTTCCCAGGTGTTCTGTCCTCCCCTACTGCGCGGGATCACGTGGTCGATTGTATTGGCAGTTTTCCCACAGTATGCACAACGAAAGTGGTCCCTACGAAGAACGCCCCTACGGGTCACATGGATCATGTTCCTGTAGGGGCGTCGTACATATCGTTTTAACACGATCACGGTGGGTCGGGGTAACTCCCTGTCAGTTCCTCGAACCGGTGAATCATCGTCTTGCAAGATGATCGTTGCTTTTTCTGTAAGCACAAGAATAAGCGCTCTACGAAAAGTCACCACTGCCAGTGGCTCAAATCCTGCGTTCAAAACCAACGTTCTCATGCGCATACTTCCTTCAATGAATTCGTACGCATCACTTGAAGTTGATGACGACGAGCTCGTCTCGGTTAGTCCTCTTGCCGTTAGCCTATGCGATGTGTCGCATATTCGGGGCTAAAAATAGGAAGATATTCGCTGATTTTCATCGCGAAGTAGCATGGAGTTCACTGTGTTAAACGACCATTGGCCACCGAACTTTACGTTCGATGGCCAATGGGAGCAGGCTGTTTAGCGAGCTAGGGTGTAGTACCCGTACAACGGGTTGCGTGTTACCGAGTGGATCATGGTATCGACAGTAGGGTTCTGCGCACCGATCATCTGGCCACCACCGAGGTAGATTCCTACGTGGCCTCCACCGTTCTGGAACACCAAGTCGCCAGGCTTCGGGCTGCTGGTGCGCTTGAACTGACCGGAGCCTAGAATCGCGGAGGTGCCACGGGCAATGTTGATGCCGTGCTGCGCGTAGACATACTTTATGAAGCCGGAGCAATCCCAGCCGCTTGGAGTGTTGCCGCCCCAGACGTATGGAACGCCTGAGTACTTGGCTGCAGTTCCTGCAATACCAGTCAGGTTCGAGCTAGGAGCCGAAGTTTCCTTCTTGGTTTCCTGCTTCTGGGTCTGAGTTGGTGCGCTCTGCTGGCCGTTGCCGCCACGGTTCTGGCGGGTCATTGGTGCCATGGAGTCAGCACTTCCCGAAGAATCGGAGCTACCCGAGTTCTGACGGGTGGTTGGCTCAATGCTGTCAGCAACAGCGATAACGACTGGCTCTGGCTCAGGCTTTGGTTCAGCGGTGAAGCTGGCGCGCTCGATGTCGACCTTGTCGGCCTTCTTGGTGTCGACCTTGACGGTCTTTACCGACACACGCTCAGGGTTGATGGTATCAACTGGCGCCGCGGATACATCGCGGGGCGCGGTAGCCTGGCCTGGAACGCCTAAGGTGACAATCAAACCGGACGCAGCAGCAACAACGGCTGCCTGTCGGCCAACTGAGCCCGCGTTAGACGCTACGGCCTGAGAAATCGCCTCTAGCGAGTTAGTGCGTGGCACGTCGGCGCGGCGACGTCCATGGGTTTGACGCTTGGTCACAATAATGCCTCTCCTTGATTCCTACGAGGTAAGCTGTCGGGTTCGAAGTGGAGTTACCTCGGTGGATTCGAAGTTTCCTTCTTGTCCACTTAACCCCTAGGGTTGTTAGTCAAAACTAACGACCCGATGTTGGTTCCCCCGTCACTGCCGTACGAGTTGTGTATAACTGCTCATTGCATGCTGGCAGTGCTCGGATCACACGCAATGTTGCTCAGGGCTTCCCCCTGGCACGCAGATAAGCCTATAGGACTATCTTTCAAATGTCACGTTTTGATCACGGTAAGGTGACGTTCAACGTTATAACCAGCCTGCTGGGTCTTTGAACTGCCCATCAACGATGACCTCAAAGTGCACATGTGGGCCCGTCGAGTTACCGGTACTGCCGGCCAGAGCGATCACATCGCCTCGCTGAACCTTGTCACCGACCTTGACTAGGAGTTTGGAGTTGTGGCTATAGCCAGTTTCCAGCCCATTTCCGTGACCTAAGGTAACTCGTTGACCGGAGTGACCGGCCCATCCAGAGACCTCCACGGTGCCCGAGGCAGCCGCGTAAACCTTTGTGCCGCTCGGCACACCGTAATCTGTGCCACTGTGGATCATGAAGCCGGCGCCGGTTGGATTCTTGCGATGCCCGAAGGGCGAAGTAATGCGGTTGCTATCCACGGGACGCTCAAGCAGACCGCCCGTCGAACCGATCTTCTGGATATTTCCACCGGAAGCGGTAAGAATTTCCGAAAGCTTGTTTTCGTCGGCGACACTTGGATTGATATCCGACTTCAGTGCGGCACGCTGAACCTCTAGCCCGGCATTTTCCGGTGCCTTAACATCAACAACAGCGGAAGTCGCGGTGCGCTGAGCACTAGCTACGGAAGCTGGCTCGTCCGGCTCGGCTCCATTGAGTTGCGGGGAAACCGCTGCGAGGGCCAAACCTGATACCGCAGCAACGGCCGCGATCTTATGTGTGAACCCTAGTCGGGAAACTTTTTTAGGCGATGCGTGGAGACTCTGAACGAGCTCCCCATTACTGGCTACGGCACCTTCGGAAGCCATAACTGGCTTGGCCGTGGGTAGGGCAATGACGTTTCCGTCAACATCCTGAGCCGCAAGAATTTTCGACGTTGGTGCGATACCGTAACGCTGTCCCGATGTGAATCGGCGTCCAACATAGTCGGCACACACTGGTGCGATAATTTCTAATGCTTCGACAGTAGGTTCGCGCGATGCGCGGCGACCAACGGGTCGTTCGGTAGCAGCTGTTGCGATTTCAGCGATCGCGTCGATTTCGACATCTGCTGCGCGACGTCGACCCGTCGTCCTGGTTTCTGCCAAAACATTCCTCTCACATCTACACCTGCGAAGTTAGCTGTCGGGTTCGGCCCTGTGATTGGTCCGGTCTTGCTTATTGGCATGACTTCACCCCAAGACGAATGACTCGTCAGATGAGTGGGTTCCCCGCTATTGCCCTAAAAGTTCTTGTCACATCCGGAAGGCAGGGCAATACTCGGTGTTTGCGCTTTCGGAATCGGCATTAGATAAACCTCTAACGCCCTCGCATAACCCTACCGGTCGATCGGAAAAGTTACAATTTCGTTATCTTTGATTTGTACGAACAAAGACGTGTGCACTGACCTCGACTGGCAACTCTAGGGCGCCTTCGATGCCTTGCACACGGACCACAACGTAATCATCGGCGCGCTCTAGATTGACTATCGCTCCGGGACGGATTCCGCCCTCATTCAGTTGTCCGAGCAGGATTGGGTCCGTTTGGATCGGCTCAGCCAAGCGGTCGATCGCCAGCGGCCCGACGTTTCCGGAGAGCAATGCGTTATCCAGGTTCTCAACCTCAGATGAGATTTCCGTTACTTTCGGTCCACCTAAGATTTCAAGGCCCGGGATCGGATTACCGTAAGGAGAAACTGTTGGCTTGCCCAGCAAGTCATAAAGCCGACGCTCAACACGCTCACTCATGACATGCTCCCAGCGACAAGCCTCGTCATGTACGTACTCCCACTCAAGGCCAATCATGTCCGAAAGTAGGCGCTCAGCTAGACGATGCTTGCGCATCACGCCCGTAGCCAGTTCGTGACCTTTTTCAGTCAAAGCCAAATGACGGTCGGTGGAGACTACAACGAGTCCGTCGCGTTCCATCCGAGCGACAGTTTGCGACACAGTAGGCCCCGAATGCCCAAGACGTTCCGCGATTCGCGCACGCAAGGCCACGATCTCTTCTTCTTGAAGTTCAAGAATGGTGCGCAGGTACATCTCAGTTGTATCGATAAGGTCAGACACGTTAGCCACTCCTGGAAGTCACAACAGTTAGGTTCGTTTGAAAAAACGGAACGTCAGTATGCAACTCTACTTGGTTGTGGAGGCGTTCCCTGCGACCACAGCATAAATTGCATGTCGTAACCGACGGTCCGGTTTTTCTCTCATCCCCTCGCAATTTGCGAAGATGTTAACTGAAACGTCGAAACTATCCTGAACTATTCCATATTTACGGAACACCGTCGGGATACCAGCACTTTCAACCAAACGCTAAAGAGGAGCGCGATGAGCACCGGCATCAACATTCCAAAGAACCTTCTGCCTGCCGACGGAAGATTCGGCGCAGGCCCTTCAAAGGTTCGCCCGGAACAAATTCAGGCAATCGTGGACGCGAGCGCCAACCTATTGGGCACCTCCCACCGTCAGGCGCCAGTCAAAAACCTGGTTGCGTCCGTGCAAGACGGTCTTAAAGAAATGTTCAGCGCCCCTGAGGGCTACGAAGTGCTTCTGGGCGTCGGGGGATCCACAGCCTTCTGGGATGCCGCCGCATTCTCTCTGGTCCGCAATAAGGCACAGCACCTGTCCTTTGGCGAGTTCGGCTCGAAGTTCGCCAAGGCCACCGATAAAGCGCCATTCCTTGCCGCTTCATCGATTATCACCGCCGAGCCGGGCTCAGTGCCGACTCCTGTTGCCGAAGCTGACGTAGATCTCTACGCATGGCCTCAAAACGAAACCTCCACCGGAGCCGCTGCCCCGATTCTGCGAGTAGCAGACGCCAATGAGGATGCACTTGTGGTTATCGATGCCACCAGCGCTGCGGGCGGATTAGATGTAGATCTGTCACAGACCGATGTCTACTACTTTGCGCCACAAAAGAACTTTGCCTCCGATGGCGGACTGTGGCTAGCTTTCTTCTCCCCCGCCGCAATGGCTCGCATTGAGGAAATCGCAGCGACCGACCGCTGGATCCCGGACTTCTTGAACCTGAAGACCGCTCTAGATAACTCGCTGAAAAACCAGACCTACAACACCCCATCGCTGACCACGTTGGTCACCTTGGACGCTCAGATCAAGTGGATAAATTCAAATGGCGGTCTCAAGTGGGCTGTGAAACGTACCGCGGAGTCTGCAGGGAAGATTTATGCCTGGGCAGAAGCTTCTGAGTTTGCAACGCCCTACGTCACCAACCCGGAACACCGCTCCAATGTCATCTCGACCATTGACTTTGATGACTCGATTGATGCCACGGCCATCTCCAAGGTCTTGCGCGCTCACGGCGTGGTCGATGTTGAGCCTTATCGCAAGCTAGGCCGCAATCAGCTGCGCATTGCTACATTTGTGGCGATCGACCCAAGCGATGTTGCCGCCTTGCTGCAGAGCATCGACTACGTCGTCGAACAGCTCTAACCACGCAGTTAGCACAACGGTCCGCGGATGAATCCTTCAAGGATTCATCCGCGGACCGTTGTGTAATGCCTCGGTTTTGTTCAGTCCAAGTTGTCTTTACGTGGACGACTGCGCTGCGCTGCGCGGCGACGAGCAGCAGTGCGCTGTGCTGTACGACGTCGACGGACCTGACGTCGCGCAGGTGTCTTGATGCTCTCCACAACATTTGCTTCAGCAGGCGCAGTCGACTCTTGCTGCGTAGCACCGTCAGCTGATTCCTCGAAACCGCTCTCGACTGGTTCGTTGGTAGCTGCCGAATTCTTTTCAGTAGACGCGCTCGGTTGCCCATCGAGGCTTCCCTGACCGGATTCATCCGTCGCGCTGTCAGCCTCGGCTGCTTCGATTTCTTCCTTTGCCAATCGATCTGCCCAAGGCAACCATGCTGGAGCGAGAAGAGCGTCTTCGCCGGCAACAATGCCTGCTTCACAAACGGTGAGATCTTTGGCTTTCGCCCGTGGCACCCGTGCGAGTGTCGCGAACCACGTCCAGCCTCGGTAACCCTTTTTTTGGGAGACAAATCTATGGGTGACTAATCGCTCACCTTCGGACGTAGCTCCGAGATACTCACCGATTTCCGTGTCTACCGCGATCTCCGTGAGCGCATTTCGCGCTACATCAACCGCGTCAGCAAGGATGGTGTCTAATTTGGGTTTACGGGCCATTGTTTAAACGTCCAGATCATCGGCTACCGCGCGAAGCACGGTAGCAACCTTTTTGCCATGCGCTTGTTCAGGGTATCGCCCCTTGCGCAGGGTATTAGATACTTGATCAAGGACCTTGATCAGATCCTCAATCATTGCGGCTTGCTGCTCCGGGTTTTTGCGCTTTGCTCGCGCTACCGAAGGAGCTTCATCCAAGATACGCAGGCTCAGCGCCTGCGGTCCTCGACGACCTTCTGCCACTCCGAACTCCAAACGCATTCCTGGGCGCAGGTCATGAACACCTTCCGGCAGTGCCGTGGCGTTCACATATATTTCTTTGCCGTCCTCGGTAGTAATGAAACCGAAGCCCTTGGACTTTTCGTACCACTTAACCTTGCCGCTAGGCATGATCCTCTACCTCGTTCGTTTCTCGTGCTGTAGCGCGTACTGTGCAATTTACCTCACGTCACGCTTTTTTATGTCTCCGAATCCATGGAGCATTCAGCCGGGTTAACAATTGTTCGTTCACCGGGTGCTCGACGTACGGATTCGAATAAAGTCCAATACCTAAGATTATGACACTTTGACGCCCGTAACTTCACCTTGAGTCACGGGAGCGGCTTCAGATCCGCTGTATCGTTAAGAGGCGTGAGCTCTTCTTCGATTACCTTGTCCGTCATTTCGCGCACAGCTATCGTTCTTGCGATACTTTCGGCGCTATCGCTGGTGGCGGTATTAGTTTTGTACTTCCAGGAAAATTCCATCCCGCCGCTAGTCATGGCGTTCGGCATTTTTGGTCTACCCATCGCTTTCATCTTGGCCGGTGTCGTAGTGGTGGCAAACATCCTTAAGCGGCGCAGCAGCTAATCACGGCACTCAGTTTGCTCTCAGGCGACTCCCAGATTTCCGGTGCACACTGGGATTTATGAGTGCAAAAACCCCAGAGGCCAAACTTCTTGTTGTGGATGATGAGCCAAACATCCGCGAACTCCTTTCCACTTCCCTGCGTTTTGCGGGCTTCGAAGTGGTCGCCGCAGCCAATGGTCGCGAAGCTCTGGCAGCCGTCGAAGCAGAAGAGCCAGACCTTGCCGTATTAGACGTCATGCTTCCGGACATGGATGGTTTTACCATCACCCGCAAGCTACGCGCCGCGGGGCGTCACTTCCCAGTACTATTTCTGACCGCACGTGATGACACCACTGACAAGGTCACCGGCCTGACCGTCGGCGGCGATGACTACGTCACCAAGCCATTTAGCCTCGATGAGGTAGTGGCCCGCATTCGTGCCGTATTACGTCGCACCGCGTCGGGCGAAGACGAGAATGCCACCATCGTGGTTTCAGATCTAGAGCTTGATGATGATGCCCATGAAGTACGTCGCGCGGGAGAGGTCATTGACCTTTCGCCGACCGAATTCAAATTATTGCGCTACCTCATGATGAACCCGAACCGGGTGCTGTCCAAGTCGCAGATCCTAGATCACGTCTGGGAGTACGACTTCAACGGTGACGCGTCGATTGTGGAATCTTACATCTCCTATTTGCGTCGTAAAGTTGACCGCCCAGAGTGGCCCGCCCTGATTCAGACTAAGCGCGGCGTTGGTTACCTCATGCGCACTCCCGACCGACGCTAGGCACAATGCCCACTTGCGGCCCAACGGATTGTAAAGTCATTACATGCAGGCTTTAAGAACACTGTGGCGTCGTACATCCTTGCGCACCAAATTGGTGATGCTGATGTGCGCCTTGATGATTTGTGGCATCGGCGCCACAGCGTTCGGTTCAGCACACACACTTCGTATTTCGATGACTAATCAAATCGATGATCAGCTCAATGTCTCGGGACCCACGATGGGATTCGGCCTGAATAAGGCCTACCAGTATTCCTTGGATAATGATCAGTCCGGCGAAAACGACGGCATTGATCCGACTTTGCTCGGGCTCAACCGCTCGTACGCTGATATTCGTGATGAAAACGGCAAAATCGTTTACATCATGCCACGTAGTCGCGTTACCCCCGGAAACAACGCTGACACTCCCTTGTTGGCACCGGAGCAAATGGCTGAATTAGCCAAAACCCCCTGGTCCCCCGTCACCGTCCCGGGTATGCATTCGGGTTCCGCAGGGTGGCGCGCGATGGTAGTTCCGCTGCCCACCAGCGGATTAAATGTTTTTATCTCCTTACCCCTTGAAAACGTCAATGATACGGTCCAAAAAACCGCAATTCTCGTTTTATCCACCGGCCTGCTTGCCACATTACTCATGTCAATGATCGCCTATGGTCTGACTTCGCGATCACTGCTTCCACTCATTCGCGTTGAGCGTACCGCCGCAATGATTGCCGACGGTGATCTGTCCCAACGTGTACGAAATTACCCTCCAGAAACAGAAGTCGGCAGGCTCTCGCGTTCATTGAATGCCATGCTTGCGCAAATTGAGCGAGCCTTCCGCGACCGCGAGGCCTCGGAAACCAAAATGCGCCGGTTCATCCAAGATGCTTCTCATGAGTTGCGGACTCCCTTGGTTACCATTCAGGGCTATTCGGAGTTCTATCGTCATGGAGGACTGGCAGATCCAGAAGCCTTGGGCTCGGCTATGGGCCGCATTGAAGCTGAATCCAAACGCATGGCGCACCTGGTCGAAGATCTGTTGATGCTCGCTCGTCTCGATGAACAGCGCCCACTGGAAAAACAATCTGTAGACCTCTTAGTTCTCGGCCAGGACGCTGTGGAAGACACCAAGGTCCGTGCACCGCTGCGCAAGGTGACCCTGGTCGGTCTAGACACGAAATATCCAGCGCCTGCCAGCACCGTCGGTGACGACGCACGAATCCGCCAGGTAATCGCAAACCTGATCACCAATGCGCTGCGCTACACCCCGGAAGAATCAGCGATTGAGATCGCGGTGGGTGTTCGTTCGCTCGTGGCCGGTGCATTAGACGCGGTACTTGAAATTCGTGACCATGGGCCGGGTATTCCGGAAGAGGACGCACACCGGATCTTCGAACGCTTCTACCGAGCAGACAGCTCACGACAACGCGAGACCGGCGGCTCGGGTCTTGGCCTAGCTATAGTCGTGGCGATCGTGCAGCAACACGGTGGCTCGGTAGCGCTCAGCGAAACTGCTGGAGGCGGAGCCACTATGGCGATCTGCTTGCCATACGTGCCACTCCAAGAACCTCGCGAAATTGACGAGGACGACCAGTAGGAATCAACGGCTCCTAGTTGTCCACAAAGGGCTCATGAAAGCTACGCTGCTGCTCCTGCCGGATTTATGGTGATCTCACCAATCCGATCTCCCCAAAGGCAGGATCTCCCATGAGCACCTTCTCAACCAACACCGGCGAAATGCAGGTCAAGTCCCAGGCCGTCATGAACACCATCGACCGGTTGCGGTCCGAAGTCTCCACGATGCAGATGAACCTAGACCAATTGCAGAGCACCTGGCAGGGTTCCGCCGCCACCTCGTTCCAATCCATCGTTGCCGAGTGGCGCAGCACCCATTTACGCATCGAGGAAGCGCTAAGTAGCATCGCCACGGCGCTGAACCACGCCTCCATGCAGTACGAAGAAGTCGAACAGGTTAACACCTCACTGTTCCGTTACTGATCGGTGCAGGCGGGCGCTCGGTACGCTTAGTCCATGAGCTTATTGATCGACCCGCCGCGCTGGCCCGCTCACGGCACCGTCTTTTCCCATTTGGTCTCTGACTCGTCCTTAGACGAGCTACATCAATTCGCCCTCGCACTGGGCATTAGTCGCAGGGCCTTCGATAGGGATCATTACGATGTGCCCCGCGAACGCTATGCCGAAATTGTCGCCGCGGGTGCTCACGAGGTCAGCGGTGGAGAACTTGCTCGGGCGCTCGCGCGCTCGGGACTGCGGATAGCCGCACGCTTGCGTCCGGAACGGCTGGACCCGGCCTTGCGTAAACGCTGGGAACGCACTTTCCCCGGGCAATCTGAACTTGCGACGGCTCTTTTATCCAAATGGAGTCAGGAACATCGTTATTATCACGATCGTGTGCATCTGCTCGCCGTACTTGAAGCACTAGATTCGCTGTGTGGTACGCAGGTCTCGGAGCAGGACCGGCAAATACTCGAATTAGCCGCATGGTTTCACGACGCGGTTTATGAAGGTCAGAGCACCGACGAGCAGGACTCGGCGCAGCTCGCAGGTCAATGCTTGCAAGGTCTCTTGCCCGACCACACGGTGGCTTCAATTCAACGGCTGATTATGCTGACCAGCACCCACCAGCCGCAGGCTGGGGACCTGCTCGGCGCGCTACTGTGCGACGCAGATTTAGAAGTTCTGGCTCGCCCTGCAACCGCCTATCAGCGTTATACGCAGGCCGTTCGGGCCGAGTACGCTCACGTGTCGGAGCCAGACTTCGCCCGTGGTCGGTCCAAGATACTTCGTGAGTTACTCGACAAGGACCAGTTGTTCGGCACTGCACAGGCCCGGCAGCGTTGGGAAAGTGTTGCACGCAGTAATTTGTCCGCTGAACTGGAACAGTTGTCCACACAGTTCTAACTACGCGCCGACCGAGATGTCGGGGTTAACGGCCCGAGGGCCTGCTTCATAATGAAGCAGGCCCTCGGGTTTGCTAGTACCGCCTGAGCGGTCGCTCAGCGAGGTGCGGGGAGCTTAGAAGCCGCCCATACCGCCCATGCCACCCATGTCGTCGCCACCTGGCATGGCAACGCCAGCAGGAGCTGGCTTATCTGCAACGACTGCCTCGGTGGTCAAGAACAAGCCAGCGATCGACGCAGCGTTCTGCAGAGCCGAACGGGTCACCTTCACTGGGTCGTTCACGCCTGCTTCAAGCAGGTCGACGTACTGGCCGGTTGCGGCGTTCAGGCCATGGCCTGCTGGCAAGCCCTTGACCTTGTCGGCGACAACGCCTGGCTCCATGCCAGCGTTCAGTGCGATCTGCTTCAGTGGGGCTTCGATGCCAACGCGAACAATGTTCGCACCGGTGGCTTCGTCGCCTTCCAGCTCAAGCTTTGCAAACGCTAGGGCGCCAGCCTGGATCAGAGCCACGCCGCCGCCGGCGACGATGCCCTCTTCAACTGCTGCCTTGGCGTTACGCACTGCATCTTCGATGCGGTGCTTGCGCTCCTTGAGCTCCACCTCGGTTGCGGCGCCGGCCTTGAGCACAGCGACACCACCGGAAAGCTTTGCGTGACGTTCCTGCAGCTTCTCGCGGTCGTAGTCCGAGTCGGTGTTCTTGATCTCGGCTGCGATCTGAGCCTTGCGGCCTTCGATGGCGTCGGCGTCGCCGCCGCCTTCAACGATGGTGGTCTCGTCCTTGGTGATAACGACCTTGCGGGCGGTACCCAGAACTTCGAGGCCAACGGTGTCTAGCGACAGACCGATTTCCTCGGAAACAACCTGACCACCGGTGAGCAGTGCGATGTCGGTCAGCATAGCCTTGCGACGGTCGCCGAAGCCCGGAGCCTTGACGGCAACGGATTTGAACAGACCACGGATCTTGTTCAAGATCAGGGTAGCCAGTGCTTCGCCTTCAACGTCTTCGGCGATGATCAGCAGCGACTTGTTCGACTGCATGACCTTCTCCAGCAAGGAAACCATGTCCTTGACCGAGGAGATCTTCGAATTGACGATCAGGATGTAAGGATCTTCCAGCACGGTCTCCTGACGCTCAGCGTCGGTGACGAAGTATGCGGAGATGTAACCCTTGTCGAAGCGCATGCCCTCGGCCAGCTCCAGCTCAAGGCCGAAGGTGTTGGACTCTTCAACGGTGATAACGCCCTGCTCGCCGACCTTGTCCAGTGCTTCGGCGATCAATGCGCCGATTTCTGGATCGCCAGCGGAGATCGAAGCGGTAGCAGCGATCTGCTCCTTGGATTCGATCTTCTTTGCAGCGGCAAGCAGCTCTGCGGTGACGGCTTCTACTGCCTTGTCGATACCGCGGCGCAATGCGATTGGGTCGGCGCCGGCAGCAACGTTGCGCAGGCCTTCCTTGACCAGAGCCTGAGCGAGCACGGTTGCGGTGGTGGTGCCGTCACCGGCGACGTCGTCAGTCTTCTTGGCTACTTCTTTGACGAGCTCGGCGCCGATCTTCTCGTATGGATCTTCGAGCTCGATTTCCTTGGCGATGGACACACCGTCGTTGGTGATAGTAGGTGCGCCCCACTTCTTCTCCAGAACAACGTTGCGACCGCGTGGGCCTAGGGTTACCTTTACGGCGTCCGCCAGAATGTTCAGGCCGCGCTCAAGTCCGCGGCGTGCTTCCTCGTCAAATGCAATCATCTTGGCCATAGTGGCTTTCGGTCCTTTCGGGACGATCTTGCGAAAATGCAACCGACAGACAGCGCCCGCGACGGACGAGCGCACCGGTATCGGCATCGGGCCGACAACCAAGATGAGCTCTCGCTATCTGAGGTATTCTTCACGCTCCGTGCGTTAACAAACCGCGAGGGTCGAAAGGGTTCGATTTTAAAACGAACAGCCGATCGGCATTAGCAGTCGTAACGCATGAGTGCTAATACAAATATTGGCACTCTCGCATGGCGAGTGCAAGCTGATCGGCTGTGAGCGAAGCGAAATATTACTTGGAGTTCAACGTATCGTCGGCACCAAGGACCACCGTGACGCGGTTAGGAATGTTCTGAGTCTGCAAAACCTCGTCGATACCTAAGACCTCGGCGGCTTTTTCTGCGGTGGTCCGGTAGGCCTCGGACATGTAATAGACGGTCGAGGTTTCCGCATCTCGGGTCCAATTATCCGTCACGATGTTCGTAAATTCGGCCTCAGTCAATAATTCTTCACCTGCACCGGCTGTGCCTGCAATACTCGCACCGTTGTACACGCCAATGAGCTGACCGTACAACACGTCCGCATCATCAATGGTGCTTGAGGGGGTAGCGCTTTCGGAAGGTTCGGCGCTAAGACTTTGCGAAGTTTCGGTTGCTGTCGCTTCGGTATTCTGCGTCGATTCGGAACCGCTGAGACGATCGGCGATACTCGGACCGTAGAAGAAGCCCACACCACCGATGAGCAACACCGCAATTGCGGTCAGGACTACCCAACGAAGCTTGCTGTCCTTGCCCTTGGCGGCGGCAGACTGCGCCCATCCATGGGCATGATGCGACCCCACACGGGTACTAAACTCCGGAACGCGATCGAATTCGTCACGTGGGTAGTTGGTCATTCTTGTCCTTGCTCGAGGTCTGGCTGGCCGAGGCCGGCTAAGAACTTAACGTTCTCCGCCGACGGTACCGCTCACACGACGCTTGGTAGATCGAAGTCTACGCAACCGCTTTACCAGCATTGGGTCGTAGGCCATCGCCGCGTCCGTGTCGATCAGCTGGTTGAGCAACTGATAGTAGTTCGTCGGCGAAATTGAGAACTGCTTAGTGATGGCCTGTTCCTTGGCTCCGGCATATTTCCACCACAGTTTTTCCATGTTCAAGATTTGCTGTGAACGCTCATCGAGCTCTGAGTCGGGATTCATTACAAAATCCACCAAAACCTCATTGCCTGCCATGCGTCTCACCTCTTCCTTGAACACCGATTAGTCGGGCCTCTTTATGCTTTCATATCCACACATGGTGGACACACCACCGATATTCTAACCAATCAATGAACTCGATGCCGTGTAACGCGGCACAACCGCGCCGAAAACGGGCAGAATAGTTGTTATGAACAACCAACAGCCAGCGCTCTTTGAGGCTCCCGCCGCTCAGCCTCTGCCGGAGTATTCAGCCGCTGACTTCCCGTTCTATTTTGGTGCAAAATCACTAGCCAGCAACGGGTTTATCGCAGAGGACTGGGTATCGACATTGGAGCCGCTTGATGGCGTGTTGCAGGATATAGCCCAACAATTAGCGCTGCGTTCGCAGGCGGGCGAGCAGATCCTGCCGGCCCCAGAGGTGATGTTGCGCGCACTGTTGCTTCCCCTAGCCAAAACCAAAGTTCTGATTATCGGCCAAGACCCTTATCCGACCCCAGGACATGCAAATGGTTTGGCCTTCGCCGCTGAGAAAAATGTTCGGCCGCTGCCTCGCAGTTTACGAAATATCTATAAGGAGCTCAGCTCCGACCTCGCGGTGCCCGAAGCCCCACATCCGGACCTCAGCCCCTGGCACGAGCAAGGGGTCTTGTTACTCAATCAGGTTTTCTCGGTGACCGCCGGGCAGGCAGGAAGCCATCAAAAGCTTGGTTGGACACCGGTTGTCGAAGCGATTATTGGCGCCCTCAATTCACGCAAAAATCCGGTAGTCGCCGTTCTCTGGGGAGCCCACGCGCAAAAACTGAGTCCACTGATGGGCAATATGCCGCACGTGCACAGCGTCCACCCTTCTCCGTTATCGGCCAGCCGGGGCTTCTTTGGTTCAAAACCCTTCTCTCAAATCAATAGGCACCTGACCGATTCTGGTCAGGCGCCTATCAATTGGAAGTTACCGACCGCCTAACGGCGGCGGATCCAGCGACGTTCACGTCGAGCATTTGATGTCAAAGGCCGACAGAGCGTATCGCCGAAAACCACGCCGCCGGCGATAGACAGCATGATGGCAAATGCGTTGAACATCTCCACCAAACTAGAGAACATATCTTCCACATCGAAAACGATGCCGTACATTGCACGGAATATCATCAGGCCTGGAAGCATGAACATGACAGCAGGCGCTGCAATCACTAGCTGCGGTGAGCGTAACTTGTCCGCCAAGAAACGCGCCGCAAAACCGATGACTGTCGCCACGACGGCCGGCGTAGCTCGAGAGCCCAATCCGATTTGTTCGGCCAACAACAAGACGAGGTAGCCGCCCACAGCTAACAACGCAGTAGGGATCAGCAGCCGCTTCGCGGTCTGCTCGGTCACCGCACCGGCAAGGATAGCCACTGCTACTAAACCAACAAGCATCCATGTTGGATAGTTGATTGCAACGATCCGGTGAACGTCCACCTTGTCGCCTCCGAAGACCGAAGAGACAACCAAGGCTGATGAAATTCCCGACAAGATGGCCGTATAGGTCAACCCGGCGGAAAATAGGCGCCCGACGGCCGTCACAGGGAACCCATTGATCGCATCTTGTAGCGCCGAGACAAATCTGCCCGAAGGCAAGAGCAACAAGATACCACCGGAAACGACCAACGCAGGGTCCAGCGGGGCGTGCACTCGGTGGCTTAGCAGCGCAATGACGGTCACGGTAAAGGTTGCAGTGGCGACGGAGAAGAACTCCGGAACGCGCCAGCGTGAGCCATAGCGCCCGATCTGCGAGATCAACCACGATGAGGCCATCGCGACCAGGGCACCAAGCCACGAACCACCAATGAAGAGCACAAAGGCTGCCGCGAATATCGACTGTCCCGAGGCCACAACCCAGCGTGGGAACGGTTTCGGTTTCCGCGTAATTGCTTTCAGCTGTTTAGCCGAAGAAGTCCGTGACACACCGCCGGCAATAATATCCGAGACCAACTCGTGAACCATCACAAGACCCGCATAGTTGGTGGTGTAGGAACGCACCACGCGCAAAATCGAATAGCTTTCAGCGTCCGGTGGGCTGTAGTTCAGGTGTAACGACTGGTTAGTGATATCAACATCTAGATGACTAAGCCCCAGGGCGGCGGTTACCGCGATGATGCTGGTTTCGACTTCCAGTGCACCAGCACCATAACGAATCAGCGTTTCGCCGAGATCTAGGGCGAATTCCATGGTCCGTCGGGCCGATGCATCTTGATCGACGTTCACCTTTGGATTGGCGTACGGGGTTCCGCGTAACCGGTCAACCACTTTCAGAGCTTCGGTTGGTGGTGTATCTGAAATCCACATTTTTGCCAACAGACGACGTGCTACCGGGTTGGCGCGCGTTGGCATTAACGTGATGCCGTCATCCGAGGTAAGAACCTGACCGGTGCGTGACTCGATATCGGTAGCGTCAGCTGCCGCGACGCTTGCACTTACTGCGGTATTTAACGGAAGCTCTGAAGCCATCGTCGTCTCAACGGACACCGTTTCTGGTAGGTGTCCCATGTTGATTTCGCTCGTCAAAATACGAGGCAGCGACCCGGCCAATGGCGATGGATCTTCTCCCGCATCTTTCGACTCCACGGACTTCTCGCCATGGTCTTGCTGCGCCACGAATCACTCCCCCTGAGGCTCTTGTTTTACTCGTATTCCTCACGATACAACCATGGCCTGTCAACCGGCAGAGAGGAACCCCCATCGACTGAGTATCCCTGAACACATCTGTCATTTTTTGTTCTCGGAAATAAAATTTGACTCCAGCGAGTTACCTAATTAGATGCAATTGCATGAATTTTTTGGAGAAGAGGAAAGTCATGACTTCTGTCGCACCGACGCCAGAGACGCCCGAGATTGGCGTGGAAACCTTCGGCGATATCACCGAAGACTTACAGGGCAGATCGCTGTCCCACGCACAGGTAATCCGCAACGTCATAGTCGAAGGTCAGCGGGCCGAGCAGGTTGGACTGGATTTCTTTGGCATAGGCGAACACCACCGCGATGACTATTCAGTGTCGGCTCCGGAAATTGTTCTCGCCGCTCTGGCTCAAGCCACCGAAAAAATCCGTTTGGGAACCGCGGTGACCGTCCTGTCGAGTGACGACCCAGTACGCGTCTACGAACGATTTGCAACCTTGGACGCCATTTCCCATGGCCGTACCGAAATCATCGCAGGTCGAGGATCCTTCATCGAGTCGTTCCCGCTTTTCGGGCTCAACCTTGATGACTACGAATCGCTCTTCGAAGAAAAACTTGAACTCTTAGCAAAGGTCCGCACCGGCCTACCGGTGACCTGGGCCGGTGAGCATCGCACAGCACTTGAAGATCAACAGCTCTACCCACTGCTAGAACAAGATCCAATCACCACCTGGGTTGGTGTTGGCGGTAGCCCACAGTCGGTAATTCGAGCCGCCCGGCACGGGTTGCCCTTATTCATGGCGATCATTGGCGGACAGCCGGCCGCCTTTGAACAACTTGTACAGCTCTATCACCGCGCATTGAAGCAGTTCGGACAGCCAACACAGCGGGTAGGCGCACACTTCCACGGGCTTGTCGCCCCGACCGACAAGGAAGCCTTGGAATTGTTGTGGCCGCACTACCAGCGCACCATGAACCGTTTGGGCGCAGAACGAGGATGGCCTCCTGCAAGCAAGATGCGCTTGGAGGCTTCCATGGGACTAGATGGATCCATGATGGCAGGTAGCCCACAGACCGTGGCCACCAAAATGGCCAAGGTCGCCAAGACCTTAGGCCTCAGCCGGGTGGACATCAAGTATTCGGCAGGTTCGTTGCCACACGAGACGATGCTGGACAGCATCGAACTTCTTGGTCGGGAAGTCAAACCGCTCGTACACGAGATGCTCGCCAAGTAAACCCGAACAAAAGAACCCCGCACAAAGTAGAACGAGGAAGCCATCGCATTGATGCGGTGGCTTCCTCGTTCTTTGGTGGATCTTACTGGACTCGAACCAGCGACCTTTCGCGTGTGAGGCGAACGCTCTAACCAACTGAGCTAAAGATCCCTCTGCGCGCTGACCTGCCGGTCAAGCACCTAAACGATCTTAGCGGTCTTTGCCCAACGCACAAAATCGATTTCACCACCATAACCGTCCGGACTGCATTGTCGCTCCCAAATTATCGAGCACTGCCACACTAGTCAACTGAAAAAGAGCGGATGACAAGCACAAAAATATGGAGTCATTTCGTTTATCTAGATTTAACATTTTGGTCGCTTTTTTGGCTTGCTAAACAGCCCCGCTAAACCGCATAATTTTTCTAGCTCATCGAGCTCAAGCTGGGCCCTACAAGGAAGCTACCGGAACCCACCGGTACCGGTCCCCTGAAGGCCAACGAAATCCGCCGACCGGCATACCGCCACAAAGCAAAAGCCATATCTTTCGTTCGTCTTAGCCTTAGGACCGATCCCAGTGCACTCTTTCCTGCGCTATTCCCTCTCCACTTCCACACCACTTGGTGCTGCTCGTTCCGAACTGGAAAGCCTGTACCCAGTGATTGATGACCGCTGGAATCAGAAAATCGACCGTGCCCGTTATATTGTCTCGGTCTACGATTCACACCTGCTCATAGCTGCAGGAATCGTGCACGACTCGGTGATTGCACCGACTAGCGTCATGGGTGCGCTCGAGCTCGGTTGCATGAGTGTGCGTCCGGAGTACCGACGTCGAGGAATCCGTCAGCAGATCACCAAGCTACGTCTGGATTTTGTACTCAGAACCGGAAGCACCCCCATCACCGTCATTGACTCAGCTAATCCGGGATCTTGGGCTGCCTACGAACGGTCAGAGGTGTGGGAGCGCGAACGTAGCTTTGAATATCAGGGACAGGTCAAATATATTTACCGTGGTGTTCCAGCTCTAACGGAACTGACAGCTACTACATCCAATCTCGAATTGCCGATGCTGGCTGCACAAAGAAATTCCACTCCACTTCCCGCAGTGTGGGGCTTTGATGAGCCCAGTGAAGTCAAACAGATGAGCTAAAAGAGCGCTTCTTGTAGCTCGTCTACTGGGTCATGCCCTGGAAGCGGGGCAACTTCGCCGGCCCGGCGAGCGCGTGCTGCTTCATGCAGGTCGATGGGCGTGACCTTCAGGACTGTATCGACCATTGCATTCATGAACTGAGCGGTTCCAATATCATCCGGCACCGGGCTGTGCACAACTTTTACCTCGGGCTTCTCAGCATGGTCATCCCAGTCCACCAGTAAGAGTCCTGTGGCGCTGTATCCAAAGCCGTCACCGAAGTCGCGTAGTTTCCGGATCATATCAACGGTACGTCGGAATGCTGCCGGCTCGGAATCAAGGATCGTCGCGCGTTGCACGAAATAGAATCCGACGGCCGCCAGAGGGTAGCGGGCACGGAGGTTTGCCGCGTCTCCATAGGCTTCTTCGTATCGATTGGAGAGGTTCTTTCCAAATGAGGAAGTCATGGCCTTAGTGCTCAACAGCAGTTCTGGCCCGGTGGACCAATGGGTCATCACCACGTCGGTTTGTTTCATATAGGCGCGGCCTAGGATTCTTGCGTCGGTACTTCCTGCTTTACCTGCCAAGATCGCGTCATGTAGCTCCTCAGAGAGCCGTTCGGGTAATTTCCGCAGCAGTTCAAGAATGTCTGAGGAAAGCACCCGTGGTGCTTCGGCGCGTGGCCAGACTACATCTGCATCAAACCCAGCTCTGCGCAGTTCATGCGCTAACCAGGCGTCCACGCCTTGCGCGAAGCGTCCTGAGCGCGTCGCTGCTTTGGAACGCACCGGAATGCTCAATAACCGCTCTAAGGTCTCAAAGGACGGGTTAAACTCCTGGGTGACGGCCCCGTTGCGGATCCAGGGAGAATCTTTCGGTGCAGATAATAAAGTCGCATCATATTCTGCAAAGGCTAAGGTTTTTTCGACTGCGCCAGTTCCCACGCTTAGTTCTCCACTGCCTTCGCTCGTGACTTCCGTCGTTTTAACATGTCTTGGCGGGCTCCGTGTAGTGCATTGAGTGCCGCTTCATCTAAGCCCAGCATTTGACCCAGCACAATCTCGTCAACTAACGCAGTGGCTTCCTGCTTTTTACCTTGCTCCAGATAAGCACGAACGTCCTCTTTGATACTTAGCAACTGTTGCTCGTAGTGGGCCACAAGATGTGCCGCGGGCACCGGGAGCTTATCGGCTTCGCTCGGTTCCAGCTTCAAAATTCCTCCACCGTAGGAGCGTCCCACCATTTCGGCACCGAGCATCGTTAAGGTATTGAGCGAGGCTAAGGGCAGTAAGCCACGTCCCAACTCGCGCACTTCTGCGCCCAGGTACACGCCATGGATCGAGTTAATGTGGTGCACCCCCGCATGGTTAGTTGTCAGGCGAGGTGTGTCGGCATTCATATAGGTCATGAACAAGTCTGGAACTGACAGCAACGGGACCCTCCACCATGGGGTGCGCATCCGGCATTTGTAGGCTTGATCCACCAGATCTAGTTCGCCACTGTTAATCAGTTCTTCCCCGGCGGCGGAGGCCTCAGCCAAGGGACGGAACATCAAGGTCGACAGGCCGTGCTCACCCAAGCGTTGCCATTGGTCCTCGTTCAGCTCCAAACCACGAAGGTGCCGTGATCCAGGTGGCGAAATCTTCACTAGTTCAGCCTCGGTCAGGCCTAGCTCTTCGGCCCGTGCGGGGCTGAGCGTAAACCACTTGTTATTGCCGGTAACAGCGCCCAAGGATGTTTCGCCCCAGCTTTGGAGGTTGCTAAACGCTGCACTGGACAAGGCATGATTTAAGATCCCTTGCGCTTCAAGGGTCACCAGTGAGCCGGTCCACCGGTCGCTGGGTGAAGTTGGTGTGTGCTTGCTACCCTCGGTCAGTTGGGTCAGGTCATCGGCGTTACGGAATTGGTGCAAGCTAAAGGAAGCGCTAGAGCCACTGCGATATCCCTCGGCTAGTAGTAGCACCACTTCTTCTTGTGCATCAGCAAAGAGCCGCTGTTCAAAGACGGCTAGGTGCACATTTGCGAATCGTTCGAGCAACATAGCTCGAACCGGTCCCGCGTAGTTGACGAACATCAGTTCAGCTGGAAGAACTAAGGCGAGCCGTCCACCAGTTTTCAGAAAACTCGTAGCATGAACTACAAAGGCCGCCCAGACGGAGGCTAGCTCATTAAGCTCCACTCCGCTCCTTCGGGCGGCTTCACGTGAAAGCTGTCGCTGGGCACCGCGGTGCAATTGGTAACGCACGTAGGGTGGGTTGCCAATGACGGCATCCATATCTGCGGTGCCAGGGACATCAAAAAAGTTTGCGTGCCGAATTTTAGCCTGAGCGCCTTGCGCGTCCAGGAGTGCCCGTGCGGCGAGTACGGAAGCTTCGTGAAGTTCTACTCCCCAAAGTTCAACGTCGCCACGGCCGTCGTTGGTTACTTGATGTGCCGTGGTCAAAAATTGTGCTTCTCCGCAAGAGGGTTCAAGCACACGGCGGCCCTGCTCACCGAGCGCCCACTGGGCCATAAAACGGGCCACAGGTTCTGGGGTGAAATACGCGCCGCGCTCATGCCGGGCGGTATCTTTCACGCTACTATTTTTGCTCTTCAACACACATCGATCTTTCCATGGCCGGCAGACGTTTTAGCCAGTCAGCAACGGGGGTCATCCACCGGGCTCAGTCCCAGCGTGTTTCGCTGGCTCGCAGATGCACGGCGGGAAGGTTTCTCTCACCTTCTATTCTACGGGCAGGGATACAAAGACCGCTTAGTGCTTGGCGCGCAGCTTGTTGATGCCCACAACCACCAATGCAATCACGCAACCAATCAAGAATCCGGCGACACAGGAGAACGCGGTATTTGTCAGCCACCCCAAGACGGCACCTGCCGAACCTGTCGCGTCGTGAACCAAAAGTTCCATGTGGTGCACAAAACCATAGGGGGCATGCCACCCAAGTTCATCCATACCCACAAGGATCAGGTGACCACCAACCCACAACATGGCCACAACGCCGACCTTGCTCAAGATCGACATCACGATCGGCATACCCTTGACTAGGCCACGGCCTACCTTCTGCGAAAGCGTAGAAGTTTTTTGAGCCAGTTGTAGCCCAATATCGTCCATCTTAACTATTAGTCCCACCGCGCCATAGACGACTACCGTCATGAGAACGGCAATGACAATTAAGATCAATGCTCGATTCAGGAATGGTTCATGAGACACCTCGTTGAGCGAGATGACCATGATCTCCGCGGAGAGCACTAGGTCGGTGCGGACTGCGGAGCCAATAATTGCTTTCTCGTCCCGGCCACCGTCCTTGCCACCAGGGCTGTGATGCTTGATCACCCCCATGGCTTCGAGTAGCTTCTCGGCACCCTCAAAAACGAGATACGCTCCGCCGAGCATCAAAATAGGGGTCAGTGCCCACGGCGCAAACTGAGAAAGAATCAAGGCGACCGGCAAGATGATCAGGAGTTTATTCCGGATGGAACCTACCGCGATCTTCCAGATTATTGGAAGCTCGCGTTTAGGCGATAGACCCTTCACATACTGAGGTGTGACTGCGGCGTCGTCAATGACCACGCCTAGGGACTTAGTGCTCGCCTTCGCAGCTCCCAAGGCGATGTCATCTAATGATGCCGCGGTGACCTTTACTAGGGCTGCGACATCATCGAGAAGGGCTACGAGTCCACCGGCCATGCCAAACTCCTTGAATTGTTATGTTGTCTTTTGTCTTGCCATGTTCCAGCTATGGAAACAACAGCAGAACTCATCTGAAGTTTAGCGCCCTGAACGACAAAAAACCTGACTAAACCAAGCCTTTGCGGAATGCCCAGCGCACTGGCACCACGTGTCGAACGGGTAATGTGAAAAAGACCCTCGTCATCGTTCATTTCAAACGTTGACGAGGGTCATTCGAGCCCCCTATCGGATTCGAACCGATGACCTACGCTTTACAAGAGCGTTGCTCTGGCCAGCTGAGCTAAGGAGGCGTACTAAGTAAGAATATCCGAAGACTAGGCTCTACTGCGAATCGAGCGGCCGAGGGTGTTAACGCAAGCAAGGCAGCGCCTCACGAATGAGACACTACCTTGCGTTAGCGCAGGAAGTCGTTTAGCGAACTAGCTACTTACTGCCTGCTCTTTGCGTCTGTTTAGGCATTAGCTTTGATAGCCGATTCGACTGCTTCAACGAAGTCCTTCGAGGCAAGATCAACGCTCTTACCCTGGACGAAGATGCTCGGGGTGCCACCCACGCCTTCATTCTGCGCGGTCACTGTGGTCTTTTCAACGAAGGGACGGAAAGTCCCCTTATCGATGCAGCTCTTCACCGAGTCAGAGGCGCCGGCAGCAACCGCCATGTCAGAAAGCTCAGCATTCTTCAACTCACCCTGGTCATAATGCCCCCACAGTGCGGTAGCAAAGTCCAAGTAAGCCGCTGGGCTCTGGTCAGCAACACATGCCAAGGCGTTGGCACCGCGTGAAGAGAAGTTCGATGGTGAGCCACCGTCGAGGAATCCGACGTTGCGGTATTCCAAGGTGATCTTGCCATCGGCTAGCCACTGCTTGAGCTGTGGCCCATAAGTGCTTTCAAACTCTGCACAGTGAACGCAATTCGCATCTATGTACGAGGTGACGTTGACTGGTTCGCCCTTGCCCCCCACGGTCAGCTCGCTAGGTTCCGGGGTCGTAGGCCGATCATCTTTAAGAACAAGATTGGTGTTGTCGATCTTGATCCCGGAGGTATCTGCCACCGTGGTAGGTGAGGTCAGCAGGATGCCGCCGGCAGCGTTACCACCCTGAGGAGCCGAACCAGTCGCGGAGATCTTCGCGTTGTTATTTTGCACGATGAGCACAACGACGAGCGCCACGACCACCACGACCGCTGCCAGCACACCGAGCTTAACCATCAATGATTTTCGCTTCTGAGCGGCAGCTTGAGTTGCCTGCATCTGCGCAGCCTTTTCGCGAGCGCTAGCGCTGCGCTCCGCTTTGGACGGACGCGAGTTGTTTGTCGACATAAGTTTGATTGTTCCTTGGCTCAACGGAAATACTGTAATCTGCCTTCAAGCTTAGCCAATGCAATGGCTCAAATACCCCGTAACCCGCACTTTTTCCAACCTTCACAGGATGCGCATAACATTCACCAACACAGTGCAAAGCCCCTTTCCTTTGTTATTTGAGACTTCAACCAAGTCATCGCACGATAGTTCATTATTCGTCGTGAGCATGGGTTAAAAGAGCAATAGGGAGCCTTGTCACGTACATTGAGTGGTAGAACACGGTTTCACCCGGATTCCAGACTTGATCCGAAAAACAAGGACAAAAGCGATGTTGGTTCACTAAGACCACCATTTGCTGATAACCGAAAAATCTGCGGTGTTTCCATTCGCAGTAGTTACGTGGCCAGGAGGTTTACGGTGGGCAATGAACTAACAGTCGCTAGCGAGAACAATCCCTACGATTTTGTGGTGGTAGCTAACCGGCTGCCGGTCGACAGGATTACGCTGCCCGATGGGACTCAAGGTTTTCAGCGTGCACCAGGCGGCTTAGTAACAGCGTTGGAACCCGTGATGGCCGCGTCCGAAGGTGCTTGGGTGGGCTGGCATGGCGGTATCGATGAAGAACTCGCCGAATTCGACAAAGACGATATTCATCTCGTCCCCGTTCCGCTCAGCGAACAAGACCTCAATCTCTACTACGAGGGGTTTTCAAACTCCACCCTCTGGCCGCTCTATCACGATGTTATTGTGCCACCGGAATACCACCGCACCTGGTGGGACCGGTATAAGAAGATCAACCAACGTTTTGCCGACGCAGTGGCTCGGACGGCCGCACAACACGCCACCGTGTGGGTCCACGATTATCAGCTGCAGCTAGTGCCACAGATGCTCCGCTTGGCCCGGCCAGATTTGAAGATTGGATTCTTCCTACATATTCCGTTCCCGGCCGCCAGCTTGTTCTCTCAGCTGCCATGGCGCACCCAGATCCTCGAAGGACTCGCAGGAGCCGATTTGGTTGGCTTCCAGCGTGAGACCGATGCCTCGAATTTCCTGCGCTGTCTACGCCGCTTCACCGACTACTCCACAAGGGGCCACGAAGCCACACCATCGGCCACACATGGAATTCAAAACTTGTGCAGGGCCGAAGCCCATCCAATTTCGATCGATACGAAAGAAATTGCGAAGCTTTCACGCGATCCACAGATTATTGCCCGGGCAGCGCAGATCCGCTTGGAATTGGGCAACCCAAAAACCATCATGCTCGGCGTAGACCGACTCGATTACACCAAAGGTATTCGGCACCGGCTCAAGGCCTATGGAGAGCTGCTCAACGATCAGTCGCTTCGCGCCGGAGATGTCTGCCTGATTCAGGTCGCCAGTCCGAGCCGTGAAAATGTCGGCTCGTATATGGAACTGCGTGACCAGGTAGAACTAATGGTCGGGCAGATCACCGGGCAGCACGACACCTTGAGCCACACGACCCTTCGCTATCTACACCACTCCTACCCGCTGCGCGAAATGATCGCCTTGTACCTTGCCGCTGACGTACTGCTGGTCACGGCATTACGCGACGGCATGAACCTTGTCGCTAAGGAATTTGTGGCTGCGCATCAAGACGGACGAGGGGTCTTGGTGCTCTCGGAATATACCGGGGCAGCGGATCAGCTGACCCAGGCAGTACTAGTGAACCCCCATGACATCGATGGGATGAAAGCGAAGATCATCGAAGCGGTCAAGATGGACCAAAATGAACAAGCCCGACGAATGCGACGAATGAACCGTCATCTGTTAGATAACGACGTCACGGGTTGGTCCGCACACTTCCTCGCAGAGCTGGCGGAAATCAATTCACGGGCAAACCAGATTAGCCCCAGCCCTACCCACTAAATACCACGCCTAGTTTGAACGGAACGATCGTGCCAAAACTTGCCCCGGAGCTCTATGCTGCGCTGTCCACCTTCGCAGGACATCGCAGAATTTTAGTCGCCCTAGATTTTGACGGAACACTTTCGCCACTAGTGGACCGACCAGAAGATGCCAGGCCAACCCCGCAGGCAGCTCAGGTTTTTGAGGAACTCTCACAACAATATGGTGTGCGAACTGCAGTGGTCTCAGGCCGAAACCTCGATTCACTCACCGAAGTTTATCCAGCTCCCCGCCCCGAGAACCTCATTGGTTCCCATGGCGCGGAGCGGCGAGTACCCTCCGTGTCCAGCGACTCCCCCGAACAGCCAGAACTGTCCGCATCACAACGCGCTAATCTCAAAGAATTGACCGCAAAACTCAGCGAAGTAGCGCAGCGGCATGAAGGGGTCAGCTTAGAATATAAGCCCTCGGCCACCGTACTTCACGTGCGTCAGGCACCCAGTATCGAGGTGGCCGACGCAGCTATCATCGAGGGGCAGCAAGCCCTTGCACATCTAGACGAACTACGTCTCATGGCAGGCAAATCGGTGTTAGAGGCTTCGGTTCATTCTGGTAACAAGGGACAGGCTTTGCAGTGGCTCCGTGAGGTCCTTGACGTAGATGCATTGCTTTTCATTGGCGACGATGTCACCGACGAAGATGGCTTTCGAATATTGAACCGCGAGGACCTCGGAATTAAGGTTGGCGAGGGTCCAACTCTGGCCGCACATCGTATCGAAACTCCAGAAATGTTGCCAGAACTTTTGGAATTTCTGCTTTCCATGCGAAACTAGAGTGTCCCATATCACTTTCACTATGGATCGTCGGGCACGTACCTGCCCGTGAAAGGATTGTCATCATGGCAACTGTGACCTTTGAAAAGGCCACCCGAATTTACCCGGGCGCACTTGTGCCCTCCGTCGATGCAATTGATTTGCAGATCGAAGACGGTGAATTCCTGGTATTAGTTGGCCCCTCGGGCTGTGGAAAATCAACCACCTTGCGAATGCTTGCTGGACTTGAGGAAGTTAACTCAGGGCGCATTCTCATTGGCGATAAGGACGTAACCAACGTTCCGCCTAAGGATCGCGATATTGCGATGGTCTTCCAAAACTATGCGCTTTACCCGCATATGACCGTCGCCGAAAATATGGGCTTTGCGCTCAAAATTGCAGGCATAGACAAGGAAGAGCGCAATAAGCGTGTCCTTGAAGCTGCAAAGCTACTGGATCTTGAACAGTATTTGAGTCGTAAGCCCAAAGCTCTCTCCGGTGGCCAACGTCAGCGCGTGGCCATGGGCCGTGCAATCGTTCGCTCCCCTCAGGTATTCCTCATGGATGAGCCACTGTCTAACCTCGACGCCAAGCTCCGCGTGCAGACCCGCACGCAGATCGCCTCGCTGACCCGTCGATTAGGCGTCACCACCGTGTACGTCACCCACGATCAGGTTGAAGCCCTCACCATGGGCGATCGGGTTGCGGTTCTGAAAGACGGCGAAATTCAGCAGGTGGGAACACCACGCGAGCTTTACGATCGCCCGCAAAATGTTTTTGTTGCCGGATTTATCGGTTCGCCGGCAATGAACCTGGTAGAGCTGGAAGCTGCTAACGGACAGGTTCTCTTTGGCGACTCGTCCTTGCCAGTATTGGGCGCTCAGGGCGCAACAACCTTGGGCATTCGTCCCGAAGACCTGACGCTCGGTTCTTCCACGGAAGGCGTAGAGCTAATAGTGGATGTGGTTGAAGAGCTCGGTGCCGACGCATACGTTTACGGTACGGCGCACTTGGCTGGCAAAGACCAGACCATCGTGGTTCGAGTCAACGGCCGCACCCCACCGGCCCGTGGACAGAAACTGAACATCGTGCCCAAAGTTGAACACATGCATCTCTTTGATACCGAGTCGGGACTGCGTCTAGCAGACTGACCAACGGCAAAACAGCAAGCCCCGATCCAAAATACCTAAGGGGAATGGATCGGGGCTTGCTGTCACCGTCCGCAGGATCTAAGTTAAACATCGAGGGCCCCGAGATAATCTCGGGGCCCTCGGCAAAATATGCCCGGCGATGACCTACTCTCCCACACCCTCCCGAGTGCAGTACCATCGGCGCAGTGGGTCTTAGCTTCCGGGTTCGGTATGGGACCGGGCGTTTCCCCCACGCTATGATCGCCGTAACTCTAACCCTCACGGTTGAACCGTGGGAAAATTACAGTGTCATCCGCAGTTGCGATAACTCAATAACTATAACAGGAACCATGACGCTCGCGCCAATCGATTGGCGCCAATGACTAGTGTCCTTCGCCATACTTATTTGGTCACCGCTGCTGGTAATAATTGCCAGCTGACTTCAGTTGATATTCACTAAAAAGGCAAGCGCTGATGGGACGTGTAGACAAACCGCAACTCACCGAAGGTCGCCAGAACCGCGGAGGGGCCGAGCCAACCGCACCTACTGAAAGGCGCATGGCGCAACAGACGGTTCCACCCGATCATGGGCTTCTGGCAGCTCTCGTGAGTACGCAAAACACACAACGCTGCGTGCCCCTACGTTTCCATGCCGGCAGAACGCGCTGGCAGGGCCTGCTGTCGTGTCATCTACAACCAGTGCCGACAACCGATCAGGCCGTTTGCCACATCTAGATAATTGAACTGAGTACGTCTCAGCGCGGTGATACTGGCAGCTGAAAGTCGTCGGGCATCTCGACACGATAATTCATCGAGATATAGCCGCCGAGCCGTAAGACCACAGGCTCGTTGGCCTCATGGACCAGCTACTATCTGTTTCTAAAAAATACGGCCGATTGTGTTCGCCGATTCACTTTCCGAAGCTATCCAACCCTTCATTCACCTTGAGATGTGGCATGGAAGTTTCTGAATATGCTGCCGAATTCTTTTTGCCCTCACCCACTCTAACCGGTCAGCGGACGCTACCACATACCAAGTGAGGAACCAGGTCCTTTTAAACAGCACAAGGGCCCCACCCTTCCAGGCAGAACCCCACACACCACCCACACCAACCCAGCCAGCAGCAACCAACCAGCCGGCAACCAGCAACCAGTTACTGGTTAAACAGGTGAGGCCCCGAACACCACAGTG
>NZ_BMKX01000001.1:894649-1004628 GCF_014644555.1 Glutamicibacter ardleyensis | reverse complement strand
CTTTGCTACCGAATGAATTCTTCGTGTATTCCACGTTGTTTTCGTTTCGGCAACAGAGAATAACTATACATAGGTTTTCAGGTTCGCACAAATCGGGTGGCCACGTTCTAGGTCACATTCAGATCCCTGTTCTAATCTGGGCTTATGAGCGACCTTCAAACACTCCTTGGATACCGTGAACCAATCTTTAACGCATCGATGGCCGGAGCCGCTGGCGGTAAGCTTGCCGCCTCAGTGAGCGCAGCCGGCGGGGTTGGGATGATCGGCTGCCCTGCTTCACCTACCGAAGAATGGATCTCTACTCAGGCAGCACATCTTGCCTCAACTGATTCTCCCTGGGGTGTTGGTTTCATGGCTTGGTCATTAGAAAACGATCTAAGTCCATTAGAAGCGTTCCTTAACTACGACCCCTCGTTGGTCGTGCTGAGTTTCGGAGATCCCACGAGAAGTGCCGCGCTAGCCCATGAAGCTGGGGTACTGACCGCCATGCAGGTTGGAAACGCCACGGATTTAGCTCGCGCGATGCACGATGATATCGATATTGTCATCGCCCGCGGCGGTGAGGGAGGCGGACATGGCCGAAACGAAGCAGGAACACTTTCACTACTTCAGCTAGCTACCGCGCAGAATCGTAAGCCCGTCATTGCAGCTGGTGGCATCGGAACCGCGCGGGGTGTTGCCGCTGGCCTATCGGCAGGAGCTGAGGCAGCTTGGATAGGGACACGCTTTTTGGCATGTACGGAATCCACCGGGCATCAGAACGTCAAGGCTGCGGTACTGGCAGCCGGGCTAGATGACACCGTCTACACCCGAGCATTTGATATCGCCCAGCAACTGCCTTGGGCAGAGGAATTTGGCGGTCGGGCATTAGACAACGACTTCAGTCAACGCTGGGCCGGGGATATCGCTGGGCTTCAAGCCGCTGCCGGTGATCCCCTGCGTGAGCAGATGCTGACTGCCCGCGCGCAGGCGCAGGTTTCCATGGCCCCCGTGTATGCCGGCGAAGCGGTGGCGTTCGTCCACGGCGAGCAAAGCGCTGCACAGATCATAGAGGAACTAGCGCAATTCCGGCAGATCTTGGCACAGACCGCCCGGCGCTTCGGCTAATTAGATCGGCTGGTTGTCGATCAACCGCACGCCGCCAACCTTTGCCGCCACCAAAATTAGGGCTTCACCGGTAAAGGGCGTGTCTTGGCAGATGAATGCCAGCTCTTGGAGGGTATTGGGATCCACCACTACAAAGTAGTCGAGCTCTACAGACGGTTCCATTTGGAATAGGCCCAAAGCATCGTCGATATTGAGCGGTTCATGGCGTGCCGCGCGTGAAGCAATTAGTTCGATCGCGCGATGCAGTACTAATGCTGCTTCCAACTGTTCGGCGTTAAGCAATGCGTTGCGGCTAGAGAGAGCCAGCCCCCTAGCGCTACGCACGATTGGCACCGAACATAATTCCACTGGGTAATCCAGGTCTGCCACCATCCGCCGAATCAGCGCCAGTTGCTGTGCGTCCTTCTGCCCAAAGTAAGCGCGATATTCGCCCTGCCGAGGGTCCGCTAGATGTAAAAGTTTTGCAACGACGGCGAGCATGCCATCAAAATGTCCGGGGCGTGAGGCACCTTCATACATTTCACCCAATATGCCGCTGTGTAACTGAATGAGCGGTTTGCCAGCATGGTAGATTTCCTCGGCCGGTGGCGCAAAGACAATGTCAACCCCGGCACGCGTGGCCATGACAAGATCGGTATCCAGGTCTCGCGGATAGTTGGCGTAATCCTGCGCATCATTAAACTGCAGCTCGTTAACAAAAATCGAGATGACAACCAGCTCGTTTTCGGCACGCGCCTTGTCAAAAAGACGCTCGTGGCCTTCGTGCAACGCCCCCATCGTTGGAACAAAGCCCAAGGACTTCGGGTTGGCGTGCGCAATCGCAGACTTCAGCTCTTCGCGAGTATGAACAATCATCGGGGTCATCACGGACTCTATTCTAGAACCTGCAACAATTCTTGAAGAGTCGCCTGAGAAATTCGGCCAAGCGCCGCGGCCCGCATGGCGGTAGCCCGGGACAAACTACGGTAGCTGTCTTGGGTATCTTGTTGGTCTTTAGCCATCGACGTCAGATGCGCCTGCACGGTACCCACATCGCCTCGGGCCACAGGTCCGGTCAACGCTAAAGCCCCGGAGCGTAAGGCGTTGTCCAGGCTCGCACTCATCAGAGCACGCAAGGTGGCTGAGGGATCTTCCACGCCAATGCGGCGCAGCATATCCGCCGATTGCGCGGTAATAGTATTTAGATGATTTGCCGCATGCGCCAGCGCCGCATGGTAGCTAACGCGATCTTGCTCGGCAATCACCACCGGCTCCCCACGCATCTCCACTACCAGCGCCTGCGCGACCGGGAGCATGATTTCATCTGCGGTGACCGCAAAAACACAGTCGGTCAGTCGGTGCAGGTCCATAGACATCCCGGTGAAGGTCATCGCCGGGTGGATCGCCAGGCCGAAGGCACCGGCGGCTATTGCAGGTTCCAGAATCCCAATGCCATAGCGTCCCGCGGTGTGCGCCACCAGCTGCCCGGTGACAAAGTGGCCACCTGCGGCTAGCCCCTGGACGAGTTCGCCCAGCACGTCATCTGGGACCGCAAAGATCACCAGCTCGCTGCGTCGCAAGATTTCGGCCGGATCGAGGATTTGAACGCCCGGAAGCAGTGCATCAGCACGCTCGCGTGAGGTTTCGGAGACCGCGTGGACCCCGGTGATTCGGTGCCCAGAGGCCGCCAGTGCGGCTCCAAGAACAACTCCCACCTTCCCGGCGGAGATGATTCCAATACCTAAGCGTGGTGCGTCCATGGTGTTACCTTTCAACCTGGCGCTTCGCTTGCACCGCAAAAAATTCGCTGGCTACCGACGCGTCTAGCTGATGCAGGTATCCAATAATCGTGCCACCGGCGCTATAAAGCCTCACCCCGGCAAGATCGTGGCGACGCTCCCACGGACCCTGTTGCCAACCCATCCCTTGGATTCTGTTGTGCGGCACAAAGGCTGCACTGCGCGAAAGCCAGCCGAAGCGGGTGATGACACAATTTTGTGTTGCAAGAAATGCCTGATGTTTCCAAGCTCCCGGGGAGAGCGTTTTAGCTCGCACCGGTGAATTGATAAAACCGTGTGTGGTGCCGGTGGTGATGGCAGTCAACAGGACCTCACGCTGATTCTCCGCGCTGAGGTCCGGCAACAAGATCCCCATCACCTGGGTGACGGCGTTAAAGTCGCCGACCGGAAGCACCAAGAGGTTTGAAAATTCCTCATCACCCACGCCCAGCGCATTGACCTCTACCCGGTACCAACCAAGTAGACGCCAGAAGGCCGGCGAGCTGACCTGGATCGACTGCACGCGCCCGGCGGGCAATGACTGTTGTTTGGTATCGGCCAGCCCATGACTGATCCGCAATCCGGTATCTGTGGCGCTGGCGCTGAAATTCCAGGAGTTGTTCAGTTCTTTGTAGAACCAACCGCCGAAGCCGAGCAGAATCGGCAGCAAACCGGCAACAAATGCACCGTTGCCGGTGATGCTCACGATCCCCACGCTTAGCGCTCCGAGTAACCCGATGATTGTCGGCACGCGCAACAGCAAGGAAGCAAGCAGGCGCCCGGCCGGCACCTTGGCCATCAGCGGAACTGGTTCCGCGGCCGGAGGCTGTTCCACATCTTCGCTAGGCGCGGCTACTTCTCCCTGGGCCAAGGCCAGGATTTCGGTACGCAACTGGTGCGCGTGGGCCTTGCGTAAAAACGACAGGCGCATCACCGAGGCTGAACCGTCGGCCACATCAAAGCGCAGCTCGGCTAATCCCAGCAGGCGCGCCACCAAAGGTTGGGCGATATCGATACCCTGCACCTTGTCGATGCGTGCCTGTTTTTGACTGCGGAAGATCATTCCGGAATTCACGTAGACATGAGTTTCGCTGATCTTATAGCGGGTGAAATACCACGACAGCGCATAAAAAATGAGCACCAATAGCAGCGCTGCCGAGCCGATGGCCACGGTCCAGGTCAGCCGGCTACCAGAGAACCGGTCCGCCCAGGACAGTTCATCGGTATTTTGCCAGTACACCCACAACAGCCCGACGATGGCCAGCCAGCCGTGCACGAAGGGACTTGCCGGGTGTACTCGCTGCCACTGATTCATAGCTGGTTCGCCTCGCCGGCCGCGACCAATCGTTCACGAAGCTCTTCACCGGTTTCCGCCCGCAGCCCCGGGATAACCGCGGTGGCCGCGCCGGCTGCGGTATTCAGCGTCAGCTTACACAGACCGTAACGGCGTTCCACCGGGCCAGAGGTCACTTCCACATATTGCATCCGCCCATAGGGAATGACCAGTTGTTTGCGCCACAGCACTCCGGAGCGCACCACTAGATCCTCGGTTCGTTCTTGGTAACCGAGGGCGCGAACCTGACGGCGCAGGATGCGCAAAACCAGCAGGGCAATTCCGATGACGAGTACCGGGGGCACGATCACCAGCCACCAGGGCGCTGGGAGGCCGAACAGTCGCAGGATTAGCGGCAGTAGCGCGACCAACAGGTAGCAGCTGCTCTGGATCGACCAGTTGACCAGCTTGACCTTAAAGTAGTCGGGGTCTACCGCAGTGAAATTATTCGGTAACGATTCCATCGGTGTTTTCATCGGTGTCCTCGGGCGGTAGTTTGCAAAGGTGCTGAACGATGTAGCCGATGATCACCATCAGTATCCCCGATCCGGCGAGCACCAGCGCACGAGTCAGCGTGGGGCTAGGTCCGGAAACGAATACTAAGGTAATCAGCGGGGCCAGGTGCCAGCCTGTTATTAATGCGCCGGCATAGGCTGCGGCCTGTGCGAGCACTAGGGTACGTGCGGCGGCTATCGGATCAATATGTGATCGGCCCAGCGTTGAGCGTTTGACCCGAATACCCAGAAAAAGAATGACCGCGCACACCGCCCCGAGGGAAAACAGTGCCGTGTAGTCCAGCACCGGGGAGAATCTGCCCGCGGCCGTGAGCAGGCGTAACGTTACCCAGCCCAGCACGCCGCCAAGCAGCATGCACCAGATCAGCGTGCGCAACTTAAGCCGGTTCATAGCCTGATGATGTCCTTGGTATCAGCGGCTGACTGCGCGAGCCGGGAAACCAGCTGTCCGTGCAGTACCGCATCGGCGTCCATCCAGCTCCACGGGGCCAGCACAAATCCGCGAATATGCGCCCGCGGGTGAGGTAAGGTCAAGCGCTCATCATCTAGTTCAAGCTGATCGTAGGTGATCAAGTCCAAATCCAAGGTGCGCGCTTCCCAGCGCACCTGGCGGGTACGGTGATGATTCGCTTCGATACGCTGAGCTAAATCCAGTAGTTCGTGAGGCCCCAGGGTGGTGCGCACCTTGATGACCTGATTGGTGTAATCGGGCTGATCCGGTGGTCCACCCACGGGTTTGGTGATCGCCACCGGGGAGGTTTGCAACACCTGAACATGCTCGGCAAGTTCGGCGATCGCCGCGCGCAGGGTGCCTTGGCTATCGCCGAGGTTAGCGCCCAGCGCAATAATCGCGGTGTGCAACTGCTGGTGGCGAGTCAAGGCGATGGACACGTCTGAGAAAGGCACCGGGATCGGCGCTTGTGGTTTGTGCACCACCACATCCACGGTTGCCACCGTGGGCCAGGTGCCCAAAATTGCATCTGCTATCTGCAATCCGAGCTTTTCAATGAGATCCCAGGGCCCGGCCTTAATCTGCTCGACAACCAGCTGGCTCACCGCCCCGTAGTCCACGGTGTCAACAACATTGTCGCTGAGCGCGGCGCGGGTGATGTCCACGTGGAGCACGACGTCGATGCGGAATTCTTGACCCTCGCGCTTCTCGAAGTCGAAGACTCCGTGATAGCCGGTGGCGCAAATTCCGTCGATACTAATTCGATCCATAAGCCTTCACGACTTCCAGCGCGTCGCGGCTGCCCGCCACATCGTGCACGCGCACCGCCCAGACGCCGTCGCGGGCTGCCAGTGCGGTGGTAGCCGCGGTGGCTCCATCGCGTCCTAGTGGTTCGCGCGGGGTGCCACCGTCGGCCAGCAGTTCGCCGAGGAAACGCTTGCGGCTGGTGCCCACCAGCACGCGGTGACCTAGTTCTTCGACCGCCGCCAGATTCGCCAGCAACGCCCAGTTATGCGCCGCATCCTTGGCGAAGCCCAGTCCGGGATCGATGATCAGCTGTTCTGGCTTGACGCCCTTGGCCACAAATTCGTCGCGCAGGGTACGTAGTTCGGCCACCACCTCGGTGACCACGTCGGTGTAGTTCGCCTGGCGCACCATATCCGCGGCGGTACCGCGACGGTGCATGAGTACGTAGGGGACACCGGTTTCTGCGATCAGTTCGGCCATACCCGCTTCATAGGTCAGCCCGGAAACGTCGTTAATCAGGTGTGCGCCGGCCGTAATTGCCGCGCGGGCGGTAGATACGTGCATGGTGTCCACGGAAATCACCGCACCGGCTTTGGCCAACGCCTCGATGACCGGAATGATCCGCGCCTGCTCCAGAGCTGGATCAACATCCTTGGCTCCGGGGCGGGTGGATTCACCGCCGACGTCGATAATGTCCGCTCCGGCGTAGAGCAGCTTCAGACCGTGATCCAGCGCCTTGTCGATGGCCAGATACTGCCCGCCATCGGAGAAAGAATCCTCGGTGACATTTAAGATTCCCATCACCAAGGTACGCCCGGTGGGCAGCTCGGCGAAGGTTTTGCGCTTCGACTTACGGACCACGGACAACGGGCTGGTGTTCGGGCCGGTGCCCGGGATAGCTCCAAGTGACATAGGTTTTACCTTCCGAGGATTAGGCTCATGGCTTCGGCACGCGTCGCGGTTTCACGCAGCTGGCCGCGCACCGCACTGGTGACCGTCTTCGCACCGGGCTTGCGTACCCCGCGCATCGACATGCACATATGCTCACATTCGATCACGACGATCGCGCCGGAGGGTTCCAGATGTTCTACCAGCGCGTCAACGATTTGTGTGGTCAAACGTTCTTGGACCTGTGGGCGGCGGGCGAAGACCTCGACCAGGCGCGCCAACTTACTGAGCCCGGTGACCTTGCCACCCTTGCCCGGAATGTAACCAATATGCGCGGTCCCGTAAAACGGCACCAGGTGGTGCTCGCAGGTGGAGTAGAACGCGATGTCCTTCACCAACACCATCTCATCATGTTCGATGTCAAAGGTGGTGGACAGGTGCTCGGCGGCGTCCTGATGCAAACCGGCAAAAAATTCTGCGTAGGCCTTCGCTACCCGCTTGGGGGTATCGAGCAAACCGTCACGGTCCGGATCTTCGCCAATGGCTTCAAGGATTTCGCGGACCGCGGCGGCGATACGCGGCTGGTCGATCTTCGTCTCTTCAATCACGACTTCGATACTAGTCGGTTGACTGCGCCGCGCGCTCCTTTGGGCTTAATATCGGTCCTTCTTCGTGGACCGGACGCGCATCATTGCTCAACCAAACCTCACGCTTATCGCGCTTAACCAGGTCGACGAACAGATCCGCGATTTCTTTCTGGTTCAGCGTTTCGCGCTCCAGCAAAGCCAAGGCCAAACGGTCCAGCACGTGACGGTTGGCGGTCAACGCCGCGTATGCGTCGTCGTGCGCCTGCTCGATGAGCGCACGCACCTCCTCGTCCACCAGGTGGGCCATCTCGTCGGAGAACTCGCGGGTGGCCGTACCCATGCCCTGTGCGGCCGCCGAGGAAGCCAAGCGCACCGCGCCAACCTTCTCGCTCATGCCGTACTCGGTGACCATCTTGCGGGCGGTATCGGTAGCCTTCTCGATATCGTTGGACGCGCCGGTGGATGGATCGTGGAAGACGATCTCCTCGGCGACGCGGCCACCCATGGCGTAAGCCATCTGGTCCAGCAGTTCGTTACGGGTCACCGAATACTTATCGGATTCCGGAACCACCATGGTGTAACCCAGTGCGCGGCCACGCGGCAAGATGGTGATCTTGGTGACCGGTGCGGTCTGGTTCATCGCCGCGGCGACGAGCGCGTGGCCACCCTCGTGATAGGCGGTGACCTTACGTTCGTGCTCGTCCATCAGGCGGGTACGCTTCTGCGGTCCGGCCATGACGCGGTCGATCGCTTCGTCCAGCGCACGGTCATCAATCAAGTTTGCGTTCGAACGGGCGGTCAACAGCGCCGCTTCGTTCAGTACGTTGGCCAAGTCGGCACCGGTGTAGCCCGGGGTCTTCTTCGCTACCGCATGCATGTCCACGGTCTCATCCATTGGCTTGCCCGCCGAGTGAACCTTCAGAATCTGCTCACGGCCGGCCAAGTCAGGTGCTTCCACCGGGATCTGACGGTCAAAACGTCCCGGGCGCAGCAGCGCCGGATCAAGCACGTCCGGACGGTTGGTCGCGGCGATCAGGATGACGTTGGTGGAGGCATCAAAGCCGTCCATCTCGACCAGCAGCTGGTTCAGCGTCTGTTCGCGTTCGTCGTTGCCGCCGCCGATGCCAGCACCACGGTGCCGACCCACGGCGTCGATCTCATCGACGAAGATAATTGCCGGAGAGTTGGTCTTAGCCTGTTCAAACAGGTCACGCACGCGTGAGGCGCCAACGCCGACGAACATTTCAACAAAGTCGGAACCCGAAATTGAGTAGAACGGGACCTGCGCTTCGCCGGCTACAGCCTTGGCGAGCAGGGTTTTACCGGTACCCGGAGGACCGTAGAGCAGCACGCCCTTAGGGATCTTCGCGCCCAGGGCCAGGAACTTCGCAGGCTCTTGGAGGAACTCCTTAATTTCGTGAAGTTCTTCCACCGCCTCGTCCGCGCCGGCCACGTCCACGAAGGTCACCTGTGGCATGTCCTTGGTGATGAGTTTCGCCTTGGACTTGCCGAACTGCATCACCTTCGAGCCGCCACCCTGGCTACGCGCCAGAATGAACCAGAAGATGCCTGCGATCAGGATAAAGGGGATGATAATGCCGAGCATCGACAGCAGCCAGTTGTTTTCTACCGGCTGATCGGTGAACTTGGCAAGCTTGGCTTCGTTCATCGCGTCGACCACTTGATCGGCGCGGGGAATGGAGTAGTAGAAGGAAACTTTCTTTCCCTTGTCCACCCCGTCGACGTTTAGCGCGTCGCGCAGGGTCAGGTCTACTCGCTGATCTCCGTCGAAGATCTTCGCTTCGGTGGCGTTACCGCTGGTAAGTTGGTTCAGCCCTACCGAGGTATCCACGCTTGCCGAACCGTTGCCAAATACCATCGGCAGGAACAACACCATTGCGGTCACACCGACCAGGACCCAAATGATCCAGCTGTTAAAAATCTTCTTAGTTTTCATCGATCCGAAAGGTCCCGTACCTTCCGCATCCCCCTCACGCGTTCTGCCGGCGTCCGGGCAACGCCACCTTCGATACAGTTCAACGCCCAAGTGGCGTTAAAAGTTCCCTACTCGTAGATGTGCGGAGCCAAGGTGCCCACGCAGTCAAGGTTGCGGTACTTTTCCGCGTAGTCCAGACCGTAACCAACCACAAATTCGTTCGGGATGTTCATGCCGACGTACTTCACGTCGATTTCTACCTTTGCGGCTTCCGGCTTACGAAGCAGGGTGCAAATTTCTACCGAGGCTGGGCCACGGGATTCCAGGTTCGCCTTCAACCACGACAGGGTCAGACCCGAGTCGATGATGTCTTCAACGATCAGCACGTGCTTACCCATCAGGTCGGTGTCCAGATCCTTAAGGATGCGAACTACGCCGGAGGACTGGGTGCCCGAACCGTAGGAGGAGACCGCCATCCAGTCCATGGACAGGTGGGACTTCAGCGCGCGGACGAGGTCAGCCATGACCATCACCGCACCCTTAAGCACGCCGACCACGAGGATGTCGCGTCCCTCGTAATCCGTATCAATCTGTGCTGCCAGCTCTTCGATACGAGCCTGGATTTCTTCCTTGGTATAAAGGACATGCGCCAGATCGGCCTTGACAGTGTTCGAATCCACGAGGGTTCTCCTGATTCTTGAAAGGTGGGGTACTCAACTAGAGTGCCACATTTAGTTTAGTGTTGTTCATCTGGTGGTGGTGAAAACTATCACCGACGAGCGCCGAAACGCACTAATTTTCCCGTCCAACTGCACCGGACCGGCGGAACGTGACTTATTCGTACCCACCCCGGCCAGCGCGCAGAGAGCCGAAGTTCGTTCGCTGCTCAGGTTCCGCGCCCCGGCCTCGGCAGCCGCCAGGCGCAGTACCCGCGAGCCAATAGCCGGCGGAAAACTCTGAAGAACCTGCAGGTTTATACCCTGTGTTCCGCGGGACTGTTCCCAGGCTTGATGCGCCCACGCCTCCAGCGCCTCGGCATCCGCGGCCGCCAGCCGCGCGGTGCGAGCCAGTGATTCGGTCAGCTGCCCACCAAGCTGCTCACGCAGAAATGGGAGCACTTTGTGGCGGATGTGATTACGTCGATAGGCGGTGTCTGTATTACTTGGATCTTCCCAATAATCGACTCCAGCCCGCTGACAGATCGATTCGGTGTCGGCTCGGGTCAGTTCCAGTAGCGGCCTGGCGTACCGGCCGCGGATCGGCGGAATACCGGCCAGAGTCCGAGTACCGGATCCGCGCAGAATTCCTAAGAGCACCTGTTCGGCTTGGTCGTCCTTGGTGTGTGCCAGCAGTAAGCGTTGCGCCCCGGATTCGCTCAGGGCTTGTTCGAAGGCGGCATAACGCGCAGTTCGCGCCGAGGCCTCGTCACCGCTGGTACTCACGGTTTTGATCTGTACCTGCGTAAAACCCAGTTCGGCGCATTGGCTCGCGGCATGCTGCGCTACCCGATCGCTGCCGGCTTGCAGGCCGTGATCCACGATCACCACCCCGAAGCGGGTATCGCGCAGTAGTTGACTAGCGGCAATCGCCAGGGCCATCGAGTCGGCACCACCGGAGATGCCCAGCAACGTATGCGGCGCCGCGAGTCGGATGATCTGGTTGCGGGCCAGATCGATGGGTCGACTCATCGAGTACGGGCCAGCCAGAGCGCCGGGTTATCGAGCTCCTCGGAGCTGGGGAAAAGTTCCCGGGCGCTGAAAATAGTGTTAAATTCCGCGTACCCGATCTCATCGACCAGATGGCGCACGAACTTCGCGCCGCGCTCATACTGGCGCGCCTTGGCGTCCATGCCCAGCAGCTTGCCAATCCAGGTGGCCCACGGTGAACGATTTTTACCGCGGGCGGTAAAACGATTTTGAATGGTCTTGATGCTTGCGATGCTGGAGACATCATTCATCACGACCATGGCATGGCCCTCAAGCACCGACATGATGCTGGTCAGTTCCCCGACCTCGCTACGCATGGATTTCACCCGTGCACCGATGTCATTCATTGAGTTGGTTTTCTCACCCAGGGGTTCAAAAACCTCGGCGAGGATCTGCTTCATGACTACGGGAATCCACGGGGCGTGTTCAAACTGCAGTCGGTGAGTCTGTTCGTGGGTGGCGATCCAGAGGTAAAAATCGCGTGCATTAAGGTTCAGTTCGCCGCGGATTTGTGTGATCGTTGGGGCGTTGAGCAGCAATCTCGGGCCAGCGAAAGGATCAAACTGGCCAAGCACCCGGGTGCCCAGAATTGAGAGCACCGCGCCAAGCTCGGCGCCGGCGATCAGCGGTAACGCGCTGGGGGTGTGCGGCAGCTCGGGAAGCATCGCTGCGAAGTTCTGGCTGACCGCCTTAGCCCAACCGCCACGGTCTACCACCAGGGTTTGTGAGGGCGCGGTGCTGGTCAGCTTCGAGATTTTCTCCGCCTCGCGCAACCCCTGCCCGGCTGCGATACGCAGCTCCTCGACGATGCGCGCCGCTTGCTTAGCACTGAGCGCTGGTCCGGCGGGCATCAAGGTTTTAGCCGTGCCGACCGCAAGGTCCCAATCGATGAACTGGCTCATGATTTTCTCCTACCGGCAACCGCATCCGCGCAGGGCGGTGACTGCCTGGTCGATAGTTTGCTTATGTGGTGCCAACGCTCCGTCAGGTTGCGCGGCAAAAATGCTAAAGGCGATGAGCCGCCCGTCCTCGGTGAGTGTCATTCCGGTCAGTGTGGCAACTCCAGATAGGGATCCGGTTTTGGCACGGACCAGACCTAGAGTTTGATCCGAAGCCAGCCGGGTCATCAGCGTTCCGTTGTAGCCGGCTACCGGTAAGGAGTACACCAATTCACGCAGTTCGGCCTTGCCACTGGTGGCCGCTGCACGCAATAAGGTGGTCAACGCTGCCGGTGAAATTTTGTTGCTGGCCGCTAGCCCGCTGGCATCCACCAAAGATATGCCGGTTGCGCCATATGCCTCGGCGACCTGTTGCACCGCCAAGCCGGCCTGCTTCGGGTCTAGCCCTTTTTTCACCGCAACAAGTCGGCCCATGGTTTCGGTGAGGTAATTATCCGAAACCAGCAGCATGTGCTTGGTCTGATCACGTAGCGGTGCGGAGAGAACTTGCGTGATTTGCTCCCCGCCGCCATAGGCTCCCCGGCCGCCCTCGCTGACCCCAACCTCTTTGCTCAGTGCGGCGCTAAACACCTTGCGCACCTGCTGGGCAGCATCTGATTGGTACGCCGAGCGGGTACTCTCGGTGGCGCGGCCAGCATAGTGCGCGATCGGGTACACGTCACCAATATTGTTCGAGGTGAACAAGGACTTGTCCCAGGCCGGATTAACCTGCGCGTCGCCGAACAGTGAATCGTCTAACCAAAGTTTTACCTCGCTTACCCCACGCGCTTTGAGCTCCTTAGCGGTCTGCTCCGCCAAGGTTGCCAGCCCCGCATAGCCTTTGGGATGTGCCGGATTCGATTGACCATCGCCGAGCAGCACGTCGCCACCGCCGCGCAGCACCAAGGTGTCCCCGTCTAACCAGACGCTGGTCGCTAACCGATGATCCCCGCCGAAGGTATCCAAGGCCGCCACCGCGGTGGCAACCTTCAGGCTTGAGGCCGGAGTTCCGGGGGTCTGCGAATTCTTGTCGTAGAGCACCTGGCCGCTAGCAACGTCGACCACTTGTGCGTTAAACGAGGTTTTATCGGGCTTGGTAGCAAGGATCGCGTCCAGTTGCGCGGTGAGTTTGGCCTGGTCCGGCATTGGCGCTTCGGGGTTCAGATCCTTCACGGTGACCGGTGCGGCCTCGGGGGTCGTGGCACTCGCGCTCAGGTAATGTGCGGCGGGCTCACCGGTGAAGGTGCGCGGCGAGAGGAACATCGCCGTCGCCATGCCCAGCACTGCTAACAGTGCCACTCCAAGCGTCATGACGCGTCGGAAGGCAATGTTCATGTGAGCAGGTTCCTCTCGAAAGTTTAGCTACTTAATCCCTTGGGGGCGCTACGCTTATTAGCGGATATCCCTAAGACTAGTTTAGGAGTGTGCTTTTTATGCGCCACGACGTGACCATCGAGATCCCAACGGGATCACGCGTCAAGTACGAAATCGACCACGAGACCCACCGCTTGCGCCTGGATCGTGTGCTCTTTACTGCCATGCAGTACCCAACCCACTACGGTTACTTCGACGAAACCCTCGGCGAAGATGGCGATCCTTTGGATGCCATGGTCTTCATCCCGGGCGTCGATTTGATCCCTGGTGTCATCGTTGAGTCGCGCCCTATCGGCGTCTTCAACATGACCGATGATGGCGGTGGAGACGCGAAGCTGCTGTGCGTCCCGACCGACAAGCGCTTTGATCACATCAAGGAACTTGAAGACATGGATGAGTGGTTGATCAAGGAGATCGAGCACTTCTTCACCCGTTACAAGGACCTGGAACCGGGCAAGTGGGTTAAGGCTGAGGGCTGGGAAGGTCGCGAGGCCGCCGAGGCCGAGCTGGCACGCTCCATCGAGCGTTTTAAGGCTTAAGTACGATCAGAGGGCGGGGACCATTATGGTGCCCGCCCTTTGCTGTCCCCCACGAAAGGTTGCTGATGCTCGACGCACTCACATTGCCCGCACCCCTTAACGCGCTGGTGCAGCTGCGCCGCGCCGCACCGGGCGACCTGGCTCAGCTGCTGGAACTACTCAGCGATGATCCGCTCAGCGCTAGCCGGGAGGCGCCCTATTCGCGCGATGCCGGCCATGCGCGCGCACTGGCACAGATCATCGCGGATGGTGGAAATGAGCTCATTGTTGGTGTGCAAGGTACCCAAATCATCGCCATGCTTCAGCTGACTCGCATTCCCGGAATTTCTCGGGGCGGCTCCACCCGGCTCAATGTTGAGGCGGTGCGCGTGCGCGCGGAGCATCGCTCGCGCGGACTTGGCAAGGCACTGCTGCGCTGGGTCATCGATCAGGCCGCACCTGCCTGCGACGCCGACCTGATCCAACTGACCTCGGATAACTCGCGGGCCGACGCACATCGTTTTTATGAGCGGCTGGGGTTCACCGCCTCGCACGTGGGATATAAGCTACGCCGCTAGCGGCCAAGCGCGGTTTCCAGCACCGTCTCATCTGGCAAATTTTCGACTTCGCGCAGCGTCCGCTCCACCGCGCGGGTGCGCGTCCCAGCGCTTTGCACGGTATTTTGCGCCGCAGATAGCTGCTTGCCCAGCTTGTCCCACACATCTCCATACTTGCGGAATTCCGCTTTGGCCGCAGCAAGCACCTGCCATACCTCGCTGCTGCGCGCTTCGATTGCCAGGGTTCTGAAACCCATCTGCAGCGAGTTGAGCAGACTCATCAGCGTGGTGGGTCCGGTGACCAGCACCCGGTGTTCGGTCTGCAGTTTACTGGCCAGCCCCGGGCGACGCACCACCTCGGCAAAGAGCCCCTCGGTGGGCAGATACATGATCGCAAAATCTGTGCTGTACGGCGGGGCGATGTACTTGGCCGAGATCAATTTGGCCTGCTCGATAATTGCCCGATCCAGCGCCTTGCTGGCCTTTACGATGGCTTCCTTGTCACCCGATTCCTGGGCGTCCAAGAGCCGCTCATAGTCTTCTTGCGGCAGCTTCGAGTCGATCGGCAGGTACACCGGCGTTTCATCATGCCCAGGCATCTTCACCGCAAATTCGACGCTATCCCTGGTCTCGGGTTTGATCACCACGTTCTGCGCATACTGCTCCGCGGTGAGAATATCTTCGAGCTGGCGTGCCAGCTGTACCTCGCCCCAGGTGCCACGGCTCTTCACGTTGGTCAGCACCCGCTTAAGCCCGCCGACATCGGCTGCGAGGTTCTGCATTTCGCCCAGACCCTGCTGCACCATTTCGAGCCGTTTGCTCACTAGTTCGAAGCTTTCACCGAGCCGTTTCTCCAAGGTGCCCTGCAGTTTCTCGTCGACGGTTTCACGCATTTTTTCCAGCTTTGCCTCGTTGCCGACGCGCAGCAATTCCAGTTCTTCGCGCAATGCCGCCTGCAGCTGGCTGTGCATCTGCCGATTGGACTGGCTCAGCGAACTGATCTTGCCATCCACGGTGGCGCGGATCATCTCCAAGCGCGCCTCATTATCGCGGCGGACCTCGCCCAAGGATTCACGCAGTTCTCCACGCTGCGCCCCCAGATCCTGACGCAACTCACCGTGGGTGGCGCGCACGCTGGCGGCGATCGAGTCCGGATCCACGGATCCGGTGCGGCGAACCAGCAGCGCCATCGCGCAGAGCACCAAAAGGATATTAATTATTAACAACACCAGCAGCACAACATTCATGTACCCATTACTAGCAGCGCCCTGGGACACAATAGCTGCAGGTTGCTTAGGCTGGGCTCGTTGTGGGTCCGAAGATTTCTGACTTCACGCCCATCACGATCCGGTCTCCGGGCTGTGTCTGACGCAAATATTTCTCGACGGTGCCCAAGTCGGTGGAGATGCATCCCCAGGTGGCCCGCATGCCCGCATGCAGAAAAATGGCGAAGCTCTGCCCTGGTACCGGTTGCCCCTCCGGGGGCCTGTTGTAGTTAATGACGGCAGCCTGTTCGTAGTCCCCGGCCTGCATGTATTTCCACAGCGGCTCGTCGGGGAACTGGCCCGCACCCTCAAAATAATTGTTGAAGTGCGCACTATGGCGGCCACCCCAGTATGAATCCTGCCGCAATTTTTCATAGGGCAGGTTGGTGCCGGGATTTGTTCGGCCAAAGGCTTCGGTCACCGAATAGGAACCGGTGGGGCTGAGCAGCGAATTGACGTACACCGGCCCGGGTTTGGCAAAACCGGTGCTTCCGGAAAACCCCTTGGCCCGCCATTGTTCGCTGTACCCGCCCTCCGATAGCAGGCAGTGGGTGATGTCCACCGAATTTTCCCCGTAACCGGCGGCGAGCACGAAGGTCACCCGCTGGCTCAACTCATATTCGGGCTTCACCTGATTCGCCGATTCGCAGGGTCCGGACGGGTTCTCACCTTGCGCCGACCGCTGCCCTGGAGCGCAAGCGGTCAGCAACAGCACGCCCGACAGCGCGGCCCCCAGCAGTCGATGCAATACCTTCATGCCCCTCATCTTCGCAGACCTTTAACCTTGCCTTTACCTACTGGTCAGTAAGCGTTTTTTCGGGTCTTGCCGGTACACAAATTATACGAAATACCTGGGTTTTTCACGTAACAATCGAAAACACCGAGCCGACTAGTGACCATCACGCAGTATTCGAGCAGAAACTGGCGCAAGCATCCGGGGATGAGGTGATCCACACCATATTTTTGGCGCCGGGCTTGCCCACCGAAATAATAATTGCCATGATTTGAATTAGCAGCTCTCGCCTGCGACGGCTACCGCCATGGGGATGGAAGGTATCGCTCAAGTATGGCGCGAGTTGGAATCACAGGGCACTTAATCCTGTGATTCACGATTGCTGGGGAGCAATTGGCCGGAACCATTCCGGTCCACAACTAACAATGATCCTTGGGGGAAAATTGAGCGATAGGGACTACTCTGCGCGCTCTGACGACATGTCGGGCACCACCGCGACGCAAGAAATACTCAACTCGTCGGTAAACATAAACTTTGCGGATCTCGCCACCGCCGCCATCAATTTTGATGATGAAAAGGCGCTCTTTCCTAGCACCACGCCGGCCCGTGAACGCACCTTGGTCGATGTCATCAGCACCACAATGGATGTTTATCCCTCCGCGTTGGCCATTGATGACGGCAGCCACAAGCTCACCTACGAACAGCTTCGTGAAGAAGTCGACGAATTGGCTAAGCGCTTGTGGGCCATGGATGTCGGAGCCGGCGACCGCGTCGGAGTACGTGTGCCCTCGGGATCCAAAAATCTTTACATCGCCATCCTCGGTGCACTTTTCGCCGGCGCCGCCTATGTTCCGGTAGACGCCGACGAGCCCGAAGAACGTGCGAACACCGTCTGGGAAGAAGCCGGGGTCTGCGTGGTCATCGGCAGCAACCTGAGCATCACCCACCGCGAGGCAGTGCGCACCAAAGGCAACAGTCCGGATCCCAGCCCGGACGACGACGCGTGGATCATCTTCACCTCCGGTTCCACCGGCAAGCCCAAGGGAGTGGCCATCACCCACCGCTCCGCCGCCGCCTGGGTCGACGCCGAAGCCGAGATGTTTCTGCCCAACGACCCATTAACCCGCGGGGACCGTGTCATGGCGGGGCTATCGGTCGCTTTTGACGCCTCCTGTGAGGAAATGTGGTTGGCCTGGCGTCACGGCGCCTGCCTGGTTCCGGCCCCACGCTCCATTGTGCGTTCCGGCGCTGACCTGGGCGATTGGCTCACCGAACGCAAAATCACGGTAGTTTCCACCGTTCCGACCCTGGCCGCCATGTGGCCGTCGGAAACCCTGGAAAATATCCGCCTGCTAATTTTTGGTGGCGAAGCCTTACCTCCGGAACTCGTCCAACGCCTCGCCGAGCCAACCCGCGAGGTCTGGAACACCTACGGACCCACCGAAGCCACGGTGATCGCCTGCGGTGCCGCAGTTGACGGCCACGGTCCGGTATCCATCGGGACGCCGTTGCGTGGCTGGGACCTGGCGGTGGTTGACGCGCAGGGTTACCCGGTCCCGTGGGGCGGCGAAGGAGAATTGATCATCGGCGGGGTGGGCCTCGGACGCTATCTTGACCCGCAAAAGGATGCCGAAAAGTATGCGCCCATGCCAACTCTTGGCTGGAAGCGCGCCTACCGCAGCGGCGATATGGTGCGCGCCGAACGCGACGGACTGCTCTTCGTGGGCCGCGCCGACGAGCAGGTCAAGCTCGGCGGACGCCGCGTAGAACTCGGTGAAATCGACGAAGCCCTCGCCGCCCTGCCCGGCGTATCCCAGGCCGCCGCGGCGGTCCAGTCTACGCCGAGCGGCAACAAGGTTCTGGCCGGCTACCTGGTCACCGAACCCGGCACGCAGCTGGATCTGGCACACTGCCGTGCCCTGCTGGCCGAGGTCTTGCCCGCGCAGCTGATTCCGGCGCTGGGCCTGGTCGAGACGCTGCCGATGAAAACCTCGGGCAAGGTGGACCGCAAGGGGCTTCCTTGGCCACTGCAGGCGGCCTCCGACTCGGGCACCGGGCACAACCTGACCGGCACCGAAGGCTGGATTGCCGATATTTGGACGGATCTGCTCGGACCGATGGCACTTGATGGCGACAGCGACTTTTTCGCCCTCGGCGGGGCCAGCGTCGCCGCCGCGCAACTGGTCGGCGTGCTACGCACCCGGCACGCTTTGGTGTCGATCGCCGATATCTACGACATGCCGACCCTTGGCGGACTCGCCGCTCATCTGGATGCCCAACAACTGAGCGAAGTTCAGGTGCACGAGTCGGCGCCCACCCCGTGGTGGACGGCCTTGGTGCAGGCCCCGGTCATCGGCGCCCTGTACTCGATCATCGGGCTGCGCTACGTCACCGGCATGGCGCTGGTGTGCTGGGTGCTCTTTAATTTCATGGATGCCAGATGGGTTCCCAACCCGCCGTTGCTCCCCGTGCTGGCGGCCTGGGTGGTGCTCTACACCTTGCCCTTCCGCGTGCTCCTGGCGGTTGTTTCGGCCCGGGTCCTGCTTGCCGGGGTGCAACCGGGCACCTATCAACGCGGCGGCGGTGTCCACCTGCGGCTCTGGGCCGTGGACCGCATCGTGACCTTTGCGAAGATCGAACCAATTATGGGCACGCCGCTGGGAATTTGGTATGCCCGCGCGCTGGGAAACAAGGTCGGGGCTCGGGTGCACTTAGATGCCATGCCTGCGGTGACCGGATTAACTAGCATCGGGGCGGATACCGCCATCGAATACGAGGTAGACATGGCCGGACACTGGCTGGACGGCGACACCTTGGTCATCGGCCGGATCACCATCGGCAGCGGCGTTCGTGTGGGCACCCGCTCCACCATCGTCGGCGGATCCATCATCGAAAATGGTGCTGAAATTGAGCCGGGAAGCTGCGTGGATACCACGGTTGCGGCCAATGGGCTGTACTCCGGTTCGGCGCTGGAACATCTCGGTGCGGCCGGAGCGAGCTGGCCCGATACCCGGGCGCACCACGCTGCGCGATCCGGTGGATTGCTTCGCGCGATACGCTATGCGCTCTCCTTGGGCGCGCTTGGCCTGCTGCCGGTGGTCTCGGTGCTCCCCGGTTCGCTGCTGCTCTTCTCCCTGGTTGACGGGTCGGCAGAAATTGGCGAGGTGCTCTGGGCGCTTGCGCTGCTCTCTCCGCTCTTCGCGGTGCTCACGATCCTGGTCTTCCTGGGGCTCACGGCAGGAAGCGTGCGCTTCTTGGCCCGCTTCCTGCCGCCGGGCTTCCACCCCTCGCACGGAACCGCGGCCTGGGCCGCGTGGCTGACAAACCTGCTGCTGGCCAAGTCGCTGATGTCCGTGTATCCGATTTATGCCAGTATCATCACCCCGGTATGGATGCGCCTGCTCGGTGCCAAGGTGGAGGCGGGCGCCGAAATTTCGACCATGGAAACCATTCCGCACCTGACACATATCGGGCAGCGTTCCTTCATGGCCGACCACTGTCTGGCCTCCCACCCGCGAGTGCGAGGACCATGGCTGCACCTGGGTGAGACGAGCATCGGGGAGAAGTCATTTGTTGGCAACTCCGGGATCGTCGGCCCGGACACCCATGTTCCCAACGATTCGCTGATCGCGGTGCTCTCCTCGGCTCCGCAGAACATGCCGGCGGTTTCCAACTGGTTTGGCCGTCCGGCGATGGAATTACCACGTCCGGTAGATACCGCCGAGTCCACGCTGACCTACAATCCAGCGCGGCGCCTGAAGGTTGCCCGCGCGCTGGTTGAAGCCTGCCGCATCCTGCCGTTGCTGCTCACCATCTGGCTGGCGCTGGGCACCGTGTGGGTGCTGTCCGCAATTTACGATCAGTCCTCGCTGGGCCTGACGCTGCTGCTTTCCGGTCCGGTGCTGCTGGCCTCGGCGAGCGTTTCGGCACTGCTTGCGCTGATCGCCAAGTGGGCCCTGGTCGGACGCTTCCGGGCCGAGGAACACCCGCTGTGGACCTCGTTTATCTGGCGCAATGAATTAGCCGACGTGTTTAGCGAATCCCTCGCGGTGGCGGGCGTGGTGCGCATGAGCCTGGGCACCCCGATGCTGAACTTCTGGCTGCGGCTGCTCGGCGCGCGCATTGGCCGCCGGGTCTGGTGCGAAACCTGGTGGCTGCCCGAACAGGATCTGATCAGCATCGGCGACGGGGCAAGCATCAACCGCGGCACCGTGCTGCAAACCCACCTCTTCCACGATCGCATCATGCGTTTGGAACCGGTACACGTCGGCGCACACGCAAGTCTTGCCCCCAACGGGGTCATCCTGCCCGGCAGCCGGATCGGCGAAGGAACCAGCATTGGCCCTTGCTCGCTGGTCATGCGCTCCGAAGAAGTGCCGGCCAATAGCCGCTGGCGCGGCAACCCGATCCGTAACTGGTCTTAGTCTTGGAGAGCAGCACAATGAACGAACAGCTCAAATACGCCACCGAGTCCTTCGGTCGCGTGATCACGGCAATGATTACCCACTTTGATAGCACCGGGCAGGTAGACCTGGTTGCCGTGCGGCACCTTGCCGCGCAGTTAACCGCCCCCGGATTTAACGACGCCGTGGTGGTCAACGGCACGACGGGCGAATCGATTTCCACCACCGAGGCCGAAAAATTGGCGATCATCACGGCGGCGAAGGAAGCGGTCCCCGGAACCGCAAGAGTCATCGCCGGGGTGGGAGCCGCGGATACCGCGAGCAGCATCCGCATGGCGAACGACGCGGAACGCGCCGGCGCCGACGGCCTGCTGGTGGTGGCACCGTACTATTCACGCCCCACCCAGCAGGGCCTGATCAAGCACTTCGAATCCATCGCCGAACGTACCGAGCTGCCCATCATGCTCTATGACATTCCCGGGCGCACCGGGGTCGCTATCGAACCTGGAACCTTCGCCCGGTTGGCCGCGCATCCGCAGATCATCGCGGTCAAGGATGCCAAGGGTGACCTGGAGTCCAGCTCACAGGTCATCGCGGAAACCTCGCTGGCCTATTACTCGGGGGACGACGCGCTAAACCTGCCGTTGCTGTCCATCGGCGCGGTGGGCTTCGTCTCGGTGGTCGGCCACGTCGTCGGCGACAGCCTGCGCCAACTACTTGAGCACCACGATGCGGGACAAAATGCCCAAGCCCGCGCACTTCACCAGCGGCTGCTGCCGATCTACCGCGGAATGTTCCGCGCCCCGGCGGCCTGCTCGGTTAAGTCCGCGCTGGCTTCCATGGGTCGCGGCGCTAGCACTGTGCGTTCCCCGATGGTGGAACTGGACGCCGATTTGGCGGCCTTGCTACGCGCGGACCTGGTCCGCGTTGATCTGGGAGCACAACTTCAAACGGCGGCGGGTATCCGATGAGTCAAGACCTTCAACGTCGCATCACCGGAATTGATGCGGCCCGCGGCATCGCCCTGATGGGCATGCTCGCGATCCACGTGATGCCTCAGTTCAACGACGATTTTGAACCCACGCTGGTGTGGCAGGTTGCCTCCGGAACCTCCGCCGCGCTCTTTGCCCTGCTGGCCGGTGTCGGGCTGAGCCTAGGATCCAAGTCGGCCACGCAGTCCGCGGCTCAGCTCGCTGGTGCACGAGCCTCACTGGCGGCTCGCGCCGGCTTCATCCTGGGGCTGGGACTGGTTCTGGGCCTGATCGATATTCCCGCATTTGTCATCCTCTCCTACTACGCGGTGATGTTTGCGCTGGCCATACCGTTGCTGCATTTAAAGTCAACAAGTTTGGCGTTCGCATCCCTGGGCTTCGCCACCGTAGGCTCGATCTTCACCTGGCTCATTTCCCCCTCCCTGCCCGGCTTGGATGGGATCGATCCGTCGCTGAGCACCCTGTTCGCCGAGCCCGGAGCCACACTCAGCTCCCTGCTCTTCACCGGCGCCTACCCGGCGGTGCCGTGGATGAGCTTCGTCTGTGCCGGCATGGCCCTGGGCAAATTGGATCTTCGTTCACGAGACCTGCAGTTGCGGATGGGACTGACCGGACTGGTGCTCTGGCTAGGCAGCTGGGCGCTCTCCGCGCTATTGCTTGGCCCGCTGGGCGGCAAGGCGGCGCTGATCTATTCCACCGCCCGCGTGTTGGACTCCGAGGAGCTGAATGAGGCGCTGGTCTTCGGACTGCCGGACGAGGTCCCGCTGGATTCGCTGTGGTGGCTGGTGACCCTTTCCCCGCATTCGGATCTGGTCTTCGAACTTCTGAACACCCTCGGCGTGGCCCTGCTGGTACTGTCGATCGCCTTGCTGATCGGCCAACGTGTGCCCTGGCTGCTGCGGCCACTGGCTATCGTGGGTTCGATGACGCTGAGCATCTACACCCTGCATCTGCTGTTCCTAGCCACCGGGGTGGGCGTCGAACATCCGATGGCCTCCTTCTGGCTGCAGATCTTGGGTTCACTGTTGCTGGCGGTCTTGTGGCGAAACATTTCGGGACTCGCTCAGGGGCCCCTGGAACATGTCACTTCCGCGCTGGCTGGCAAGGCCAAAGGTCGGGCGCTGGTCCGTAAGGGCTAATGTTGCGCACCGAAGATTGCACTACGGCGGTCTCTAGGCGATACTCAATGCCGTGGACACTGAACGCGAGCTCGCCGGCAAGGCATTGTATGAAAGCCGGCTGAAAAACCTGCACGGCTTGCTGATGCCCGACGCTCCGCGGTGGGATGAACTGCCCGCCGAGGTGCGCGAACGCTGGTGTTCCTATGCGGACGCCGGGCAGTGATGCGCATTCTGGTCACCGGTTTTGAGCCCTTCGGTGCCGACACCATTAATGCCAGCGCGCAGACGCTGGAGCTGCTGCCGCAGTCCTTGGGTGAACACCAGATCCTGACCGGGATGCTGCCGGTCTCTTTTGGCCGCAGCGCCTGGGTTTTGGATGAGCTGATCGCCGTGCACGTCCCCGATGTGCTGGTGCTGCTCGGCGAGGCCGGGGGGCGCACCCAGATTAATTTGGAGCGCTTTGCGGTGAATCAAATTCACGCGCGTATCGCCGACAACGACGGGGCGCAACCGGTCGGCGAGCGCATCGAACCCGATGGCCCGGCCCGGCGCGAGGCCACCGTGGTGGTACCCAGCGAGCTAACGGTCAGTGAGGATGCCGGAAGGTTCGTCTGCAACCGCATCGCCTACTATGCCTACGGCTTGTCCATCCCCGCGCAGTTCATCCATGTTCCCGCGGTGCGCCCGGAGAAACAGCGCGCACTAGTTGGCGCGGAGACCGATGCCAGCCCCCCGGTGTCCAGCGAACTGACCGTGGCCCAGCTGGCGGCTTCGCTAACCAAGTATCTTCAGGACATTTGTTTTCACCACGGGCCCCGTCGCTAGTTACGGTTAACCCATGAGCCTGACCAACCTTTCCCCGCGCCAGCAATTTGCCGCCGGCCGAGTCCCACTGCGTTTAGCTAGTTTGTTTACCGGGCTACTGCTCTTTGCGTTGGCGATGGCGTTGATGGTGCGGGCGAATCTAGGTGTTGACCCGTGGAACGTGTTCCACCTGGGCATCAGCCACCACGTGCCACTGTCCTTGGGCAGCATCGTGATCATCGTCGGGGTGATCATGTTGCTGACCTGGATCCCGATGAAGCAGTGGCCCGGGGTCGGCACCATCGCCAACGTCTTTGTCATTGGTGCGGCGCTGGACGTTTTCCTGCTGGTGCTGCCCGAGTTTTCCGGGCTAGGTTGGCAAATCCTGTGCCTCATCGCCGCGATCTTGATCAATGGTCTGGGCGGCGCCATGTACATCGGTAGCCACTTCGGCGCCGGCCCGCGCGACGGGCTGATGACCGGGTTGCACCTGCGCACCGGGCTGAGCATCCGGTTGGTGCGCACCAGTATCGAACTGCTGGTGTTGGGCATCGGCTGGCTGCTCGGCGGTCCGGTGGGCCTGGGCACCGTGGCTTATGCGCTGCTGATCGGCCCTTCCACGCAGTACTTCTTCCGTTTCACCATCATCAAGTTGGCCCCAAGCAAGCTAGAGCGAGTTAACTGACAGCTCGCTCAGCGCGGCGAGCACCATCGCCTGCACACCGCGGGACAGGGTCGGTTCAAGTACCGGGGCGAACAACGGCGAGTGGTTTCCCACCGTCGTCCCGCCGCCTAACAGCCAGAAGGTATACGGAATCCCCAAGGCATTCGGGATTCTGCTGAAATCTTCCGAGGCGCTTTGCCTGCTGGCGGCGCCCACCTGCCCGAAGTACTTTTCAAACGCCTGACTCACCCGTGCGGTCACCGCGTGATCGTTGGTGGTCAGCGGGAACTGGTCGTAGTATTCAAATTCGGGCTCCTTCGGCGATCCGGCGGCCGCACATTCACCACGCACGATCCTTTCAACCGCGTCAATCAGCGTATTGCGTACCGCGTTGTCATAGGTGCGCAAGTTCAGCAGCAGCGTGGCCCGGTCGGCGATGATATTGGACTTCGTACCCACCTGAAGCGAACCGATGGTCAGCACCGCGAACTGGCCCGGAGCTACCTCGCGGGAGACCACCGCCTGCAAGCGAATCACGATCGAGGCCGCCAGCACCACCGGATCCACCGACAAGTGCGGCGTCGACCCGTGGGAGCCGGCACCATGGACGGTAATGCGGATCGAGTCTCCGGCCGAAAGTACCGGGCCGGTGACCGTTTGCAGCTCTCCGGCCGGTAGCTGCATCACATGCTGCGCAAAAGCCACGTCGGGTGCGGGGATCTTCGCGGCCAGGCCGTCGGCAACCATCGCCGCCGAACCCTGCGCTGTTTCTTCGGCTGGCTGAAAGAGCGTTATATATGTTCCGGACCACTCGCCGCGATGATCGGCCATCAGTTTTGCCGCGCCGAGCAACGCAGCCACATGTACGTCATGCCCGCAGGCGTGCATCACCCCGTCATTTTGAGAGCTGTAGTCCAGTCCGGTGGCCTCGCGCACCGGCAGCCCGTCCATATCCGCACGAGCCAGTACCGTGCGCCCGGGGCCATTGCCCAGCACACCAACCACCCCAGTGCCGCCTAAACGTTGCACCTGGTAGCCAAATTCTTCGAGCTTGCCGGCCACCAGCGCGCCGGTCCGGGTCTCTTGCAGACTGAGTTCCGGATATTGATGTAGCTCCCGATACGTTTCATGAATCCACTCAAGTTCGGTATCAAGTCCGGTCAGAACCTTGCGTGCGGTTTCCATACAGTTCCCTTTCAGCAGACAGTTCTCAATATATGCCCGATGCCTTGTGCGCGAAAGAGAACACGGTATGTTGCGAGATTGCAAGACAAAACGGGCACCTCGGGCAATACTTAAACCATGTTTGTCCTCGCGCTCAGCCCGAAGCCGCGCTCCGTCACCGACGTGCAGGCGGCCGCCGAACTTTTGTGGGACCAGCTAGATCAGGTGCACACCCACGCGCCATTTATGGCACTCAGCGGTCAGTTACTGCTCGGAGTCCCGCACGATGCTCACGGCGCCATCGATGCGATCATGCGGTGCGCCAGGCTCAACTTCTGCCACATCGGGCTCGGCGTAGGCACGCTCTACGAGCCCGTACCGGCGCAGGCAGACCTGGTCGAGGGCAGGGCGCAACGCCGTGCTCTGGGTGCCTTAGAAGCGGCTACACACCGCGGAGAGCGCGTACCCATCTCCGTGTCCTGCGGGGATCCAGACCTCGATCTTGAGCTCGAAGGCTTACTGCGCCTGCTCGGCCAGTCCGTGCGCACGCGTAGCGCCGCCGAATGGGCCGTAGTGGATCTGCTGACCCCCGGGGTGCGCGGCCAGCAGAAGGCCATTGCGCAGGTTCTAGACGTCACTCCCCAAGCGGTCTCGGCCGCCATCGTACGCTCCGGATATCACGATGAGATCGACGCCCGTGGCGGAATCGCACGACTGCTGGAGCTAGCCGACCAGCCTTAAAGCCTCAAGGATTCGAAGACATTTTCGAACAAGAGGCGTATAATAGAGGTATGTCCGAAGCAATGGCGCCAAGACATCGCCCGCCCCAAGCAGAGTTTTACCAGGTCGCAGATGACCTGGTAACTTCAACGCGACGCGAGCCAACTCAAAGCAACGCGCAGCGTGCGGCCGCAAAACATTTCCAGAAAATTGCGAACTACGAAAAGGAAATCGCTCGCCTTCGTAGCAAACAAGCAGCGGAAAGCTATCAGGCCGAAAAAGAAATCGTGCGCGAGAACGAGTACCTTGGAACCTCCTGCAACGACCTCACCCGCGGCGCAGCAAGCGCCGTGGCTTTAGCCCGGCATCAGGCACCCAACGGATTTCGAAACTACTTGGTCAACTGTCGAATCTTGGCTGAAGACACTCCTTACCTCCAACAGCAGTTTGCACAAGGTGAATTCACCGAGCAGCAAATATTGGCGATCCTCACGCCACTGCAAAAAGTCAAAGCCGAACGTCGCGCCGAATTCGATGCTATTTTCCGGGACAACCCGGAGATGTTCGAATCTCAGGGGCCAAAGCAGATTGGCGAAACCGTAAAGCGTTTCACCTTAGACTTCGCCTCCGATGAGCAATGTCTACAAATGAAACAGCAAGATTCCAAGCGCTACGTTCACCTCAAAAGGGGCAAAGACTGCGTTCTCATCAACGGTAGCCTGCCCGTTGTCTCCGGCACAGCGTTACAGATGCACCTGCAGCAGGAATCTTACCGCTTGAAGCAACTGGGAGATCCCCGCACTAGGGACCAGATCAAAGCGGACCTTCTATGCACTTACCTACTCGCAGGTCGTCCGGAAAAACTACCGATACAGTTGCATGTTGGCCTGATCATGACCGACAAAACGCTATTCCTCGGCGACCGGGAACCAGCTTATATGGAAGGTTATGGATACGTTCCGCCGCAGTACGCGCGGGAGCTCATAGCCGGAACCCCTATCGCAAACGAGCTAAGTTTCGCCCAAATGGAAGCTGGTCAGGCCGACGAACACTTGGATCGGCTGGAGACGCTACCCGATCTGATTCGGCTCTATACGGCACCCGGCGATAAAGAATTAGTCGCCATGGACTCCAAGGCTCGCATCTTCCCGGAAAAGCTTCGCCGCTTCGTAAAAATTCGCGACCGGCATTGCCGTACCCCATTTTGCGATGGCAAGATCACAGAAATTGACCACGTATTGCAGCATCATTTGGGCGGACCCACAGATGTAGACAATGCAGATGGTCGATGTTCATCGTGCAATAAGGCCAAGGAAAGTCCGGGTTGGATTGAAATCGTGGCGCTCAAAGGACCTCACACTATGCGTGTGAACCCCGGCTCGTCGATGACCTATCGCTCCACCGCACCACCGGCAACGGGATACGCACATCAACCATTTCCGCAGTTGATCTGTGATTCACAATGGATACGCGGCGTGAAGCGCAGACTGCATACCCAGCAAGATTCAAACAGCCCAGGGCCCTAGTTAGCCCTGCAAGAGTCCTTCTAGGACGATCGCCAGACCGTCCTCATCCACCGAAGCAGTCACCTCATCAGCAACAACCTTGACCTCTTCGGGAGCTTGGCCCATGGCGACACCACGCCCGGCCCACTGCAACATCTCAATATCGTTTCGTCCATCACCCACGGCAAGGGTCTGCGCCGATTCGAACTCTAATTCGGTGCGCAAACGCTCCAGTCCGCTGGCCTTGGTAATACCTTCGGCAGCAATATCCAACCATGCGGTCCAACCCACTGAGTAGGTCACCCCAGAAAGCCCCAGCCCATGCACTGCTTGACCAAAGTCTTCGGCGGTGGCATCGGTGGAGAAGACCACCACACGCACCGCCTTGCTACGCAGTAACTCGTCAAATTCGACAACCTTGGAGGTGGCACCAAAGCTCGCATCGGTAAATACATCACTGGAGAGGAACTCGCCGCGTTCATTTTCCACTGCATATTTAGCATTAGGAAGCTGACGCATCAAGGCAGCTAGGGCCAACGAGGGATCAAAAACTTCACGATGCAAAATCTCAATATCTTCGCCGCGCATTCGGGCCAGCACGCCACCGTTACTTGCCACCACATAACCGTGGTCGATACCTAGTTCGGTCATCAGCGGCACAGCCGCACCGAGCGAGCGGCCAGTAGAAATCACTACCTCATGCCCGGCCTTCACTACCGCGCGGGCAACTTCACGCACACGTGCACTCATCAGTCCCTGATGATTGACGATCGTCCCGTCAACATCTAGGCAAATCATCAACTTTTCGTCATCTAGCCGGTCGTCGTTGCCGGTCTTAGTCAAAATTGTCATAGTTCCAGTGAACCACTGCTACGTAAATATTACGATGAGCCACAGCACAACGGCAGGTGAACGGCTGGTTAAAAGAAAATCGACCGGCCCTTGTGGGGCCGGTCGACGTTCGCTTTACTTCATGATTTTGAGTCCACCAAGATAAGGCTGCAGCGCCTTGGGCACGTTGACCGTGCCGTCCGCGTTCTGGTGGTTTTCCAGAATCGCAACGATCCAGCGGGTGGTGGCAAGCGTTCCGTTCAAGGTAGCTACCGCGCGCGTTTTGCCCGGCTTGCCGTCAACAACTTCACGTTCACGAATGTTAAGTCGACGCGACTGGAAGGTCGTGCAGTTCGAGGTCGAGGTCAGTTCGCGGAAGGTTTCCTGTGTTGGCACCCAAGCCTCGCAGTCGAACTTGCGTGCGGCACTCATGCCGAGGTCACCCGCGGCGGTATCGATGACCCGGTAAGGAAGTTCCATGCGTCCAAGCATTTCTTCTTCCATAGCCAGCAAGCGTTCGTGTTCTCCGGCGGCCTCTTCGACCGTGGTGTAGATGAACATTTCGAGCTTGTTGAACTGGTGCACGCGAATAATGCCCCGAGTATCCTTACCCGCGGAGCCAGCCTCACGGCGGTAGCAGGAGGACCACCCGGCATAGCGGATCGGGCCATCAGTTAGGTCCATGATCTCGTTGGCGTGGTAACCGGCCAACGCCACCTCGGAGGTGCCGACCAGGTAAAGGTCGTCGCGCTCCAGCTTGTAGATCTCGTCGTCGTGTTCAACGTCGAAACCGGTGCCCTGCATAGTTTCTGGTCGGACCAATGTCGGAGTGATCATCGGAATGAAGCCACGCTCGACCGCAAGATCCAGCGCCATGTTCATCATCGCTATTTCCAGGCGGGCACCGATGCCCTTGAGGAAGTAAAAGCGTGAACCGGAGACCTTTGCGCCGCGTTCCATGTCGATCGCGCCGAGTTTCTCGGCGATCTGCAGGTGGTCCAGCGGTTCAAAACCCTCGGCGGCAAAGTCGCGCGGGGTGCCGACGGTCTTCACCAGCGCGAAGTCGTCTTCACCGCCGGACGGGATGCCATCGGCGATCAGGTTCGGGATGGAGCGCTGCAACGAGGTGCACTTAGCAGCCGCTTCGTCGGAAGCTGCTTGGGCAGCCTTCACGGAAGCCGCCAGTTCCTTGACCTCCGCCAGCAGTGCTGCACGTTCCTCGCCCTTAGCGGCGCCAACCTTCTTGGAGAAGGCATTCTGCTCCGCGCGCAGGCGCTCGTAGGTGCTTATGGTCTCGCGACGCGCCGAATCAGCCTCAATAAGCTGGTCGATTAGCGCTTCGTCGGCACCGCGCGCGCGTTGCGAGGCGCGGTACATTTCCGGATTATCGGTGAGCATTTTCAGGTCGATCACATCTTAAGCGTAGCAATCTTGAGTACGATGAGAGCACTATGCAGACAAACCGCGTGATCTTAATTTCTGTAGCCGGCGCCGCGGCAGTGCTTGCGGGCGTTACTGGGTACTCCGTGCGTAAGCTTTCGCACACGAGCAAACCGATCAGCAAAGAGCCTTCGATCAAGGAGCAATCCGAGTCTAAGAAGGTCGGACTAGTCATTAATCCGTCCAAGTCAGGTGCCGACAAGGCACGTGACGCGGTCAAACACGTATGCGCAGAAGCGGGGCTGGAAGAGCCACTGGTTTTTGAAACCACCCCCGATAACGCGGGCCAAGAAGCTGCTCAAAAGGCGATCGATGCCGGATGCGACACAATTATCGCGGCCGGTGGCGACGGCACGATTCGCGCCGTCGGAGAAGTGCTCGAAGGCACCGATTGCACCCTGGGACTGCTTCCCTTAGGCACCGGCAACCTGCTGGCGCGCAATATTGAGGTGCCGCTTGATGACTTGCACACCGCCGCGTTAGTCGCCGTGCGGGGCATGGTGCGACGCATTGATGTGGGCCATATGAAACTGAACCTGCTCGATGGCACGAAGGCGGATCATGCGTTCCTGGTGATCGCCGGCGTCGGCACCGACGCGGACCTCTTTGACGATACCGATGAAGAGTTGAAATCCAAGGTGGGCTGGTTGGCATATTCGGAGGCCGGGTTGCGCCAGCTTCCCGGACAACGCAAAAAGGTCGAATTTAAGCTTTCCGACGATGAGGCCTGGCAGACTCGTAAGGTTCGCTCCGTGCTTTTCGCCAACTGTGGCAAGTTGCAGGGCGTGGACTTTGTCCCGGACGCGAAGATCGACGACGGAATTCTCGATGCGGTAGTGCTCTCCCCGCGGTCGGCGGCCGGCTGGGGTTGGATCTTGTTGAAGACCGCTTTCCGCTCGCGCAACAAGATCCCGGTGATGAGTTTCTACCAAACCACCGAGGTCTCATTGCGCTGCGCGGAACCTATGAATACACAGATCGACGGCGACCCAACAGGTCAGGTCAACGAGCTGAAAGTTACCATCAGCCCTTCGGCGTTGCGTATTCGCACCCCTTAGAGGCGCGATTTGAGCGACTGCACCCACGCCCGGGATTCGACAAACGCACTATCTGAATTGTGCGTATCGATGAACGGGCGGGTGCCCTGCGCCGCCGGGTAAGATCCCAAGAAGCGCAGTTCCGGGCACAATCTGTGTAATCCGGCGAGCGCCGCGGAGACACGTTCTTCAGCAATATGACCTTCAACGTCTACGGAGAAGAAGTAGTGCCCGAGCCCCGCGCCGGTAGGGCGTGACTCAATCCGTGAAAGGTTCACCGCACGAGCGGTGAACTGCTCCAGAAATTCCATCAACGCTCCGGGCCGGTCCTCGGACAACGGCAGGATCAGCGTTGACTTATCCACACCGCTTGGCGCCGGAATGGCTCCGGGCCGGGTGACAAGGATAAAGCGAGTTACCGCCCCGGCGTGATCTTCCACCTCGCGCACCAACACCTTGAGGTTTTTCTCCTTCGCCACCAAGGGTGAGCAAATCGCGGCGTCGTGGTGGGTCTCTGGGTCCAATAGACCCAACGCACCGGAAGCAGTGGATGAGGCCGGGGTGAAGCTGGCAGCGGGTATGTTGGTTTCCGCCCAATGCCGGCACTGTGCCCAAGCGTGTCCGTGAGTGGAAATCTCCCGGATCTGTTCGAGTGAAGTAATTCCCTCGCGCACCGCCAACACAAAACTAATCGGGACCAGCACTTCGGCGACAATCTGTAACGATTCCCCGGCAGCAATGGCATCCAATGTGGCCGAGACTCCGCCCTCTACCGAGTTTTCGATCGGGACCATCGCGGCATCTGCCTGTCCTAAGCGGACCATCTCCAGTGCGCTATTAACGCTGCTGGCAGCAATTCGCTCACAATCCCCGGCTCCGGGGACCTGCAGCAAAGCCGCCTCGGTGAAGGTGCCCGCCGGGCCTAGATAGGCATATTTCATCGAACGGTAGGTTCCGCACCGTTGTCGGCATCCATCGGAAGCTTGGCTTCCAGCCAGGCATCGGAACCACCGGCGATATTAAACGCGGTATAGCCTAGGCCGGTCAACCACGCGGCAGCCTGTGCCGAACGGCCACCGGTGCGGCAGATAACGTAGGTATCAACGTCGGGGTCCAGTTCCTCGACACGGGTAGGCAGTTCACCGAGCACGATGTGCTTGGCTCCGGTCGCGCGGCCCGCTTCCCATTCGAAGTCCTCACGGACGTCAAGAATCAATGCGTCCTTAGGTACGTCGGTGACCTGAACAGTCTCAAAGTTGCTCATGGTTGGCTTTCCTCTCTGGTTGGGTGTTTGCTTATAAGACTATCCATTCCCCGCCTCGAAAGCCGACATGAAGACAAGAAGCGCCCTGAAATTGCGTGATGAGCTGGCCAGTGGAGAACGTTCTAGCCGCGAGGTCACCGAACACTATCTGCGTCGCATCGACGAGCTGAGCTCGCTGGGCGCCTTTGTGTACGTATCCCCCGATGCGATGGATGCCGCGGCTGCGGCAGACGAGCGGCAGGTGCGCGGGCAGATCGGGCGCTTACATGGTCTTCCCACGGCATTCAAGGACCTCAATGAGGTCACCGGCATGCCCACCACCTATGGGACCGCGGCAATGAAGCATCATGTGGCGCGAGCAGATCATCCGCTGGTGGCACGCTTACGGTCCGAAGGTGTGGTGATTACCGGCAAAACGCAGGTTCCGGAATTTGGTTTGAGCAGTTATTCAGAGAACCTTGTCGCCCCACCGTCGCGCAACCCGCTTGACCCACGATTGACCTCGGGGGGTTCCTCGGGTGGACAGGCGGCGGCGATCGCCGCGGGGATGATTCCCGTTGGGCCAGGATCCGATGGGGGCGGTTCGGTGCGCATACCTGCCGCGTCTTGTGGCCTGGTGGGACTCAAGCCCTCCCTGGGTCGGATCCCCAGTGATGTGGTTGATGGTTACCTAGATAGCTTTGGTGCGCCGAAATTGACGGTTTCCGGCCCGCTGGCCCACGATTCCTTGGACGCCGCGATGTTGCTCGACGCGATGCGCGGCTCCGACCATTACCTACCACTGCTGCGTGGCAGCTATCCGGAGCGGCTCAAGGGGTTGCGGATCGGTTACAGCACGCATTCTCCTTTCGAAAGCGCCTATTCGATTTCCTTGCAGCCCGCTGCGCTGCAGGCTTTTGAGCGCGCCAAGCAGCTATTGTCTGAGCGCCACCGGGTGGAGCCAGCGGATCTGCGCTACGCCAGCGACTACCCCGAGTCCTTTCTCCGGGTGTGGAGCAATGGGCTGCGCCATATTCAGCTCGAAGACGAGGGGCTGCTCGGTGACTTGGCAAGGGATTTCCGGCAACGCTCCGCAGCGCGCAGCATGGAGGTCAGCCTGCAGGCGGCCGCTAGGCTCAAACAAATTTCGGCAGACTTTGTGCGACAATGGTCCGCTCATGACGTGATCCTCACTCCGGCAATGGCCTCGACGCCACCTGAGGTCGGCTACTTTACTGACTCGGATGCGGATACCGATTACATGCGACAGTGTCAGTACACCCCCTACACCTCGATGGTGAACGTTTCTTCGGTAGCCGCCATCACCGTTCCAATCAGCAATTCCAGCTCCGGGATGCCGATGAGCGTGCAACTCATTTCGCCACGTGCCGATGAGGGGCTGCTTTTGGCGTTGGCCAAACAATTGGGCAAGTGAACCGGGAATTTAGCCGATACCAGCGGTATATGAAACATGTGAAATAGATCGCTAAAGTAGGCACTTGCTCCTAAAAGCGCGAAAAATGTAACGTATGTCTACTGTTACTTCGAGCACCACGGGCACGGATAAAACCTTCTTCGGTCACCCGCGCGCGCTCGCAAACCTCTTTAGTGTCGAGATGTGGGAGCGTTTCTCCTTCTACGGCATGCAGGCCCTACTGGCCTATTACATGTACTACGAAGTCACCGCCGGTGGCCTCGGGATGGATCAGGGCTTAGCACTGTCACTGGTCGGCGCCTACGGCGGCGCCGTATACCTGTCCACCATTTTGGGCGCTTGGCTCTCGGACCGACTCTTCGGTTCCGAACGAGTACTCTTCTTCTCCGCGATCGGCATCATGGCCGGCCACGTCGCGCTGGCATTATTGCCGGGCTACGTTGGACTCACCATTGGTCTGATCCTGGTGGCCATCGGCTCCGGTGGCCTGAAAGCCAACGCAGTGGCCTTGGTCGGTTCGCTGTACTCCAAGGAAGACTCACGCATTGACGCGGGCTTCTCACTGTTCTACATGGGCGTGAACGTTGGCGGTCTACTCGGCCCGCTACTGACCGGCCTGTTGCACAAGCAGTTCGGCTTCCATGTGGGCTTCGGCGCCGCTGCCGTAGGTATGGCCATTGGCCTGTTGATCTACTCCAAGGGTCGCAAAAATCTTCCGGAGACCGCGGGACTAATAGCAAACCCACTGCCTGTCGGCGAACGCAAACGCTACATCGGGATCTTCGCAGCCATCGTGGTTCTGATCGTATTGGTCTTCGCGCTGAAGATCGTCACCCCGGCAAACCTTGCAAGCACCATCGCCTACGTAGTCATCGCCGCCTCGGTGGTGTACTTCGTATTGATCTTGCGCAGCAAGAAAATTGATGCCACCGAGCGGAAGCATGTCTGGGCTTTTATCCCGTTCTACATCGGCTCGGCAGCCTTCTGGGCATTGTTCCAGCAACAGTTCACCTTCATCGCGGCCTACTCCGACACCCGTTTGGATCGTCACCTCGGTGGCTGGGAAATGCCTGCCAGCTGGGTCCAGTCGATTAACCCGGTCTTCATTATCTTGTTGGCCAGTGTTTTCGCAGGATTGTGGACCAAGTTGGGCAACCGCCAGCCGCGCACCTCGGTGAAGTTCGGCTTGGCTTTGGTAGTCGTGGGTGCGGCATTCTTGTGCTTCATTCCGCTCGAATCGCTGGAAATGACACCGCTGTTGGCGCTAGTTGGCATCTTGTTGCTGTGCACCATCGCCGAGTTGCTACTTTCCCCGATCGGCCAGGCGGTGGCCACCAAGCTGGCTCCGGCGGCTTTCGGTACGCAGATGATCGCACTGTTCTTCCTGTCCGTATCGCTGGGCACCACGCTGTCTGGCGTGTTGGCCGGTTACTACGTTGCAGGCAATGAAATCCCTTACTTCATCGCGATGGGCGGTACCGCCATCGTGCTGGGTCTGGCAATGATTGCAGCTACCCCGGCTTTGAAGAAGCTCATGGGCTCCGTGCTCTAAGGGCTCAAAGCTTCAAAGGCAGGCTTCACCCTCGGGTGGGGCCTGTTTTTTTATTTAAGTACTAGTAGCTCGCCGATTTCGCAATCAAGCGCCTGGCATATGGCTACCAACGTGGAAAAGCGGATTGCCTTTGCGCGGTCATTTTTCAAGATCGAAAGATTGACCACCGAGACATCAACAAGTTCGCTTAGGTGCACTAGGGTCATGTCACGTTCGGCCAACAAATCCCCAAGCCTGCAATGTACGTGCTCCATCGCTAGACCAGTCCCTCGGTATCGGCCGTGAGTCGATTGTTTTGCTCGGTTAGTCGCAGCCCGGCGGTCACCAGCTCGGCGACCACAAAGATCCCCAAGGCGATGAACAGCGAATTAAATTCGAAGTAAATCGCGAAGGTGGGTTCGGGCCACGGAGAGGATGCCTCGAAACTCTGTGCGGTGCTGACAAAACTATCGATATGTAACGACTCCTCGCCGGCGAAGCTGGCGCCGAATCCATTGAGGATCTGTCCCAACGTGGTGCCGAAACCAAGTATTGTCGCTACGACCCGTGCGGTTTTACGCAGGCTCGCGGTGAAGGGTTTGCCTACGCGCAACTTGTTGCATAACAAGATCACCGAGAGAATCACCGCGCATACCGCCAGACCTTCGCAGAGTGCACCGGTTGCGAGCAGAACTCTGGTTCCGGCGCTGAGCGAACCGCTGGTAATCAGTACCTCGTTGATCTGCGCGGTGACATTCCCGCCATGATCTGGAGAGACGTCGGTGACGTGCGGATATTCCGGCCAGTAAGGCTCGACAGGAACTTCGAGTTGCACCTGCGGATCCGACAGCGCCGACACCACCTGAGCAATGATGGCGAAACCAACGCTCACAAGTGCAACGATCGCGATGCGACGCGTGAAGTCTACGACGGCCTGCACTCGTCCGGAGCCAAAGACTGCGTAAAGCACTAAAGCCAAAACCACGATGACAAGCACGGCGCTTATTCCAAAGGAGAAGCCAGACATCACAAACCTAACGATAGTCGTTATTAACGATAATCGTTATGCTAGTCCCAAATGTCAGGAAAAACTACACGATTACGCGAAATCGTTGAGCCCGGAATAGTCGAAGTTTTCAGCATATCCAACCGAAAACCAGATGGCCCAGATGATAAACGCATAGAACAGGACACCAATAGCTAGCCCTACCCACGAGGTAATCAAGCCCGCCAGACTCAGCCCCCGGACGGTCGGTTCGCGCCGATACCCCATATGGCCGGTAATAACACCGGCCAAGGGAACTAAGATAAGTAGACATAGGCCGAGCATCGATAAGATGCCCAGCACAAGCGACGCCGTCGAAAGCCCTACTGGCTGACGTGGCTGCTGATACGGATTGCTCGGGTAGTAAGTCATCACTTTTGATTATTCTATGAACCCGGGCAGAAGCACAAAGATAAGAGAGAACATGGCCCACGAACGCGCCGGGACACCTGCCCGCGAAGCAGATCTCATCGACCTAGATGCTGTCCTTGAATCTTACTCATCGATCCGCCCAGCGGCCGACAACCCAGACCAGGCAGTTATTTTCGGCACCTCCGGTCACCGCGGCAGCTCGCTGAACGGAACCTTCAACGAACTTCATATCGCGGCCATTACCCAAGCCGTGGTGGATTACCGCAAGGGTGCGGGAATCACCGGGCCAATGTACGTGGGCAAGGACAGCCATGCGCTATCCGAGCCGGCCTACCGGACCGTCCTAGAGGTCTTATCCGGCAATGATGTAGCGGTGTTTGCCGACTCAGGCCTGACGCCAACTCCTGCGGTCAGCCACGCCATCTTGGTGCACAATGCGGGTGGTGGAGACCAAGCCGATGGGCTGATTATCACGCCTTCGCACAACCCTCCTGCGGACGGTGGTATCAAATACAACCCACCACACGGCGGTCCAGCAGAATCCGAAATCACCGCACCAATCGCAGCGCGCGCCAATGAACTCATGGTCACCGGGGAAATTCTTCGCGGAACCGCTCATGCCCAAGATTTTGATTTCCGTGAACTGTACATCACCGATTTGGCTACGGTGATCGACTTTAAAGCGATTGCCGATTCTGGTATTTCGATTGGCGCCGATCCGCTAGGTGGCGCCTCGGTACATTACTGGGCCGAGATTGGCCGGCGCTACGGGTTGAACTTGACCGTGGTCAACGAACAGGTGGATCCGCGCTTTGGATTCATGACCTTAGATAAAGATGGCAAGATCCGGATGGACTGTTCCTCGGCACATGCGATGGCTTCGCTGGTAGCCAACCGCGACAAATTCGACATCTCCACGGGCAATGATGCGGATGCCGACCGCCACGGTATTGTCACCCCGGATGCCGGGCTGATGAACCCGAACCACTTTTTGGCGGTAGCGATCGATTACCTACTGACCCACCGCCCTCAGTGGCCCGCAGATGCACAAATCGGCAAGACGCTGGTCTCCTCGGTGCTGATCGACAAGGTAGTTGCCGCACACAGCCGTGTACTGCGCGAGGTGCCAGTAGGTTTCAAATACTTCGTCGAACCGCTGGCCTCAGGCAAGGTGGCGTTCTGCGGAGAGGAATCCGCTGGAGCCAGCTTCTTGGATTTCACCGGTCAGGCATTCAGCACTGACAAGGACGGGCTCATGTTGGCGCTCCTGGCCAGCGAGATTCGTGCGGTCACGGGCCAAAGCCCAAGCCAGCGCCATGCCGAGCTAGTAGCCGAGCATGGCGCAAGCTTCTACGACCGGTTTGACGCGCCGGCTAACCGTGAACAGAAATCGGTTCTGGGCAAGCTAAACCCGCAAGCTGTCACGGCAACCGAACTCGCCGGGGACCAGATCACCACAAAGCGCACCGAGGCCTCGGGTTTTGCCATCGGCGGGCTGAAGGTCTCCAGCGAGCACGCTTGGTTTGCCGCACGCCCCTCGGGAACCGAAGATATCTACAAGATTTATGCGGAGTCCACGCGTTCTGCAGAGCACCTCGCGCAGGTTTTGCGCGAGGCGCAGGTCATCGTAAATGCTGCGCTTAGCGCAGGGTCCACGGATCGATCTTAACCTCTGGTTGTTTGCGGGTCACCCACCAGTGGCCCGCCCAGAGTAGCAGGAAGAGCGGTAGACCGATGTAGCTGGAGAGCACCTCTAGCACGCGGCCTTGAACGACTGCCTCGTAGTTCTGTCCGGCGATCACCACGATCAAGATGACAAAAGCAAGGATAGGCCCCAACGGGAATAGTGGTGCCTTATAGGGCAGTTTTGCCAGGTCCTGACCACTGGCTATGTATGCCTTGCGGAACTTGTAATGACTTACCGCAATACCCACCCAGGCGATAAACCCGGAGAGTCCGGAGACATTGAGCAACCAAGTATAGGCAGAGCCCTGGCCAATAATTGCGGTGAGGAACCCGAAAAGTCCTACCGAAGCAGTCAATAACATCGCGGGGACCGGAACACCACGACGGTTTAGGCGAGCAAAGATCTTCGGGGCCTTGCCATCAAGGGCCATCGAGTAAAGCATGCGAGCTGAGGCATATAGCCCAGAGTTGCCCGCCGAGAGAATCGCAGACAGGATCACCGCGTTCATCAACGCGGCAGCAAAGGCGATACCCGCCCGCTCGAAGACCATAGTGAACGGAGAGCTGGCAATGTCAGCTTCCCCGCTGGAAAGCAGGCTCGGATCGGCGTATGGAAGCAGCGTGCCAATAATGAAGATTGCGCCCACGTAGAAGAGCATGATGCGCCAGAAGATCGCCTTGATGGCCTTGGGAATATCGCGCTGCGGATTCTCCGCTTCACCTGCGGCCACACCAACTAGCTCGGTGCCCTGGAAGGAGAAGCCGGCGATCATGAACACCGATACCACCGAAAGCCAGCCGCCCACGAAGGGCGCGTCTCCGTTTGACCAGTTGCTGAAGCCCGGGGTGCTATCACCCATAATGCCCAAGATCATCGCGATACCGCAGGCCAGAAAGACGATGACGGTGATGACCTTGATCATCGCGAGCCAGTATTCACTTTCGCCGAAGGCCTTGGTGGACAGCGCGTTCAGCCCGGTGAGTAGCAGCAAGAAGACACCCGCCCAGATCCATCCCGGAACATCTGGCAGCCAGTAAGACATGATGATGCCTGCCGCCACCAGCTCCGCGGCTACGGTAATGGCCCAGTTGAACCAGTAGTTCCAGCCGATCGCGAAGCCAAAGTGGCGGTTGACGAAGACCGAGGCGTAGGTCTGGAAGGAACCGGAGACCGGAAGCCGTGCGCTCATTTCACCCAGTGATTGCATCAAGAGCAACACCATCGCGCCGATGAGCGCATAGGCCAGCAGCGATCCGCCGGGTCCAGCTTGAGCGATAGTGCCACCGGAGGCTACAAAGAGCCCGGTGCCGATAGACCCGCCAATGGCGATCATCTGCATATGGCGGGCTTTGAGACCGCGCTTTAAGCCATCGGTGGGGGCTGCGGGCTTGGTCATGCGAATGCTCCTGAATTAAGGTTTTTGGGCCTTAACAAGCATTCCACCTCGGACGACTCAACAGCTATGAACCGCGCTACAGTAAGCGATCGATAATCTTTCGCTTAGCCCAGGTATATGGAGGATATATTGCGCTCAGAGTGTCAATGACCGTCGTTTTGCTCAGTTCAGAACGAATTTGCGAAAGACGATCGAAGCCAAACTTGCCGTGATACGAGCCCATTCCGCTAGCGCCCACCCCACCAAAGGGCAATGACGGAATAACCATTTGAGCCAGTGGCGCATTGTGCACGATGGCGCCCGCGCGCACCCGATCGGAAAAGATTGACTGCAGCCGCGGGGACTCACTCATCAGATAGGCAGCCAACGGGGAAGGGCGCGCGGCGATAAATTCGAGCGCCTCATCAAATGAGGACACCTCGATGACCGGCAGAATGGGACCGAAGATTTCTTCTGTCATCAACGGCGAGTCCAGATCAACGTTGCGCATGATGGTCGGTGCGATGCGCAGCGTTTGCTCGTCGTAGTCACCACCGTGGGAAACATCGCCCGAGTCGAGCATGCTCACAAGTCGGTCAAAGTGGTTGCGGCTGATGATGCGCCCAAAATCCTGATGGTTGATTGGATCCTTGCCGTAAAAACTGGTGATTGCCTGGCCCAGACGGTTAATCAGTGCATCGGTATCTGCGAAGGACAGCACGTAGTCCGGAGCGACACAGGTTTGGCCTGCATTCATGAACTTCGCATAGGCCAGACGCTTGGCGGTTGGCAAGAGGTGGTTATCAACCACGGCTGGGCTCTTGCCACCTAGCTCCAGCGTGGTGGGGGTCAGATGTGTCGCCGCGGCCTGCGCCACGATGCGGGCGACCTTTTCTCCGCCGGTGTAAAAAATGTGATCCCAGCGCGCTGCAAGGAGCTCCGTGGCGGTATCCACACCGCCCTCGACTACCGCATAAACCCGGGAATCCAGATACATCGGTAGGAGTTTGGCCAACACCCCGGAGGTAACCGGGGCGAGCTCGGAGGGTTTCAGTAGCGCGGCGTTACCAGCGGCGATGGCAGCAACTAACGGGGCGAGCATCAACTGCAGTGGATAGTTCCACGGCCCAATAATTAGTACTACGCCTAACGGGCGCGGCTCGACCTTTGCGATGGCCGGTTGCAGTGCGAGTGGCACCTTCACGCTAGTGGAGTCCATCCACTCTGCGAGGTGCTTCTGGGCATGGTCAATTTCCGCTCGGACCACGTCAATCTCGCTGAACTTTGCTTCCGTGGCCCCCTTCCCCAGATCCTGATTTAGCGCATCAACGAACTCCCCGGTACGTTCTGCCAGCATTTTTTCTAGGGCGCGTAGCTGCCCGGCGCGAAAACGCCGCGGGTGAGTGATGCGTGTGTCCGCGGAATGACGCAGATGTTCTAAGACCGCTGCAATACGCAAGGGATGTTCATCGACCGGTGGCGCAGAGTCGCTGACGGGATCGGGCAAAGGATTAGAGGTGAAGAGACCCATGGGTTGATGCTACTTCATTAGCTGCCAAGACCTTCCGTTTGTATCAAGTAGTTGCTACATTAGTTTTCAGCCAACGAAGGAAATTATGGATCAGCTCTCCTCCGCCACATTCGGAATCGCAATCGGTGCCGCCTTGATCTACCTGTGGCTACGCTTAGTAGCCCAGCAAGACAATCGCCCGGCGCTCACCCGAGCACGCTCGCATTCCTTCTGGTGCGCGCTGATCGCTTTCTTCGTCTGCACTTCTGGCTCGGCCGGAGATCTCAAAAATACCGTCACAGGAACGGACATTGGTGTCGCGGAGGTTATTGACGCCATCAACCCGGGCCTCTGGTTACTGCTGATCTACCTGCTGGGACTTTATTCGTGGCCGAAGTCGGTCACCGCCGTGCGTGCCGCCTCATTGGAACCTCGCTCGGTGTTCACCCCGTTGCCCCGGGCGCTGAGCCTGATTGCAGTGCTAGTATTTTTTGGCTCCGCAACCGCACTATTCTTCATCCGTGATGTCGCAGGATATCCGGCACAATTTGCCGTGGAGACCTTCGATTCCACGGGCGGCGGCGGGACTCTGCAAAGCGCGCAGGAAGGGTTGGCTGAGGCCGCAACACTCATTCCGTTATATTCTCTGAGCCTGGCTTCGTTAGGTCTTGCGCTGCTTATCGCCACGGCCTTGATTCTGTTCCGCAAACCATTGGGATCGCTGACTCCCCACGACAATCAGGTAATCCGTGCGGTCTGGCTGAATCGACTCTTACGCACCGCAATCCTTGGCTTCGCCACCGTGGGCGTGGCGGCACTGCAGTACAAGTCTTCCTGGTTACTCAACCTGTACCCCGAGGCAGATGATTATCGGATATGGCAGAACGTCGGAAATTTTGCGATGTTGCTCATTTTCATTCTTGTGGCCGCGTGGGCACCTCCCGCAAACTTTGTTAAGAATGCGGACACCGTGCCGAGCAGCGCATTTTCGCGCATGCGCGAAAATCTCTTCTCCCTAGGCTTCATCACCACCGCACTCAGCCTGGTGGGGATGGCCCTGATGCCATGGTCCAGGCAGGCCGAAATTAGCTTCGACACACGCCCCGGGGAGGATGCCCCACAGGTGATGCTGCTACTGGCCGGCTTTGTCGCCCTGTACCTCGCGTTAAACGCCGGGTACTTGGGATATGTGCACCACAGCTCCAAATCCGTTCACCACCAGGCACGAAATATCCGGAACCTTCCACGCTATGTATATATACTTGCCGGGATTTTGATCATCGTCAGTGGCTATCTACTGATCAACCCCCCATTAAAATATTTCTGGGGGCTGGTCAAAGTCGGTCCGACTTTTGCACTGCTCATGGTCCTCGCGGTCCTTGTGCTGACCGCCGGCTACATCTGGTGGGCTCGACGGGTGTCCCTACCCTGGCAGGTCAGTGCTGAGCAAGAAATTTGGTACCGTCGGGTGCTGGAATTTCGAGCGCTGCGCACCGTGACCGCTGCCATCATAATGATGCCGGGCTGGGGCTATGCGCCAGCCCCGTACCTGTGGGCCGCTGCGGTAATCGTGTTTTGTTGCCCGGCGGTCATCTTCCTGGCTCGGCCAGCGGCGAAGGTACGTCAGCTGGTATGAGCCAACATATTTTTGTGGATCTGAATGCTGCATTGCCACCTTATGCGCAGATCCGCACGCAAATTTCTTCCCTCATTTCGCTCGGCGAGTTACCTACGGGCAGTAAGTTACCCACCGTGCGCGCGTTGGCAACCGATTTAGGGGTAGCTTCGGGGACCGTGGCACGTGCCTATAAAGAACTTGAAGCTGCCGGGCTGGTGACCTCCCGCCGGCGTGCCGGAACCGTGGTTAACTCCGTGCCCGCTACGGAAGAGATTAGCAATGAGCTGATTGAAGCGGTGGATAAAGTGTGGCGCTTAGCCCGCGAACAAGGCATCGACGAACTGACGGTCAAAGCGCTCGTGCAACGCCGGACGCGGGGATGAACTTGATGTTCGAGCACTAACCTGAGTACGCTCGACCCAGTGACACGGGGTGTCGGATTCACCGACTGAGATGAGACCCGTCGAACCTGAACTAGTTCAAACTAGCGGAGGGATGTCGCATGACTCTAGTGACCGTTGCCCAAAAGTATCGGCAACAATCACCCTTGGTGTTTTGCCTGACCAACACTGTGGTCACAAATTTCACCGCCAATGTACTACTAGCTTCCGGTGCGGCCCCGGCGATGACAAACCTTCCGGGAGAGGCCGGTCCTTTCGCAGCCGTAGCGTCCGCGGTATTGGTGAATCTAGGCACGCCGAGCACCGAACAACTACGCGCAATGGACGAAGCGGTGCGCGGTGCGACCAAAGCGGGAACACCTTGGGTATTGGATCCTGTGGCAGTGGGCGCCTTGCCGGTGCGCACCGAATTCGCCCGAAAGATCCTTGCCCAACACCCCACGCTAATCCGCGGCAATGCCTCAGAAATCCTCGCACTGGCTGGGTATCAGTCCACCGGGCGCGGAGTAGACGCGCAGGACACCGTATCCGCAGCGATCTCCGCAGGACGCGAACTGGCCCAGAATTACGGGAGCGTGGTGGCAATTTCTGGGGCAGCCGACGCGATTATTGATGCCACGCGCACCACCTTGGTGCATAGCAATGGCATCGGCCTGACCGGGATAACCGGGGGTGGGTGCGCGCTGGGCGCGGTGTGTGCCGGCATGCTGGCGATCACCGATGACCCGTTTGAGGCAACTATTGCAGCTCACGGCATGTATGGCCTGGCCGCCGAGAATGCGTTGGCGCTCAGCCGCGGTCCGGGAAGTTTTGCCTCGGCTTTCCTCGACGAACTCTCATTATTCGCCCCGGAAGAACTGCTCAATCTGCGCCTTCAGGAGGCAAACCATGCGTGATCTCGGAATTTACCTCGTGGCCAACACCCAAAGCTGCCAGCCACGCAGCACCCTAGAAGTTATTGAGTCAGCGGTAGCCGCTGGCGTTCAATGGGTGCAGTTGCGCGCCAAAGATGAAAGTGCTCGCGAATTTTTCGAACTGACTTGTGCCGCAGCACGGCTCACCGCCGGCAAGGCAGAATTACTGGTCAACGATCGGATCGACGTGTTTTTGGCAGCTCGCGCCGCCGGCGCCGCGGTCACAGGAATTCACATCGGCCAGAAGGATATTCCGGTTTCCTACGCCCGGAAGATCATTGGTGAGGGAATCATCGGTCTGAGTGCCTCCACCGATGAACAGCTTGCTCACGCCAATGACCAGGCGCAGTACCTAGATTATTTGGGGGTCGGCGCGATTCGCGCTACTCCCACGAAAAAAGACCATCCGACCCCATTAGGTTTAGCTGGTTTTGCCCGAGCCGCAGCACTGACCACACTGCCCTGCGTGGCAATCGGCTCGCTCACCGCAGCCGATGCGCCAGCATTACGAACCGGCGCGGCAGCCGGTATGGCCGTAGTGCGCGCCATCTGCTCCGCCGAGGATCCGCATTCGGCGAGCGCCGAACTGCTCAGCATTTGGGAGGCAGCCAAATGAGTCCAAACATTCTTTCCATCGCCGGATCCGACCCATCCGGGGGCGCGGGGATCCAAGCAGATCTGAAGACCATCGGAGCCAATGGCGGATACGGCATGTGTGTGATTACCGCACTCACCGCGCAAAATACCCACGGCGTGGACGCAGTGCTGCCCATCGATGCGCAGTTCGTGGCTAAACAACTCACCTCGGTATCCCAGGACGTACACATCGATGCGGTCAAGATCGGGATGCTGGCAAATTCGCAGATTGTCGCGGCGGTTGCTGCCTGGTTAGAAACGCTCAGTGCTCCGGTGGTATTGGATCCGGTAATGATCGCCACGAGCGGGGACCGGCTGCTGGAGACTGATTCGGCCTTGGACGCGTTGTTAACCCGGGCAGATGTGCTCACCCCGAATACCGCGGAACTTGCCGCGTTGCTCGGCGAGGAACAGGTCAGCAACTGGGAAGAATTGGTGGCACAGTCTGGACGTCTGGCTGCTAAATACTCGGTGCTGGTGGTGGCCAAAGGCGGGCATCTTCCCAGCGACAGGTGCCCCGATGCACTGGTTGGCCCCGAGGGGTTGATCGCCAGTTTTGATAGTCAACGGCTGTCCACAAAAAACACCCACGGTACCGGTTGTACGCTATCTAGCGCACTGGCCACACAGTATGCGCTGCTCGGCGACTGGGCCGCCGCACTGGGAGCAGCCAAAAACTACCTTCATACGGCGATTGCCGCGGCCGATGAGCTCAAGGTGGGCAGTGGACACGGCCCGGTGAATCACTTCGCCGCGTTGCTGCCGCCAGTGTCCAGCGACCCGATGGCCCAGTGGTGGCGAGACATTGGTCAGCTACGTGCAGGCATCGATGAGCTGCAGTTTATTATCGAGCTCTCCGCGGGAACCTTGGAACGCGAGAGATTCGAATATTATCTGGCCCAAGATGCCCTCTATCTGCAGCGTTACGCGCAGGTGCTCACGCAAGCCAGCACGCTGGCCCCGCAAATCGAGGCACAACGGTTCTGGGCTAAGGGCGCGCAGGGGATCTTGGAAGGTGAATTGCAGCTGCACCGCAGTGAATTGCGTAATTTATCTCCCGAACCGAGCGACACCACGCTGAACTACGTCAACCATCTGAGCTCCTGCGCGGGAAACTATGCGGAACTGATCGCCGCGATCCTGCCGTGTTATTGGATCTATCAGGACATCGGCAACCGGCTGAGCGCCGCAAACCATCCTGGTCACCGTTATGAGAGCTGGCTATCCACCTATAGTTCGGTCGAATTTGATGAGGCCACCGCGCAGGCGATCAACATGGTGACCGAAGCCTGGCAGCTTGCCGACCCGACCACCCGGAGCAGAATGTGGGATGCGTTCAGGCGTTCGGCCGAACATGAGCTGTCATTCTTCGCGCAGTCCCATGCCCAGGGCGTAGACTTCTCTACGGCCTAAACGCGGGGCTACGAATTCTGGAGGAACGCATGAAGTGGAGCATTCACGGCAACGGGAAGACCATCACCGAAGGTGAGGTTGTTGCCCCGGATGAGCGGCTGCATTGGCCGCAGACCATTTCCATCGGAGTCCAGCACATTCTGGCGATGTTTGGCGCTAGCATTTTGGTACCAACATTGACCGGTTTCCCGGTCACTACGACCTTGCTGTTTACCGGTGTCGCGACCATCATCTTCTTGCTGATGACCAAGAATAAGGTGCCCAGCTATTTGGGTTCCTCTTTTGCGCTCATTGCCCCGGTGACTGCCTCTACCGTCGGTGACGATTTCTCTGCGGCGCTGGGCGGCATCGTGATGACCGGCGCAGCGCTGTTTATCGTCGGGTTGATCGTGGCCAAGACCGGTACTCGCTGGATTCATGCGCTCATGCCCCCGGTGGTCATGGGTACCATCGTCGCGCTGATCGGCCTGAACCTGGCTAGCGCTACCCTCGCGCCGATGCGCGATTTCCCCGCCACTACCTTCTTGACGGTGCTCGCGGTGGTGCTGTCCACCGTTGCGTTTAAAGGTTTGCTGGGCCGCTTGTCTATTTTGGTGGGCCTGGTTATCGGGTACTTAATTGCGTTGGTTCAGGGCCAGGTGGATTTCACCCCGGTAGGTCAGGCAGCTTGGCTGGGCCTGCCCGCATTCCACACTCCGAGTTTCGACTTTAATGTGGCACTGATGTTCCTACCGGCGGTCTTCGTATTGATTGCGGAGAACATCGGTCACGTGCGCACGGTGGGTCTGATGACCGGCAAGGATTTATCGAAGTTTAACGGCCGCGCCTTGATGGCCGACGGCATCGGCACCGTGGTGGCAGGCGTTGGTGGCGGTTCCGCGACGACTACCTATGCGGAAAACATCGGCGTCATGGCTGCCTCGCGGGTATATTCCACCGCCGCTTATTGGGTGGCCGCAATTGCGGCCATGGCGTTGGCCTTCTTGCCGAAGTTCGGCGCACTGATCAATACCGTTCCGGTGGGAGTCATCGGCGGACTGGGGATCGTGCTGTACGGCATGATCGGTATCGTTGGTGCCCGCTTGTGGATCGAGGCGAAGGTTGATTTTGGTAACCCGATCAACTTGATGACCGCCGGCACCGGCCTGATCATTGCGATCGCAGTGACCCAAGACTTAGTCTTTGGCCAGTTCCAGATGGGCGGTATCGCGCTGGGTACTATCGCTACCCTGGTCGTTTTCCATCTGATGACTACCGTGGCAAAACTTCGCGGAACCGACCTGACACAGGTTGATGCGTAGCTTTTGAACCGATCAACGGACCGGCATTGTGACGATGTTCATAGTGCCGGTTTTTGTTTAATCTTCAACCCGTCACGGATCACTGCTGGCGCTTCAGAATTTCGCATGAACCCGGGGTTGGTTTGCGTCGATTCCGCGGAGCCCAAAATCAAATTGTAAGGATTCTTTCCTATTTATGACGAGCGTCGCATTCCACGGCGGCCAACTGTGATGAAAAAGCCCCAAAGGGTATTTGCGACGGACCCTAATGGCGATAGCATGAATCCTTGTGACTGCGACTACATCTGACGGAAAGATCTCCGCGCGACTCATTTTCATAGCCCTCGGCGCCGCCCTTGGCGGCTTTGTTTTCGGCTATGACTCTTCAATTGTTAACGGCACCGTGGACGCTGTCGAACACGAGTTTGGGCTCAACGCCGTGACCATTGGTTTCACCGTGTCCTGCGCCCTGCTCGGCGCGGCCATCGGTGCGTGGATCGCCGGCATGGTCTCCGAACGCGTCGGCCGCGTTCGCACCATGGTGCTCGCCTCGGCGATGCTCCTGGTTTCCGCACTGGGCTGCGGACTGTGCTTCAGCGAGGTTGACCTGATCATCTGGCGCATCGTCGGCGGCATCGGCGTCGGCTTCGCCTCGGTGATCGCCCCGGCCTACATTGCCGAGGTCTCCCCGGCACAGCACCGCGGACGCTTAGGATCCATGCAGCAGATGGCCATCGTATTGGGCATCTTTGTGGCCTTCCTGGTCAGCGCACTGCTGGTATTCGTCATGGGATCGGCGGACGCTATCGGATGGTTCGGCCTGGCCGCGTGGCGCTGGATGTACCTGTCCTTGGCAATCCCGGCAATCATTTACGGGGTACTAGCCCTGCGCCTGCCAGAATCCCCGCGCTACCTTGTCGAACGCGGACGCTACGTTGAGGCCGCTACCGTGCTGACCCGCGATATGGGCATGGTTCCCGGGGCTGCCACCGAAGCCAAAATCGAGGAAATCCGCAACACCGTGCACGTTGAACGCCGTCAGGTGTTCAAGGACCTGCTCGGCCGTTTCGGTTTCCACCCACTGGTCTGGGTAGGCATCCTGCTCTCCGTGTTCCAGCAATTTGTCGGCATCAACGTGATCTTCTACTACTCCACCACCCTGTGGAAGTCTGTCGGCTTCGCCGAATCCGACTCGTTCACCATCTCGCTGATTACCTCGATCACCAACGTGGTCGCCACGATCGTTGCGGTGCTGCTGATTGACGTACTGGGACGCAAGCTGCTGCTGATGATCGGTTCCACCATCATGACCCTGTCTCTGGGCATGATGGCAGTTTCCTTCGCCCAATCGGTCACCATCGACGGCGCCGTATCCCTGCCGGGCAACTGGGGCATCGTGGCGCTGGTCTCCGCGAACCTGTTTGTGGTTGGCTTCGGCGCGACCTGGGGTCCTGCGGTGTGGGTACTGCTTGGTGAGATCTTCCCGAATTCCATTCGCGCGCTGGCCCTCGGTGTGGCTGCCTCCGCTCAGTGGATCGCCAACTTTGCCGTTTCCACCACCTTCCCCTCGCTGGCCGAGACCGGTCTGGCGCTGGCCTACGGTATCTACGCGTTCTTCGCCTTGCTTTCGCTGATCTTCGTGATCTTCATGGTGCGCGAAACCAAGGGACGCCAGCTCGAGGAAATGACCCTGTAAAAAGTTCATAAAAAAATTGGCGGACCAAACGGTCCGCCAATTTTTTATTTCCAGGGGTTATTAGGCACCTCGGCCCCGGCGTCAAGCTGCAACGAGAGCACGTGTTCTAAGCTGGGACGCCCGGAAAGCTGCGGTCCTTGATCGGCAAGCGATACCCGCTGGCGCTGCTCAGGCTCCAGCACAATCTCTTCCCCACGCACCCAGACGCTTTGTGGTCCTTGCCCTGCGAGGTTAAATTCGATACCCGTAGCATCGAGGCGCACCCCGATCACCGAACCGTTGAAGGCCAGCTTGAACCGCATGGATCGAAAGCTCTGCGGCAGCCGCGGATCGAAGCGCAAACACTGGTCGTCGTCGCGCAGTCCTGCGAAGCCGTTGACCAGCGCGGCCCACACTCCGCCGGTAGAGGCCACATGCACTCCGTCGGCAGTATTGCCGTGAAGGTTCTCCAGATCCACATTCAGCGCATGTTCGAAGTAGTTGAACGCAAGCTCGCGGTAGCCAACCTCGGCTGCGAGAATCGCTTGGACCGTCGCCGAAAGCGTCGAGTCCCCGGTGGTCAACGGATCGTAGTAGTTGAAGTCTGCCAATTTCTGTTCGGCGGTGAAGTCGCTGGAGCGAAGCCACAGGGCGAGTACCGTGTCGGCCTGCTTGATGACCTGGAAGCGGTAGATCACCAACGGGTGGTAGTGCAGCAGCAACGGACGCTTTTCTGGCCCGCTGGCCTCCAGATCCCAGACCTCGCGATTCAGGAAATGGTCGTCCTGCAGGTGGATCCCCACCGTATCCGAATAGGGGATGTGGATCCGATCGGCCGCCAGCTGCCAGGTGTCGATCTCCGCGGATTCAAGTGCGAGCTTTTCGGCCAGCAGGGCATAGAACTTCGGGTTCCGGGAGGCCAGCTCGCGCAGCAGCTGGGCCGAGCGGCGCAGGTTAAAGCGTGCCATCACGTTCGTGTAGGTGTTGTCGTTGACCACCGCGGTGTACTCATCCGGGCCGGTCACCCCGTGAATGTGAAAGCTGCGTTGTGCTCCGGAACCACGCCAGAATCCCAAGGAGGCCCACATGCGAGCGGTGCCCACCAGAATTTCCGCCGCACCCGCCTCGAGGAATTCGTCATCGCAGGCAGCGTTGAGATAGCGGTCCAGCGAATACACTACGTCGGCGTTGATATGATACTGCGCGGTGCCCGCCGGATAGTAGGCGCTGGCTTCCTCGCCGTTGATGGTGCGCCACGGGAAGAGCATGCCCTCTTCGTTCATGATGCGCGCGCGTCTGGTGGCTGCCGGGATCATTGAAATGCGGGCCCGGAGGGTATTACGCGCCCACTGCTGATTGGTATAGGTCAAAAACGGCAGCACGTAGATTTCGGTGTCCCAAAAGTAGTGCCCGGAATATCCGTTGCCGCTGACCCCCTTGGCGCTGATGCCCATGCCGTCGGCACGCGCCGAGGCCTGAGCCAGCTGGAAGAGATTCCAGCGGATCTTGCGCTGCAGACTCGGGTCATCGCTGTCCACCAGCACGTCGCTGCGCTGCCAGTAGGACTTCATAAAGGCGCGCTGGGTGCGGAAATGCTCATCGATGCCTCGAGGCACTAGACGATCCAGGGCACGGGTGGAACGCAGCAGCATTTCCTGGGCCGGGTGGCGGCGTGAGGAGTGGTAAACCGCGAACTTTGCCACACGCAGCCCTTGACCCGCCTCGAGGTTTGCGCTGGATACCTCGTCGGCCCGGTCCGGTTGTGCCGAACGCTCCGTATGCACTTGGGCGGTAGCACCGCCGGTGGTGTCCACCAGATGTTCCATAACCGCCGAAACCGACATCTTGGAACCTGCCACGTTGTAGGCTAGCCCGAGTCGGGCGCCGCTGGCGATATGCCCCGCGGGGTGCAAGGGATTCTCGGAAGCTTCATCGGATTTGCGCGGATCCTTGCCTGAATCCATCTCGGCCGGGGAAGAAACTTCAGGTTCGGAGCGATAGCCGATCACCGAGGATTGAACCAACACATGCCCCGGGGCATCGAGCAGGCGCACGTGCAGGTCCTGCAGCGCCAAGTGGCGATCGCTGAAGGAAATCATGGTTCGAGCGGTCACCGCCACCCGATGGCCTTCTGCGGTGCGCCAGAGGGTCTGGGATATCAGGGTACCTTCACGGAAATCGAGGCGCAGGTCATCGCGCAGCATCTCGGTACGGCCCACCTCGAGGGCCTCATCGTTGATGAACACACGCAAGGTGCGAAAATCCGGGGCGCTAATCATCGTCTGCCCGGTTTCGGCCAGCCCAAAAGCGCTTTCGGCGTGGCGGATCTGCCAGGTTTCATGCAGCCCGTTGATGAAGGTGCCAGCCACCTGTTCACCGAGTCCCACCTGCGCGGAACGGGTTCCAAGGAACCCATTGCCAAGGGAGAAAACGGTATCTTGAGCTCCCGTATGGTCACGTTCGCTGTCCCGCGTGATGGACCAGGGATCAAAATTCCAGGCTCGAATCGCCGAGGAGGACACCAGTTCGCTCAGATCCTCTACGACAAAGTCGGCGCCGGCGGCCAGGAGCTGATCTGCATTATCCTCGCGGGCCACACCGACCACCATGAAACCCCCAGCCCGGGCGGCTTTTACCCCGCTGCTGGCATCTTCGATCACCACGCACTCTTCGGGGCGCCAGCCAAGGTCTTTGGCGGTGGCCACGAAGGTGTCCGGGTTAGGCTTGCCGGGAAGCTGGCGCGCTTCAGCCTCGCGCCCGCCCATGACGGTAGTGAAGTGCGTCGAAAGCCCGGCGGCTTGGAGTACCGCATGAGCATTACGCGAGGAGGAGACCACGGCTACGTCTAAGCCGACGTCCAAGGCTTGCTGCAGGTACTCGCTGGAGCCCGGATATGGGGCGATGCCATCTCGTTCCAGCACGGTGGTGAACACCGAATTTTTCAGATTACCCAGAGCACAGACCGAATCGGTTCCGGCGTGATCCTCCGGGTCTCCGTAAGGCAGCACAATATTTCTGGAGGCGAGCACCGCGCTGACTCCTTCATAGCGCGGTCTGCCGTCGAGCAAGTCAAAATAGTCTTGTTCCGTATAAGGCGGCACGCCCGGATGTTCTTGGGTGAAAAATTCTGTGAAGAGTTCATTCCATGCGGCGCGGTGTAGCAGCGCGGTCGGAGTGAGCACGCCATCCAAATCAAAAAGGACGGCCTTAAAGTCACGGTGCCGGTAGGTCGGACGGGTAGCGTTCACGATCGAAATCCTTCGAAAGAGGGCAATGAATGGCCGTAGTCCCCACCGTAGCAAGTGATTCCACTTGCTACGACATACTACGATTAGGAATGTGGCTCAGTGGATAGATGTATGGAATAGCGAGCAATGGCGTGAAGATGCCGCCGGCTGGATCGATGAGGCCTGTGCGGCTTACGGCATCGAGCGTGTTGCAGGACCGGATTTTTGGCCGGCTTCTCTGCATCAGATCTCGGCGTTGGTAGGAACCGACGCGGCAGATCTGGTGTTTAGCGCGAACGCGCCCGGGTTGACGGCCGAGGCCGCCATCACGATTACCGCCGGTGAATTGCTTCCGGACCGTGTGGTCATGCCGTTGGCGATCGACCGCGTGGCCGGGTATATGCTCTCCCCCGATTTTGGTCATACCTTGGCCGATTTGAAGGACAGCGTCGAAAACTGGCAACTGGCGCTGGCTTCGCTCGGTTCCTTCCAGGTTGCACTGATGGGCAACGAAGAGGCCTTCTTCGACGTGGGCATGCCGGTGGTAGATCCGCAGTTCTTGGCAGAACAATTTGAGCAGGCGTTGAGCATGCATGTCTCGCTCGATGCCCAACATCCATTACATCTGGATCCGCAGCAAGCCGACGAGCTGCACCGCCATGTCTCCACACTCTCTGACGCCTGTGCGGCCTTGCATCGTGGCCCGGTCCCGTTGAGCTTGGAACACGGGGCCTTCGACTTAGCCCAGGCAGTGGTTCCCGCCGAGCAAGGTCAGCAAGCCCGGATCATCAATTTTGCGGCCGCGCACTGGGCTCACCCATTCTCATCGTTGGCCGCCCCGCTGGCTGCAATGACTCAGGCTTGGAATTGCCGAACCGATGACGAACGAGTCATGCGAGTTTTAGCTGCCTACCTAGCAGAGTTTGCTGCCTATGGTAACGCCGATGAGCTTTACGATCTGATTGCGCCGGCTTGTCTGGTTGCGCCGCTATCCCAGCATGAAACCTGGCTACGGTTGCTCCTTGACGCAAGCGAGGCGCAACTCCAAGAACACGCACCGCTGGTCTTAGATACACTGTCGGTACGTTAAAAATTCTGAAACAGTCTGGCGCGGAATTAAATATTCCGCGCCAGACTTATATGCAGATCAGGTTGCAATTTCTAACCTAAGACCTGCAACAGGAGTTCGGCGTCATCGCTCATAATGGCGTCAACTTTTTTCTCGATCAGCGCGCGCATGGTCGGCTCATCGTCGATAACCCAGACATGGACCTGCAAGCCAGCGCGCTGTACGGCCTTGATAAATCTGAGTGTAACCACGGGTAAAACACCGTACTTCAACGGCACTTGCACCGCCCAAAACCCTTGAGCCAGACTGTGTGGAATCCGCGCAAAAAGAGTCGCACATAGCCAAATAAGCGCCATCTGTCGCATGCCCGGGGAGCGCCGGACCGGGGCAGAAATTAGGTGCTGCACCGCGGCACTGCGCGAGCTATCAAAAGAGGCCAGCGCGATCTGCTGGTGACATCCAAGTTCCTCGATGAGCTTGGCCAGCGGGGCAATGACCCGCTCATCTTTGACATCGATATTAAGCACAGCGTTCGGGAAGCTGCGCAGTAATTCGCGGAGCGTGCACAGCGGTTGGCCTCCGGCTCGCACCGTGGCCAGTTCTTCATCGGTACGCTCATGCAATGGCCCCTGAGCATCGGTGACCCGATCTAGCGTTTCGTCGTGGAAGGCATAGACGGTTCCATCCTTGGAGGCGCGCACATCCGTCTCCAGATGAGTGATTCCCAGATCCCAGGCCCGCTGAAAGGCTATGAGCGTATTCTCTTCATCGCCGAATCGAATGCCGCGATGTGTGAATGCATAGGTCATTTCAGCAGCTTCTCAATCACCTGTGCAACACCGTCTGCCTCAATGGTGTCCGCGGTGTGTTGCGCGGTGGCTAGGGCTAAGGGATGGCCTGAGGCCATCGCATAACCATGGCCGGCGTATTCGAGCATCTCCAAGTCGTTGGGCATGTCACCGAAGGCCATCACCTCATCGGCGCTGATCCCCAATTCACGGCAGTACACATCTAAGGTGGTGGCCTTGTGGATGTCTACATGCGCCATCTCCAGTAACGAGACCCCGAAGGCCGAGTGGGTGACCGAGAGTAGTTGAGTTAATTCGGGAGCCACAGCAGCGTAGAAATCATCAATAGGCAGAGATTTGGACCTGGCCAAAAACTTGACGATACCTTCTTGATCGATGGCTTCCGAGTTCAGGTCCAAGACCGATTGGCTTCCCAACGTACGATTTTGTTCGGCAAAGTTCGCGCCAAGGTGTAGTCCACGCGTGGTTTCGGCGGCAAAAGCCGCGTTCGGTTCATGTTCCAAGATAATCTGCTCCGCCTGTTTGGCGGTAGCCGCGGTGAGAGTCCGCGACCAGATGACCCGGTCTTGTTCTAAATCGTAGAGCACGGCGCCGTTAGAGCAGATCACCGTGCCCATACCTCCAAAGGCTTCGATAATGGGCGTGAGCCAGCGAAACGGCCTACCGGTCACAAAAACGATGTGAATACCGGCATCTCGAGCGTCTAGAAACGCACGACGGGTACGTTCACTGATATTACCCTCACGGTCCACGATGGTGCCATCTAGATCAGAGGCGATCAGCTTGATCATGAAAGTTCCCCGCGGTGCGGCGGGTTCGCCCCGGCACGGCCTACCGTTACCGACGCCGCATGAGCGGCAAAATTCAGTGCCTGTTCCAACTGGTTAGCTTCTAGTCGAGAAAGTTTTTCACGGTTTGCGGCGCCGATCATTCCACGTTCGGCAAGCCAGCATAAGAGAGCAGCGGTAAACGTATCTCCGGCGCCGACGGTATCGGTCACCTCGACCGAGGGGGCGCTGTATTCGGCTTCACCGGCACGTACCACGCCCCAGGATCCACGTGATCCGGCGGTCGCCACAACGATTGCTGGGCCCATCGCCAACCAGGCACGAGCCGACTCATGCACCGAACGCATCGGATAGAGCCATTTCAGGTCAATTCCGGAGACACGCACCACGTCTGCTTGGCCGACAAAACGTTCAACTTCTGCGACGGTTTGCCCATGGTTTGTCACCAGCGAGGGACGCAGATTTGGATCGTAGCTGATGGTGGCATGAGAGCGAGCTGCGGCCAGCAACGGGAGCAGTTCGGCCGGGCTGAAGAGTGTAGCTATGGAGCCGGTGTGGACCAGTTCGGCGTCTTGGGCGAGTTCCGGGCCCACCGTTGGCATTTGCCAGAAGGCGTTAAATGCGAAGGTCGCGCCGCCGGCTGGATCCAAAATTCCATGGGCAATCACCGTCGGCTCATCATCGGCACCGCCAAGGTATTTGACGTTATTTGCTGACAGGAAACGCTCAATGGTCGCACCCTTATCATCATGTCCCCAACGGGTGATGAGCGTACCGGGGTACCCGAGGCGGGCCAACGCGACGGCAACGTTGAGCGGGCTTCCGCCCACAAATTCTTGCGCCGGGGCGATTCCTGAGGCCAATACGTCGACTAGTGCCTCGCCAATGACCGTCGGGTTCATCGTGCTCCTTTGTAATGCAGCGGGTACAGCTGTTTAACACATGCCTCCCACTGGTGGCTTGACGGATCGATCCAGCTGAAATGGTCGCCGTCAAAAATCCGCAGGGTGTGTTGTTGACCCAGCGCCGCGGCATGGTCTGCCGCACGCCGTGCAATTTTCACCGGGACATCCGCATCGGCCCGTCCATGAAAGATTACGACACGTGCTGGCATCGGCCATAATTCCACGGGGTTCACCGAGGATAAATCCGCGTCGCCGAGCATTTCATCTACCGCATCATTGCTCAACCGCAAGGTTTTAGCCAGCTGCAAATCCAATAGTCCCGCCTGCGAAATGACCTGCGTGACGCGCTCTTCATGCGCGGCAAGCAACGAGGCTAGATGCCCGCCGGCGGAATGCCCAATGAGCGTAATCGGGCCTTCTTCTTTGATCAGCGCCAGCGCGAGCCGGGCATCTGCCAGCATCTGTGCTGCGCTGCCCGGCCCACGCCGGTATTCAAGGTTATAGGTGGGGATACCTCGAGCGGCCAGGTCCATGGCCAGTGCTTCACCGAGCTGCGCGGTATATTTTTCGCGCCAATATCCACCATGAATGATCATCACCGCACCAAGCGCGGTAACCTGTTCCGGCGCATAAAAGCGTAACCACTGATCCTGATGCGCCCCGTAATGCATGGTTAGTTTCCGGGAAAATCTGCGGCGCGCTTTTCGACAAAGGCGGCGCGGCCTTCCACGGAGTCAGCGGTGTTAAACGCTTCGGTAAAGCTCTGCGCTTCGATCTTTAGGCCGTCGTGAACGTTCAGTGCATCCATGGTGACCATCGCACGCTTTGCGTTGGCTACGGCCATCGGGGAAACCTTGGTCAGCTCATCGATGGTTGCCACCGCCTGAGCAAGCAGTTCTTCAGGAGCCACCACACGATTAACCAGACCAATGCGTAGCGCCTCGGCGGCCTTGATTCGGCGTCCGGTGAAGATCAACTCACGCGCCATCGCGTTACCGACTCGGCGCGGTAGCCGAACCGAACCGCCAAAGCCTGGCACCAGACCCAAGGTTACTTCGGGCTGGCCGAAGCTGGCGCGCTCCGAGGCGTAAATGAAGTCACAGGCTAAGGCGAGTTCACAGCCACCACCGAGGGCAAAACCGTTCACGGCGGCGATCACTGGAATCTGCAAAGATTCTAGACGTTCGGTGAGCACGTGCATCCGGCGTCCGTAGGCCAAAGCCGCATCGGCGTCCATGGAGTTCATCTGGACAATATTTGCGCCCGCGATAAATGCTTTCTCTCCGGCACCGGTGAGCACCACACCGCGGTGCTTAAACTCGCTGGCTTCAAGGTAGTCCACCGCGCGTTCGAGGTCCGCGACAACCTCCAAGGCCAGCGCGTTCATTGAGGCGGGCTGATTGACGGTCAGGATGAGGGCTGCGCCCTGTGTGGTCATGGTGAGGGTATCAAATTGCTCCATGCTGATCACTCTCTCATGTCGCACGCTTACCTGACTAGGAAATTACCGGCGTTTGCCGGTTTTTGCTCCGCCCGAGCGAGCCTTGGCCTTGGCTTTCTTTTCCTGTTTGGCGCGCAATTTCGCTTTATCCTTCGCCGCAGCCCGCAATTTGTCGTTGCGTTCTTTGGCTACCTGTTGGGTGTTACGCACCGACGCTTGGCGCGAAGAATTTGCCCCGCGTCCGCGCACAATTCCAATAAATTCATCAACCAGCTCGGAATCTTCAAGTCCGGTTGGCCACGCGATGCCGACATGTGTGGTGTTTCCACCATCAATTTCCCGGTACACCACGTCCTTGCGCTGATAGAGCCGGGCGATGCTCTGTGGAACACGCAATACCTGCGCCCCGGAGGCGACAACTTCCATCGCGGTGGGCACCCCGCCGACTTCCTCGGGGTATTCGTTTAAGTTAAGTTGCGGAAATTTAGCGGCGTCCGCTTCGGGGATCTTCTCTTCGTAGTACTCAACATCGTGGTCCTTGGCGGCGCAGACGACCTCGAGCTCATCGTAAAGCGGAATCAAGTGACGGGTGTCGTCCTTGGGTGAGGATCCCGTATAGCGCACAAACACAGCGTCAGCCTGGTCGCTGGCCAGCAGTTCAAGGATGTCTTCACCGTCGTAGCGGGTCGCCGCCAGCGTTACCTGCGGGTAGCGTTCGGTGAACCGATCCATCCACTTACCCGGAGTGACGCCTGCTACGTAGGAAATTCGAAGTGTGTGCACGGTTAAATCCTACTGGTCTTTGAGGCGTGAACGATCCGATTAACGCGGTACGGCGGGCTCGGATTACTCCGTGCCCGCCGCAGCTAAAGATTAAACTACTTGCTACTTGCCGTCAGTCTTGACTACAAGCACATCGCAGGGAGCCGAGTGGGCTACCGAGGAAGCAACCGAGCCGAGCACGCGGCCCAGACCCTTCATGCCTACGTTGCCCACGACGATCATCGAGGCACCGCGCTCGGTGGCGTCGGAGATCAACACGTCACCTGGCTTGCCGTGACCGGCAGCGGCGCTGATCTTCACGCCTGGTACGGCGTTGCGCACGTTGTTGGCCACACGCTGAGCCAGCTTGCGGGCCTGCTCTGCGTCGTCCAAGATCCAGGTGTCGCTACCAATGGAAACTACTTCGGTGTTATCCGAAGCGTGTGCGGTGAGCACCACCAATTCGGCGTCGATCTTCACTGCGAGCTCGGCTGCACGGCGGGCCGCACGCTGTGCGGTTTCGGAACCGTCAACACCAACGAGGATGATTTCTGACATTATTTCTCCTTGAATAGGGATTGCTTCGTAAGTATTTCGAGGCAGACACCAACTGTGATGCCTACCACTTTATGCGCTTAGCTGGCTTTTTGTCGCAAAAAGTCCACGGCGCGCTGCCAGGCAAGGGCGGCAAGCTGTGCGTCGTAGTTTCCCGCAGGATTCTCATCGTTGTGGAAAGCATGCTTGCCGTCGTAGTAAAAGTACTGAACTTCGGCTCCGGATTCTAAGCGAATCTGTTCTTCTTGAGCCTTGGCATCCGCGACGGGGTACAAGTCGTCAAAGTTCGCGTAGTGACCTTGAACCGCGGCGCGCACGCCACTGAAATCATTGGGCACACCCTGCCCGACACCGTAAAACGGAACCGCGGCACTAATTTTTTCACCCTGCTGGGCTGCCAACTGCAGGACAAAACCGCCACCCATGCAGAAACCAATAGTTCCCAGCTTGGTGCTGGTGACAGACTCGCTCGCCAATAGGTAGTCGACTGCTCCGGAGAGCAGTTCGGCACCCCGCTCTTCGGGCAGCTGTGACATCATCTGGCCGGCTTCTTCACCGTCATGGGTGATCGCACCGCCATAAAGGTCTGGAGCCAAGGCGACAAAACCTTGGGCGGCGAGGCGGTCTGCGATATCGCGGATATGGTCGGTCAGTCCCCACCATTCCTGGATGACGATCACGCCGGGGCCTTTACCGGATTCGGGAAGCGCAAGATATCCGTGCGCCTGCGTTCCGGACGATTCAAAAGTTACGTTCTGGTGCGGGGTTTTGACTGCCACTTCGCCTCCTGAGCTGTATTTATCTCCAGTCTATGCATGCCGTAGGTGCTTTGGCATTGACTGCCATCACAATTTAAGACATTTTGCCTAGACTACGCTGTTAGATCGACCTCACCGATGCGTTCGAGTGAATCAACCACCAGATCCCAGAAGCGTTCATGGTCCAGATCAACCGCCACCGAGGTATGGCAATCTTCGGCGGCCGGGGCACGCAAATCGGCTACGGTCATGCCTAGGGTGAGCTCCCCACGTAGTTCAACACTGACCGGGGCGCGCAGCGTGCGCACCACTGTTGGGTCAATGACATAGGCGACGGCACAAGGGTCATGTACCGGAGGAGCATCAAAGCCCTGATGATCCAGGTAGGCCTGCGCAAAGAAGTCCATCAATTCGCGAACGAATTTTGCCGGCCCCGTGCCGACCTTTTCGATGCGCTGCACCACTTCCTTGGTGGCAAGGGCCTGGTGGGTGAGGTCCAGTCCGACCATGACCACCGGCCACTTTTCGTTAAAGACGATGTGGGCGGCTTCCGGGTCGATTTTGATGTTAAATTCGGCTACCGCGCTCCAGTTACCGGTATGGTAACCGCCGCCCATCAACACCACTTCGCGTACGCGCTCAACAATTCGCGGTTCGCGGCGAACCGCCAGCGCGATATTTGTCAGCGCTCCGGTGGGAACCAAGGTGATCTCCCCCGGCTCATGAGACATGATCAATTCGATAATCAGATCTACCGCGTGACGCTCGTCAAGCACTATGCGTGAGGCCGGTTGCGCCGGACCATCCATGCCGGATTCACCGTGGACCTCCGGGGCGTTTTCTATCTCGCGAACCAACGGGCGGGCACATCCAGCAGCAAAAGGTACACCGGTAATTCCCGCAATAGTGCCCACCACTAGCGCGTTATCGGTGACTTTCTCCAGAGTTTGATTACCTACGACGGTAGTTACCGCGAGCAATTCGATCTTCGGGTTTCCATGTGCCAATAAAATAGCGACCGCGTCGTCGTGCCCCGGATCGCAGTCAAGGATGATCTTGCGTGGTGTGCTCATGTACGCCCCTGGTCCGTCCGATAACAAAATATCGGGAGTTAGTTGGTTATTGAGCCTAATTCTTCCCGCTCAAACCCAAGCAGTCAAGCGCTTAACTAAACGGCTTGCGCACACCCGCTCGCACACTAGGATGGAGCCATGAACAATGCTGATTCGCCGAACGAACCACGCCCTGCGCGCAAGGTCACCGCCGCTATGGTCGCAACCCACGCAGGTGTTTCCACGGCGACAGTTTCTCTCGTGGCCAATGGCAAGTCCGCCGGCCGAGTCTCCAAGCGCAATGAGGAACGTGTTCGCGAAGCAATACGCGAGCTCGGATACTACGTAGATAGCATCGGTAGTTCTCTGGCCCGCGGGGTCAGTTCGCTGGTCATCTTGGTTGCCCCGGATATTTCAAACCCGTTCTTTGCAAAGCTCATTGCGGGTGTGCGCGGAGTTCTTGGCGAGGATTACCAGCTATTACTTTCGGTCACCGACGCCGGCTTATCCCCCAGCGCCACCGAAATCAGACGGTTACTCGGGTTACGGCCCGCCGGCCTACTGGTCCATGCGCCCACGCCGTTGTTCTTATCCGAACTTTCCAGTCCGTTGCCGTTGATTGCACTGGACGCACCAGACGCACCAGAAAATATCCCGTCGGTTAACTTTGATGTACTCCAAGGTGCCCACGATGTAGCCGCACACCTCGCCGCACAGGGGCATCGCAAAGTTGGTTATTTGGACGCAACTACCGGTACCGCCACCCTACGCATGAGACGTGAAGCCTTCTTAAGCGCCGCCGCACAGCTCGGAATGCAGGTTCCGGCAGTAGCTGTCAGCTCTTCAACCATTGAAATGGGAGATGCTGCGGCCACGTTCGCCACCCACTGGGATGTCTGGAAAGAATCCGGAATCACCGCATTGGCCTGCGCCACCGACACCCATGCGTATGGTGTCCTTCAGGCTGCCAGCACCACAGGTGTTCGGGTTCCGCAGGATTTAGCGGTGACTGGATTTGATGACTTGCCGTTTTCTACCGCCTCACACCCGTCATTGACCAGTGTTCGTCTCGACGCACATAGTGTCGGGGTTCAGGCTGCCCAGGCACTGCGCCAATTAATCGACGGCACACCCTTGAAGGAGTCGAAACTTCAGCTCTCCAGCCAACTCATGGTGCGCGCGTCAAGCGGCGGAACTCAGTAGCTACTGGATAAGCTTGCCGCTTTTGGCAACCTCTGGATCCGTGCACGAGGACAGGTCAAAACAACACGGTCGGCGCTTTCCGTCACGAAGCTTGGAAATGCTCACCTGAACTCGACGCTCCCGGGTCGTTGGGCTTTGCGTAGATTTCACCCAGCGTGCCCACTCCCACCTAGCCATGGGCGTCAGCCCGAGCCAAGTTTCATGCAGATCATCGGCTTCCGCCAAGGCACCGGCAAGGTCTTGCGGAAGTTTAACTTCCGGCCAAAACTCGGCGATAGTAACCGAAAGGCTCACCTTTTGCCCGGGGTGAAGATCAAGTACTTCGCCCGGGATCCAATGCCCCCTTCGGCCATCGGGCTCTACGACGACCGTCTCTGGGGAGTTGATTAATTGGACGGCAACTTGTCCGCGGCTAGGCAGGCTCTTGCTCGATTCCTCGTCCAAGCGCAGGATCAGCCTGTCGCCGATCTGGTCAACTATTCCGGTGAGCTCCACGATCTTCGGACCCTTTGACATGTCATCCCACTTTCTTTTGTCCTTGATTCTATGTCCTGCTTGGACGCTCGGTTGGCTCGGGTTTAGAACGGGACCAAATTTTCACTTTTTTGCAGTGAGACGCACCGCTGAGCAACCTACGAACTTTTATTTACGTAGTGCCTCAAGTCAATATGCTCGCGAAAACAACACCCCATGCCTCACCTAAAATGCTCGCGTAACCACTACGAAACCTGTGCCTGCACCTGAGCCTGCGTCTTCGCCTCCGCGAGCCGAATAAGTTCCTGCTGTAACTGATGGATCCGCCGGGTCAGCTCGGCTAGATCCGTATCCCAATACAACTGGTCCAGCGCTTCGCGCTGCGGTGGCAACATCACTCCAGTAAGCCTCACTCGGTCTGCCGGCGTGCACGGAGCATCATAGGCCCGCACCTGCCGCCCTGACCGACTGATCTTGTACCCCACCGCCTTCGTCGTAGGAGTGAACAAGTTCTTACGCACGTTCACCAACGGCCACAAAGCCTTCAACACCGCCAACTCTCGAGGCGTGTCATACCGGTAATAGAACGCGTCCTTCCGGACAATGTCCCCGTTTTTCTGCTCAACAAAAGGGTTGTCATTCGAATGCCGTGGGCGCGAGCGCGTAGCCAGCAGATTATTGGTTTTCACCCACGCTTGGACGGCAGTATTCAAAAATTCTGCTCCGTTATCGCTATGGATTCTGTCCAGTTCATAGGGGAATAGACACTTGGCATCGTCAAGGACTTCAACAATCCATTTCGACGCTTTGTTCTTCACCGCAGCGTTAATGGTCCACCCCGTGAACGGGTCAGTGACGGTGAGTGTGAACGCGAATTCGCCTTTGAGGGTGTGTCCGCAATGGGCCACGGTGTCGATCATGATGATCCCTGGCTGATGATCGATTGGTTTGATGTGCGTCATGATGGGAATGATGTCTTTGAACCGGTTCTTTGAGGACCGAGTCGAAGACTTCGCGTCAGGATGCAACCGGTTCTTGAAAGGGGCAAGGTACCGGTCAATAGTTGCCGGGCTCATGCGCAAAAGCTCAGCACGTATTTGTGGGGTGTAGCGGACTCTGACCTTGCTAAATGAGCCGTTATCCGCATGCTTTTCCAGGTTGTCCAACACGATCTGCATGATGGCTGCTAAGTATTTACCGCAAGGTTGGCCGGCCACGAGATACACGTGCTGAAGGAGCAGTATCGCGTCGTAGCTGTATTTGTTGCCACGCGGTTTACGTTTGATGCTGATGGCCGGTCCGCGTCGTTGCAGTGCGTGTTGGAGTTGGCGGCGGGCGTTGGCACGAGACCACCCGATTTCGGTGGTGATGCGATCCAAGATGACGCCTTTTTCTTTTTTGGAGGCTCTGGCGTAAAGCTGGGCTTCCTTCTTTGTGATATCTCGTCGTGTCGCCAAGGTTAGCTCGTGTCCCATCTGTTCAGCATGAGGTTTTCACCTTCATGGTGGGTAGTGTTTCGCGAGCATTTCTTAGTTGAGGCATGCGGGGAGTTTCGCGAGCACTTTAGATGAGTCAACACGATTTATTGACATGTCAACCATAAAAGCATATGATTGACGTGTCAATTAAAAATGAAGACTGGTAAGGGGTTCGAACATGGATGGCATCGAAAACATCGAATTTGGTATCGACACCTTCGGCGATGTGCCGCGTGGCAAGGACGGTCAGCTCGTGTCCTACGCTCAGGCAATTCGCGCCACCTTAGAGGAGGCAGTCCTCGCAGACCAGGTGGGCATAGATGTCATTGCGGTAGGTGAACACCACCGGCCAGAGTTCGCAATTACCACCCCGGAAACAGTTCTTGCAGGGATTGCGACAGCAACCAGCAATATTCACCTTGCCTCCGGCGTGACCGTCCTATCCTCAGACGATCCGGTACGCGTTTTCCAGCGCTTCGCCACAGTTGATGCGCTGTCCGGCGGCCGAGCCGAAGTGATTCTAGGCCGCGGCTCATTTACCGAATCCTTCCCGCTCTTCGGCTATGACATGGCCGATTATGACCTACTTTTCGACGAGAAGATCGACCTTTTCCACAAGCTACTCGATGAGAAGCCCGTCACCTGGCAGGGCACTACGCGCGCCTCCCTAAACGAGGCAGATGTCTTCCCGAAGACCGAGTCGGGGCGTCTGAAAACATGGGTCGGTGTCGGCGGCTCCCCACAATCTGTCATTCGAACCGCAAACTACGGTTTCCGAATGATGCTCGCCGTCATCGGCGGCGCCCCGGACCGCTTCGCTCCTTACATTGATCTCTACCACCGTGCGAACGCGCAACTAGGCCAGAGCTCGCACCCGGTCGGCCTGCACTCTCCTGGATTTATTGCGGACACCGACGAGCAGGCCAAGGAAATCATCTTCGAAGACTATAAGAAGATGCGTGATCAGATCGGCGCCGAACGTGGTTGGTCGCCGATGCGCCGCGAGGAATTTGAAGCCGAAGCCGCCCACGGTTCGCTTTACATTGGCTCGCCCGAAACCGTGGCGCGCAAAATTGCCAAGACTATCGGCACACTGGATATCGGACGTTTTGACCTGATCTACAGCGGTGGAGCCGTGCCCGCCAGCGATCGCTTGCGCGCCGTGGAACTCTACGGCACCAAGGTGATTCCGTTAGTCCGCGAAATGCTCGCCGAACAACCAGCAAGTCAGAAGGTCACACGATGAACAACTCGAGCACCACGCTTGGAATCCTCGGCGCAGGAAAAGTCGGCACAGCCCTGGCCCGGCTCGCGTTAGCCGCCGGATATCGCGTACTCATCGCAGGCTCCGGGGATCCAGCGAAGATCGCGTTGACCGTCGAAATACTGACCCCCGGAGCGCAACCGATGTCCTCGGCCGATGCCGCGAGTAACGCAGATATTGTCATTCTGGCGCTTCCCCTGGGTAAGTACCACACGCTGCCCGTTGCTCAGCTGGCTGACAAACTAGTTATCGACACGATGAACTACTGGTGGGAGACCGATGGAATCCGCGAGGACCTGCGTGACCCACTAACCTCCACCAGCGAAATTGTGCAAGAATTCTTGCCACGCTCCCGTGTGGTCAAGGCGCTTAATCACATGGGATACCACGACCTTGAAGAAGAGTCGAAGTCCGCTGGCAGCAGCGCTCGCAAGGCTATTGCCATCGCCGGAGAGCATCAGCTTCCAAAGGTGGCCTCCTTGATCGACGCCCTTGGATTCGACCCATTACTCATTGGCTCGCTAGCAAATGGTGCACGCCTACAGCCAGGAAACCCCGCCTTCGGAGCTAACCTTCCAAAGGCACAACTGGCGCAAAAGATCGAAGAAGCCAGCGTGAATTGGGATGGAATCCGAGAGCCGGTAAAGGAAACAAGCTAACCGTGGAAATTTTGGACAGCATTGTCATCGGTGCCGGACAGGCCGGATTATCGGCTTCCTATCACCTGAAACGCTTAGGCCTGCGACACGTTGTGCTCGATGCAAACACAGCACCCGGTGGAGCTTGGCAACACCGGTGGGACGCATTGACCATGCGAGACGTTCACGGCGTCGCCGAGCTACCAGACGCCATGCCACCAAAACTCGACCTTCGCCGGGCCAATGTGGCGGTTCCCGAATCCTTTGCAGACTACGAAAAAGAACATGAACTACCAATTATTCGGCCGGTGAACGTAACTAGCGTTACCGATGACGCCGGCACATTACTCGTTCACACTGCACAGAACATCTGGCGCGCTCACACCCTAATTAACGCGACAGGAACCTGGACACGCCCATTCCTTCCGCACTACCCCGGGGTGGAAACATTTATCGGAGAGCAATTCCACACGGTGGCATACCCCGGTCCCGAATACTTTCGAAACAAACGAGTCCTAGTCGTGGGCGGCGGCGCGTCGGCCGTGCAATTTCTTGGTGCGCTACGTCCAATTACCGACACGTTATGGGTAACACGCACCGACCCAAATTGGCGGGAAGATACATTCGATTCCGACGAAGCACGGATTGCCGCAGTAGCTTTGGTTGAGCAACGCGTTGCTCAAGGATTGCCGCCACAAAGCGTGGTTAGCGTGACCGGACTTGCGCTACGCGCCCAAGAACAGGAAGCCAAAGACTTAGGCGCTTATGAACGCCACCCAATGTTCACTACGGTGGAAGCCGACGGAGTACGCTGGGCCGATGGTCGATTTGAACGAATTGACGCGATCCTCTGGGCCACGGGATTCAGGCCAGCCATAGCTCACCTCGCCCCACTGAAACTGCGCAGTGACCACGGTGGCATTCAGCTAGACCGTGCGGGAAAAGGTACCGGATCAGTCAAGGATCCACGGGTGCAGCTGGTGGGCTACGGACCTTCGGCAAGCACCATTGGCGCAAATCGAGCCGGACGATCCGCCGCACGCGGCGTCAAGCGGAATCTAGATAACTTTTCTCAACTCGGGGCGAGACCCAAAATATTGACGCGGTGAATAGTTAAAAACAAATGTCTCGGAACATCGATCAAACGATGTTCCGAGACATTTCTCATGTGCGCGAGGGGGGACTTGAACCCCCACGCCCTTGCGAGCACTGGCACCTGAAGCCAGCGCGTCTACCAATTCCGCCACTCGCGCATGATTCCCGCTCTCGCGGCAACAAGAAATAGCTTACACGTTGTTTTTATTGTTCACCTAATCGAATCAACCGCATGTGCCCAGCACCACATGAAACCTTTTGACCAGTTGGGACGTTGAATCAGTTGCCTGCCTTTCCTTCAAGGATATTTCCGGGAATTGCACAGCTGAAAACAGTAAGATCGAGAATGACGTTCTGTGTCGCAAGGACATTGAACTGAAATTCCGGGCCAAAAAACGCCATGGACTACAGGAAAGGAGCACACGTAATGAGCTTTCTCGATAATGTCGAACGAGGCTTAGAGAAGGTCGTCACCAGCTTCTTTCGTGGTAACAGCACTGCAGACATTAAGCCTGTCGAACTAACTACCGCGCTTCGCAATGAAATGGATCGCGGAATTCTCGCGATCAGTGAAGGTCGCAGCCTTGCTCCGAACGACTTCGTCGTGTCGTTGAGTACTAAAGATTTTGACACCGCCAAAGCATGGGGATCCCCAGTAGTCAACGAGATGGCTAAGGTCACCGCGGAACACGCGGTCGCCCAGGGATACTCGGTTCAGGGAAAGATCATGATTCATTTTGTGAATTCTCAAGAACTCAAGGCCGGCGAAGTGGAAGTTGCAGGATCCGTGAAGGATTCAAGCGCAAACCCGGTCGCTTCTGCTCCCGTGAAACCCCAGGCGCCAAAGGCAGAACCAACGCCTGTTGCCGCGACGCCAACACCACAAACCACCGCACAACCTCGACCTACCGCAAAGCCAGCAGCCCCGGCCGCCGCGCCACTTCCGAAACAAGCGGTAGTCGAAGTCAATGGACAGCGTTTCGCGCTCAATCACCACTCGATCGTGCTTGGTCGTTCGGCCAGCACCGATATTCCGGTAGACGACACTGGAGTTTCCCGTCAGCATATTCGAGTAGAGCAGAAGTCTCCGGGCTCTTATGTAGTCACCGATCTCGGCTCAACCAACGGTACCTACGTCGATGGTAAGAAGATTTCCGCGCAGACGCGTATATTGGACGGTTCAATCATTACTATTGGACAGACCAAGATAGTTTTTCGCCTAATTACGCCTAGCAACGGAGGCCGTGCATGAATGATCTCGTACTCAGCCTGTTCCGCCTTGGCTTCCTCGTCCTGATTTGGTTACTCGTTTTGAGCATTGTTGGCGCCATGCGCCGCGACCTAGCAATTGGTGCTCGAGCTCGTACCGGCGCACCCAGCGCCAGGGCTTTGAAGAAGAATCCAGAACTTGCCGAACCTGAGGTCAGCACACGCAAGGCAGCTAGCACCTTACACATTGTTGAGGGCCCACTAGCCGGACGCAGCATCCCTTTGCAGGGAGAACCTATTATGTTCGGCCGCGCGCAAGACGCCACCGTGGTTCTCGAAGACGATTATGCTTCAGGCCGTCACGCGCGCCTTTTCCCTCAGGGGTCACGGTGGTTTATCGAGGATCTGGGCTCTACCAACGGCACCTTTGTGGGAGATAGTCAGCTCACTCGTGCACAGCCAGTTGAACCGGGACAGCGAATCCGCATCGGGAAGACTGTTCTGGAATTGAAGGCCTAGCCAATGGCTTTAAAGTTTAAATTTGCGGCCATGTCCGATGTCGGACGCATACGCAAAAAGAACGACGACTCTGCCTATGCCGGCGAATACCTCGCGGTTCTGGCCGACGGCATGGGAGGTCACGTCGGTGGCGATGTGGCATCGGCTTCCACGGTGCTAGATCTGGTGCATCTGGACCGCCGCTACACGGTAGATCCACAAAATGCCCTGACCGATGAAATTCAGGCAGCAAATTTGGTGCTCAACGAACTTGTCGGTGCAAATCCGAAACTTTCAGGCATGGGCACCACCGTCACCTCGGTGCTTCTCTCCGGTGAGACCTTACATCTGGCGCATATTGGCGACTCACGCGCCTACCGCCTGAAGAATAATGAATTTGAACAGATCAGCCGCGACCACACCTTTGTTCAACGACTCGTTGAAGAGGGTCGAATCCAGCCGCACGAGGCAGAAACTCACCCACATAAAAACGTACTACTGCGTGTGCTGGGCGATTCTGACGCATCCCCCGAAGTAGATGTATTACAGCTCGAAGCGCAACCCGGAGAACGCTGGCTCTTATGCTCAGACGGTTTGACCGATGCGGTGGCAGTGCCCATCATCGAACAAATTGTGCGTGGCACTGCAGATATGAATGCGGCGGTCAACGACCTCGTAGCAACTACTCTACGTAACGGAGCGCCGGATAACGTTACCGTCGTGCTCTTTGACGTCATCGAAGTAGATGACACCGAAGATGCGGGTCCGGCCAGCTTCGAACCGGCGCCAGATACTGGTCAGCTGACCATCGCCGCCGAAGGCGATGTTGAGGCAAGCGCATCCGTGTTGCGCCACGAGATTTCGCAACGTCCACACCTTTTGGTCGGTGCCGCACAACTGGCGACGCAGACCGGCCAGATTCCTGTGGTCACCCAGCACACCGGTGAACGTCGAGCCGCCGCGTTACTTACGCACCGTTCGCCAGCTGCCGGTGAAGTTCTTGACCCATTGGATTCACGTCCCGTGCAGCATCGCTGGTTTATGCCACTGCTGTTGACCATGGCCACCTTGCTAATCATCGGACTGGGCGTCTGGGGTTACCTCTGGACACAAACCCAGTTCTATGTGGGAGCCGTTGGAGACAAGGTCGCCATCTATCGCGGTGTGCCACAAGAGCTCGGACCGATTTCGTTGTCTGAGGTCGACACCGTCAGCAGTATTCCACTTGAAGCCCTGCCCGAATATTCACGGCAGCGCGTGGAATCTGCAATTTTGGCCGACAGCCAGGAACACGCGGCCATGATGATTCAAGAACTTCTTGTCACGGCAAAACAGAATTGTCCTGTTCAGGCGCCGGGTACTAACGGCGGTAATCAGAATTCCCCACTTCCGCCAGCCTATTGTCAGGAGATCATGCGATGAGCGAACTGCACACCGCGCCGGTTCCACGACGCAATTTGGAGCTGGTTCTACTATTACTGGCGCTGAGTGTTGGTGCCGCAGCCTTCTTCCTCGTTGGAAGTAGCTCGGACGCGAACGACAACACCGACTTCTTCGTGCAAACCGGAATTCTGGCTGGGCTAGCCCTCCTTATGCACATCATGTTACGCATTTTCGCTAAGTATGCTGATCCGGTAATACTTCCGATTACGGTAGCTTTGAACTCCCTTGGCTTAGCGATGATTCACCGGATTGACTTGGCAAAAACCACGGATCAATCCATGCGTCAACTTCTATGGACCACCATCGCTGTAATCATTGCAGCCGTCGTTCTCTGGGCGATCCGCGATCACCGCATGTTGCGCCGATTCACCTACATCGCATTGCTGGCATCAATAATCTTGCTGCTTTTGCCGATGATTCCCGGATTTGGCGTGACCATCAACGGTGCTCGCATTTGGGTCCGGCTAGGCCCGTTCTCTATGCAGCCCGGCGAGCTGGCCAAAATCACCTTGTCGATCTTCTTTGCTGGCTATCTTTCGTCCAACCGTGACCTCATCTTGATGGCTGGGCGCAAGCTTGGCCCACTGCAATTGCCACGACTGCGCGATATGGCACCAATGGTGGTGGCCTGGGTATTGTCCATTGGTGTACTCGTGGTGCAGCGAGATCTTGGTTCTTCGATTCTGTTCTTCGGCCTGTTTATCGTGATGATCTATGTGGCTACCGCCCGAATCTCCTGGGTGCTCATCGGTCTGTTGATGGTTGCGGCCGGAGGCGTCTTTGCCGCGATGACGATGAGTCACGTAACCCGCCGCATCGACGTTTGGCTCAATGCATTCTCCCCGGAAATTTATCAGGCCCGCGGCGGCAGTATGCAGATCGTCGAAGGCCTGTTTGGCATGGCCGACGGTGGACTATTTGGCACCGGTCTGGGTCAAGGTTCTCCCTACCGTGTTCCGCTTGCAAACTCGGACATGATCATCGCTTCCTTTGGTGAAGAGATCGGTCTGATAGGGCTTTCGGCAATCGTGCTGCTCTATATGTTGCTGATCAGTCGAGGACTACGCGCGGCCTTGGGATCACGAGATACCTTCGGCAAGCTCCTCGCCGCTGGGTTGTCTTTCACCCTCGGATTGCAGTGCATCGTCATTATTGGTGGCGTATCGCGACTGATTCCATTGACCGGTTTGGCAACTCCTTTCATGGCGGCCGGTGGTTCATCGTTGCTCGCGAACTGGATCATCGTCGCCTTACTCTTAATGATTTCGCATAATTCACGTCGTCCAATGCTCGGCGGCGTGGGACCCACCGACGAGGTTGCAACTCCGGGAGCTATAACTACAAAGGCGGTGAAGAACGTATGAATCAAGCCATTAAGCGCGTCTGGGTCGCTTTGACCATGATGTTCGTTGTCTGCCTTGCAGGCTTAAGCTACATCCAGTTCTTCAGTGCCGAAAAGCTTGCCGATAATTCGCTGAATAAGCGTCAGCTTTACCGCGAATTTGATCTACCGCGCGGGGCCATCTTGGTAGACGGTAAACCTATTGCGGAATCGGTACCCACCGATGACGGTCAATTCACGTACCAGCGCAAGTACAACAATCCCGAGGAATACGCTCACCTCACCGGTTATTACTCACTGGCTAATGGCAGCACCCATCTGGAATCAGATCTGAATTCTTGGCTGACCGGCAGCAGCTCCGATCTGGTCTTTGATCGCCTCACCGCGATGTTTACCGGCAAGAAGGCCGAAGGTGCTTCGGTCGAGCTCACCATTGATGGCGATCTGCAGAAGAAGGCCTACGAAATGATCCCGGATGGATTGCGGGCCACCATCGTGGTGACGGATCCAAAAACCGGTGACATTCTAGCTATGGCTTCAAAGCCGAGCTTTGACCCCAATGAGCTTGCAGTCCACTCGACGGTTAAAGCTGCCGAAAACATGAAGAAGCTGAACAACGTCAAGGGTTTGAGCCCTTACATTAATCCTGCGATCGGAAACCTCGTAGCGCCAGGCTCCTCATTCAAGATTTTGAGTACCGTGGCGGCGCTGGAATCCGGTGAATATGATTTGAATACGGTAATCGATAACCCGACCCGCATCACCTTGCCGGGTACGAATACCAAACTCCGAAACTTTGAAGCCGGCATCTGTGCCCGCCAACCGCAGGCAAAGCTCGAATTCATCTTTACCCAGAGCTGCAATACGCCATTCGTGAATATCAGCGAGAAGCTCGGCGCAAAACCATATGAGGATGTCACCGAACGCTTCGGATTTGGACAACAGCTAAACATTCCGCAGTCCGTAACTGCCAGTGTTTTCCCGACTGGCATGACTGCCTCACAGTTAGCCATGTCCACCATCGGACAGTTCGATACAAAAACGACTTCTTTGCAAATGAATATGGTCGCCATGGCTATCGCTAACGACGGGGTAATCATGCAACCAAATATGATTGATAAGGTCATCGCCCCGGATCTCCGAGTAATTGAAGATCCAAAGCCCAAGGCTTTCTCTACGGCTACTACCAAGGAAGTCGCCAACACGGTGGCCGAATTGATGATGGGCCCCGTGCAGTCGGGCACGGCAATGAATGCCGCGGTGCCAGGTGTTGACCTACGGGTCAAGACCGGTACTGCACAAATTGGTACCACGGGGATGGTCAATTCCTGGATCACCGGCTTCGCGCCGGGTGATGATCCACAGGTCGCGATCACCGTGAACATTGAACAAGTAGATTACGATACTGGCCACAACACGGCCGGGTCACTGATGAAGAAGATGACAGAGGCGGTGTTCAACAAGTGAGGCCAGTAACCGGCACCACCTTGGGCGGTCGATACAAGCTGACTGACCGCATCGCGATCGGTGGCATGGGCGAGGTCTGGAAGGCCCGAGATCAGGTTCTTGGACGCTTAGTTGCGATCAAGATCCTCAAAGAGGAATACACGGACAATGAGAGTTTTCTGACTCGTTTCCGCGTTGAGGCGCGCCACACGGCGTTGCTAAATCACTCGGGTATCGCGGGCGTTTTCGACTACGGCGAGGAGCAGGGCTCTGCGTATCTGGTCATGGAACTCGTTCCTGGCCCACCGCTGTCGACCATTATCGAACGCGAGCGAAAGCTCGACGTGGATCGCACGCTGTCACTGATTGCACAGACCGCTCGTGCATTGGCCGCAGCGCATGAACATGGCCTCGTACACCGCGACGTGAAACCCGGCAATATTCTGGTGATGCCTACCGGTGTTGTGAAGATTACCGACTTTGGCATTGCGCGCTTGGCCGATCAGGTTCCACTGACGGCCACCGGTCAGGTGATGGGCACCGCCCAGTACCTAGCTCCGGAGCAGGCCACCGGTCAGATCGCCACGGGCAGCTCGGATATCTATGCACTGGGCGTCATCGGTTACGAATGTCTTGCCGGACGTCGGCCATTCACCGGTGAATCACAGATCGCTATCGCGTTGGCGCAGGTCAACGACGCTCCCCCACCGCTTCCCGATTCGCTGCCCGCACCCGTTCGTCAGCTGATCATTTCGATGCTCGCCAAGAACCCGGCAGATCGTCCAGCTAACGCGAATGCTTTGGCAGACGCCGCAGAGGCGCTACGCAAGGGTGACACGAACACCGCGACCATCGCCGTACCCGGCATGCTCATCACCGGTGTGCACGATGACGCTACTCAGGCACTTAATCTCGATGAAGACGCCACCCGAGCCGTCACCTCGGTAAACGCTGCTCCGCCGATGACTAACGCCATGCCTACGGTCTCGGCGCCAGCCGCTGTGGGGGCCGCGGCTGTAGGTGCTTCGGCCGCGAGCTACGATGACGAAGGCTTTGACGAGCATCAGGCGGACAATCAAGACGGCTATGAGGACGAGAAACGAAACCCGTGGATCATTCCACTGGTGGTAGTCATCGTCTTGGCAGCATTGATTGCCTTGGGCGCTTGGCTCATTCCAAAATTGGGTTCCTCGAACACCGAACCAACTAGCCCTCCGGTCAGCACCAGTGCATCGGTGGAAAGTTCCGAACCTAGTGCTGAAACTACCGAACCAAGCGACGAAACCAGCACACCAAGCGAAGAGACCACTGCCCCAACAAAAACGGTCAAGTCCGTCACCGTGCCTTCAAACTTAGTGGGCAAGGATATTGATACCGTCATCGCACAACTGAAGTCCCTGGGTCTAGAGGTCAGCGATTCTGCAACGGAAAGCTCGGAAGCTAATCCTGGCGAGGTGCTATCGGTTTCACCAACCGGAAGTGTTGAACCCGGTTCTACGGTCAAGGTGAGCTACGCGAAGGCCCCAGAAACCGTTGATGTTCCTGCGGTTACCGGCATGAGCTACGAAGCCGCGCAAAAGCTGTTGCAGGACTCTGGTCTTGCAGTATCCAAGGGTGGAGAAGAACACGATTCTTCGGTAGCAAATACCGTGCTGAAACAAACCCCCGCAGAAGGCACCAAGGTCACTCCTGGTTCGCGAATCTCGTTGATTATCTCGCTTGGCCCGGAGCCAAAAGAAACTCCGAGCGAAACTCCGACTCCAACACCAACACCAACTGCTACCCCTACCGAATCGGCAACACCTAAAGAAACTGGCGCAAGCGAAGCACCATGAGTAATTTTGATGCATTGCCGCCCGGTTTGCCTCGGCTGATTGCCGACCGTTATGAAATACGGTCGCTGATCGGCCGTGGCGGGATGGCAGACGTTTATTTAGCGACGGACCATACTCTTGCCCGTCAGGTAGCGGTTAAAGTCCTGCGCCACGACACCGCAGATAATCCGATGGTGACCAACCGATTCCGCCGCGAGGCGAAGTCGGTCGCCGGGCTCAGCCATCCAAATATCGTTGCTGTTTACGACACTGGCGAGCTTCCTGCCACCGAATATAGCAGGAGCACCTCACCGTATATCGTCATGGAATATGTCTCTGGACGCACGCTGAGGCAGGTGCTCAAAGATGAGCATGTCGATGAGCAATACGCGGTAGAACTGATCCGTGGTGTGTGTGATGCGCTGGATCATTCTCATATGAAAAATGTCGTACACCGCGACATCAAACCGGCGAACATAATGTTGACAGACCAGGGTCACGTGAAACTCATGGATTTCGGAATCGCCCGAGCCATGGACACCTCCTCAACCATGACCCAAACGGCGGCGGTTGTCGGCACCGCACAGTATTTTTCTCCTGAGCAGGCACGAGGAGAACTGGTAGATTACCGTTCCGACATCTATTCGGCCGGTTGCCTTTTTTATGAGCTGGTTACTCATCAGCCCCCGTTTACCGGTGATTCTCCGGTATCTGTGGCGTACCAGCATGTTGGGGAGAGCCCGGTTCCTCCCAGCGAGGTTAACAATTCACTTCCTGAAATCTATGACGCTGTGGTGCTCAAATCCTTAGCTAAGGAACGAGACCAGCGTTTCCAGTCTGCTGGCGCCTTTGCAACGGCGTTGGAGGATGCTCAGAACGGTATTCCTTACCGAGATGAGGCGGCCACGATGGTGGCTGCTACGGTGCCCTTCTATGAGCATCAGGAGGAAACCGCAGCATTTCGGCATCCGCGCACTAGCGAGCATCCGGTGTTCTCTTCCAGTGCCGATGAGCGCGACGAACGTCCTCGGGAACACCGCTCGAACCGTGGCCTGATTTGGCTGTTGACGATTATCGCTTTGGTCGCGGTGGGTATCGCCAGCTTCTTAGTGATTAGGTCATTGCAGGCCGAGGCCGAACAGCGGGCACCCGTCGCGGTTCCCGAGGTCAAGAATCTCTCTGAAGTAGATGCCACTCGACTACTCAACGATGCAACCTTCAAGGTGGATGTTGAGCGCGAGTTTAGCGCTGACGTTGATGAAAACAAGGCGACGCGTACCGATCCGAATAACGGGGCTCAGCTGTCCAAGGATTCAACGGTCAAGCTTTTTATCTCCGAGGGGACCGAAGATCGCGTTATTCCAGAATCTCTTGAAAATCAGTCCGAGGTCGCTGCCCGCGAGGCAATTCGGGCGGCGGGTCTAGAAGTTGGTGACGTCAGCAGGGAGAATCACGCGAGTATTCCTACCGATTGGGTGATCGGCACTAGCCCCGAGCTTGGTTCAAAGGTTAAGGCCGGGTCAACCGTGGATCTTATTCTTTCCACCGGGATGGTCAAGGTGCCTGATATCAATGGAATGACCCGTGATGAAGCCGAAAAGGCTCTCACCGCTGAAGACGTAGGCTTGTTGGCGAAGTTTGTCGAAGTTCCCGACGAGTCTGAACCAGGGACGTTGTTCCTGCAAGATCCAGTCGCTGGCGCCGAGGTTGCTCAGGGATCCTTTGTGACCGTATCTGTGTCAGTCGATCAGCCAGAACCCACCCCAAGCCAGAGCCCAACGGCCCCAGAGACCTCACAGAGCTCTGACGAAACAGATGAGTCAACGCCACCGACGGAAAGTAAAACCCCGGGGACCGAAAAGTCGATGCCTCCACAGTCAACCAATGGCAATGGGAACGGCAACGGCCGTGGTAATCGCGGCGACTAACTACTCGCCACTAAATAGTGGGCTCAGGGTGCCGGCCTTTTCGGCTGCCCCCTGCAGTCCAATAAATTCCAGCCAGTTGCCGAGCATCTGATAACCCTGTTCGGTGAGTACCGATTCTGGGTGATACTGCAAACCCCACAATGGAGCGGTGCGGTGAGCCAATCCCATGATGACTCCCCCAGCGGTTTCCGCGATAATTTCCAATTCCTGCGGGATACTATCGCGAACCGCAGCCAGTGAGTGGTATCGAGTGGCGGTAAACGGATTCGCCACGTTCTTGAATACCGGATGTTCTTCGTGACTGACTAACGAAGTTTTGCCGTGCATCAACTCTTCAGCATGCGTCACGACTCCCCCGAATGCTTCAGCAAGCGCCTGGTGCCCTAGACACACACCGAGCATCGGTTTGTCGTGCCCTGCGCACCACTTGATCAAGTCGACGCTCACGCCAGCCCCGGCGGGATCACCCGGCCCCGGAGAAATAAGAACACCGTCATATTCTGCTGCAAGCTCTTGGGCCTGCTCGAGACTTATCTGATCGTTACGGTGAACCGTAGTCTGGGCACCGAGCTCTTGGAGGTAACCAACGAGGGTGTAAACGAAGCTATCGTAGTTGTCGATTACGAGGATCTTGGTGGTGCTCACGGGTTACTCTGGCCAATCGTTGAGTCGGTAAATGGGCTGAACTGCGACAGCCACGGGAAGACGTACATCATTAGTAATAGCACGACAGCGGCCAGCAATATTAATGCTTCAATAATGCGTAACCAGATTGGTCCTGGCAGATTTCGAAAAATCCATGCGTACATTATTACTCCCTAGCTTGTGGCGTCGACAACGAGTTTCCGAATTTCCTTAGGCGGCCCAGCATCTAACGGCTGCCAATCGGTGAGTTCGGAGTAGGCAATGATGCGCTCTCGAGTGCTAAATGGTGGGTGGCAACTTGTCATCGTGAGAATCGATTTTTTGGGTTCCACACCCCATTTGTGTGGTGTTGGGAGCAACACGTCGCCATTAGATGGCGTGACAATTTCGGTATCAAACCAGGTGTAGGTGTAATACCCTTCCTTGGTTTGCAGGTAGATATGATCGCCATCGTCTAATTTGTCGATGTCCCAAAAAACTTGACCGTGGGTCTGCCGATGCGCTGCAACTGCAAAGTTTCCTTTTTCGCCGGGCAACTGGGTGTTCGGATAATAGCCAATCCCCAGATTGTCGATTACCGAGCTCTGCACGCCGTAGCTCACCGGGTGATGCGTGCCCTTTTTACCGAATGTTGGGAAGTACATGATCCCGAAAGTTTCACCTGGCGCGGCCTCACTGACCGGTGCCGGACCGTAATCGATGTCTTCTTCCACTTCTTCGTGGGGAATCACCACGTCGCCCAGATCTTGAACTAGATTCTGCGTCACTTCTTTCTGTGCGTTCGCGGAATCTATGTTCGTCCACCAAAGTTCCCAGACAACGTAAAGCATGAGGACAATGCCAAGGGTAATCAGCAATTCACCAAGGAACCCGGTAATCCGGTTGCCAAATGTTTGCTTTTCACGGGCCATCCTTCGCCCGGGTGCAGACGCTACACGGTTCACTTTGGTGGTGCTCCTTTGGACGGTTTGGCATTCACTACGGACTCAACTTTCGAATTTTCCATGAACCCTAAATCAAGGACTAAGCACATTACCGCTAGTATGGAATCTACGCAGGAAAATGATGCGAACTTTCGTTCATTACTTGTCCTAACACTACCGGGAAGACCTGAAAGTCTCCCCCTTTTACTACAACATGCGGATGAAGCCGAGGGAGAATTCTAGTGCCGGAGTCTAAGCCACGACGCAAGAACAAACCACAGACCCAGCAGGTCGCACCGGGCACACATGCCGCGGATAAGCCCATGCCAAGCTGGTACAAGCCAGTGATGTTTGGATTGATGCTACTGGGTCTGGTCTGGATTATCGTTTATTACATTTCGCAGACCCTGTTCCCGATCCCAAATATTGGCGGATGGAACATTGTCATTGGCTTTGGTATTGCCATGGTTGGTTTCTTCATGACAACTGGCTGGAAATAGTAGTTATTCACTGACTGCTTTGAGGCCGATAACGCAACCAATCAGGCCCACAATGAATAGCATTTTCAGTACAGAAAATGCTTCTTGACCGGTCGCAATTGCGTAGATCACCGTGACAGAAGCACCAATCCCCACCCAGACCGCATATGCGGTTCCGGTGGGGATTTCTTTCATTGCGTACGCCAGCCCGCCCATAGAAACAATAAGTGTGGCGAAAAATATGATGCTGGGAACGAGCTTCGACAACCCAGAACTCATGCCTAGTGCGGTAGCCCAAACTGCTTCAAAAAGACCGGAAATTACGAGAATTAGCCAATACACGCCAGATACCTTACTGGCCGTCTTAGCTATCGTTCCGGGTACGGCTCCCTCGTCCGGGAATCGGCCTACCGCCGACTCTCCCTTAGGGTAGCAAACCAATACCGCTTTCTTGCGCCGCCGTGTACAGAATATTCCCCAGACGATCAAGTGCTGGAGAGTCAACGGACCAGCGTTGCCAGAATAATGGCACATCAATAAACCATTGCTCGTTGAGAACCATGAGCTCGGGTGCTATAGCTAATTGTTGTTCGGGAACCATGCCCCACCCCATACCCGCGCGAATCGCCTGTACAAAGAGCAGCGAGTCTGGAACATAAGAGATGGTTCCCACTGGGCGCGGCTTCGTGGGATCAATTCGCTCGAGCATTTGATGCTGTAACGGATCCTCTCTATCAAAAAGTACTATTGGCACCGAGGAGAGCTCGTCTTTACTTGCCTCACTCACCACGCCCGGGGCTGCTACGGCGTAGTAACGCATACTCCCCAAACGTCGAATGGTGCACCCCTGCGCAGCTTCCTGGCTATTTGTCACCACCGCGCTGACCCTGCCTGAACGAAGCAGTCCGACCGTGAGATTTTCATCCGTACGTAAAATCTCGCAACTTAACTGTGGCCACTTTGCCAGAGCGGTGAAGACCGGAGCGAACCAGGTAGCCAAAGAATCGGCGTTAACTCCGATAGTGAGTGATATCTTGCCTTCGCGGCCTTCGTGACGCATGAGCTCTTCACTGAATTCGGTGCCCAATAGAGAAATCTGTCGCGCGTAGCGCAACACCCGCGCTCCTTGCTCAGTGGGCTTCACCGGCCGGCTTCGTACCAGCAAGATTGCCCCCAACCTGCTTTCCAAGGATTTAATCCGTTGGCTAATAGCCGAGGGGCTGACTCCGAGATCAATGGAAGCATCGTCAAAGCTCCCCGCATCGATGACCGCGAGCAAGGTTTCGAGGTGTTCAAGATCTAAATTCACATTAGCAAGACTAATGTAGCTTCAGTATTTTAAGTTAGACACCGGTTAGTGACTTCTTTTACCGTTACCCTATGATCCCCGCACCAATATTCCTTGGATTCTCCACAGGACTTTCGCTCATCATCGCCATTGGATCCCAGAACGCGTTCCTGCTGCGTCAAGGGATCAGACGAGAACACGTGTTGCTCACCGTCGTGATTTGCGCGGCGTCAGACGTAGTACTAATTTTGGCCGGGGTCATGGGTATCGGCACCCTCGTTGAGCACGCTCCGTGGATCCTCACTTATGCACGGATTGGTGGCTTTATTTTCCTGCTGTGCTACTCCATCCTTGCGCTAAAGCGTGCGGTCTCCCCTGGCATTCTAAGCACTTCAAATTCTCCAGCACCGACCGTCAAATGGACGGTTGCGCTGACCGCTTTATCTCTGACTTGGCTTAATCCGCATGTTTACGTAGACACGGTTATTCTGCTCGGTTCCGTAGCAGTCGCACAGCACGACGGTAAATGGTATTTCGCACTCGGTGCAATTGCGGCCAGCATCTGTTGGTTCACGGCACTTGGTTATGCTTCCAGATTCTTGTCCCGCATTTTCGCAAGCGCCACGTCCTGGCGCATTCTGGATGCGATCATTTGCATCTTTATGACCATTTTTGCGGTGTTGCTGATTCGACCGCTCTTTTTGTAAAGAGTGTGAGATATCCACAGTATTAACAGGTTATCCACACACCTTGTGGAGAACGTTCTTATTTACTTGTTCACAACTTTATCCACAGGTGGGGATAAGGTGAGCAGGGGCTGTATAAACTATTCATTATTCCAAGTCAGCGCCAATTGCATGTTGTTGAATGACATGGTTGTAAGTTATTAACACTGTGGATTACGCGTGTGGACATCTTCTTTATGGTGACTCAGTCGACAGATATCAGAGATTCGTTTAAAAATTCGAACAACTAAACGGATCGGCACAGGGTCTCGGAATAAGGCTATCTACAGGGCCTGTTTAAAAGTTATCCACAATTGTGGGTAAAGCTGTGAGTATTCGATGCCGGAAGTGGCATATCCACGAAATCATGGGCGTCTAAGGGGTGTCCCATCGCTACCCAGATGCGAGTTACATGGTTGTAAGTTATTAACAGTGTGGATAATACTTGTGGATAACTAGACGCAGAAGAGTTCGAATTAACTTAGCGGCTACTTCACGGCCACAGCCGCAAGATATATCGCTACTGCCACAACTATCGTCAAGACACCCAACAAAGAGAATTGAATCTTCGTACGTTGTGGATTACGTGGCACCAACACAATGCAAGCGGCCGCCAGTGCGCCAACGACAGCACCACCGAGGTGTCCCTGCCAAGAAATACCCGAGACCACAAATCCGAGCACCACATTGAGTACTAGAACAATGGCCATCTGACGTAGGACTTGCTTGTTGGTGCGGAAAACTACGAAGAGGGATAAGAAGAGCCCTGCGAGAGCGCCCGAGGCACCCAGAGTAGCGCTCAGTGGGGGACTCAGCAGGAGAATACCCAAGGATCCACCCAAGGTGCTCAGTAGATAAAGCCAGCTAAAGCGTGCGCGACCCAGTCGCGGCTCGAGGAAAACTCCACAGAGATAAATGCCGTACATATTCATCGCTAGATGAAAGATAGAGCCCCTGGAGTGCGCGAACGCACTGGTGATCAAGCGCCATGGTTCTGAATCCGCCCACATAGGGACCAAGTACATGTAGCCAGTGGCCGCCGGGACCACCCATTGAAGAATGTAGGCGAGAACGTTCACCGCAATCAGTGAATAAGTAATTATCGGGACACCTTGGCGCGCCCGCGCACCAAATTCGGTCCGCTGAGAAGGGATCTTCTTATTCGCTTCATGGACGCATTCGACGCACTGCACTCCCACGGGAGCCGGCACCTGACATTGAGGGCATACCGGACGGCCGCATCGATTGCAGGACACATATGAGACCGTTCCTGGGTGTCTATAGCAGCTTGGAGCCGACTGCCCCGCGGGAGTCACTTGACCGTAAGACATCTGTTTCTACCTTGATCTCATCGTGGTGGTTTAAAAAAACTGCGGCTCCGGCGACTCCCCAAGGGAATCACCGGAGCCGCAGTTATTACTACTGAAAGTTACAGCGTCTCGATATCTACCGAGGTGATAACAACATCTTCCAATGGCTTGTCACGGCCATCGGTTGCAACGGCGTTCAAGGCGTCAACAACCTTGCGGGATTCTGCATCGGTTACGTCACCGAAGATGGTGTGCTTGCCCTGCAACCATGAGGTTGCAACGGTGGTGATGAAGAACTGCGAACCGTTGGTTCCACGACCCATGCGGATGCCGGCATTTGCCATGGCAAGCTTGTAAGGATCGTTGAAGTTCAGTTCTGGGTGGATCTCATCGTCGAACTGGTAGCCTGGGCCGCCAAAGCCCTGACCCAGTGGGTCGCCACCCTGAATCATGAAGTCAGAAATGATGCGGTGGAAGATGGTGCCGCTGTACAGCGGGGTGTTGGTCTTCTTGTCACCGGACTCTGGGTGTACCCATTCCTGCTCACCGGTCGACAAGCCAACGAAGTTCTTTACGGTCTTCGGGGCGTGGTTGCCGAAAAGATCGACGACGATGTCGCCCAAAGTAGTGTGAATCGTGGCTTTATGCGTTGCGTTTGCGGTCATGGCTTCATTCTCCCATGAGTAGGGCCAAGGCCGCCAAAGCTGAAGTACGCGCTGAGTGAAACAATTACGTCATCACCGGTGTCAGACTCGCGGACACTGGTCTCACATCGGCTAACTGCCTAGTCTGGAGGTATCTGGGAACAAAAATTGATTCACAAGGGAGAAATCATGAGCAAGAAAAGTGCAGCAGGAAAATTTTTAGCATTCGGCGTGTTCGTAGGAATTGTGGCTCTCATCGTGGCCATGTGGAAAGCTTCCCGTCCGGTGGAAGACCCTTGGGAAAATGAACCAAAAATTTCCGAACCACAGCAGCCTGTCGAATCTCGCGAAGCTGACATAGCTGAGGTTCGAACGTTAGTCGAGGAAAGTTAAGCCCTAAGTTTTGGTGCCGCTTGGCCTCGGACGACAAATACGAGTCCAAGCAAGATGATTCCCAAACCTATATATGTGCCCACCGGGACCACCTGCCCTAAGAGCAATGCGGCGAGCAACGCAGCACCGGGAATTTCAAGCAGGATCAGGGTCGAAACGGTCAATGGCCCCAGCACACTGAGTAGGTGATTCATCGCAGTGTGCCCGAATAGTTGCGCGCAGACGGTCAGCAGAATAATTCCAACCCAACCCCAGGCATCAAATCCCCACAGAGGCTGTCCTGTAGCTAGGCAAATGATTAGCAACAGTACCGCGGTAACGGCATAGCAGATCGAGGTATATCGAGAGGTGCTCATGGTGCGCCGGGCCGCAGATCCTGCGAACGTATAAATCGCGGCGAGTACCCCACCGGCAAGGGCTAACAAGTCACCCATAAACGCCGTAAGTCCTTGGCCCAAATCAAAACCCGTAATGAGTACAACGCCAACGATAGCGGTGCTCATTCCGATTATCACGGGGGACCGATATCTCACCCCGCGCAGCGCTTGAAACAATGCAATCCACACGCCTTGGATACAAACCAAGGCGGTAGCCGCCGCAACACTGGTCATTCGGACCGCAAACATGAAACAGACGAAGTGCAAGGCGAGCGCCCCACCGGCAACCAGAATGTAAAACCATTCTCGCCGAGTGAAGCGTAAGTACTGCCGCGGGTTTTCCTTAATCGCCGGGCCTGCGAGGAGCAAGGCCGCTGCGCCATTGCGCCAAAACGCCATGGACATCACCGGGACGCCGGGAAACGCCGCAATAATTGGTCCAGAAGCTGAAATGCCGAGTATTCCCAACGCGGCTAACAAGAACGTCACCGGCTAAGTTTACAAGCTCTACGTGACTTGCCTGAACTGGGCCTCTGAGCGCGTAAGCTCAAGTTATAGATATACATCCTCGTAGCGACATACATGCTGGTCAAATTCAGTTTATTGTAATTTTTTATATTGATTCTATGCCTCCTGAGGAACTAACATTGGCTTCCCGAGAATCCTTCGAGAACAAACATCTGATCCCGGGTTTGGTTCATTCTTCGACGGACTTGTCGGTTCCGTTGTGAGAAGTTAATGAACGCAGTATGCCTTGTTAAGCTCGGCGTTACCCGCGGCACGCATCATGAAGTTGTGAAGGTTGCCATCGTTGCTGAATCGTTCCTACCCCACGTAAATGGGGTTACAAATTCGGTCCTAAGGACCCTTGATCATCTTGAGCTGACCGGCCATAGCGCCGTGGTCATCACTCCCGCAGCCTCGTTGGCCGGTGAGCTCAAGGGCCACAGCGTACCCCGCTCATATAAGGGATTTCCGATCATTACCGTTCCCTCTGTGGCAATGGTTAATTACCCGGAGGTTCGCTTGGCTGCCGGAGGGGTTGGCCGTCTCAAAAGAATCTTGGCCAGAGAGGCACCCGACGTGGTGCACCTGGCTAGCCCATTCTTATTAGGCTGGCGTGCCCTACGTGCGGCTCAAGAACTGAACATACCCTCCGTTGCCATGTATCAAACCGAGGTTCCGACCTATGCCGCGCGCTATAAAATGCCGTGGCTAACCGAAAAGCTTTGGGATCACGTGAGAGCCATTCACACGACTGCAGACCTAACGTTGGTGCCAAGTACTTTTTCGCGCCGCCAGCTCGAATCTCTGGGCGTTACGCGCCTTGTTTTGAGCGGCAGGGGAGTGGACACCGTGCAATTCACCCCACAACGGCGTGACGCAAAGTTCCGCGAGGCTATTGCCCCCACCGGTGAACGCATTATTGGATATGTGGGCCGACTTGCTGCCGAAAAGCAGGTCGCTGACCTACGAGTCTTGAGCTCACTGCCGAATACAAGACTTGTGATCGTGGGTTCGGGCCCGCTGGAAGACGAATTGCGTAGCATTTTGCCCACCGCACACTTCACCGGCTTCCTTTCCGGAACCCGGTTAGCGGAAGTTATTGCCTCGTTTGATGTTTTTGTTCATCCAGGCGCCTCGGAAACGTTCTGCCAAACCATTCAGGAAGCCATGGCTTGCGCTGTGCCGGTCGTTGCAGTTGGCAGGGGAGGACCGCTAGATCTGGTGGATTCCTCGCGCACAGGCTGGCTGTATGCCCCGGGCGACCTCAACGAGCTTCGTGATCGAGTCAGTGACCTGATCTACGATGACGCCAAGCGTCTAGCCTTTGCCTCCGCGGCACATGCTCAGGTTCAAGACCGATCATGGTTTCGGATCGGCGAGGAACTACTGCAGAGCTACTGGACGGTGCGTTCTGAACGCGTCCGCAGTGGCCATCAGGCTGGCGGTTGGCCCGGTCGGAAAATCTCTTCGTAGTCCGAGCGAGCCTTGCGGTCCACCGAGGCAACCTGATCAGGGACCATCTTTCCTAAGATTAGGTCTCGCATTCTCTGTGGCAACAGGCTTAAGAGGCGATGGAGGATACCGACGTACCCGGGTACGGTGACCTCAAATCGTGGGCGGGCAATGACTTGGGCGACAGCTCGTGCGATATCGCTAGATTGAAGCATCGCTGCTGATCCAGTGCTTGTGCCGGCGGCCAGCGCCGTATCAACGACGGTAGGCATGATCACCGAAACATGGATACCGCTACCGCGTAGCTCTGCACGTACTGTCTTCAGGTAGCCGAGCACGCCGTGTTTGCTCGCCGCATAGGTCGCCTCTCCGGGGGTCGGCAGCAGTGAGGCCGCCGAAGCGATGGTAACGAGGTGACCGGATCCGCGCGCACGCATGCCTGGAGTGGCCAGCTTGATGCCGTGGATGACTCCCAATAGGTTCACCTCGAGTTGACGTCTGGACGCCGACTCCGGCTCTTGCTCAAACTCTCCGACCCACATGACTCCGGCACTGTTGATCAGGATGTCGATTGGTCCGTACTGTCCTTGCACATCGGCTAGGAATGCGGTGAAGGATTGCGCATCGGTGACGTCCAGAAAGAAACCGGCTCCACCGAGCTCCTTGGCCGTAGCTCGCGCGGCTTCGACGTCATAGTCTCCGATGGCAATCCGCGCTCCTGCCTCGGCGAGAAGTTTCGCGGTCGCCCGGCCGATGCCGTTTGCGCCCCCGGTGATTGCGACAACGCGGTTATTTAGTTGAAACGAACTCATGGTGTTTGCTCCTATCTTCCGCACGCTTCGCGCCTGCCTTACGCTCGCGGGCTAAATCCCACAAGAAGTAATCAAAGTCGACTTCCATGGTGTGCCGCGGTGACTCATAGAATCGGGATTTGTTGCGCTCATGATCGGTCATCATCTGTTTACGGATCTGCGCCTCAGTGGGCGGGAAATATCCGCCACTGAGTAGATCAGCAATCCACGCGGACTGGGCCTCGGCTAGCGGCATGACCGCGCCCACCGGCTGTAACAGCCCAATGAAGTAAAGTCCTGGCAGGTCCGGATGCACCGTACGTTTCCACAGCGCAAGCTCATTTTCTTCGGGGTTAATCACCGTGAAATCAAGGAATGGGAAAGTGACCTTATAGCCGATGGCCCACACGATCAAATCCGCTCGAGTGCGCGTGCCATCGGTGAACTCAACGTGATCCGCATCGAAGCGGCGGATGCCGGGGCGCACCGTAATCTTCCCGGCGGCAATCTGCGTGCGGATTTCTTCAGATTGCACGGGGTGGGATTGGCCTGGGGCATGCGCCGGTTTCGGCAACCCATACTTTTTCAGCCCACCTGAAGCCAGTGCCCCAACACGCAAACGTAATCTCGTCGCCCACCAAGGAATCCATCCCGGAAACGCAATCTGATCGGTTGCCTTGCCAAACAAAAATTTGCGCATCACCCACTGACCACGGCGAATCGACAGTGTGGCACTCTTGGCCCGGTCTGCCCCTGCAACGGTAATATCCATCGCCGAGTTACCTGCGCCGACAACAAGTAGGTCACGGCCCTCTAGCTGATCGCCGCTGCGGTAGTCATGGGCATGGATCTGCTCGCCGGTAAATGTTCCGGGGTAGGAGGGTTCTGGCCAGTGCGGGTCCCAATGGTGGCCATTTGCCACGAGTATCGCTTCGTAGATACGACTCTGGGCGCCTTCGGGCCCCTCAATGTCGACCTTCCAGCGTCCATCCTCAGTCCTAGTTACCGCAACTACGTTCGTGCGGAAAGTGATCGTATGCCGGAAACCAAAATGCGCCGCATACTGCTCGAAGTAGGCGTGGACCTGATCATGCCGGGCGTAGGCGGGATAGTCCGCTGGCATCGGAAAATCGGAGAATGCCATACGTGGACAGGAGGTATTGATCTCCAGGCTTTGATAGCAAGCAGACTGACCGTTGGGATTATCCAAGAGCCAGTTGCCACCGATCTCACTACCCTTTTCAAAGCAGTCGAAGGGAATACCTGCAAGGTAAAGCGCTTTGGCGGCCGCTAGGCCGGAAGAGCCGGCTCCAATCACGCACGTTTTGGGCAAAGATTCATCGCACGCGATGGGTGCCATGACCGCGGCGCTGCGGTGCACGGGTTTCACGAAGTAAGCCATGCGAAGAGTATTGCATTGAAACGATTGCCGAATGGAGAACTTAACTGACGAGGTTCCACTGTGGCGCGGTAGCGACCAAAGCGAACGCGATAAACAGCGTCGGCGTCAACTATCGGATACTGCGCTTCAGGCTTATGCAACGACGGGCTACAGCGCTGCGACGGTGCAGGAAGTGCGCCGTCAGGCGCACGTCTCAACGAGGTCATTCTATGAACTCTATGCCGACAAATCTGAGCTACTCTAAGGTGCTGCAGGGCTTCGCCGGCTTCGACATTGATCCCTTTGACGTCCGTCAGACAGAGTGTGCAAAGGATGGTCATGGCAGCTCTGGAGCCGATTCTGTCTGATGAGCGCGAAGCACGTGTGCTCGAGGCGGAGTCGGTCGGAGTCTGTCAGCCTTTGGACCGTGAACGCCGCACCGCATACCGCGCAGTTGGCGCGGCGATTGACGCTATCTTCGGGGTGCTTCAAGTCGCAGGGCGGATCGAGTTGGCGCACTGGGGATTGGTTAGCCTGATCCGAGCTTTCGGAAGTACAACAATTTATTGACGGCGTAACAGATGCGATCCTGCGGATTAAGGGCGCAACAGCGTAAATGAAAAAGAGCGGCGATCTGACTCATTGAGTCGATCACCGCTCTTAGAACTGCTTCAAATGTGGAGCCTAGGAGATTCGAACTCCTGACATCCTGCTTGCAAAGCAGGCGCTCTACCAACTGAGCTAAGGCCCCGTATTCAATTGTGGAAGACTTTCACTTCCGATAATGAGCAACGCTCACCCTTTGGAAAAGAATAGGCGGAAAGCTGCTGCTTTCCGCCAATCTATTCTGTGGAGCCTAGGAGATTCGAACTCCTGACATCCTGCTTGCAAAGCAGGCGCTCTACCAACTGAGCTAAGGCCCCGAAAAGCGTTAGGAAACTTTGTCGGTAACCTGTTGCCAGGTTTCCTTGATTTCCGTTGAACCCTTTACCTTCTTGATTATGACTACCGCAGCAGCCACAACAGTCCCGAGAATCAGGAGCTTTTTCATTCTACCCTCTTTCTCATTGGTAAGGATTCAGTGGGCGTACCTGGACTTGAACCAGGGACCTCTTCGTTATCAGCGAAGCGCTCTAACCGCCTGAGCTATACGCCCTTACCTTTTTTGTTCCCTTCGGAACGAAATAAAACTTTACCGGGGTTTGCAAGAAGATACAAATCGAGCCCGGGTGTCATGCATCACAGCATGAATCCCGGGCTCGACTAGCACGTTCTTAGTCGTCTGTGAGGGTCACTCCGACGCCACCGACGAGCGAAGCGGCAATGTTATACAACACCGCTCCGAGCATCGAGAGTACCGAAATTACCACGACGTTGACTACCGCAATGATTGTCGCGTACGAGGCAACCTGGCCCAGCGAGAGCACATCACGCAGGTCAAAAGTGCCTTCGGCACCAATCGCGTCACGCATCAACTGGTTGAAGGAGTCAAAGGTGCCGGTCAGGTCCAACAGGGCCCAGATAGCTACCGAAGCCACCACGGTAATGACACCAAAGGCGACCGACAGCAAGAAGGCAAGCTTCAAGACTGAGAACGGCTCTACCTTCGACGCTAACAGTCGAGCTTTACGGACCTTAGCCTTAGGCGCCGGGCGAACCAGGCGATCCTGTGACTGTGGCGGCCGCTGTCCGGTGGGACGCGGTGCACCTGCACTAGGCCGGGCAGGCCCGCCGGTAGGACGTGGCTGTCCGGTTGGCGCCGGTCGGGCACCAGTTGGGCGGTTACCATTCGAGGTTGGCGCTGGGCGCTTTACCTGGGTAGGTCGCGGCGCTGCGCTCTTCGGGGCGCTGCCACTTGGGCGAGGCGTCGAGGGCGTGCTCATGCGTTACCTCCGTTATTGGTGTCATCGTTTTGGACGTCCGAAGCGATTTCCGGCGCAGCAGATGACTCATCTGTCATGTTTTCTGCGTCCAACGTTACGCCATCTTCCTCCGAATTCTCTTCGAGCTCGGTCTCCGAGTTCTTGGCCACCGCAATAATGTGGTCCTTCTTATCCGGCTTTGCGAAGATGACACCCATGGTGTCACGGCCCTTGGAAGGAACCTGCGAGACGGCAGAACGAACAACCTTGCCCGAGGCCATCACCACGAGTACCTCGTCGGTTTCATCAACGATTAGCGCACCCACCAGTTCGCCACGTTCCTCGTTGAGCTTCGCAACCTTAATGCCCAAGCCACCACGGGATTGCACACGGTATTCATCAACCGTAGTGCGCTTCGCGTAGCCCTCATTTGTCACGGTGAAAACGAACGCTTCGGGACGTACCACCTCGGCGGCCAACAGTTCGTCACCCTCGCGGAACTTCATGCCGGTCACGCCACTGGTAGCGCGCCCCATCGGACGCAAGGCGGTGTCGGTCGCGGTGAAGCGTACCGATTGCCCCTTACGCGAGACCAGCATCACATCATCGGATTCACTGACCAGCTGTGCGGAGACTAGCTCGTCGTCTTCGCGCAGGTTGATCGCGATCACTCCGGCGGTACGGTTGGTGTCATAGTCTTCCAAGCGCGTTTTCTTGACCAAACCATTGCGAGTAGCAAGCATTAGGTACTGCGCGTCCTGGTAGGTGCGCAGATCTAGCACCTGAGCGATGTGCTCATCCGGCTGGAAAGCCATCACGTTGGCTACGTGTTGTCCCTTGGCATCGCGTCCGGCCTCGGCCAATTCGTAGCACTTGGTGCGGTAGACGCGGCCGTGGTTGGTGAAGAACAGCAGGTAGTTGTGTGTGGAGGTGACGAAGAAGTGTTCCACCACATCGTCTCCGCGCAAGTTGGCTCCCTTGATACCCTTACCGCCGCGCTGCTGCGAACGGTAGTTATCAATACGGGTGCGCTTGACGTAGCCGCCACGGGTGATGGTGACGACCATTTCCTCTTCGGGAATGAGATCTTCGACGTTCATGTCGCCATCAAAGCCCATGAGGATATTGGTGCGACGGTCATCTCCATGCTTTTCCACGATCTCGGCGAGTTCTTCCGAGACGATGGTGCGCTGGCGCTGCGGATCGGCGATGATCTCCTTAAACTCGGCAATCATCACCGCCAATTCCGCGTGACGATCCTGAATCTTCTGGCGTTCTAGGGCGGCAAGTCGACGTAGCTGCATGTCGAGAATGGCGCGTGCCTGATCCTCGTCAATATCTAGCAGTTCCATCAACCCGTCGCGGGCCGCTTCGGTGGTCGAAGAACGGCGGATCAATGCGATGACCTCGTCCAAAGCATCCAAGGCCTTGAGCAGGCCGCGCAAGATGTGAGCCTCGGCTTCGGCCTTCTTCAGACGGAATTTGGTGCGGCGAACAATCACTTCGATCTGGTGGGTCACCCAGTGGCGGATGAAACCATCCAGTGGCAGGGTGCGCGGCACTCCATCAACGATCGCGAGCATATTCGCGGAGAAGTTGGACTGCAGTTCGGTGTGCTTGTAGAGGTTGTTCAGTACCACCTTGGCCACGGCGTCGCGCTTAAGCACGATCACCAGACGCTGGCCGGTACGGCCCGAGGTCTCATCGCGCATGTCGGCGATGCCGGCGACCTTGCCATCGCGGACCAGCTCGGCGATCTTTACCGCGAGGTTATCCGGGTTAGCCATATATGGCAGCTCGGTGACTACCAGGCAGGAGCGGCCCTGAATTTCTTCCACATTCACTACCGCGCGCATGGTGATTGAGCCACGGCCGGTACGGTAGGCATCGGAGATGCCCTTGGTGCCAAGAATCATGGCACCAGAAGGGAAATCTGGGCCCTTGACGCGCTGCATTAACGCGGCAAGTAGTTCCTCGCGGGTAACTTCTGGGTTCTCCAGGTACCACTGCACACCCTCGGCGACTTCGCGCAGGTTATGTGGCGGAATGTTGGTAGCCATACCCACCGCGATGCCCGAGGAACCATTGACCAACAGGTTCGGGAAACGCGCCGGCAACACGGTTGGTTCTTGGTTTTTGCCGTCGTAGTTGTCCTTAAAATCAACGGTATCCTCGTTGATGTCACGGACCATTTCCATGGCCAACGGGGCCATCTTGGTTTCCGTGTAACGCTGGGCGGCAGCGCCATCATTACCTGGGGAACCGAAGTTACCCTGGCCTAGCGCCAGCGGATAACGCATGACCCAGTCCTGAATCAGGCGGACCAGCGCATCATAAATCGCGGTGTCACCGTGCGGGTGGTACTGACCCATCACTTCGCCGACCACGCGGGCACACTTATTGTAGGAGCGCTCCGGGCGGTAGCCACCGTCGTACATTGCGTACAGCACGCGGCGGTGCACTGGCTTCAGTCCATCGCGCACGTCAGGTAGTGCACGGCCCACGATGACCGCCATGGCGTAGTCAAGGTAGGACCGCTGCATTTCGGTCTGCAGATCGATCTGGTCGATCTTGTCGTGTCCCTCAAGTGCGGGCACGATCTCCCCGTCCAACGGTTCGTTCCCCGGGGTTTGCTCGTCGCTCATTTCATCCCTTACAAGTCTAAAATTCGTTGCTGGTTATCGTTTCGCTGCGGTTGGCGCGTTAGATATCCAGGAAGCGCACGTCCTTGGCATTTTGCTGAATAAAGGTTCGGCGTGATTCGACGTCCTCGCCCATCAGCACGGAGAAGACCTCATCGGCTGCGGCCGCGTCATCCATGGCCACCTGTCGCAGAATGCGGTGAGCCGGATCCATCGTGGTGTCCCACAGTTCCGAGTAGTCCATCTCGCCCAGACCCTTGTAACGCTGAATGCCGTTTTCCTTAGGAATACGCTTGTTCGACGCGGCACCCTTGACCAGCGCTTCGTCGCGTTCACGGTCTGTGAAGACGTATTCGTGAGCGGCGTTAGTCCACTTGATGCGGTACAGCGGTGGGCTTGCAAGGTACACATAGCCCTGTTCGATCAGTGGACGCATGAAGCGGAAGATCAGCGTGAGCAATAGCGTGGTGATGTGCTGGCCGTCCACGTCGGCGTCCGCCATCAACACGATCTTGTGATAGCGCAGCTTAGCCATGTCGAATTCTTCACCGATGCCGGTGCCGAAGGCGGTGATCATCGCCTGTACTTCGGCATTGCCCAGCGCACGGTCCAAACGCGCACGTTCCACGTTCAGGATCTTTCCGCGTAGCGGCAGGATCGCCTGCGTGTGTGGGTCGCGTCCGCGCTTGGCCGAGCCGCCTGCGGAGTCACCCTCGACGATGAAAACCTCACACTCGGCAGGGTTCTTTGAGGAACAGTCCGAGAGCTTACCCGGCATGCCGAAGGATTCCATCGGCGACTTACGGCGCGCGTTGTCACGCGCCTTGCGGGCCGCCATTCGGGCTTGGGAGGCAAGCATTGCCTTGCGAATAATGTCTTTGGCGACGTTCGGGTTGCGCTCGAACCAGTCGCCAAGTTCCTCGTTGACCACACCGTGCACGAAACCACGGGCCATCGAGTTACCCAGCTTGGTTTTAGTCTGGCCTTCAAACTGTGGTTCGGAGAGCTTGACCGAAAGAACTGCGGTCAGACCCTCGCGGACATCATCACCGGAGAGGTTGTCATCCTTTTCGCGCAGGATCTTATTATCGCGGGCGTAGCGGTTAAGCAAGCCGGTCAATGCGGCGCGGAACCCCTCTTCGTGGGTACCACCCTCGTGGGTGTTGATGGTGTTTGCGTAGGTGTGCACAGACTCCGAGTATGCATTGGTCCACTGCATAGCAACTTCAACGCTGATACCGCGAGTGGTGTCCTCGGCCTCGAAGGCAATGACCTCGTCATGTACCAATTCCACTTTTTTCGCGGAGTTCAGGTGCTTGACGTAATCGAGCAGTCCGTCCTTGTACAGGTAGTCGACCACGCGTGGTTTAACAACCTGATTTTCGCGCTCGTCTTCGACCTCAGCCTCAACCTCTTCAACCACACGCTCGTCGGTCAAACGGATGCGCAGGCCCTTGTTCAGGAAGGCCATCTGCTGGAAACGCGCACGCAGGGTTTCGAAATCAAATACTGTGGTTTCAAAGATTCCGGCGTCCGGGTAGAACGTCTGGGTGGTGCCGGTTTCTTCGGTTTCTTCGCCACGGGTTAATGGGGAGGTAGTCATGCCGCCATTGCCGAAGGAGATCCGCCAGGCGTAACCCTTTTGCCGAACGATGGTGTCCACGCGGCTAGATAGCGCGTTAACTACCGAAATACCTACGCCGTGCAGACCGCCGGAGACCGCATAACCGCCGCCGCCGAACTTACCGCCGGCGTGCAGGATCGTCATGACGACCTCTACCGCTGGCTTACCCTCTGTCGGGTGCATATCTGTGGGGATGCCACGCCCGTTGTCCTGAACTCGGACAGCGCCGTCATTCTGCAAGGTGATGTCGATAGTGTCGCAGTAGCCTGCAAGAGCCTCATCAACGGAGTTATCAACAACTTCATAGACCAGGTGGTGCAGGCCGCGCGGTCCGGTTGAACCGATATACATGCCCGGGCGTTTGCGTACCGCTTCGAGTCCTTCGAGGACGGTAATGTCCTGGGCGCCATAGGTGTGTTCGACTTTTGAAGTCATCGATTCCGCGGGTACTTGGCTTTCGGCCGGCTCCTGCGGTGAAGCGTTTTCGGTAGACACTTGTGCTACGAACTCCTCGAATTTGGTGCGCGATTCCCTGCCGCCCCTGCGTGCGGGCCAACAAAAAACCATGGTCTGGTGCAACGTGCGTGGGGGATACCTACACGACGCGCACTCACTGCCTCTAATTCTACCGCGTTTAGCGAAATATATAGGGATCCTGAGCATCAAATCGGCTGTAGTAGGCACAGAATCATCACTTAGAGCGGTTACTGGCGGAGCAGTAAGGGGGGATCCAGCCAGCGGCTCCGTTACAGCGCCATATGCCGTGCCAGCAATTTTATCCGTAGGTATCTCGCGGGCCTCGTCCGGCAACCGAACGCAGGCCGTGGCGCCAGGAGGGTGCGTTGGGGCCCAAAACCTTGATAACCGTGACGATTCCCGAACCTAACTCTGCATCAATTTTCTTCAAAATTTGATGGCTGAGTAGGCGTAATTGTGTAGCCCAGGAAGTTGAATCGCAGCGTACAACCACGACGGTGTCTTCAAAAGACTCGGGCTTGCAATGTGCTGCCACGTCTTCGCCGACCAATTCTGTCCAGCGGCCCAGTACGGATCCAACCGCAACTTGAGTATTCCAGCCACGAGATTTGGACATTCTCGATACGATTTCACCGATAGCATGTGGGTCGCGTGCGGATCCTTCAACGGGTTTACCCTGCGGCGCAGCGAATCCGCGACGCGTTGCTTGACGCTTTTTGACGCGGTCCATGCGGGCAGCGTCAATTCTGGTTTCACCACGCTCTTCGGCAAGTTTGCGCATGCGATTGAGCAACGCCTTGGCCGAGTCGAGTTCTTCCTCAGACATCGCTGACCTGACCAGGGCTCACCATGAAAAAATGTCCTTTTAAGGCCTCAGGCACATCGGCAGCCACCGCCGCGGTCACCAATACTTGTTCTGCACCGGCAACAATATGCGCCAATCGGTCCCGCCGGGTAGCGTCAAGTTCTGCAAAAACATCATCGAGGATCAAAATCGGTCCGGACCCAGTTCGCGGATCGTCATCACCAAAGACGCGGTAAGCAGCCAGGCGTAATGCGAGCGCAAAGGACCAGGTTTCTCCATGCGAGGCGTAGCCTTTTGCAGGAGTTGCCCCTAAAGTCAGGGTCAAATCATCACGATGTGGACCAAATAGTGAAATTCCGCGATCTAGTTCGCGTGCCCGGTTTGCCTCGATGGCGCTGAGCAGCAAATCGCGAATTTCGTCTTGGGTCAACCCCTGCAGATTTTTCACCGGCAAAGAATTTTCGTCAATCTCACCTTCAAGCGATGAGCGATAAACCGCATCGGCATGCTTCTTACCATCGGCAAGATCTGCGTAGGCCGCTTCCATATAGGGCCTCAGTAGGGCAAGTACCATCAATCGGCCACGAATGAGGCGGGCCCCGCAAGTGGCCAGTTGCATGTCCCATGCCTGCAAGGTGTTCTCTTGTGAAGAATTAAGTTTTGATTTGCCTCTGATCGATTTCAACAACGCATTTCGTTGTTTCACGATTCGCTCGTAGTCGTTTTTGGTGCCGGCTTCGATAGGTCTTAAGGAGATCAGCATTTCATCGAGGAAACGACGTCGATTAGATGGATCGCCCTTGATCAAGGACAGATCTTCGGGAGCGAAGAGTACCGTTCGCACGAGCCCAAGAATCTCTCGTGCGCGTACCGGATTGGCCCGGTTAATCCGCGCCCTGTTGATTTTTCCGCTAGTAATTTCCACCTCGAGGGAGGTGGACTGAGCTCCACGGTGTAACGTGCCGCGGATCAGCGCACGTTCGGAACCGAAGTGAAGCAGCGGAGCATCGTTGCTGACTCGGTGCGAGGAGAGGTTCGCTAGATATCCGATGGCTTCAACGATGTTCGTTTTACCGACGCCGTTGGGTCCAACCAGTACGTTGATGCCCGGGGCTAGTTGTACGTCGGCCTGCACGTACGAGCGAAAGCTCGTGAGGGAAAGCTGCGAGATATACACCGAGAATCCTGAAAGCTACGAAGCAGTGGAATATTTAGCATTCCACCACTAACTTGTTGCTAGTTCGAGTTTGGGAGTCGAACTGGCATAACGAGGTACCGGTATTGGTCCTGGTCGTCTTCATCAATTTTCTTCTGACCAGTGACCATTGCTGGCTTTGGAGCGCTGGTGAAGGAAAAACGAACAAAATCAGTATTGAACGAGCTCAATCCTTCACTGAGGAAGGTTGGGTTGAATGCAACCGTAATGTCTTCTCCGCGCAATGAAGCAACAATTGATTCTTCGGCCTGGGCGTCCTCACCGGTGCCTGCGTCAAGGGTCAGCTGTCCATCGGTGAATGCCATACGTACTGGCGTGTTTCGTTCAGCAACAACAGAAACGCGACGTACCGCTTCAATCAGATCGCTAGAACGGACAGTAGCGTGAATTGGAGTGTTATCCGGGAACAACGAACGAATCTTTGGGTAATCGCCATTGATAAGCAACGAGGTTGTCCGACGGTTAGCACTTTCGAAACCGATCATTTCCCCGGTAGGGCTGATTGCAAGCTTCAGGTCGCCAGAACTAGAAAGTGTTTTAGCTACTTCGTTCAGGGTTTTGGCTTTGACCAAGAAGGAAGTAGAAATTTCTGGCTGGTTTGGAGTCCAATTCAGTTCACGCATCGCCAAACGGTAGCGGTCCGTGGCAAGGAAAGTGATCAGGTCATTTTCAATTTCAACCTTGATGCCAGTCAACACTGGCAGGGTGTCATCCTTCGATGCCGCGACAATGACCTGAGATACAGCTTCAGAGAAAGCCTGGCCATTGATGGTGCCTGCAACTTCTGGAAGCGCTGGCAAAGAAGGGTATTCCTCAACTGGCATGGTCGCTAAGTGGAATCGTGAACGACCGCAGGAGACGGTGATCTTTGTTCCATCAGTTTCGAGGGTCACCGTTGAATTTGGCAATGAACGTGTAATTTCCGCAAGCAGCTTGCCAGAAATTAAGACCTTGCCTTGTTCTCCAATATCAGCAGGAATCTCGATGTGGGATGAAATTTCGTAATCAAATCCCTCAAGGCGAACGATGCCTTCATGGGTAGTGATCAAAATGCCAGCAAGTACTGGAGATGGTGGACGCTGCGCTAGAGACCTTGCGGTCCAAGAAACGGCATCTGCCAATACATCCTTTTCAACGCTGAACTTCACGAAAAATCCGCCTTTCGGAACCCATAAGTCTTAAGTGAGGCCAAGAAGGTTGTTTCCCGCCAAGTTCTTAAGCATAGAGCAGGTAGCTACACGATATCTCCACTTAATCTTGCCACGTCTTCTTCGAATAGCCCTCATGGAACTTTCCAAGTGTGTGTAACCACGAGCTTATGAACAAAAAGCAGTTCAAAACCAGCGCTGGGGGAGAGGTCTCGTTATTTGGATGAATAAGTGTTTAAAGGAAGTAGTGTTAATAACCCCTGTGGATACTGTGGATAAGCCCCTCGAGCCCATAGTTTGAACCAATTGTGCATGTGAACAAACTGTGACTGGCAGTGACACTGAGTTCCATGGTCCTGTTGATACTCAGTGTCACGCTTTTCTGAGTCCACACGCGAGGTGCTAGTTATACTCAGGTTGTCTTCATGTAATCCACAGCCTTATCCACAGCTGTGATTTACCGGTTTAATGCTCGCGCTGACTCTGTTTAATCCGGTTTGTCAGTTCTGTCACTTGGTTGAAGATTGCGCGACGCTCGGCCATCAACTCACGGATCTTTCGATCCGCATGGATAACCGTGGTGTGGTCTCGCCCGCCAAGTTCTGCGCCGATCTTCGGCAATGACATATCCGTCAGCTCACGCAGCAGATACATCGCGATCTGACGTGCCGTCACCAGGGTTCGAGTGCGAGATTTACTGTTGAGCTCGTCAATAGACAGCCCAAAGTACTCAGCAGTTTGCTTGATGATGGTTGAAGGCGTGATTTCCTGAGCACCGTCAGCACTGATCAAATCCTTGAGCACGGTTTCTGCCAGGGCCAGATCAACATGTTGGTTATTCAATGAGGCAAAAGCGGTCACTCGGATGAGTGCACCCTCAAGTTCACGGATATTCGTCGAGATTCTAGAGGCGATATATTCCATGACATCGCCTGGAGCTGAAAGATTCTCGGCGTCAGCTTTCTTGCGCAGGATCGCAATACGGGTTTCCAATTCAGGGGGCTGAATATCGGTGAGCAAACCCCACTCAAAGCGCGAACGCATGCGATCTTCAAATCCTTGCAGCTGTTTAGGCGGCAAGTCAGAGGTAATCACTACCTGCTTGTTGTGATTGTGCAATGCATTGAAGGTATGGAAGAACTCTTCCTGCGTTGCATCTTTATTGGCCAAGAATTGAATATCGTCGATGAGCAAAATATCGACATTACGATAGGTCTGCTTGAAGCTGGCACCTTCGTCATCACGGATTGAGTTGATGAAGTCATTGGTGAACTCTTCGGAGTTCACATAACGCACTCGGATCCCCTTGTAGAGATGACGCGCGTAGTGTCCAATGGCGTGAAGCAGGTGAGTTTTACCTAGCCCGGAATCGCCATAGATAAATAGCGGGTTGTAGGCTTTGGCCGGCGCTTCAGCGACGGCAACCGCGGCCGCGTGAGCGAATCGGTTCGATGACCCAATGACAAAAGTGTCAAAAATGTATTTTGGATTGAGCCGGCCAAACTCTTGGGAGTTTGATGGTGGCGTCGGTTGTGGTGCAGGCTGCGGTCGCGGTCCAGGGGTTTCTGGAACTGGAGCTGGGACCGGAGCTGGAGAGACCTTTTGTTCGGCTGGCTGTTCGACATCCTCAGCCAAGGACAGATCGACGCTGACGGCGCAGCGGATATCGTCTTGGAAGACCTCACGCAACGCCTGATCGAGAGGTTCGCGTAGCTGAGTTTGCAAAATATCGCGGGTGAGGTCGTTAGGTACGGCAACAAGCAGGGTACTACCAATGAGTCCCTGGGGTTTAGCAAGGGACACAAATGGACGATGACGGGCCTTGACTCGATCATCATCTTCGATCTTACGAATGACCTGACGCCAGGAGCTCCCAATACTATTGGTCTCGTCGCTGCTCACTAAGGGCGCCCCACTTCCATCATTTAATGCAATGTTGATCACACAAAGCCCTGTTTCGGGCCCCGCTTTCGCGGTTTTGGCGACGTTATCTCCACTGATTCTAACCACTATCCACATGGTTATGCACAGTCAGGTGGAAAAAGTTAGCTGATTGCCTGTGGAAAACGCCTTTCCCCTTGAAATATACCGTTTTTATGGGCGTTGTGACATGGATTTTCATCCCAGATTGTGAGTTGTCTTTCGATAAACGATGAAGTAATCCACAACTTTGGGGTAGATTATTCACAGGTAGGGCTCTGATATGCACAGGGGTCCTTGAAAATCGCGCCAATTTGACCTATGGCGGAATTTTTCCTATCGTTATTTAGTCCTATGTGTGCGTTTTGTGACCTGCTCAGTTTTTAGAAGAGCCCGCAAAATTACACATTTTTTAAAGAACGAGCGTCAGCCTGTTGTTATCCAGCTAGCTAGTAGCGGGTCCGGCGCATCACTTAAATTTCTTGGAGTGTCACCGTGAGCAAGCGGACTTTTCAGCCTAATAACCGTCGTCGTGCCAAGAAGCACGGTTTCCGTCTTCGTATGCGTACCCGTGCAGGTCGCGCAATCTTGTCCGCACGTCGCGGCAAGAGCCGTACCGAGCTTTCCGCATAAATTTGCGAAACAGCTTTTGGCTGCGTAGTTCTGGCGGAATCTACTAGATCTGGCTAGAACAAAAATGTTGCCAAAGAATCAGCGATTGCGCCTAGCGCAAGACCTTACAGTCACTGTACGTTCCGGCGCCCGAAGCGGACGCCGGAACGTCGTGCTATATGCACGTCCTCGTCCCGAAGGGGCCGCGGGGGACCGGTTTGGATTTATTGTCTCCAAGGCAGTGGGAATTGCAGTTAAGCGAAATCTGACTAAACGCCGTATGCGCGAAGTTGCCCACGAGCTCAGGCGCGTGGATGGGAACCTGGACATCGTTGTTCGTGCTTTACCCGGAGCTGCAGAGCTCACTTGGGACGAACTACGGACCCAGGTTACTGCCGCCTTTGCATCTGTACAGCGTAAAGCAGAAGTTCGCTGATGCGTAAGGACTTAACTCCGCGTACTGGGGTGCTGTGGTTCATCATTGATATTCCACGCAACCTGCTAATTGGATTTCTTAAGATCTACCGCAAAATCATCTCGCCAATTTACGGCGATGTATGCCGATACTTTCCTAGCTGTTCTGCCTATGGGCTCGAAGCGGTGACTCAACACGGCGCTATCAAAGGCATCGTCTTGACCGCTTGGCGGGTTCTGAGGTGCAATCCATTTTCCCACGGCGGTGTAGACCAAGTGCCTGAAGGACCAAGGATTTGGCCTGAAGGTAAACTGCCGAGGATCATAGTTCTGAATCATCCTGTGATTCCCGACGATGAAGACGCCGCGGATAGCGGCCACAAGGAGCTTGACCGCTAATGAACTTTCTAGACACGATATTGACTCCGTTCACGTATGCCGTGTCGTGGGTCCTGTGGGCCTTCCACGAACTGTTCACAATTCTTGGTATGGATGAAGGCTCGGGTGTGACCTGGACCTTGTCCATCATCTTCCTTGTGCTGCTTATTCGTACCTTGTTGATCCCGGTCTTCGTCAAGCAGATCAAGAGTCAGCGAGCGATGCAGGCGCTACAGCCTGACCTTCGTAAGCTCCAGGCAAAGTACAAGGGCAAGACCGACCAAATGTCGCGTCAGGCCATGGTGCAAGAGCAGCAGGCGCTGTTCAAAAAGCACAAGACCAATCCACTTTCCTCGTGCTTGCCACTACTCGTGCAGATGCCGTTCTTCTTTGCACTGTTCCGCGTGCTCAACGAAGCATCCCGTGCCAGCGATGACGGCCGTTCAATCGGCGCCTTGTCCGCTGACCACATCCGCAGCTTCGACCAGTCCTCGATTCTCGGAGCACCCCTGTCCGAGACGTTCTTGGGCACCATTAACTCCGGCGCTATCAACTGGGCCGTAATCGTTGTTGCTGTCATCATGATCCTTGCAATGACAGCCTCGCAGTTCTTCACCCAGCGTCAGCTGATGACGAAGAACATGAGCGCAGAAGCTCTTCAGGGCCCATTCATGCAGCAGCAGAAGATGATGCTCTACATCCTGCCTTTGGTCTTCGGTATCGGTGGCATCAACTTCCCAATCGGTGTTCTGATCTACTGGACCGCATCGAACTTGTGGACCCTGGGACAGCAGTTCTGGGTTATTCGTAACAACCCAACCCCGGGCTCCCAGGCAGAACGTGAACTAAACGCTCGCCGTGCGGAGAAGGGCCTGCCTCCTGTGGGGCAGAAGAAGGTTGACGAGTCCGAGACCCCAGCCATTGAAGAGCCTAAAGGCCAGCGCGAGCAGCCTAAGCGCAAGAACCGCAAGAAGAGGTAGTCATGACTGCAACTGAAAATCCTGAAGCAACAGAGCTAGAGGATCAGCATGAGCAAGCAGACGAGGTAATTGACGAAGGCGATGTTGCCGCGGATTACCTCGAAGAACTGCTCGATATTGCCGATCTTGATGGCGACATTGACATCGAAATTCGTGGTGGGCGTACCTACATTTCGATCGTTGCCGAAGAAGCAACCACTGACCTGAACAGCCTGGTAGGCAAGGACGGTGAAGTCCTTGATGCACTACAGGAACTCACCCGTTTGGCCGTCCTGAACGCTACAGGTGAGCGCTCACGGCTCGTCCTGGACATAGCTGGTTACCGCGCTAACCGTGCCGAGGAACTGCAGGAGATTGCAGCACAGGCCATCGAGCAAGCTCGCAAAAGTGGAGAAGCTGTACATCTTGAACCGATGAGCGCATATGAGCGCAAGCTTGTTCATGATGTAATCGCTGATGCCGGCTTGCACTCGGAATCCGAGGGCGAATCCGCTCGTCGCCACATCGTCGTTTCGACGCTAGCTAACTAAGTACATCGCTATTCGCGGTTTCGAACGTTCTAAGGACCAATGCAATGACTGAGGACCTCAGCCTGACAGCTGCGGAGACCGTAGCCGCCGAGAAAATTTTCGGCGACCGACTGGATCTTGCCAAGCGTTATGTAACGCACCTAGCGACCTCCGGAATTGAACGGGGCTTACTTGGCCCACGTGAAGTTCCACGCCTCTGGTCACGCCACGTATTGAACTGTGCGATCATCGAATCGCTTATGGAGCAGGACGCTGAAGTGGCCGACGTAGGCAGTGGCGCAGGGCTTCCTGGGCTATGCCTTGCCATCGCACGTCCAGACTTGAAACTAACTCTGATTGAGCCGCTAGAGCGTCGCTGCATCTGGCTGACAGAGGTTATTGATGATCTTGGGCTAGATAACGTTACTGTGATGCGTGGACGCGCAGAACAGATGGTCGAGACGATCAACGCTCGATACGTTACGGCTCGTGCTGTATCAGCCCTGAGCAACTTGGCAGGCTTGACCATTCCACTACTGCATGGCAAGGGCGACTTGATCGCGATCAAGGGTCGTTCGGCTGCAGAAGAAATCGACAAGGCTCAAAAAGTCATTCGTAAGCTCGGTGGCACCAAAACCGAGGTTTTGACTGTGGGTGAAGACATTCTTGAAGAAGTCACCACGGTGGTTCGAATCAAGGTTGGCTAAGGCTTAGGCGTTAGTCTTTAAGTAGCTTTCGATGCGGCACGATGCAAAATTTTGAAGTCTTTTGACATCTAAATTGAACACACGCTAAGACGTTTGTTTTCGAGTGTTTCACGTGAAACAAAGTCTAACTATCTGCGAAAATTGCACGCATCAAATTACGAGGAGGAGTTTCACCTTTGTCCAAGGCTAAAGGTTCGTCGAGTAACGTTTTTGACTTTAATGACTCTTCTTCGCCCCTTGCTAGTCAATTGGCTAGCGAGCACCGCCGACGCGAAGCAATTTCTGAGCGTAAGGTTCCCACTCCTCCGAAGACTCGTTACCTGACCATTTCGAATCAAAAGGGTGGCGTCGGTAAAACGACGACGACGGTTAATTTGGCGGCTGCGCTGGCAAAGAGCGGTTTGAATGTTCTTGTGATCGATATTGATCCACAGGGTAATGCATCAACTGCGCTCGGCATTGAGCATCATTCGGAAGTGGATAGCATCTACGATGTTCTAATCAACGATCTTCCGTTGGCTGACGTCATCGCGACATGCCCTGAACTACCTTTATTGCAAGTTGCACCTGCAACCATTCACCTGGCCGGCGCAGAGATTGAGTTGGTATCTCTGGTTGCCCGTGAACAGCGGTTGCAACGAGCATTGGACGACTACGCGCGAACCCGACAGCGCGAGGGCCTTCCGCGGTTGGATTATGTTTTCATTGACTGTCCGCCGAGCCTCGGCCTGTTGACAGTTAATGCGTTTGTGGCTGCCAGAGAAGTTCTGATTCCGATTCAGTGCGAATATTACGCGCTGGAAGGTCTCAGTCAGCTGTTGAAGAACATTGAAATGATTCAGAAGCACTTGAATTCAAAGTTGACAGTATCTACGATTCTGCTGACCATGTATGACGGACGAACGAACCTTGCAGCTCAAGTTGCTAACGAAGTTCGGGAACATTTTCCGGAGCAAGTTTTAGGAGCCGTGATTCCACGTTCCGTGCGCATCTCTGAAGCACCTAGTTACCAACAAACGGTCATTACTTACGATCCAAGCTCTACAGGTGCTCTGTCTTACATGGAGGCAGCCATAGAGATTGCGGAAAGAGCCGTTCGGGTCTAACCGAAAGCTTTTGAGCCAACTTAAGCGGGAAATAACCCGCTTATTGTTGTTTAACGAGAAAATTTTGTATTTGTACTCTTCGAGACTTCTTACAATCAAGGCGAGCAACATCCCCCTTGTTTGTCGAGTAAACAGTAGACTAGTCATGGCTGAGTATTTGGATGAGAAGGAGTGCCGGCAAATGGCTGAGAAAAAGCGTGGCTTAGGCAGGGGACTAGGTGCCCTGATTTCCAGTTCACCAACAGGCGCTGCACCTGAGACTGTTGAGGAAGTTTCACGTGAAACATCTTCTACTGAACCGCAAGTAAGCAAAACCAAATCTGCACGCCCTGTGGATATGTTCTTTGAACCGGGGCGGAAATCTTCGTCTTCTGCCTCTAAGATCACCCCTGCAAAAAATGGCAAAAAAACTCGTGCGGCCATGCCTGGTTTAACTTCGTCTGTGGCTCCAAGAGAAACTGAACCAGCTGTCTCGAAGAAGGCGACTATTCCTAACATTGAAGAATCTTCTCCAGGACTAGTTGACGTTCCTGGTGCAAGTTTTGCTGAACTCAATGTTAACCAGATCCATCCGAACCGTAAGCAGCCAAGAACTAACTTCGATCAGGAACAACTGGATGAACTCATCCATTCCATCCGGGAAATCGGGTTGCTTCAGCCGATCGTTGTTCGGCCTTCGAGAGAAGAAAATGAGGCCCCATACGAACTGGTCATGGGTGAGCGTCGTTGGCGCGCTACTCAAGCCGCGGGCCTGTCTACGATTCCAGCCATTATCCGCGACACTCAAGATAACGACCTTTTACGTGACGCGCTGCTTGAAAATCTACATCGGTCGGAACTCAACCCGCTGGAAGAAGCGGCTGCTTACCAGCAGTTACTCGAAGAGTTCAACTGCACACAAGAGGTCTTATCTGATCGTATCGGTCGTTCGCGGTCACAGATTTCGAACACTATTCGGCTCATGAAGCTACCAGCTTTGGTTCAACGACGAGTTGCGGCGGGAGTCCTCTCTGCGGGGCACGCAAGAGCTTTGCTCGGCCTGTCCAATGGGGAAGCGATAGAACAACTCGCTCAACGCATCGTCAATGAAGGCCTGTCGGTTCGCGCTACAGAAGAAGCCGTAGCACTCAGTGGCGATAAGCCGGTCAAGAAGAATGCCAAACCACGAGAAACCCAGCGAAACGAACGGCTTGATTTCCTAGCTACATCTCTGGCCGATCGACTGGATACTAGCGTGAAGATTCAGTTGGGCTCTCGAAAAGGTAAAGTTAGTATCGAATTCGCGTCCGTTGAAGACCTGAACAGAATCATGGAAGTTCTAGATCCGGACCTTAAGAAATCATAGGCTTCAGCTAACAATGATGGTCATGTTTCACGTGAAACATGACCGCCTTTGTTTAAAAACTGAGTTCAAGATCAGTAAGGAAAAGTGAAGTAGGTTCTGGCTGGCAACGATAGTGCGTGGGTTCCACTGCGGATTCTACTGGAGAATGATTGCGACCAAAAAAGTTGCTGAATCGGCACCTAAGGAGTCACTGAGCCGCTTCTAGGCTCAGGGGGAGGGTCTCGTCCCACTGGTGGCCCGTAAGGTCGCTGTAGCGCGACCAGGGTGCTCTAGTTTTCTATGCTTGGGTCGTGAAAGGAATAGAAGGTGCTCGGGTTCTCCGTTTAGACCGCTTTCAAGAAGCTCTTGCTGACACGTTTACTGCTTCAAGATTCTTCACAGAGGCTCTCTCAAGGAGGCCGTCAAGTCGGTGCTATTTTTTTGCGCCCTGCGAATAAACGTCTGCCACCTACAGAAAGGCCCGTAGAAGAAGATTCCAGTTGGAATCATATAAATGGTTGGACCAGAAACTTCAATTTTTATTCAAGAGGTCAGAAACTACTACCTCTCTTGCCGAAGTTGTTTCTTTACCATTGACGAAATTTTCAAAGGTTTCATTGTCACCAGTTACTGCATACCAGAGCCACCATAATTCTCGTTCAGGGCACCAATAATCTAGATATGATGGTCAGTGGTTTGGAGGCACGAACTTGGCCACGGTGCTGTTTTCTGGAGCAAAGGCTAATGCACGAAAAATTCGCACGTTTGGTGCACCTACTGGTCCGCCGCATATTTGAGCCCAGCCGATATCGAACGCCATCCTAACTCGTAACGTAGACGACGCGAGTGGGTAAGCGTCCTGTTGCTCGTACTGTTTACTGACGGTGGTCGTCGCCTTCTCATTTCTTAGTTTCTGGATGCAACGACACATTCCAGAAATCGTCAGAGTCCTTAGTAACTGTGTTGCGGCTTTCAAAGATACAGCGCCTTGGGACAAGATGCTTAGGGAGGCTGGCCATACTGTCCGGGCATCCCGTTCAGGCGGTATTGGAGTATGCTCCTCGCCTCGATTTGTTGTCTATCTGGTGGCCGGCTCCTCTCTTGAGATATTGCTGCGTGGGGGAGTGGAGACAGACAAAGTGGATCTAAATGAAGATCTGGTGTGGCTCTGAAGCTCAAAATGGTCCCTGTCAGCGGGTCTAATAATCATGTCAACACGTGATCGTTGGTGGCACACAGTTGGTGATCGGGGAGGACGATACATGCTTTGGAAATATCGGGATTGTACCGTTGCGCGGGTAGCCGCCTAGTCATGGATCAGTAGTTTGGCGGGCATCGCCATGACTTTTGATGCAGTGGAAAACGTGGGTGAATATGCGCAAGTTTTAGAGCTACCAATATTGTGGTTGAGCGCCACCCGTTATTGCAGATCAGAGCCACCAAGCTGCAGTGCACCCGTCGAGGACGGCTCGCATCTAGATACACCTTATCGATGGGATCAAAGAGAGGAGGTCGTAGAATGACCGGCAAATCGCAAACACATACGCATCCGTACCCCCTCAAACATCACCGTTTCGCTTGGGGGCACGATCTGACCTGGCTCAAGCGATATAGCCCGGGCATCACTCTCATGCTCAATCTATGGTGATTCCCGGATTGATTGTCATAGCTAGAGAGCCCTCCCGGCGTACATGTGTTGCAGGAACATCACTCTCGTCTTGGTTTCTGACGAGTGCCTCATGCCGAGAAACCGCTAGCCATTGCGTGGACAGGCACTCAAGATGCATTGACAAGAAGAATAATTGGCCTGCTAGTTGGGTTTGACCACTAATCAGCCTGTTGCCAGCTATCCTGTCATTGCTGCGACGGCGAGTTGACGGGCAATGGTCAGTAAGAACCTAGGCTCGATGCGACAGCACATGCCGCCGATACCTATTCAGCATGAGGTTTCTGTACAGCCCTCCGTACGATTTAGATGTGCAAGAAGCACAACTGCCAACTTGTCATAGTTGCGTGCCGCTGACCGGACGGAAACAGATCGTAGGGTGGCTCCAACAGGGAATACCAAGCGGCTCTGCGACCGAATATCGCTGTGGTGACCATATGGCGCTGAATTGCAATCTTGGTGGCTACCAAGGAGGCAAATAATCAACGGACTCGACCATCGTAAGTAAACAGCACGCGCAACCGTCCTGGCATACCCGCTCGTGTTAGCGACGATATAACTGACGTGTACGCACCATATCGTTTCGAACTAGATCTGTGCTGGAGCCATCAGTGCATTATATGCGTGAGAGTTTCGAGCAGGAGGCCTTGCTCCTGAAGCGCTACCTCGACAGGGTAATTTCCCTCGAGCTACCGTCCATCGTGGCTTGAAGAAGCGACAGTTATAAATGAGGCTAATGGGCGGCCCTCAATGCGGGTACTAATTGACTCTGACTCCTCCGAATAATCACCGTTGTCGTGGTGCAGTCACAGGTTCATCTCAGTTGTTGCAACCAAACCGGGTGGGGATGATTCCAACGTGAATGGGAGCGATCCTCGCTGACCATTCGTTGAGCAAAGAACTATCGAGGATATGCCAGTTCGTATTTTCCATTTGTCGAAACTGATCTACCCGTGGCAAGAACGAATGGGCAGAAGTGCAGTATTGGGCTTCACCGGGGAGACGAGTGGCATCGGCATATTAAATAACTCCTCAGGATGCGTGGGGGTCTTTGGAGTGCTCTTCGTAGTTGAATTTTATGTAGGTAACCTCAGCCACGTAGATTGGATTTGTATGGCCGCTGGCATTCTCGTAGCCACGCACCGACTGTTCCTGTCTCTGTTTCACGTGAAACATATCTAATACAAAGAGCCAAAGCGAATTCTCCAGCCCCACGTCGGCTACATTCTCTGACGTCCATTGACGTTCACTCTGGACACCTTGCCAGCAGCCTCTTTTACCCAGGGTCAAAACACCACCGGCTAGGCCGCTGGTGAACTCTGAGACGTCGTTCAGTCCAGGAACGGGAGCGATTGTGTTGTCTGTCTGCTGCTGGTGTTATGACTGCAACACTGATTTATCGCTCGTGGTAGGGACGATACGTTCGACGATTTCGGGGAGCATCGTGTGGAACCGTGTCTGCGCTGAAACCGTCGAAGTCACCACACGGGTGAGACTTAGGTGCAGGAATAATTGATACTCAGTCACTTTCACTGTGGTGGTCTGCTGAAGCCGTTGAAGAATCATTCTGGCGTCGACGCTCGTACATGTCGACTTCGTAAGTACGAGTCACGTGAATTTGCAAGAATCAGGGGGAACGCAGGGAAGCAGACGGTCCGTGTCCCGTGGAAGTTGCCAAAGGACAAGAAAGTTGAGGTCTTGGCGAAGAATGGTAGTCGCAGCACTAACTAATTCTAAAGACCTCTACTTTGAACCGTTCTCTCTTTCTACCGCGACAGATCTTGTGTCATTCGCGAACCGTGGGGGCGGGATCTACCTAGAAGGGACAAAACCAGTGAAGGGTCGAAGCCGATACCCGTTGCCAAATCACTAATCCATACCTATGGACCGGGGGTGAGGGAACAATTGGGAATTCTTAGGTGATTGTGAGAAGCCGTCGTCCTAGCCACTGACTCTTTGTCTGTCGGACTACCGTCAAATTCTTGATTCATCACGATTGCCAACGACCTAATCGCCAGCGGGTCCGGTTCCGCCTATCGGAAGCACTGGTTGCTGATGGATTCATAGTTATTAGAAAATCTACGATGAGGTTCTCCTAGCTGAGAGTCAGTGCTTTAAAGCAAGAGCCCAAGGAGGTTCATCGGAGTGGGGAAGATAGAACTGACAGCCTAATTGTTGGTCTACCAATACCGGAACGAAGTACCCCGGTGTATCGGAAACCTTGTATATAAAGCGGACAACGAAACGGCATGTTTTCTAGATATCGTTGCCTCTTGGTCAAGACCAGTACCCAGGGCTTGGTTGGATGAGCAAGAAGAGCAGCGTCAGGAGGACATTGAAGTGCCGGAACCGGATGACTCAATGGGTTCAAAGTTGAACTTGTGAAAGGCTGTATCTTGTTATGTAGGTCTTGAATCCAACCTAGTGGGTCGAAACTGATTCCAAGGCTTTGTGCGAGTAAGCCCGTCAGCGCATCCGACATGAGCAATATTGGAGGCGAGACGTGAAGAATATCTTCGTTCAAAATGCCAGTGACCGTTGATCGCGCAGCTACCACTGGATGCGTAAAAGATGGGGAGCAAACTTGAAGATCTGTTCGCTAAGGCTGACTATGAATTAATCCAGTTGGTCTTGAGCGCATATCCTAAGTCAGTCGACGGTCACCGTAAGCCCTGAATTCAGCTTTGAAGCGGGGCCAAAGTGAATATTTGACCCGATCAGAGCCACCCGTTCTTGCGGTTCAGAGCCACCCGTTCTTGCGGTTCAGAGCAACCCAATATTCACGTTCAGAGCCACCGGCTTCCCTCGCGGTGAACCGGCGGCTCTGAACCCATATCTCACCGTAACGGCGACCCGTTCCTACTGCCCGGAACTGGAATACGCCTTACGCATGTTGAACCCACCGGTCTCAACCCAGATCGTGTTGTGAACAATGCGATCCATGATCGCGTCAGCCAACGCACCAGCACCCAGCCAGGCATGCCAGTCCGACTGCTAGTACTGTGTGCAGAAAATAGTCGACCCGGCGTCATACCTTCGCTCCATGAACTCGAAAATGAACCTTAAGAACTCACCTGTAGGCGGATCCAGCAACCATTCATCCAACGCCAGAACACTGTAATTGGCATATTTACGCAATAGTTTGTGCTGACCCATCGGCTTATCGACGGCTTGCTGCCATTCTTCTTCGAGATCCGGGATCCGCACGTATCCGGTACGGTACCGACGAACACAAGCCTGCTTCGCCC
>NZ_BMKX01000001.1:0-894639 GCF_014644555.1 Glutamicibacter ardleyensis | reverse complement strand
GTAGGACTTGCCGGACCCGGTGAAGCCTTGAAAGACCAGGTTCCTGTTCAGATCAATGAAATGACAGGTCGCCAACTGAGCCAGCATGGACTGGTTCAGCCGCGTTCTTCGACTCGATCCACTTTCCTCAGGTCAGCATTTGGGGAGCAGTTCACACGCAGACTCTTGCGTGGTGGACGGAGTTTATACAGGGTGGCTCTGAAGGAGAATATTGGGTGGCTCTGAAAGGCAATAATGCTGTTTCTGGCAGGTGGCTCTCAACGAGTCAAATATTCAGCCAAAGAATAGCTGACTATGGAAAATGGAACCAAGGCACCTGAGAAGATACAGCAATCTCAGAAGTTAAATAGAGCGCTGCGGTGACGGAAGGCGCAGACTTTCACGTACGTAATTCCGATTCGTCGCACGTACGGTCTACTGAAAGCCCATAGGGGAGCTTTGAGCGTTATCGAGATATTGTTGTTAGGTTCGATCTTATGTCCGCCTATAGAGCATGGTCGTTGTTAGGGAATACTAGGTTTCTGGTACTCATAGAACCTGAACCCTGAAGACCAGTATTTATTGAGCATCGTGATGTCTGGCCGTTATTGGCCGTCAGTCATAGAAATAAGTGCGAAGACATTTCGGTTCTGCCAGGGGACTACGGAAGCCTGATTATTGAAGGACACTGTGCTCAATTTATAGGTGCTCACTTCTTACTTTTGATAGTAACGGTCGTTCGGGGGAGTGTTTCACGTGAAACAAATGTATGGCCGTTCGAGTGCGAGGCATAGCTATAGGCTGGATTCGATACGGCTATCTGTGGCTAAGTTTCACGTGAAACATCTCGTGCGTATTCAATGGACGAGAAACCAGCCCGGGTGAACATCTGGAGCCTGAGAGCCATCCAGTATCCCAGAGTAGTGACGCCGCCCTTTATCCATTTAGCACCGATACTCATACGACGCGATTCACCGATGGTCCCAATTTTCTAATACCCGCTGCATGACAGGATGATCGCGAACACGTTGACTTCCGTACTGTCTATAGAGACCGTTTCGAGGAGCAACATATGTCCGGGTTAGAACTGACACTTCCGGCCCGGACATCTCCGCCACTCTTAGATATCAGGATCCTCCCGATTATTTTGCTGTAGCAAGGACTGGCTCAGGGAGACGAGACACGAATCTTCATTCTGGCGGCTAGCCTTTACCAGCTCCTCGGGCCGGCTAACCAATGCAGTTTCACGAACACATGTTTAGAGTCCGGTGGGCACGAAACTAGTCGAGAGGCTAAACGCTGCAGCACTCAAATCATCGACCTGTAAATTGATCGCAACGGGTACTTCAATTCCATAAACCGGGTAATGCAGCTGGGGTGAAGATGTCCTTGTAGACCCAGTGCGCCACGCCTAAAAAACTGTCGGCATCTATCCTGTAGAGCTTAACTATGAGGAAGCCATCACGCGCTCGAAAGAGCCACGTCCAGCTATCAATGCGTTGAGGGCAACTCTGGACTAGAAATGCCTTTCCAATACCGATCAATGACGGATAGATACGAGCTGACCCAGACAGATCAGGATACGACATAAATTTCGGCATACACTGGTTCCGATTGTCCTTCGGGTGCTCCTAACTGATTGAATCCAACTGAAATACACATGTGCGAGGCAAGAGTTCTGCGCCCGAACAATCAATGACTAGTCTGTATAGCTTCACAATGGTCTGCGTGAGCGTGAAACAGCGGTACCAGATTGCGGATTGGTAGGCCCGTCTTTAGCCAGCAGACATGGTTCTATTCCCAGCTATCTGCCGAAACTGTAGCGAGGTGTTCAGAAATTCGGACCGGGAGGTGTCTTAGTATGGGGACAATAAATTCTGGCTATTCCAGCACACGAGCAGACATACGGGTTTGCATAAGATACGGAAGTCCAAAAATGCATCTACCTGCTAGACGTATTTGAGTGCGATGGAGGAAAATTACCTGTCTGGTAGCTGATTATTCGGAGCTCGTAGAGCCACCGATATTCCCACTGGGAGCCACCCGATATTGCCGTTCAGAGCCACCCGCCAACCGATGTGGTTGACCGGCGGCTCTGAACAAGGAATCTCACCGCGAACGCATCATGCGTTTACCGCTCGCCACGCGAATACGCCTCGCGCATATTGAACCCATCGGTCTCAACTCAGATCCTGTTGTGAACGATGCGGTCCATGACCGCGTCCGCCAACGCACCAGCCCCAGCAAGGCATGCAGTCCGGCTGCTCGTACTGCATACAGGAAATCGTCGACGCAGCGTCATACCTTCGCTCCGTGAGCTCTCGAACATGAACCGCGTGAATTCTCCGCCCGGCGGATCCAACAGTCACTCATCAAGGACCGAGACACAGTAGTTTACATACTTGCACAACAGCTTTTTGCACGCCCAAGGGCTCATCGACCGCTTGCTGCCAGGGTGGCCCTGAACAACAATAACGCTGTTTATGTCGGGTGGCTCTGAACGGCAGTATTGGTGGCTTTCAAAGTGTCCAATATTCAGTAGCTTTGACAAGCTGTTTAGGAATGCAATTTTTAGGGGGCTAACTTGGAATACTGAGCCACGAACGGTTTTGTAGGAGGACAACATGCCAATGATGTGTAATACGGCGGGCCGTCAGATATCTTGAATAGGTGCTGAAAATGTAAAGAAGGAAAATAGGTACTTGAGGTTCCGCCTTGATCGTTTTTTACTGGGACAAGAGCGCTGACTTCCGATAAGAGTGATATTAAAGGAAATGTAATCTAAATACCTTGTTTTCTTTCCAAAACTAACAAATACTGATTCCCTGAGGTCATGACAGTGGCCATGACCATGGGTAGGGACGAAAATAGGCGTTGAACTCGAAAGTTCAACGCCTATTTTGGGAGTGCTTAGGATTTACAGGTATTCAGCAAAATCCTTTTCGATGACAGCCTTTGGCTTGGCACCGATTGAGGTAGCTACGTGCTCGCCACCCTTGAAAACGTATACAGCAGGAATGCTAGTGATTCCGTACTTAGCAGCGATGCTCTGATTCTCGTCAACGTTGATCTTTACGACATCAACCTTTGCAGCATGCTCTTCAGCGATCTGGTCCAGGATTGGACCAAGCTGACGGCAAGGACCGCACCACTCTGCCCAGAAGTCGACGATGACTGGTTTTTCGGCATCCAGAACTTCTGCCTGGAAGGTTGCTTCAGTTACTGCCTTAGCGTTACTCATGTGAGTGAACCCCTTTCTGAGAAATATTAGTTACTGGCCTTGGCCGGAGTTTTGATGTTTGCCAAGTAGTGTTCGACATCCTGAGCCGCAGCGCAACCCGAAGCCGCGGCGGTGATCGCCTGACGGTAGGTTGAATCGATGACGTCGCCGGCGGCATAGACACCAGGTAATGAGGTGCGGGAGGAACGTCCGTCGACGGCAATGGTGCCCTCGGCAGTCAGCTCTAGCTGATCCTTGACAAGTTCCACGCGTGGATCGTTACCGATTGCAACGAAGATACCGGTGACATCTAGCGTGGATTCTTCTCCGGAATTACGGTTCTTGACTACTAGGCCGCTGACCTTATCTTCACCGTTGATCCCGATAACCTCGGAATCCCACACAAACTCAATTTTTTCGTGAGCGAGCGCTCGATCAGCCATGATCTTCGAGGCGCGCAGTTCGCTACGACGGTGAACTACGATCACCTTTGCGGCGAACTTGGTCAAGAACAAAGCTTCTTCCATGGCGGAGTCGCCACCGCCAATGACGGCAATCGTCTGATCACGGAAGAAGAAACCGTCGCAGGTTGCGCACCATGAAACGCCGTGGCCCGAGAGGCGCTTCTCATCTGGAAGCCCCAATTCGCGGTAGGCAGAGCCGGTAGAAACGATGACTGCGCGGGCGCGGTAGACGGTACCGTCGGCCAGCGACAGGGTCTTGATCTCGCCGTCGAGCTGCATCTCGGTAACATCATCGAAGAGAACCTCGGCACCGAAGCGCTCGGCCTGCTTCTGCATGTTGTCCATCAAGTCCGGGCCCATGATTCCTTCAGGGAAGCCCGGGAAGTTTTCAACGTCCGTGGTGTTCATTAGTTCGCCACCGGCAGTGACCGATCCGGCGATAACCAATGGATTCAGATTCGCACGCGCGGTGTAAATCGCTGCGGTATAACCCGACGGGCCCGAACCGACGATGATTACGTCGCGGATTTCGTCGTTCTGTGCTGAAGTCACGGGGATAGAACCCTTTCGTTCTAATAATGCGAGGTGGATAGTAAGGTCTAACCTCACTATCCACCTCAACGCATTGCTATGGTAAAAAATTCCGCGTCTGTTACTTCGCGGAGAACTCGCCAATCTGTAGACCCCATGGACGGGATGCATTGGCACCCGAAGCACGGCGTGGTAGCTCGGTGACGTTGAGGAACACGTGGGAACCGGCAAGGTAGTCGGTTTCATCGCCCTTGACCGGAATGGAGATCGAAGGACCAGAGAAGGAACCCTTCGCAACCGACTTCGCATCGCCAAGATCATCGGACTTGCCAACAAGGATCTCATAATCTCCACCGGTGGCATTTAGGCCCTCGAGGTTGATTTCCTTGATCGCTGACTCTTCTTCGAGATCTAAGATGAAGACCATATTTGAAGCGAAGCCACCGAAATTGCTCGTGGTGTACGAGTAAGTCTTGTAGGTGCTTGAAGGGTTACCGTCGGTCATATCCTTCAAGGTGTTATCAGTTTCGGCGTTGAGCTGCTGATTACCTGGTACTAAGCGGGACACACCATCAACCTTAGGAGCCGGCAACGAAGACTCTGTAGGAGCCTCTGAGGTTTCCTTGGACGGTTCTGCTGCCGTCTCGGTAGGGGTTGCGGGGGCATCAGCTGTATTGTCCTTGCCTGCTCCACCGAGGAAGTTGAAGGCGAAGACGATACCGATAACTAATACCGCGATTAATACTGCTCCGACGAGCAGACGCACACCCTTTGAGGTGCCCTCGTCTTCTTCGTTATCTACTGGCTCAGGAACATCCTGTGCGGGGACACCCTTGGCGGCCGCAGGGAAGGTCGAAGCCTTTGGTGCCGAGGCAACCGCAGCAACTCCAGCTCCAGCAGCTACACCAGCGGTGGCGGCCTTCTTCTGAGCAGGCTTCTTAGGTTCTTCCTTCTGTGGTTCTGCTTTTTTAGGCTCTGCCTTTTTCGGCGTATTGCCCTTTGACTGAGCAGCTGCGGCGAGGGCCGCGGTAGCGGTTACGTTCGGTTCCTTGTCGTCATCCAGACGCGTCACCTTAGGCTTTGGAGCCTCGGTGTTCTTGCTCGATGGAGTGACTGGGGTAGCAACAGTTGGTGTAGCGACTTGAGCATTAGGTGCTGTCTGGTCGCCGGTATTTTCCTCATCGTACGAATCTTCGTCATCGAAGGATTCCGCTGGGGCAGTGTTTTTGCGACTGAAACGATTCTTCAGACCGGCAAACCCACTACTCAGCGCGTTTCCAACCTTGCCCTGTTCTTCGGGCTCATCTTCGTAACGCAACTGATCGTAGTACTCAGCGTCGTCCGCGTAAGTTTCAGGGACCGACTGACGGGATTCCCCGAAAATTTCGGTTCCCAGAGTGTCGGTGAAAAACGGCTCTACGTACGGTGCGTCCTGGGCTTCAAGAACCAAATCTAGGAGGTCCGCCGAACGTGCGACATTCGCTACCAAGTAGCTTTGATTTGTTTCAGTAATTCCCAGATCCAGAACCTGGACGTTTGCCTGACGCTCACCCATGGCGATTTCTCGTGCGCTGGTAGCGAGCTGGGAGGAGTTAGTCGCAGATGCGACCACGATGCTGACCGATCGGTTGAGCACCTGATCGATGCCACCAAGCACCAGATCTCCCTCGGCGGTGGTCAAAACGGATTCGGTGACCTGGTAACGGCCGCTAAGGACGGAACCGACATCGATGGGCTGCGACACGTGCATCTCCAAGGTTTGATTGCTTCGAACGGCAGGCTGACCTACCATCTTTCATGTTACCTGCCCAAAGACGTCATTCGTTGGTCATTTGAGCAGAATCACCGCTTAGTGAGACCCGGAATTCTGCGCAGCAGTGGTCCGAGGAACCCGGCGAGCTCAGGGACTTTAGTGCGGTGCAATAGGAACACGAAGGCGACTGCCATAACAAGCCCCACGATACAGATGGTGATGACGGCACTCAATAGTGAATCGTACGCAAATCCGAAGCTGAAACCACCCAAAAGAGCTAACGGCACACAGCCGATGATGGCTGATAACGTGGCCATCCACCCGATACGAATGTAGGTGTCGATTACCGTGCCAACGCCATAGTCTCCATATCGGCGTTTGATCAGATAGTGCGTGATCAAGGCGGAAATGACGTTAGTGATTCCGTAAATAAAGGCAATGGCCGCCGCGATGTGAACTGGATCGATCAAGAAATACGCCAACACCGCACCGACCAGCCCAATGAGGGCAATGCTGCTTTGGATGAGCATCGGTGTACGGGTGTCTTCGTCGGCAAAAAATACGCGCAGCATAAAGAACTGCAAGGATTTGAAGGGAAGCCCCAGTGCTGTCAGCACCAGTAGCTGACCGATCGCCGCGGCTGCCGCAATTGAGTGTTCCGAGTTACCCGCGAAGAGGCGACCCAAAGGACCAGCCAAAACAATGAAGACCAGAGTGCAGAAAATTATCGGGATCGCGGTGGAGCGCATGCCCTCATTGAGTAGCGGACCGATATCTTTGCGCCGTTTGTCGGCGAAGGCGCGCGTGAAGTCATTGAACAACACCGTGGCGACCGTGAGCGCGAAAAGCGAGTGGGGGAGCACCGTGATGAGCTGTGAGGTGTTCAGTGCGTATTCGCCGGCTACCGAGGCTGCTTGCTCAGCACTTAGCTCGGTACGGGCGGCTGTCGCTCCGGAGACAATTTTTGAATAGAGCAACGACGAGATATTGCCGATGACCATTGCAGCGAGCGTCCAAATGGCCAATCGGCCGACGTGGCGTAAGCCCATACCGCGCCATGAAAAATCGAATTGGAGCTTGAGGTTGATCTTTTTCAGGGGCCACAACAACACCAGTGATTGCATCAAAATGCCAAGAGTTGCGCCACCGGCAAGCCAGACGGTTTTTCCGGTGCTCCAGGTGTCCATTGGATTACCCGTGGAATAGGCGCCGAACACGATGATGAACGAGCCAATAACCAGCAGTTGAATGAGGTTGTTGACCGCTGGTGCCCACATAAACGCGGCGAACTTCCCGTGCGCGTTGAGCACCTGGCCAAGTACCGCATACAGTCCGTAGAAAAATATTTGGGGCAAGGACCAATAGGCGAACGCGGTCCCTAGGGCAATCATCGGTTCGGTCCAGTTATTGGTTAACGCAACGATAATTGGGCGTGCGCAGAGGGTTAGTATCAGAGTCAGCGCGCCCATTACGACTATGGTGAGAGTTACCAGCTTCGAGGTATAAGCGGCACCACGATCTTTAGCTTTGGAAGCCTTGATGAGCTGTGGGATGAGCACAACGTTGAAAATACCGCCGGCCAACAACATGAAGATGATCGTCGGAATGACGTTCGCCTTCTCGAAAATATCAGCCACCGAGGTGACCGAGCCGATGGCCATGGCGAGCATTGCGGTACGAACAAAACCAAGAATTCGGGACACCAACGTGCCTGAAGCCATGAGAGCGTAGGTCGTTGATCGTCCGCCGGAGACCGGCACTGGGGGAGGCGCTGGTTCCGTTACCTGTTCAAAGGCTCCAGTGTGTGGCTGATCGGAGCCTGGTTGTGACTTAGGAACCTGAGACATACTTCGTTAGGACCTCGCGTGCCAGGTCTGCGATCCGGCGTTCATTAGGGAAGGAAAGGCGTTTACCGAGTGAATTTAACGGAATCCATGCGACATCAACGGCTTCATGATCGGGATCATTCTCGATCGTGAGGTGGCCGCCGGTGGCTTCCAAAAGGAAATGGTGCACAGTTTTATGTACCCGGTAGTTAGTTACGGTGAACCAATAATCGACGGAACCGAGCGGAGCAAGAATACGACCGGCAATTCCAGTTTCTTCTTCGATCTCCCGGATAGCCGCTTCTTCGTTCGTTTCTTCGCCCTCAGGATGGCCCTTCGGTAGGCACCATTCCAAGCGTCCACCACGGTTGTATCGGGCGATGATTGCTACCGGAAAATCGGGGTTATCGAAGTCGATAACTATGCCACCAGAGGAGACTTCTTCGACCGTAGGAAGCGCCTGAGGACCGCCGGGTGCCTGAGCAGAAGCCATTGACGCAGTCAATGGGGTGCGCTTTGGGGCAGACGGGATCGGACGGTTCATGCAACCACTCTATCGAGTTTTTGGTGATCTATACCTTAGCGACTTGGACAAGAGAGCTATCTCGCAAGGAACTTCGGTGATTTTTCAAGCGAGATCACCAGAAATCTGGCACGCTTAAGGAACTATGCACGCACTTCCATCTCATGACGCCCTGCGCCAGATCCTACCTTCGGTCATTTTCGAACTAGCCGACCGTTTTGTTCGCGCCGGATTTGAGATCTCTTTGGTGGGTGGTCCGGTACGCGACCTGTTTCTTGGACGTGTCTCACCCGACTTAGATTTCACCACGAGCGCTACACCTGAGCAGACGGTCAAAGCGATCTCTGGCTGGGCCGACAATATTTGGGATGTGGGTCGCGAGTTTGGGACCATTGCCTTCAAAAAAGACGGGTTTACCCTAGAGGTCACGACCTATCGCGCAGATGCCTATGACAAGGATTCGCGTAAGCCTATCGTTGCTTTTGGTGACAATCTCCGTGATGATCTCTTCCGCCGGGACTTCACCATGAATGCAATGGCCTTACGACTGCCTGATTTGGAATTGGTGGATCCTTTTGACGGGGTTGATTCACTACGTGAAGGACTCATCCGCACTCCAGGATCTCCGGATATCTCATTTTCTGATGATCCATTAAGAATGATGCGCGCCGCGCGCTTTGCATCTCAACTTCGCATTGAAGTTTCGCCGGAGGTACGCCAGGCGATGGCCGAGATGACCGAGCGCATTGATATTATTTCCGCCGAACGAGTGCGCGATGAATTGGTCAAGTTGATCAATGGCGCGGACCCTCGAGCTGGCATAGATTTATTGGTCGACTCTGGCCTGGCCGACAAAGTATTGCCAGAGGTATCGGCTTTGCGTTTAGAAATCGACGAACATCATCGACACAAAGATGTCTATCAGCATTCATTGACTGTGCTCGAGCAGGCAATCGGACATGAAACCGACACTGATGGTGCGGTCCCGGGGCCAGATTTCATTTTGCGCTTTGCGGCCCTGATGCATGATGTCGGCAAGCCTGCGACGCGAAAATTTGAGTCCAATGGAGCGGTGTCTTTCCGTCACCATGACATGGTCGGTTCCAAGTTAGTGAAGCAGCGTATGCGCGCTCTTCGCTTCGATAAGGACACGACAAAAGCGGTAGCGCGCCTGGTTGAGTTGCATATGCGCTTCTATGGTTATGGAGAAGCCGGCTGGACCGACTCGGCCGTACGTCGCTACGTGACAGATGCTGGGGACTTACTAGAGCGGTTGCATCGGTTAACCCGCTCGGACGTCACGACTCGAAACCGTCGCAAGGCAGAACGCCTAGGTTTCGCATATGACGATTTAGAGACTCGTATCGCAGAAATCACGGAGCAGGAAGAGCTGAATGCTATTCGGCCAGACCTCAACGGAGAACAGATTATGTCCCTCCTGGGGATCAAGGCAGGTCCAATGGTGGGCCGGGCTTACAACTTCATGTTGAACTTGCGTCTCGATGATGGGCCACTGGGCGAAGAGATAGCGGGGGAGCGATTGCAGGCTTGGTGGGCTGAGCAACCTGAATCTCAAGCCGGAGAACACGATAAGTAGTTCACACGCTTTGGTGTTGGGGTCGTTTTGAGCATCGCTCGAAACGGCCCCAACGCATTTAATGAAACTTATTTAAGAATTTTTGCCTTTCGCTAGCACTCACGGCATTCTCCATGTATGCTAAGTACTGTGATTGGGAAGTCTCAATGAGATTTGCGGATCAAAAAGAAAATTCACATAGGATCTCGTGCTTCGCACGATTGATTCGGACAGACATTTAGGAGGTGGGAAACGTGATTACGAATTCAGTTATTTGGAACGATGGCGGCAAGCGATCAGGCAATATGACCTTTACGCATCGCTGGTTCGGCTATGCCGCACGCCATGGCGTTTCCTCTGCCTCCGGAGTAATGGATTCCTAGACTTCTACGAATTCAATCAAAAGTTCCTGAGGTGGTCAGTCAGTAATCGACATTCTCCCTTAGGAACTTTTTCATGTCTGCTCCACTTTTTGACAGCACCACCCAACGGGCTGTTCGGACCTCGGAACTCATCTTCGCCGGTCCTGAAAGCCTCAAGGCTCGCGCAGTTTCAACTACGCGCCAAGACCTTCCCAGCCCTTCGATTCATTTAGAGGGGAGGGAATAATAATGCGAAAGCGTTTAGGTAAAAACTCCAAGCCATTGGACAACACTGAATTCAACCGTCTACTGCGGCAACGGGAATTGGTTAACCATGTGCCACCAGAAATGTACTTCCGCATCCGGTAGTTCCAAACGACGCCATTACCGTTGATTGGAATCACTGGAAAAGAGGTAGAAAATGAATTCGCAAGTAATTGCACAGAGGCCCGCCGGCCTTTCAGCCGGCGGGCTTCTCCGCGTCTTGATGCAGAAAACAAAAAGCAGGGTTCGGAAATCTAAAATTTCCAAACCCTGCTTTGGTTAGCGCAAAACTAACTCATAAAATTTAGCGCTCGACGTCGCCGCGGATGAAGGCCTCAACCTTTTGACGCGCAGTGTCGTCGTCGTACTGCTCTGGTGGCGACTTCATGAAGTAACTCGACGCCGACAGAATCGGTCCACCGATACCGCGGTCAAGCGCGATCTTAGCTGCGCGGACAGCATCAATGATGACGCCAGCGGAGTTTGGTGAGTCCCATACTTCCAACTTGTATTCCAAGTTCACTGGAGCGTCGCCGAAGTTGCGTCCCTCGAGGCGGACAAACGCCCACTTGCGGTCATCCAACCAGGCAACGTAGTCACTTGGGCCGATGTGGACATCGTCAGCGGTGAGCTTGGCAGAAGTGTTCGAGGTGACGGCCTGAGTCTTGGAGATCTTCTTGGATTCAAGGCGCTCGCGCTCGAGCATGTTCTTGAAGTCCATGTTGCCACCGACATTTAGCTGGTAGGTGCGGTCAAGCACTACTCCGCGGTCCTCAAAAAGCTTGGCCATCACGCGGTGCGTGATGGTGGCGCCAATCTGCGATTTAATGTCGTCGCCGATAATAGGAACGCCTGCATCGGTGAATTTCTGAGCCCACTCTGGGGTGCCGGCAATGAAGACAGGCAAGGCGTTAACAAATCCAACGCCCGCGTCGATGGCGCACTGTGCGTAGAACTTCGCGGCAGCCTCGGAACCCACTGGCAGGTAGCAAACCATGACGTCTACCTTGTTGTCCTTCAACGTCTGAACGACGTCGACAGGATCGGCGGTGGACTCTTCAATGGTCTCGCGGTAGTACTTGCCCAGACCATCCAGGGTGTGGCCACGTAGCACGGTCACACCGGTGTGTGGCACGTCTGCGATTTTGATGGTGTTGTTCTCGCTCGCGAGGATTGCTTCAGATAGGTCGAGGCCGACCTTCTTAGCGTCAACATCGAATGCCGCTACGAACTCCACGTCACCCACGTGGTATTCGCCGAATCGGACGTGCATCAGACCCGGGATAGAGGCATTTTCGTCGGCACTGCGGTAGTACTCGACACCTTGGATAAGGGATGTAGCGCAGTTGCCCACGCCAACAATGGCAACGCGAATCGGGTTCGCCGACACATGAACTCCTAAAGAAATATACAAAGCTGTGGGCAAAATGGCCGCGCGAAAGCACAGTCTATTAATGGGCCCTTAATGATCTTAAGACCTTTTGGTCAAGAAACATTCCCAAAGTGCTAGTAATCACCGGAGATGTCGGAGAGCACGAGAGAATACCTGTTATCTAAAGGGTGCAGTATCAGACAATGGGCACACTCTAACGCGCCACTCTGTACAGTTGTAATTCATGTTTTGGACATTACAAGTATTGTAGTTTGGCTATCAATCCCTAGTAAGCACTGTTAGTTAGGTGACTCATGACGATGATCTAGTGCTCGACTGCTGGGATAACCGCAGTTGTCTGCGAATTTTTAATAGAACCTTCAGTAAGGGTGTCGGAAGCGCCGTACGCACTCTTTGGCGAAGTGGCTGATGCTTAATGAACGCCAGTATTTCGGGATCTGTTTTTAGCTGACCGTCGCGCGCTCGCTGCGCAAGGATCATAAGGGATTCATTAAAAGTGTTGTCCACGCGGTGAAAATAATTTTCGCGTAGCCATGGTTTATTCGCTGGAGCAAAGTTTAACGCTTCAAGATCATCCAAGCTTCCAAGCAACCCTGAACTCTCAAAAACAACGTTGATCATTTGGGCGTTGACCCCAAAGTCCGAAAGAACCATAGTTGGTAAGCCGCGATCTAGAGACTCCAGAGCGGCCGTCGAAGAAACCGTCACCAGGGCACTTTCCTTGCTCAGGACTTCGGCCATACTGCCGGTGACAAATTGTAGATGTGTGACTTTACCTAGCGTGCCCGCGCGTACAAGTTGCTCAAAGAGTAAATCGTAGGGGTATGCCTCGAGGTGTGTCTGTGGTTCTCCGGCTCGGGCACGAAGTTTGACCAGTACCTCTAGCCCCGGGTTAAGCCTGGCAGTGCGCTCGAGCGAGATGAGAATCTGTTCTCGTTCTGCTTTGCCAAAAGGAACCTTCGCCTGCGGTGCGAAAACTAAGCGTTTAATGGTTCCCGGAACCTGAGTCGGGAATCCGGTGGAACGCAGAAAGGGAAGCTTGCTGACCATGATGGTGGGTTGATGTCCATCATCATCAAGGTTCATAAAGGAAAAGTCGCGAGCCTCGGCATGTGAATGGCAGATAAATCCGTCGCCGGGACGACGGTAGTTCCAACCCTTGCGTGTCGCCGGGAATGCAACTCCCGGAAGCGCAGAAATAAGCGCGGTACGTCGGTTATTGGCCGGCTCGGTTCGCAGGATTCGAGCGTATAACTCCGCAACGACCGGTCCCGTGGCGGCGGCGAAGACTAGATCTTCGCCAATAGTTTGCGAGTTGAACTGGTTTAACGCCAATACTTCTAGATCTGCAGGGTCAAGGTCGGTTCCTTCAAAGGCAGCCAAGATTTGTTCGTCGGTAGGCATTACCGGGGTGCGGGCTAAAACAACACGTCGATCCCAACCCGGACCAAGACGGTGCAGGAAGGTGGTGGCGAGCTTCAGATAAGAATCTGAATCCGCAACAACTAAAACTGCTGGTTTCACGGCTCTGATCACACCTTCAACGAACTGGACAGGTGATCACGTAGATCTTGCGAGGTATCGGATGTCCACCAGTGATCTGGGACCGGCTGCGCGTAGAGGCTACGAGCTTCATTGCCGAGCAATAAACGTAAGGAGGGAATAACTGTCGAGGGCAGGGCTCTGATCTCTTGTCCCGGGCGTAAGTCCCGTAAACGCATCTCGATGGGAATGGTATGTTCCTTCAGGATGACATTGGGTATCTGTCGAAGTTCGGACAGCATTTGTTCAGTTTCGCGGCGATGCGGGAAATAAGCGACGGGACCCTCCGCGGCAATGGAGCGAATCCACTGGAGGTAGGGTTCGGCATGAATAATCGAGTCGGCAGCCATGGCCGAACCGATCAATAATGTTGGTTCGGTGAAGCGTTCGGCGACGGGCTGGGTGGCCAACCATTCAAAGCGATGCTGGGCGAACTTAATTCCCAACTCTTCCATACGCTTTTTAAGCTGCACGTCCACCTGCAAAGCAGAGACGATCAGTAATCGCCCTTCTCTGGCCAGACCACGAAGTCGGTGCCACATAGCTAATCCCAGTGCATGGCGTGCGGGAGTATTCTTGGCTCGCGCGCGAACCAAAGGTGTCGGCTCTTCGCTGACCAACTGACGAATCAGTGCCAGGGTGGCCAGCCCGTCATCGATGATGACAACTTCCTTGGCTTTGACCCCGGTGAGCAGGGTGCGCTGGATCCGGCCCGAATAGGCATCGCCAGTTACATAACGCTCACGTGAAGAGTTCGGTTGTGGCGGACGTTTGGCTGCGGGCATGAAATGCAATCCTGCTGGCGAATTTTTTAGCAGTGCCCCGGTAGTTGCTTCTAAGGGCATGCCTCGCCGTGGAATGACGTAGACCTCGTCGCCTAGCAACCCTGCTGCATGTGTTTCCACGGCAGACAGCAATTGCAGGGGAGACTCAACCCATACATGGGCAGCGCCAAAGCGTGGCCGTGGCACTTCTTGAGTTTCGGGCTGGGAAATTTTCATCATCGTATCGTTCATTTTGCCAGCCGGCTCAGGACCTTGGACATTCTGTCCAAGCCCCGCGAACCGCGACGCAATGCGTGGCGGCTAGCCCCACGGACCTTTGCAGGTACCGACCGGCGCACCGGTAGGTGAGCCCAAGACGGTGGAAGTTCAAGTTTGGTGATGCGCCGACGTTTGAAGTGTGCTGAATACACACCATAGTGTTCGGAAAGAAACTGTTCGGCCGTCTGCCGCAACTGTGGAAGCTGCTTGGACTGCATGCAGTAGGAGACCGCAGCGAGCAGATTGCTGAGCATATCGATGTTTCCAGCTCGAGCAGGCACCGGCAGATCCTGCACAAAGAGACCGTGGATGATCGACAGCGGGATCCGGTTCGAATTCTCATACGGAGCCAGCAATTGCAGCATTTTGGCGGTCCCCACCGCGTGCACCGGAGTGTCGAGCACATACTTTGCGGTCACTAGCGCGGTAGAGAAACAAGAGATCACCAGCTGCGGCTGCGCGGCGAGGATGACAGTTTCTGCTAAATGATCGGTATCTAAGAGATGAAAGTCCAGTTGCAGATCCAGCGCCCGCGCCCGCAACCGTGCCGCCGAGGTGGCACTGGCCGAAGGGTGCGCCTTGAACAAAATAGTGTTCAAGCCACGGTCTTTGGCGGCCAAGAGCATCTGTTCGTGTAGTTCCAGCTCTTCCTCCGCGTCGACCAAACCCAGCGAGCCTAAATACTGCCCAAGAAGCAATGCGGCCCCCTGGGGAAGCTGCAACTCGGAGCTCTCGGCAAGCTGTGCGAAGACCACCTTTAGTGCGGTGCCCGGCAAGACCTGACGCGGGGGTTGCTGTTCGGCGAGTAACTGGGGCTCGAGCCCTGGAACCAGATCCACGTGGATGGTGCCGGCTAGGCGCTGCGCGAGTGGGACCTGGAGCTTGTTACGGGTGGGCCCGTAAGACATCAGGCCATCGGAGTGCACCCACAATGTGGCGTCGAAGAAGATTCGCGCTAGGGTACGGGCCGGGTTGACCTGGATAGATTCAACCACCAAGGTGACCCGTTCATCGCCTAAGCCCCAAGCGTTGCGTAGCAAGCGTTCAAAGATTAACAATTCGTCTTCGCGCGGGTTGAACTGGGCTGGGCGGCGTGGGGACACTAGCGCTGCCAGGTCGACAACTCGGTCAAATCTTGCGGCGAGTTCTGCAAAACCGGGAGCTTCGTCTAACGGTGTAGTCAGTTCGGGTAGCTGTGAGCCATTGGCGAGTACCAGCACATATTCATCTGCCTGCGGCAGTAGTCCAGCATCGGCCATGGCGGCCAGGGAAGCTATTTGAAAATAGCTGCTGGCCTCGACTAAAGCGATCATTTAGCGACCCCCACCTGAAGGAAGGAGAGGATATGACGACGGCGCGCAATATCCATTTCAAGTGCGACCTGTTGGGCAATATGAACGTCGATGGTGGTGAAGATCTTTCGTAGCTGCTGTTTCATTTCCAGCCGTACCTGCGGCGGATAGTTTTTGGCGCGCTTTTCGTGATGGCATACGATCGCGAAGAACTGGCGCATAGCCTTGGGAAGGTGCCTATCCGCGTCCTGATGGGCACGCACCTCTTCCAAAATCCGCGCGTAGGCAGGAATGAAACCTAGTTGCCGTTCGTCAAAAACTTGGGTGAGCGAGCCGGGCAGACCACGACGGTAGAACACCCCGGGGTAGGAAACTACCGCATAGCGACTGGTGCGCAGATGCAATTTCCACAACCAAAGCCGGTCCTCGGCGCTGTAGAGGTCTGCATCAAAGAAGTATGCGTCCACGGAGCGCATCAAGTCGGTGCGGTACATGCCGGCCCAGACGAAGGCGTAGTCCACCATCGACGGTGAGTCGATGGGTTCGATATCATCTGCCGGGTTTAGCGGCAGGCCACGCACCGCCTGCGGGGCGCGGTGCAGCACCCGGTTGGTCCCGGTCACTCGCACATGGTCGGTGCGCACAAAGTCCACGTGTAGCTCTTCTAAGGCGGAGGCTAGCGTGGCTAAATGTTCCGGGGCATACCAGTCATCCGGGTCAAGGAAGGTGAAAAATTCACCGGTTACCGCTTCAAGCCCGGCGTTGCGGGCCGCGGAGACCCCAGAGTTTGTAGGCAGGCTGACAAGTTCGAGGCGCTCGAGCTTGTGCTGGTAGCCCAGCACCAGATTCGCGGTCTGATCGGTGGAAGCATCATCAACCACCAATACCTCTAATTCCCACTTGCCCAGCTTCTGTCTGGTTAGTGAGGTGAGGGCATCACAGATGTATTCCTCCTGGTTATAGGCGGGAATCACCACTGATATACGACCGGGGATCAAACTCATGGTTCCTTCTGGGCTAGGGGAGACAAAAAATAAACGGCGGTTGGACCCAATGGCGAGTCCAACCGCCGGATGTGCTCCGTGACTAGGCGTCGACGCGACGCAGGCGGCTTAGCGGTGCCAGCTCGCCTGGGAAGACCTTCTTGACGCCGTCACCCATGGCCTGCTCGAGGATGCGAATGTCGCGGATCAGCGAGGCGAAGCCCTTTGGTTCCAGCGAGGAAGCCTGATCCGAACCCCACATGGTGCGGTCCAAGGTGATGTGGCGTTCTACGGTGACCGCGCCCAGGGCAACGGCTGCCAGCGAGATCTGCAGGCCGCGCTCGTGGCCCGAGTAGCCCACTGGGACCTGGTAACGGTCGCGCAAGGTCTCGACCATGCGCAGGTTTGCCTCTTCTGGAGGCAGTGGGTAGGTCGACGTTGCGTGCATCATGACCAGGTTGGAAGTACCTAGGGTCTCCACTGCCTTGTCGATCTGCTCGATGGTGGACATGCCGGTGGAGAGGATGATTGGCTTGCCAGTCTCGGCCAGAGCCTTGAGCAGCTCAATGTCGGTGACCGATGCGGAAGCAACCTTGTGGGTGACCGCGCCCTGTTCCTCCATGAAGTGCACCGATGGGATGTCCCATGGCGAAGCGAAAGCGTGCAGGCCCTTGGACGCGGCGTAGGAGATGAGCTCCTTGTACTGTGCCTGATCAAATTCGACGCGGTAGCGGTAGTCCAGATAGGTCATGTCGCCCCAGGGGGTGGAGCGGATCTTGTCACGCATGTCCATCGGGGTGGAGATGTCTGGGGTGCGCTTCTGGAACTTCACGGCGTTGGCGCCGGCCTCGGCCGAGACATCGATCAGCTGCTTGGCGATTTCCATGTCGCCATTGTGGTTGATGCCGATCTCGCCGATGACGTAGACCTGCTGGCCGGTGCCGAGCAGGGAATCGCCGATAGCTACTGGCTTGATTTCGGTGTTCACGGAGGTCATTGACTTGCCTTTCATTGGGAAAACTTTGATTTTCAAACTTGGGGTGCGCAGCGGGCCGTGAGGACCAGCTCCGCGAGCTCACGGACCGCGCCGTTGCCGCCGGGGCGGGTGAGGCGATGGCGTGCGGCTCGGTGTACCTCGTCGCTGGCGTCGGCAACCGTAATCGGCCAACCCACCAGCGCCATAGGTGCCAGATCATTGATGTCATTGCCGACATAGGCCACGCGGGCCGGATTGATTTCTTCGTCGGCTAACCAGCGGGCCAAATATTCGGCCTTGTTGTCGATGCCGTGGGCGACCTCGACGTTCAGTTTTGCCGCGCGGGCGGCAACCACCGGGTTACGTTCCTTGGAGAGAATCAGGAACTTCACCCCGGCCGCTCGTAGCCGGGCTACGCCCATGCCATCGGAGCGTGAGACTCGCACGGTTTCTGTCCCGTGCTCATCTACGTAGGCGGTATCCGGGGTGTGTACCCCGTCGAAGTCGGTCACTACCGCGTCAACCAGGATGGGTTCGACTTGGCGTGGCACGCGTAGCTGCGCCAACGCCAGATCCGCTTCGGTGTCGATGTCCATCCCGTGTTCTGCGGCGACTTCACAGATCCGAACCCGGCCGAAGAAACGATGTTCTGCGGCCCGAAAACCTTCGGTATTCATCGCGTAGAACGCGCCGGTTTCTAACCAGCGGGCCTCGCGATCTTGGCGGCGCGGCCGGTTCGCCGCGTCATGTCCGCTGGAGACCGCGAATCCTGCGGAGTCTGCGGTCCAGTGGAAACCGTGGTCGGCTACCGCGGCGAAGCTGACTTCGGCTTCACCGTCGCGCACCGAGGCTACGGCAGCATCCAGGTCCGCCGGATCAATCAGCGGGCTGGTGCACTGTATGAACAAGGTGATATCCGGAGTGTCGGAGACTTTGGACAAAACATCGAGAAGCACCGCTTCGCTGCTAGCCGTATCCCCGGCGATATCTGCCGGGCGGCTGATCACGGTGGCTCCGTAGGCGAGGGCCTCGGCCTTGATCTGTTCATGATCGGTGCTGACCACGACTTCGCTGACTGTCGTCGCAGAACGCGCCGCAAGGATGGCCCTGCCCACCAAGGAGATGCCCCCGATGGTGCGTAGATTCTTGAGCTTAACGCCTTTGGAACCACCCCGTGCTGGGATGATCGCTAGGACGCTGGGCTTGTCGGTTTTACTCACATTCATGAGCTTAGGAAGCCGAGTTAGCCAGTCGCCCTACAGCAGGTTAACGCAGGGTGAAGAGGAGATTTAGCTTGCTGAGAGAACCCTGAATGCCCATGTCATCGTATTTTTCTAGCGGTTTGTTTACCGCAGCGAGTCCAGCTCGGCATGTAGCAGGGCTATGTGCGCTGTAAATTTTTCGCGTTCGGCATCGCTGAAACGACGCACCTGCATATCGAGGATGGCTCGAGCCTCGTCTTCGCTGACTCCTAGGAGCTTGTGGACTGCCACGGCCGCCGCATCGGTGGAAGGGGCATCCTTAATGCACGCGAAGACTTCTTCACGATGGTCGATTCCCCGGAGGATTGCCCGAAGTATTCTGGCGCTTGCTTCCAAACTTTCACGGCGTTGGCTGTGCATAGTTGCATCCTGCCATGTACCGCCCGGTGGCGAAAGGACGAGAATAACCGAACTAGCGGACTAAATGATGCAGTGCGGTGCCCGGGCAAACTAGGCTGGAGGTCATGAGTGCCCCGAAGAAACCGAGCCAACGCGGTCCGTTGCGCATTACCGTCCCCTCGAGGGCGGATGGATTCTTGCGTCAATTCACCGCGCTGATTGGTGGCCCCTTGGGTCGTCACAGTGATCCGGGACGAGTCAGTCCGGGATTCTTCAGTGTAGAACGCGTGATGATCTTGCTGACCACTCTCGGAGCGCTACTCATGCTCTTGGCGAAGAACCCCTGCCGCGTCAACGGCTGGGGCGGTTCAAACCCCTATGTTTATGCTTGCTACTCCGACTGGGTGCCGTTGTTCGGTGCGCGCGGTTTTGCCGACAACCCCTGGGTACCTTTTAGCAGCGGGGCAGAATTTGAATACCCGGTGCTGATGAGCGCCGTGGCCTCGGCGGTGGCGGCACTGGTTCCACAGGGGCTAGAGAACCGGTCACTGCTCTACTTTGATATGAACCTGGCGATCGTGGCGATCCTCTGGGTCATCACCGTGGTGTGTACGTTGCGCATGGGCGGACGTCGCCCCTGGGATGCGGCCATCGTGGCCATCGCGCCGGGCATCATCCTCACTGCCAGCATCAACTGGGATATGTGGGCGGTGGCCCTACTTGCTATGGGCATGCTGGCCTTCGCACGCGGACATACGGTGCTCGCCGGCGTGCTCATCGGGTTGGGCGCGGCGATGAAGATCTACCCATTCTTTGTTCTTGGGGCGATCCTGGTCATCGCCATCCGAACCGGAAAGTTCAAAGTCTTCTGGACAACCGGTGCAGTCGCCGCCGCAACGTGGGTGCTGGTCAATCTGCCCTACGCCCTGGCTTACCCGGACTCCTTTAAACACTTCTTCACTTTCTCCTCCGAACGCGGTGCGGGGCTCTCAAGTTTCTGGCATGCATGGAACGCCATCGCAGCAAAAACCGACTCCATGGGCACCTTCGAAGCCGAACAAATCTCGCGCTACGGGCTGATCCTCTTCTTCCTGTGCTGCATTGGCGTTGCGGTTCTAGGCCTGATGGCTAAACGCACCCCACGTCTGGGGTCACTGGCGTTTTTGATCATTGCCTCCTTTGTCATGGTCAATAAGGTGTACTCCCCACAGTTCATTGTTTGGCTGATCCCGTTGTTCGCGTTGGCGTTGCCGCGTTGGCGATTATTTGTGGTCTGGATGATGGTCGAAGTGGCGCACTTCTACGGACTCTGGAACTATCTTGACTCGTTCTCCGCAGATAAAGATCCACATAAGGTCTTCCCGGAAATCGGCTATGTTCTCTTAGTGCTCGCACATATGATGATGCTGGCCTACGTGATGTTCCAAGTGGTTCGTTCGATCCTTGATCCGCGGCGTGACCCGATACGTGCCGTGGGACAAGAAGATCCATTGGCAGGTCCATTTGCCGGAGCCAAAGACGTATTCACCCTGCGCGGTCTTGGTAAGGGTGCAGAAAAACCAGAGGGACAAAAAGTATGACGTCGGTAGCGGTAGTAGGGGCTGGACCTAATGGACTCGCGGCGGCTGCGGTAGCCGCTCGAGCCGGGCTAAGTGTCGATGTCTACGAAGCCAACGAGACTATCGGCGGCGCCGCGCGCACACAACCGTTAGAGGGCTCGAGCGCAAAGTTTGATCTAGGCAGCGCCGTGCACCCCATGGCCATGCTTTCCACCGCGATGCACGAGCTCAACGTGCACCAACGGGTCGACTTTATCGTCCCGGAACTGTCCTTTGCTCATGTTCTAGACGAACGGACCGCCTACGCATGGCGCGACTTAGAACGCACCGGAGCCGAACTTGGTGCAGGCGACGGGCAGGCTTACACCCGGCTGCTTAGACCCCTGGTGCAACGTATCGAAGCGCTGAGCGATACCTTGCTTAACCCGCTGCTCAAGATGCCAGCCCACCCACTGACCTTAGGCCTCTTTAGTGCCTCCACGCTAGGTGGCATGGCGTTGAAAGACATATTTTCAGCCAGGTACCCGCGTGCCGCAGCGCTTTACGCGGGATGTGCCGCCCATGTGGCCGGCGGAGCGCGTGGCCCGGCCAACGCCGGGGCTGGACTCTTTCTTGCAGCAGCAGCGCACGGGCAAGGATGGGCCGTACCGCGTGGCGGCTCACAGGCTATTGCCGATGCACTTGCCGCCGAAGTCATCAGCCACGGGGGCACCATTCATACCGGACATAAGGTGTCGCATGTTGCCGAACTCCAGGCAAAAACAATCCTGCTTGATACCTCCGCAGAGGATGGCGCTAAACTAACTAGCGGAAAAATTCCTGACAAACTGGCCAAAAAGTTGGCAAAAACCCGGCGCTCGCCGGGCAGCTGTTTGGTACATTTTGTGCTCAACGAACCGATCCCTTGGAAAGATCCGGTGTTGAGCCAGACAAGCACCGTGCATCTGGGCGGTACCGCAGCACAAGTGGGCCGGGCCGAACGCGCAGCGAACCGCCGCACCAGCGAGCATCCGTATCTGATTGTCGCCCAACCATCGCTTTTTGATGATTCGCGCGCACCGGCCGGAGAACAGGTTATTTGGGCTTACTGTCATGTCCCGCTGGGATCAACAGCAGACATGAGTCGGCAGATCACCGCTCAAATCGAAGCTGCGGCTCCAGGTTTCAGCGACCTCATTAAAGAAAGTCATGTAGTTCCTGCCAGCGGACTAGAACAGCAAAATGCTGCTCTGGTCGGGGGAGATCTTTCGGGAGGAACTATGGACCTCCTCGGAAGCGTGATGCGTCCGAGATTGTCTGCGGAGCCGTGGTATTTGCAATCCAAGGGCCTGTATTTAGTTTCCGCGGCGACCCCTCCGGGACCGTCGGTGCATGGGATGGCTGGTTATCTTGGGGCCAAGGCGATGCTGCGACGCGAATATTCGATTTCTTCCTAAGCTTTAAGGACTGGCAGATGAATTCTCTTTACTCCGGTTGGCTTCCCGGCCTAGTACTTGTGGGTTTCTGGTTGTTCTTCGTGCATTCTTATCGCAAGGATCCACGCCGTTTAGGCAATGCGGTGCTACTTTTCCCCTTAGTTCTGTTGAGCATCGCCTTCTTAGCTGATCTAGTGACTGACCTAGTGCCAGGTCTTGGACTGGTATTTGTGTTGGTCTTCGCCCTGGCTCCGCTGATTTACCTGATCTTTGCCGGTGCGCTGATCTATAACGGGGTGGTGATGTGGCGCCGGGAAGGCTCCCGCGTCTCCAACCTACTTTCCTTTGCTTCCGGGGTCGCGGTTCTTGTGCTGCCGGTGGTGGCCATACTGCTGGTGGCACTGAATACCTGGTGGTCCTACACCGTAGCCTTTGTGTTGTTCATGTCCTCCGCTTTTACCGCCAGCCTTTTTGCGATGTTGCTGCTCTACGCCTGGGTGCACGGAAAGTTTCCTTCGATGGGTCAGCCTGCCGCGGTGGTGGTGCTCGGTGCACGCACCATTGATGGAAAAGTTACCCCGCTATTGCGCGGTCGACTCGATCGTGGCCTGCAGTTATACCGCGCGGCGACAGAACCTAAACCGCTCATAGTTCCCACCGGTGGGCAGGGCACCGACGAGCTGGAGCCCGAAGGCGTCAGCATGAGCCGCTACCTGAGCGAGCAGGGGATAGCTGAGGAACAGCTGTTGATTGAAGACCGGGCTAAAGACACCATAGAGAATTTGAAGTTCTCTGACACTCTGGTGCGAACCCATAGGCCGGACGGACAATTATGGGTGGTGACCAGTGATTACCATGCGCTACGCGCAGGGCTTGCAGCACGTAGTCTGGGGTTGGACGCGCGAGCGTTCGGCGGCAAAACCGCCGCGTATTACCGGCCCAGCGCGTTCTTGCGTGAATTTGTTGCCATCATGCGCGACCACCGAGTGCTGGTTGCGCTGCTCGCTTTACCCTTTGCTGCCGTGATAGTCGCGGGTTTAATGGTTCTGACTAACGCTGCGCTGTGGGTCTAAAGTCCACGACTTGTGCGCCTATAGGTGCACTTGTTGGCGCCTCAGCACGGTTGGCTCCACCTTTGGAGTGAGGGTCAAGATCAGCACTCGGGTCGGTGTTTTTGCTGACCAAGTTTTTTATGCTGGACATATGATTCAGGCACAGCAGCTAACCAAGAAATACGGTGCAAAAACCGTAGTCGACAACGTTTCGTTCACGGTCCAGCCGGGAATGGTGACCGGATTCCTCGGCCCTAACGGCGCCGGCAAATCGACCACCATGCGCATGATCGTAGGGTTGGCCAAGCCAACCGCCGGGCAGGTCGCAGTCAACGGCAATAATTTTCGCTCATCAAAGCATCCATTGACCGAGGTGGGGGCCTTGCTCGAAGCGAAATCGGTGCACAAGTCGCTTACCGCCCGCACCCACTTGCGGGCTATGGCAGCCACCGGGGGTATCTCGAGATCTCGTGTGGACGAGGCGTTGGAACTGACCGGTTTGAGCCAGTTGAACCGGAAGAAGGTCGGCGGCTTCTCACTGGGTATGGGTCAACGTCTGGGCATTGCCTCGGCGTTGCTCGGGGACCCACAGGTGTTAATCCTTGATGAACCGGTCAACGGACTGGATCCCGAGGGTGTCGCCTGGGTGCGTAACCTGGCTCGCCAGCAGGCAGCCGAGGGGAAAACGGTTTTCATCTCCTCGCACCTGATGAGCGAGATGGCGCAGACCGCCGATCACCTGATTGTTATTGGTCGTGGGCGGATCCTTGCCGATGCGCCGATCAGTGAATTTATTGATGACGGATTGCGTCAGACCATTGTGCGCTCGTCGAATCTGGATCCGTTGATGACGGTTCTCGCAGCCGATGGTGTGCAATTAACCCGACTGGATTCCACCACCTTGCGTGTGGCTGGTCCGGACTCGGAATCGATTGGACGCCGGGCTTTGGAAAACGGAATCGTGCTCAGTGAGCTCCGACCACTGCAGCGCACGCTCGAAGACGCTTACATGGAATTGACCCGCGACGAGGTCGAATACAAGTCCCAAGTTCAGCACGACGCAGTCGCCGGAGGCACCCACTAATGAGCACTCACCTCGCAACCCCAAGCACTGGCAAAGTCACCTTTGGTGGCGTGCTGCGTTCGGAATCGATTCGATTCTTTTCGCTGAATTCCACCCGTGTCCTGATCCTAGTGGCGGTTGTACTCAATATGGGTATTGCCGTGCTGGGTGTCTGGGGCGTTGGTTCTTTCGCCAGCGAAGCCCCACCGATGGCCGGGGTGCCGGATATGACGAGCCCCGAATTTACTGCGGAACTGCTGGGCTCAGGCCTAGCCTTCTCGCAGCTAATCCTCGGTGTTCTCGGTGTGCTGCTGATGAGCGGCGAATTCACCACCGGCTCGGCTGTCAGTACCTTCCTGGCAAGCCCACAACGACTGCGTGTGCTGGGAGCCAAAGCATTACTCATCACCATCCTCAGTGCGCTCGTCCAACTGATTAGTAGTGTGCTGACCTATCTGGTCTGCTTGCCGCTAGCAAAGAACTACAACATGAAGTTGGACTTCTTCGCAAGTCACTTCCAAAACGTGCTTTGGTACGGTGCGCTCGCGGTAGTCATGGCAGCCCTGATTGGTTTGGCGCTGGGAGCAATCCTGCGTAACTCCGCAGGCGGCATCACCTCTTTGGTGGCCCTGTTCTTCGTACTTCCAATCGTCACCGGACTGCTGACTATGCTGGCAGACTGGGTGCAAAATGTTGTCCAGTTCCTCCCGGACCAGCTGGGCATGTCACTGGCTTTGCCGCAGTCCTATCCAAGCGATCTTGAACTGTGGCAACAGCTAGTTGGCGTAGCCGGTTGGACGCTGATCCCGCTGATCTTAGGTGCCTGGTTGCTTAAGGCCCGCGACATCTAAAAAATTGAAACACCGGATCAAACTAGACTGGATGATATGAGCCAAACATCGCTGCAGGAGCCGGTAGTCTCCTTCGACGAGCTGGCGGCCAAGCGGATGGGTCGGGTACGTAGATACCTGCGTACCCATCCGCGTGTGGTCGTTGTGGGGACCGTAGTCATTTACTTTTTCCTGGCGTTGCCCAACACCGTCATGATGGCCTACCTGCCTAATGTGCCACCGGCCTTGTATTTGTTACTGACCGTAGCTATTGGTCTGGCACTGTTGTGGCGGCGCAAGGCTCCACTGACGGTGTTATGCGTCATCTTCGTCCTTGAGTTTGTTGGCATATTACTTGCCGGCCAAAGCGGCGGTATGGGTGGCGTGGGAATGGCCATCGTCCTGTATTCGGTGGGCACCAGTTATTCTGGACGGCGGGCGATTCCCATTGCCTTGCTTGCAGGTTGTTTCCAACTGTTAATGATGGTGCTGATGGGCTACCCGGACCTGACCGATCTGACGGTGGAATCGGACGCGGAGAATATTGATGACGCGGCGGCCTCCGGGATCCTCATCGGTATTACCGGTGGCTTCCTGATCGGTATTTATGCTGCTGCTGCGGCCATCGGCACAAATATTCGTAACGCTCGCATCCATGAGGCCGAATTGAATCACTGGGCCTCCCAAGTTTCACGGCTCGCCCAGGTCCAAGAACGAAACCGTATTGCCCGCGAAATGCATGACGTGGTGGCTCACTCACTGTCGGTGATGATCGCTTTGTCTGAGGGTGCCCGTGTGGTGGGACGACGCGACCAAGAACGTTCCGAACAGGTACTCAAGGAACTATCGGGGACCGGACGTGCGGCCCTGTCTGATATGCGACGTATGCTCGGGGTACTACGGCAAAGCGAAACCGAAGAACTTGAACTGAAACCTACCGGCGGTAGCTTGGATCAGATGCTCGAGGGATTCCGTGTGGCAGGTTTGCCACTGACCTTTACGTATACCGGTGAGCCGCTTCCAGAAGATACAACTTTTCAGTTGACGGTCTTCCGCATCATCCAAGAATCTCTGACTAATTCATTGCGCTACGCTCACAATGTCAGCGATGTGCAGGTGCGTATGGAACGTTGTTCCAGCCAGGTGCGAATCGAAATTATCGATGACGGTGACGCAACCAGGGTACCGAGCGTGGGCACCGGCCAAGGACTACGTGGCATGCGTGAACGGGTTGCCCTCTTTGGCGGAACGGTGAACGCCGGCCCAGTGGCCCAAGGTGGCTGGATCGTGAAAGCTACCCTGCAAATGCCAGAACATTCCAACGAACATTTAGCCATCAAGGAGTAGCTCATGGAAGAAATTATCAAGGTGTTGCTGGTTGATGACCAGCCACTGCTACGCATGGGCTTCCGACTAATTCTTGAGGGCGAAAACGATATGCACATCGTGGGTGAGGCCGCCGATGGGTTAGAAGCACTCACGCAGACCGCGGCCTTGGCTCCAGACGTCGTGCTCATGGACGTGCGCATGCCAAAAATGGATGGGCTGGAGGCGACCGAACGGATCGCTAAACAGTACCCGGATACGAAGATCATCATCCTGACGACCTTTGACCTAGACGAGTACGCCTTTTCTGGATTGCAGGCAGGTGCCAGTGCCTTCCTACTCAAAGATGTTGCACCCGAAGAACTTGTCTCCGCGGTGCGCCTAGTAGCCTCGGGTGACGCGGTGGTAGCACCGCGCGTGACAGCCCGACTGTTGGAAACCTATGTGCGCCACGGTGCCAAGGGACATCCCGCAAAGACTGCCGACCCCCCGGAACGCGATCCACTGCTTGATGACCTGACTCCGCGCGAACAGGAAGTTCTGCGGGCCTTGTCCGAAGGACTATCAAATGCCGAAATTGCGCACCGATTTTTCCTCTCCGAGGCAACTGTTAAAACCCATGTTCGCCGGATTCTGACAAAGCTGCACTTACGTGATCGAGTGCAGGCAGTGGTTTATGCCTACGAAACCGGGCTGGTCATCCCATCGCAGGGCCTGGACTTCTAGACTTTAAACAAGAAACGCTGCTGACCGGCCTTCATCGGGTCCGGGCAGCAGCGTTCATACTTTAACGACGCTTCTGTGCCTTGCGGTCTTTTCGTGCAGTGGCGCGTAACTGAATCACGCGGGCGGCACCGACTGCCGCGATCAACAGGCCGCCGGCAACCGCTGCGATAAACAGGGCCAGACCAAGATTTACCTGACCTTCATAGGTAAAGTAGCGCAGCGTCACCTGGTCCTGGTTCTGCGCAATAAAAATGATCAGCAGCACCAGAACAATAAGTCCCAGAACGGACGCAGTCCAGATCCGACCTAGTTTGGTCGCTGGTAACTTGGACTCTGGTTCGGGCGGCGGGGTCTGGGACTTAGTTGGCTTCTCAAGCGGTGCGGTAACTGGCTTGACGCTGGTAGCACCGTCTGGATCTGACGTTGCTTCGTGTCCAACCGGGAGTTCGTCTGGTGTGTGAGGAGTCGATGCCATGATTTCACTCGTTTCCTAGTTGGCTACTTTCTGTCAGCATGCTTGTAAATGTCCTACTACGTCAAGCTCGACACTCAGAAGCTTCGTTGATGAGACATTTTAAGTTCAAAGCGGAGACGATTGCACCCCTTAAAGGCCGAAAAATACTAAGCTGGGAAAAGCTCGGCAGTTCAGGCCGACACAGCAACCTGATGAAAGAAGTGAGCACCCAGTTATGGCACAAGCCGCAGCAATGGCACACATTGCAGACCTGGCCGAGTACGTAGCGACCTCCCCTTCCAGCTTCCACGCGGTGGCGAGCGCCGCCAAACGCTTGGACGCCGAGGGATTCACCGCCTTGGATGAAAGCGCAGCATGGAATTTGAGCTCAGGCTCTTACTATGTTGTGCGAGATGGTGCGATCATCGCTTGGGTGCAACCCGAAGGCGCGACAGCAACCAGTGGGTTTCACATTCTTGGAGCCCATACCGACTCACCTGGCTTTAAACTTAAGCCAAAGCCGACAACCGGATCTAACGGTTGGTGGCAGGCAGGCGTCGAGGTATACGGCGGACCGCTGCTCAACTCCTGGTTAGACCGAGAACTAGTGCTCGCAGGCCGTCTGGTCTTGCGTGACGGATCGGTTCACCTGGCTCAGACCGAACCGCTGCTGCGTATTCCACAACTGGCTATTCACCTTGATCGTCAGGTTAACGACGGCCTGACCCTCGACAAGCAGACTCACACCAACCCAATCTTCGGAGCCGGTGATCTGGCTGATGCCGACATTTTGGGTATTTTGGCGGCCTCCGCTGGTGTTGATCCGACGCAGGTCGCAGGCTACGACGTGCTGACTGCCCCGGCCCAACGCGGAGAGGTCTTCGGCCATGGCAAGGACTTCTTTGCCAGCTCGCGGCTGGATAACCTCACCAGCGTGCACGCAGGGCTAATTGCCCTGACTAATCATTCGCGCACCCCATCGGGGCAGCGCATCGCGATGCTCGCGGCCTTTGACCACGAAGAAATCGGTTCGGCTTCACGCTCCGGTGCTAGTGGACCATTCTTGGAAGAGATCTTGGGACGAATCCAGGCATCCTTCGGTGCTAGTACGGAGGACAACGCTCGTGCGATGGCCGCCTCCGTATGCCTCTCGGCTGATGCTGGACACGCGGTACACCCGAACTATCCGGAACGTCACGATCCGGCTAACCGCCCACAGCTCAACGGCGGACCGTTGCTGAAGATCAACGCGAACCAACGATACGCAACCGACGCGGTAGGTGCTGCAGCTTTTGCGAACTGGTGCGAGAACGCAGGGGTTCCATACCAAGAATTTGTTTCGAACAACCAGGTTCCTTGTGGTTCAACCATCGGCCCGCTGACCGCTACCCGTTTGGGTATCCGTACGTTGGATGTCGGCGTCGCGTTGTTATCGATGCACTCGGCTCGCGAGATGTGCGGTGTGGATGATCCTTGGTACCTCTCCAAGGTATCCCGCGAGTTCTTCGGAGAATAAGCGTCACGAAAAGCCGAAAGGAGCCCAGAAGCTTTTGAACCTGGGCTCCTAAAGTTTCGGAACTTAAGACGACTAGCGGAACTACACGTACAAAAGTATTACTCGGCTTGTCGAAGTTCTGGATGGCATAATCGCTTGCATGTCGATCTTCAATCAGGACGTTCTCGTTTTTCAGCAGACTAAGAATATTTCGAAAAATGATTTTGCCATCTTAGATGGTTCCGGTGGGCAAGTTGCCCATGTTGAAACCGGAGGAAGTGCGCTCGGACGTATGTTTGCTGGCGCGCGGCAACTGACAGTATTTGACGGACCGGACAATCCGGTCGTTCAGGTCAAGGACACCATGACTATGGGTCGCGACCGTTTTGAAATTCTAGACGGGCAGAGCGTTCCGTTGGCGAGTCTGGTCAAGCGCGTTACTTTCTTCAAGACACGAGTCACCATTTCCATGCAGGGCGAAGAGCTGGATTTGCTCGGTAGCGTATGGGACTTTAATTTCCAGATCACCGGTTCCACCGGAGAGATGGCCAGCGTTACCCGTGAGTGGTCGGGGATGGGCAATGCGTTATTAGGTAAGTCCACCTACGCACTGCAGATCGCTTCCCATCTAAATGTTGGGCAACGTCAGGCGGTCATCGGATCGGTACTCGCTTTGGATCTAATCCGGGAGAAACAAAACCGTAGCTCGTAGAGTCACTCTCTGAGAACCAAGGAACATGCCTTCGAGGGCATATGTCTTTCTTGTCCGGTAAATAGACTGAAAACCCCGTAAAGTCAAAGGTGTCGGCTTGTTGTCGGGTGAGTGTCGGGGTCATGTCGTGGTGCTTACGTGTCTGCCGCCAGTAGTGTCACTTGCATGAATGAATCACGGATTGCAGAACTTCGCCGCGCTAAAGGTTGGACGCAAGAACGTCTGGCTACGGAAAGCGGCATCACTGTTAGAACTGTTCAGCGGCTCGAAGCCGGCAGCGATGCCAGCTTGGAAACAATCTCGCTGATCGCTAAGGCGTTGGACGTGCAGGTTGGTGAACTTTTTATCAGCGTGCAGACCCCACACTTCTCAGAAGCCGTCGACGGATTAGAAACTCGTACACGAGTTGATCAAGAGCGTCGAGATTCTGCCACCCAGGGAATAGTCCTAATCTTTCGAGGGCTGGGAATACTGGTCACTTTCGCAACCCTGATTCTCGCCACGGTTGGACAATTCGGCTGGTACATCTGGTTGCTCATACCTGTCTATTGGGGAGTGGGCCGGTTACTGCTCGAAGTGGTCTTCCGATTGCGCATAGATCCCAAATTTGATGCCAAATATCCGCTCTCCTCGGCAAATAGAAAACTTTTGGGATAGTTCTATTCAGGTATTCCTCGTGGCACATGTCGGATACCCACGAGTTTCCCACTTGTAGTTTTGCTTGCGGATGCCCGGTGATTACCTGCTGTTCACCGGGAACTGGTCTGATCAAAGAACATGAGTTCAGCACCGGCAAACATCAAAAATTTCAGGCCCGAAATTCAGGCGCTACGCGCCTTAGCGGTCCTGCTGGTGGTTGCTTACCATTTAGAGCCAGGTGTGCTCCCAGGTGGGTATATCGGCGTGGATATCTTCTTCGTCATTTCCGGTTTTCTGATCACCTCACATTTACTGCGCGAAGCACAACGCACCGGAACGGTGAATCTTGCCTCGTTCTTTGCCGGCCGAGCACGCAGAATCTTGCCCGCCGCGATGCTGGTCATTGTTGTTGTGATTGTTGCCGGACTACTGATTCTGCCTAAGACTCTGTGGGGGACTCTGGGGATTCAAGCGCTCGCCTCCGCCTTTTCCGTGCAGAACTGGGTGCTCGCAGCTGATGCGGTTGATTATCTGGCCGCCGAAGAAGCCGCCGGTCCACTTCAGCATTTCTGGTCACTCGGAGTCGAAGAACAGTTTTACCTTTTCTGGCCATTGATAGTGCTCGTCGTCTGTGTGCTGGTTAAGCAAAATTTTCCGGGCCCACGAACTGACCGGTTTGCTTCCCGACGGCGGGTCATATTTCTCAGCTTTATGATTATCGCGCTGATCTCTTTGGGCTACTCGATCTACACGGGATACTCCGGTGATGCTGCCGGATATTTCATCACCACCACCCGCATCTGGGAGTTAGCCGTTGGCGGACTGCTCGCTGTACTGATGGATGCACACGCAAACGGATCTTTCACCCTTCCCCGATGGACCAGTTCGGCGGCTGTGCGAAATACTCTGGTGCTCATTTCCTTGGTCTCGATTCTGGGCGCTGCGCTGACCTATGATGCGCAGACGGTGTTCCCCGGAATTGCCGCAGCCCTACCGGTGCTCAGCTGTGTGGCAATTATTATTGCGGGCAATACTCGTGGGCTTGGTTCTTTGCACTTACTGGTTCAGTGGAAACCGGTGCAATGGATCGGCTTGGCTTCCTACTCGCTCTATCTCTGGCATTGGCCACTGATCGTCTTTGTCACCCATCTTCTGGGTCATGATCCAAACCCGATTCAAACGCTGGCCCTGTTGGCTGGGTCGTTGCTCTTGGCCTGGGCGAGCTTGAAGTTTGTTGAGTCGCCGGCACGGCAATTTAAGCCGTTAGCCGGCTCGGCGAAGCTTTCGCTGGTTGCCGGTGCAGCAGCGGTTGCAGTAGTGGCAGGAACTGCACTCATACCTGGTATCGCGCAACGAGAAAGCATCGAAAAGGATCAGCAGGCAGTCGCCCAGCTAATCCAGGATCCACCGGCAGGTTTTGGTGCCGCTTCGGTGGGCTCCGGAGCTCCGGCATACCTTCCGGAGACCACGCAGATCATCCCGGTGCCTGCCACGGCCGAGGATGATCAACCGGATTTGGGTGAGTGTGTCCAGGATCCGCAATCAACGCAGATCAAAGAATGCGAATTCGGGAGCAAAAACGCCAGCTTCACGGTGGCGCTGGTCGGCGACTCCCACGCAGCTCACTGGTTCGAAGCGTTAGCCGAACATGCCAAAGAGCGGGGCTGGAAAGTTGTCACGTACTTGAAGAACTCTTGTCCGTTTAGCGCTACGGAACGCACCGCAGAACGCGACGGGGGCATCAACTGCGCCGAAGCCAACAAGCAGACTCTGGAGAGGCTTAAAAGCAGGGACGATATAAACGCGGTGGTTGCCGCGAACTGGGCCGGAGCCAGCTTTGTGGCAGACGCTGCGCAAGGTTATGCGCAGCAGTGGAGCAAACTAGAAGATGCCGGTTTGCCAGTGTATGCGGTGGTTGATACTCCGCGGCCGCCCAAGGATGAATATGCCCGTGATTGCGTGGAAGAACATTCGGCAGAGCCCGAGGCTTGCAGCTTCGATAAAGCGGTAGCTTTCGAATCGGGGGACGTCACCAAGCAGGCGGCGAAACACGAGCCCCGGGTGAAGGTCTTGGATTTCAGTGATCAATTTTGTATCGACGAGCGCTGTCCGTCGGTGATAGGCAATGTGCTGGTCTACCGGGATAAGCACCACATCTCCGATACCTACATGCGCACTCTGGCCACAGTGTTTGGGGAACGTCTTGAATCGGCGATGAATGCTCAATGAAATTCAGTGCATGATCTAGGACACCTAGGGTTCTGTCATTGCACTTATCTCGGGTAGGATTGGAAGGTCTGTGCTACTGCACGCCCGAAACTTGGGTGCCGCGGTGCATGGATAACGCAAGAACCTCCTGTTGCGGAAATGCCGCGACCGTTTAGCCCAAAGGAGGTGGGTTCACATGCGTGCTTATGAACTTATGGTCCTCATCGATCCAGAGGTCGATGACCGCACCGTAGAGCCAACTCTCGAGAAGTACCTCGAAGTTGTTCGCTCAAACGGTGGAACGATCGACAAGGTCGATATCTGGGGACGTCGCAAGATGTCTTACGAGATCCAGAAGAAGGCAGAAGCCATCTACATCGTGGTGAACTACACCGCGGATCCAGCTACTTCGTCCGAGCTTGAGCGTCTGCTCAAGATCAACGAGCTGATCCTGCGTCACAAGGTCACCCGTCCGGAAGAGGCTCGCGTTTAATTACGCTTGCACTTTCGTTGTACGACAAACGTTCATTCTGACTAAGGAGAGTCAATGGCAGGCGAGACTGTTATTACCGTTATCGGAAACCTGACCGCCGATCCGGAGCTGCGTTTCACGCCGTCCGGTTCAGCCGTAGCGAACTTCACGATCGCTTCGACTCCTCGCACCTTTGATCGCCAGTCCAATGAGTGGAAGGACGGGGAAGCCCTGTTCTTGCGCGCATCGGTATGGCGTGAGGCTGCAGAGAACGTTGCGGAGACCTTCACCAAGGGCATGCGAGTCATCGCCCAGGGTCGTCTGCGCTCACGTTCGTATGACACCAAGGAAGGCGAACGTCGCACCGTCATGGAGCTCGAGGTCGATGAAATCGGCCCGTCGCTCCGCTTTGCGTCCGCCAAGGTAACCCGTACCCAGCGCTCCGGCGGTGGCCAGGGCGGCTTTGGCAACAACGGTGGCGGTGGAGGATTCTCCAACGCTCCGCAGCAAAATGCCCCACAAGCACAGCCGCAGCAACAGCAGCAGCCACAGCAGGGCGGCGGATGGAATGCTCCATCCAACGACCCGTGGAGCACCGGCGGTAACAACGGCGGCGGTGGCGGCGGTGGCTGGGGCAACCCAGGCAGCGACGAACCACCTTTCTAAAAAACTATTTATTCACCATCCCGCAGATCTCTCTGCGGGCTCCAAACCTAAGGAGCTCCACGATGGCTAAGGCTGAAATCCGTAAGCCCAAACCAAAGTCCAATCCCTTGAAGGCCGCTGACATCACTGTCATCGACTACAAGGACGTAGCGTTGCTGCGCAAGTTCATTTCTGATCGCGGAAAGATCCGCGCTCGTCGCGTGACCGGCGTATCGGTTCAGGAACAGCGCAAGATCGCACAGGCTATCAAGAACGCACGTGAAGTAGCCCTGCTGCCTTACTCCGGCGCTGGCCGCGGCTAAGGAAGAGGGGATATAAAATGGCAAAGATCATTCTGACTCACGAAGTATCCGGTCTGGGTGCTGCAGGCGACATTGTTGAGGTAAAGAACGGCTACGCCCGTAACTACCTCCTTCCACGCGGGTTCGCACTCGTATGGACCAAGGGTGGCGAGAAGCAGGTTGAGTCCATCAAGGCTGCTCGCGCTGCTCGCGCCGTAGCAAACCTTGAGGATGCTCAGGCACTTGCTTCGAAGCTGAAGTCCCAGCCGGTGAAAATCACCATGAAGGCTGGCACCAACGGCCGCCTGTTCGGCACCGTGAAGACCGCAGACATTGCTGCTGCGGTTGAAGCTGCTGGCCTAGGCAAGATCGACAAGCGCAACGTTGAGGTCAACGACCACATCAAGTCGACTGGCAACTACACCGCAACCGTTCGCGTACACGAGGACGTTGTTGCAAACCTGAAGCTTCAGGTTGTTGCTGCAGCCAAGAAGTAAGTCTTTTTAGACTCACCTCTGTTCAAAGGGTGATGCATTCTCCGCAAGGGGAGTGCATCACCCTTTGACGTTTAACGACTCTTGCGCGAACGTGCGATAGCGCGTGAGAAATCAATGATGATCCCCAGCGCTACGAATCCGAATGCAGGTAGCCACGTGACTGCCCAATTACTCATGCTCCCGGCAGTTCGGTCGCGAAGGATAAGTTGCAGCAGTGGCCACAAGATTCCCAAGACCACTCCGATGATCATGAATGTTTGGTGGCCCTTGGGGGTAGCTTTCTTGGGAAAGGAATCCGCATATTCGTCGGGGCTTCCGAAGCTAGCTGTAGCTTCGTCGTAGTTGCTGCTCTCTGCTTCAACTTCGCGCACAATGTCACGAATGGTGGCGACGTCCAGATTCCGTAGTGAGAGATTAAAACGAAGCTCGGCGAGATAGTCTTTAGTGCTTTTCATCGTTTTCTCCTAGGTTATCTGGCGTAGCCAGGTTCGAACTTCTTGCAGAGTTGTTTGGCCTTGACTGGTGATCCTGAAGGTCTTGCGTGCTGGGCCGCGGTCGGTGATTTCCCATTCCGAGACGATATCTCCGGACTCTTCCATCACTCGCAACAATGGGTAGAGGGTGCCGCTTTTGATCCCTGTGAGACCATGTTCTTCGAGTTTGGATAGCAATGCATAGCCATGTGCTGGCTCATTCATTAGCTGATTCAAGATGATCACCGGTAGCGTTGAGCGCTTTACCTGATGAACTGTCTTATTCGCGTTCATGCCTTAAGTATGATTCATACATATTCAAGTTCCAATACTACTTTCGGATGACATCTGAGACTTTGCTCAAGTCACCTTTGCTTCCTAAAGCCCTGCGGAGAGGCGTAACCGCGCATTGGGTCATTGTTCATTCAAATGACCCCCGCCAAGGCCGTCACAATCATTGGGAAATGCGCCGGTCACACCTAATCTCAGAGATGAGAGTAGCTAGCTTTGAACAATGAAAGAACGGTGGAACACATGGGCTTTGCTTTTGCGGATCCGGATGTATTAACTGAGGCCCAGCGTGAGGCTGTTGCCGAACATCGACGTTCGGTGAAGATTGAGTCTCGCAAGCTCTCGCTGCGCGAAATGCGCGAGGACGCGCAGCTGAGCCAGGTGGAGCTTGCAACATCCCTGAAGCTCAGCGTAGACCGGGTTGCACGTATGGAAGCCGGGGATCTGGACCGCGTGCAGGTGGCAACACTTCGGCGATATGTTGAAGCGATGGGTGGCAGGCTTAAGGTAAAGGCCGTTGGTGAAGCAATTCACGTGGACCTTGGATAAGTAAACAAGGCGGGTCAAATTACTGCATATTAGCTGTCAAGGCCAGACCGGTCAGCGCAAATTGAAGACAGCTCGTCGCTAAAACTCTGAACTCTCGTGCAAAAGCCCTAGCTGCGGTGAAATCAACCGCAAATACCGGCTAAAGTGTTCCGGTGAGATGCGGGTTACTGATCTGCATCACAAAGGAAGTTTAGAAGGGGTTATTTTGCACGAGCGTATTCACCACCGGGCCTTTGTCGATCGTTTGATGAGTGCAGAACAGGCAGCAACTTTTATCAAACCCGGAATGACGGTGGCCATGAGTGGCTTCACCGGTGCGGGATACCCGAAAGCGGTTCCTGGCGCCTTGGCCGCGCAGATGGAAAGTCAGCACGCTCAGGGACAAGACTTCAAGATCAACGTGCTGACCGGCGCCTCGACCGCACCGGAGCTCGATGGTGTGCTCGCCAAGGCCGAGGGCATGAACCTGCGCCTGCCTTATATGTCTGACCCTGAGCTACGCCGGCGAATCAACGACGGCAACATGGAGTACATGGACATTCACCTGTCCCACGTCGCTCAGCACGCCTGGTTCGGCTTCTACGGCAAGATCGATGTAGCTATCGTCGAGGTGGTCGGCGTGACCGCAGAAGGCGATCTGATCCCTTCCAGCTCGGTTGGCAACAATAAGACTTGGCTGGAAATGGCAGACCAGATCATCATCGAGGTCAACACCCAGCAGTCGGCCGCGATGGATGGCATGCACGACATCTACTACGGCACCGCGCTGCCTCCACACCGCAAGCCAATTAACCTGACTACGGTACGTGACCGCATCGGCCAGAAGTACATGGATATCGATGTCACCAAGGTGGTGGCGGTCGTAGAAACTGATGCGCCAGACCGTCTGAGCCCTTTCGCTCCGGTAGACGAGACCAGTACCCAGATCGCAGATCACCTACTTGATTTCTTGGACTATGAGATCCGCCAGGGAAGACTGACCGAGAAGCTACTGCCATTGCAGTCCGGCGTAGGCAATATTGCCAACGCCGTACTAGCCGGACTGGCTCGTGGCGGATACAAGGGCCTAACCGCCTACACGGAGGTCATCCAAGACGGGATGTTGGAGCTGATCAAGGACGGCACCATCGAGTTTGCCTCCGCCACCAGCTTCTCGCTGTCTGCCGATGGTATCGACGAGTTCAACAAGCACGTGGATCACTACCGTGAGCGGATCTTGCTTCGTGCTCAGGAGATTTCCAATCACCCGGAAATCATTCGCCGGTTGGGCTGCATTGCGCTCAACGGCATGATTGAGGCGGATATCTACGGCAACGTCAACTCCACTAACGTGCTCGGATCCCATGTGATGAACGGTATTGGCGGCTCGGGTGACTTTGCCCGTAACGGTTACCTGTCGGTGTTCATGTCCCCCTCAGTGGCTAAGGGTGGCAAGATCTCCGGTATCGTGCCAATGGCCAGCCACGTGGACCACACCGAACATGACACGATGATCCTGATTACCGAGCAGGGCCTAGCTGATCTGCGTGGACTTTCACCTAAGCAGCGCGCCCAGCTGATCATCGACAAGTGCGCACACCCCGAATACCGTCCGATGTTGCAGGACTACTTCGACCGCGCACGTAAAGAAAGCTACGGCAAGCACACCCCACACCTGTTGGGTGAGGCGCTTGCCATGCATCAGCGCTTCTTCGAGACCGGTGATATGCGCTTAGCTAAGTAGCTCAAGATCGCTTTAGGCTGGACCCTGACTCTTTTGAATCAAGGTCCAGCCTTCGCTTTAACTATCTCTTATTTAGATTCGCGAAGGTAAAATCCCTGAGTCTGGTTGTTGTACATGCGCACTTCGTTCAAGTGGCCGGTCGGCACGTTCGGGTTCGCAGGATCTGCAATTTTGGTTCCCGGTGCATAGAACATGGCTAACGGTGCATCGGAGTAGTTCAACGTCGTAAAACCGTTGTTGACCCAGAAGTTGAGAACTGCAACGTCACCGTTTGCATGGGTGACCTGAGGATACTTAATTTCTAAGCAGCCAGGGGAATGCTCGGCGGTGACATCATCACCTGGACACCACGTTCCGTTGACCAGTGAGAGATCCAAGATTCCTCGGTCTGTCGCAGCCAAATCTTCTATGGACTCGGCGACTAACTGCTTACCGTTCCAAGCTAAGGTCGCCTTAATCTGTCCGCTGGGAGCTGCGGCCGGCTCGGTGGTCAAAAGTTCCCGGTCAGCGATGACCAATTTCTTGCCGTCGACTTTCAAAGAGCTGGGAATCCCGCGTGCCCCGCCGTTGACATCACCCATCTGGAACGGCTTACCCAGCGGGGCGATGCCCTGCGCTGTGCTCTGAAAAAGCTGGATGTGTGCTGGCCACGCTACGCCGCCCTTGTCGCAGTAGAACGCCGTGACCAATTCTTTCACCCCGTCGCCGGTGAGGTCAGCGGCTACGGTGAGCTTCGAGTCTGCAAGGGTTGGAGCGCTCGCGTTGGGGTATTCCGGATGTTTTGCAGGCAGCGCTCCGTCGACGAGTTTTCCCGCTGGGAAGCCACACATCGACGGAATCTTTGCGGATTTGAGCATTTGCGGGGTTAGATCTGCAAGGGATGCGGGAGACGAGGGGGCCAGTTTCGACTCGTGGGCTGATGGACTAGATGGTTCCGTGGTCGTTGGAGGTACGGTGCACGAGACCATTGCCAAGGCAGCGATGACGCCAAGAACAGCCGGAATTATTTTTCGCTGTGGCACGGTAGTTCCCTAAGCAAGAAGTGATTATCTGGTGTTTATCTCCGAGCTTATAGTGAATTACTACTTGTGGGAGCGTCCATTTTGAGTATGACGCCAAACTTCGAGATTTGTGAGCCGCTGCCTGACGTTCTTAATGATGCAGGCTAGGACGATAAATTAATTCTTGGATACGCCCATCAAGCAACCTTGAATCCACAAGTTCAAGGTCAAAATCCTCGACGCCGGCGAAGATTGGATCCTGACCCGTGAGCCCAGTCAGTGCAGGGAAGATGGTTAGCTGAATAAAATCAACCAGCCCCGCTGCCATAAGTGCCCTATTCATAGACAAAGACCCGTGCGAACGCAGTGGGACCGTGGATTCAGCTTTTAACCGCGGCACCACCGCTAGCGCGTCAGCACGCTCTAGCGAGGCATCGGGCCAGTCCAAGACACCGGTCAGCGTATTAGAAATGACGGTGGCGGGTTGTTTATGCATCGCCTCGCCCCACGGGTCATCAACATCCGAATATTTGTCGGCCTGCGCACAAAACTGTGAGAACAGCTTGAAGGTGTTGGAGCCGAAAATCATATGACAGGGGGATGCATACTGCTCTAAACGGCGGGCTAGAAGTTCGGGGCCTTGTTTGCCCCAGTAACCACCCCAATTTCCCGAGGCGCCGCCAAATCCGTCGAGGCTCGAAAACACGTCAAAGGTATATGTCGCAGGCATGAGAACTCCCGGTGTAATGAGCTAAGTGCAACTCACCTTACGCCTGCCCGGGCCTGCCCGGAACCCTGAAGTGAAGGCCGGTCCACGGTCATTTAGTTTCGCTCAACCCTTGAGCGCGCAGGACATTCTTTTGTACCTTGCCGGTGGAGGTACGTGGCAGATCCTGTGGGAAAACGATGGTTCGTGGAACCTTATATCCGGCAAGTTTTTCCCGAGCAAAACCGATCAAGGTCTCCTCATCTAGGGTGGACCCGCTGGCTCGGATGACGTAGGCGACCGGACGCTCTCCCCACTTCTCATCAGGCACCCCCACGACTGCCAAGTCCAACACTTCCGGGTGAGAAGCCAACGCCTGTTCCACCTCAATGGTGGAGATGTTCTCGCCGCCAGAAATGATAATGTCCTTCGCCCGGTCGCGTACCTGGATATAGCCGTCGGGATGCATCACCCCAAGATCCCCGGTGTGGAACCAGCCGCCGGCAAATGCCTGTTCTGTGGCCGCTTCGTCACGGTAGTAGCCAATCATGACGTTGTTTCCGCGCAAAACAATCTCACCCATGGTCTGTCCATCGGCGGGAACATCGCCCATATTCTCGTCAACTATCCGGGCGCTTTCTGCGGTCAGCATGCCCACGCCCTGGCGGGAGAGCAGGGATGCACGCTCATCTTCGCCCAGCTGATTCCACTCGTCTTGGTATTCACAGATCGTGTAGGGACCATAGACCTCAGTCAGGCCGTACACGTGGACTACCTCGATACCCAATTTTTGGAGCTTGGCGATAATTGCTGGCGAAGGTGGTGCGCCCGCGGTGGTGATGCGCAGTGGTGCCTGGAGCGGGTGAGCGCGCGGCGCATCGGCAATGATCGAGCAGACCGTGGGAGCCCCGCAGAGGTGTGTTGCGCCAAGTTCTTCAATGCCATCCCAGACTGCATCTTCGCGGACACCACGCAGGCAAAGGTGGGTGCCGCCGGCTGCGGTGACCGCCCAGGGTGTGCACCACCCATTGCAGTGGAACATTGGCAGTGTCCAGAGGTAGCGGGTTTGGGTGGTGAATCCCTGGTGGTGCGCCTCGGAGAGCGAGTTCAGGTAGCTGCCGCGATGCGAGTAGAGCACTCCCTTGGGTTTCCCCGTGGTGCCCGAGGTGTAGTTCAAGGCGATGGGTGCGCGCTCATCTGCCACCTCGTAGGCCAGCGGTTCCGCCGTCGAGACAGTATCAAGCAGCTCCTCTAGCGTCCCGTCCACCGCAATCTCGGGGCGTTGGCCGGTGTACTGGTCGTCGGTGATCTCAATCAGTGCTTCGAGGCTCAGAATCTCGGCACGCAAGGTTGAAGTATTAGCCAACAGCTCGGTGTCGGCAAAAAGTAGCTTTGCCTCGGAGTGATCCATGATGTAGCGCAGCTCGTGGGCGGTGAGTCGCGTATTTAAAGCGATCAGCACGCCTCCTGCCAGTGGTACCGCGTAGTGCGCCATCAGCATTTCTGGAGTATTGGGGGCCAACACGGCTACCCGGTCACCTGGGTTAATACGCGTCCTGATGGCCTGCGCAAAGCGTTGCACACGGGACTCAAATTGTGCGTAGCTGTAATTTCGTGAGCCGTGAATGATCGCGGTCTTGGATGGATAAACCTCGGCCGAACGCTGTAGGAAACGCAGAGGGGTGAGTTCCGAATGGTTTGCCTGAGTCATGACCATGTGCGCGACATCCTTCGATTCATCGTTGTGGTTTACTTCAATTTGCAGATGTGAGCTGAAGCACTTCCATCTAATATCGTGGCATGAACCTCAGGGTCAAACAAAGAAACGCAGTCTCATTGCGTCGAGTGGGCGAAATTCAGCGGTCAGTGACTATGTCACTGACTAAACTTTGCGGGAAAAATACCGAGAATCTTGTCATCAGATTCCTGCGGGGTACCGCGGCCATCGGTGTTATTGGTCAATACCCAAAGCTCTCCGGCAGCAGTGACCGCTGCGTCCCGAAACCTTCCGTAGCTGCCGGTGAAGGCTTCGGTGGAATCACTCGGTGAGTTCAAATCGATGATTCGCAACCGTTCACCACGCAAGTTAGCCACATAAAGTAAGTCCTGGTGAATGCTCATGCCACTAGGGCTCGCAGACTCAGTGCTCCATTGCTGGAGCGGGTCAACGTAGTCAGCATTATTGGCGATACCTTCGGTGACCGGCCACCCGTAGTTAGCACCCGCTCTGATCAGGTTCAGCTCGTCCCAGCGGTTTTGCCCAAACTCGCTGGCGTACATGGTTCCATCGCTAGCCCAGGCGAGTCCCTGCGGATTACGATGACCGAAGCTAAACACCGGAGAATCGGGAAAAGGATTATCTTCCGGAACTTCACCGTCGATGGTTAGTCGCAAGATCTTTCCGCCGAAGCTGTCTAGGTCTTGGGCCAAAGATTCATTTCCGGCATCACCAACGGTTGCGTAGAGCATCAAATCTGGTCCGATGGCCAACCGTCCGCCATTGTGGATCGTTGCCGAAGGTAGCCCTGAAATAAGCGTTTGTGGATTTGTGAGGCTCAGATTTCCAGCCTCTCCAGTTACCTCAAAGCGCTGGATTCGATTCCCCTCGGCGGCGGTCGAATAGGCGAACAGGTATGGCCGTTGATAAGCCAGCCCGAGCAGTCCACCCTCACCACCATGAACTACGTCGTTGAGTTTGCTAACTTGCCGCTGATTTCCTTCCGTGTCTATTTCCAATATTCGTCCAGAATCACGTTCTGAAACCAAGAGCGTACTCTCCGCGAAAACCATTGACCAGGGAGCATTTAGCTCATCGGCAACGATGCGGGGTTCGGCTGTTTGTGATGCAGAACCACTGTTGGAGACGTTGACTGGTGGTGCTGATGGCTGCGCAGTGCAGGCCGTTATGGAAACAGCGCAGGCCAGGGCAATACCGAGGTAAGCAGTGGTTTTACCGATGGCTACTGGTCCGGGACGCATGGGATCAGGCTAGCAACTTTGGTTTAATGCGCAAGGGAGTTTTGGGATAAGTCTGAGCAGCGCTAAGAATGAATAATTTTCTGATTTGCCAACAAAAAATGGGTACTCATCGAATTTCAGCTCGAATATTTCGATTTGCGAAGCGATTTGTTTGACGGTTACGCACGCTGCCCAATATCGTTTAATCAGAATCATGAGCGTCAGCAAAAGCCCTGGCTAGCTGGCCGGCAACCCTCTATACGGTAGCGGGGTGCTCCAGGTGAGGATTCGGTGTCGTGCAACACCGCACGATACAAGTACCGCACATCGAGGCGTAAAACCTTCGACGGCGGGCCAAAGTAAGCAGTAGGTGCTTTTGTCCTGCCGCCGACCGTCGCCGTACCGATGTGTATGAAGTAAAGGAAGCAAAGCATGTCTTTGAATCAAGAGCTTGACGCGCTGACGTTACGCAAAGTTTTCGCGCAGCACCCATCCGGAGTTGCCGCGCTTTGCGCCGATATCGACGGTGAGAAGACGGGAATTGTTGCCTCCTCGTTCACCGTGGGGGTCTCACTGGAACCCGCGTTAGTGATGTTTGCGGTGCAGAAAACCTCAAATACCTGGCCAAAGTTGCGGGGTGCTAACCGCATAGGTGTCTCAGTGCTCAGTGAGCGCAATGAAGGAGTCTGCGGGCAGATCGCATCGAAGAAGGGCGATCGGTTCCTCGGTATTAATACACACAGTAGCGCCGATGGTTCATTGTTCATTGAGGACTCCACACTATGGCTCGACACCTCAATTTATAGTGAGGTAGAAGCGGGAGATCACTGGGTGGTACTGCTAGAAGTTCATGGCCATAAGCTGGCCGAGCATCTTCCATCGATCTTCCATGATTCACGATTTCACTCGTTACCGGTCCCGGAATTCGTCTAAATAGCTTTTTCGCGCCGCCGGCCTCTTGATCAAGAGGCCGGCGGCGCGATGCTGTTTAAGCAGTAGGTCTCGAGTTGATGCCGGGACTCCGTGCGTCACAAGTCGACGCGGGCGACTTTGAGCTTAATTGTGGATTACTTCGCCCAAAGTTACGACTCAGTAGCTTATAGTCGCTGTGACTACCGACTTCTAAGACTGTTGATTATCCACAAAACTGTCCACATGCATGTGGACAGTGCGTGGATAAGTTCCATCATAAGGCGAAATACACCGTAATTCCGGACTTTATCCTGTGGATAACGTAAGTTGAGAAGATTGTCTCTACAAAGAAATAAACTTTCTATCCACAGGCGTCAAAATATATTTATACTAGTCAACTCATAGTTCAATGAGTTTAAGTGTGGTAATCCACAAGCTTCTCCCCAAGTCACGCACAGGGTCATCCACAGCGAGAGCATGCTTATCCACAGATCTTGTGGATAACCGAGTTTACGGCTATAGATAAGAGACCTAGTGTTGGCTTTGGGACTGATATATCCACAGGTACCGCTGACGCTATAGCGTCGGTCGGCAGTGACATGCTTGAGCGTTGCCATCGGGGCACAAGGGTATTTCCCAGAGGTTCAATAGGGGATGGAAGTGTCTGTTATGAGTGCGGAACCGGTCTACGAAAGTCAGGGTTCTGAGGCGGGTCGTACCCCGCCGCAGGATATTCCTGCCGAAATGTCGGTTCTCGGCGGCATGATGCTGTCTAAAGATGCCATCGCCGACGTGGTTGAGGTGTTGCGTGGAACAGATTTTTATCGTCCAGCCCACGAGTCAATCTTCGATGCAATTATCGATCTCTACGGTCGTGGTGAACCTGCCGATGCAGTGACCGTCTCGGATCTGCTCACCAAGCGCAGCGAAATCGCCCGCGTCGGTGGAGCTGCCTATCTGCACAATCTCATCCAACAGGTACCAACGGCCGCAAACGCCGGTTACTACGCTGAGATTGTCCGTGAGCGGGCGGTGCTTCGCCGTCTGGTGGATGCCGGAACACGTATCGTGCAGATGGGTTACTCGCCAGATGGCGAAGTTGACGCCATCGTGAATGAAGCCCAGGCTGAGGTCTACAAGGTTGCCGAAAACCGAAATAGTGAAGACTACGTACGCCTCTCGGACATCATCGAAGGAACAGTTGATGAAATCGAGAACGCCGCCAATGCCGGCGACGGAATTACCGGTGTGCCTACCGGATTCTACGAATTCGACGAGCTGACCCAAGGTTTGAAGGGCGGACAGATGATTATCATCGCGGCCCGTCCGGCAGTGGGTAAATCAACCTTTGCTCTGGATTTCGCCCGCTCGGCGGCCATTAAGAACAATATGGCTACCGTCTTCTTCTCCTTGGAAATGGGCCGCAATGAAATTGCGATGCGACTGCTCTCGGCGGAAGCGTCCATTCAGCTCCAGGACCTGCGTAAGGGTTCGGTAGAAGACGCGCAGTGGACCAAGATTGCCACCACCATGGGACGGCTGAACGAAGCGCCACTATTCATCGACGATTCGCCGAATATGTCCATGATGGAAATTCGTGCGAAATGCCGCCGGCTCAAGCAACGCAATGAGCTGCGCATGATCATCCTGGACTACCTCCAGCTGATGAGCTCCGGTAAGCGCGTGGAATCGCGTCAGCAGGAAGTCTCTGAGTTCTCACGTAACCTCAAGCTGCTGGCCAAGGAGCTAGACGTTCCGCTGGTTGCCCTGTCGCAGCTGAACCGTGGTTCCGAGCAACGTACCGACAAGAAGCCAATGATTTCGGACCTTCGTGAATCGGGTTCGATCGAGCAGGACGCCGACATGGTCATCTTGCTGCACCGTGATGACGTGTATGACAAGGAAAATCGTCCGGGTGAAGCCGACGTGATCATCGCTAAGCACCGTGCAGGTCCTACCAAGACCATCACCGTGGCCTTCCAAGGCCACTACTCGCGCTTCAGCAACATGCAAAACGATGGCTAAGAATTTGCCTTGAACCAAAGCAAAAATGTTGGGCTCGAGAAATCATGTAGATTTCTCGAGCCCAACATTTTAAGTTAGTAGCTAGCCTTCGCACGGATTGGGCAGGCTAGAAAAGGCTGAGTACCCCGCTGGAAAGAATTCCCGTGGCACCAACCATCACTGCAAGAGAAACCGCGGTGATTTTGACCATGCGGCGACGTGTATCTTCGTTAAGCATGCCTTCAGCTTACAAAGCAAAGCTGAATAAACACTAACCAAAGATGCCGAATCAGCGAGCATGGCATTCGATGAAAGAATGACGGTATGCCTTCGTCACCCACCCCACCCGCAAAAACTTCGGGTATCGAGTCGATCTACGACGCCAAATATTTAGCCACCACCGTGGGAATGTTTGTTTTAGTGTTCCTGGTGGCCTTTGAATCGATGGCTGTGACCACCGTGATGCCACTGGTTAGCGAATTATTAGACGGGCAACGCTACTTTGCGCTGGCCTTTGCCGCTCCCATGGCTAGTGCCATGCTTGGCATGGTTGCCGCCGGTGAAATATCGGATCGACGTGGTCCTAAAATCCCGCTCTATGCCTCGGTGAGTGTCTTTGTTATCGGCTTGTTGATCTGCGGGACGGCGAACACCATGCAGGTGTTGATTCTTGGAAGGATCTTGCAGGGGATTGGCGGGGGCGCAATTACTGTGGCCATCTATGTGTTGATCGCCAGAGCTTACCCAGCAATTCTCCATACAAAAATCTTTGCACTCTTCGCCACCGCGTGGGTGATCCCAGCTTTGGTTGGCCCGTGGATCGCGGGGCTCATTGCCACCTATATCCACTGGCGCGCGGTATTCCTTGGCGTTCTAGTATTTATTGCACTGGCCTTTATCGCTATCGTCCCCACCTTGCACCGGATGTCCACAGAACGTGATCCAAGCCTGGGACCGGTATCAACCAAACGCCTACTATTGGCAGCGCTCACCGGCGCACTGGTCATCGTGATGAACCTGCTTGGCAATGCCGGTACCGGTTGGTCTTTAGCCGGTCTGCTGGCCGCGCTGTTACTCGCACTGGTAGCCATCAGGCCCTTGCTTCCGCGTGGAACTTTTACCGTACGTCGCGGGCTGCCGGCCACAATAATGACCCGAACGCTTGTAGCTGGCGCATTTTTCGGGGCGGAAATTTATCTTCCTTATATGCTCCGCGAAGACTACTTCTTAGCGCCAGACCGCGCCGGGCTAGTCCTCACGGCGTCTGCTTTGATGTGGTCACTAGGCTCCTGGCTGCAAGGCAGAGTCGGGGACCGGCTCAGTAACGCGGCGTGTATTTCGATTGGTGGTGTAGCCGGTGTTATCGCAATATCCACTGCGTTGTGCGCGGCGTTGTTCCATCCGCCCGTGGTGCTACTTGTCGCCGGATGGGCGGTTGGCGGGTTCGGCATGGGCATGATCTTCCCCCGGCAAAACGTGAACATGTTTGCCCTGTCATCTAAGGCAGAACAAGGCTTTAACTCCTCGGCCATGACCTTGGCGGACTCGCTGGGCAACGCTTCGGTGACCGCGCTGGGTGGTGTCATCTTCGCAATGGCCGCTATCGGATTTGGCTTCGTCGCGGTCTTCGCGTTCTCGCTGCTCCTGATCCTTGTGCTGCTGATCATCGCCCCGCGCACCAAAGCCAACGCCGCGGTAAGTGTCTAGTTATGCTGGTCAAATGGCTACCAAATTACCAGTGATCGGGGCACCTGCAACCCGGGCATTAGAAAAAGCCGGTATCACCAGCCTCGAACAGGCAGGGGATACCGGCATCAAAGCACTAGCAGCACTTCACGGGGTGGGGCCCAAAGCCCTGAAGATTCTTAGTGAAGCGATCGCCCAGCGCGGACTAAAAATGAAGAGCTAAGCACTTGGCAGAACCTTTAAATGCTCGTCCATGGTTGCCGCTAGGTGCTCTTGGAATTCAGGATGTTTGGCAATATAGGCTTTGACGTAAGGGCAGACCGCGACAATTTTTGCCCCGCCGGAGATCGTGTTGTCCAACGCGAATTTCACCATCACGCTGGCTAGTCCTTGGCCGCCGTATTGCTCGTCGACTACCGTGTGGAAGAAGATCCGCTCGACACCGTCCACACCCTGAAAATCACGGTAGTGTGCGGCTCCAATCAGCTTTCCGTTGTCATCCAAGGCATAGCGATTGCGATCCGGAAGATAGGCCGGGGTAATCTCACTCATGGTGATTCAACTTTCTACGAAGGGTTCACGCGGGGACGTAGTCGGACGGCGGGTAAGGCCGGGGCGGGTATTGCCGCCGGAGTATTTGCTGGGAAAGGCCCAAATCGGTCTTCTGAGGCATCTCCCGGTTCGGCACCAATTTCAGCCTGATATTGCGCACGGAAAGCAAGGACTTCTTCATGCGTGCGGCCCACGAAGTTCCACCACATGAGGATGTCTTCGCCTAGCGGCTCCCCACCAATGAGCAGTGCGCGCAATGGCTCGCCGCCCGCCTTAATCCGCATAATGGTGCAGCCGGCCCGGACAAATCCGAGTTCGCGGTGTTCGAGCTGATTCCCATTGAGCGTGGCTTGGCCCTGGTCAATGAGCAACCCGTGTTCGTGATGCGCCGGCACGATGATGTCGACTTCGGCTCCGGCTTCTAGATGCAGCTCGCCGCCACTGAGTTCGGTATGTGTTTTCACCGGTGAGGTAGAAGTTTGGTCGCCGATGGCGAGGGTGCCTAGGAATACGTTGAGCATCCAGCCAGTCCCGTTCATTGGTTCTGGGCGGTAGTTCTCAAAGGTCGGTTCCATATTGCGTACCCGTTCCGGCAGCGCAGTCCACAGCTGTGCGCCGTGCAAGATGGTGGATTCTTCGCACAAGAACTCCGAATGCGTGATGCCGTAACCGGCGGTCATCAAGTTCACTTCCCCGGGGCGAACTATCGCCTGATTCCCGGCGGAATCGATGTGCTCAATTTCTCCGGTGAATAACCACGAAACTGTCTGCAGCCCGGTGTGCGGGTGGCGCGGAACACTCATGCCGCCGGTGAGCGACACATCATCCGGACCGTAATGGTCGAGGAAACACCAAGCGCCAATCAAGCTGCGCTGACGCTGGGGAAGCGTACGGAATACTGTCATAGCCCGTGGACCGCCCAAGGGAACCGGGCGGGGCTCGAGGGTCTGTACCTCTAGCTGCGCGTCAAGATTACTGCAGTCAATTTCCGCAGGGGCCGGTTCGAGATTGCTCATAAGCTAAGACTAGGCAGGTTGTTTCATTCGTGCCACCCATAACGCGGTGGTTCCCGCCCAAGCCGCCACCGCAACCCAAATGAGAATCTGTCCCAAGGCAAAGAGCGCGGTGAAGTCAGGAATGGACCCCAGTGAAAGACAAGCTGTCGACAGCATGCCCAGCGGGAACACAATGGCCCATAACCCGGTCTCATAGCTGACTGGATGCCGGTGCATCACATGCCGCCAGATCCCAAAAATTATCAGCAGCGGGATGAACCACAATCCGATAGACAACAACGCCAACGTAGTGAAAGCGATGTTTGCCTGCAGCCATTGAGGAATTTCACCACTATTTGCCAAGCCTAGAAGCTGCGAACCGGTCAGTACGCTGATCGCCGTGGCGCCCATGAAGATCCAATAAGTGGGGGAGAGGGTTTCGGCTCGATTTGGGTAGCGGATCATGCGTACCGTCACGAGTGTCGCGGTCAGCAAATAAAGCGCGCAGCCCAGCAACCAGATACCCAAGGACAGCATCGGTGTCCAGGATCCGAGGTAGGTGTGGTGCGCCAGGCCGCCTGCCACCGACTGTGTAGCAACCACCCAGAGAAACCACGAACCGTTGGCAAGTGTCAGGGCAGGCTCGGGGCGCTCATGCAACACTAATCCGGCAGGAATGGCATAGGTGGCCGCCGCCCAGAGAAGCGCACCAAAAATCATGGCTGTCAGTGCGGCGCCTGGCATATTCAAAACTGCCAAACCCAAGGCTAGGACGTTGGCTGCCGCCACGATGGTGAAGAACCCGAAACCCACCGCAGGGTTCAAGATATCCAGCAGCATCGCGGCGGGGTGCTGCACCGCACGTATCGTCAGCACCCCCAGCAAGCCAAGGAACATGACGACGGCGAGCAAAGAAAATACTTGTCCCAATGCGATAAACCCAGACAGGACCAAGCCCAAGCCAATGATGCCGGTGGCCATGACGCTGGAAAAAACGGAGGGGGCAAGAGCGGTAACCCAATGTGAGAAGCGCGGTCGCATGCCGTCCAGTTTCTGGTTCACCTGTAGTTCCTCGTATTCTTCGGTCTCGAATTTGAGGGTAGCGCGAGCGGGGCTTGGTATCCAAGCCGCGTCTCAGGTTGCTGGCGTACGATCTTAAGGAAGGTACCGGGATGAGCTCAAGGAGAACTAAACATCGTGGACACTACCAATCTTCGTCGTGATGATCTGCTTAAGCTTGAACGGCAATTATGTTTCGGGTTAGCGGTCGCCTCACGCGCGGTGATTTCAGCCTATAAGCCCGTGCTGGACCCGATGGGACTGACCCACCCGCAGTATTTGGTCATGCTGGCCTTATGGGAGCACGGTCCGATGGGCGCTCGTGAATTAAGTGAGAAGCTGCATTTGGATCCGGGAACGCTCACTCCGTTGGTGAAACGGCTTGAAAGGGCCGGGTTGCTTGAACGTCGCAAGAATCCTCGGGACGAACGCGCAATTCTGATTGAAATTACGGCGCAGGGCAGCGCATTGCGCGAGCAAGCACTAGATGTTCCTAGCGAGATGATGCAGCGACTGAACCTCAGCGAAGAAAAGGTTGTTGAGCTGTGTGAGATTCTCGGCTCGGTAGTGAACGCGGGAATTTCTGCGCCGAGGGAGTGACCTAAAATATAGTTGGTGCACCAAGTAATAGCGTAGACTTGAAGCACTGACGTAGCCCGCCTAGGCGCACCGACAAGCATGAGGTTTACACCATGGACGAGTCACCACTTCCCATCATCAGGGACACCACCGGACTAAGCCTTCGGTACCGCGCTCTTTGGCGTCTGAAGTTTCTAGGCCTGAGCATCTTCGGCCCGGCCGAACGCTCGGTAGCCACCAGTCCGCGCGAACGCATCAAATGGGATCGGGCCATGATGGTGTTGCGCGCACATCAGGCCGCCGGAACGCAGCCTGATGAACAGACCATCTACACCGCTAACCGCATGGAATCGCGCCGTCCGAAACAGTAGGCAGTCGATTCCTTCGAAGGACCACGGTAAAATCTGAATATGCAGGAAATGACCGAACTTGTACTATCCCGGCAATTCACCGCACCGCGCAGCGCGGTGTGGGCGGCTTTTGTTGAGCCAGAAATTATCGCCCAATGGTGGGGCCCGCAAGGGTGGACCGTGCAAGATGGTTCGGTGATTCTTGAGCCGAAAGTCGGCGGACGTCACGAACTGACCATGGAGCAGCGAGATAACCCCGAAGCGCAGGTGCCGCTCAAGGCAGTGGTCACCGTCTTTGACGAACATATTTGTCTGGCGAGTGCCGACGGCCCTCATGAGATGACCTTGGACCTGGTGATCCACACCAAGGTGGACTTCAAAGAATTCGCAGGACAGACCCATGTGACTCTCACGCAGACGCCACTGCCTTACGAGGTCATCGACACCAGCACCAAGGCATGGAATTCGGCCTTCGCAAAACTTGAAACGTTACTGTCCGAATACTTCTAAGTGGGGCTTCGAGACTAGGTAACTGCGCACGGAGGCAATGCGCGCTGTTTTAGTTGCCCCGGTAAAGCGCAGTACATGGCTAAAGGCAGCAGAGATATCTTGTTCGTTGGTGACGTTTCCGTCCGTGCTGCCCTCACGTCCGTGAGTCAGTACGCTTTTGAATTCCAAGGACTTCGTTTCTCTGGAAGTGCTCACCCACTGGCATAGCGAATCGATTCCGTGCAACGTCCCAAAACCCACGATTTCCCATTCAACATCCTCGCTTACCCACCGTTTCAGATGGTTCACGTCCTTGCTGTGCAAGGCCACGATCACCTCTTGGATGATTTGATGCCGTGGGGCGTTACCGCAATTCTGCTGATAACTGATCTGTAAGTTTGAACGTTCGGCTGACATGTTTTCACCCACCTGGCTTCGGACATAAATGGTTTGTCCCACTATAGCCACCACTTTGAGACGAAGAGGCAGAGCCTTAACCGCGACCGATAAATGGCATGCCGGCAGCGGTGATGGTTAATTGATTGACCGACACGTTCAGTGGACTATTGGCGAGGAAAGCTACCGCATCCGCCGCCTGCTGCAAAGCGAATGTTGGTTCGACTTTGAGCGAGCCATCGGCTTGCAAGGCACCATGGGAAGTGCCTAGCTCATTCATGATGTCGCTTGCGGTATTGCCAATATCTATTTGAGAAGCGCAAATGTTAAACGGCCGGCCATCTAGCTCGATCGATTTTGTGAGCCCGGTAATCGCATGTTTGGTGACGGCATAGGCCACCGACCGCGGCCTGGGCACCTGCGCAGAGATGGACCCATTGTTGATGACGCGGCCACCGCAGTGATCTTTCATGTAGATAAAGGCCTCGCGGGCGCAATTTATCGCACCAGTGAGGTTGACCTGGCAGACTCTGTCCCAATCGTCCTCGTGCAATTGATCGATTGATACCGCAGGGCCAAAAGTACCAGCATTATTGAACAGGGTGTCCAGTCTGCCGAAGTGAGCGGTGGCCTTGGCGAACAATTCACGGACCTGAACGGCGCTGGTTACATCGGCGGTGAGCACTAGAGCATGCTCGTGATCTTGGGCGGTCTGGCGAAGAGTATCCTCGGTGCGCCCGGCCAGAACCACGTTCCAGCCTTGACGCAGCAGCGTTTGCGCGGTCGCTTTTCCAATCCCGGATCCGGCACCGGTTATCAGGATGGTGGAACGAGACGTATCTGCAGTAGCCATTTTCTCTCCTTAGAGCACCAAAGTTCAGCACAGTGGTGCCTGATTACAGAGCATATGAACTAGTCTGCCAATGATTGAAGTCGGTCCACGGATATTACGCCGATGCGTAGCGCCGGCACCCTGACTACTAGGCTTAGAAAGACTCAAATATACCTGTGAAGGATTCGTGTGTTCCTCGACGTGCTGTTCGGTGTGTTGCCGCTATTTTTCGTGATGATTATTGGGTATGCGGTTAGCTATTCACCGAAATTCCCGCCCAGCGTGGAACCAGCACTGAACGTCTTCGTTTTTTATGTGGCGCTGCCGGCACTTTTATATAAGGTGGTTGCCCGCTCCGATATTAGCCACGGCGTTCCGTTGGATTTCCTCTGGATCACGGTTCTGGCTACGCTGCTCTTCGCGCTCATCTGCTGGGCGATTTTTCGCTATTTGCTGCGAGTGGATCGTGGACGTTCCCTGGCTGGGATGCTCAGTACCAGCTTCGGTAACGTCTCCTACTTGGGGATTCCCGTAATTCTCGGAGTACTCGGCAGCCAGGCCGGATTGGCCGCTGGAATGGGGCAACTGATCCACAACGTCATTTTCATGGTCGGTTTCCCGATTCTCGCGCAGCTAATGATGCCAACCGGCCCGGGAAACGGGCATAAACCAAGCGGCCGCCGCATCGCGTTGACTGTCAGGAATGCGTTGATTTACAGCCCGGTTACCTGGGCGATGGTTATTGGCGGGGCAGTAGTCATCTGGGGCATTCCGGTACCGCAGCCGATAGATGACACGGTGGATCTGATCGCCGCCGCAGCGGCACCCGGAGCGTTGTTCGTCATCGGGCTGTCCTTGCGGCGTACGGTTCAGCGAACGCTTAAGCGGCGTGCCTCGGCTACTGCGATTCCGGTGCGAGCGGCAAAACGCACCATGGGCATTATGGTGGTGGGCAAAATGCTAGCCCTGCCAATGCTCACGGTGTCATTGCTGTGGCTTTTTGCGCCAGAACTTGAGGCGATGTGGTTCAACACGGCGGTACTTATGGCAGCCATGCCTACCTCGGCCACGGCGTACATCATGGCGCAAAATGACACCGGTGACGGCGAGCCAACAGCACTAGCCATCGTGATCACCTGCGCCTTGTCGGTGGTGCTCCTCCCGGTGCTCGCGCAGCTGGTGCTCAAGTAGATTACGTTCTGGCGCCTCAATACAAGCGTGAGGCGGGCCAACGATCACCGGGGATTCCTTTGGGGCAGTGATCTTTGGCCCGCACGCACGGATGGAAGAAGGATAGTTAGACGCTGACCAGTTCCTTCTTCCGGTCTTCATCGGATTCGATGAAGAGTTCTTCGTGCCCCACCGGAGGGAGGGAAGGCTGCGTTGGGGCCACTTGCAGCGCGGCAATCTCCGCTTCTGGAATCGGGTGGGCGGTGGTTTTCACCGGTTTGAGGCAATCGATGATGACCACCACGGCGAAGGAAACCAGCGCCCAGAGTCCGAGGACCATGAGATGCGAGCCGAGATTCGCACCGTCGAAGTACAGGATCGAACGGGCCGCCTCGACCGCAGCCGGCATGGGCAGGACCTGATGCAGCACGGTGAAAATGTGCGGTTCCATGTAGATGGACAGCGCAGCGTTCGAGGCTGGAACGCCCAGGAACATTGCCACGGCCAAGGTGGGAAGGATTGCGAACATTCCGATGAGTCGGTTGAAGATGGCGGTGAACATCGACAGGGCAAAAATCGTCAAGACACCAAGGCCAAACAGTTGCCAGAAGTGTCCATCCACCGCACCGGTGATCGGCCCGGCAATCAACCACAGCACCAGTGACATGAAGGCCGCGTAGCCCGCCAGTACTGGCAGAAGCTTCTTCAATGGCAGCAGGTGTGGTGCGGCGGTGCCGGCTACGATGATGACCATGAAGCCTGCCATGATCCAGCCCATGGCAAGATACATCACCACGGTGCCCGAATTATCACTCTCCGGGAGCGGGGCGAGTTCCGCCTGGGTCAATTCCATGCCCTGTGCGCCGGCGATCTGGGCAAATACTTGGCTCACCACCTGCTTTGCGGCGTTGCCGGCTGCCTGCGCGGTGTACAAGGTGGCCTCTGCGTGTGCTGCGTCCGGCAGTACGAAGGCCGCGACGAAGTCCTGCTTGCCCATCAGGGTGACCGCATCCTCTGCCGAGTCCAGGGCGGTCAGCTCGAACATGCCGGACAGGTCCTCGTTGAGCCCATCCACACTGTGCTGCGCCTGCTTCATAGTGGATCCCACCACGGCAACGGGCATATCGCGTGGGGTCGGCTCGTGCATGGCGCCGAGCATGAAGGTCAACATCATGGCGATCATGCCCAGTGGGAATGCCACCAGCGAGACGTAACGCCAGAATTTCTTTTTGGGACGCGGGCCACCGTGCAAGGACGCAATATTGATGCTGGTGGGAATCGCGCTCTTGCCTCGCGCGTGCTTCCGGGTATCCCACAGCACGGTCAATACTAGACCCGCCACCGCGCCCAGTGCGAGCATCAAGAGATGTTTGGTTGCGCCGTTGCCCTCGAAGTACATGATCGAACGCAGCGCTTCGCCCAGTGCGGGCATGGGCAGGAAAGAGTGCAGAAACGGAAAGATAGACGGCAGGGAGTAGACCGACATGCCCATATTCGAGGCTGGTTGACCCAGCACCATCAGGACCAGCATCCCCGGGATCACTGCCATGGCTCCGAAGAGCCGAGTGAAGAGCAGATGGATCGAACCGACGGCAAACACGCCCAGGGCCAGCGTTCCCATGACGGGAACCACGTCAGATCCCTGCAAGACGCCCAGAATGGGGCCGGTGATCAGCGCGCCCAGAGCGGAAATGATGATGGACCAGCCGGCAAGTAGCGGAACCGAACGGCGGAAGTGCAGCAGCTCTGGGGAATTGGAGAGCACCATGGACCACGGCATATAACCGGCGGTGATCATGGCGGTGGCGAGGAACATCGCGCCGAGGCCCGACATGTCATTCTCTGGCAGCGGCGCGAGATCTTCGGATACTACCTTCAGGTCCGCGCCGAGCAGCACCGGAGTGATGGCGGCGCTCGCCGTGCTGGCCGCCGAGGCGCCGGCCCCCGAGGCGGTGTAGAGCGTGGCGGTTTTTCCGTCCAGTACTACGGCGGCCGAGGCCTGGCGGTCGTACACCATTTCGCGGGCTTCAAGGGCGGAACCGAGTCGGGTGATCTCCAGGGCCCCCGGGTCAGCGTCGCTTAATTCTTGAGCGAGGTCGGCGACCTTGGTTAAGTTGGAGCCGGCGACGACGACCGGCATATCCTTGGCCGATTGATGGTGCATGGCCCCCAGGTAGCCAAGGATCATCATGCCCACGATCATCAGTGGCATCAGGAAGACCATGACGGTGCGGGCGATTTTTTCGATCCTGGAACGTTTCGCCGCAGCGGCTACGGGATCCAGGCCGGGCTTCTGTTTGCGTTTGGACTTTCTGCTCTCGGCCGGAGGATCGGTGACTTCTGGGGGATTGCTCAAACGTGCGGACTCCTGCATGAATCAGACTATTAGTTGTTATCTTTCAACTAATTTACGCCACATGGCGTAAAACGTATAATGAACGAGGTGAGGATCACCATTGAGCCGCCGTGCGATGGTGGGACCATGAGAGGCCGGGGAATTTGATGAGTGGGCACAGTGAACGGGCGCGGGAAGTCCTGCTTGACGCCGCCGAAGAGCTTTATGCCTGCCATGGCATTGACGCGGTATCCAGCAGGCGGATTACCGAGCACGCAGGCACCGCCAACCACTCGGCGATTGCCTATCATTTCGGGAGCCGTGATGGCCTGCTGCGTGCGTTGATCGAACGCTCGGTTCTGCCGATTGATGCGCGGCGGCAGCAGCTGGTGGCCGAACTGGGAGAAGAGGCGGGGCTTCGCGAGGTCCTCGCTTGCCGCATCCTGCCATGGCTTGAGCACCTGGGTCAGCTGCCGGCGCCTAGCTGGCGAGCCAGGTTCCTTTTCCAAGTCCGCACGGTTCCCTCGGTGGGTCGGCTGCTGACCGATTCGATATTGCACGGCGAGGATATTGAGCGGCTCAATCTGCGTACCGCCCAACAGCTGGAGGGGATCCCTGCGGCAGTTCTGCGCGCCCGGTCCGGGATCATGGGGCATCTGGTGCTTGGGATTAGCAGTCAATATGAGCAGCGCATCCACGAGGGTGCTGAGCAGGCTGACTGGTTGGCGGTTGGCTATTTCTTACTGGATACCTGCGTGGGCATGATTTCTGCTCCAAGTACGCAGCGCGCCGATTTTATGGTGACAACGGTAGATCCCACGTTCATTTAGCCCGTTAAAGCACGCAAAGACCATGCTCGGCGCCTCCGGAGCATGGTCTTTGCGCTGTTCGTGGCCCACGAGGTGGGTGGGTGTTACCTGCGCAGCAAACGATCAAAAAAGGTTGGCGCGGAAGGGTTGATTCGAGGCCGTGGGGACATATCTGGATCTAGGTTTTCAATTGGCTGGAACATTCCCGTTTGCAGTGCTGTGGTCGCGCTGAGGACCCGCGCTTCCTTGGGTGAGTAGTTGATGCTGGCCGGCTGGTTGGCGGTCATGGCGACCCTCCTTCTTGAATCTATTCATTCCACAATATGGAAGTTTGTTTTTGTTGTACGGAACCAGTATCTCTGGGTAGCTGGAGTGTTGGCAAGGGTTTGCGCCTAAAAACTTCTTCCGACCGAAATTCCGGGCAATAAATCACACTTCAAAAAATAGCTTTGCAAAACCACTTGACGGGAGTGGTGTGAGTTGGATTACAGTAGTGGAACGAAGATTCCACGATCCAAAAACATCGAGTCGAAGCCGATAAGTCGTCGGTGGTAAGGGTGTTCAGCCGCCGGATTGTGGTGTAAGAAAAGAGCTGATCACCCAATGAACCTCGAAGACTTTAACAACCTCTCTCAGGGGCAGGCCGCAGCGATTCTGCGCCCATGCCTCGATGTGGAGCGTTGGATCAACGACATCGTCGCATCTCGTCCCTACTCAAGTAACGATGAATTACTTGCAACAGGTTATCGAAGTGCCCAATCCCTGAACGAAGCAGAAACCACCGCCGCGTTGGCCCACCATCCAAGGATCGGTGAACGAGCCGATGGGAACTCGGCCGAAGCCCACCTTTCGCGTGGTGAACAAGCGGACCTGCAGCTGAACGACGACATTACCGCTCAGCTTTCCGCGGCTAACCGAGCCTACGAAGCCCGATTTAACCGGGTATTCCTCATCCGTGCCGCCGGCCGAAGCAGTGCCGAAATCCTGAGCGAATGCGAACGCCGTTTGGGTAATGCCGATGACATTGAAGCGCGCGAAGTAGCTGAGCAACTAAGCGCCATTGCGCTGCTACGGCTAGAAAATGCCATCAGCAACTAAAGCCACCCCTTTGAACTAAGGAGTACTCCATGGATGAACAGACCGCGGAACGCAGTCACATCACCACCCATATTCTCGACACCGGGACCGGGAGGCCTGCCTCTGGTGTTAAGGCCACGCTGGAAGCCAATTCGGCATCCGGCTGGCAAGAAATCGGATCCCAGATCACCGATGCGGACGGACGCATTAAGCATCTTGGACCGACTCAGGTTGAAATAGGCCGCTACCGGATCTCCTTTGAAACCGGTGACTATTTCGGGAAGCAGGGAACGGAAACTTTCTTCCCCGCGGTAAGCATCGAATTTTACGTTTCTGACGTTGCCGAGCATTACCACGTACCCCTTCTTATCAGCCCGTTTGCATATTCCACGTACCGAGGAAGTTAGAGTCATGACCGCACAAATTAAGGCCCCAGCCGGAACCAAAATCGTCCTAGGAAGCAACCAGTACGGTAAAGCTGAAGTCCACCTGGTGAAGATCACCCGAGACACCGACCGTCATCAGATCCAAGATCTAAACGTCACCAGTCAACTGCACGGAGACTTCGCCGCCGCCCATACCGATGGCGACAACGCCCATGTGGTCGCCACCGACACTCAGAAAAACACCGTATACGGCTTGGCCCGTGATGGAGTGGCTTCACCAGAAGAGTTTCTGGTTCGACTCGGCGAACACTTCACCAGCAAATTCGATTGGGTGACCGGAGGACGCTGGGCCGCACAACAATTCTTCTGGGACCGGATCAACGACCATGATCACGCGTTTTCACAGAACAAGTCCGAGGTCCGCACCGCGGTCTTAGAAATTGCCGAAAATGGTGAAAAATGTATCGTTGCAGGACTGGAAGACCTGACGGTTTTGAAGTCCACCGGCAGTGAATTCCATGGGTTCCCGGTGGATAAATACACCACACTCAAGGGCACCACCGAACGAATTCTCGCCACCGATGTCACCGCCCGTTGGCGCTACACCCCGGAAGCTGTGTCCGCCGGCATCGATTTTGATGCCGTGTACGCGTCGGTGCGATCCTTGCTGCTGACGCAGTTTGCGCTCACTCACTCCTATGCTCTGCAGCAGAGCATGTACAACATGGGTCAAGCGGTTCTGGAGGCACATCCAGAAATCGCTGAAATCAAGATGTCCTTGCCAAACAAGCATCACTTCCTGGTGGACCTTGATGTTTTTGGGCAGGACAACCCGAATGAAGTGTTCTTTGCTGCTGATCGTCCCTATGGGCTGATCGAAGCGACCGTCACCCGTGAGGGCACCGAGGCTAACCATCCGGTCTGGGCTAATATCCCTGCATTTATCTAACTCGACGTGAAAAGGGTGTGCCAGTGCTGGTACACCGGTACACCCTTTTGGCAGCGACTGACGTAGGAGGTCAGCCTTGAGCGCTACACACAACGAATCTATCAAAGCAGCACGCCCGGAAGACGCTAAATTACCCATTGGGAAGTCGTTGGCTTACGGGCTTCAGCATGTATTGACGATGTATGGCGGCATTATCGCCCCACCTCTGATCATCGGTGGAGCGGCCGGTCTGAGCAGTGAAGAAGTAGGGCTCCTGGTAGCCAGCTGCCTATTCATTGGCGGGCTTGCAACCATCCTGCAGACTATCGGCATTCCTTTCTTCGGTGCCCAACTGCCGCTGGTTCAGGGCACCTCCTTCGCCTCCGTGGCAACCATGGTCGCCATCGTCAATGGTGGTGGAGGGTTGCCGGCAGTCTTCGGCGCGGTGCTGGTTGCGGCGCTCATCGGCTTCCTCATTGCCCCGTTCTTCGCCCGGGTCATCAGGTACTTCCCGCCGGTGGTCACCGGCGTGGTGATCACCATGATTGGCATATCGTTAACCCCGGTAGCCGCAAACTGGGCAATGGGCGGGGACGCTAAAGCCGAGGACTACGGATCATTGGCAAATATTGGTTTAGCGGCCGGTACTTTGCTGCTTGTCTTGCTGTTGTCCAAGGTCGGTAACGCAGCCATCTCGCGAATGTCTATCTTGATCGCGATCGTTTTAGGCACCGTCGGTGCCGCGTTGCTTGGCATGGCCGACTTCTCCGATGTCGGGACCGGTGCGGTGTTCGCCTTCCCGCAGCCGCTGGCTTTCGGAATGCCGGTCTTTGAACTCGGCGGAATCATCTCGATGACCATCGTTGTCTTGGTCATCTTGACGGAGACGACCGCCGACATTCTTGCGGTCGGTGAAATCGCCGGTTCGCGCGTGGATTCCAAACGTATCGCCGACGGGCTGCGCGCAGATATGGCATCTTCGGCGGTAGCCCCGATCTTTAATACCTTCACCCAGTCTGCCTTTGCGCAGAACGTGGGGCTGGTAGCAATCACCGGGATCACCAGCCGCTTTGTTGTGGCTGCCGGTGGCGGAATCCTGGTGGTACTTGGACTGCTTCCAATCCTTGGACGGGTAGTCGCGGCGATCCCCACGCCAGTTCTTGGCGGTGCTGGAATCGTCTTGTTCGGAACCGTGGCGGCCTCGGGAATCCGTACGCTGTCGAAGATCAAATATGACGGAATGAACCTGGTGATTGTGGCCGCGTCCATCTCCTTCGGTTGCATTCCCATCGTCAAGCCTGACTTCTATGCAAATTTCCCAAGCTGGTTTGAAACGATCTTCCACTCGGGGATCTCCTCGGCGGCCATCATGGCGGTATTGCTGAACTTGCTGTTCAACGAGTTCAAGCTGGGAAATACCAAAAACTCCTCGGTCTTCTCCGCCGCCCCGCCGCGTTTGGTGAAGCGCGAAGAGGTCTGCGGACTGATCGAGGGTGATCACTTCGAAGGTGGCAAGCTCATCGATAGGGAAGGCTATGAAATTCCCGTGGTGACTCCCGAAGAATTCGAGCAGATTCAGACTGGAGCCATACAGATGCCGGTACCCAAAGTCGCCAAAACACCGGAGCACTAGAGGCGAAAATCCTATCTACAAGCCCGATGAACAAGGCTGAAAATACCAATTTCGGCAAGGTGCCCGCAGACGGATATCTGCGGGCACCTTGTTGTGTCCTCAGACAGCGAAAACCCTATATGTGAGCAATATGGGAATTTATAGTCGGAGGGGCTCGTGGGGTTTGCAATAATGACGAATGTGAATACTTACCAGACTGACGCCGAGAGCTCTTCCAGCCGGCCGCCATCGATGGCGGACGTGGCAGCAGTCGCCGGGGTCTCCCACCAAACTGTGTCCCGGGTTCTGAATGATCATCCGAACGTCCGCGAAGGCACCCGGGTACGGGTTTTGGAGGCAATTAAAGAGCTCGGATACCGGAGGAATCTCGCCGCCCGGGCCCTGGCCACGGCGCAAACGCGCACCATCGGCATCTTGACCATTGGCAGCGAGTTCTTCGGACCGCAGTCCACCGTGCTTGCGGTGGAAGCGGCGGCTCGAGCCCAAGGGTATTTCGTCACGGTGACCTCCATGGACAGTTATGACATTGGTGCCGCGGTCACCGCGCTGAACCATCTCACCGACCAGAGTGTGGACGGCGTGGTGGTAGTCGCCCCGCATGATCAGGTCACCGAGGCCATCGATGAACTGAAGCTGAAGGTGCCAGTGGTCGTGGTGGCCGCCCGTACGAACGTTCCGGAGAATGATCCGGTGCACTACGTGTTTGTTGATCAACGCGATGGGGCGCGGCAGGCCACCGAGCACTTAATTTCGCTAGGACACCAAAAAATCGTGCACGTTTCGGGACCTACCGGGTGGTTCGACGCGACCGAGCGCAAGGTTGGATGGGCTGAGACCATGGCGGCCGCGGGCTATGACGCGGTCGAATTTCCCGCCGAGTCCTGGCTGGCCCCGAGTGGTTACGACGCGGGGGTGAGTCTTGCGCCACGGGTGAAGGCCGGAGAGATTACCGCGGTTTTTGCCTCCAATGATTATCTGGCCATCGGGTTATTGCGGGCCTTTTGGGAAGCTGGGGTATCGGTTCCCGAAGACGTGTCGGTAGTGGGCTTCGATGATTTACAGATTGCCGAGTTCTATATTCCGAAGCTGACCACGGTGCGCCAGCCCTTTGGCGACGTGGGACGTGCAGCGCTCGCCGAGTTGCTCAATGATGATCCGGCGTCGTCTGGTCCACGGATGATCGCACCGACAATGATTGTGCGAGCAAGCACTGCGCCACCTGCGCGGAGCTGAGCTCTGCGCCATAGCGGGTAGCTGAAACTTCTTCATGTGTTGCGCATCGCATTTTGTTAGCGCTAACATTATGTGAGCGTTCCGCTTAGCCGTAGGACTCCACGCCCGCACGCGCAGCGGATCGCGAAGACATTAAGCGCCACCCGCATGCGGGTGCAGGACGGAGAAGCCATGACTGGTCAGCACATAGGTATGTCCGCGTCCGAGGTGATCGGTTCGGGACGTGCGGTGCTCGGCATCGAGTTCGGCTCGACGAATATCAAGGCGAGCCTCATCGGATCCAACCACGAACAGCTGGCCAGTGGACACCACGCGTGGGAAAACCAGTTCGTGGACCGCCGCTGGACCTATTCACGCGAAGCTATCGTTGCCGGTTTGCAGGAGTGCTTCGCCGATCTGGTCAACGAATGCGAACAGCAATATTCGGTGCGCCCCAGCAACTTTGCCGCCATTGGCATTTCGGCCATGATGCACGGCTATCTCGCCTTTGATGATGCAGGCCAGTTGCTTGTCCCATTCCGGACCTGGCGCAATACCTCCACCGAACGGGCCGCCGAAGAGCTGAGCAAGGCTTTCGAGTTCAACGTCCCTCAGCGCTGGTCCGTAGCCCACTATTACCAGGCGCTGTTGGACAATGAGGAACATGCCGCCCAAGTAGCCAGCCTCAATACCTTGGCTGGTTTTGTTCATCAGCAGCTCACTGGGCGCCGAGTATTAGGTGCCGGAGACGCCTCGGGCATGTTCCCGCTGGACAGTTCTGTTCTTGGTTATGACACCAAATTCTTAGCAACCTTTGATTCGCTAGCCCAGAGTTTAGGTGCCACTGGCACGCTGGGCGAGCTGCTGCCTGAAGTATTGCCTGCCGGCGCCGACGCCGGGAGCCTGACTGCGCAGGGTGCGCTGCTGCTTGACCCAAGCGGGCAACTGCAACCCGGAGCGCAGTGCTGTCCTCCGGAAGGAGACGCTGGAACCGGAATGGTGGCAACCAACTCGGTCGCCCCACACACCGCAAACGTCTCGGTCGGAACGTCGATCTTCTCAATGGTGGTCCTCGACGCTGCGCTACGCGAAGTTCACCCCGAAATTGACATCGTCACCACCCCTACCGGGGACCCGGTAGCCATGGTGCACTGCAATAACGGGGCCAGTGAACTGGCGAGCTGGGCCTCGGTCTTCGGACAATTCGCATCCGCGCTGGGTCAACAGGCCTCCGACGATGAGGTGTACCAGGCGCTTTTGACCTCGGCGCTAGACGGTGCAGTGGACGGGGGAGGACTCGTTGCCTACAACTACCTCTCCGGAGAACCGGTCACCGGATTAGCCGAGGGCCGGCCACTGCTAGTGCGTACCCCCGACTCAACCCTAAATCTTGCAAACTTCATGCGAACCCAGGTGTATTCGATGTTTGCGACCTTAAGCGTGGGGATGGAGATTCTTGGCTCAGAGGGTGTCAAAATTCAGAAAATGTTCGCCCACGGTGGCATTTTCCGCACCGCACAAGCCGCCCAACGACTCCTCGCCGCGGCACTTAACGTGCCGGTTTCCGTTGGAAGCACGGCACAACACGGTGGGCCCTGGGGGATCGCCGTGCTGGCCGCATATCGTCACTATGTCGGCACTAATCCAACGGTGAGCCTCGCCGAATATCTGAATTCGCAGGTATTCGCGGACGCGCAGCTAGACGAGGTTTCACCACTGCCGCAGGACGTGGCCGGTTACGCAGACTACCTGAACAGTTACCGGGCGGGGCTGGCCATTGAACACGCCGCGATTAAAGCGATCTAAAACATGTCCACCTCGGCACCAAGGAGTTCTCAGATGAGCGATGCTCAAGGATTAGCCAAATACTCAGAAGCAATGCGCCAAGAAATCGCGCAAGCGCGCGAACTCGTCGCGCAACTGCACGCGCAGTTGCCACGTTATGAGCTGGTGGTGTGGACTGCCGGAAACGTCTCGCAACGCGTACGAAACCCAGAGGTTGCCGACGGCAGCGCCGATGTATTTGTCATCAAACCTTCCGGCGTTGCCTATGAGGAATTGACTGCCGAATCCATGGTGGTCTGCACGCTGGATGGGGAGCTCATCGACGGAACCCGCGCTCCCTCCTCGGATACTGCCGCGCACGCCTACACCTACCAACATCTGGCGCATGTTGGCGGCGTGGTGCACACCCACTCGACCTATGCGACCGCATGGGCTGCCCGTGGGGAAGAAATTCCTTGTGTGCTGACCATGATGGCAGATGAATTTGGTGGACCCATTCCGGTGGGACCATTCGCCATCATTGGTGATGACTCCATCGGCCGAGGCATCGTCCAGACACTACGTGAGTCGCGTAGCCCGGCGGTACTCATGCAAAACCATGGCCCCTTCACCATTGGCAAGGACGCACGCTCCGCCGTCAAGGCGGCGGTGATGTGTGAAGAGGTGGCCCGCACAGTTCACATCTCTCGCCAATTAGGTGACTCGGTGCCGATGCGCAGCGAAGATATCGACGCGCTCTACGCACGCTACCAAAACGTTTACGGACAATAAGCGCTTCTTTCGCGCCCGCATACTTCAATCCGAAAGGACATCATGAGCAAAGCATATGAATCCAAGGAAATCTGGTTTTTCACCGGAAGCCAAGACCTCTATGGGGAAGAAACCCTGCGTCAGGTCGCCGAGCAGTCACGCGAGGTGGCCCAGGCGCTGGGAGATTCCGAACAGGTTCCCGCAAAGGTGATCTGGAAACCGGTACTCAAGGATGCCGAATCGATTCGTCGGGCCATGCTGGACGCAAATTCGGATGACAATGTGCTCGGTGTGATTACCTGGATGCATACCTTCAGCCCAGCCAAAATGTGGATCTCTGGTCTGAAAGCACTGGCTAAGCCATTGTTGCACCTGCATACTCAGGCCAATGTTGAACTTCCTTGGGACACCATTGACTTCGATTTCATGAACCTGAACCAGGCCGCACACGGTGACCGTGAATACGCGTACCTAGCAACCCGTATCGGTGCCACCCGCACCACGGTGGTTGGTCACGTTTCCAACCCGGCGGTAGCCGGGCGTATCGGTAACTGGGTGCGAGGCGCCGCAGGCTGGAACGCCACCCAGACGATGAAATTGGTTCGATTCGGTGACAATATGCGCAACGTTGCGGTGACCGAGGGGGATAAGACCGAAGCAGAACTACGCTTCGGTGTTTCAGTGAACACCTGGGCGGTCAACGACCTCGTGGAAGCCGTGGAAGCAGTTTCCGAGCCTGCCGTGGATGAACTGGTTGCAGAATATGAGCGAGAATACGACGTCTCCGCCGAGTTGCGTGCCGGTGCAGAGCGTCACGAGTCGCTACGTTATGCGGCTCGTCAGGAACTGGCCATCGAGTCCTTCCTACGAGAACTAGGTGCGTGGGCCTTCACCACCAACTTTGAAGATCTCGGTGGGCTGAAGCAGCTACCTGGCCTCGCCGTACAACGTCTGATGGGTAAGGGCTACGGCTTCGGTGCCGAGGGTGACTGGAAGACCGCGGTGCTGGTACGCGCGGCCAAGGTAATGGGAGCAGGGCTCCCCGGTGGTGCCTCGCTGATGGAGGATTACACCTATGACCTGACCCCGGGCAAGGAACTGATCCTCGGCGCGCACATGCTTGAGGTGTGCCCGTCGTTGACCACTACCAAGCCACGAATCGAGATTCACCCGCTGGGCATTGGCGGCCGTGAAGATCCGGTACGCATGGTCTTTAACGCGGACGCGACCACGGGCGCGGTAGTTGTTTCCATGGCCGATATGCGTGAGCGTTTCCGGTTGACGGCCAACGTAGTGGACGTGGTTACTCCGCCACAGGACCTGCCAAACTTGCCGGTGGCACGCGCCGTATGGCAGCCACGACCAGACTTCTCCACCTCGGCCGAATCCTGGTTGACCGCCGGTGGAGCGCACCACACGGTGATGTCTACGGCCGCCGGCATTGAGGCTTTTGAGGTCTTTGCAGAAATCGCTGGAACCGAATTGCTAGTCATCGATGAGAACACTACGCGTCGCGGATTCGCCGAACAGGTGCGACTGAACCAGGCGTACTACCGTCTGGCGCAGGGCCTGTAAGAAAAAATGAAGAGCACAAGGGCCGGCAACAAAAGTTGCCGGCCCTTGGCTCGTTAATCGAACGCTTCTGGATCTAGGGTCCGTGTCAGTTTTCTCGTGGCGGGAAGTATATGATCCACAGGTCGCAGCGGTAATCCGCATAGAGTTGTCGATTCTAACCGTGATATTGTCTAAACGGTCGATAGAAAAGGTGTAGACGTGCCGGTAGTTCTTATTGTTGCTGGCGTGCTAGTAGTGGGCTTTATTGTTCGGCTTGCATTGCATCCAGTTCAAACGATCTTGAATACGATCAGAGTCATTCTTTTCGCCCTTGCCGTCACGACGTTTTGCGTCTGGTACTTCTCCGTCGACAAAAGCAAGCCAGGGAGCGTTGAAGGGCTTTGGTTCAGCCTGATTGTCGCTGGGTTGTGGGTGTCAACCTTCGTATTACCTGCACTATTGAGAAGACCCGTTAATCGCCGCTAGCAGCAATGAATGCACCAGCCTCGCGCTACGCGAAGAGCAATTAGAGCTTTTTGTGAGGCTGAGATTTCTCGGGCTTGATTCGCTTTTCGACCTTAAGTAAACACCGTAGTTACTACTCGTGCACATCCATTCGTGGCGTGAGACCCGTTGGATGAGTCGCTTAAGACCGCACTTTCCCGCGGGTTCGACACCAGATGATTTACCTGTTAAAAAATTCTTCTCCAAAAAAGTGGCTCAAAGCACGTTGTTAGCGCTAACATAGTGTGAGCCCGGTCGCACCGCCGGAGCGAATCGGAACACGCAGGAGGAAAAGATGGCACGGAATAACTGGGCTCGCCGAGCGGTAGTCACGTTCGGATCCCTAGCACTGATCGGCTCACTAGCCGCATGTGGCGGTGGCGGAGCAGGAAGTGGCGACGCAGCCGGTGGCGACAGCAAGGCGCCTGAAGATATCCAGGTCGGTGTCGCCATGCCAACCGAAACCTCCGAGCGTTGGATCGCCGACGGTGAAGCCGTGAAGTCCCAGCTTGAAGAAGCCGGCTACGAGGTCTTCATGCAGTTCGCCAACGATGACATCCCAACTCAGCAGCAGCAGATCGACCAGATGATCACCAAGGGTGCAGATATCCTAGTGGTCGCCTCCATCGACGGCACCGCACTATCCAGCCAGTTGCAGGCTGCAGCTGATCAAGACATTCCGATCATTTCCTATGACCGCCTGATCAACGGCACCGAAAACGTCGACTTCTATGTCACCTTCGACAACTACAAGGTTGGCGTGCAGCAGGCTACCTCGCTGCTGACCGGCCTAGGCCTTGTTGATGATAAGGGCGAGAAGACCGGAAAGAAGGGCCCGCTGAACATCGAGCTCTTCGCCGGCTCCATCGATGACAACAACGCGCACTTCTTCTGGAAGGGAGCCATGGATACCCTGAAGCCATTCATGGATGACGGCACCTTGGTAGTCAAGTCCAAACAGACCAAGATTGAACAGGCTGCAACCCTGCGCTGGAGCCAGGAAGAAGCCCAGAGCCGCATGGAGGACTTGATCACCGCGCACTACGCCGGTGGCAAGACCAAGATTGACGGTGTGCTCTCGCCATTCGACGGGATTTCCCGTGGCATCCAGACCGCACTGACCAACGCTGGCTACGGCAAGTCCATCAAGGACGGTCTGCCAATCATCACCGGTCAGGATGCCGAAATCGCTTCGGTGAAGCTGATCCAGGACGGTGTGCAGTACTCAACCATCTTCAAGGACACCCGCAAGCTGGCTTCCCAGGCAGTCACTGCTGTGAAGTCCTACGCGGAGGGTAATGAGCCCGAAGCTAACGACACCGAATCCTATGACAACGGCAAGAAGGTTGTTCCTTCCTTCCTGCTTGATTCGGACATCGTGACCGCCGATAACATCAGCTCGTTGCTGGTTGACTCCGGTTACTACACCGCCGCTGAGGTCAAGGCAGGACAGACCAAGTAGCACCCGGTGTACGACGCGTTGGCGGGTGCTGAACCTAGTACCCGCCAACGCAGTCACCACGCAGCATGCAGTACACAGATCACGACAAGGACGGCGCCAGTATGGACAGCACCATCCTGCAGATGCAGGACATCACCAAGACATTCCCCGGGGTCAAAGCCTTAGACGGAGTAAACCTTTCCGTCAGGGAAGGTGAAATCCACGCCATCTGCGGCGAAAACGGGGCCGGCAAATCAACCCTTATGAAGGTGCTCTCCGGCGTCTATCCACACGGTAGCTACGACGGAAAAATCCTGTTCAACGGTCAAGAACTTAAGGCTTCGAGCATCAAGGATTCCGAAGCCGAAGGCATCGTGATCATTCACCAAGAATTGGCTCTGGTGCCCTACCTGTCGGTGGCCGAGAACCTGTTCCTTGGCAACGAGACCAAGCGCCGCGGACTGATCGACTGGCAAGAAGCAAACCAGCGTGCCGCCAAGTTACTGGCCCGCGTGGGTTTGGCAGAGTCTCCGGTCACCCCGGTTGGACAGCTCGGCGTTGGCAAACAGCAGCTGGTGGAAATCGCCAAGGCGCTGAACAAGGACGTGAAGCTACTGATCCTTGATGAGCCAACCGCAGCCTTGAACGATGACGATTCCGAACATCTGCTTCACCTGCTGCGCGAACTACGTGAGCAGGGAATTACCTGCATCATCATTTCGCATAAGTTGGGCGAAATTGAAGATATCGCCAATAACACCACGATTATCCGTGACGGTCAGACCGTGGAGTCCCTCGACATGGCGGACCCTAAATCCACACAGAGCCGGATCATCCAGGGCATGGTGGGACGCGCCCTCTCGGCGCGTTACCCAGACCGGGAACCGAATATTGGTCAAGTGGTCTTCGAAGTACGCGACTGGTCGGTGCACCATCCCACGCAGCATGAGCGCATAGTGGTCAATAAAGCCTCACTAGACGTACGCGCCGGAGAAATTGTTGGCATTGCCGGGCTGATGGGCGCAGGACGCACCGAACTTGCCATGAGCATCTTTGGACACAGCTACGGACGCGGCATTTCCGGTACCGTGCTGATGGACGGACGCCCGGTAGATACCTCCACCGTAGGCAAGGCCATCAAGGCCGGCATCGCTTACGTTTCTGAGGACCGCAAAAAATTCGGGTTGAACCTACTCGAAGATATTCGTGTGAACACCACCGCCGCCGGGCTCGGAAAGATCTCTTCGCGCGGGTTTGTCAACGGCAACAAGGAAATCCAGATTGCCGAGCACTACCGCAAATCCATGCGCATTAAGGCGCCGAGCGTGCTGGCAAAAACCGGTAACCTCTCCGGCGGTAACCAGCAGAAGGTAGTACTGGGCAAGTGGTTGCACACTGCCCCGGAACTTTTGATCTTAGATGAACCAACCCGCGGTATCGACGTCGGCGCAAAGTACGAGATCTACACGATCATCAATGAGCTTGCTGCCTCCGGTAAAGCGGTGCTGGTGATCTCCTCGGAACTGCCCGAACTGTTGGGTATCTGCGACCGTATCTACACCCTTGCTTATGGCCGGATGACCGGCCAACTCCCGAAAAGCGAAGCCACCCAGGAACGCCTCATGGAGCTTATGACCATCGAGAAGGAAATCGTCCGATGACACTGAAAACCGAGCTGAAAGACATTTTCACCAAGAACCTGCGCACCAGTGGCATCTATATTGCCTTCGTGCTCATCGTGGTGCTGTTTACCATCATGACCGACGGGCTGCTGCTCAGCCCGATCAACCTGACAAACATTATTTTGCAGTACTCTTACGTGCTGATCTTGGCGCTTGGCATGATTATGGTCATTGTCGCCGGACATATTGACCTGTCGGTAGGTTCGCTGGTCGCCTTAACCGGTGCGGTCTCCGCAGTATTGGTGATTAAAACCGGGGCTCCTTGGTGGGTTGGTATTCTCGCGGCCGTAGCCGTGGGTGCTTTGTGCGGTGTGTGGCAGGGATTCTGGGTGGCCTATGTGGGCATTCCGGCGTTCATCGTCACCTTGGCCGGCATGTTGCTGTTCCGTGGTTTGACCTACGAAGTGCTCAACAATGTCTCGTTGTCCCCATTCCCTGGTGAATACCAGCAGGTGGCCGGTGGCTTCCTGAACGGTTTGCTCGGCGGTTACGGTTTTGACATGTTCACCGTGCTGATCGGCGTAGTGGCCGTGGCAGGTTTGGTGTGGTCGCAGTACAGCACTCGTCGTGGACGGGTGAAGTTTGGTCAGGACGTCGAGTCGATGGCCATGTTCATCGCCAAGAACGCACTTTCAGCGATCGTGATTCTCTGGTTCTTCTGGCAGATCTCCATCAGCCGCGGTATGCCAATCGTGCTGATGATTCTGGGCGTACTGGTGATCGCCTACCACGTGTTGACTACACGGACCGTCTTCGGTCGCCACATTTACGCCATTGGTGGCAACCTGTCTGCCGCACGACTTTCGGGCGTCAACGTCAAGAAGGTCAACTTCTGGATCTTCATTAACATGGGCATGCTCGCCGGTGTGGCCGGAGCGGTCTTCTCTTCACGCTCCAATGGTGCGCAGCCCGGTGCAGGTAACATGTTTGAGCTCGACGCCATTGCTGCCTGTTTCATCGGTGGCGCCTCAACAACCGGCGGTGTGGGCCGTGTAACCGGTGCCATCGTTGGTGGCTTGGTGATGGCGGTACTGTCCAACGGTATGCAGCTGATGGGCGTGGGTGCTTCGGCACAGCAAATCGTCAAGGGCCTAGTGCTCTTGCTCGCCGTCGCCTTTGACATCTACAACAAGCGCCGCGCAGGCGAAGCCAGCTAAGCGCATTGGACCCTCCTGCCGGTTTGCCTTGGCTCACGCCTGACAAAGGACCTGCGGGAGGGTTCAGCTATGTCTTGAGCACAGCGAAAACTAGGAAAGAAGAGATATGCAGGCGGATTTGAAGGACCTCACCGCAAATGGGCAGCTGATCAACCTTGCAGCCCATGGCTACAGTGCGCAGATCGCTACCATCGGAGCCACCGTGGTGAGCCTGGAATATCGCCAGCGCCCGTTGGTGCGCAGTTTTGACCCGCAGTCACAACGCCCGGTGTACTCCGGCGCAACGCTTGCCCCGTGGCCAAACCGGGTGATCGATGGCCGTTACAGCTGGCAGGGCACCGAGCATCAATTACCTCTCACCGAGGTGACTCGCGGACACGCACTGCACGGGTTGGTGTACCTCTCCGATTTCTCGATTCTGCAGCAAAGCGCCGAACGGGTGGAACTAGAGGTACTGATCCCCAAGCAGGAAGGTTATCCCTTTGCCTTACTGCTGCGCGTGAATTATCAGCTTGAGCCTTCCGGGCTACGCAGCACCATCAACGCCACAAACTTAGGCGATCTTCAGGCTCCCTATGGCTTTGGATCCCACTGTTATTTGGTGGCTCCCGGTCAACGCGTGGATGACTGGACCCTAAGTATTCCGGCGCAACAAGTTCAGCAGGTCAGCGGCGAACGCTTGTTACCGCAAGCCGTGGTGGCGGTGGCGGAAACGAACCTTGATTTTAGTTCCCCACGAATCATTGGGGACACCTTTATCGACCACGCGTATACCGACTTGCAGAGCGCAGGCGGACAGGGCTACCACGTTGAGCTCACGGATCAGCACGGTGTGGGTAGTTACATCAGCTTTGATGAAAGCTGCCCCTGGGTGCAGGTGCATACCGCGGATCAGCAAGACCCTGCGTTGAACCGTACCGGCTTAGCCGTAGAACCCATGAGCTGTCCACCAGCAGCGTTTAACGATGGCACCGACGTCATTAGCTTGGCTCCCGGAGCTAGCCATCACGCCGCGTGGGTCATCGGCGCCATCGAACCAAACTAAAGCCCGCACCAGCAGTCTTTGTACCGTCTGGACCCATCCACTACTGGAGCAGCAAATGCCACAGGGCACACAGCACAATCGGTCACTCACCGCACACCGCACCCACCACCTGGCCGATGGCCGCGAAGCGATCTTCTTCGCCGACCACGGGCATACCGTTCCCGAGAAGGTGAGCGACCAGCGGGCGCTAGATCCTCGCGGGGAACCTGGCGAATTACGTTTTGATCGGTTGACCGGGGACTGGGTGGCGGTGGCGGCACACCGTCAGTCGCGCACCTACCTTCCACCCAAGGAAGACTGCCCGCTGTGCCCAAGTACCGAAACTCGGCACAGCGAAATTCCGGCCAGCGAATTTGATGTGGTCGTCTTCGAGAATCGTTTCCCCTCCCTAGGCCCAGCCCTAGGAGAAATCTCGGCTCCCGCCGACGCGAGCAAACTACCGACTGGCGCCATAGCTGCGGTGGGTCGCTGCGAGGTAGTGGTCTTCACCTCGGACCATGCCGGATCCTTCGCCTCCTTGGATGATGACAGGGCGCGCACGGTCATCGACGCATGGGCGCAACGCACCGAGGATCTCTCGGCTAAAGCCGGGATCAAACAGGTTTTTGTTTTTGAAAATCGGGGACAGGATATCGGGGTGACCTTGCATCACCCGCACGGGCAGATCTACGCCTACCCCTATGTCACACCGACCGCGCAGAAGATGGCCGAGCAAGCACGCAAACACTTAGCGAGCACTGGTAAGAACCTGATGGGCCAAATCCTGGAAGATGAACTGGCCGACGGTTCGCGAATCGTCGGCCGAGGCGAACATTTCACGGTGTTCGTTCCCTACGCGTCGCGTTGGCCGTTAGAAGCGCATCTGATCCCGCATCGTCAGGTGCCGGATCTTGCTGCCCTGAATGAGGCAGAAAAAGCCGAGCTGGCCATCATGTATCGAGATTTAATGCGCCGTTTCGACGCGCTTTATGACACCCCTACACCTTATATAGCTGCCTGGCATCAGGCACCGCTGAACGCTGAGGACCGGGCGGCCTCCCGACTGCACCTACAGCTGACCAGTCCGCGCCGGGCGGCAGATAAACTCAAGTTCCTTGCCGGTTCCGAAGCAGCCATGGGTGCGTTCATCAACGACGTGCCCGCCGAGCAGACCGCGGCACGCCTGCGCGAGGTGAAACTGTGAACACCGCTTTTACCGCGCAGCGCGCCCAAGTGTTGCAGCAAAAGTTTATGGACACCTTTGGACAGGCACCTGACGGAATCTGGCGTGCGCCGGGACGCGTGAATCTCATCGGCGAACACACCGACTACAACCTTGGTTTTGTGCTGCCCTTCGCCATTGACAAGAACGCGCTGGTAGCCGTGCGACGCAAAGCTGCGAACAAAACCCAAAGCTACCAATTCGCCTCCACCTACGGTGCCCAAGACACCGTGGAAATCACCGAGATTCTCCACGAAAATCTAGTACCAGGTACGGTGCCCGGTTGGGCCGCCTACCCGGCGGCGGTTGCCTATGTTTTGGATCAGCTGCCACAGGTTCAGCTGGACGGATTTGAACTATTGGTTGATTCCAATGTTCCGGTAGGTTCGGGTCTTTCCTCCTCGCATGCCATTGAGGTCGGAACCATTGTGGCACTCAACGACCTCTTTGAGTTGGGCCTTAATAAAAAAGAAATGGCACGGTTGACTCAACGTGCCGAGAACGAATTTGTGGGTGCACCCACGGGCATTATGGATCAAAGTGCGTCGTTGATGTCCGGGGCGGAACATGCGCTGTTCTTAGATTGCCGAACCCTTGATTCACAACTCGTTCCGTTGCCGTTGGACGAACACCAGTTAGTGGTGCTGGTGATCGATACCCGAGTGGAACACTCAAATTCTGACGGTGGCTACGGTGCACGCCGGGCCAGCTGCGAACAAGCGGCCAGCGAGCTGGGTGTTGAATCCCTGCGAGATATTCAAGATGTTGGACAGCTAGAAAATCTTGATCCGTTGGTACGGCGCCGAGCCACACATATCGTCACCGAAAATCAGCGGGTACTGCACACGGTTAAAGCACTACGGGCGTCAGACATGAACGCCGTAGGCCAATTGCTCAACGCCTCCCATGTTTCGATGCGTGATGATTATGAAATTTCCTGCCCCGAACTTGATCTTGCGGTCAGTATTGCGCAGGGCGCCGGGGCGCTGGGAGCGCGGATGACCGGTGGCGGGTTCGGTGGTAGCGCCATCGCGTTGATTTCCGAAGATAAGATCAACTTGGTGAGCGAAGCCATCACAGATGCTTTTGCTCGGGCCGGATACCGCAGTCCCTCAATATTCACGGTCATTGCAGATGAAGGTGCAGGAAGTTTATGAGTTGGTTAGTCACCGGCGGTGCCGGATATATCGGATCCCATGTGGTGCGTTGCCTCGATGAGGCAGGGCTTGCACCAGTCATCGTGGATTCCATGAGCAGTGGAATCCGCTCCTTTGCGCCTGCGCATGTGCCGTTCTACGAGGCGAGCGTGCTGGACCGCGAAGAACTGGTACGCATTATGGACGCGCATTCAATTACCGGGGTCATCCACTTGGCTGGCTACAAGTACGCGGGAGAATCAGTAAAGTTCCCGTTACTCACCTTTGAGCAGAACGTCACCGGGACCGCCCGACTCCTCGAAGCAATGCAGCAGGCGGGAGTAAACAACATGGTCTTCTCATCCTCCGCTGCAGTTTATGGAACACCGAGCGTTGCACTGGTTACCGAACAGACCGCCACCGAACCGGAGTCGCCCTATGGGCAGAGCAAACTCATCGGTGAATGGCTGATTCGTGACCAGGGGATTGCCGCCGGGCTCAAGCACACCAGTCTGCGCTACTTTAATGTGGTGGGTTCTGGCTCCGAAGAGCTCTATGACGCGAGCCCGCACAATCTGTTCCCACTGGTATTCGCAGCGCTAAACTCAGGTGCCACACCAAAAATCTTCGGTACCGACTACGACACCACCGACGGCACCTGCGTGCGCGACTACGTACACGTGGCAGACCTAGCGCTAGCCCACGTGGAAGCCGCTAAAAAGCTCGAAGCGGGCCAAGAGTTGGAGCCGGTGTACAACCTTGGCTCAGGTGATGGTGTTTCCGTACGGGAAATCATGGATGCTGTAGCGCGGGTGACCGGGAACCAGTTCCAGCCGTTACTTGAACCGCGACGCCCCGGAGATCCTGCTCGGATCGTTGCCGACGGACAGTTAGCTGCCCGCGATTTAGGTTGGGCCATGCGTCATAGCTTGGGTCAGATGGTTGATAGCGCGTACCGGGCCTCACAAGCGTTGACTCCCGCCAAGGAAGCCTAAAGATCTACGGCGTTGTCCAAAACCGGTAGCTGTTCACGAGCGGTTACCACTTCGGTCAGGTCCAGTTCCACTACCAAAAGTTCTGGAGCCGGACCGGCTTGGGCGAGCACCTCGCCCAACGGTCCTACCGCGATGGAGTGGCCTACCCCAAGCGGAGCGCTGCCCTTTGGTTCGTGTCCCATACTCAGCGGGTCTGCTTGATCCACCGCGAGCACAAAGGTGGTCGAGTCCAAAGCACGTGCTTGGGCCAACGAGGTCCACTGCTCGACTTTGCGTGCTCCAGCACCCCAGGAAGCTGAGACGAGGTTAACCAGTGCTCCCTGTCTGGCATGATGCGTGAAAAGCTGCGGGAAGCGGATGTCATAACAGGTCGCCAACCCGAAGGTGACCTCATCGATAACAAACTGCACCGGGCGCTCACCGGGGGTCACCGTGTCCGACTCGGAGAAACCGAATGCGTCGTAGAGATGAATCTTGTCGTAGTGGGTTTCTACGTCGGGTCCGGTGACCAAAAGCGTATTGCGTACGTGCCCTGCGGTGCCGGGGGTGAACATTCCTACAACAACGTTGATTCCGATATCTCGGGCGAGCTGTTTGACGAGCGTGGCCCAAGGGCCACCTAGCGGCTCGGCGATTTTCGTTAAGGAATGGCCAAAGCAGATGTGCATGGCCTCGGGGAAGATCACCAATTTTGCATCTTGCGCGGCTGCCTGTTTGGCGTAGTCGCGGATGATGGCGAGATTGTGCATCGGATTGGCGGTGCTAAGCACCTGTGCCATGGCGATTTTCATCTTAGGCAGTTTCCCTTCCCTGAGGTGTTCTGGCAATGCGTACCTGCTGCTTCTGACTCTACGGAAGGATCTTGAGCACTGGCAATCCCGACTGCGCCACGTCACCCCGGAATTTTCTGATGACATGAGCTCTTGAACCGGAGAATCCCGAGATTTCGGGACAAAACGACACAAAAAACTGTGAGACGCAGTCTCATTGTTGGTCAAGAATCTCAGAGTAGAGTTATTGTCATGAGCGTAAGCATGCGTACCAGGGTCCGAGCCAAAATGCGCTCCGAGCTCGCGCTGCAGATGTATCCACTGTTTGCTGAACAGGGAATTGAGACTGTCACCGCAGAACAGGCAGCCAAAGAAGCAGGTATTTCCCGGGCAACTTTCTTCAGATATTTCTCATCCAAAGAAGAAGCCGTGGTTACTGCCGTGCATGCTGTGGGCACCGATTTAGCGTCTGTGATGGAGAAGCTAGAACCGCGCAGTGGTGAAAGCATTCTTGAAATGCTTCGGCGCTGTTTTGAAGCTTCGGTCATCGCCGTTGAGGCGGATGCGTCGGCGGTTCGTGGCCGTACGCAGCTGGTGCTTTCTTCGCCTTCCTTGCGCGCAGCTTGGTCCATGCAACGCAGCGAGACGGAAAAGTCTCTGGCCGAGGCACTGAATGAACACTGTGAAAATCTACGGTTAGCCCGAACTGCAACGGTTATCGCACTGACATTGCATGAGCATGCCTTGGTGCGCTGGCTAGAAAGCGAGGACATCTCCTTTCGAGATGCCCTCGATGAGTCTTTCGACTATGCGGCCATGCTTGATACTCCGCGTTAGTTGAGGTCGAACGGAAGCTAGCGTTTAGCGTGTGCTCATTTGTTGTTCTTCGCGCCCTTTAGACACCGAGTAAATGTCTTTCTGGCGTTCGCCGGCGACTCGGCCTGCCAGTGCGTCCAAGTCCCGCAGAGCTTGAGTGCTGAGTTTCAGGGAAATCGCGGTGACGTTCTCGTCCACGTGCGAGGTGTAGCGAGTGCCGGGAATTGGTGCCATGGCGACATTAAACTTACGTCCCTGCTCATAGACCCAGGCCAGTGCTAGTTGCCCCGGGGTGATCTTTTCATTGCGTGCAATGGTGAAGATTTCGTTGCGAAGCGTGAGGTTAGGGCCGATGTTTTCCGTAGCAAAGCGTGGGAAATTATGTCGAATATCGTCTCTTGGTAGTTGCTCCAAGGATTCGGCAGCACCGTTAAAGAATCCGCGTCCGAGAGAGGCGTAGGGAACAACGCCGACTCCTAGTTGACTTGCGGTGGGCAATAACCACTTTTCGATATCACGACTAAATAGCGAGTATTCCATTTGTATGGCGGTGATGGGGTGAACCTGATGCGCACGCTCTAGTTCGTAGGTCGTGACCTCGGACAGGCCGATGTGCTTGATCTTCCCGGCCTGTATTAGCTCGGCGTAGGCGCCTACGGTTTCCTCGATAGGAACGCGGCTGTCCACCCGGTGGTAGTAGTACAGGTCAACTTCGTCAACACCTAGGCGTTGCAGGCTCTCATCCAAGCATTTTTTGATAAATGCAGGATCGCCATTTGCTCGTGGATCTCCGGGGTTCTTGGGCCGAACAATACCTGCTTTGGTCGCGAGGGTGACCTCGTCTCGGCGTGTTTTGAGCACCTGAGAAAGCAGCGTTTCGCTATGTCCCGCACCGTAGATGTTTGCGGTGTCCAGGAAAGTGACGCCGATATCCAACGCATGATTGACCATTCGCACAGATTCGGCATCGTCGGCTGAACCGTAGACGCCGCTGACCGACATGCATCCGAGGCCTTGTTCAGATACTTGCAGTCCCTGGCCGAGATTGATGCTGGAAAGGGTTCGTTGATCCTGCGTCATGGTGTTCCTCTGGTTGCCGTCAGTTCCCTGTGCCGAGACTACCGGCGAAGGGGTGGTGCCCGGCAAGAAGTAATGCGCAATATGTCGACAGCTGAAAGCTGAACCAGTGCTCTTCAAATGAGGGCAACGGACCCCAGTATTTGCTAGGAATTTTGATCAGCGCAGATTTAGCGTCAGCGCAAAGTGGCAAACGGTAGGTGCAAAATCCTAGGAATTTTTTGCCTACTCGAGCGCCGCCAGATCAGTTAATCAGAGACAGCAATGAGCTGACGGCCGAGCTCCGCAGCTGCCTGATGTAATTCAGGAACTGCTTGCTCGATAAATTCCTGATTGACACGGGTTACGGGCCCGGAGACAGAGATCGCCATCGGTGTTGGAGCTCCGGGGACCGGAACAGCAATACAGCGAACTCCTAATTCCTGCTCTTCGTCATCCATTGCGTAGCCCCGTTCGCGGGTGGCCTCCACATCGGTGAACAGCTTGCCGAGCGTGGTAATGGTCTTTGGAGTTTTTGGTGGCATGCCCGATTGTGAGACTAGGCGCTGTACGCGTTCGTCATCAAGTACGGAGAGTACCGCTTTGCCGACACCCGAGTTGTGCAACATGGCGCGGCGACCAACTTCGGTGATCATGCGCATCGAGTGAGGGGACTGTGCTTGGGCAATGTAGGTGACCATGTCGCCATCGAGTACTGCAATATTTGCCGATTCGCCCAGTTTCCCTACAAGTTCCTTCAAGACCGGCGAAGCTAGCGCGCCAAGCTGCCGATTGGCGACTTCGCCTAGGCGGATCAAGCGTGGGCCAAGCGAATAGCGGCGGTTGGGGAGCTGGCGAACGTAGCCGACCCCGACGAGAGTCCGCAATAAGCGGTGAATCGTGGGTAGCGGCAACGGAGACTCGAGCGCTAGCTCGCTCAATGCTGCTTCTCCTCCGGCGCGGGCAATAACCTCTAGTAGTTCAAAGGCGCGTTCGACCGACTGGACTCCACTGGTTGCTTTCGTTGGGGTCTGTGTCATGTCTTGCTCCTAGTAACTAGATGTACCGTTGCGATCCGCGAACTTCTGCAATGCGAAATCTTTCCCTTTAGATTACCGCTAAAACGGCAAAACATTCCACGATCCGAAAAAACTGGATTGATTTATGTGAAGTGGCAGACAAAAATCTCTTGCAATTTCATTTTATAGATAATAGTATCCACTATACGGAAACTTTTTGGAGGAGGGGCGGAATGACAGTCTTCAACTTAGAGCAGTCATTGATGATTCGAGTGCAAATTTCAGCCTCGAATTTAGCAACGAAGCTATTGACCGCCACCGTCCGGACGCTCGTCGCACATCACGCCATACCCGACTCCATGCTCAGTACCGCGCGGGTTGCACCGCAAGAGCAAAATTTCGGGTTCATCCGTCTCTAGGGGCGAAAGAATCCACCAGTAGAAAATGTCGCCGGAACACGACACCAACAGGTTAAGGAGCACCATGACCATCTCAATCTCACGTATCCCAGAGGTAAACGGCGCGGAAGAAATTCTCAGCATCGAGGCGTTAGCCTTCATTGAGAAGCTGCATGAAAAGTTCGCGGATACCCGCAACGACCTGTTGAATGCACGCGGTGAGCGCCGCCAGCAGTTCTCCGATGCACGCGCCATCGACTTTGATCCCGAGACAGAGCACGTGCGCACCGGAGACTGGAAAGTTGCCGAAGCGCCGGAAGCGTTACGTGACCGCCGTGTGGAAATCACCGGCCCGGCGTCCCCGGCCAAGATGGCCATCAACGCACTGAACTCAGGCGCGAAGGTCTGGTTGGCCGACTTGGAAGATGCTTCCACCCCTAACTGGTCAAATGTCATTGATGCGATCGCTAACCTGTCAGCCGCCGCCCGTGGCACCCTAGCCTTCACCGATGAGAAAAGCGGCAAGTCCTATGCACTGCGCAACGACGCCCCACGCGCGGTGGTGGTAGTGCGCCCACGCGGCTGGCACCTGCCAGAAAATAACGTGCTGATCAACGGCAAGCCAGCCATCGGCGCACTGGTGGACTTCGGTCTGCACTTCTTCCACAATGCCAAGGTGCTCGCCGAGTCCGGCCAAGGACCGTTCTACTACCTGCCCAAAATGGAGCACTACCTGGAATCGCGCCTGTGGAACGAGATCTTCACCTTCGCCCAGGCCGAGCTGGGCATTGAGCACGGCACCGTGCGCGCCACCATGCTCATCGAGACCATTCCGGCGGCCTTCCAGATGGACGAGTTCCTCTATGAACTGCGCGATCACGCCGCGGGCCTGAACGCCGGACGCTGGGACTACCTGTTCTCGATCATCAAGACCTTCCGCGAAGCCGGCGAAGCGTTCATCATGCCGGACCGCTCGGCCGTGTCGATGACCGCGCCGATGATGCGCGCCTACACCGAGCTGCTGGTCAAGACCTGCCACAAGCGCGGGGCCTTCGCCATGGGCGGCATGGCCGCCTTCATCCCGAACCGCCGCGAACCGGATGTCACCGCTGCCGCCTTCGACAAGGTCCGCGAGGACAAGACCCGCGAGGCCAATGACGGATTTGATGGCTCTTGGGTGGCCCACCCAGATTTGGTGGATATCTGCAAGGAAATCTTCGATTCGGTGCTCGGAGATAAGCCAAACCAGATCGATCGTCAGCGCCCAGAAGTTGAAGTAACTGCAGCCCAGCTCCTAGACATCGCCAGTGCACCAGGAGATGTCACCGAGGCAGGCGTGCGCGCAAACCTTTACGTCGCGGTGAACTACGTCGCCGTGTGGCTTTCGGGCAATGGTGCGGTCGCCATCCACAACCTGATGGAAGACGCCGCCACCGCAGAAATTTCCCGCTCACAAATTTGGCAACAGATCCGCAACAAGGTTGTTGCCGCTGATACCGGTAATACCATCACCGCGCAGCTGGTCTCCAGCATCTTGGATGAAGAAGTTGAACGCCTGCGTTCGGAAGTGAATAACGAAGAACAGTTCGCCGCCTACTACCAGCCGGCAGCAGAGCTCATTGCGCAGCTGACCAGCGGTAAGGACGAGGACTTCGCCGACTTCTTGACCACTCCAGCCTACGAACTATTGGATAAGGAATTCGTGACCAAAGCATGAATAATCTCTTCGATGAGTCAACCCTAGCGGCCGTGGAAGCACGGCTCGCCGACACCGACAAGCTATTGCGTGAGAACTATCCAGGCGATAGTGGCGCCCGTCAGCCGGTGCACACCGTGTACGTGCCAGGGGATCGTTTCACCGGTGAACTTGCCGCGCAGTGGGGAGCTAATGCGCTCACGGCTGCCGGGGGAGCTGCGGGGTTGCGAGAACTAGCCACTCGGTTAGGTTACGCGCAGCCAGAGAAGCTCGGCGCCCTGGTAGCGGCCAAGCTAGAGGTTGAACCCATCGAAGATTTACGCCTCGACTTTGAGGATGGTTACGGCAACAGGCCGGATGCCGAGGAGGACGCGCACGCACTTGCCGCCGCCGACTCGGTATCCGCCGCCGTGGCCGCCGGGCAAGCGCCTGCCTGCATCGGTATTCGTTTTAAATGCTTCGAAGCACCCACACGGGCCCGCGGCATTCGCACCCTTGACTTGTTTATATCTCGGCTTCTAGCCAATGGTGAGTTGCCGGCAGGATTACGCTTGACCTTGCCTAAGGTCAGTACGGTCGCGCAAGTTGAGGCGATGGTATTCCTCGCTGAAAAGCTTGAAGAAAACCACGGTTTGGATGCCGGACGGATCCGCTTTGAGGTGCAGGTGGAAACCCCGCAGGCAATTATTGCCGCGGATGGAACCCACCCGGTAGCCCAGTTGATCCATGCAGGTAAGGGCAGAGTCTGCTCCCTGCACTACGGAACTTATGATTACTCGGCGTCGCTGTCGGTAGCCGCCGCCTACCAGTCAATGGAACACCCGGTCGCGGACTTCGCCAAGGACGTCATGCAGGTCGCCGTTGCCGGCACCGGGGTAGAACTTTCAGACGGGTCCACCAATATCATCCCCGCAGGAGACCCGGAGAATATCACCGCCGCCTGGGCCTTGCACGCTCGGTTGGTGCGTCGTCACCTGGAACGCGGAATTTATCAGGGCTGGGATATGCACGCCAATCACCTGCCTACCCGTTACCTAGCGACCTTCGCGTTCTTCCGCGAAGGATTGATTGCCGCGGCCACACGACTGCGCAACTACGTACACCAGATTGACTCGACGATCATGGATGAACCTGCCACCGCCAGGGCGCTGGCCCGCTATATCCACCGCGGACTAAGCTGCGGCGCGGTGCGTGTGGAGGAAGTCCAAGAACTTGCCCAGATCTCGGCTGCTGAGCTTGAGTCCATCGCCTTAAACCGAACACATGCCTAGGAGGAAAATCATGACCGCAGCAGCCGCACACAAAGCACCGTATTACACGAATTTCGGTGGCCACCCGCCACAAACCGAACTCTTGACCGATCGCGCTATAGTGACCGAGGCCTACACCGTCATTCCTAAGGGCGTGCTGCGTGACATCGTCACCAGTGTGTTCCCCGAGTGGAGCAACACCCGTGCCTGGGTGCTCAACCGTCCGATAGCCGGAGGCGCCACTACTTTCTCGCAGTCAATCCTTGAAGTTTCCCCCGGAGGAGCCGCTTCCAAGCCGGAACCACAGGCCGAAGTTTCGGGATTTATCTTTGTTCTCGGCGGGGAACTGAGTCTGGTGATTGAGGGTGCTGAGCATGTGCTGAGCGAGGGCGGTTATGCCTATCTTCCGGCAGGATCTACCTGGTCTGCCCGCAACGACGGCGCCGAGGTGGCGAACTTCCACTGGATCCGCAAACGTTATGAACCGGTGGCAGGTATTGCCGCCCCGGGTCCGGTAGTGGGCAACGAACGCGACGTGGAACCAGGGGAAATGCCTGGCACCGAAGGCAAATGGCGGACCACACGAATGCTTGATCCGAACGATATCGCCTTCGACTTTGGCGTGAATATCGTGACCTTTGAGCCGGGAGCCTCGATTCCCTTCGCGGAGACTCACGTGATGGAACATGGCCTGTATGTGCTCGAAGGCAAGGGCGTCTACCGGCTGAACGGTGACTGGGTCGAGGTGGAGGCCGGAGACTACATGTCACTGCGCGCTTTCTGCCCGCAGGCTTGTTATGCCGGGGGACCGAGTAACTTCCGCTATCTGTTGTACAAGGATCAGAACCGTCAGGTCGCTTTGTAAGCTACTCAAAAATGTAGGCTGCGGAACTCGATGAGTTCCGCAGCCTACAGTAGCTCTGTGCTGGTGCTACCAGGCAGGCAGAACCGGGATTGGGCCATCAGCTTCAATATGCCGGGACTGGCCTCGGGCCAACCACTCGATGAAACCTTCACGGTCTGAACGAACTTGTAGCGAACCGTCACCGATAACCCACTCGTCGCCTTCTTCGCTCAGTAGCGTCATGCCAGGGGCGTTCTTCACACGCATGGTGCGCACTGCTGCCTCGACGGCGTTTTCCTGTGAATCAGGATCGGCTTCTTCGATGGTCCATGCGGTTTGAAGGTCATGGTGGTGGATGACTACTTCGGCGATGCGCAGTGCCACGATGGATGTTGCAGGGATGATCTTGCCGTGCAGATCAACCTCGTCAACGGCTAGTTCGCCGGTGAGACGTTCGGACTGTTCGGCGAAGTAGCTGGCCGCGTCGCGGAAGCGGGAAAGCAGTTCTTCGCCAGGCAAAGCGGCAAGTTCGGCAATTTCCGCATTGCGTGCCTCGGTGGACGCATAAAGCTGCTGTGGTTCGCCACTGATCGCCCAATCGATGAGCTTGACCAGGGTGCGGCCGTTGGAGGCAAGGTGGGCGATGACGTGGGCGCGGCTCCACCCCTCACAGAGGGAGTCGGCTGCAAGTTCTTTTGCAGACAAAGTGTCAATCGTGGCCATCATCATTGAGGTTTCACGGTTCAGGCGGGACAGGTCTGAGTGCAATCGAGCGGTGTTGATCATGGTGTCACCCTACCAACGTGGGGTTTGAAATAGCATGGGAAAGTCGTTCTATATCAAACGAGTATCGCCGCGAACCTGGGAAGTTCTATTCGGTGCGTGGCGCGCAACAATCCAGTTTTGAAGATTAGCGATCAAATGTTCAGGAGTAAGAGCTGATGCGCTCAAAACCTTCGGTAATGCAGCTGAAACTAAAGATAAGGGACACCAGCCCGCCCATCTGGCGCAGGGTGTTGGTTCCGTCATCGATGCGACTAGACCAGCTGCACCAAGTGATCCAATACAGCTTCGGTTGGTACGACGCACACCCACACCAGTTTGAACTTGATGGTGTTCATGGCGTGAGTTACGGCGCCCCGGATTCCGAGATTATGTCGGACGTTGATGAATCCACTGTGTTCCTTGGGGACCTTCCATGGTCTCGACGAGGCATGCTCGATTACGTTTATGACTTCGGCCATTATTGGGAAGTGCGTATTGAGCTAGAACAGGTACTCTTCGGTGAGACCGGTGATCTGCCGCGCTGCATCGGAGGGCGGCGTATGGCCCCGCGGGAAGACTCCGGTGGCCCGCTGGGCTGGGCAATGGTCATCGAAGCGCTGAAAGATCCGAATCACCCTAACCTTGCGGAGTACCGCGAGTGGCTATTGCTCCGTGAAGGTGAGCAGTTTGATGCCGCACTTTTTGACAAGCAACAAGTCAACAAAATGTTTGACTACGCACGATAACTATCGACAGATCTGTAGCCAACGCGAAAAGAGCCAAGAACCGTTAGCCTTGAAACAAAGCTGTCGGTGTATGAAGGAATCGTTGTGGCCAAGAACAAAAAGAAGCAACCAAAACAGGGGCACCCGGGTCGTAGCCAACACGGCATGGTCTCGGTGGGGCAGGTCAAGATCGATCGCGGAATTGATGCGATGACGCCTAAGTTCGTGCGCTGGTATAGCCAATTTGATGTGGACACGGAGACCTCATTAGTGGTGCTGGCCGCGGTTCGAGAAACTTTATATGGTTATGCCGATAGTGCCCCGTTGGACTCGGTGACCGAATTTGACGTGCATCTTCTCTTCGCCGCCATGGAGGAATTGATCGAGTTCCAATCTGGCTTTGAACCAGCCGAACAAGCTGAACAGATGCGCGGATTGATCCACATGGCTTGGGCAGACTATCTTGATTACCTCGAAGAGATGGGTCTTTGGGAAAAGAGCAACCAAGATTTGCAGTGGTTGCGGAGCAAACTCGAGGGGCCTAGTCTTTTTGCGACAGACGACCTCGAAGTATCAGCAGCAAAGGGCGAGCTTGAAGATCTTCTGCTGACCGATATTACCAAGCTTCCACTGGTGCATTTGGCCCGAAATTTCGCACAGTGGTGCGCCAACGAAACAGGACCCGTTCAAGGAAGAATTCTTGACGAAGATTTCATCCCCAATGCCGCGAAAGCGCTCAGTGACGGGGTGCTCAAGGCATTCAATACCGAGCAGGCTGAGCAGGTCCTGACCTTCACCTTCATGGGGTTGTTGAGGGCGGAAGTAGTCGCGCTCGAAGCACCAAATCAGTTATCTGCAGGCGCCAGATTCTCCGAGTTCCAGAAATCAACCGGTGAGGAGGGCTTTGCGACGATTTACATGTTTATGCAGACCTTCCTCGACTCCTACCTTGAAATGCCTGAAGACACCGATCCATTGGTGGTCGAGACGTGGGGTCTGGCCAACTTGTGGATACTTGAAGGCATCGAAGCCATGGGGCATGAAGTCGCCGAACCTCGCGATGAACAATTCTCCGCCTCCGTGTGGGAAGCCGCCCATCAACGCATGGCAGTATTGCGCACACTAGGGCTCGTCGAAGAGGGAGAATATTATTCACTCCCCGGCTTCGTCGCAGCATTTTTGACCGATATTGATGAAGAAATAGAGGACGAAAACTTGGATGAACAGCAACTGGACTCGAAGTGGGACGAGCTTATGGCGTTGCTCCCGGACGAATCACAACGCTTAAAACGCGAAGAGCCATATACCGGCAAGGTGCTGCAGCTCAAGCTTGGATTACAAGCAACCAAGCCACCGATCTGGCGCAGAGTTCTAGTGCCGATGGATCTGCACTTAGGCGATCTACACGATATCATTCAGGCGAGTTTCGACTGGTACGACGGACATCTCCACGAATTCCGCTCCGGGGGATATAAAGGCACCAGCTATGGGCCCGAAATTGAGGAGATGGAATACGACGAAGTCGAGGACGCCTTCCTTGTTTCCGAACTACTCAAGGCAGAGAAAGACCGCCTAGATTACGCCTACGACTTTGGAGACGGCTGGGAAGTGCGGATTGATGTAGAGAAAGTCCTCGACTCTGCCGAAGGTCAACTTCCCCGTTGTACCGGCGGTCGCCGTATGGCACCCATCGAAGATAGCGGTGGCCCCTGGGGTTGGGCAGAAATGCTCAAAGCTATGAACGACTCAGCTCATGCAGAACACGGCGAAGTCTCGGAATGGTTTGAAGAGATGGGTATGGAGGAGATCGATCCTGCAGCGTTTAGTATCGAGGAAATCAACGAGGCTCTTGAACTCGAATTCTAGAACCCGAAACGGCTAGGCAAAATAATGCTCCCCGCCGGAGACCGTCACTAGGTGATGGCACCGACGGGGAGCGAATGCGCTTATGGGTTGGTTATCGCTGGGATCCGTCGGGACTGACATCTGTTGCAGGACCAGCAGGGGTTGCCCCACCTTCATCGGTCCAGTCATGTCCCGCTTCATCGGAAAGCGCGGGATCCGAAATATGATCCTCCAGCGTCTGATCCGAAGTATCGGTGGAATTCGTTGGGACGCTTTCTTTCATACATCTCCCTATGCTCGAACTTCCGCCGCCGACCTCTTGCCTGCCAATAATGACCAAGGACTAAGGGGTCGAGCGATCCTTACCCGGCCAATCTAGCACTGCTCTGCGAGGTTTGCGAGCGTTTTAATAAAGCTCTCAGCTAACTGATCAGCAACGTTTGGATATTGTCGAAGTACCCGCGAGGTTCGATCCCCGTGCGCAGCACAGTGGTAGCTTGTAGATCAATCGAGGAAAACCATAAACCTTGGACTTCCTCATTGACCGCAATGCGGCAAGCCAGGCAAAGGGGACACACGATGGAAGCGACGCCAGGAACCGATATGAGCGATCTTTCAATCGCTTCGCGGGCGGTAATCAGGCCAATATCCGAGATTGCACGGCTTGCGGGGATCCCGGATATGGCCGTTGAGTCCTATGGCAGGTACAAAGCCAAAGTGGATCCGTCCCTTTTGGCCGCTCGCAAGGACCGTCCGGGAAAGGTGATCCTGGTCAGCGGCATGTCACCAACGCCCGCTGGTGAAGGTAAATCAACCATGGTGGTGGGCTTAGGTGATGCTTTAACGGCTGCCGGAAGTAAAACCATGATCGCCTTGCGTGAACCTTCTGTGGGCCCAAGCTTCGGGATGAAGGGCGGGGCCACCGGTGGTGGCTACTCGCAGGTGCTGCCCATGGATGAAATCAACTTGCACTTCACCGGGGACTTTCATGCCATCACCAGTGCCAACAACCTGTTGATGGCACTGGTGGATAACCACCTGCAGCAGGGAAACTCGCTTGGCATTGATCCGCAACGCATCACCTTCAAACGTGTGACGGATATGAACGACCGCGCGCTGCGTCATGTGGTGATCGGGCTTGGGTCGGTGACCGATGGGGTACCGAGGGAAACCGGATTTGAAATCACCGCAGCTTCCGAGGTCATGGCGGTTTTCTGCCTGGCCACCGGGCTTACGGACTTGCGTGCCCGACTGGGCCGGATGACTATTGGTTATAGCTATGCCAAGGCTCCGGTCACCGTTGATGATTTGGGTGCTGCCGGTGCCATGGCGTTGCTGCTCAAGGATGCAATCAAGCCCAATCTGGTGCAGACCATCGGTGGCACGCCCGCATTTATCCACGGCGGACCGTTCGCCAACATTGCCCACGGTTGCAACTCGGCCATCGCCACCAATACCGCACGAGCGCTCGCCGATGTCGTGGTGACCGAAGCCGGTTTCGGTACCGACCTGGGTGCCGAGAAATTCATGGACATTAAAGCCCGCTATGCCGGATGCGCCCCCGACACGGTGGTAATCGTTGCGACAGTCCGTGCTCTGAAAATGCACGGCGGAGTGACCAAAGATGAGCTGGGTAAAGAAAATGTTGCGGCGGTCCGCGATGGACTGCCGAATCTCGCGCGGCATGTCTCGAATATCAAGAAGTTCGGCGTCCAGCCGGTTATTGGCATCAACCAGTTCACCTTAGATACCAAGGCCGAACTGGCCGTGGTCACGCAGTGGGCGCAGGCGCACGGGGTTGAATGCGCAGTCGCAGACGTGTGGGGCCAAGGCGGTCAAGGTGCCGGCGATTTGGCCTCCGCGGTTTTGCGGACTATCGAGGAGCCAAGCAATTACGCGGAACTATATGAGTTGCAGCTGCCCGTCGAGGAGAAGATTTCTACCGTGGTGCGCGAGATGTATGGAGCAGCCGGGGTGGAATACTCCGCAAAAGCTAAGCGAGTACTTGAACAGATCCACGCCAACGGTTGGGACCAGCTACCGGTATGTATAGCTAAAACCCAGTACTCCTTCTCCGATGACCCAACTCTTCTAGGCGACCCCGGGGGCTTTACGCTGCAGGTGCGTGAGTTGATTCCTAAGACTGGTGCTGGCTTTATCGTGGCCATCACCGGAACGCTGACAACCATGCCAGGTCTTCCCAAGGTACCCGCTGCCATGCACATGGATGTTGATGGCAACGGGAACGCGGTGGGGCTGTCCTAGGAAGGTTTCTCCCCAGATTCTTCTGGCTCCCAGCGCAAGATGTCTCCGGGTTGGCAGCCAAGTACCCGGCAGATGGAATCCAGGGTGGTGAAACGAACGGCCTTGGCACGGCCGTTCTTCAACACAGCAATATTCGCTGCCGAGATTCCGACGGCCCGGGAGAATTCTCCCACCGACATTTTCTGTTTCGCTAGTTGCACGTCGATGTCGATGATGATGGGCATCAAACCACCTCTGCTAATTCATCTTCGAGGCTAGTCGCTCCACGCAGTAAGCCTTTCATGACCAGCATTAGCAAAAGAAATGCGATTCCGCAGACCGTGGCAGCCATAACGGCTAAAGCGATGCCTGGGCCTCCCACGTTAATAATTCCCAGCAAGTGAATACCTAGCCCCAGCACTAAAACGGTGGCAAGTGCGATGGCCCCAATGATGGTGTTGACCCACACGAAGGCGCGCTGATTAAAGATGGTGCGACGCTCTACCAAAGACAACAGTTTCCAAATTGCCACCAGTGCCGTCTGCATGCACGCGATTCCAATAATCACTACCGCGGCATAGGGGGCGGCGAGGAAGGCGACTTCAGGGAACTGGCTTGCATTTTCTTGAGCCAAAGTCGGTACCACCCATACTTGCCAAAGTAAGCAGCCCAGGAATATCAGGATAAGAAAGGCCCGGAGAAGGATTGCCAGCGCTGTATTCATAAGTCGATTATCGATCATTATCTATCGAAAATCAATAGATACTGTCAATCCTTCTTCGGGAAGAGGGCCTTAGGCTCGTCGCTGCACGAACACCACGGTGTCCTGAAGCGTCGCCGGGTTACCATCCGGGTCGGTGATGGGGCGTTCGGCGATTTCTGCTCGAAGAATATTCCACTGCTCTGGGTCCAAATCCAGTGCAACCAGCTCGGATTCCGGGCTTGGGAAGGAATGCTGCGCCATCTGCTCATTAGTGGTCCATGATGGTGCGGCCGCGTGCGAAACCGCCAGTAGGTGTCCACCGGGTGCTACCAAGGATGCGGCGCTCTGCAGAGTTTTGGCGCGCGGAAATTCGAAAGGAGCCTGGAAGAAGCTCAAGGTCACCAGGTCGAATTGTTCATCGGTAGTCCACGTGGTGAGGTCTGCGGTGATGAAGCGGGCCTGCTGTTCACTGAAGTCATGCTTGGCTGCATCTGCCTGCGCGCGTGTGACCGCGGTGGCGGAAATGTCCACACCACTAGCTTTCCAGCCCTTGCTGGCGAGCCACAAAACATCGGCCCCTTCGCCGCAACCGAAGTCTAGGCTTCTGCCAACGGGAAGACCTGCAACGGTATCGGCCAGTACCTTATTAACGTTTCCGGACCAGACGCGCTCTGACTGGCCGTAGTGGTTTTCCCAGAAGGCTACGTGATCGGTCTCGGTCTGATGGTGATGTGAATGCATGGGTTCCCCGCTCTAAATTTCAACGACCTGCTTTCTTCAACTCTAGGGCGCAATCACCACATGTTCACTTCACTTTGCCTCTGACGCAAACATTGCCAGTGGTCGAGCAAATCACATGATTCCTTGCCCATCCAAGGAGACGTGTATTGCTGGTGCACCGTAGGCTTGAGATAAGCAATTCCGCACAGATTTAGGGGACGTTTCATGGCTAGCAAGAAGAAACAGGGCAAGAAGAATTCCGGTGCAGGTAACCCGGCCAAGGCAGCACAGCGCGGCCGCAGTGTATTTCGGATCCAGGCCGAAATTCTCGTCGACTCGTTGCGTGAAGACTACGCGATGTGGGTCAGCGAAAAGGCACCGGCTTTTGGCTCGGAAGAAGCCGCGCAGGTCGCTGAAATTCAGCTGGGTGTCGTGCGCTCGATTGGTGCCGAATATGCCGAGCATGCGCGCAGTTCAAATCTGCACCACATTGAACCAGAGCTCTTCGGCGAAGTGTTCGCTGAGTTCTTAGTCAATTTGCCCGAAGGTTTGGAAGCCGAGCCGATCTTCAGCGCGTGGCTTGAGTTCTTCTCCTACCAGCACGAGCGTGGCATCTGGGAAGGTGGCGAGGAGAATCTTTCCGAGCTGCGTGAACTATTGGACGACGCACTGAAGGGTTTCGCCGAAGACGACGCGCAGCTGTGCGAGTTGCTTCGAGGCACCGATCTTTACACCAAGGTCAAGGCCTTCTCCGAGGCATTGGGTGACGGTGTGGACATTACCGCGTTTAGTGAAGCGGCCAACGAAGATCGTGTACGAGTCATGGCGTCGGTAGGCGTAGATGCCGCTACCGTTCCGGTGGATGCGCCGGCACCGGATGTTTTCGCCCATGTATGGAACGCTGCGATCCTCTCGGTGGTTGACCCATCCGAGGGACGGATCGTGCGTGATGACCAGGCCTTCGCACATCTGATTGAGGGCGAAGAATCCGAGAGCGCACAGCTGCTCTTTGAGATGGGTGTTGGGTGCGTTCAGAGCCATCTGGTGCCAAACCAGGCCTTCACCGAGCGCGACGAAGCCTACTTCCTGGTACTCCGTAACCTATTGGTCACCGCGGTCACCGGCCGCCCGGCAGATCTCGAGGCGCTTCGCCGTAACTGCGGACCGAAGAACTTCGACGCGGTACTTCCCGAAGCACGGCAGGCACTTGTTTCCTTGGAGGGCTTCGGGCTGCTGAAGTCCAAGGGCGAGGAATACGAAGTGGACGAGCGCCTGCTTCCGGTGATCTCGGCCGGCGTCAGCGAAGCCGAAAGCCTGATCGAAGAAACCGAATAAGCACCTACATGCTGGTTTCATCTTCCCGTGCGTAAGCGATGGCGATGAGTCGCCGCAAGACCGCCAGGTCGATGTCCTCAAGTTTTTTCACATAAACACAACCTGCTCCCTCGGTGTATTTACCTAGCTGGGGGAGCAGTTGTGCACCTTCGGGTAGATCCTTGAGCCCATAAATGGACTGTTGGGCCTTGCGTGGGGAAAATCCGGTCTTTGGCCAGATTCCAGTGTGCTTGGGATTTGACGGGGAAACGAAGGTGTATTGCCCGTAACCCACGATGGATGGTCCCCACAGCACGGGATTTTCGCCGGTAACCTGGGCGAAGATTTGCGCCAAGACCTGCGCGTCTTCGCGGCGTTTGAGCGGAGTGGCCGCGTTGATGAAATCTGCGACATTAGCGTCGGTGGGCTGCGTTTTTGCGGTGCTCAAGGAAGACTCGTTTCTGGCTGTAGGAAAATCTCCGAAAGTTTTCGGTACTGTTTGCTGGTCATTGCGAGTAGGGCCACGAGAGCCATGATCAACCCAGCGGCAAGAAAAATCAGCGCAATTCCGCGGGCGTCGCCTTGGCCAACGAGCCAACCGAAAGTTTTGTCACCTTCGGTGGTCTTCATGAACGGGATGATCAGATATTGCGCTAGCGGAGCGATGAGGAACGCGGTGATCGGGGCGGCAGCAGCCTCGAGCATCTGCGCGAACCCAAAAACGCGGCCTTGCCTTCGAAATGGCACGACCTTCTGGATGACGGTTTGCTCCGAGGCCTCGACCGCTGGAATCAGCACCATATAAAGCCAGATGCCCAGCACGTAGAGCCAGACCCATTCGCGGATGGTGAAGATCGCGCCGAGTATCCCCATGACCACCACCGCCATGAGCAGGGTTCGAATCGGGTTCTTTCCCAAGCCAAACTTTGCGATCAGCAGGCCGCCGACGATAAATCCGGTGGATGCGACACCAAAAACGATGCCCCAGGCCTCCACCGACATGATCGTCAAACCGTAGGGATCCATCAGCGCCATGTAGGCGCCACCGATGAAGTTATTAAACATCGAAAAAATGATGAGGGCGAATAGACCAGGAATCGCGAGGATGGTCGTGAAACCCATTTTCAAATCCGCGGTCTTAGAGTGCTCGGGCTCTGGTTCTGGCTCATCTTCGGGTAGTGAAATGGTCAACAGGTGGACCAAGGAGACGATGACCAGCAGGATCGCGAGCAGCAGCGTCCACCCCATGCCGAGCAATCCGATTGACAGTCCACTGAACACGCTGGTGGCGATGAATGCGATGCCCTGGACGGTGCCTACCAAGCCGTTGGCGTTTGCATGGCGCTCCACCGGGATTAGCAGTGTCACCGTGGTAGAAAGCGCGATGCCCCGCATCTGCTCGACTATTGCACCAACGAGGATGACACCGCAGAAGAGCCAGAACTGCCAGCCGCCAATGTTCAGAATCGACTCGGTGGGCAACCAGAGGTAGATCAGCCCGGCAAGGATGAAAAGCGCTGCGGTGAAGACCGCGGAAAAGAGGAAGACCGACTTCTTCTTGTGCTTATCAACGATGGCTCCGAAGAGCATCGAGAACACCGCGATGAGCAGCATGAAGGAGCCACCGATAATGCCGGTGGCCATGACGTTTTCGGTTTCCAGATAGACCCAAAAGGTCAAGGCAAACCACAGATAACTAGTGGTCAGATTGGCGATCGCGGTGTTGGCCAGAATGTGCATAAACGATCGCTGGCCGTTGCTGGGCGCGGAGCCACGATGATCCTGCGGTTCGTCGCTTCGCTCGTGCTCGGTCATTTGCTGCCACTAAACATTGGGGGAGCTTGCACATGTATAAGAAACAGAATACGGCGGATGGGTTCAGATAAACAGCCGAAACTATCCAAAAAACGCCGCTTGTTTCTCCCGAAAAATGCGCCTGGGTCAGTCTGCAAAGCCGAGGTGGATCACAATCTAGGTGGGCTTCGACACCTATGACAAGTTGGCCGTTACTTCACGCTTACACTGAACAGTGAATATCAGTTCATTGATCAAATTACTTACTTGGCTAGGTTTGAACGATATGCGATGGGGCAGTGCCATACCAACTCGTTTGGTAGGGGTTCAAGCTCGGCGCAGATGCTTATTCTGCGCCGCGAACACTCGAAGAGGGAACATGCCGAAATATTTTCAACGGCTTGTGGGAATTGCAGTAATAACAATTGTCTGCGTGGCAGCGTTGCTTATGTGGTGGGCTTTGAGCGCAACGGAAACGCCGGTCCTTTGGAAGCCGGTGGAGGTCCGACTGGCCGGAATCTGGTCTACGTTCTACAGCGCTGAACTTCCAAATACCAAGATCCTATATTTTGCCGTGGCTATTGCCATCTTCATGGTCGCCTTCGTGGTGCTCAGCGAACGGTTGGTAACTCGTCGCTTCCGCCGGACACCAGTCGAAAAGACTTCGCGCCCGCTAGCCCCGCGGACCGTGATGGCCCGAACTCGCGGGATCTATGCCGGAGCGGTGACAGTCACGGTATTGATTCCAGCGCACAACGAGCAAGCTTCCCTTCCATATACCCTGCAAGCGCTGCAAGAACAGACATTTAAACCTCACCGGGTAGTAGTGGTTGCCGATAACTGTAGTGACAATACGGTAGCTGTTGCCTTGGAGCATGGAGTCGATGTGTTCGAATCCGTAGACAATGTCCACAAAAAGGGTGGCGCCTTAAACCAGGCGTTGGAAAACCTTCTGCCGCAGTTGGGTGACAACGACTGCGTTATGGTCATGGATGCAGATAGTCAGATCGGAAACGATTATCTGAGTACCGCGAAGGACCGTTTTACCGCGGATCGCGCCTTGATGTCTGTGGGCGGACTATTTCATGGCGAACAAGGACATGGGCTTATCGGCCAGTTCCAGCGCAACGAATACACCCGTTACCAGCGAGAAATTTCCCGCCGTGATGGCCGAGTCTTCGTACTCACTGGCACCGCCTCGGTTTTTCGCTCCGCAGCACTGCGCGAAGTAGCCGCTTCTCGTGGGCATACGTTGCCTGGTAAGCCCGGAGATGTTTACGACACCGCAGCACTCACTGAGGACAACGAGCTGACCATTGCCATCAAAACACTTGGCGGCCTGACGACCTCGCCGGAAAAATGCACGGTAATCACCGAACTGATGCCATCGTGGAAGATGCTGTGGGCCCAACGTTTACGTTGGCAGCGTGGTGCCTTGGAGAATCTAGGAGCCTACGGGGTCACTCCTCAGACGATGCGGTATTGGGCTCAGCAGATCGGAATCGGCTATGGGGTGATTGCCCTGTTCAGCTATTTCTTGCTGATGGTCTTGATGTTGGTATCTATGGATACCTGGGTATGGTTCCCGTTCTGGATGTTACTGGGATTAATTTTCGCGATTGAACGCGTTGTCACCACATGGCATGGAGGGTGGAAGGCCCGAATCTTGGCGGTGCTGGTCATCCCCGAACTGATCTACGATGTTTTCCTGAATCTAGCCTTCCTCAAAGGTGTCGGAGATATTGCCTTTGGGCGCAGCGCCTCGTGGAAACACGTGGAACATAACGAACCAATTGGAGAAGGGGCTAAGTGATGATGTTTTCCGGTCTGATGGTGCCACGCGGAATACTGCTACCAGAGAGCGTGTTGGCAAGCTCATGGTTTAGCGTGTTGGCATCATTCGTAGCCATCAATACGGTGATTTATTTGGTTCTGGGAATTATCAAGATTATCCCCGTCATTCGGATTTCCACCGGGCAAGGACGCGATCGACGTTCAGAAACTCGGAACATTGATCCCGAGGCGTCGGTTTAAATCATGCAAGATCATCGGAAGTTGTTCGGTTCGGTGCCCAGCTGCGAAGTAGAAACCTTGAGCGTAATCGATGGCTAGGTGTCGGATAAGTTCGAGGTCTTCGGCAGTCTCTAAGCCTTCGGCGAGGGTCTTGGCTCCGGTCTCTTTGGCAGCTGAAAGTAGCGAGTCTACTAATGCGCGGACCTCGGCTGAGTCAACGTAGGAGCTGATCATGCTGCGGTCGAGCTTCACCACATCTGGTTTCAACTGCAGGATCCGGGAACGGTTTGCATATCCGATTCCGGCATCATCGATCAGCAGCAGACAACCGAGACTTGTTGCGATATTCCTGGCTTGGTTGCACAGACAAGGTTCGCTTAGTTCGTTTAGTTCCAAACCCCAGCTCAGCCGAGCGTTCATTTCTACGTTCGCCGCTCCCAGCGCTTCGAAGGTTGGACCTGAAGCGTTAAGCGTTAGGAGCATGCCTGAGGGAAGATGCACGCTAGCCTGAAGTATCCCGTCGATAACTTGTAGCTCTAATTCGGTAAGCCGGTTCTCCGCGTGTGCGTTACGGAAGTGCACATCAGGAGAAACCCCATCATCAAACCGGGTCAGTGCTTCAAACCCAAAGACTGTCCACTGAGCGAGATCAATAAGAGGTTGGAAAACAAAATGCACGATACAGCTCCCTAGTAGAGGGATATTTAGACTAGACGAGAGAAAGCATCCGGTAAGGGAAACCGGAAGTAAACATTACAGCGCGCATTGAGCTAAAGCTACGCGCGGTTGAAACACACAGTATGGGGGCATCTTGTGAATCTAGCTACGGATCAAAGAAGAGCAACGGATAGACACTGGTGGGATCCGGCGGGTATCGCGCAACGCCTGGGTGGGATCACAGATATCGGTGTGAGCATCACCGGGCTCGTGGCGCTGTTCATGATGATTCTGTACCTCATCAATATAGTGCAACCAGAAAGGGCTGGCATCTACCTGTGGGCGTCGGTTTTTCACTTTCTTGGTGCACTGGCTGTTCTTGTTTTAGTTCTCATCAAAGGCGATAACTTTCCACTCTGGGTGGCCTATCTCGGAGTGCTCACGGAACTTATCTCGTTTGTCTATTACGTTGCCTTTACAACGAACCATGAACAAGTGGTATTGAGGCTGCAGGAGTTCCCACTCATCGCTTTGTATCTGTCATGGTTGTTCCCCGTCTGGCTCACTCGACTATCGATTTACCCCACGATGCTCTTTACAACGGTCTACGCGGTCTTCTTTGGTCCGGCGGTTGGTACCGAACACAGCCAAACGCTGCTCAACATTGCAGGACTTACGTTTTTCACCTTCTTGAGTATCACCGTTGGAACTTTCGTCCGGAGAAGATTCGAACAAGGCACCGAAATTGATGCGCTTACCGGAGCATTAAACCGCAATGGCTTATCGCTACGGGGCGAGCCGGCTCTTGCCCGCGCACTTCGTTCTTCGCTTCCCATCACCGTTGCCCTGATTGACCTCGATGGGTTCAAGCAGATTAACGATTCCCAGGGACATGAAGCCGGCGATCAGGTGCTAGTGAACCTCGTGGCAAATTGGAAGCAGGCCACAAGAAAATCGGATCTGGTATGCCGGCTAGGCGGAGACGAGTTCGTTCTGGTCTTTCCCAATACCGGATTGGACGATGCCCAAAAACTGCTGGGCAGGACCCAGACTGCCAGTCAATATCTGTGGTCTTATGGGCTGGCTCAAGCTATCACCGGAGACAACCTGAGTACCATGATTCTGCGTGCCGACCGAGCAATGTTTGAAAACAAACGGGGACGCTCAGAGCGTATTTAGCCTTCCAGCTTGCCGCCCATGCGGTCCTGCATCTTCTGGCTGGCCTCGTTGAGTCCGCGAATCTCTACCGTTTTCCCGTAGCTCGCGTACTTGGTCTTGACGGAATCCAAAGCGGCCACCGTTGAGGCATCCCACAGGTGGGAAGCGGACATGTCGATGACGATTTTTTCCGGATCGCCAGCGTAATCGAACTGGGTGTAGAGGTCATTCGACGAGGCGAAGAACAGCTCCCCGTCCACGTGGTAAATCGCAGTGTCGGCTTCGGCCAAGGCCGCCGTCGGTTGATCGCGTTTCACGGTCACAAAGTGGGCTACACGGTTGGCGAAGAGAACCATTGCGGTCAGCACGCCCAGTCCAACACCGATGGCCAGGTTGTTGGTGGCAACGGTGAAAACAACGGTCACCACCATGACCGCGGTCTCGCTCTTAGGCATCATCTTTAACGTGCTCGGCCGGATGCTGTGCCAGTTGAAAGTCGTAATCGACACGAAGATCATGATCGCGACGAGTGCAGCCATGGGGATTTGCGCCACGATGTCACCGAGTAATACCGCGAGAAGCAGCATGAATACGCCGGCGAACATGGTGGAGATGCGAGTTCTGCCACCGGAGGCTTTAACGCCGATCATGGTTTGGCCGATCATCGCGCAGCCACAGATTCCACCAAAGAAACCCGTCACAATATTCGCGGTGCCCTGACCCCAAGATTCCCGGGTCTTATTCGAGGGGGTATCGGTGATGTCATCTACGAGTTTTGCAGTCAACAAGGACTCCAACAAACCAACAAATGCGACAGCTAATGCGTAGGGTGCGATGACCTGGAACGTTTCGAAGGTGAAAGGAACGTCAGGGATCAGAAAGAAGGGCAGCGATTCAGGCAGTTCTCCCTTGTCGCCCACGGTAGGAACGCTCACCTTGGCAAACACGGTGATCAGCGTCAGTACCACGATCGCGATTAGTGGGGCAGGGACCGCCTTGGTGATCTTCGGGAAGAAATAGACGATAGCTAGGCCCAAAAGAACCAGTGGGTAGACGGCCCACGGAACGTCGCCGAGCTCAGGCATTTGTGAGAGAAAAATCAGGATGGCGAGCGCGTTGACGAACCCTATCATCACTTGCCGGGGGATGAAGCGCATCAGTTTCGCGACACCGAGTAGCGCCAAGATTACCTGGAAAATACCGGCCAAAATTACGGCAGCAAAAAGGTAGTCCACCCCGTGACTGCGTACTAGCGGAGCAACAACTAACGCGACCGCGCCCGCAGCAGCGGAGATCATTGCTGGCCGACCACCGGTAAATGCGATCACTATCGACATGGTGAATGAAGCAAAGATCCCGATCCGTGGATCTACTCCGGCGATAATCGAGAAGGCGATCACCTCGGGGATCAACGCCAGCGAAACTACAAGACCCGCCAGCAGCTCGGTTTTGAGCAACCGTGGCGATTTCAAAGTACGCCAGACGGACTGTCGTTCTAGAGGCGTCAGTTCGTTAACCGCGGTAGACACGGGTGCTCCATTCATTTGAGGACCCCAGAAAACCGCGTGCGGGGACTATCTAAAAATATCGCACCCGGTGCCCGGAAGCTAAGTACGGTGCTTGATATCTCGGCGCAAGAAGTTCGGCTGAAGCCTGTGAGCGGTTAACGAAAATTCCCCGCCGGTAAACCGACGGGGAATTTCACGATCATCACTCGCACCTTCAATGAGGTAATTACTACTCTAAGCGTGAATGCTGTGCAGTGACTTTGGGTGAGCCCGGCGTTTGATGGGGGTCACGGATGATCGCTCTTGAAACTCAGGAAATTGGCCGCCCGTTTCAAATTTTTACTAGTTTTGTGAAACTTCCGCGAAGGCTTTGGCTTAACGAAAACTCCCCGCCGGTTAAACCGGCGGGGAGTTTCACGATCATCACTCGCACCTTCAATGAGGTAATTACTACTCTAAGCGTGCTTTCTGTGCAGGAACTTTGGTTCGGCTTCGCGTTCGCCGGTGCTAGTTCGTGCCGGGTCCGACGGGGATCTTATCCCCGACGTAAACCTTGCCGCCGCTTTCGAGGAACTGCTTGCTCTTCTGCGCCATTCCGGCCAAGGCGGCTTGAGCCTCGGCGGATCCGTACTCGTCACGGATGTCTTGGGAAATACGCATAGAACAGAATTTCGGACCACACATCGAACAAAAGTGAGCGGTCTTTGCCGGTTCTGCAGGAAGCGTTTCATCATGGAACTCCTGCGCGGTGGCCGGGTCCAAGGACAGCGCAAACTGATCATTCCAACGAAACTCGAAGCGTGCTTTGCTCAGGGCGTTGTCTCTGTCGATTGCGCCGGGGTGGCCCTTGGCAAGATCCGCTGCGTGGGCAGCGATCTTGTAGGTAATCACTCCGGTCTTCACATCATCGCGGTTGGGCAGCCCCAGATGCTCCTTGGGAGTCACATAGCAGAGCATTGCCGTGCCGTAACGAGCGATTTCGGTGGCACCGATGGCGCTGGTGATGTGGTCATAACCAGGGGCAATGTCGGTGACCAGAGGGCCAAGCGTATAAAACGGTGCCCCGTCGCACAGCTGTTGTTGGCGTTCCACATTTTCGCGCACCAAATGGAAGGGGATATGCCCGGGCCCCTCAACCATGACCTGCACATCGTGTTTCCAGGCTCGTTTGGTCAGCTCGGCCAAGGTGTCCAATTCGGCAAATTGTGCCGCATCATTGGCATCCGCGATAGATCCCGGACGCAGCCCATCACCTAGGGAGAAGGCCACATCGTAACGGGCAAAGATCTCACACAGCTCATCAAAGTGGGTGTAGAGGAAATTCTCCTGATGGTGCGCCAGGCACCAGCCGGCCATAATTGACCCACCGCGCGAAACCATTCCGGTGACACGGTTGGCGGTCAGCGGGATATAGCGCAGCAAGACCCCGGCATGAATGGTCATATAGTCCACGCCCTGCTCGCATTGCTCAATGACGGTGTCCCGGAAGATCTCCCAGGTGAGTTCATTGGCTTCGCCGTTGACCTTTTCCAGCGCCTGGTAGATCGGCACGGTGCCGATGGGCACCGGGGAATTGCGGATGATCCATTCGCGGGTGGTGTGAATGTCATCCCCGGTGGAAAGATCCATCACCGTGTCCGCACCCCATTTGGTGGCCCACTGGAGTTTGGAGACTTCCTCGGCAATTGAACTGGTGACCGCCGAGTTCCCGATGTTCGCATTGATTTTCACCAGGAACGCCTTGCCGATGATCATCGGTTCGGATTCCGGATGGTTGATATTTGAGGGAATGATGGCGCGGCCGGCGGCTAGCTCGCTGCGCACTAATTCGACATCGCAGTCCTCGCGCAAAGCCACGTAGCGCATCTCTTCGGTGATCAGTCCCCGGCGTGCGTAATGCATTTGGGTGACCCGGGCACCGGGGTGCGAACGCAGCGGAGGTGCGGATCTGCCGGCCCACTCGGCGCTCGCCGTGCCGCGGCGGACCGCGGACTTTCCGTCATCATGCAGGTTGCGCTCACGTCCCGCATAATTTTCGACATCTCCGCGCGCCAGAATCCACGATTCGCGGAATGGTTTCAGGCCTGCGTTAGGTTCGCTTCCCGGACCGCTGGTGCGGTACACCGTCAGCGGTTCATTTGGTTGGCCATTAGGAGAATCCGCCAACTTGATCTGCGTGACGGGAACCGAGATTCCTGTGGACTCGCGGTAGGCAAGGGTGTGGGCGGGGTGCTGTTCAAATTGTTCCACTGTGGGAAACTCACTTCCTTCGCCGGCATTACCCGGACAGGTTCAACGGTCGCGGACGGCAATAGTCCGGTCTCAGCCCCTGCCGGGGCACCCGTGTGGTCTGAAACAACGTACCACGTGCTGAGGAAGCAACTCCAAAAATGAAAGCCGCACTGGGTTCGAGCACTAGAGCTTGAAGCTATGTCTGGGCTTGGCTGCGCGTCAATAGCGCCTCGGAAAACGCGCTGAGCGATGCATCGGGGCTCGGCAGAGTGGCCTGCAGGCAGTGCTATGTATAGCGAATATGCATCATGCATGCTGAGGGTAGGATGGGTGGAGCGTCAGCAGTATAAGGGGAGAAATGAAGCGCCGTATCGCCGATATCGAATATGAGCAGCTGATGCTCAGTCGCTACACCATTGCCCACCAGCGACAGGCTGGCGGACTGGATCGAAGTGTCTATCTGTTGATGAGTCGTATCGATGGGCAAGGTCCGATGACCATCGCGGAACTGAGCCACGCATTACGTTTAGATGCCTCGACCCTGCAACGCCAAGTAACCAGTGCAATCAAGGATGGTTATCTGGAGCGGATTGCCGATCCGGATGGACGCCTGGCTCGTAAGATCACGCTGACAGCTGACGGCGAGCAACAAATGAACGAAGCCCGAAAAGCCTCCACGAACGCGCTGGAACACATCATGGAAGATTGGTCGGCGTCGGATATCGACTCGTTCGCCAATCTTTTGCATCGCTTTAATCTGTCGATCGAAGAATATAGCGATTTGAAACGTGCTTAAAGAAGAACTCCCGTTGGGCAATATCCAACGGGAGTTCTTACGATCATCACTCGCACCTTCAAGGAGGTAGTTACTACATTATCGACGCTTCCTATGCCAGTGCTGAGCGCAAGCTCCGTAATAGCGCAGACTTAGCTGCAGTGATTAGTTAGCTGGAACTTCTTGATGATTGCCTACCGGTTCCAGGACGGGTTTTTCTCGCGCCGAAGGAATCAGCGCGGCAAGAACTGCCGCGATAACCGAGATACCTGCGCCCAGGATTAATGCCACGCGGAAGCCAGTCTCCGAAGGGACCATGACACCGCTGAAGTCGGTGGTCATCTGAGCCAAGACGAGACCGACAACAGCCGCGCCGGTTGTGGTGCCTAGCGAACGCATCAGGGTGTTGAATCCGTTGGCGGCGGCGGTCTCGCTACGCGGAACAGCGCCCATAATGATTGCCGGCATCGCGCCGTAGGCAAGCGCGACACCACTGTTGACGACAAGACCGGTGGCCAGCAGGCCCCAGGTGCTGCCCATGCCCAGCAATCCCACGCCATAGCCAATTGCGAGAATCGAGACGCCGAGGGTAAGGGTGAACTTCGGTCCCCGTGCATCGGTGAGCTTTCCGCCGATGGGAGAAAGCACAAGCATCATCAGGCCTGCCGGAGCCATCCAGAGCCCAGCTGCAAGGATTGACTGTCCCAAGCCGTAGCCGGTTTGTGTTGGCAGCTGAAGGATCTGCGGCATGGCCAGCATGCTCGCGTACATGCCAAAGCCCACAAAAATCGACGCGATATTTGTCAGCAGAACTCGTGGAATGACCGCGGTGCGCAGGTCCACCAGAGGATCCTTGGTGCGCGTTTCCCACATTCCCCACAGGGTCAGCGAAACGGCTGCAACCGCCAGCAGCCCCAAGGTCATCGCAGAGGTCCAGCCCCAGGCGGAGCCCTTGGAAACCGCAAGAATCAAGGATACTAATCCAATAGTCAGTCCGATTGCGCCGAGCCAGTCGAATTTTTGTCCGGCAGCTCCTGCGGGCAGTGCTGGGATCAGCTTCCAGATGGCTAATGCCACCAGCAGCGTGAGTGCGGCACTCCCATAAAAGACCGCGCGCCAGTCGGCAAATTCAATCACGGCAGCGGAAAGCGGCATGCCGACCGCTCCACCGACGCCTAGCGTGGCACTGACCGTGGCAATGGCGGCGGAGAGGCGTTCTTTAGGCACCAAATCACGCAGCATTGCGATGCCCAGCGGCACCATTCCCGAACCAAAGCCTTGCAGCGCACGTCCGGCAATCATCAGTTCGACATTTGGCGCGACCGCACACAGTATCCCACCGATAAACAGTGGGATCGCTAAAATGAGGATCATTTTCTGCTTGCCAAAAAGGTCGCCGAGCCGCCCGGAAATGGGTACCGCTACGGCTGCCGCCAGAAGGGTCGCAGTAATGATCCAAGCGGCATTATCCGCCGAAGTATTGAAGATGCTCGGCAGCTGCGGGATCAGTGGGGTCACCATGGTTTGGGTGAGCGATGAAGCGATGCCTGCCGAAGCGAGAACGCCTACGGCAAGACCTGAGCCGGGGATGCCGACCGAGGTGGGTCTGGGCACGAGGACCTTTCAGATGGAATGTGTAAGATGCATACCGTATTCATCTTACACATTCATATGGTGGCTAAAGAGGTAGGGCGGCGCGCGCTAGCAAGGCCCGCTAGGTCTTGGTACTGAAACCTGAAGGGACCCAGCTGCCCTGCTTCTCGCGGATTCGCCGGATGTATGCCGAATATCCAGTCTCGTCCGCTGGACCTGACGACGTTGGCCGGGAGCTTCTTTGGCCAGTGGTGGAGTTGGGCTCTTGCCTCTCGTGATGGATCTCTCGGGCAGGCCTTGGTTGTGCCTCTGCTGCTGCGCGGCAGGGAGCGCGCTTGGGTACTATTCCCATATCTGCTCAGTCGCGGTACCTGATGCACAGGATCCAGGCCAGAAAATGCTCGAATTATGTGTTAATGACTATGGTTCAAAGTCCTCTCTGAATCTAAGGTTGGTTCCATGACACAGAGCAACGTGGTCCACCCAGTGAATGTGGCGATAGTTCCAGACTCGTTCAAGGGCAGTGCCCGGGCTAGCGAAGTAGCTGCCGCGATTGCCGACGGTGTGCAGGCTGCTGCAAACTCAGTGGGCCGTGACGTAGCAATTACAGCGGTCCCTTTTGCCGACGGTGGCGAGGGAACCCTTGACGCACTGACCGACGCATGGGGAACCGAGCCGCAAAGTGTCCAAACAACCGATGCGCTGGGCCGAGCAGTCAGTTCCCGTTTCGGATTATCTGCCGATGGGACAACAGCCGTAATCGAAGCTGCTGAAGCCGCCGGCTTGCCTCAAGTCAGTGACGTGCCCCGCCAGCCACTGAAGGCGACGACCTTTGGGCTCGGCGCACTTGTTACTCAGGCATTAGATCTTGGTGTCCAAAAAATCATTCTTTGCCTCGGTGGTTCGGCAACCACAGACGGAGGAGCCGGGCTTCTGTCCGCCCTCGGTGCGAAGCTGCTCGACGAGCAGGAACAAGAACTGGCTCCAGGCGGCGGCCTGCTCAGCAAGCTGGCCGGCATTGACGTTTCCACTCTGGATCCGCGGGCGCAACAAGTCACCTGGCAGATCGCCTGCGATGTCACCAACCCACTACTGGGCGCTAACGGTGCCGCCGCAGTATTCGGCCCGCAGAAAGGCGCCTCACCACAGGACGTAGAGAAGCTGGATGCAGGTCTGCGGAAGTTGGCAGATGTTCTAGAAGCTGCGACCGGACGGAAAATACGTGACCGCGCAGGGATGGGTGCCGCCGGTGGCCTGGCGCTTTGCATTGGATCCTATTGCGAGGTTGAACTAGTACCCGGGTGGGAACTGGTGGCACGGGCAATCAACGCGCACGAGATCCTTTCCGCCGCCCAGCTTGTCTTCACCGGCGAAGGGCGCCTGGACTCTCAGTCCTTGCAAGGCAAGGTGGTCAGCGGAGTGCTGCAAGCAGCCAACCGGCAAGCAGACGTTATCGTCATCGCCGGTTCGGTAGCTTTGGACGAAGCAGCGCTCGCCGACTCTGGAATCCTCGCCGCCTATTCGATTGCCCAAGGCCCAGCGGACCTTGAAGAGCTGTCCTCCAACGCGTTGCAGCTTATTCGGCGCACCGCATACAGCGTGGCTCGGACCTACCTGCGCTGATATGGCGGACTACTTATGCGCGGACGGGGACGGCGTCCAGAAGTCCCGCTTCTAAGATGACCTGAACCGAACCCTCGTAATGTTCACGGAGCAAGCTGGCGAGCTTGGAAGCATCATGGCTCAGCGCGGCTTCAAGCAGTTGCTCATGTTCACGCTCCACGTTGCGGGCGCTAGCCGCGTCAGAAGTGGCCGCCCAGCGCCGGTACAACAGCGTTGAATTCGCTAAGTTAGCTGACAATGCCAGCATTGGTGCGCAATCACACGGGGAGAGCAGCGCCCGATGGAAGTCGCGGTGGGCCGAACCCCACTCGGGGTTTATCACTACTGGGGAATGGCTGAGATGCCTTGGGATTCGAGCTAGCTGGTGATGAGCCGCAATGAGTCCTGATTCCCACCCAAGATCACCGCGAGCCACCGCTAATCTGGCGGCAAGTTCTTCCGTGACGCACCGTAACTCGGTGATATCCGCTAATTCCCGAAGATTCAGTTCAGGTACGAAAAACCCTCGATTGGGCTTGCTCGTAACCAAGCCTTCGCCCGCGAGCTTCGTCAATGACTCGCGAATTACGGTGGTGCTCGTTTCGAAGTGAACAGCAAGAGCCGAAGGCTGGAGCCGGTCGCCCGGGGACCACCGGCCTTCTAGGATGGCGTTGCGAATACCCGCTACGGAGTGCGTCGAGGCCTTGGCCATGGCTAGTGCCGCAGGGCAGTATCGAAGTCTCCAAGGGCTGGAACCTTGGAGAGCAAGGACTGCAGCAGTGCTTGGCGCTCGCGTGCTGGTGCAATGCCTGCGACATAGAAGTCCGGGCGGATCAGCAGCACCGTTCCGGTAGCTGCGTCGAAGACTCGTGCGGTATCTAGCGCCGTTCGCGTGTTGCCGAGCTGGTCGGTGAAGATCAGGCGGTGGCCCGCTGAGACTTCAATCAAGTTCCATTCAGCGCCTAGCAGCTCGTCTAATTTCGTGTTTTCGCCGTCCACGCAGATATCTGGTTGTGGCAGGCTGCGCCCAACGAACTCGGCGGCCAAGTGCGGCACTCCGGGCAGGGCGGGGACTACGGTACCAGTGGTGTAATGGGGCTGTTTGAGGAAGCGCATCTGCGTGAGCCAGCGGTTCAATGCTGGAAGTGCACGGGTTCCGGTGACTACCGCATCGCGAATGCGGGTCACCACAGGATTCGTATTCATCACCACCCAACCGATGCGTTTGGACAGTTTAACCATGTCGGCCGCATGGGGTCGGCGTTCGGTGGCGTAATCGTCAATGATTGACTCGTTAGCTTCCCCCTTCACCACGGCGGCTACACGCCATGAGGCACTAACGGCGTCACGGATTCCCGCGTTCAAGCCCTGGCCAGCAAACGGTGGCATGAGATGTGCGGCGTCACCGGCAAGCAGCACGCGCCCACTGCGGTAGCGGTCGGCAATACGCTGATGGGCGGTGTAGACCGTGGCTCGCCTAACGGTGACTTTAGTGATGTCTTGGTAGGGGGTGACCAGTTCGGTGATCGATTCGGTGCTGATCATCGCTTCGCCATCTTCATGATCAAAGAGCATGAATTCGTAGCGGCGCCGACCATTGACTCCGGGCACGACTACCGCCGGTCGGGTTCCATTGCAATGGAAGGATGCAAAAGGTTCGGGGTTTCCCGGAACATCGAGCAAGTCCACCACGATCCAGCGTTCTACCTGTGTGGATCCTTGCAAGCCGATGCCTAGTTCACGGCGAGCGAAGGAACGGCCCCCGTCACAGGCAATAACCCAGCTGGCGTTAAATTCCAGTTCGGTGACCGGTGAGTTCTCCGGCGGTGCGCTATGCGAACCAGAGTCTCCGGCTAAGGCACCGTTGTAGCCGAGGCTGCGCGCGCCGAGGCGGGTGGCAGCGACGCGAACACCGTGTTCGTCTTGAGTAATCGAGGTGGCGGAGGTGTTGAAATGCAGGCTGATCTTCTCGCGCTGAGCTGCGGCCTCGTACAGCAGCCCTTCGAGGACCGGCTGGTCAAACTGCGATTTTCCGGGTTGGCCAAGGCGCGGGTTTCCGGGGCGGACGTCGGCAATGACCTTGCCGCCGAGGCCAAAGTAGCGCGCCCCGGTATCCATGAGCATTTCGGGAGCGAGCCGATCCATGATGCCTAGATGCTGCATCACGCGCAGGGTCTCGTCGGTGGCGCTGATGGCGCGCGGTTCGTCACCGCTGCCCGGGTTCGCCTCGATCAGGGCCACCGTCAAGCCGGCGTCCGCCAACAAGTTGGCGGTGGTTAGCCCGGTAGGACCTGCCCCAATAATCAGTACATCGACTTCTGCACGTTCGGCCACAGCCCGCTCCTTACTTTGCTTTGAATGGTACTGCGTGGATATTTAGACTTCGTCCTTGACGGTATTACGCAGCACGCCCAACCCGGTGATCTCCACTTCAACCACATCGCCGTCGTTGAGCAGTCCACCTTCGCCCCAGAACAGGCCTACGCCGCCTGGCGTTCCGGTGACAACCACGTCTCCGGGGTTCAGCTTGGTGAAGGCGGTGACATAGTTGATCAGCTGTGGGATGTTGAAGACGAGGTTGGAAACCGGAGCATTCTGGCGGACCTCACCGTTCACGCGGGTTTCCAAGGTCAGCTTGTTTACGTCGCCAAGATCCTTGGCTGGGACCAGGTATGGGCCGAAACCGCCGGTGGCAGGGAAGTTCTTGCCGGGGATCCACTGGCTGGCAGCTTTCTGCCAGTCGCGGACCGAGAAGTCGTTGTAGCAGGCGTATCCGGCGATGTGGTCCCAGGAGTCTTCCTCGGAGACGCGCCATGCTTCCTTGCCAATGACTAAGGCCATCTCGCCTTCGTAATCAAACTTGGTGGTGGAAGCTGGCTTCACCGCAGGGGCCAGATGGCCCATCTGAGTATCGGCGAAACGGGTGAAGACTGTTGGTGCGGTCTGTCCGGTCTTGCCGGACTCTTCCTGGTGCGCTAGGTAGTTCACGCCGATGCAGATGATCTTGCCTGGATTGGTCAGTGATGGCAGGTGGGTGATCTCAGCTTCGTCGATAGTTGGCGCACCGGACAGATCCAGTTCGGTCCCGAAGGCGCCGTTTTCGATTAGTTCGCGTACGTTGGCTGCGAGGTTTTTGCCGGTTGGGCCCAGGTCATACACGGTGCCGTCGATGGCTACGCCCCAGGTCTCGGTGCCGTTTGCTGCGAGGAAAGATACGTACTTCATGTGATTGCTGCCTTTCGAAAGTTTTGTGAATTGCTCAGTTGCTAAATGAAAGTTTTAAGTTCGGTGACCGTGGGGATGCCGAAGGTCCGGAAATCATCGGTGCGCCGGTTGGACCACATATTCCACCAGTTTTCGTCCTCGCCCCAGATGATCGGGTCGCGTTCATCGTCATAGATCTGTTCAAGGTCGGTGTACAGCTCGACGACGGCACCTGAAGTTTCTACGTAGTACGCGGCGATGTTGTGTCCCGCGCCGTGGCGGACCGGACCCCAGATCAGTTCGCGTCCGGCGGCGCCGAGACGGTCTCCGAGCTTGGCCAGGTCGCCGATCGACTGGACCTGCCAGGCGTGGTGGTGGAAGGTGCCTTGGCCCTTGATCAGCGCGATGCCGTGGTGGTCCGGGTTGCAGCGCATGAAGTAGGCGAAGTCGTCGCCGATGACGTCGGAGAGCCGGAAGTCGAAGATGCGACGTAAAAATTCCATCATGCCGCGCACATCGCGCGGGTGGAAGTTGATGTGGCCGTAGCGGTCCGGGCCAAAGGAGAGCAGGCCGCGGTCGCTGTGCTGCATGCCGGTGTAGATCTCAAAAACCCACCCTTCGGGGCCTATGAAGGAGAATCCATCCTGCACGCCGGCGGAGACCGGGGTCTCGGAGACGATCTTGAAGTTCTCAGTGGCAACACGGCGGCGGATTTCGCGCAGTGCGTCGCCGTTCTGCGCGATCAAACCCAGCGAGTGAATGCCGTTGACCTCTGACTGCACATATGTCAGTTCGTGGTGCACCGAGTTTGCCGCCAGATAAACCTCATTGTCGGTGCGTTCGGTGACGCGTAAGCCCAAGAGCTCGGTGGCATCGAAGATTGAGCCTTCGATGTTGTTGGTTTGGATGGACACGTGGCCCATTTCCCTAATTAGTCCCCAAGCCATGGTGGTCCTCTCGGTTAGCACGAATGCAATCTGTCTCAATAATTAGATTATCCGTGTTTAAGCAGATTATCCAGAGATGGTGGAAAGTTTCTTAAATGAGTTGCTGCCCGTCCCGATCAACTCCGGAACGGGCAGCAAAATCAGCGTGAAAGTACGCAAAGCCATGCTGCTGATTCACGGCCACTGCAGCCATCCAGGCTAGAACTTCCAGCTGCTGGTTTTGGCCAAGATATTTGATGAGGTCTTGGAATCGATGCGCCGCTGGAATGCGCGTAACTCACATCCCAGGTAAGCAACGTCTTTAGGCGTTACTGCGGCGCATCGATTGCGGACTTCACCGTATAGGCACCAAGCGCTTAGTGGCCAGACGGCGTTCGAGCCGATGATCTTGAACCCCGGAGCCGGTAATCTGGCGGGCTTCGCCGGTGCCAACGTGATGCGCCGGCAACGTGTTTCCTTGCGTGTCGGTAGGCATCCCGTCCTTCAAGAATGAACCAATTAGCGAGCTGAATTGTGTTGAGGCCACAGCATAGGTCTCGGGATCCAACTCGCGCAGCATCGGGGCATCTTCCCACTGCTGTGCATTGGCAAATACAAAGGGAAGCTCAAAGCAGTGCGCGGAGCGTGCCTTGGGCAACTCGGAAACAACTGAGAAACGAACCACGTAGGTCTGCTTGCCTGCTGCTGCCAGCGCATCGGCCAGTTCGGTCGCGTACAACTCGATCTGGTGCAGGGACATCGCGCGAATCATCCGGTCCTTCGAGGTCACCAGCGACTGATCCTCGGCGAAGACCTCCGCGACCATATCCGGATCGGCGAAATGCGCACCGATGAATCCCTGCACAGCGGGTTCCGGGAACGCGTGATCCGGCGCCTGGCCGATAAATGCGGTGGCTTCATCAGCGGTATGGCTCAACAGCACCTGATCTACGTGCAAACGCGAAGCTGCGGCTGCGACGTCGAACAGGTCGGCGGGAACCGCTTGATCTGCGCTCGGATAGAGTCCAAGCCCGCGCCCGGCCCAATGCTTGCCGATGGTGCTGGCAGTGGACAGCAATTGAACTGTTGTGGCGGTTTCCAGCCCCCGTCCACCCAGGTGCTCGGTGACGAGTTCCTGGCGCTGTGCTGCTTCTTGCTCTGACAATGGCGGTTGGAAGGATAGCGAGCCGAGGTAGAGACGCTGAAAGAGGCCACGAGCCTGCTCGAGCTGGGCCAGCGCAAAGGCCCAGAATGCACCGGCAGACTGGCCGGCAAGCGTGACGTTCTCAGCGTTTCCGCCCAGCGCGCCAACGTTGCGCTGTACCCAGCGAAGAGCCAAAAGCAGCTCCTCGGGTACGGTATTTCCCCCGCCAACACTGCCTCGGTGTGCGAGCAACCCGACTCGGTAATTCACCACAACGACTACCGCCCGCTGGGCGTCGGCGAAGTTCTGCGCGTCATGCCAACGCACGGTACCGGCGCCCGAGACAAAGCCCCCACCGGGCAGGAACACCATCACCGGAAGGTCACGAGCACCAGCTGGTGCGAACACCGCCAGCTGGAATGCGTCCTCAGACTGTTCAAGTTCCTGCAAAGCAGGACCGAGCAGCCAATCCAAAGAGCCGGGGCTCTGCGGGAAGATCGCTGGACTGGACTGAACTAAGCCCTCCACCGCCTGCAGTGGTGCAAAGCGTGCGCCTGTAGTGGTGGCATAGGAATAGATGGACATGCCTAGTGGACCTCGTTGTACTGGGAAAGATCCACCGACCGGGTAACGTTCCAATATTCAACGATTGGGTACGGCCAGATCTGTGAGACACGGCCAAACTTGTTCTTGTACCAAGTTTTAACATCTGGGTGGCCCCAAGCTTTAAGCCGGTTCGCCGCATCTAAATCGGTGACGAACTTGTCCAAGACCTCCTGCTTCAGGTCCAAGGCCTTCAGATCCTTTTCCAAGAGAATGTGTATGGCATCCAGAATGTAGGTCAAGCCGTACTCAATCATGGAGAACAATGAACCATTGACTACATGGCCGGTGTTTGGGCCGGAAACAATAAATAGGTTAGGGAAGCCTGGAACGGTCACACCGGCATAAGCGGTGGCGTTGCCCGCCCAGTACTCGTGCAGGTCAACACCGTTAGCGCCGGTGACGCGCAGCGGTTCCAGGAATTCGGAGGCCTGGAAGCCGGTGGCGTAAATGATGACGTCGAGCTCGTGCAAAGTTCCGTCGCCATCAATGATGCCGGCTTCGGTCATCTCGACCATGCCTTCGGTAACCAGAGTCGTCTGTGGTTTCTTCAGGCTTGCGGACCAGACGCCGTTATCGCGCAGCATGCGCTTTCCGCCGACAATGTAATCGGGGGTGACTTTTGGCAGCAGGTCCGGGCGGTCTGCGTACTGCACCTTGAGCATCTCGGTTAGTTCTTGGCGCACTCGTTCATTGATTTCCGAAACGGAACCTTCTTTGGTCCAGTTCGGGTCCGCGGCGGTGGAGTGCTGGCGGCCCTCGACGCCGAGCCAGTGCTGCCAGAGGCGAAGCCACTGGCCAAACTGTGGAAGATGCTCCACGAGGTAGGTGACGGACTCGGGCATGTCCTCGTAGTAGAACGGGGTAGGCAGCATCCACGGCGAGGAGCGCTGGAATACTTTCAGCTCGGCAACCTGATCCACAATTGCCGGAACGATTTGGTAGGCGCTGGCACCGGAACCGATGACCGCGACCTTTTTGCCGGTTAGATCGATCGCTGGATCCCATTCGGCTGAGTGCACCTGGATGCCGGCGAACTTCTCACGGCCGGGGGTCTCCGGGAACTTTGGGCGATCGAGCTGGCCAACAGCCGAAAGAATTGCATTAAAGCGGCGTTCCTCAACCTTGCCGCCGTCTACGACCATCGACAAGATCCACTCGCCGGTGGCTTCATCCCATTGCGCCGAGAGGACTTCAGTGCCCATCTGAATGTTTTCGGTGATACCGCCGCGCTGGGCAACATCTCGGGTGTACTTGTGGATTTCTGCGCCTTCGGAGAACTGCTGCGGCCAGTCATCGCGCTGTGCAAAGGAGAAGGAGTATGCATAGTTAGGAGTATCAAGGCGCACGCCAGGGTAGGTGTTTTTCCACCAAGTACCGCCGACCTCGTTGCCTTTTTCGAAAACCGTGTAGTCCAAACCGGCTTGCTTGAGGCGGTACGCGGCGGCCATTCCTGCGACCCCTGAGCCGATGACGGCAACTGTGAAGTTACGCTGCGCGTCGACTTGGTCCTTGGTAAAGCGCGGTGCCCCGCTGTGCTGTGGAACGAGCGACATGTCGTGCATGAGCATCGGGTGGTACTCGCGGGTAGCCCCGTTAGTGAGCCAATCCAGGATCTGCGTGGCCTGCTCGTCGGAGAGCGCCTGGACGCCGGTGATCTTTTCGTCCCGAACACGCCGTAACGCATCAAAGGCCAGATCGCGTGCGGCAGTCCGCTGTGCCTCATTCATCCCGCCGTGCGGCTGACCAACCGTATCAACGGGAGGCTGCGGTGGGCGCAGCTCATCTCGCAGCATCGAGTAATCACCGGTAGCTGCAGCCAACGCGATCATCAATGGAGGCAGATCCGTGGAATCTACCACCTGACGCAGCTTAGCGTCATCATCGGTAATTGCGGTGTAGCTATCGCGGGCATATAGATCATCGAGCTTGTGTGCGGCACGTGCTTCGATCAAGGATTCACTCATTTTTACTCCTAGAGGCATCGATTTCGTGGGAATTTTCGGATTCCCACAAACTCTCTTTGTAACCAGTGTCACTCGTTGGTTATGCATAAGTCAACTAAAAATGTATTCTGTGAGTCGTTTGGTATGATTTATGTCATGGCTAAGCGGACAGACTCGGAAACGATGTCAAAGCACATTAGAGACACCTTGCGCACCGATATTTTGGACGGGCGCTGGGAGCCCGGCGCTCGCCTGCAGCTGACGCAACTATCTGAACACTACGACACCTCAAGTACGGTGATTCGTGAGGCGTTGACTCGATTGGTCGGCGACAGGCTCGTGACTTTGCGCCCGAATCGCGGTTTTTTCGTTCCAGAACTTTCCCTTGCCGAATTAGGTGACATCGTTGAAATGCGCTGCGCCAACGAGCAGCTCGCGGTAACACTAGGTTTTGAGCGAGCGCCTCTGGAATGGGAGAGCGAGCTCATTGCTGCGCACCATACTTTGAACCGGACACCGCGTCGCTCGCCAGAAGACCCGGACAACCACACCCCCGCGTGGAACCACGCTCACCAGGAGTTCCACAACAAATTAGTTGAGGCATGTGGCGTGCCTATGCTGACAGAATTGACGCAGACTCTATCGGACCTGATCCAGCTCTACGGGCGTTGGGCGGGGCCGGCAACTCGAGACGTCAAGCGCGATATTGAGCAGGAGCACGCGGATATCCTGGCCGCCGCGCTGGACCGTGACGCGAGGCTTACCGGCGCACTGCTGCGAAAGCACTACGAAATTACCTTAAACGCTGTGCGTAATGGTGGTGAAGCTGGACTGGCCTGTACAGGCCATGCGGTCCTAGCCAGCTAAAGAGGCATCCACCAAGGGCGTGACGTGCTAAATGCGCGTCACGCCCTTGGCGTACTCCGGCGTCACATTGCTGGCGCAAGACTCGTTAGTTGATGTTGGCGTATCGACACAGCGGCGGGATAAAGTGCACGCCCGTTTGCGGCGCGGTTCAACGTCTCGGCTGTCATGGACCGAGTGGCCTGCTGCGGTACTAACGACCCATCCATCTTAAAAAGGAGTCCAGCAGGGGAAGCGAACATTTCGCGCCTGCTGGACTCTCAAGTGCTAACGCAGCTGTTCCTGTGGTGCACTAGTGCGCTGCTCACGGAACCGCTCTGGCCAGATGCCTTGTTTGCCGGGCGCGAGAATGCCTGCAGGATCCAGTGCATCCTTGATCTTCTCTTGCAGTCGACGTGCCGCGTGATCATTGAAGTCGAAACCGTCAGAGATGCGGTCCATATAATCCACATGGCTGCGGTATGGTGCATAACCTCGTTCCCGAGCAAAGTCCAGTAGTTCCGTATACAGTGCGCGAGCTCGGGCAAGCATCTCTTCATTGCCACGTTCAAAGAAAATCATCGTCACGTGAACCATGTGCCGGGGATACAAGTGGTAACCGATGTACAGGTCAAATCCGTACTTTGAGTAGAGCCTCTTTGCTTCTTGATAGAACTCATAGACGGCTTCGCCGCGGGCCGGAATGATTGGTGCGGCATCGATATGGCCACCGTTTTCAGCTGCCCATCCCACGGTGGACAGCGGCTTCAGCGTTGGCACGCCGGCCATTTGAGTTTTATCCAAGGGGGCGATGTCATCATGCTGCAGGGCAAGGCCTTCGGCGCCCGAGTAGAAGCGCGCCTTGACCGTAGCGCCAGGAATCTGCGAGATACGCTCTTCAACGATTTCCAAGCGGCGTTCGCACAGTGCGCGGTCACCGTAGAACGCAAATTTTCCATTCCACTGCCCGATGCCGAACTCCTGGCGCATCTCTTCCAAGCGCCAGTCTGGAATGGAACCTTCGCCATCCCAGAATTGAGCTCGATTGCCGCGCATCGTGGCCGCACGGACCACGTTGCCGCACAATGCGTTATTCTGAATGATCTCTTCGCGGCGCAAGGTGGTGAGGATGTCTATCAGTTGCGGCAGATCTTCTTCGTTCTGCACTGCGATGTCGCCGTTGACATATGTGTTTGGGGCTGGCTGTAGCCACAGGCCAACTTGGGTGACCACGCCAAGATTCGATTGGGTGAATAAACCGTCCAAGGTGGGGCCGAATCCTCCTTGGAAGATCGGTCCAAGTTCAGTGCCGTCCATTGCACCCATGCCGGTACGCACTAAGTCACCGTCCGGCAAGACTACTTCCATGCCACATAGCGACTTCACATGGTCACCGTAGGGGGTCATGCCATAACCGCGGTCCAACATGTTTCCCAGTACCGAACCCCAGCCTAGGGCAGGTACAGACATCCAAACGTTGAGTTTGTGCTCCTTGATATATTCGAAAAGATCAAAGAAGGTCACGCCGGGTTCCACCACGGCGTAGCACAACCGGTCATCTACCTTAATGATCCGATTCATCCGGCTCAGGTCTAACGCAACCATGCCGCCATCTCGTGGTTCAGGTCCGCCGTAGCCCAGATTTTTGCCACAGGAGAAGGTCCACAGTGGGACTTCGTGTTCGGTAGCCAGCGCGACAATTGCCTGAACTTCTTCGGTATTTGCTGGGCGTACACCTGGCCAGGGGGTACGGCCCGGATTTAGCGGGTAGGGGTCAAGGTATCCTTCGGAGTCTCCGAGCGGTACGACATTTTCCTCGCCTACGATGGCGGCGGCTTCGCGCAGGAAGTCTTCACGACGATCCATGATTCACCCTTTTCTGGCCGCCATATCAAAGGTGGCCTGATCTTCTTAATCGAAAATATTGCTTTATATCATTGGTGTCATCAATAGGATTGATGACATGAGTCTAGCCTCGCACCCACAACTGACCTTGCGTCAGCTCTGGCACTTTGTCGTCGCCGCCGAGGCGGGGACGATGGCCGAAGCCGCACGTCGCCTGCACCTAGCGCCTTCGGCAATCTCCATGTCGATTGCCGAACTTGAACGCATTGTCGGAGCTGAGCTGGCGATCAAGCGCCGGGCCAAGGGGCTGACGCTTACGGCTACCGGCCGCACCGTGCTGCGCCAGGCCAGGGAAATGTTGGAACTAGCCCATGATGTCGAAACGATGGGGCATGGAACCCGCGCCACCCTGACCGGACCGCTGACGGTGGGCTGTTTCATGCCTTTGGGGCCAACCATCATTCCGCCGATGCTTAACGCCTTCGCCTTGCAGTGTCCGAAGGTAGAGGTGGATTTCATGGAAGGATTCCACCAAGACATGCAAGCTGCCTTGCTTGATGGTTCCATCGATGTCGCCTTCCTCTACGGTGCAGATATTTCCCCGGCCCTACGGTCGGCCACCGTGGCGATGGCCCCGGCGTATGTGCTGCTGCCGGCCGATCATGCGTTGGCCGCCGAAGCATCGGTTTCCCTAGAGCAAATTGCCACCGAACCGCTCGTGCTCTACGAATCTGATCCAATTACCCAGCGGATCCTCGGGCTCTACCAAGGATCCGGGATTTCGCCGCAGATTCGGCATCGCTCGCGATCCTATGCGACAGTGCGTTCCTTGGTCGGCACCGGCCGTGGGGTAGCGGTGCTGTTCCAGCAGCCTGCTCTCGAAGCGCCTTACGGTGAACTTCAGGTGGTGCTGAAACCTTTGACCTTGCCCGATAACCAAACGGCGGCTGTGCCGGTTTCGGTGGCCTGGCCACGCAGTTCCCGGCTGAACTCCCGCGCCCAAGCGTGGGTGGAAGTTGCCGCCGAACTCTTTGACCAGGCCGCCGGGAACTAGACGCGTTCGCGAATCGAGGCCGGGCGTGAGAGTCCAAAGTTGTCACGCAAGGTGGTGCCCTCGTACTCGGTGCGGAAGTAGCCGCGTTCTTGCAGTTCTGGAACGAGCTTGTCGCAGATGAGCTTAAAGCCGCCCGGGTTGAACGGAGCATTGAGGTTAAAGCCGTCGCACGCCTTGGAGTCGAACCAGTCGATCATCCGGTCTGCCACGGCGCTTGCGGTTCCGGCCATCCACTGGTGTCCGGTGGAGCGGGCAAGATCTACGATGAGTTCGCGCAGGGTCATGCCCTGATCTACGGATTTGCGGCGGTAGATCTGGTAGCGCGAACCCAGTGCCGGATCATCGGAGAACCAGGAAGCCGGGATCTTGTCGTTGAAGTCCAGTTCGGACAGGTCCATCTTCAGGTCCGCGCCGACCTGCACTCGGCCATTGTCCAAATGCAGGTGGTTGGCCAAGTGCTCGGCCAGCTCATCGGCCTCTGCCTGAGTATCGCCCAGAATCGGCAGGATGCCCGGAATGACCTTGATATCTTGTGGGTTACGACCCTTAGCCGCTGCCATGGCCTTGAACTTTGCGTAGAACTCGACCGAAGGTTCCTTGAGCGGCTGTGCGGTATAGATGCCGTCGGCCACCGAAGAGCCAAGTTCCATACCCGGACCGGAAGAACCGGCCTGAACTAGGACCGGACGGCCCTGCGGGCTGCGTGGCATGTTAATGGGCCCTTGGACCTGGAAGAACTCGCCGGTGTGGTTGATCGGGTGGATCTTCTCAGTGTCTACGTACCAGCCGGACTCCTTGTCATTGATGACCGCGTCATCTTCCCAGGAATCCCAAAGCTGTTGGACCACGTCGACAAACTCGGTAGCGCGGCGGTAACGGGTTGCTGGATCTGGAGCGGTTTTGATGCCGTAGTTCTGGAAGCCATCGGAGCTGGTCACGATGTTCCAGCCGGCGCGTCCACCGGACATGTGGTCCAGGCCTGCCATCTGCCGGGCTAGGTTATATGGCTCGGAGAATGAGGTGGAGACCGTGCCGATCAAGCCGATGTTCTTGGTACGTGCGGCCAGTGCGGAGAGCACTGTCATTGGCTCATAGAAGCCGTTCATCTTGATGTCGCCGCGCATGACCGTGTTCGCGTGCACGATATCGCCGAAGAAGATTGCGTCAAGCTTGGCGTCTTCTGCCATCTTGGTGAGGTCATAGACGAACTCGAGGTTGGCCAGTTCGTCGGAACGTGAACCGTCCATACGCCAGGAATCCTTATGGTAACCAGCAGGAAGCATGAAGGTGGTGAGCACCATGTGCTTCGGATTTTTGGGAGTCATTATGGCTGTTCCTTTCCAAATGGGAATCCGTGATGCGAATGTCGCGGATGTAACCCAGGGCACTTGCTTCTATCGTGCCAAGCGAATGATAAGTCGTAAATAGAGAAGTTTTAGCTGTATACCATCAATAAATTTGATGATTGGGTCTAAAAGTTTGCCGCGGGCCACAAGGCGCCGCGGCAAACCGTTAGTGCCTGTGGTGTTAGGCGTTGATGCTGTTTTTGTTTGTCGGGGTTATCGACTGCTTGTGCTCCAAGGCTGCACCCTCGGGGCTCATGCGGATCGCGATAAATCCAATGACAAGAATTGCGACCCAGAAGACGCCGACCGACATGACACCGAAGCTCATCGCTAGTGCGGTGGCAATCATTGGAGTGAATCCCGCACCGAGTGTTGAAGAGCTTTGGTAAGCCAGCGATGCTCCGGTGTACCGGACATCGGCTGGGAATAGCTCGGAGATGTAGGCGCCAATTGGACCGGCGAGAATTCCCTGAATCACTCCGTTGCCAACCAGGACTGCGACCATAAAGCCCCACCCGGTTCCGTTGCTCATCAGTGCGACGGCTGGGAAAGCCCAGACCATACCGGCTACTGCGCCGACGGTGAGAATTGTTTTGCGACCGTAGCGGTCAGAAAGCCTTGCGGCCAGTAGGCAGACGACAATCGTGATCATCGCGGCGTAGCCCTTGGAGTTTAATACGAAGGACCGATCGACCCCTAGGCCGACAGCTTGGGCGACGCCCCACGAGGTCAAGATCCCTTGGCAGGTGTAAAAGCCTAGCGAGGCGACCAAGGTCATAACGACGGTTTTGGAGTGGTGTTTGAGCACCAGTGAAATCGGGGTCTTGCGTTCCTTTTGTGCTGAGACCGCCTTGGCGTCCATCTCCTGGAAGACCGGGGACTCTGCGACTTTAAGTCGAATCACCATCCCGATGACGATCAGAACTGCTGAGAACAGGAACGGAATGCGCCAACCCCAGGTAAGGAAGTTGTCCCCGGTGCTGAAGGAAACAAATGAAATCAGGAAGGTCGCCAGTAGGCCACCGGCTGGCGCGCCAGCGTTGGCGAAGGATGCCGCAAAGCCACGCTTGTTCGCAGGCGCATGCTCTAGCGCCATAAGTGTCGCGCCGCCCCATTCGCCACCTACTGAGATGCCCTGAACTACGCGCAGTAGCACCAGGATGATCGGCGCAGCGATACCGATGCTCGCGGTGGTTGGCAATAACCCGATTGCGATGGTGGCAAAACCCATCATCATCATGGACAGCACCAGCATCTTCTTGCGGCCCACCCGATCTCCGAAGTGACCGAAGATTATTCCGCCCAGCGGCCGGGCGACGTAGCCCACCGCGAGTGTTCCAAAGGACGCGAATAGCGCTAGGCCGGGGGTGAGGTTCCCGAAGAAAACCTTGTCAAAAATAATCGAGGCGGCGGTGGCGTAAAGGATGAAGTCGTAGTACTCAATAACGCTGCCTAGGAAGCTGGAGCCGAGGATTCGGCGCAGATCCTTTGTATTAAGGGAATCATTCTTGGAGGCTGCTGGAGGACTTTCGGGTCCGGTGTTCGCTCGTGGTGCAGGCACGGTTGAACTCCTTCCTAATGGAGGTTTGTGATTCACCCCATAATGGCGTACATCACGCAACCTTGTCCAGTTTTTACCGATTGTGTGTCAAAGAATATTTTTTCGGCGAATCCTAAATTGTTGAAATATCGCGGATTTCGAGTGTTTTCTGTGAAAAGTTTGATCAAGGGATTGATTTGCGTCACACTCTTTATATAAACTTAGACACAGAATATATTTTGAGCCCCGCTTGAGGGACGATCCGTTAGGAGTAATCACATGAGTGCACGCACTGGTGAGCAGTACAGGGCAGGTCTGAAGGATTCCCGTGAAGTTTGGCTAGGTAACGAGCAGATCGATATTACCGAGCACCCCGCGTTCCAAGGCTCGATCAACGGCATGGCCGCTTACTTTGACTACCAGCACAAGTACGCAGCCGACTGCCTGATGCGCGATGCCGAAACCGGTGAAGAGCACAACGTCTCATTGCTGCGTCCACATAACGCGGAAGACATTGCCCGCCGCCACCGCGCATTTGATCGCCTGGCCCGCTACTCCAACGGCATGCTTGGCCGCACCCCGGACTACGTCAACGTAGTACTTGCCGGCCACGCCTCCCGCCCGGACATCTTCGCCAAATCCGGTGACCCTGTGTACTACGAGCGTCTGCAGAACTACTGGCGTCTAGTGCAAGAGCAGGACCTGGCCTTGACGCACACCATCGTTCACGCGGCCATCGACAAGTCAGTTGGTGAACTTCAGGGAATTAACGAAGAGTTGACCCTGCGCGTCGTTGAGCGCACCGATGAAGGCCTGATTGTCCGCGGTGCCAAGATGCTCGCGACGCTGGGCCCCATTGCCGACGAACTCTACGTCTACCCAGCGGTGCCCATCCAGAAGGGCTACGAAGAATACGCACTATCCTTCGCTATTCCGGTGGCCACCAAGGGTGTAGTCTCGGTCTGCCGTGACCACTATGGTGTGGACCAGCCCATCGTGGACAAGCCATTCTCCTCCCGCTTCGACGAGCAGGATGCGGTGATCATCTTTGATGATGTGCTCATTCCTTGGGACCGCGTGTTCATCGATGGACAGCTCGACGTCTACAACTCCCTGAACGCGGGAACTGCCACTGGCAACACCCAGCAGCAGACCGCCATTCGCGCCTCGGTCAAGCTCGAATTCGCCTATGACCTCTGCGTGCAGATGGCCAAGGTAACTGCCACAGATACCAAGCCGGAAACCGCATCGATGCTCGGAGAAATTTACTCCTACCTGCGCATCGCCCGTGCGGTAATCCACTCAGCTGAGGTCAACGCCTCGGAATGGGGTGGCGGTGCGTACTTCTGCCACGATGACATCTCCAGCCTGCGCACCATGATGCCTTTGTGGATGGCTCGGGTCAACGACATTATCAAGTCCATGGGCTCGCACAACCTGCTGGCTACACCAACGGCCGCGGCTTTCGAAGAAACCCGTCTGGGCCCGCTGCTGAAGAAGTACCTGCCAGGTGCCAACGGCATTATGCCGGAGGAGCGCGCAAAGATCTTCCGCACCGCATGGGACTTCGCCGGCTCCGCCTTGGGCAGCCGCAACGAACTCTACGAGCGCTTCTACCTAGGCTCCATTGGACGTGCCCGCGCCTTGGATCATAAGAAGGCCCAGATGAAGGGTGAGACCGGAGCCTATGAGGCAATGTTTGCTGAAGTTGGCATCTTTCCCACCGCAGCAGCCGATGACAGTCTCGACCTCGACGCCGCCGCAGCGCGCGCCTAAGGAGTTGACATGCAAACCCGGACGCCGGACCTGCTCGACACGCTAATTGAGCACGCGTTGGAAACTCAATTCACGGACCTGCCTGCGCCGACCGTGCAACGAGTGTCCCAACGCCTGCTCGACAGTGTCGGCGCAGGATTGGCTGGACATCAAGCCGACGGCGCGGCAAAGCTGCGCAAGGTAGTCGCCGCCTGGGGAGAAGGTACACAAGCGCAGGTGCTTGGAACCGCGCAACGGCTCCCTGCATCCTCGGCGGCCTTCCTCAATGCAACGCTGATCCGCTCCTTCGACTTTGAGCCGGTCGAGGCCGATGGGCCGGGCGGAAGAACCGTCGCGGCGCACATTTCCGGCACCACGGTCCCGGTGGCTCTCGCTTTAGGGCAGTCCACCGGAGCCAGTGGCGCCGAGGTCATCACCGCGCTGGCCGTAGGCGATGACCTCACCGCACGCCTCGCGGTAGCTGGTGGTTTCGACGTGTATTCCGGCCAGGACAACACCGGAACGGTTAATGTGATCGGCGCAAGCCTGATTGCTTCGCGGTTGCTGGGGTTGGACCACGAGACTACCCGTCATGCGGTAGGCATCGCGGTGAACCAGGCGGCCGGATCCGTGGCGGCGATCTTTGACGGGGAAAATAGCTTCAAGCTCCCCATGGCCTTCGCCGCCAGGGCCGGAATCAACGCAGCTCAGCTTGCTGGCGCCGGCATGCGTGGAGCACAAGATCCGTTGACCGGGAAGCATGGATACTTCGAGGTATTCACCACGGATCCTGATCCGTTGCTCGCGCTCCAGGGTTTAGGTGAAAGTTTCCACGGGGACTGCACCATCAAACCATTTGCTTCATGCCGCGCGGCCCAGCCTTCGCTGCAGGCCTGCGCCGAACTGGTTACCAAGCATTCGGTGCGTGCCGAGGACGTTGAATGCCTGAGCGTGCATGTCACCGAGCGAACCCTGAATGGATTTGTCGGCGCCCGGTTCAAGGACGGGGAAACGCGCACCACAGCCGCGTTGTTCTCCATCCACCTCACCGCTGCGGTGGCCTTGTTGCACGGCACGGTGCGTCCCGAGCATCTGACAGCCAAGGCGCTCGCTGATCCGCGGCTGACTAACCTGCTGGGACGTATCGAGCTAGCTGGCACGCTTCCAAACAACCAGCGTTTGACGGCTGAAGTCACCGCGCGTTTGAAAGACGGAAGCATCAAGCACGTGCGGGTTGAGCATCCGGATGGCAATATCTTGCGCACCGCACTGAGCCAAGAAGCCATAGATGAAAAGTTCGCGCAGAATCTTGCGTTTGGCACACCGCAACTTATTGAACGCAGCAATGCGTTGCGTGAACAGTTAAATAACCTCGGGGCGGCCGCAAACCTCGAAAAACTTTTTGAAACTCTTGATCCCAGCAAAAATTTCACCTTGATTCCTCAGGAGCAGTACTCATGAATACCGCATCAAAAATTGAGAACGTACAGCCCGTAGATCAGAACGTCTTCCGCAACGTCGTGGGGCATTTCGCCTCCGGCGTCACCGTGATCACCACGGCGGTCGACGGACAGCTCTACGGCACCACGGCATCTGCCGTTTCGTCGCTGTCCATGGATCCGCCGATGATGCTTGCCTGCCTGAACCGCTCCAGCAGCACTCACGACCGCGTGGTTGAAGCAGGAGTCTTCGGGATCAATATCCTCGCTGAAGATCAGGGGGCATTGGCCTTCCACTTTGGACGTAAAGGTGAAGATAAGTTTGCCACCGTTGCGCACACCTTATCTCCCGAGGGAGTGCCGCTGATCGATGGGGCACTGGCCACTATCGTATGCAAGGTCGCCGAAACTCCTACCGGCGGAACTCACACCGTGTTCCTCGGTTTAGTTACCCATTCCGAGGCGCACGACCGAGAACCGCTTGCCTACTACCGTGGAACCATGGGGCGATTGGAACCGACTAAGGAACTTGCCGCCTACCAGGCAACCCGCACCTGGGTATTGCTACGCACCAGCCCGCTGGGTGAAGACCTGGACCTTGATGCCATTGCTGCCGCTTCCCGTACGGACGTAGACCATGTCGCCATTGCCTTGGTGAAGTTGGAAAGCGAGCACCTGGTCTTCCGTACCGAGGGCGGTAAGTACCAGCCCAAGCCTATTACCGCAGAGCTCACCGACTCCGCCTACGATTCACGGGCAACTATTGAATCTGGCGTGATTGCCGTGCACCTTTCCAAGCTCACCGATGAGACCGTTGCGCAGCTGCGTGAGATAACCGAGAAACTAGGTACCCTGCGCCAGGATTCGGCTGCAGATCTTGACGCTTTCCTCGCGCTCAATGTTGCTTACCATGATGCGTTGGTCGGAGTTGCAGGATCTTCGCAGCTGATCGACTCGTACCGCCGTCTGGGTATCGGCACCGTGTGGCGTCAGGCGTTCACCGGTGAAGAGTGGGCCCGCCAGCTGGATCACAGCTATGTGGTCCAGCTGACCGAAGCTTTAGCCGCCCGGGACGTTGCAGCCGCGCTAGCTGCACTGGCCGAACACACCAAGTTTGGCAAGTCGCTAGCGCGTGACGTGGTCTCGCGTCACGGAGGCCAGGTCTAAGGCCTAGCTAAAGCCAACTCAGGCCGATCCGTTTTCCCAGCGAGTGGGGAAGCTGGTCGGCCTGAGCTGTTGGTAGCATTCGGCACTCATCCTGTGGGTGCACTTAGCGCGCGCAGAGTTCGCCCTCTGAGCTGAAGCCAATCGAAAGATTGCTGACTAGATTTAAAGTCATGATGAAGAAAAAGTACCTTTCAATGCTCGCCGTGATGGTTCCAAGCGCGTTACTGCTTTCCGGTTGCAATGTTGCCGATTTAGCGCAGGACAAGTATGAGCAGTCCGCGTCCAAAAGCGCCAAAACTTCTGAGGAAGGTGTGGCCTCCGGATTGCTTCCGAAATGGGTTCCCGCTGGCGGTACGGATGTGAAGTTGGAACAGCGCAGTACCGGAGACGAGCGCATCTTCACCATGGACTACGCGGGAGAATTATCTTCTGAAAGCTGCAAAACACTCAAGCTGGTGGGAGTGCCTAGCGACAAGGAATTGAAGAAGGGTTATGCCGCAGATCCGCGCACCAAGAATCTGACCGCGGACAATTTTGTCACCTTCCGCACCCTCGAAGCTGACTGGTGGCCGCAGGATGCTGAGCAGCGCACCACCACGCTGTGCGGACGTTGGTGGGTGCACCAGGATGCCGGCAAGCTGTACGCCTTTGCGCCGGATAACTCCAGCGTTGCGAATGCAATTGTTGCCGAGCGGGCCGAAACAGCGAGGCAGGAAAGCCAGTAAATTCCTAGTCGACAGGCGGAAGGGTCATGATTTGGGCATCACCCTCGGTGATCAAGACGGTGTGTTCGGTATGTGCAGTGCGGCATCCCGTGGCGCTGCGTAACGTCCAACCATCTGGATCCGTGACGAGCTTCGCGGTATCGGTCATCACCCATGGTTCTAAGGCAAGCATCAGTCCGGGAACTAGCTTGTAGCCACGGTTTGGGCGTCCGGTGTTGGAGATATGCGGATCTTGATGCATGGTGGAGCCGATGCCGTGTCCGCCAAATTCGGTATTAATTGGATAGCCTGCATCGCGTAGGACTGCGCCGATGGCGTAGGAGATATCGCCAACTTTATTTCCTGGCCTAGCCGCTTCGATCCCGGCTGCCAAGGCGCGTTTGGTGGCGTCGATCAGTTTTTCACTTTCCTGATCTTTGGATACTCCAACGACAAAGCTGATCGCGGCGTCTGCGGAGATCCCGTCCTTGGTAATCGCAAGGTCAAGGGTCAGCAGGTCGCCGTCTGCCAGCACATAATCGTGGGGCAATCCGTGCAATACGGCATCATTGACCGCCGTGCAGATGTAATGGCCAAATGGACCACGTCCAAAGGAAGGTGCGTAATCCACGTAGCAGGATACCGCGCCGGCACCGAGGATCATTTCCTTGGCCCAGGCATCAATTTCCAGCAAATTGGTGCCTACCGCGGCACGCTCGCGCAGCGTCTGCAGAATCTTTCCCACCAGTGCGCCGGTAACCTGGGCGCGTTCGGCGTCTTTGGAATTTAGAATTTCAATCATGAGCAACCCTTCGATAAACCAATAATAATACCGTTCATACTATACCGGTACTATAATTGATTTTATGGTCAGATTACCCCTCACTCTCATGGAGCTCCAGCGCGGCGAGCGACTCGGTGCCCTGTTGCGAACTGCACGTGCCGAACGCACCATGGTTGACGTAGCCTTTGATGCGGGAATCTCTCCGGAGACGCTACGCAAGATCGAATCCGGACGCATCGCCACTCCGGCGTTCGCCACCATTGCGACTATCGCGGGCGTCCTGAACATCTCCCTGGACGAGCTTTGGATGACGTTGACCGTCGATACCGCCGGTCTCAAAGCTGAACGTCGCAGGGAGCCTGCGCAGGTACGGCTGGCCGGCTAGAAGCGAATCACGCTGCGGGCGATGGCACCGGTTTCCTGCTTTTCGTATGCTTCATTAATCTGCTCCAGAGGGATTTCCTGGGCAATGAGGTCATCCAAGTTCAGGCGTCCCTGCAAGTAAAGATCTGCATAGTAGGGAATGTCCTTGCGAACGTTTGAGGAGCCCATGTAGATTCCATGCAGGCTGCGCTGATGGACCAAAAGATCCAGCATGACATTAAGTTCCAATGGCTTGCCCTGCGGCAGTCCGATGAAATGCACATGGCCGCCGGTACGCGTCACCTCAATAGCCTGGCGCTGGGTGGCTCCGAGCCCGATGGCTTCAAAGGAATGGTGCACGCCTGCGCTGGTGATCTCCTTGACAGCTGCGACAACATCCTGCTCGGCGCCGTTGATGACGTGGGTGGCGCCAAATTTTTTAGCCAATTCCAGCTTGTCCGGCTGTAGGTCAATCCCGATAATGGTCTTCGCTCCGGCCAATCGCGCACCCTGAATGACGTTCAACCCAATGCCGCCCAGGCCAACCACCGCAATGGTTTCTCCTGGGGCGACCTTCGCTGCATTGAGCACCGTGCCTACTCCAGTGGTGGTGGCGCACCCGAGTACCGCCGCTTGTGCAAACGGGATCTCTTTGGGGACTTCGACAAGCTTGTTCTGATGCAAGACCGTGTACTCCGCGAATCCCGCAACGCCGAAGCCCTCGACGCGTTGCCCCTCACGGGAAAGCCGAGCCGGGTCTTCGGCGCCGCGCAAGGCGGTTTGCGGGGAGATGCACCGGTAGCTTGCACCATTGACGCACTCTGCGCACGTCCCGCAGAAGCTGATCTCGGTGGCGATGACATGGTCGCCGATTTGGAAGTCGGTGGCATCTGGGCCGAGTCCGACTACGATCCCGGCCATTTCATGCCCGACCACCATGGGCAGCGGACGTCCGCGGTCGACATTGGCCACTATGTGGTCTGAATGGCATAGTCCTGCCGCTTCGACTTTGACCAAAACCTCTTTGCCGCGAGGCTGGTCTACTTCAATTTCTTGGATGTCGAAACCTGCACCGATGGTGTTGACGACTGCTGCGCGCATGAAAACCTCATTATTGGATTTACGTACCGAAAATGCATTATTTCTACTAGTATATTTTCAAGCGTGCTATTCGTCACGTCTTTTCGTGAAAAACTTTTTGGAGGAACTTCTATGCAGGCTGCAGTGATCACAGAAGTCAAAGGTGCCTTCGACGTATTGGACATTATGGTGGACAATCCGGCGGCACATGAAGTGCTTATCGATGTCAAAGCCAGTGGTTTATGCCATTCAGATCTTCACGTAGCCAGCAACGACCTTGGCTTTCCACTGCCTGCGGTGCTTGGGCATGAAGTGGCAGGCCTGGTTGTGGGCGTCGGGTCGGCTGTCACTGCACTGGAAGTCGGTGACCGAGTGGTGACCTCACCGGTGCATAGCTGCGGGGTGTGCACCGGATGCCGCAGTGGACGCCCTTACCAATGCCGGGTTCCTTCGCAGACTTCCCGCCCTGCAGGTGCCACCCCACGACTTTCCTACGAAGGCCAGGCGCTGACCCAGTTCATTGGTGTGGGAGGGTTTGCCGAGCAAGTATTGGTACATGAAAATACCGTAGTGAAAGTCCCGAACAGCATTCCTTTCGACCGCGCGGCGCTGCTTGGATGTGGCGTAGTCACCGGCGCCGGAGCGGCGGTCAACACCGCTCGCATTCGTCCGGGAGACACCGTGGCGGTCATTGGTGCCGGTGGAGTGGGCCTCAACGTGATCCAGGGTGCCAAGCTTGCGGGAGCGACGAGCATCATCGCCATCGACTTGCAGCCAGCGAAGCTGGAATTGGCTTCGCTTTTCGGCGCCACCGATGTTATCAATGGCGCAGACACCGATGCGGTAGCGGCGGTACAAAAACTGACCGGCGGCGGCGTAACCCATGCTTTCGAAGTCATCGGATTAAAACCCACCACGGAGCAAGCCGTGGCAATGCTGGAAATTGGCGGTACGGCCTACCTGATCGGGGTCCACAAGCCGGGCTCCACCATCGATGTCACCCCGTTCGGCGACCTGATGGGCAAGCAAAAGGGGATCCGTGGCGTCGCCATGGGCTCAAGCAATATCCAGCTAGATATCCCGATGTACGCCGAGTTGTATCTGCAGGGACGCTTCAAATTAGATGAGCTGGTCTCGGCGCACATCACGCTGGACCAAATTGAGCAAGGCTATGAGCAGTTGCGTGGCGGTGCCGTCGCACGCAACGTCATCATGTTCTAAAACATTGCTGATGATTGTGGGGGCTTCGCATGCGAAGCCCCCACAATCATCAGCAGAAGAACTATTTGGTGGCGGCAGAATCCCTGCGCGGAGCCTTGTCCCACAGCACCTCTTGGGTGGTTACCGGCTTCTCAATGAGCCCAAAATGCGACATGGCATCCAAACCTGACTGCGATTCAGCAATGTTGATATCAACGCTCGCCGGGACGAAGGCAGTGGGTGCCTTGTCGATGCCGATTTGGTTCACCTCGGCGTTCGTTTTGCGGACAGCTTCGAGGTTCTGCGGATCCTGATAGAAACTCACCGCGTCACGCATCGCATCCACGAACTTCTCGGCGGTCTCTGCGTTGGTCCCGAGCCACTGATCCGTGGCAACCCATAAGGTGCCCGGCTGGTTGCCTTGGAACTCACGAATCGGATTTGCGAGCGACGTGAATCCGGCATCGATCATTTGCTGGTAGAACGTTCCGGACGGAAGTACCGCGTCAACCGTGTGCTGCTCCAAGGCCGCCTGCATGCCGGCGTAAGGTACGCTTACCTCACTGAAATCACCTTCGTTGATCCCTTCGGCCTCCAGCGCCTGGAATAGCGGGATATCGCTTCCGGTCTTAATCCCTACGACACCGACGGTTTTCCCTTTGAGGTCATTCAAGGAGCTAATTTCAGAGTCTTTGGCAACCATGACCCCTGAATTATCAATCTCTGCATCGACCAGGCCATTGCCGGCAACAGCCTTGATCGGGACACCCTGGGCAGCCGAAGTTGCGACGTTGGTCCAAGCGCCCGTGGCGATATCGACTTCTCCGGAGATGGCTTGGGCAATCTGCGATGCAGGGTCTGCTCCAGTGACGATTTCTACGTCCAGCCCTTGATCCTCAAAAAATCCTTCGGACTGGGCAAGATAGGCGGTTTCAAACTGAATATTCGCCACCGAGACGCGTAACTTGATTGGCCCATCTGCCGCAGCGGATTGTTCCGATGAACCGCATGCGGTCAACCCCATGAGGGCTAGTGCGGAAACGAGTGCAAGCGTAGTTCCCCGGCGGAATCGAGGCGGGTAATTCTTAAATGACATGTTGCTCCTGGTAAATGAAACTCATGGCCAGATAGTTTGTACGTTATTTCTTTGCTTCGCGGCCCGAGCCAGATAACTCGGATGCAGCATGATTGATTAACTGAAGCTGGTGATCACACTGCGCGCTACAGCGCCACCATTTTTCATGGTGGCGAACCCTTCATTAATCTGCTCAATGTGCAGCTCCCGAGCCACCAATTCATCAAGCTGAAGACGCCCCGCCAGATAGTGTTCTACATAGCGGGGGATGTCCTGCTGCGGGTTCGATGAGCCCATATAGATTCCATGCAGTGTGCGTTGCGGTTGGATGATGTCGGCCATGGCATCCAAGGCGAGTTCCGCGCCTGGTTTATGCAGGCCGACCAGGTAGGTGTCGCCGGCCACCCGCGTCATGCGAATCGCCTGCAGGCTAGTTGGTGCCAATCCAATCATTTCAAAAGCATGATCCACCCCGCCTCCGGTGAGCTCTAGGACTGCCCGCACGGCATCTTCGGTGCCGCCGTTGATGGTGTGGGTGGCTCCAAAACTACGCGCAAGATCCAGCTTTTCATCCGCCAGATCCACCGCGATGATGATCGTGGCGCCGGCGATCCGGGCAGCATTAATCGCGTTCAGGCCAATGCCTCCGGCACCGATTACCGCCACCGAATCTCCGGCACGCACCTTTGCGGTATTAAATACCGCGCCGGCCCCGGTCAACGTGGAACATGCCATGACCGCAGCTTGGGGGAAAGGGAAGTTCGTCGGGATCTTCACTACCTGATGCGCATGCACCAGTGCATAATTGGCAAAACCACCGGTGCCGAACATTTGGGTTACCGGCGCTGACGCGCTGGTAATCCGAGGATTGCCGTCTGCTGGCCGCAGGGTGTGTTCACGTCGTTCGCAGCGGTAGACCTCACCCGAAAGGCATGCCGTGCAGTTGCCGCAATACTGGATCAAGGTGGCCACCACATGGTCGCCAACTTCTAATCCGGATGCCTGCTCACCGAGCTGCGTGATAATTCCGGAGATCTCGTGTCCCATTAACAATGGTGTGGGGATCCCAAGATCGATACTGGAAAGATGCGCATCTGACTGGCACAAGCCCACCGCACGTACCTCGATCAGAACTTCGGATCCTTGCGGATCATCGATCTGAATTTCTTCGACGCAAAAGGTTCCGTCGAACCCTCGAACCAGTGCTGCACGAGCAATTGTTGGCATCTTTAGTCCTTGCGTAAACGCACAAGGATGCGAGCACGGGCTTCGGCAAAGCGCGGATCTGCCTTGGTCGCCAACTGGTCGCGGGTGTCTCCAAAGTCGGTGATGATTTCATCGACGACAGTCGCAGGCTTCTCGGCGATCACCACAACCTTGTCGGCAAGGTACAAGGCTTCGTCAATGTCATGGGTGACCAACAGGATCGTGACCCCAAGTTTGTGCTGCAGATCCAGGACCAGATCTTCCAGGTCGAAACGCGTCTGCGCATCAACAGAGGCAAAGGGCTCGTCCATGAGGAGCACCTTGGCGTTGTAGGCCAGGGCGCGGGCAATAGCTACGCGCTGCTGCATGCCGCCTGACATCTCCCAAGGGAACTTGTCTCCTTGTCCGGCCAGCCCGACTGCTGCAAGATTTTCATCAGCCAGGTTGTTTCGCTCGGTCTTTCCCATACCCTTGCCCTGCAGCGGGAAGGCAACATTTTCACGGGTCGTCATCCATGGCATCAGCGAACGGGAGTAATCCTGGAAGACCACCGCTAGATCTGGGTGTGGACCGGAGATCTGCGTACCGGAAACTTCGATGGTGCCGGCCTTCGGCCGCAATAGTCCGGAGAGGCAACGCAACAAGGTTGTTTTGCCTACCCCTGATGGTCCGACAATCGAGATGAACTGTCCAAATTCGACATCGAGATCAAGATTCTCAATGATCTTGTTTTCTTGGGCGCCCTCGCCATAGCTCATGGACATGCCACGAACCTTCATGAGTAGGGGTGCGGTTTGTGTTGCTTCGGTGGTCGGTGTCTGGGTGGTCATGTTAGCTCCTTGCGGGAAAGAATGATCTTCGGGGGTCATGGCTGGTTACTGTGCGCCGGAGGCGTGATACCAGCGCAGAACTCGCTTTTCCACGAAGACGAAAAGAATGGAAATGAGGTAACCAATAACGCCAACAAGCAGTGCGCCGGCCCAGGTTTCTGGGACCTTGAAGGTTGCCGATGAATTCAGGATGAAGAAGCCCAGGCCTTCAATGGAAGCGAACATTTCGGAGACCACCATGACCGTGATGCCGATAGGCAGTGCGACGCGGACACCGGCCATGATTTGCGGTAACGCTGCAGGCAGTACGACACGGCGAAAGTGCAGCATCCGTGGAATGCGGTAGACCTTGGAGAATTTCCGGATGGTAGGTTCCACGCCGAGCACCCCATCGATGGTGTTCAGCAGAATTGGCCACATGCAGGCGAAAGCAATGGTGCCCATTTTGGGGCCCTGCCCCATGCCGAAAACACCGATAATCATTGGTACCAAGGCAGCTTGCGGAACCGAGCGGAAGAAGTGGATGATCGGGTCGAAGATGCGCCGCAGCCAGTGGAGTTCACCAAACAACAGCCCTCCGCCAATGCCCAGGACCGCCGCGATGGCAAGCCCTACGAAGAGGTTTGTCAGGGAGTACAACGCGCCGCCGAGAATTACCCCATTGCCTAGATCTCGAACCAAGGATTCGAGGATTTCCTGCAGCGAAGGGATGAAGAAATTTGTTGAGTTAGCTGAGGCGAACCACCAGATCGCTACGACCACAACGATGAGCCACGTGGATGTTAATAACTTCTTGCCCGAGCCGTTTGAGGGCTTCCGTGCAGGGGGCTGGACAGCTGCCGGAGCCGGAGCCTTGAGCGTCGAATTAGTCATCGTTCTGCCTCTTCCATTTCAGTAGGCGGTTCTCGCCCAGTTGCAGCAGCGCCGCGATGCCCCAACCCACCAAGCCAGCGAAGAACAAATAGGCGAAAGCCATGTCCCAGCGCTGGGCCTGCTGCATCAAGGTGATTTGGCGTCCAATGCCTGGCGCCTGGCTAATGACCTCAACGCCTACCGCAACAAGGATCGCGATGGACGCGGAAATCCGGACACCGGTGGCGATGAACGGCATCGCCGAGGGCAGCAATACTCGACGGAAACGCAGCATGACTGGGATTCGGAAGACCGCGACGGTATCTGCAACTGCCGATTCCTGGCGGCGTGCACCGTAAATTGTTTGCACCAGTACCGGCCACAAGCAGGAAAGTCCCACGACCACGATTTCCATAATCGAGTTGCTGCCTAGAAGCATGATCACCACTGGCATGAGAGCGAGCACCGGGAAGGAGCGTCCAAAATCAATGAGGATGTTGCTGGAGCGATCTAGGAAGCGGACCGAACCGATGGTCAGTCCCAGAATCACGCCGATGACGGATGCTAGCACCCAGCCGGTGAGGGCTGCCAGAAGCGTTTTGCCCAGGGCTTCCCAGAACAGCGGACTGACGATGGTTTCCCCGATTCCAGCGAAAATTTGGGTCACCCCGGGGAGCATTGAAGGCATGGTTCCCGAGGCAATGATCAATTGCCAGATTCCAAACAGGACGCCGATGGCCACGACGCGCTGGACCGTAAGCAGGCCCGGAGAGATCGTTGACTCTTTCATTGTTTTCCTTAGAAAGATATGGGAGTGGGTGGCGTAAAGGGGTTACCTTTACGCCACCCAAGTTCGGTAATTACTTGCTGTCTGCGGATTCGCGGCTCGGAGCCTGATCCCAGAGCACGTCATCAACGTTGATGGGGTTGGCTACGAGGCCAAAGTGCACCATCGCGTCGATGCCGGACTGCGCTTCGGCCTTGTTGAAGGTGACATCTGCAGGAACGAATTCCTTAGGCGCCTTGGCCACATCAATCTGGTTCACCTTTGCATGGGCTTCTTGAACGGTCTTCAGGTTCGCCTCATCTTCGTAGAAGGCAACTGCCTCCTTCATGGCACCAAGGAATTTGTTGGCGGTCTCAGCGTTTGCATCCAGCCAATCCTTCTTTGCGGTCCATACGGTCACCGGCATATTGCCTTGGTATTCGCGAACCGGGTTGGAGATCGACTTGTATCCCGAATCGAGCATCTGGTGGTAGAAGGAATCCGCCGGAACTACCGCATCCACGGTGCCCTGTTCCAGAGCGGCCTCCATTCCTGCGTAGGGAATTGCCACTTCCTTGGCTTCATCGAGTTTCACCCCGGCACCCTCCAGAGCCTGGAGAACCGGGATGTCACCGCCGGACTTCACTCCAACGACGCCAATGGTTTTGCCTTTCAAATCAGCCAGTGAGCTGATGTCTGAATCCTTGGCAACCAGGACGCCGGAGTTATCGGACTTGTCGTCGACCATGCCGTTGCCGCCGATGACCTGAATCGGGACGCCCTGGGAGTAGGACGTTGCGACGTTGATCCATGAACCTATGGCGACATCTACGTCCCCGGAGACCACCTGAGCCAGCAGGGCTGCGGGATCGGCGCCATTGACGATTTCAACATCGAGACCCTGTTTTTCGAAGAATCCATGGGAATCTGCGACATATGCGGTTTCGAATTGGATGGGTGCCACGGCAACGCGGAGCTTGGTCGGGCCGTCGGCGGTGGCTTCTTCGCCACTACCGCAGGCGGATAATGCGCCCACTGCGAGTGCCGAGGCTGCCAGCGCAGCAAAGGCCTTGCGAGTGATAAGTCGATTCTTGACCATGGGAAAGTCTCCTTGGAAATGGCCGGCCAATAGGTGGCCTGCGAGTGAATCCCGGTGTGCCCTGCAGCCGGAACAGTGAAAACAAACATCGAACCAAAATCTATTTCTTGTTTCACAATATATCTTCTAGTAGATTATGTGGCAAGGCTCACAAGCAAATTGTGTGCGAAGAAATTTTGGCTTCGCACCGGGAATTAGGAGAATTCAGATGTCAGCAATCGAAACCGCCATCACGCCCATGGCAGACCTATTACGCGAAAAACTCGCCTCCGCTCCGCTCCCGCTGTTCATCAACGGTGAATCCACCCAGGGAGGCGGTGACCAGTTGGAAGTCACGGACCCTTCCACCAGCAAGCTGCTGGCGATGACCAACGCCGCCACGGCGGAGGATGTGGACAACGCCGTAAGCTCAGCTCGACAGGCATTCACCTCGGGCCCCTGGGCCGAATTCACCCCGGCTCAACGTCAGCGCGCATTGCACCGTTTCGCGGATGCGCTGGAAGAGAATCTTGAAGAATTAGCGACCCTGGAATCTTTGAATTGCGGCAAGCCATATAACGTGGCTCGTTTCGGCGAGCTCCCTATGGGCATCGAGATCCTGCGCTACCACGCGGGTTGGGCGACCAAGCTCAATGGGGAGACACGGGAGGTCTCCTTGCCGGGAACCTGGCATGCCTACACATTGCGCCAACCACTGGGTGTCGCCGGGCTCATCGTTCCGTGGAACGTGCCCTTCACCATCGCCATGTCCAAGATTGCCCCGGCTCTGGCGGCCGGCTGCACGGTGGTCCTCAAGCCAGCAGAACTGACCCCGCTGACCGCGGTCAGGTTGGCTCAGATCGCCTTCGAATCTGGAATCCCTGCCGGTGTTCTCAACGTAGTTCAGGGGCTCGGCCCGGTGGCCGGACAGGCGCTCGCCGATCACCCCGATGTGGACAAGGTTTCATTCACCGGCTCAACCGCAGTCGGCAAGCGGCTGCTTGCTTCCGCTGCCGGCAACCTCAAACGATTGAGCTTGGAGCTGGGCGGAAAATCTCCGGTGGTCATCTATCCGGATGCGGACCTCGCCACGGCCATTCCAGGAGCCGCGATGAGTATTTTCGCTAATTCGGGACAGGTCTGCGCCGCCGGTTCACGTCTCTATGTTCACGAAGATGTGGCAGATAAGGTCATCGAGGGCATCGCAGAATTTGCGAAGAGTATGAAGATTGGTTCCGGACTGGATTCCGCAACGCAGCTCGGCCCACTAGTTTCCGAAATGCAGCGCGAACGGGTCTTGGGCTATATTGCGGCGGGAATTGCTGATGGCGCCGAGCTGGTGACCGGTGGTGAGAAGGCGGCCGGTGAGGGCTTCTTCATTCAGCCAACAGTTCTGAAGAATGTCACGCCTGAAATGACTGTGTCCACGGAAGAGATCTTCGGCCCGGTGCTCTCGGTGAGTACTTTTAGTGATGAAGACTCGCTGGCTGACGTTCTGCGTCGTGCAAACGATAATGATTATGGTCTGAATTCAATCATCTTCAGTCAGGATATTTCCAGGGCATTGATGTTCGCCAAGAAGATTCAGGCCGGAAACGTTCGCGTGAATACCGGATCCGGTATGGACGCGAACATGCCGTTCGGCGGATTCAAGCAGTCCGGTTGGGGACATGAAAACGGACGAGAAGGAATCGAAGCCTACACCTCGTTGAAGTCGGTCACCGTCAAAATCGACTGACGATAGCAGCTTCCGCCAGTGGCACCCTGACCGCTCAATAGCAACAGCCGGGCTCTGCCGGAGACCTTGCAGCGCGGGTGCCACCGGCGAGAGAGCTACGATGAATCTATGGAAGAGCAAGAGCCGATCAGGCTAAGCGGAGATTTAGCGCAAAAAGTCGTCGATACTATTGCTCCAACCATCAATCGCCATGTGAACATCATGAATTCCCACGGCATTATCATTGCTTCCAGCGATCGATCCCGGGTCGGTTCGCACCATGAGGGTAGCCTTGAAGCGATTCGAAGCAACCGTATCGTCGATATTGAACAGACTGATGCCGCTGCCGGAACGCAGCCCGGAGTAAACGCACCTTTGATACTCAACGAGCAATTGTGCGGGGTAGTTGGCGTCACCGGTGCTCCGGGTGAAGTACGGCCACTGGCAAATTTAATTGCCCTGACGGTGCAATTGCTCTTTGCGCAAGAACGCGAGCATGGCCGCAGCAGCCGGCGTGAAACCGAAGCTCGCGACCTCATTTCGGCGCTACTCGCAGGTAGCGCCGACGCGGACCTTATCGACAGGCGCTTGGCCGCCCATGGATTGCGGGCCCCCTGGATCTTGGAACTGTGGATCCCGCAGGAACCGCGTCCGGACTTTCGTCAGCAGCAAGCCGTTGAGGGCCAGCGAACCGCATGGATCTACCTTTCCGGGGGATACTGGCGACTGCGTACAAGCCAGGCCAATATCGATGAAACGCATATCGCACATGGCGATAAATACCTGGAATCAGCGCAAAGCGCGAAGGCGACCCAGCTTCTTCATGAAGCAGAAGTATTGCGCGTGCTCAGCAGACGACCACAGTTGCTGCCTCGTCGGGAATCCCGCCGTATCTGGAGTCCGGAAGTGGCCGTGGCCATCGCACGTACTCCGGAACGCAACCTCGAAACCTTGGCGGAACTAGCCGCAAACGTGAACGCCGAACAGGGTCGAACACTGTTGGTGATCGCCTCGGCGAACAGCATGCTTGAGGCGGCCGAGTATCTGCATATCCATCGAAATACATTAGTGCAGCGCATTGATAGGGCCGGTCAGCTGACCGGACTTGATATCCGGCATTCGGCGCAGTTCTTGCGCTTGCAGCATTCTCTCTACGCATCGATTGCCTTGGGGCAGCTGCACATTTTCTAAGGTCAACACGAAGAAACTTCTGGTCACGCGCCTATAGGGGAGTTTTGTTCGGCGCTCTAAACTAATCAAGATGTTCGCCGCCCTGCGCGGGTTTTCGTGCGCCTACGGTGTTGAAGCCGCAGAAATCATGCGCGGACGCACGGCGCAAACCGTACGCATATTGGCAAAGGAGCCATTTACCGCATGTACGAACTATTAGTTCTGCTGATCCTTGTGGCAGGCATTGTGCTGGTCACCGCCCGTTGGAAAGTCAGCCCCTTCCTTGCCTTGATTGGTGCGGCCATTCTTGCCGCGTTCGCCTATCAGATACCCGTCGCTGAGGTTGCCAGCACGGTGACCACGGCCTTCGGCAACACCATGGGCAACATTGGTTTGGTGATCCTTTTCGGGACGATGATCGGCATCATCCTTGAACGTTCCGGCGCGGCGATATCCATGGCTGATGCTTTGATCAAGGTGCTTGGAACCCGTTTTCCCAACCTCACGCTGTCTATCATCGGCTATATAGTTTCCATCCCGGTCTTCTGCGATTCCGGATACGTAGTACTGAACTCACTGCGCAAAGCGATCACGCTGCGCACCGGCGTTTCGGGCTTGGCCACCTCGGTAGCCTTGATGACCGGGCTTTACGCGACGCACACCATGGTTCCGCCAACCCCGGGCCCATTAGCAGCCGCGGAAAGTATTGGCATTGCCGATAACCTCGGATTGATCATTGCCGTGGGACTTCCGGTGGCGGCAATTTCCGCGATGGCCGGTCTGTTCTATGCCAACAGTTTCAGCAAGAAGAGCTGGACGCCCTTGCCTGAGGAAGACCACGATGATCTCACCGAGCAGAGCTATGAAGAACTGCGTGCCAGCTACGGCAAATTGCCGGCCCCACTGTTGGCATTCCTGCCGATTATCGTACCTTTGCTATTGATTTGCGGTGCCTCGGTAGCCAAGCTTCCATCTCATCCTTTGGGTGAAGGCGCTGCACTGGAAACGCTGTCCTTCCTCGGTACCCCGGTCATCGCGTTGATCTTCGGCTTGCTTGCCGCGAGCCTGCTCTTGCGTGGTAACCAGAAACTCGTGGACTTCAACGAGCAGATGCATGACGCGGTTCGTACCGCGGCACCGATCTTGTTGATCACCGGAGCCGGTGCGTCCCTTGGCGCGGTACTTGCAGCGTCGAAGCTGACCACGATCCTCTCCGATTCACTCAGCGGGTTGGGCATCGGCTTGGCCGTTCCCTTCCTGATCGCAGCGGCACTGAAGTCCGCGCAAGGCTCCTCAACGGTGTCCATGGTGACCACCTCTGCACTGGTGGCGCCGATGCTTGGTTCACTGGGTTTGAGCACAGACATGGGGATGGTGCTCACCGTGCTGGCGATTGGTGCCGGCGCCATGGTGGTTTCCCACGCGAATGACTCCTACTTCTGGGTGGTCTCGCAGCTGAGCCGCATTCCGGTGATCACCGCATACAAGACGTTGAGCGTTGCCACCGCTATTCAGGGCACCGCAGGTTTTATCACCGTGTGGATTCTTGGGGCAATCCTGCTCTAAGCGCACCAGTACAAAGCCAAGAGACGAGAACCGCACCGGTGCTCGTCTCTTGGCTTTTAAGCGAGAAGATTTCCTGTTGTCAAGCACCGAGCCCAAGAGGAGTTAACGAACGGATATATGAGTCGCTTGATGTCGGAATTCCGGCTTCGGAGCAGCCAGCTGGCCAGCAATATGACGCCATGAGAACTCTGGTGACAGCCGGTGCAAGCAGATGACCAAGGCAGCTGACGGGCCGCTGATGACGCAGTAGCGTCTAAGCCATCAACCACCCGAGAACAGGAAGATCGCTCATGTCAGTAGCCACTGCAGCACTTGCACGTACCCCCTTTACCGGCAACGCCACAACTGGAGAGCTCACGCATTGGCGTGCGGTCGCAACAGAGGTTGCACAGAGCTTGGCCGTAGATGCCCTGGAGCGGGATCGTAAAAACGAGCAGCCACATGCAGAAGCGCAGCTTTTGCGATCCTCAGGTCTGCTGGACCTGTTGGTGCCAGCAGAATTTGGCGGCGCAGGGGGCCACTTTGAGACCGCCTTCGAAGCGATTCGCATTCTTGCGAATGCAGACGGATCGATTGCGCAGCTGCTTGCCTATCACTACTTCAACCAGACCGGCATCGCATTCTACGCCCCGGCTAAGCAGCAAGGCGCCTGGTGGGAACGCACGGTGGCTCACGGGTGGCTGTGGGGAGATTCGGTCAACCCTGTTGACCCGACTTTGCTGCTCACCGTCGAGGCCGATGGATACCGGCTCAACGGTGCCAAGCGGTTTTCCACCGGTTCGGGAGTGGGTGAAGTGATTATCGTCAACGCCCTGGTGCAGGGAGGCGAAAATGACGGTAAGGTCCTGGCCTTCGTCTTGCCTACCGACCGCGAAGGACTTGAACTGGTTGATGACTGGGATTACTTGGGACAGCGGCTGAGCGCTTCAAACTCGGTACGTTATAGCAACGTGCGAGTTGACGCCGCTGAGATCCTCGGTGAAGTGACCGAGGAGCCGGTCTCCACCTTGCTCATTCCTGGATTGCAGCTTGCTTTTGCAAACTTCTATTTGGGGATTGCCGAAGGCGCGTTGGCACGTGGCAAACAGCTCTTGCTGGGACGCAAAAACGCGTGGTTTCTTTCCACGGCACCGACCTATTCACGAGACGTGATCTTCCAGCGGACCTTGGGCGAGCTCAAAGCGCGGACGGCTGCGGTTGCCGCGCTCGTTGAAAAGCTCGGCCGCGCCTATGACCTGCTGATCGCCAAGGCGGGAGACGTCACCGCCGAAGAACGCGCCGAACTAGCAGTGGCGATTGCCGAAGCGAAGATCGTTTCCACCGAAACCGGGGTGGAGGTGGCGAACCGAATCTTCGAGGTTACCGGAACCTCATCAACCAGCAATGACGTTGGACTGGATCTGTACTGGCGCAACGTGCGCACGCACTCCCTGCATGACCCGGTGGATTACAAGAAGATCGAAGTGGGCCAGTATTTCTTGCACGGTGAAGCACAGCCAATCTCGCTGTACACCTAAGCCATCACCAGCAGACAAAGCACAGTACACAACAGATTTTTTGGAGAATTCATGAGCACCCTGACCGCAACCGGCAATCGTTTGAAGCAACTACGTCAACGTTTTAATCCGATCTTTGAGAAGATCGCTGCAGGGGCGGCGGAACGTGATCGTTCCGGTGAACTGCCACGAGCCGAAATCGCCGAACTCGCCGCCGCAGGTTTTGGTGCAGTGCGCATTGCCGAAAGCGATGGGGGAGCGGGAGCTACGCTGCCCGAACTGTTCGAACTTTTTGTGGACCTGGCTGCCGCCGATACAAATATTGCCCAGGCATTACGTTCCCACTTCGCCTTCGTGGAAGATCGGCTGATTTCTGCTTCCGGGCCAGGCCGTGACAAATGGCTGGCGCGATTTGTGGCCGGCGAGCTAGTCGGAAACTCATGGACCGAAATCGGAACCGTCAAGGTGGGGGAGGTCATCACCAAGGTGACACCTGATGGCGTCGGTGGCTTCAAGATCAATGGAACCAAATACTATTCCACCGGTTCCATCTTTGCCGACTGGCTCGACACCTATGCAGAACGCACCGATACCGGCAAACGCATAATCGCTGCGGTACGTGCTCATCAGCCCGGTGTTGCGTTGGCCGAGGATTGGGACGGCTTTGGCCAACGCACCACCGGCACCGGTACATCAACTTTTACCCATGCGAGCGTGGAGGAGGAGAATCTGATCGACTTCGACACTCGCTTCAAGTACCAGACCGCCTTCTACCAGCAGGTATTGCTTGCTGTGCTCGCCGGTTCGGCCAAAGCGGCGGAGCGTGAGTTTGCAGTGGAGTTGAAGAACCGCAGGCGTACCTTCAGCCATGGGGCCGCAAATGTGGCCAGTGAGGATCCGCAACTCCTGCAAGTCATCGGGGAGGTTTCTGCAGCAGCTTTTGCCGCCACGGCCACGGTAGAACGTGTTTCCAACGCTCTGCAGGGTGCTTACGACAGCGCACTTCAGCTGCAGGCCGGAGCCATTTCGGCCGAAGCAGATGAAGCAGCAAATGACTACGCCGAGCTTGCCTCCGCACAAGCACAGGTGGCCTTGACCCCACTGGTGCTCACCGCACTCACTCATGCTTTTGACGCACTAGCTGCCTCGGCGACAAGCACCTCAAAGAATCTGGACCGGCATTGGCGCAATGCGCGTACCGCCGGTAACCACAATCCTTGGGTATTCAAGGCCCGCTTGATCGGCGACCTTGCGGTCAACGGCACGCAACTGCCACGCGTGTGGGCGATTGGCGCTTCGAAGTAGGCAATAAAACCGTGAGCGTGCGTGGTTTAGGAGTTGAGAATTTTTCAGTCCAGGATCTGTTGAATTCGGGAATCTGCGGCATCGGCTTTGGCTGTGGATTTACCGAAGTACTCCGCGCGACTCAGCGGAAATGAGGGCACTGGCCCGCCGCTGGCTAGACTGTGGTGGTGATCAACTACACCCTGCGCCAACTGCAGTACTTTGTCGCTGTTGCAGAGACGGGTTCCATCTCTGCAGCGGCCGTGGCAAGCCATATTTCGCAGGCTGCGATGTCCCAGGCCATGGATGAACTTGAACGGGTAGTTGGTTCCCAATTGCTTGTGCGGCGCCGGGCCCGCGGGGTGGTCTTGACCGCGGTTGGTACCGATTTCCTCCATGATGCCAGGCAGCTGGTGCGCCATGCCGAAGAAGTGCAAGACCAGATTGTGGAGCGCCAAACCAAACTCTCCGGACCGCTGGTCATCGGTTGCTATTCTTCACTGGCGGCGTTCTGGATTCCGGTGATCTGCGAACGTTTTACCAAGGTGAATCCCGACTTGCAGGTGACCCTGGTTGAAGGTGATGGCGCAGAGCTCCAAGAGCGAATGCTCCGAGGGCATCTCGACGCGGTGTTGACTCATACGCGGCACTTGGTTCCCCACGTTGAGTTTCGCCGGGTGATGTCCGGGCGTCCCTACGTGCTGGTCGGAGGCAATCACCGGTTGGCCCAGCGCAAAAGAGTGCATCTGTCAGAACTAGCCGAGGATGACTTCGTTTCCTTGGACATCCCCACGGTGCGTGACAATCAACTGGTCAACTTGCGAATGTCCGGATTAGATCCGAAGATTCGCTGGAGCTCGCAGAGCTTTGAAGCGGTCCGCGGGCTGGTAGCGCGCGGACTTGGCTACACGGTACTGGTGCAACGCCCTCCGGTAAACCTCAGCTATGACGGCCTGCCGCTGGCGATGCTGGAAATTGAAGGGCAGGTCGGGGAGAGCGATATCTGTGTGGCATATACGGCGTCGGCCCGACCGAGTTTGCGGTTGCGTGCATTCCTCGATTTCTGCGAGGAAATTGGAACGGAAAAGGAAAACAGGGTTGGCTAGCGCCTGACGGCTCCAACCAACCCTGAGTTCTGCGTCGTATTACGAGATCTCTTCAGCCTCGAGGTCTGCCTCGCGGCCTTCCTTGATTCCCCGCATGGCTAGTCCGGCAACAATAAATGTTGCGGCCCATACCCCGCCGGCGATCCAAAGAGTTCCGCCGCCAAGCAGTACCAGCCCTGCGACGATCATCGGAGTGAACCCGGCACCCACGGTGGAAGAGAGCTGGTACACCAGCGATGCACCGGTATAACGGATACGGGTGGGGAACAGCTCCGCGGTAAAGGCGCCAAATGGCCCAAAGATCGTGGCTTGTATAATGCCGTTAGCGATGAACAGTGCGATAGCGAAGAGCCATAGTTCTCCCATTTGCAGCATCCACATAATCGGCAGAGCCATGATTGCTCCGGCGGCGATACCGACCATCATCACCGGTCGGCGTCCCAGCTTGTCGGAATAGCGGGCTGCAAACCAGATGCCTACTACGGTTAGTGCTGCGCCGATTGCTTTGATGTTCAGTACAGCGGTGCGGTCCATTCCCGCTTCTTCGACTACATATGAAATAGCCCAGACCGTCATAAGTCCCTGAACGGTGTACGAGCTCATGCCAACCAGCGTTCCGCGTATGACCGAACGCGGATATTTGGTGATGACTTCCATGAACGGAGTCTTGCGCTCCTCGGCCTTGTCTTCCAAAGCCAGGAAAAGCGGGGATTCGGAGACCTTGAGACGAATAATCAGACCGATGCCAACCAGCGCAATGCTGATCAGGAACGGAATGCGCCAACCCCAGGAGAGGAACTGGTCCTCGGGCATGAGGGTGACAGCTGATACGGCGAGTGTTGCCAGCACCGCGCCAGCCGGGCCGCCCATATTGGCGAAGCTCGCGGCAAATCCGCGGCGTTCCTTGGGTGCGTGTTCCAACGCCATCAGCATGGCGCCACCCCATTCGCCGCCTACGGCCAAACCCTGAATGATGCGCAGTGCGATGAGCGCGATTGGTGCAATCATGCCCACTTGAGCAGTTGGCGGCAGCAGGCCGATCAATGTCGAAGCGCCGCCCATCATTGCCATCGAAGTAATCAGTACACCCTTGCGGCCAATTTTGTCGCCGAAGTGACCAAAGACGATGCCGCCCAGCGGGCGAGCGAGGTAACCCACCGCAAGCGTGGCGAAGGAAGCGAAAAGCGCTACGGACGGAGTCATCCCGACGAAGAACACCTTGTTGAAGACCAAGGACGCGGCGGTGGCATAGAGGATAAAGTCATAGAACTCGATCGCGCTGCCGATGAAGCTGGAGGCAAGAATGCGACGCATCTGCGGGGAGTTCAAAGATGGAACCTTCAAATCCGCACTTGCTGCATTTTGCTGGGTGTTGATGGTGTTGCTCATCGGGCTGCCGCCATTTCACTAAGGGCCCGACTGAATGAAATCTTGTCGAGATCGTTGGGAACCAAATAATTTCCAGAGAACTTTGACGCATGTCCAAGCCATACCGATAGCGGGGTGGTGCCCGGTACCAGGTGGTGCAAGGCCAGTGTGCGTGCCCCAGCCTGTTCGGCGAGATCAATGGCTTGCTCGGCGGAGGTATGTGCACGCCGGTGATGATCCATAGAGGCCTGTGCCTCCAAGGTACCAATGGATCCGTACGCACGTTGCACCCAGTCAAAATCGATAGCTTCATGCAGTAACAAATCGGTGTCCTTGGCCAGAGCGACCAGGTTCTGGCAAGGAGAGGTGTCTCCGGAGATCGTGACAGAGCCTTCGGAGGTATCGAAGCGGAACGCAAAGGCCGGCGCGATCGGTGGATGCTTCACCAGCGTCGCGGTGACCGTCACCAGCTCATCGGTGTAGATGACAAAGGGCGCGAACTGCTCCGGGGTCGGATTATCGTTCGGGTGATAACCGGTATTTTTAGGAATCTGTATGTCCTGGGCGCTGAAATGATCCAGCGGCGAAGGGCGCAGCGCATTGATGACTCGATCGTTAATGTCTGTGGCGTAGGCCTGCATAAGATGGTCAAACATTGACGCGGTACCGGGCGTTGGATTCTGCGGGTACAAGGCCGCCGGTGGCACGGTAGCTCGCGGTGAGACCGGTGGAAGTGCGCCGCGCTCGCCGGGGCCAAGGATGACTATCGGCTCTTTATCGGCCGGCAGGGTGAACAGCCCGAAAATCGCCAGCGAGGCGAGGTCGATGGTGTGATCAGAATGCAGGTGGGTGAGGAAGATGCCACGCAGATTGGCCGGGCTGAAGCCTGCCTTCATGAGCTGGTTGCCTACCCCGGTTCCAGCATCTACGAGATAGACGCTGTCGCCGACAACGACTGCCGTGGCAATGCCTGCGCGCTTCCCTGCGTTCTCTCCGGTCCACCAACGAGGTCCACCGGCTGTGCCGAGCGTAACGACGTGGGGATTCAAATTTGTGGAGGTCATGGTCTGCGACCTTTCGTTGTTCCAGTACCTTCCTCTATTGTTATGCGCTGCATCACATTCGTAAAACTGTTTTTATCTACAAACTACTTCGGTTTTTCTTATGAATGGGGCGGTATGCTTCAAAGCGACGCTAATTTGCGCACAGTCGAAGAATCAGCGGCGCCCATGGTGCACTAAGGGCGGAAGCCACACCCGAAGGAGGGGCATGTCAGAGCACGAACGAAGCCGACTATCGCGCTGGGTCTTGCCTAAGGGCCAGGAACCAGACCCGCGGTTTACTCTGGCTAATGAGCGCACCTTCCTTGCCTGGATTCGTACCTCACTGGCATTTCTTGCAGGCGGCACTGCCTTAGAAGCCTTTGCTGCAGAAGCGTTTCCCTCGCCGGTGCGTACCTGGCTTGCGGTTCTCATTATTGGTGTGGGAATGCTTATTGCTGCCGGCGCGGCGGTGCGCTGGGTTCGCGTGGAACGCAGCATGCGTACGGGTAAGCCGCTGCCGATTCCGGCGATTGTGCCACTGCTGGGATTTGGTGCAGTTCTCGCTTCGCTAGCCGCGGTGGCGATGATTATTAGTTCTCGAATCTCATGAACGAACCGATCGAGATCACCGATCCGGGGTTGCAGCCGGAGCGAACGGTGTTTGCCTGGACCCGGACACTGGTCTCATTTCTTGTAGTGAGTGCCGTGTTTTTACGCTGGATTCCGCACTATGGCTACGGGATTATCCTGATGATCAGCATCTCGGGTGTCATGGCATTTGGGATCTTTGCCTCGCAGCGTGCCCGGTACCGGCGCATGGCTCTAGGAATTAAGAACGAATGTATTAGCGCGGACGTCGTGGCGATACTGATGACCACCTTGGCCCTGTTTCTTTTGGGTGCATGCGGGCTGTTTTTAGTGCTTAGCCGACACTGACTACTGTCTTAACAGTTGAATGTTCTGCCTCGCGGGAAGTGTTAGCGATTTCACTGGCCGCAGAGAGTACGGGGAGTAATCTCGAGTTTTAGACTTAGTTGAAATAACCCAACTAATTCCGAGGGGACTCCTAGCGGATGAATCCAGTTTCTCAGCCCAAAAGCCCGTTTAACTTCATCCAGGTCTTGATTGCCGCAGTGGGCACCGCTTACCTGAACGTGATTGCCTTTTTCATCGGCAGCTCCGCCGGGGCCGACATGATGATTGACGAGATCACCGGCGAACATGTGGGCTTTCAGCAGGTACTGGCCTTCACCATGATTCCCGTCATTTTCTTTGGACTCATCGTATTCCTACTTGGCCGTGGCAGGCCAGGAATTTGCAAGGTGGCACAGTGGATCGGTGTAGCTATCGCTGTTCTTTCGATCGTGCTCCCCGTCTTGGTCGCCGGGAACATCGCCGCAGTGATCACGCTAAGCGCCATCCACTTGATCACCGCTGCCGGCTGGTTCTTTGCTGTGCACTACGGCAACAAGGCCCTGCACACCAAGTAATCATGTTGCTCAGTAAAAAGAGTCTAAGTTAAACGTCGTGGCCGTCTAAACAGGCGGCCACGACGTTTAACTAGCGCTTAGGCAGTCTGCGCGTTAGTCGCCTTTTCTTCGCCGGAACAAATCGAAGACCACGCGCAAGATAAATACCGAGGCCACCGCCACCAGAGTGTATCCAAAGAGCTGGAACAAGCTCATCGATGAGGTCACCATCGGGCCGCCGCCGTTGACCAACAGGATTGTGGCCATAATGCCGGTCACCCCGGCAAGGAACGTGAGGATTCCTTCGTGGACCAGGGAGACGAGTAACTTACGGTCCTGCGGATGCGCCAAAAGTCGCATATTGATACTGAGCCGGCCAGACTCCAAATCTCCGGTGAGTGTGTCGATTCTTCGTGGCAGTCGGCGCAGCATTGGCAACAAGGTGAGTACCTCATTGTTCAACGCCTCGGTGATTGATGAGGGGCGCAGGCTCGAACGTAGCCGAGTTTCTCCGTATTCTTTCGCCTCGGTGAGTAAGTCGAAGCCAGGAGCCAACAATCGTAGGGTGCCCTCTAGCACCGCGACTGCGCGGAAAGCCAAGGTGAGTTCCGCAGGTACTGCCAGCCGATGCTTCGCCAATAAGCCGACCAACAATGTGAAAACTTCGGCCTTCAACTCGGCTCCGGGACCCATATGTCGAGACATGAAATGGCTCAGCTCGCGCCGTAGCAACAACTCATCAAAATCTTCCGGGATCGGAACCATGCTGAGTAAGGCATCTGCGATGGTGCGAGAATCACCGCGATAAAAAGCCAAAAGCACTTCGGAGATCAGTTCGCGTAGTTCGGCATCAAGACGCCCTACGGATCCAAAATCTAGGAGCGTAGCGCTGCCGTCTGGTCGCAGCACGATGTTTCCTGGATGTAGGTCTGCATGGAACACCCCATCATCCATGATCTGGTGCATGAGGGACCTGAATAATGCGCTGGCTTGCGCCTTACGTACGGTATCTGAGTAGCGTTCCACGGTTCCTGGCTCGCTGAGTGTATGTCCGGCAACCATTTCCATGACCAGCACCCTTTTGGTGCTCAATCGCGGGTAATGCTCTGGAATACCAACTCGTTCGGTCTCCGGGTATTGCAGGGAAGTGGTGCGCAATGCCTGGATATTCATTGCTTCGAGCTCATAATCCAACTCGTCACGCAGTGACTGGGAAAACCCCTCGGCGACCTTGTAAAGGCCCAAAGACCTGCCCCACTCGGTAGAGTGCTCCAGTGTCTGCGCCATCCGTAACGCGATGTCTAAATCACGTTCGACTAGGGGCTGAACTCCGGGGCGCTGAACCTTAACAGCAACTACCTCGCCACCATGTAGACGTGCGGTGTGTACCTGGCCAATTGACGCGGCGGCCAGAGGCTCGGGATCAACGTGCGCGAAGGCTTCTTCAAGTTCCATCCCTAGCTCTGCGGTAATGACCTCGCGGATGTTTTCCCACGGTTCGGGAGCCACGTTTTGTTGTAGCTTGGAGAGCTCGTCTATGTATTCGGTTGGAAATAACTCTGGGCGCGTCGATAGTACCTGGCCGAATTTTACGAAGGTCACCCCAGATTCTTGGAGAGCCATTCGCAAGGACCGGCCAGCGGTGGTTCGATCTTCTGCAGCCTGCGCAGTATTTGCAAGGTTTGGTCGGCGTGCGGGTAGGAGCCCATGTGACAACGCTATTCGGGTCACTTCGCTATAGCGTCGGGTGCGGGCTAGGCGATTTCTCGTTGAAGTAACCCATTTATCTGGACGCACAATCGTTCCGGTGGGAATTACCAGCTCGGCGAGCATCAGGAAAAGCGAAGCAACGAGCAAGACGATCCCAATTTGGACAGGGATCAGCTGCCACGAAGCGTCCGGATCCTGCCAGATGAAGCGGGATTCGAAAACGACTTCAGCTCCGAGGCCAAGGACTCCTGCAACGATGATGCGGCCCAGCCCCACCGTGACCCCGAGCAGCCTGCGGACGAACATCGCGAGCACCACTATGAAGATCACGGCGACGAGTGAGGCAAGCAGTATCCGACCTGCAATCTCGGCAAATTCCATGCGGACTAAACTCCTGAGACTTCTTTGCTAACTACTCTTCTTGTCCAAACTCTAATTGATCCGGAGCGCCAGTTCGCAGTGAAAGTGGACCTGTACGGGGCACAGACTGTTTTTCTTCCGATATCCACCAACTCAGATGACGCCTAGCTGGGACTGATCAGGCATTCCGATATATGAAAGTTCGAGAATCAAAATAGTGGTCGTCAAGGTAGGGTTTTTTGGGGGTACTGCAGTAAACAAGGAGAGAACTTGTACACAAGGGTATTTTTCGCGTTGATGTTATCCAACGCTAGCCTGCGCATCGCAACGATGATGCTGGTGACCCTTGTACCTCTTTATGCCTTCGATTTAGGGCTTTCTCCGGTTCAAGTGGGGTTGACCTCCACACTCTATTTTGCGACTGCAGCATTGACCAGACCCCTTTCTGGCTGGCTGGTCGACTCGCGCGGCCGCTGGGTCATAATGTTGCTGGGCGTGGCGCTATTTACCGCAGCCACTGGGCTCTACCTGCTTTCGTTGCCGGTTTGGCTTTTCCTTGCTTTACGCGCGGTGCAGGGCGCGGGGTTCAGCCTGAACGGTACTGCGGTCTCAACCTTGGCCACCGACATCATTCCGGAAAAGAAGCTTGCTGAGGGACTAGGCATTCTCAGCCTTGAACAGACGGTGGTGACAATCTTCGCGCCGTGGCTGGCGCTAACACTGCGAATCCACGCCGGGTATGAGGTCGCCTTTGCGGTGGCGTTGGGTTGCTGCGTTCTCAATTTCCTTGTGCGCATGGCTTTGGCGAAGGAAGCAAAGGCGATTGACGCGCGGCGTCGCGCGAAAGCCGCAACGATTTCTGGCCGAAACCGGTCCGGTTTTCATCTGAAAAATCTGGTGGAAAAAGACTCCTGGCGTCCGGCCACCGTGATGCTGTGCTTTATGTTTGGGACGACTAGCGTGAATACATTCTTGGCGGCCTATGCCTTGAGCCAAGGGATGGAGAGTATTGGTCTATTCTTCGTGATGAGCGGTCTAATGCTGGCGGTCTCTCGGCTTCTGATCGGAACCATGCGTAAGGTGCTTTCGCTAACTGGCATAGTGGTGGGCGGAGTAGTGCTGAATGTCGGCGCGATGCTCTGCATCTATTTTGCGGACAGCCTTGGGTTGCTGCTGGTGGCAGGTGCCTTGTTTGGATTCAGTACCGGTGTGGTGAGCCCGTCAATGAATTCAATTTCGGTGCTGAGCGCTCGTCCCGAGGCGCGGGGTCGGGCAAGTGCAACATACTTTTTCGCACTCGATGTCAGTACCGCGCTCGGTGCGTGGATCTTGGGAACTATCGCGGCGCTGTGGACCTTGCGTGAAGCGTTCCTCACGTCAGCGGCGGTCGTGGCGTTGTCGCTATTGCTGATCATGTGGTTGTACCGCACGGGCCGGATGCCTCGCAAAAATTCTGTCTGAGCGCTTCGTAGAGGCATCCGGTCTGTCCGCTACCGAGGTGTTTGCACCGTAGCCTGCGCCTGCCGCAATAATGGCTCGTCCACCATCTGGCCCTCGAATGAGAAAACACCAAGGTTTTTCTCCGCCGCAGCGAGAATCCGTTTGGCCCGCTCGATTTCCTTTTCGGTAGGCAGGAAGGCTTCCCGGATGACTGGCATTTGAGTGGGGTGAATTGATGCCTTGGCGCTGAAACCTGAGGCCTTCGCGTCACGGGATTCTTCCAGTAATCCTGCGGTGTCAGGGATATCAAGGTACACCGAGTCGATGGCTGCCTTACCGGCCGCGACCGAATGCAACAGCGTCTGGGATCTGGCGAAGCTTGCCACCTCACGGTATTTTCCTTGGGAAGTTCGCGAAGAGGTTCCGCCCAGAGATGCGATCAGATCTTCGGCACCCCACATCAGCGCGATAACGTTTGCTGCCGCAGCAATCTCGGCAATGTTGGTGATCCCTTTGGCTGTTTCGCAAAGGGCCACCACCTGATAACCGGAAAGCTGTGCCGGATCCGCGGCAGACTCACATTTAGGGAGCATCACTGTGCGGTATCTTGTTTGCTGCAAGGCCACCATGTCTGCAACAAAAAACTCGGAGTCAACCGGATTAACCCGTACGATGGTGCGCTGCGGATCCAACGTGCTGGATAACAACGCGGTTCGTGCCATTTCCTTGTTCTCGGCAGCCACCGCATCTTCTAAGTCGATAATGACAGCATCGGATCTATCGGCAGCTTTTTCATAGCGTTCGGGGCGGTCTGCTGGACAAAAGAGGATCGCAGGGCCAAAGGGGAAATTAGCCATGAGTGCCACCTTCAGTAGTTTCTAGCGAGGCTAGGTGCGCAGCTTTGCTCCACATGAGACAGGTTCGGGTGGCGGTAGCCACGACCACTCCATTCTGGTTGCGTCCGGTATGTTTCATCGAGACGATGCCCTGTCCAGGTCGGGACTTCGACTCACGCAATTGTGTAATTTCGGTTTGCGTGTAGAGCGTATCGCCATGGAACATTGGGTGCGGAAAATTAACATCATTGATGCCCAACTGGCCGATGATAGTGCCTTCGGTAAGCTGCGGCACTGACTGTCCAATCATGGTGCTCAAGGTCAGTAAAGAATTGACCAGTGGCTTTCCGAACGGTTGGGTAGCATTCCAAGCCGCATCCAAATGCAATCCCTGATTGTTCATGGTCATCGTGGTGAACTGAACGTTATCCGCTTCAGTGAGAGTGCGTCCGGGCTTATGAACATAGATGGCGTCTACCTTCAGTTCGTCCAGATAAAGTCCGCGCTGTTCAATGAGTTCTGGGCCTTGGTCACTCATGCGTTTTGCTCCTGATTTATTGTTGTTTCGTGTTCAACCTCTGCTGGTTCCACGGTAGCGACCACCTGCTTGGCTTTCACCAGATCTCCCACGGTCAATCCGGTCAGACGCACGGTGCCATCCGCCGGTGAAAGCAACTGATGTTCCATCTTCATTGCTTCGATACTCAGGAGCAACTGACCGGCGCTGACCTGCTCGCCGTCACTGACCTGAACCGAGATCACGGTACCGGGCATGGGGGATTCAATGTGAGGAGAGAAAGTTCCGGACTCTTTAGCCAGGGTGGCTAACTTCGCTTCGAGGATTTCCTGACGAGTAAGTCGACGGACCCAGCCGCTCCAGCCGTCTTCGTTGAGCCATAGTGTGCCGTCAGTGGCGAATGCATGGTGGGAGGAAAATCGTTCACCGTTGATTGAAAGCCCGTTGTCGCCCAATGGTTGAACAACATATTCTTCTCCGGATATATTTACGGTGCTCTGATCTCCGGTGCGCTGTACGGAAGGTTGTAGCTGTTCACCGTTCACCTCAAAGTGCAGTTGCGTGGCTAAACGAGAACCTAGACGCCATCCATCACCTTGGCCCCACGGGGAACCGGATGTTGGCCTGCGATTAACTTCGAGGTGAGCCGCCAGGGCGAGCTCGCGCGCGCTAGGCGTGCGGAAGGCGAACTCCTGCATTTTTCGCTCGATAAGATTTGTGTCTAAACGTCCCGCAGCCACATCAACGTCCGCCAGAAGTAGGCGAAGATATTCGACGTTAGTCAGCACGCCTAACACCACGGTTTGCGACAGAGCCCGGTCCAAGCGACCAAGCGCTACACTGCGGTCGTCACCCCAAGCAATGAGTTTGGCCAGCATTGGATCGTAATGAGCGCTGACTTCTAAGCCATCGCGCAGTGAACTGTCCACTCGCAAATGCTCACCGATTGGCTCGATGACCTTGAGTACCGTGCCTATTGAAGGGAGGAACCCTGCCGAAGGGTCTTCGGCGTAAAGACGTGCTTCAATAGCATGCCCCTGCAGAGATACTTGGTGCTGCTCGAAGTCCAATGGTTGGCCGGCAGCGATACGAACCTGCCAATCCACTAGATCTAACTTCTGACCATCCACGCGGACTACCTGCTCAGTAACCGGGTGCTCCACCTGAAGACGGGTGTTCATTTCCATGAAGAAAAATTCGTCAGGGTTCTCATCACTGACCAAGAATTCAACGGTTCCGGCCCCGACGTAATCTACCGAGGCGGCCGCGGCAACCGCGGCTGCTCCGATACGTTCGCGGATTTGCGCCCCATGTTCAAGATTTTCCAACAGCGGTGCTGGGGCTTCCTCGATGACCTTTTGGTGGCGTCGTTGCAAGGAGCATTCGCGTTCGCCCAGATGCACGGTATGACCGAACTGATCTGCTAGAACCTGCACCTCGATATGCCGTGGGTTGCGCACCAGGCGTTCTAAGAACAAGGTGTCATCACCAAAGGCACTACGCGCGGTACGCCGAGCACTAGCCAAGGCTTCGGGAAGCTGCTCTGGTGTTTCCACGGCGAACATCCCCTTACCGCCACCGCCTGCTGAGGGTTTGATGAGCAGCGGATAACCAACTTGTCCGGCCGCGGCCAACAGCTGCTCATCGCTGAGCCCAGGTTCGGCAATACCGGGCACCACAGGTACCTGATGAGCGACTACATGGTTTTTGGAACGAATCTTATCGCCCATGAGATTAATCGATTTCACCGACGGACCAATGAACTTTATCCCGGCATCTTCCAATGCGCGTGCAAAATCCACGTTCTCGGAGAGGAAACCGTAGCCCGGGTGGACCGCTTGAGCCCCGGTGTCCTTGCATGCTTTGAGTATCGCGTCGATGCTCAGGTAGCTCTGGTTGGCTGGACCGGGACCAATTCGTACCGCTTTGTCCGCTTCGCTAACGTGCAGTGCCCCGGCATCAGCGTCCGAGTACACGGCGACTGAGCGGATGCCTAGGGTTCGTAAGCTACGGATGATGCGCACGGCAATTTCGCCGCGGTTGGCGACGAGCACCGTGTCAAAAAGTTTAGTGTTCATGGTTGTCTCCTCGCATTACATCCGGAATAGACCGAAGGAAGTCTCCGGCAATGGCTGGCGGGCGCATACTTCAAGGGCAAGCCCCAGTACACGGCGGGTATCGGCTGGGTCGATGACGCCGTCGTCCCAAAGTCTTGCGGTGGAGTAATAGGGGTTTCCTTGGTTTTCATATTGTTCTCGGATGGGGGCTTTAAAGGATTCCTCTTCCTCCGTGCTCCAGGTGCCGCCCGAGGCTTCGATACCATCGCGTTTCACCGTAGAAAGCACCGAAGAAGCCTGGTTGCCACCCATCACGGAGATGCGAGCACCTGGCCACATCCATAAGAAGCGAGGGCTGTAAGCGCGTCCGCACATTGAATAGTTACCGGCACCGAAGGATCCACCGATGACCACTGTCAGCTTGGGGACTCGTGCGGTGGCTACTGCGGTGACCATCTTCGCACCGTGCTTGGCGATGCCGTCTGCTTCGTAGTCACGGCCCACCATAAAACCGGCGAGGTTCTGCAAGAAGAGTAGTGGGATGCCACGCTGGTCGCATAGCTCAATGAAGTGCGCGCCCTTCATTGCTGACTCGGAGAACAGCACGCCATTATTGGCGATGATTCCTACCTGATGACCATGGACATGTGCGAAACCGGTCACCAACGTAGTTCCGTAGTCTGCCTTGAATTCGTGGAATTCACTGCCGTCAACTAGCCGTGTGATGACCTCGCGGACATCATAGGGCGCATTGACGTCTACCGGCACAATGCCTGGAAGTTCACTGGCTGAGTAGAGCGGTTCTGCCACTTGTTCGGCGATGTCCCAGGCCGCGGTTGGGTTAGCAGGGAGAGTTGAGATGATGTCGCGGATGATCATCAACGCGTGTTCATCATTTTCTGCCAGATGATCCACCACGCCAGAGGTTTTGGCGTGCAGATCTCCGCCGCCGAGCTCCTCTGCCGTAACGATTTCACCAATGGCTGCTTTCACTAGCGGTGGGCCGCCTAAGAAGATTGTTCCCTGGTTGCGAACGATAACCGTTTCATCGCTCATCGCCGGAACGTAGGCGCCGCCGGCGGTGCAAGAGCCTAAGACCGCGGCGAGCTGAGGGATCTTTTTGGCTGACAGGTTCGCTTGGTTGAAGAAGATTCGCCCGAAGTGGTCGCGGTCGGGGAAGACCTCATCTTGCATTGGCAAGAACGCTCCGCCTGAGTCGACGAGGTAAACGCAGGGCAGAGAATTTTCTAGGGCAATTTCTTGCGCGCGTAAATGCTTTTTGACCGTCATTGGGAAGTAGGTTCCGCCCTTGACTGTCGCATCATTGGCAATGACCAGTACGTGGCGTCCGTGAACCATGCCAATTCCGGCGATTACCCCAGCGCCGGGGCTGGCCCCGTCATACATGCCCTCCGCAGCCAGCGGTGCGATTTCCAGGAAAGGCGAGCCCTCATCGAGCAGCTGATTCACTCGGTCGCGTGGCAGAAGCTTTCCGCGGTCCAGATGTCGTTGGCGCGATTTTTCGGATCCGCCACGCGCCGCGGTCTCTAGCCGCTGATGGAGTTCTTCAGTCAGTGCGGCGTGTTGCTTCGCGTTTTGCTGGTACTTTTCCGAGGAAGTATCGAGCTGTGAGGGCAGGGTCTTCACTGGTGCTCCTTAGTTGACGGTCTGCGTGGCAGGTTGCGCGGTGGGCTCGCTCGGCAGCTGTTGTGCGCTCGGTAGCGGGGTGTTCGGTAGTTTGGCCGTTTCGGGGACGGCCAGAATCCTATAGGCCATGGCAACAAAATTTTGCTGCACTTGATCCAGGGAAAGCCGGCCGTGGGGGCGGTACCAATGGGCTACGCCGGTACCCATTTCCATGACCGCGAGTCTGGCCATGGTGAGATCTGCGGTGCTAAATTCGCCGGTCTTGTCGCCCTCGTTCAGAACCTTGGTAAAAAGTGCTTCATACTCATCGCGTAGTCGTTGCATTTCTTCACGGGCCACCGGGGTTAGAGCACGCATTTCGTATTCGGCTACCCGCGCGGTCTGTGGGTTGGTCGCAGTGAAAGCGACGTGGAAGGCGATGAGTTGGGCGAGTTGGAGGGTGGGGGTTTGGGCGGCACTCAGCGCCTCGCGTCCGCCGGTGATCATGGCTTTGAGGCACTCGCTGATGATGCGGACCAAGAGGTCGTGCTTGCTACCAACGTAGTGGTAGAGAGTTGCCGAATTGATGCCAGCTGCGGTTCCAAGTTCACGGATACCGGTGGCTGCGAAGCCTTGTTGGGCAAAGCGCGCGACTGCCGCGCGTTGTACCTGATCAATATCCATCGGGCAGTGCCACTTCCTCAAAACTTACGTCTATCAATCGATTGATTGACTTCCAGTACAGTCGTAAATGTGACCTGTGTCAATGTCTTAAGTTGAATTAGGTAGGTCCGGGTTAGATCTTCGATAGACTCCCACGGGAGAGTCAATTAGGAGTCTTTCCATAAAATTCTGCGGAACTGAGGTGTTTGGTGAGCGTTGAGCGGGTATCGCCTATTAATCGCCGAGCACGCGCGGCGGTGGCCGCACTCTTTCTCACCAACGGGGCACTTTTCGCCAATATGGCGCCGCGACTTCCCGAGCTGAAAAGTGAATTTGCGTTGGGGGAGGCCAGCTATGGCTTCTTAGTCACCGCATGGCCCATTGGTGCGCTGATTGCCGGGCTAGCCGCAGGCAGGCTTATTCGACGTTTTGGATCTGCACTTGTAGCCGTTGTGGGCACTATGCTCACCGGGCTGGCCTTGCTTGGAGCAGGAAATGCGCCGAGTTTGGCCCTGCTGGCGGGGGCCTTCTTACTTGGTGGGGCCATGGATGCCATTACCGACGTGGCGCAGAATTCGCACGGGCTTTTGGTGCAGCGGCGTTATAGACGTTCCATTCTCAACTCTTTTCACGCCTTCTGGTCGGTGGGTGCGGTCCTTGGCGGGTTAATGGCAGCAGGAGCCATGGCGCTAAAAATCTCGTTGAGTGTGCACTTTGGAATATCATTTCTCGTCTTCGCTACGGTCGCGCTTATTGCGCTCAAATTCTGTCTCACGGATAGGACAGAGAAAACAGGGGCCGAAGAAGTACTAGCTAAGCAAGAGCTGACTGGCGCTCCTGAATCCGTGGCCAAACGTCGAAACCATACCGCCTGGGTAATGGCCGCTCTGGTGCTGATCTCTACGGCCGGAGTGATGGTTGAAGATGCTGGGAACTCATGGGCTACGTTGTATCTTGCCGATTCTTTGGGAACCCCAGCAGCCTTTGCGGCACTCGGATACATTTCTTTGGTGGGCGCTCAATTTATAGGGCGAATCCTCGGCGATGGAATGGTTGACCGGCTCGGTCAGCGACTCGTTGCGCAAATTGGTGCGCTTTGTGTAGTGCTTGGCATGGGTCTGGCGCTTGCGTTCCCCTCGGTTCCCGGAAGTCTACTCGGGTTTGCTGCCGCTGGATTCGGTGTGGCCACCTTGGTGCCGGCGGCGATGGAGCATGCCGATAGACTGCCGGGATTATCGCCTGGAACTGGACTGAGTGTGGTTTCGTGGCTGATGCGACTCGGCTTTCTAGCGTCTCCTCCGCTGGTCGGCTTTATCGCTGAGAATTGGGGTCTGCGAGCTGGGCTGTTACTGATCCCGCTTGTCGGGGTGATCGTTTTGGTATGTTCACCAGTGCTGCGGGCGAAAGAGCCGCGCCAGCCGATGTAGTTCTAGAGAAGTGCTCCTGGCCCCGGCGAAGGCCCGGTCTAGCCGTCGTTCTCCAAGCAGAGCGCACCGCGCTCAATTACATTGCCGCGCAAATTTACGGCTTAGAAGAACAAGTGAAGGCAGGATCCCGCTGACGGGATCCTGCCTTCACTTGGATGAAAAGTGGTTACATGTTTACATGAAACCGGTTGGCACCAGCAAGGCCCAAGCCAGTGCGGGCGCGACCAGCACCACGGCGCCAGCGTACATCATCAGCTGTCGGTAGACACGCTGGCGATGAATTTCCTTCACGTTTGCAACGACCAGAGCGCCGGCGGTGGAGAAGGGCGAAACATCCACGACGGTTGCTGCGATGGCGATGGCAGCGACCGTGCCGGTGGCACTGAGCGAACTGACCGATAGCAACGGTCCGGCGAGTGGGATGAAAGCGGCCAACAGGGCGGTGGAGGAGGCGAAAGCCGAACCAACGCCAATGACGTAGCACAGCACCAGGGCGATCAGTATCGGTGCGCCCAAGGCCAAAGCCTTGTGGGCCAGGGTGTCGATGACGCCAACGTGCGTGAGTAGCGAGACATAGGTGATCATGCCGGCTACGAGCAGGACGGTTGACCAAGAGATCCCGGCGACGAATTTATGCTGATCCTTGATGTTCAGCAGTGCCAGCAGCAGTCCGGCGCTCAGGGCGACGAAGCCGATCGGCAATCCGAAGCCCAGTGCGCATACGAGCATCGCTCCAATCAACAACAACGTGTAGATTTGCTGGCCACGTGGGCGAGTGCTGCGGGTATCGTCAAGGTCGGAATTCGCCACGCCGTCACCTTCGCGTATCTTGCCGAGCAAGGCGAACACCGCAACGGTTAATACCGAGAGAATCAGGTTGATGACGAAGCTGGCGACAAAGAGCGCGATAGGAGAGATGGGGAACCCATTTTCCAGCGCAATATCGTGCACCAAAACCCCGGAAACAGACAGTGGCGAAAAGCCGCCGGCATGAGCGCCGTTGATGATGAAGGCGCCCATGAGCAGCGGGTTGATCCGCGACTCGTAGGCGAAGCCGATAGCGGCCGGGGCCAGCAACGCGACCGCTGCTGGCGAGAAGGTGCCCAGCGAGGTCAGCGCAGCGGCGACGAGGAAGAACACCCACGGCAGCAGCATTGTCTTGCCACGTACCAGCAGCACGCAGTTGCGCACGATGATGTCGATGGTCCCGTTGTGCTGGGCCATGCTGAAGAAGTAGGTGACGCCGATGATGGTCAAGACGATGCTTGCGGGGAAATCCGCGAGGATTTCCTTATCGCTCATGCCGAGCATGAAGTAACCGATGCCGAAGGCGGCCACCAGCCCCATGACACCGATATTCACCGGCCACTTGGTGGCGACGATGAACATTATTACGAGGACCACCAGCGGGATGATCTGCTCCGCGGTCATCGAAGTTGCGGGGTCGGCGCCGGTAGAAGGCGTGAAGATGCCGGGACCGAAGACGGCGGCCAGCAGACCGAGGAACGCGATCGTGACTATGGTGATCAACGTGGCGCGGCGGTTGCGCCGCGGCTTCACGGTACGAACGACAATCTCATCATTTTCGGTCGGGGGAGCAGGCTCAAAAGCTGTTTTAGTCATGGTTCGTCTCCTCAGTAACTGGCGCTTGCTAGTGAGCCCTCGGCGGCGCTGCCGAGGGTCTCGGGGAGGTGGATGATGGAGCTGGCGATGCTGCGGGCGGTGCGGTCCACGCCGACCAGCATCGAACCGTCGCGTTTTTCGCTCCAAGTTTCGATCACGCCTGCGGGGGTGCGCAGTCGCAGTGCGGCACGCGGAATCTCGCCCGTGATGCTGTGCAGCACCGTGCCCGGGGTCCGGGCGCCAAGGCTCAGCGCGATGCTGCCGGTGATCGCCAAGGCGGGGTGGGGTTTGCCCATGGAGAGCATCATGACGTTGATATCGCTTTCTAGGTCATCCGCCGGGGCGGCGGCGATTGCCACCTTGGGAATGGCGCGGGCGGCTTGAGCGGTGGTAGGGGCTAGGCCCATCCGCACGGCAGCCTCGCGGCGGATCTTTTCCAACGTGTCCAGTTGCCGTTCGACATCCCCGGTCCAGGTGCCATACCGCCCGGCATCCAAGCCGAGGTCTTCGGCGCGGAAAACCACGACGGGCGCTCCCGCGTCCACCATGGAGACGGTCCAATTTCTACCGTCCACGCTCAGCGAATCGGCGGCGTTGCCGGTGGGCAACAGGCTTCCGGTGGTCATTCCCGCTGGATCCTTAAAGCCGAGTCCGACCTTGTATCCGGCAGATGCGACACCAGGCATGTGAGCCTGCGGAACGATGGGCAATGCACCCTCGGGAGTGTCTACCAGCTGAACGATGATCTGCTTGGTGTTCGTGTTGCGGGTGATGATCTGGGTGACGTCTCCTTGAGGAGCCACCCACCCATTTTCGATTGCGTAGAGCCCCACGACCGCAGAGCAATTTCCGCAGTTGCTGCCCCAGTCCACGGTGGCCTCTTCGATGCCAACCTGGGCGAAGGTGAACTCCACATCAACATCCGGATCGGCGGATTGGTGGAGAATCACGGCTTTGCTGGTCGTCGAGGTTGCCCCGCCGACACCGTCAATCTGCCGCTGATCGGGACTGCCGAATAATCGCGGCAGCAGCTCGTCTAGGCTAATTCTAGTCAAGTCCAAGTGATCGGTTTCAAAGACCCAGCACTTGCTGGTGCCTCCGCGCATCCATTCGGCTTGTATGTTCATCTTCATTCCTAGATCTCGTTGTGCCGCGTGCATAATCCCGGTCACTTGGTCCGGATTTTTGATGATCCGGCTTCCAAAAAACAATAAGCTAGATCACAAATGAAGACCATGTACGCGTAGTAGAGGAGGTATGTAGATTTGCTTAATTTGCCTAGAATTCAGGTCTATGACGTTGCAATTGAGCACTTGGGTGAATGAGTTACAGACGAATGTCGAGTCTCACGACCAGAGGTTTTAGAGAATTAACCAAAAACACAATTCATTGAAGCTCTGCTTATGCCTACCTCTGGGTTTCGACGCAAAAAAATTTGTCACAGTGCGAGACATTGGGGTTGTCTCGCCGGCTTGCGCGTGTCGAAGTCCGTGGCCGAAGCCAAAGCGATTTTTTGATAGAGCATACAAATCAGGTCGATAGGAGACTCGTTTTGGGCAGCTGCAGGGCCAAGAAACGGAGCTCGCGGGCTCTGAGCACTAGGACGACTAAGTGTATGAGTGACGGTCGAATAGACCAACAAGATTTGCTGCTTGAGGGCTAGGTGCCTGTTGACAGGCCCCGTTTTCCGAGATGGCCACCGCCGGTTCTGCACACATCGAGTGTTCCTGCTGGCAGTGCATCCTAGGCGGTACGGGAATATTTAAGAGCCTGAACGCCTGCAATCAGGTTTTGGGTTGGAACGATGAGGCTGGTTCGGTTGGACCCGGAGACTGGGTGTCGGTTGGCCAGCATCGCAGAAAGCCTTGGTTGGCTTTGTTTCACGTTCGAATTGAGCAGGCCTCGAAAGTGCGGGGTCTGTATGAAGGTGAAAGAAGGAACCAGATCCGAGCGCGTAGCATTCGGGAGCCGGAATTATGCTCGGAGTATTGGCTGGCCGCGATGCTGGCATTGCCCCTTCGACTCGCGCATGGCCCGTGATAAATGAAACGTGTGCTCTCGAACCAGCTGCAGGGTTCGGCTGGATTCGAGATTATTTCCGGCCGGTGAGGGCGGACGGCTGCGTCAGAAGTAGAACACGTGAACGCCATGGCGGTGAATCACGATGCGGCGGTAGGAAGTGTGGTCCTCGCTCATCGTCAAAGGCATCGCATATTCACCGCACCGCAGTTCCAACGCGTGCCACCGCAGGCCCCTAGATCACTAGGCAGCCGGCGCCTGCTTAGTAGTACACCGCTAGGGGACCGTTCGGTCCGTCGATCACCTGCACCGGGGTCTCGAAAACTTCGCTGAGGATCTCGTCGTTCATGATCCGTTCCGGGGTGCCGAACTGGACGACCTTGCCGTGCTTCATCGCGCAAATGTAGTCGGAGTAGTGACCGGCGAAGTTAATGTCGTGCAACACGATCACGATGGTCCGGTTTAGCTCCTGTGCCGCACGCTTGAGGTGCTGCATCATCAGCACCGAGTGCTTCATGTCCAGGTTGTTCAACGGCTCATCGAGCAATACCGTCTCGGTATCCTGCGCCAGCACCATCGCCACATAGGCGCGCTGACGCTGACCGCCGGAAAGCTGGTCGAGGTAACGGCCTTCGAGCTCTGCCAGATCCAAGAAATCGATAGACCGCGAAATGATCTCTTCATCCGTCGTCGTCAAGCGTCCCTTGGAATGTGGGAAGCGGCCAAAGGCTACGAGCTGACGTACCGTGAGCCGGGTGACGAAGTGGTTTTCCTGGCGCAGGATCGAGACGATCTTTGCTAGGTCCTTCGACGCGGTCGAGGTGACGTCGTAGCCGGCGACTTCAATGGTGCCCGAATCGATCCCTAGTAGGCGGCCAACCATGGTGAGCATGGTGGACTTGCCTGCGCCATTGGGACCCACCAGTGCGGTGATGCCGCCGGTAGGGATTTCGAGGGTGACCGGCCCAATGGTCACCTCCGAGCTGTATTTTTTGTGCACTTCTGTGAGGGTAATCACAGCCGGCCCTTTCGTAGGATGAAGATCAAGAAGGTTATGCCGCCCACGGCTTCAATGATGATGCTCACCGCACCCTGGGCGTAGAAGATGTTTTTCATGACAAAGTACGCACCGGAGAGCACCACAAAACCGGTGAGGAAAGCGATGGGGAAGACAAAACGATGGTCGTAGGTATCTGCCAGCTGGTAGGCAAGGGTCGCTACCAAGAAGCCGAGGAAAGTCATCGGACCAACCAAGGCCGTCGATACGGCCATCAAGATGGACACAAAGAACAAGGTGCGCATCACCTCGGTGCGGTGATTGATACCAAGGTTCATGGTGGTATCGCGTCCCAAGGCCACGATATTCATCTTCCGAGAATTTGAAATCAGGAAGAACCCGGCAATGAGGATCAACGGGATAGCTACCGGCATGTAGCTCATATCGGCGTTGTTCATGGAACCAAACAGCTTCGCGGTGAGAATGTCGAACTCGCTGGGGCTCAGCATGCGCTGCATAAACGTAGATATTGAGCCGAGGCCTGCACCCAGAATGATGCCAACGAGCAACATGATCTGGATATTGCCCAGTTTTCCGGACAATAGCCAGCCATAGAGCAGGCAGGCGAGAACTACCATGATGGCCACCTGCAAGGTGAACTGCCAGATCCCCTGCAATGCCACTACACCGGCGGCACCCATGAAAAATACCGAGGCGGTTTGTACCGCGATATAGAGGGATTCAAAGCCCATAATCGAGGGGGTGATGATGCGGTTATTTGTCACCGTCTGGAAGGACACCGTCGCGACCGCCTGGCAGAACGCGACGATAGCCATGGTCAAAATGCTGCTGCCGCGCATCTGGGCGATCAGCCAGAATCCGTCCGAGCCAACTGGCATCGGGTTATCCCAAGCCAGCAACCCAAAGGAAAAGCTGAGCGCTAGGGCCAACATGAGGGAGAAGACTACCCAGTAGCGGGTGCGGGTCTTCTTGGTGGGTAATGCTCCCGACGCGCGATTAAACAGCGACTTACCGGGAAGCTTAGGTGTGGTGCGTGGGGGTGCCATGAGATTAGCCAAGTTTGCGCTGCCTTAGTAGCAGGGTAATAAAGACTACCGCGCCAAGTACGCCTAGGATCAACGAGACCGGAACCTCAAAAGGCATGATGATGGTTCGGCCAATCAGGTCACAGACGGTGGTGATAGCAATGCCCAACAGGCAGACCCACGGCAGGTTGCTACGCAGATCATCACCACGGAACATTGAGACGATGTTGGGCACGATTAATCCTAAGAACGGAAGGTTACCGATGACCACGGTGACCACGCCGGTAGCGATTGCGATCAAGCCGGTACCCAATAGCATCACCTGGCGGTAGTTCAACCCCACGTTGGTGGCAATCTCTTCACCTAGGCCCGCCACGGTGAAGCGGTCCGCCACGATGAAGATCGCGATGGCCACGATAGCCACGATCCACAGCACCTCGTACTGCCCGCGAATCACCGAGGTGAAGGAGCCTGCAAACCAGATACCCAAGGACTGCAGCATGTCGGTCTGCAGCGCAATAAATGAGGAGAAGGCGCCCACCACGGCGCCAAGCATAATTCCCACAATCGGCACGGTCAGCGAAGCCTTCAGTGAGACGCGCTGTAAGAAGAGGAAAAACACCATGGTGCCGATGAACGCGAAGATAATCGCCACGGTCATCTTCGCCAGCAGCGAGGCCTCCGGGTTGATGATCAGCACGGTCAACAAGCCCAGCCCGGCCCACTCTGTGGTTCCGGTAGTGGTGGGTTCTACGAAGCGGTTCTGCGTCAGCAGTTGCATGACCAATCCGCTCATTGCCATCGCAGCCCCGGCGAGGACCAACGCGATGGTGCGCGGAATGCGGGTAATGGCGAACATCGCTGTTCCGTCATCGGTGCCGAAGATGTCATAAACACCGGTGAACAGGGAAAAACCCAAGAGCACTAGGACACCGAGAATTCCAAGCAGTAGCTTGGGCTCTAGGAGCCTGCCTTTGGGTTTGACCGCGGGGGTCGTAGTCGTCATGATGCCGCCATATATGTGGTGTGTGGTGGATACGACTACGTGGCGCAGCCGGTAATCGACTGCGCCACGTAGACGCTAGTTAGCGTTGGAATTACTTGGATTCCAGCGCATCTGCAAAGTCATTGAAGAACTCGGTGTAAGTCTGGATACCTTCGTTGGTGTAGGTATCGGCCGGCATGACAACGATGTTGCCTTCCTTTGAAGCAGTGACATTTGCCAGCGCTTCGGACTTCTTGAGCAGGTCGGCGGCCGGGGTGTAGCCGGACTCATCCGCTGCGACTGCGCCGTCACGGTCAAGGACTAGCATCCAGTCTGGGTTCGAGCCTGCGATAGCTTCCACGGAAATGTCATCACCCTCGTGGTCGGTGGAGGAATCCTCAACAACCAGTGCCGGGGTCAGGCCCAGAATGTCGAAGGCTGGGCCAACGCTACGTCCGCTGCCCGGTGCCGAGTAGTTGATCTCGCCGCCCGAGGTGATCAGGCCCATGACCTTCTCATCCTTGTTGTAGGCTGCCTTGGCGCGCGCTACCGACTTGTCGAACTCATCGGTCAGTGCCTTGGCTTCGGCCTGCTTGCCGAAAATTTCTCCCAGTACGGTGGTCTGACGCTTGAGCTCTTTGTCGAAAGGCTCGCCTTCGCGTGGATCAAGGTTCACAATGGTGGCCTCGGGAGCCAGCTTGGAGATCTTCTCGGCGTGCTGGGTGAAGCGCTGTCCGTTGATGATTAGGTCCGGAGCGACCTCAACGATGGCTTCGAGGTTTGGCTCGCGGTGGCTTCCAAGGTCAACGACGTTTTTGTCCTTGGCGTAGCTGATGGTGTCTGGCATCAGCGCAACTGCGCCGGCGGTCAGCTTGATGTCCCAGGATTCCAGGGTTTCAAAGGTGCGGTTGTCGGTAGCGACTACAGACTTCGCAGGGGTATTGATGGTGTGTTCGCCGTTGTTATCGGTGAACGTCACGGTGGAGGTGCTTGCCGGTGCGGACTCTGCCGGGGCTGCGGTGTTCGAACCGCAGGCGGTTAAGGTCATTGCTGCGACGCCAAGCAGAGCTGCGGCGCGAAGTTTCATGGAAGCCATGTCATCCTTCAGGAAAGGGCGACCGTCGTTGGCCGCACAAGTAAGTGATCTGGTAATTAGCCTAGCCTAAGCTGACCTAAATCGAATAAGCCAGAGTACTGTTATGTAGCTCACTAACGGAAGGTTGTGGTGCGTAAAATTCGGATTTTACCGCGAAATTCCGCGTTTAGTTAGGTGAGCCAAGCTAGGGAGCCGGGCTATATAGTGCACTGAAGCGTAATCAAATTATTTTGTTTTTCCGAAGAAAGAGTGGTCAGCTCGCGTCATTTAAGGTCACGAGTTCGCACGCTGACGTTTTGGGCCACTGGCCTGGACGATAAAATGCGAGAATGAGCGATTCTCTGGACAAGGTCAGCTGGCCGATACGCACCCCACGATTGGTCTTGCGCCGGCTGGAAGCTGGCGACGCCCAAGCAACGTGGGAGTATCGCAAGCTGCCCGAAGTCCAACGCTGGATTACCTCTGGCGCAGCGAACTTCGAAGAATATCTAGGCCAATTCATGGCCGCAAAACGCTACGCCTATGATGTGGCGGTTGAACTAACCGACGCAAACGGTCAGCCGCGACTGATCGGAACCGTGATGGTCAAGGTGCAAGACGGCTGGGGGCAAAGCGAAATTGCCGCAACGGCGCGCGGCGTCGAAGCGGAAATAGGCTGGAGCTTTAATCCGGTTGATGGCGGCCAAGGCTACGCCAGCGAGGCCGTGAGCTGTGTGTTGGACCTATGCTTTGGCCCGTTAGGGTTGCGCCGGGTCGTGGCAGAATGCTTTGCGGATAATGAACCATCGTGGCGGCTCATGGAGCGCATTGGAATGCGCCGTGAAGGCTACGGGGTGCAAAGTGGTTTGCATCGTGAGGGCCAATGGCTTGACTCGATGAGCTACGCGATACTGGCCGATGAATGGCTCGCACGCAGCGAACGGGATCAAACGCTTCTCTAGCATGAGCGAAGCCCCCAACGCAGATTGCGTTAGGGGCTTCTTGTCATCACTCGCACCTTCAAGAGGTACTTACGACTCTAAGGACTTACTCTGAGAAAACTCTGAGTCAGACCTTGGCTTTGGCTACATCTTTGCCTTGGATGGTTTAGGCGTGCACGGTCCGGGTGGCCTGGGAAATGGGCCAGCCGGTAATCGTCTTAGGCCGCGGTGTGGCGTAGGTGCGCACCTTGGAGGTGCTCAGTCCCATCCGCACCAGCGACTCGGCGATCGTCACCGCGGCCCGAACTCCATCCACGATCGGCACACCGGTCGCTTCGCTGACCCGGGCTTCAAGCTCTGCCATGCCTCCGCAGCCGAGGCAGATGACCTCGGCCTTGTCGTTTTCTACGGCCTGGCGTGACTGCTCCACAATTGCGGCAACTGCCCGTTCGGGATCCGATTCAAGTTCTAAGACTCCCAACCCGCTGGCTCGCACCGAGGCGAGCCGATCGGTCAGACCCGCAAGCTTCAGACGGTCCTCAATTAGCGGAACCGTGCGGTCCAAGGTGGTCACCACCGAGTACTTGTGCCCCAAGAACTGGGCGGTTGATGCCGCCGCCTCGGTGATGTCAACGACTGGAACGTCGAGTAGTTCCTGCAGGCCCTCGCGGCCATGCTCGCCATAACCTGCCTGGATGACCGCGTCGTACTCGCCGGGGTAATTCAGAACCTTGTCCATCACGGCGATGGCGGCAAGGTAGCTTTCAAAATTTCCCTCGCAGGAGTCGGCCCCAAAGTCGGGGGTCAATTCGATGATTTCGGTGCCCGGAGCGGCGACCTTGCGGGCCGATTCACCGATCGCGTGAGTCATCGACGCGGTGGTATTCACATTAACAACAAGAATGCGCATTTGGATTCCTTTGGATCAGTGCTTCGGGGTGACTGCGATAGCTTCGCCGTCGATGTCGGCCAGGTCGATGCGGCGCTTAGCCATGAGCAGGTAGACGATGGCGCCGGCACCCGAGCCCAGGAACCAGGCGAATGGCCCCACAACATGCAGTGCAGGAACAAAAGCCAGCAGCAGCGCGACGACGGAACTGATCACCAAGGCGGCCACCGCGCGGAAATTTACTCCGCGGGTGAAGTAGTAAGTGCCCTCCGGATTGGTGCGGTACAGGTCCATAACGTTGATCCGTGCCCGGCGAACGATCCAGTAGTCGGCCATGATGATGCCGAATAGTGGGCCGAGCAGGGCGCCGAGTCCGCCGAGGAAGTAATTGATAATTTCCGGAGAGTTGTACAAGTTCCAAGGAAGGATCACCAAGCCGATGACGCCTGAAATCAAGGCGGCGGTGCGGAAATTCAGCTTCTTCGGGAACAGGTTAGTCAGCGCGTAGGTCGGAGCCACGAAGTTGGCCATCAGGTTTACCGCAATGGTGAGAATCAGAAGCGCCCCGGAAGCTAAGACCAGCAACAATGTATTGGGGATCGCTTCGACAACATCTGACGGTGAGCTGATGACCGCGCCGTTGATGGAGAACTGGGTGCCGGTCAACACGACAACAATCGCACCGAAGAACAGCATGTTCAACGGAATGCCGAAGAAGTTGCCGCGCACAATGGCCTTCTTTGAAGAAGCCCCGCGTGTGAAGTCGCAGAAGTTCAAAACAAATGTTCCATAGATGGAGACCCATAGGGCGGCGGCACCAAAGATGCCCACCCACATGTCTAGGCCGGAGCGCGATTCACCGGTGGTCATCGAGACGTTGAAGCCCGATTCAAAAAGCATCCAAATGGCTAGTGCTAAGAAGGTCACCAAAATGACCGGACCTGCAAAGGCCTCGTACTTGCGAATCATTTCCATGCCGTAGCTGACAATCACCAGTTGGAGGGCCCACAGGGTGACGAAGCAAATCCAGCCGAGGGTGTCTAGGCCAAGGAAGCTGGTCTGCTGCAAGCTGGCCGCGCCCGGCGCCAAGGCGATCACCATGACGCTGAGTACCTGGGAGGCGAGGAAGGTTTGAATGCCGAACCAGGCAATGGCCACGGCCCCGCGAAGTAGCGCCGGAATCTGTGCGCCGTTGATTCCAAAAGCGATTCGGCTCATGACGGGGAACGGGACACCGGTCTTTTCGCCCATGAACCCGGACAGGTTTAATAGCGCGAAAAGCAAGATCGCGCCGATGCCAAGTGCGGCAAGGATCTGCCACCCACTCATGCCTAGTGCGAACAGGCCGATGGCGAATGCGTAGTTGCCCAGTGAGTGCACATCGTTGGCCCAGAGGGTGAAGATGCTATAGGAATTCCAGGTGCGCCCCTTGCGAGTGGTGGGTGCCAGATCTTCGTTGTACAGCGAAGCGCTGAGCTCATGCGGGTTACTGGGATCGATTCCTTGGGGATGCGAATGGGTGAAGAGCGTCGGCGCGGAGGTGGTCTCCGGTAATTGGTGCGCCATGGTGGTGTCCTATTCTTAGGAGCGTGCTGTAGCTCAAGGCTTTTTCGGCGGACGAGGACCGACCGGGAGTAACTTAGCTATCGACAGCGCGCAGGAATGAAACGTGCCTGTATTTGCCTTGCGGGGTAACTGTGTTCGTGCCCCAGAGCAGGGGAGATGCGGACGCGTTACGGGTAAATAGGCTGGCCGAAGTTCAGATAGAACTCGGTTGGCGTGCCCACCACGGGCTGAGCTTCGTGCTGCAGACGCCATGCTGGCTTTTCTGCGTGAATCCCAATGAGTTGTTTGCTCATGGCTGCTCCTGAGTAAGTGAAATACACTCCGAGATGTGTGCCACATCAATTGTTTATCCACTGTATGCGGTACGTCACATTACCGCAATAGAGAATCCTAATCTCACTGTGTGGAATTATATTGAAACCATGTTGACTAGTGTTTTGGAAACGAAATTCGAGAAAGCGCGTCGGCGCACCCGCCCGTGGGCGCGAAGCGTGGCCGTCAAGAAGTCGCTAGCGTCGTCTGCACTTTTTGTGTGCCGTGGCGCCACTTAGAGCAGGCCCCTCCCCCCTGGGGGCGTTCGCGGAGTCGTCCATCGGGAGGCCTTGATGTGCGTGTAATGCATGCTGCATGGGGGTTGACAGTAACTCAAATTCAGATCTACAGTTTTCATAAAGCAAGACAAAGATTCCATGAAGTGGAATCTTTAAAAAAGGTTTCGAAGGGAAATCCAGTGTCTTATACTCTGAACTGCTCGATTCTGCTCACCGAACTACCTATCAACCAGCGTGCCGATGCCGCCAAGCAGGCGGGCTTCGACAGTGTCGAATTCTGGTGGCCTTTTGATGTGGCCGTGCCAACGGACAAGCAGGTAGATGAGTTCCTCGGCTCAATCAAGAACGCCGGAGTGCAGCTAGACGGACTAAACTTCTTCGCCGGTGATATGCCAGCGGGGGACCGCGGCCTCGTCTCGTGGGTTGGGCGCGGCGCAGAATTCCGCGAGAACGTAGATGTTGTCAGCGCCATCGGGGAGGCCACCGGTTGCAAATCCTTCAACGCGCTCTACGGAAATCGCCACAAGGAATCTTCTGCCCGGGCTCAGGATGAGCTAGCCGTCGAGAACCTTTTGATCGCCACCGCCGGTGTTGCACGCATCGGTGGAACCGTATTGATTGAGCCGGTATCCGGCACCGAAGCCTATCCGTTAAAAACCGCGGACGACGCGCTAGCGGTGGTACAAAAGGTCAAGCAGTCGGGTGGCGAAAATATTGGCCTGCTCGCCGACTTCTACCACCTAGCAGTTAACGGCGATGACGTAGCGGCAGTGATTAAAAAGCATGCCAAGGACTTCGCCCACATCCAAATAGCCGATGCGCCAGGACGCGGTGCACCGGGAACCGGTGACCTGCCGTTGTTGGATTGGATTACACGTTCGCGAGAGCTGGGCTACGCCGGTCTCGTTGCCTTGGAATATAAGCAGAGTGCGCAGACAGCCTTCGACTGGCTGCGCACCGCAGAAGTCGAAGCTTCCTAATCAATCTCTGCGCCTTGAGCGCTCACCGCCAACAAACTTTGGAGCATCAAATGTCGCAGAACGTTGCCTTTATTGGCTTGGGAATCATGGGACTGCCCATGGCTAAGAACCTGATTACCGCCGGTTTTCACGTCACCGGATTCAACCGCAGCGATAAGGCCACTAAGGAACTTATTGCCGCAGGTGGGCAAGGGGCCGAATCTATCGCCGAGGCCGTCAAGGATGCGGACGTCATCATCACGATGGTGCCCGATTCCCCGGACGTCGAATCGGTGACCACCGGAGCCGAGGGATTGTTCGCACACGCCAAACCCGGTGCAATCTGGGTTGATAATTCCTCGATACGTCCCGACGTCTCCGTGAGTCTGGCTAAGCGAGCCCGCGAGGCTGGGCTTCGACCACTGGACGCACCGGTATCCGGTGGCGAGCAAGGTGCGATTGACGGCGCGCTATCCATCATGGTCGGTGGCGAACCCGCAGACTTCGCCGAAGCTCAACCGGTACTCGAAGCCGTGGGAAAAACCATCGTCTTGGTGGGCCCCTCCGGCTCCGGTCAGACGGTCAAGGCGGCTAACCAGCTAATCGTGGCGGCGAATATCCAGGCGTTGAGCGAAGCGGTAGTCTTCCTCGAAGCCTATGGAGTGGACACCGACTCGGCGTTGAAGGTCCTCGGCGGAGGTCTTGCCGGTTCCAAGGTCCTCGACCAGAAGGGTCAAAAGATCCTAGATCGTGAATTTGCGCCAGGCTTCCGACTTGCCTTGCACCACAAGGACATGGGCATCGTGACTTCTGCGGCACGCGAAGCCGGGGTGGTGCTGCCCCTAGGAGCACTTGTAGCTCAGCTGGTCGGCTCCACCGTGGCCAGTGGTGACGGGGCGCTAGACCATTCCGGACTCTTCCGCGGCGTACAACGCCTTTCGGGCCAGAGCGAGTAAGACCCTTACCCATTCTCTGCTCGCAAATACTTCCTGTGGCGGGTTCTACGCCTACCTTCGGTGGCCGGCCCACCCGCTGGTGAATTTTTTTCTTCGCCATCAGGTGGTGTCCTTCGTTCCAGTTCGGGTCCGGCCTCCGGTGCTCGGGGTGGTGTGTGACGACGAATCAATTTGTCGGCCCGCCACAGGTCTACCCCATTCTTCTTTTTTACCGCTCCGTTCGGAGCCGAACCATCGATATGGATGTGTGATTTAAATGCCTATGATGCGCGCAGTAGATGCCATCGTGCTGATCCTGGAAAAGGAAGACGCCACCGAAGCGTTCGGCTTACCCGGCGCAGCAATCAATCCGCTGTACTCGGCCATGAGGCAGCACGGCGGAATTCGCCACACCCTGCACCGCCACGTCGAAGGTGCCAGCCACGCGGCAGACGGATACTCGCGGGCCAGCGGCAAGATCGGATTGTGCCTGGGTACTTCCGGTCCGGCCGGCACCGACATGATCACCGGTCTGTATGCGGCCATCGCGGATTCGATCCCGATGTTGTGCATCACCGGCCAGGCGCCCACCAATGTTTTGCATAAGGAAGATTTCCAAGCGGTAGATATCGAATCCATCGCCAAGCCCGTCACCAAGTACACCACCACCGTGCTCGAACCGGGCCTGGTTCCAGGTACTCTTGCCAAGGCCTTCCAGATCATGCGTTCGGGTCGCCCCGGCCCGGCACTGATTGACCTGCCAATTAACGTGCAGCTGGCAGAGATCGATTTTGATATCGACGCCTATGAGCCATTGGAACCCACCAAACCGCGAGCTACTCGCGGCCAAGCTGAGAAAATCGTGGATCTGTTGCTCAGTGGCAAGCGTCCCATCATCATTGCCGGCGGCGGTGTAATCAACGCGAATGCCAGCGACAAGCTGGTGCTGCTAGCCGAAGAGCTGAACATTCCGGTCTCTCCAACCCTGATGGGTTGGGGCATCATTCCCGATGATCACCGGTTGCAGTCAGGCATGGTGGGAATTCAGACGCACACCAAGTACGGTAACGAAACCTTCCTGGCTTCGGACGTCGTTCTGGGCATCGGCAATCGCTGGGCTAATCGTCATACCGGTGGTTTGGACACCTACCGCGCAGGACGCAAGTTCATTCACGTGGATATCGAGCCGACCCAGATAGGCCGGGTGTTCTCCCCAGATTTGGGAATCACCTCGGACGCTTCGGCAGCATTGGATGCGATCTTGGAGATTGTCCGCGAGCGCAAGAGTGCGGGCACCATCCCGGACTATTCGCACTGGGCAAATGAGTGTACTGCCCGCAAGGCTACGAATCACCGCAAGACGAACTTTGATAATATCCCGATCAAACCGCAGCGCGTGTACCAGGAAATGAACGCGGCTTTCGGCCAGGACACCACCTATGTGTCCACTATTGGGCTCAGTCAGATTGCCGGCGCGCAAATGCTGCACGTCTACGGTCCACGCAGGTGGATCAACGCCGGGCAGGCAGGCCCGTTGGGGTGGACCGGACCTGCTGCCTTGGGCGTGGTGCGGGGTAAGCCGGGCGAAAAGGTGGTCGCGTTATCTGGTGACTACGACTTCCAATTCATGATCGAGGAGTTGGCTGTGGGCGCGCAGTTCAAACTGCCGTACGTACACGTAGTAGTCAACAACTCCTACCTTGGTTTGATTCGCCAGTCCCAGCGTCCCTTTGAAATGGATTATCACGTCTCCTTGGGCTTCGATAACATCAATTCCCCGGAGACCAACGGATACGGGGTGGACCACGTCAAGGTCGCCGAGGGGCTTGGCTGCAAGGCCGTACGAGTCACCGACCCGGCGAAACTTGCCGAAGGCTTTGCCGAGGCCAACCGACTGGCCGAGGAGCATCAGGTCCCGGTCGTGGTGGAGGTGATCCTGGAAAAGGTCACGAATATTTCTATGGGCGCGCAATTGGATGGGATCAACGAGTTTGAAGATCTTGCCTTGGAAGTCGGGGATGCGCCTTCGGCGTTGGTGCCCATGACTTCTGGCACCAGGGTAAGTGCCTGATCTCGGTCGTCGCTGACCTGCCACCTGCAAAGTTCGGCGCGGGACACCGGTTCACCAATATGGATGTGCCCCGCGCCACAGCAATCTAGACTTGGCATAGAGCTGCCGAGCATCAAAAACCTGAGCTATCAACGAGTAGGAACGCCTCATGAGCATCAACGAAGCTGTTGGACGCGCATCGTCCGAAGCCACCACCGATAACACCTACGATTTGGTGCTGTGCGGCCAGCAGGTGCTGACCGCCGAAGGTATTGCTCCTCGGGAGATCGGAGTTCGCGACGGAAAGATCGTCGCCATCGAAGCGCTGGGAGTCGCGCTGGAAGGCAGTCGCGTGATCGAGGTGGCCGCCGACGAGGTGCTGTTACCTGGGCTGGTCGACACGCATGTGCACGTCAACGAGCCGGGGCGTACCGAATGGGAAGGCTTCGAATCTGCCACCAAGGCAGCTGCCGCCGGTGGCGTCACCACGATTGTGGACATGCCACTAAACTCCATCCCGCCAACGGTGAACCTCGAAGCACTGAACATCAAGCGCCAAGCTGCCAGCACCAAGGCCTACGTTAATGTTGGCTTCTGGGGTGGAGCGATACCGGGCAATAAAGAAGACCTGAAAGATCTACATGAGGCTGGGGTATTCGGGTTCAAATGTTTCTTGCTGCACTCCGGTGTTGATGAATTCCCCTCGTTGAGCGTTGATGAGATGGAAGAAGATATGGAGGTGCTCAAGTCCTTCGATTCATTGATGATTGTGCACGCCGAGGACTCGGACATCATTGACCATGCCCCGGACGCCAGCGGCGGCAAATACTCGGGATTCCTGGAATCACGACCACGCGATGCAGAAAATACTGCCATTGCGCAGGTCATCGAGCGCGCTCGCAAGACCGGAGTACGCGCCCACGTGCTTCACCTGTCCAGCTCGGATGCGTTGGAGATGATCAAGGAAGCCAAGGCGGAGGGTGTGAAACTCACCGTGGAAACCTGCCCGCACTACCTGACATTGCTGGCCGAGGATATTCCGGACGGCGCGACCGCCTTCAAATGCTGCCCACCGATCCGCGAGTCCGCTAACCGCGAATTGCTATGGCAGGGACTGCAAGATGGCGTCATCGATTGCATCGTTTCGGACCATTCACCTTCAACCGTTGACCTCAAGGACGTGGAAAACGGGGACTTCGGCGTGGCTTGGGGCGGCGTCGCGTCGCTGCAGCTTGGCCTGCCGCTGATCTGGACCGAAGCCAAAAAGCGCGGTATCGCACTGGAGCAGGTCATCGCGTGGATGTCGGCTAAGCCATCGGCGCTAGCCGGGCTGAGCCACAAGGGTGCTATCGCGGTGGGCAACGACGCAGACTTTGCGCTCTTTGCTCCGGAAGAAACCTTCGAAGTGGACGTAGCGAAGCTGCACCACAAGAACCCGATCTCTCCGTACCAGGGCAAAAGCTTGGCCGGCGTAGTGCGATCGACTCTAGTTGCCGGTGCAGACGTTGATTTCAAGACGCCCAAGGGGAAACTGATCACCCGCGAAGGCTAGGACTCCACCGGCAGAGACTCCCGTCCTGTCATGAACTGCTCCCCTGAAGTTGAACTGAGAAATCAGAAACCAACATCTGGGGAGCTTTTTAATGCCTGCGCGCCTAACCCACATTACTCTGCGTAGAACACCGCTGAGTTGGGGTTTTCTGTCCCGCGGATTGCAGGGCATTTATTGATTGGTCGCCGGGCGTACGGAGAATACATAACAAAGGCATATCGATTCTCCGGCACGCCGGATTATTCCGTCGTGCAGCCCATAGACTGGCAGCCACATGGGGATGAAGCAGTCGTAACTCTGAATACAGGAATTGGATATGATCGCGAATACTGCTGCCTCGATGCTGACCAAGGATATCGACGACCTGGCTCTGGGTGAGGCCGTTCAAGCATCCTTGATCCTCGGTCTCATTGTCTTGGCCGTGCTGCTGGCTTTCGGGATCAAAACCTATCTCCATTGGCGCCGTCAGCCCGAGGTTAAGGAGCGTGCTGAATCCGCTGCAGCAACTCCTCCCAAGGTGCAGTCTGGAGAACTTGCGCCACGCATCGACGTGCTGTCGGTGCTCGGAGATCTACGCCGACCAGGAGCTATGAAGCACAGCTTCGAGGAGCGGAAGTGAGGACGGCTTGGTGACAAGTGGCAAGATAGTGGTAAGTCAAACAGGGGATTGATAATCTCAAGCTTTAAGCTGGACTGCATTTGACTCAACCCACGCGACGACTGCCTGGAGGTATACGGGTGACTGAAGAAACCCAGATGCCTCCAGCATTGCGACGCTTTACCGGCTGGGCCGATCCCCAATCACGCCTTTTGCTCGTGCGGGCAGCGTCAGGCACTGGGCGGACCTGGTTCGCAAAATCCTGGATCGGTGACCGGCGGGGTACCGTTCACGACTTTTCTTCGAGGGAATTCGAAGGACTCGCGGAACTTGAAGCGATTTCCCGGAAGCTTTCCCAGGACCCTGAGCTTTACGCAGCAGTCGTGCTTTCGCCGGAGCATACGGTCTGGCATTTGGCGCTGACTGCCAAGATTCTTTTTGCCCAGCAACGTGACCTGCTCCTGAACGCCGGCGAAATTTCCGCGATGCTTGGAGGCATCGCTGGATCGGAGGAGGAAGCCCTCGAAATCTACGGCAAATGCGGGGGCTGGCTTGGAGCGGTCAAGCTGCTGGTACGCGACCTGCATTCCGTTGAGCCAGCACGCCAAACCCTGCGTGGCGCATTGTCGATGTGGTTGGCGCACAGTGATCCGGGCAAGGAATTGTCGGAAGCGGCAATCCTGCCGGTCTTCGACGACGCCACCGTGGAGATCTTCTACAGCCATTTGCACGCCGATCCGCACACCGTGAATGATCTGGTCCACTGCGGGCTTTTGCAGGAGAACGCGGAGCAAGACTGGATGATGCCATCGATGGTGCGGGAGCTTCTGCTGGAGCGAGTCCAGCTGGCGGGGGCTCAACGGATGGAGCTTCTCGAAGCAGCCGCTCTTGAGGCTGCTACCAGCGTGCACGGGGTGCTGGCAACGGCAGAAGCCGCGCTTGAGCAGCGGCGGTGGAGTGTGCTGAATCGGTTGGTGACTGAGAAGTGGGATGAGCTGCTCTTGCTGGATCTGCAGAAGTTCATGAAGCTCGCTTCCCGGATTCCGCCGGCCATCACCGGAAGGAATACCTACTTCGGACTGGGTCTGCGGATCTTGGGCGAGTTCATGCGCAATGACTCCGGGCTCCAGGCTCCTCGCCTGGCGATGGATTACGCAAATAACCCGCTGGCCCAGGCACTGAGGCATGAAACGGATCGGTTGTACCTGAATCCTGATCCCCAGGCAGTCACCATCGGCCTGATGGAAATGCTCTATCTGAGAATGAACGGCATGTACGCGGAAGCCGGGGAATCAGCCCTGCGGATGCGCAGTGCGCTCCATAAAGCGTCCGATGCAAGCACTGGGAATCCTTCACTCGCAGCGCTGGTCCATGCCCAAGCAGGAAGCAGCTTATTCCTGGCGGGGCGAGGCGCGGAAGCGCAACAGTCCTACGAACTGTCGTTGGACTCTGCGCGCAGGACCGGCAATGCGTTCCTGCCTGCGGATCCGGCCGGGAAATTGGCCTTGCTTCATGCGCTGGAAGGCCACGCAGATACCGCCAGGGATTACCTGAGCGAACACGAACAGCACATCTCCCGGGTCGGCTGGGGACAGGACATGGTGGAACGTGACGCAATCCTGGCGCGTACCTGCCTTGCTCTGCGGATGCTTGACGCGGAACTGGCGCGAAGCGAGCTGTCAAAACTTTCCCGAACTCCAGACATGGATGAATTCTGGCCGGTGCACGCCTATTTGCTCGCCGCGGAGAAATTCATCCTGGCCCTGCCTGCAACGGCGGGCAAACTGGTCCACCAGATGAGCCGGCAGCGTGTTGTATCGGACGGAACCTACTGTTGAGCCGACTGAGCCGACTGTGGAACCAACGCAGCCGACTGAACCGACTGTGGAGCCTACGGAACCTACTGTTGAGCCGACTGAGCCGACTGTGGCACCTACGGAACCAACTGAGAAACCTTCGGTTTCCTTGGGTGACTACGTTTGGGTTGACAAGGACCGCAACGGAATTCAGGATGACGATGAAGACCCAATTGAAGGCGTCGTTCTGAAACTGATCGGTCCGGACGGTAAGGAAGTCGTTGATATCAACGGCAATCCTGTCGGCCCGGTAACCACCGATGAGAACGGCTTCTACAACTTCAAGGACCTGCCGGTCCTGAAGGATAGTCAGTCGTACACGGTAGTTATTGACCGGGACGAATCCGCCGATGCTTTGGACGGCTACCTGCCGACCAAGGAAAATGGTTCCGATCGAGATGAGGACTCTTCAACTTGGGAGGCCAAGTCTGAAGGCCTGAACGAAGATGGAGATCACGACGGAACCCTCGACTTCGGCTTCTACCTAGACGAAGTTCCTGAGCCGACTCCGAGCGAGTCGACTCCTACGGATCCAACTGAGGAGCCTTCGGAAGATCCGACGGAGCCAACTCCAAGTGAGTCGACTCCAACGGAATCAACCGAGAACCCTTCGGAAGATCCGACGCAGTCGCCGGAGAAGAGCGAAGATCCTTCACAGGATCCAACTCCTCCCGAGACGTCTGATCAGCCTTCGGCTTCGCAGTCCGTTGATGGTTCTGAGGAACCAAAGCAGACGCAGAAGCCCAAGGAAGAGGACAACCTGGCTGACACTGGTTTTACGGCCATGTCGCTGCTGGTTCTCGGTCTGCTCCTGGCAGCAGCAGGTGTAGTTTTGGCCCGCCGCACTCGCGGCCGCCACAGCTAATCAGCTGTTGAGGTGATGAAAAAGTGGTGCCCGGATTCCCTTGGGGGGACCCGGGCACCACTTAGTTAACGCGGTTATTTTCTAGAATTGTGTTTGTCGGACACCGAGTTATTTTGCTTTGACCGCCAGCACCGGGCAGTCAGCCTCGATCAATATGCGCTGGGCAATGCTCCCCATAAGAAGTTTCCCCACTCGTGAGCGTTTGCGAAGGCCTAATACGATCATCGAAACGTCGTGTTCCTGTTCGGCCTGGAGCACGAAGTCTGCACCATCATGCACGGTCGCGGTGGGCGGCAAGATTCTTACCGGAACACCAAAGTCTGCCAGGGTGTTCAGATCAATGCCCAGCTGATCTTCGGTGACCGGATCTTTTTCAAGATTGGCTACGAGCAAAGAATCTTGAGCCTTGTGAGCTTCGGCGAATCCGCGGCGTATGGCCGCGCGTCCCGCATCGGTGTCGCTATAGCAAGCCAAAATGGCCATGAGTTTCTCCTTTTCGAAAACGGGCTGTTACAGCCATGAGGTCAGAAGTCCCTGCGGGAGATCGATTGGTAGCAGAGAAGGCAGCGCAAGCATGAGGACGAAGAACACGATGGTGTAGATAATCGTTGTCTTGATTCGTGCTCTGGCCACCAGAAGCAAGAACGCGGGGATGAAGATCGAGATGGCCGCAAGGTAGCCAATCAGACCAGCCAGCAGGAGGAACCCTCCCATCCAAACGAAGGTGCGGAAGGCGAAGGAGGCATCCTGTGTCCAGCGGGCACCCCAGCCAAATTTGCCGACGTTATCAACTGCCCGGTGCTGAGGATCTGACGAACCGGTTGAAGGGCCGCCGGTGGTGGTGATCGTGTCGCCCACCGCCTGATGGCCCCCTGGACGCAGTGCCGTGGTTCCCGTGGCGAGCTGTTCGACCCCGTTTGGAGCGGTCGCATAAAGCGCGGTGCTCACCGAGACCTTGCGCATCGAGGCGAGCACGCGTTTACGTGAGCGCAGCTCCTGAAGCACAAGCACCAAGGCCATGATGACCCCGAGCCAGCCGATCAGTTGTGGAACGAGCCGTGCATCTGGGGAATAGCCCGCGGAGAGCACCAGTGAACCGGAGAAAACTACCAGCAGTACTGCGGAGGTCACCAGTGACCAGATCGAGTTCTTCAGCGGAGCTTCGGCATCCGGGGCGCTTTCGGCCAGTGAATCATCATCGGCGTTGAGCTTGCGGCGGGCGCGGAACCATTTGAAGGCATTCCAGAGAATTGGAAGGACAAGGATTGCGATGAACACCATGGTGCCCGGACGCAGCATCCAATCAAAACCTTCGTAGAGGCTGTCGGTCAGGAAGTAGTAGCGCTCCAGCGGAATAGCCAGCACAAAACCGATGAGGAATGGAGCGCGTGGGAAACCGGTTGACTTCAGCAGCCAGCCAGCAACACCGAGCAGCAGCATGATCCACAGGTCACCGATCTGGCCGCTTTCCTGGAAGGAGCCGAGCAGCATGATGACTACCAGGCCGGCGGCCAAGATGGCGAAGGGGACCTTGGTCAGCGAGGACAGTGGGCGTACCGTCAGGAAGCAGAGCAGGGCTCCCAGAACCGAGGCAATCGCGAAGGACCAGATGATCAAGTACATCAGATCGAGGTGCTCGTTGATGATGCTCGGGCCGGGCTGGATGCCGTAGGTCAGCAGCATTCCCAGCAGCATTGCCGAGGGAACCCCGCCTGGGATGCCGAATAGGAAGGTCGGGATCAGGTCGCCGGCTTCCACCGAGTTGTTGGCGCTTTCCGGGCCGACGATGCCGCGGGGATCGCCCTTGCCGAACTGGGTCTTGTCCTTGGCGGTTGCTACCGCTTGGCCGTAGGCCAGCCAGGTGCCGGCGGTTGCGCCGACGCCGGGAAGAATGCCTGCCCAGATGCCGATGAGGCCGCCTCTCAGTACCTGGCTCCAGTGGGTCAGCCATTCTCGGATGCCCGAGCCCCAGCCGCCATCAACCTTGACCTGTGTGCTGTCTCCACGGCGCTGGCTTGCACGCGAAGCGATTTCTGCCAGGCCGAAGACGCCCAGGGCCACCGCGACCAGCGACAGCCCGTCGCCCAGGAAGAGCGAACCGAAGGTGAAGCGTTCCTCGGCGGTGGTCGGCGAGGTGCCGATCATGCCGACCATGAGTCCGAGGGCACCTGCGGTGAGGCCCTTGATGACGTTTCCGCGGGAAAGCACGGCGGCCAGCGCCACGCCGAGCACCGTGAGCATGAACAGCTCCGGGCTGGCGAAGGAGAGCACCAGTGGTTTAGCCAGCGGGATGGCCAGGGTCAGCCCGATGGCGCCTATGACGCCGCCTGCCATGGAGGAGAGGAAGGCCAGGCTGAGCGCCCGTTTAGCCTGCCCCTTTTTAGCCATGGAATAACCATCGAGCATCGTGACCGATGCCGAGGCGGAGCCGGGGGCTCCGAGCAGCACCGCCGAGACGGTGTCGGAGGTGTGGACTACGGCAAGGGCGCCGATGAGCATTGCCAACGCGGGGGCTGGCTCCATGCCGAAGGTAATCGGCAGCAAGATGGCCACGGCGGCAGTGCCGCCTAGGCCTGGGATGAGTCCCATGACTAAGCCGGCGATCACGCCGACCAGCAGCATCAGCAGCAAGGCGGGGTCCGTCAGCGAAGCCAATGCGGACATTGCAGAATCAAGCATTGTTCGCTCCTTAGTGAATTTCTATTTGGTAGGAGTCCTTGAGCAGACTGGTGACGTAGCTCTTGGTCTCCTCGCTGACGGTGTAGGCTTCCTTGACTCGCTCGGCAAGCTGGTCATCTGCAACGATCGGGTAGCCGCCGAGGATGTCTTCGGCGCGGTCGTTGAACTCGTCGTTTTCCGAGAGCTTATGCGCCGACTCGCGCAGCAGTTCAACTGCTTCCGGCGGTGCATCGTGCGGAGCCCATAAACCCTTCTGGTAGGTGTAGGTCAAGCCGAGCAGGGTCCGGTAGGCCTCGAGCTTAGGGCCGGAGGGCGCTTCGCCATGGATTTCCTCGTAGGCTTCCACCACGGTTGGCACCTTGGGGAAGTTTGGATCCCGGACCACCTTTCCGTTTTCATCAAGCTGGCCGAAGGACATCAGAACTTTCGCCGAACCATCTTCGGCGATGGGACGAACGGCCGAATCGTAGGAGGATGTGGTGGTGTAGTCGATATCCACTTCGCCGCGCTGCAGGGCAAGATTCACCGGTCCGCGGCCTTCGAAGCCGAAGGTTGAGGAGATATCGGCTCCCAGCAGGTCAAAGGCCACCAGAGTGGTCAGATCCAGCCCGGTGGCGGCGATGCCGCCGAAGACCAGTGGCTTGTCTCGATCAACTAAGTCGCTGACGTCGCTAATTCCGGCCTCGGTGCGTCCGTAGATCACCCCGCCGGTGCCGTTGACCATGATCGGTTCCAGTTTGTCGAAGGAGTAGCGCACTACGTCACGACCCAAGACCCAGGGCACTACCGTGGTGGCGGTGCTGACCAGAAGCTCGGTGCCGTTCTCATCCGCGGAACTCGCAAAACGGTTGCTACCGGTGATGCCTTCACCGCCGGATTCGTTGATCGGTGCGAACCCGGGGACTCCGGGGATCTGGTGGATCAGTTCCTGGCCGATGAAGCGAGCCCAGGTGTCGGTGCCGCCGCCTTCTGCCAAGGGGATAACCAGTTCCAGAGTTTCTCCGGCATAATCGCCGTCGGTGGTGGTTGCCGGCGGGTTGAGCAGCCCTCCGGCGATCAGCGTCGTGCCAAGGCCAAGCGCGGCGAACACTGCGACCGAGGCGAAGACCGTGCGGCGCTTATGCGGTGGGGGATCAACCAGATGCGTGTCCTCGAAATCGGGAATCAACGGTTCGTCGATTTCGACGAGCTCGGAGGCAAGGTGGATCTGCGCCGGGCCGTCTGCTGGGCTCATGACCGGGTCGAAGCTCAAGGTCGCCTCGGCGAGAAGACGCGCAGTGCGCGTGGTTCCCACGACCTCGGACCCGTCGATGTTTCGGTACCACGTTTCGATGACGCCGGCGGGAGTGTGCAGGCGCAGCCTTTCCTCCGCTTCACCACTCAGCAGTGAAGCGATGATTGTCCCCGGGGTTCTGGCGGCCAGGGTGAGTCCCACGCTGCCGGTGATGGCCAGCGCCGGATGCGGTGCACCCATTGAAAGCATCATGACTTTAAAGTCGCATCCCGACTCGGTGCCGGGAGCGTCCACGATTGCGAGCTTGGGAATCGCACGTTGCGCGGACGCGATGTCCACGGCGAGGCCCATGGCCACAGCTCCAGCGCGCCGGATCCGGTCCAAGCGCGCTAGTTCACTGGTTGACTGCGTGATCCAGAGAGAAAAATCTACCTCGCCAAGTGCGGCGTCCTGAGCACTGATGATGATCACCGGGGCTCCAGCGTCGATCAGGGTAGCTTCGAGATTCTCGTATGCGCCACCGTCAACCGTTGGTATGTCCAGCACGGTGCGAGCTTCACCGCTGGGAAGCCGCTTTCCGGTGGTTCCTCCAGCGGGATTCACAAAGCCGATTTCTACCGCTTCGCCAGGAAAAGGTACGCCTGGGATGTAGGTGCCGGCCGGCTCTTCGGCGGCCGGGGCGGCAATGCGTTCGTGCAGCACCTGGCCGGTGTTGGTATTACGGATACGTACCGAAACTTCACCAGCAACGGCGTTGACCCAGCCCTGTTCCACTGCGTAGGGAGCGATGACCGCTGAGCAGTTTCCGCAGTTGCTGCCCCAATCAACCACTGCCTGCTCGATGCCAACCTGCGCGAAGGTGTAATCGACGTCGATTCCGGGTTCGCTGCTGGGGCTGAGGATGACGGCTTTGCTGGTAGTGGAGCTTCCGCCGCCAACACCGTCGATCTGGCGCGGGTCTGGGGAGCCGAAGAGGCGCAAGAGGACCTCATCAACGGTAAAGCCTGGGATTTGGAGCGCACTTCGCTCGAACACCCAGCATTTGCTGGTCCCCCCACGCATCCACGTAGCCTTAACTAATCGCTTAATTGGACTCACCTAATCTATCGAGATCATCGCGCCGAGCGCCGTTTGTGACGTGCCGCACGTTCGTTATGTATTGATGATCCGTTAAAGATGAATGTATTAGTAGTTACAAAAAATGCATTAGATTGAAGCATTGCTGAATTTCTAGACTTCTTAGGGGATGCCGAGGGCAAGAATTGCCACATAAGCGCGATGAAGATGTAGAAGTGCTTGAAAGTTTAGAAGTGAATCCAGTGAATGTTGTGATTCTGGAGTATATTGAAGTATTGCTACATGGAGGCGACATGCTCGACGTAAAGAGATTGCAAATATTGCTCGCAGTAGTCGAGGGTGGTTCCGTCACCTCGGCTGCGGATGAACTTTTTTATACTCCGTCGGGAGTTTCCCAGCAGCTGCGAAAACTCGAAGAAGAGGTTGGCCAACCCCTACTTCAGCGCCACGCGCGAGGCATGACGCCCACCGACGCAGGTCATGTTCTTGCATCACATGCGAGGCGTATCTTGCAACAGATGGATGCCGCGATTGCAGACCTGGATCAGTTGGCGGGACTCAAAAGCGGAAGCTTGAGCTTAGGGACTTTCCCTACTCTCGGGAGTTCGTTCATGCCGTTGGTGATTAGCCGATTCCGCAAGTTGTACCCTTCGGTTAATCTTGATGTGCGAAGTACTAGATTGCAGGAGCTTATGTCGCTGCTTTCCAAGGGGGAGATCTCCTTGGGATTACTCTGGGAATATGAGTGGCACAAGTTGAACCGTGCAGACTTTGAGCTGACGACTCTGTTCACGGAGCCGACGGTACTTGTGGTTGGCGTTGAGCATCCTTTTGCGCAGCTCGATGAGATTGACATGGTCGATACGGCCCATGAACAGTGGATCGTGCGCGCGAACGAGCATCCGGTGGCCGAACTTCTAGAGCGTACATGTAACACTGCCGGGTTCTCTCCGAAGATTTCATTTCAAGCAAATGATTATCAGGAAGCACAAGCAATGGTCTCCGTGGGTTTGGGTATTGCCTTGGCGCCGAAATCCGCGGTGATGAATAACCATCCCGGGGTCAAGATTCTGTCACTGGGTGAAGCTGCCGCGCCGCGCAGTGTGGTTCTGGCTCAGCGCCGGGACCGAGTTCGGGCGCCAGCGGAGAACGCGTTCCAGTCGTTGCTGGTCGAAATGGCTCAAACCTGGATTCGCTAGGTTCGCCGGCGGGCTAGTCGTGTTTCGGGTACCGAACTGCGGTGTTTTCATCAAGGACAGCGCCGGCGCTGAGCTGGGCGTTCACGGTTTTGCCTGGACCCATAATGTGTAGCACGTGAACGTGATGAGCTAGCAAATGATCTGAGATGATTCTGCGGTGACAGCGCCACCATACTGCTTCGGAACACATCACCGCTGTGCGCTGCGAGGATCCTGCGTCGCGCAACTCGGTTAGGGCCTCGGTGAATTCTTGGGATAACGCGTGATCCGCGTAATTATGAAAACTTCGGTTCTCCCACCATGCGTTGACCTCAAAGGGAATTTCCTTGCTTACTGTGCGCCGGCCATCCAGTGGTTCGAGTTTCCACAGCTTGATGCCCATTGCGTCCAAGGATTCGGTCAGGACATCTGAATTAAAATGTGGGAATTTATCTGAGCCTGCCAGCTTCCGAACATCCAGAACCTGTTTGATTGAATTTTCTTTCAGCAGGTCCGTGAATTCTTCCAGTGCCCGGTTCGAGTGCCCGATGGTCCAGATGCGTGGTGTGGTCACGCCGCTCATTGATCTTTGAGCAGCTTCAGCGCGTCGGCCTTATGTGCGGCGACGTGATCAGTCTTGTCACTTTTGATTTCATATTGCGGGTCATCTTTTGACGCCCGATGAGTATGACCTTTGTAGTCAAAGTCGGAAGTATGCACCGTGATGATCTTGCCGGATACCCTGCCTGCCTCGGAATTCCACGAGACGTGATCACCTTTCGAAAGCGCGTGCGTCATGTTGTCCCCTTTCGTTCTCTCCATTCAAGCATCTGTCTCTGGTGGTGTCATTAGGTGGTGTCCTAGTTTCCCGGACAGCCGGAGAGGATGTCCGAAGTTAAAAACCCTTGACCTGTCATTGGTATCTGTTTTAGGCTTCAAAGTATTCTGATATACCAGTCGGATATTAATAGAACTTAAGGTGGTCTGGGCCGGCACTTCGGATCTCGTTATAGAGTATCTGCGCCCGCGTTGCCACGACATATCAGTAACCCGAATCAGCATCTGTGCTTCATCCGGCCCGAAGGGGACCTCATTGATTTCCAGCGAAACAGTCACCAGCTACCTCGAACGGCTGGCCTCTAAGGCGCCGACCCCGGGAGGTGGTGCGGCCGCGGCCATGCAGGTTGCTCAAGGTGCGGCCTTGGTGTCTATGGTGGCCGAATTTACCGCCGGCCCACGTTTTCGCGACGTTGAAGCAGAAGCTGAGCAAATCGCCAAGCGTGCTCGCATTCTGATGCGCTCTGCACTGTATGCCGCGCAAGAAGACGAACGCTGTTTCGGGCAACTGAGCAACGCTTATCGAATACCAAAAGATCAAACCGTGCAACGTTCGGCAGCGATTCAAGAAGCTACCGTGGTCGCCAGTGAACCTTTGGTCAGCACCGTGGAAATCTCGGCTGTCGTCGTAACACTCGCCCAACGTTTATTAGTTATAGGTAACCCGTCGGTGCTCAGTGACGTAGCAGCCGCGGCAGAAGCCGCCCGCGCCGCAACACGTACCGCGGTAGTAACCCTCCAAATGAATATCGCTGCGCTCAACGATCAAAAGCATCGCGAAAGACTGAGCGACACCGTCAATCAAGCAATGGCAACCATCGCCGAAGCAGAACTACTCAGCGATCAGGTTCGCGCGGCGGTCACCGTATGAGCGCGCGCTTATTACTCGGTGAACCGGTAGCCGAAAAAGTTCGTCAGCGTATCGGTGACCTCGTTACACAACTAGCCACTGAGCACGTCACTCCCAAACTCGCTGTCATCGTAGCTACGGATAATCAAGCCACCAATTGGTACGTCAGCTCGATCGCTCGGGCTGCAACAAAGCTTGCGGTGGCCTGCGAAGTACTTGACCTCGGAGAAGCTACCGCAGAGACTCTCGCCGAAACAATCAAGACACTGAATGCCGATGAACAAATTCATGGCATCATCTTGCAAACCCCGCTTCCGCAAGGAATCGACGCATCGTCACTGGTCAAGCTGATAGATCCGGCCAAAGATATTGATGGGGCCAACCCAGTTAGTCTTGGCCAGCTCAGCGTTGGACAAGAGGCTTTCGCCCCAGCTACTGCGCGGTCGGTGATAGAAATCCTTGAACACTATCGGATCCCGCTGGCCGGCAAACATGTGGCGGTGATAGGTCGTTCCACAGTGGTTGGCAAGCCCTTAGCGCAACTACTGTTGCAACTCGATGCGACGGTCACCATCTGCCATTCGCGCACCGTCAATTTGGCTGAACATACCAGTCGGGCCGAGGTGTGCGTAGTAGCCGCTGGGCAACCTCACCTACTGACGGCTAATGAGGTGGCAGCACACTCGGTGGTGATAGACGTAGGAACTCACGTGACCGAATCCGGTGGGCTCACCGGGGATGTGCAGGCTGACTCGGTGCAACCACTGGTCTCGGCGTTAAGTCCTGTGCCTGGGGGAGTGGGCACCGTGACCACTGCCTTGCTGCTTTTGCACACGGTTCAAGCGGCCGTCAATTTCCTTGAACGTAGTCGTCGAGGGGAGTGCCAGATGAGCGTAGGCCGGTAGTTGTCAGGCCGCCAACTTGGCGTGCTTGTTGGGCAATCCAGCCCGCAGGCTCATCAAAGGAACGCGGTAACTGCAATTACCTGGTGGACCCATAGCTGACATCACGCACGGGCCAAGATCCTTGGTGGAATCGCTGGCCGTCACTGCGTCGGATGTTCGCCGCCGCATCATCCCGAGGAAGGTCGATGGTGCGGCGGTGTTGTGTGTTGTGTGTTGTGTTAAATTAAAGAATCTCAAGCCGGGGCTTCAGGAAAGACTCATCAGGCAACCGCAGTCATAAGCACCGCATCAAATGCGGCCCTCAAGGACGCTGGCAGTGATTCTGGATCTCCCAGGTACCCGTTCACCATGGCGCCATCACGAAACATCATCAGCTGGCGGGGCAACGCCTGAGCAGAATGCCTTACTCCCAGCCGGTGAGAACCAGCTTGCCCAACGTCCGTCCGCTCTCGATCAGCTCGTGTGCGTGGCGCAGGTTCTTGGCTGAGATGGGCGTGAGCGTGCTGGTGACCGTGGTGCGTATCTGGCCCTGATCCACTAGATCAGCCACTTTATTGAGCAACCGGTGCTGCTCGATCATGTCGGCGGTTTGATACAGCGCGCGAGTGAACATCAGCTCCCAATGCCAGCTGATGGACTTGCTCTTCAACGGCGAGACATCGCGCGAACCATCGTCAATCGCCACCACCTGGCCGAAGGGGTGGACAATCTGCGCGTAGGTTTCCAGCTGTCCTTCCGAGTGTGCGGTGAACAGCCAGTCCACCCCGTGGGGCGCGAGTGTAAGCACCTGGGCGGCCAGATCCTCGTGGTGGTTCACGGTGTTCTCTGCTCCGAGATCCCGAGCCCAGGCGGCTCGCTCATCATCGGAAGCCGTGGCGATCACGGTGACCTTAGGCAAAAGAACTTCGGCCAGCGCGAGCATGATCGATCCGACACCGCCGGTTGCGCCGACTACCAATAGTGTTCCGGTGGATTGCTCGGTCAACTGCAGCCGGTCAAACAAGGTCTCCCAAGCGGTGATCGCGGTCAGCGGGAGCGCGGCAGCCTCGGCGAAGCTCAGTGTCGCAGGTTTGCGTCCGGTGATCCGCTCGTCAACAAGGTGCAGGCGCTGATTGGTGCCTGGCCGGTCAATGCTGCCGGCGTAGTACACCTCGTCACCCGGGGCGAATAGCGTCACGGCCGAGCCGACTTCTTGAACGGTACCTGCGGCGTCAAAGCCGAGCACCTTAAAGCCGTCGGCGGGGGTGCCTAAACGCACTTTCATATCCACCGGGTTCACCGAAACTGCCTCGACCGCAACGAGCAGGTCATGCGGGCCCAGTTCAGGTAGTTCAATTTCTTGAGAAATCAGTGATTTAGGGTCAGTAGCTGGCAGGTTTTGTGTGTAGCCAATGGCTGTCGTAGTTTTCATGTAAACCATCCTCTCCCGTGGGCACTAGTTACCCGCAAGGGCACTTAGTATCTATTTGATAGCATCAGTCTATGACTGAACTGAGTGAGGATTACCAGCGTAATGATGTGTACGCAGCCATGTGTCCTTGCCGCGACATGCTCGATTTGCTCGCGAACAAGTGGAGCGCCCTGGCTATCGGCGCATTAGAAGATGGACCGCAACGCACCGGGGAACTCAAACGCCGGCTAGAAGGAATCAGTACAAAAGTCCTCTCGCAGACGCTTAAAAAGCTGGAAGACCACGGCCTTCTCATCCGTACCATTTACCCCGAAGTGCCGGCGCGGGTGGAGTATGAACTGACCCAGCTCGGACTCGGTGCAGCGCAACCACTGAAGCAGCTACGCTCGTGGGTTGAGCACAACGTGGGAACCCACTAATTCATTATTTCTCCGCGCATAGCCGCGCTGTGGCTGGCTGAGAAAAAGGTTGCGCCCCGGAACAATGCGGTTCCGGGGCACAACCTGCACTTCTTCTATGGGTAAGGTGCAGTATTTAGCTCGGGGTGACCGCCAAGGTGACACCACGCAGCCGGTCCATCTGCGGATCATATAGTGGATCATCAACCACGCTCGCCGTCAGCAATCTGCCGAAGTACTCAATCTGCACGCTATCCCCAGTTTCTACCGAGCTAGGCAACCAGGCGTAAGCAATAGGTTTACGCACCGTGTACCCGTAGGCCGCGCTGGTCACGTATCCGGCCGGAACTCCATCGACGTACACCGGTTCCTTGCCTAAGACGACCGAGGTTCCATCATCGATGGTCAGGCACCGCAACCTGGTGGTGGCCGCCGCGGCACGTGAAGCCAACGCATCTTTGCCCACGAAGTCCGCGGTCTTGGCTGCCTTCACCGCGAAGCCTAGGCCCGCCTGTTCTGGCTCGTGCTCGGTGGTCACATCCGTACCGAAGGAGCGGAAACCCTTTTCCAATCGCATGGAGTTGAACGCCTCGCGTCCACCAGCAATGATGCCGTGTTCCTGACCGGCTTCGAAGAGGACATCCCAGAGCCGTGCGCTGACATCCGCCGAGGCGTAGAGCTCCCAGCCGAATTCGCCCACGTAGGACAGGCGCATCGCGGTGACCGGGATGCCGGCGATGGAGATCTGCTTGGTGCGGAAGTACTTGAGCCCGTCATTGCTCAGGTCGTCTTCGCTCACCTTGGCCATCACCTCTGGGGCCAACGGACCCCAGAGCCCGATGCAGGAAGTGCCGGCGGTGATATCGCGGACGCTCACCCACTGGCCCGGGTTCGCCTCGTTGAACTTACGCGCTTCGCGGTCCAGGTAGGCGACATCAACATTGGAGTTAATACCCGCCTGATAGAGCTGCTCGGAAATGCGCGCGACGGTAATGTCACTGGTGATACTGCCGGCGGAATTCAGCAGCAAGGTGTAGCTGACCATGCCGGGGGCACGGAGCATATTTGCGGTGGTGAGCCCCTGCAACATTTGTCCGGCACCGGGGCCGGTGATTTCCACACGTTTCAGCGGTGTCATATCAAACATGGCCACCGCGGTACGTGTTTTCCATGCCTCCACCGCGGCGATCGGCGAGTGGAACATATTTGACCACTGATCACGAGCGGGCGCAGCCCACTCTTGCGGTAGCTGATCAAGCAGTGCGGCATTGGCCTGGTACCAGTGTGGGCGTTCCCATCCGGTGCCCTCTAAGAAGAAGGCACCGAGTTCTTGCTGCCGGGCGAAGAACGGACTGGTGCGCACATTGCGTGGCTTCAGCCGTGGCTCCAGGGGATGGCGAATATCGTAGATTTCAACGAAGTTCTGCTGCGAGGTTTCGCTGACATATTCCTTAGTGGTTTGCACGTCTTCAAAACGATTCAGATCACAATCGCTCAGATCCGTTTCCGACTGACCGCTGGTAATCAATTGCGCTACCGCACGGGCAATGCCGGGGGCGTGGGTGACCCAGACGGCTTCGGCAACGAAGAACCCGTCTACCTCGCGGGATTCACCGACCAGCGAACCGCCATCCGGGGTGAAAGAGAAGATTCCATTAAAACCGCGCTGGATCTGAGTGTTGCGCAGATCCGGCAGCAACTCTTGGGTCGCTTCCCACTCGGCGGCAAAGTCCTCAGGGGTGAATGCCAAGCTGGAAGGCATCCGCTCTTCGGTAATCTCACTCGGCGCGTAGCGGGCCAAGGTGTCAAGATCTACCGGCATCGGACGGTGGGCGTAGGAGCCGATACCGATACGATCTCCCCACTCGCGGTAGTAAAGGTCGCCATCCTGGTAACGCAAGATTGGACGAGTAGCGCCGGCAGGTTGTTCGTTGATTCCGGCCAAGCTCGGAGCCGGGGTAGTCCACGCGAACTGGTGACCCAGCGGCAACAACGGGATCGGGGTGCCGACCATCTTGCCAATATTTGGTCCCCAGAACCCTGCGCAGGAGACCACAATGTCAGCTTCGAAACGGTCCTCACCACAGATCACCGCGGTGACCTTGCCTCCGGACTGCTCAATATCGGTCACCACCGTGCCGTCACGGAATTCGACTCCGGCAGCCTGCGCCCGCTCGATGACCAGCGAGGTTCCCTTGCTAGCCAGAGCGAGCCCATCATTTTTGGTGAAGAGGCCACCAAGTACCTTTTCGGGGTTGAGCATAGGGAATTTCTTCAGGCAGTCAGCGGCCTCGATGACTTCGGCCTGCACGCCGTAGGAGCGGTTCCACCCGGCACGGCGGTGCAAATCCTGCAAACGGGCCTCGGTGGTAGCGATTTCCAATCCACCGACCGGAAGGAAGGAGCCGCGGCCGTCGGCACCCACCAGCGAGGTGAGCTTCTCGATGGTGTACTGGGCGAACGCGGTCATTGACTTAGAAGGATTTGAGGAGAAAACGAGTCCGGGGGCGTGCGAGGTGGAACCACCGGGCAGGTTCAACGGCCCCTGCTCAATCACCAAGGTATTGGTGTGGCCCAGCTGGACGAGCTCGTCCGCCAGGTTGGCGCCGACGATTCCGGCTCCGATAATGACTACCCGTGGGGATGAAACAGACACGGTGGACTCCTAAAACTTGTGTGGTGTGGAGAATTGAGATGCTGCGAGTATTTCGAGAAGGTCCGGCAAGCTCAGGCGTCGATGACCAGATCGGTGCTCGCGGTGGAACAACACGGGAGGAACTTGCCGGCCGAGATTTCTCTGGCACGGATCCCACCTTGATGGTTCATTTGGACCTCACCATCGAGCTTGACCACCTTGCATGAACCGCACATACCTTCTTGGCAGTTCGCACCGATGCGAACTCCGGCACGTTGCGCGACTCCCAGAATGTGCTCGTCGCCATTGATCTTTACGTTCAAGGCGCTGCGCACAAAGGTCATCGTCAGCGTCCCGCTGCCAACGGTGGGGAAAGCCGAGGAATTAACCGGCCCAGCCGGTTCCACCAACGGTTTAGCCGGCGGCAAAGAAATATTGGAGTCGACGACTTCTAATTTCTGTCCCGTGGCTTCGATGGTTCCTTCCGCGTCATACTCCGGTTCATACATGACCAGCTCAGGGGGCTGGCTTTCGTAGAACTGATCCACCGACTCGGCGACTTCCTCGGCGATACCTTCGGCTAAGGTAATTTCCTGCTGGTATTCCAACACTGTCTTATGGTCACCGGAGAAGAACTCCATGAACACCGAGGTGTCATCTACTCCCACCTCGCGCAAGAGTTTGGTGGCCAGATTCAGGTAGCCTTCGGGACCGCACGCGAACACCTTGCGCCCATTAGCGTCCGGTGCCACCGCTTCAATCATCTGTGCGGTGAGCCGACCACTGAATCCGTCCCAACTTGCGGGCTTTTCGCGGTTGCCCAAGGAGTAAGAGACCTTGATCCGCGAATCAACCTGGGTGATGTATTCCAGTTCGGGCCAGAACGCGAAGTCCCCGGGCACCGTGCCATGGCAGAGCACCACCACATCCGCTAACCCGGGCAGCGAATGAATGGTGCGCACCATGGACATGATCGGGGTGATTCCCGCACCGGCAGATAAGAACAGGTAGCGCGCTCGCCGGTCGGAGTCTCCTAGGTGGAATGCACCGACCGGACCGAGCATGTCCAAGACCATTCCGGGGCGAAGGTTTTGATGCGCCCAGTTGGAGACGAGCCCGTTGGAATCCCTTTTGATGCTGATGTTAAAGGTCCACGGCACGGTGGGCGCGCTAGATATTGAATAGCTTCGGTCCACCGAGTCTTGGTCTTCACCATGCACCGGGAAGGCAATGTTCAGATATTGTCCGGCACGGAAAGCCAATGGTGCACCATCCAGGCGGCGAAAGACGAAGGTCATCAATCCGCCGGCCTCGGCGATGGTTTGCACACATTCGGCCATGAACTCTTGCGGGTGCCACGGTCCCAGCGCGCGGGCGGCGCTGGCCGGTCCGTCTTGTCCACTAAGTACCCGGTTCCATGGCATTTCCAGCCCGCGGATACGTTGGGCTTCCGGGATGCCGGTACGGGTGACGGGTTCGGTCATGCCAGGTGCTCCAAAACGCGCTGGGTGTACCAGTTAAGGAAGGCCTCAACCTGGTATTCGCTCAACATGTAAGGGCCTGGCTCGTACACTGGGCTGGCCGCTCCCTTTTGGCAAAGCTCCACAAACGCCTTGTCCTGCAGGTTTGTCTGCTTCCAGGTGTGAGTCAGTGTCTCCAGATCATAATCTTCGCCTTCCAACGCATCATCGGCTACCAGCCAGGTGGTGCGCACCAGGGTTTGGTGCTCGTTAATAGGGAAGACTGCGAAGGTAATGATGTGATCACTTTGGAAGTGGAACCAGCTATTGGGCTGCAAGTGCATGGAGCAACGTCCAAGACGGAAGTCGCGTAGGTCGCCCAGTAGTTTTTTGGATAGTCGGTGGCCGTCGGGGGAGAAGGATTCACCGTCGCCGTCCAAGGATTCACGGGAGATACGAATTCCGGCGATGCGGGTATCGAGTTCTTCGACTACTTTGAATGGGATGCCGTAGCGCCTGCAACGTTCTTCGAGGCTTGCCTGAGCCTGCTTATTACGTTTCCACACTTCTTCAAGATGAGTGGGGACGCTCTCGTCGCTCAGCCCCCAGGTGGGGAACAGCGAGCAGGCAAGTTCCGGGTGGCCGTCGCAGTGGTAGCACTCGCGGTTGTTCTCCATCACCAGTTTCCAATTGGCTTCTTCGATAATGTTCTGCTGGTAGGCCACCTTGGTGCGAGAAATATCGTGCGGCGCCAGGTAGGGTTCAAAGATTTCGGCGACCTGATCAAAGTCCGTGGGTGGTTCTTGGGCGAGGCAGACAAAAATGAGTCCCGCGCGAATCTGTCCATGGGCTCGCTTGAGGGCAAAGCAGTTCTTGTCGAACTTTGTTTCCCCCGGAGTAGAGGCGTGGATCAGCTCCCCTTCGGGGGAGTAGGTCCACGAGTGGTATCCGCAGACCAGGTTTCCGGTGCTTCCCGAAGCTTCGGTCAGCACTCGGGCGCCGCGGTGACGACAAACATTGTGCAGGACGTTGACCCCGCCGTCATCGGTGCGCAAGATGATCAACGAATATGGGCCGTAGTCGACGGTGACATAGTCTCCGGGTTCGGGGATCTCGGCGACACTCGTGGCGAAGAGCCAGTGGGTTCCGAAGATCGCCTGCATGTCCAACGCAAAAACCGCCGGGTCCGTGTAGAACGGGGAATCGAGCGAATACCCTAGGCGCCGATTTTGGAAGAGCTCGGTAATTTCGGTGAGTTGTTCGGCGCTCACCGAAGAAGCCAACTTGCCTCGCGTGGGTTGCGGGGCGCTTACCGAAGCTGTCATTTTTACTCCTAGAAGCCAGAAACCAAGTGTGGTCATGGGGGTGGATGCACTGCAGGAATTTGTGAAGTGAATCACCGTATATGTCGAGACTAAAGTCTGAAGAGTCGCATGAAAAGCGCAAGAAAGTGGAGAAGATCATGCACAATAGGTGCATGATTGATCCTCGTCTGATAACCCTGAGAGTTTTCTCCTCGGTGGGCACCGTGGCGCGAACCGCGGAGCTAACCGGGTACTCGCCCTCCGCGGTGTCTGCGCAGCTGCGTGAACTACAGCGCTCTCTAGGGATTAAGCTGCTGATCAAGGATGGACGCGGCATCCAATTGACGGTTGCCGGCAGGCATTTTGTGGCGGGACTTGACGACATTGTGACGCAATGGGAGCAGCTGCGGGCCTCGGCGTTGGCCAGTGAGGGGCAGCTGCAGGCGAGCTTCGGTTTGGGCGGATTCTCCACTGCCGCGGCGCAATTGCTCGCACCCCTGGCGGAGGAGCTGCACACCGTCCGCCCGCACGTGCAGGTGCAACTGATGGAAGCTCATCCGCAGCGTTGCTTGGATCTTTTACTCGCCGAACGAATCGACCTGGCGGTGATTGTGGCTTCGCAGGCTCACGGGTCAATCGATGCGGGTGCCAGATTTGAGCAGACGGTACTGCTCGATGACCCGTTGGACGTGGTGCTGCCCGCAGGACACCGGCTTGCGTTGAACCAAACCGTTTCGCTGGAAGAGCTGGCGGAAGATCCATGGATTACGGAAAACGAACAGTCGGTGTATCGCTCGTTATTCGTCTCGGCCTTCACCTCGCTAGGGGTCACGCCGCACATTGCGCACGAGGCGATCGAGTGGGAAACCATGATTGCCTTTATCGGAGCCGGCCTGGGAGTGGGGTTGCTGCCACGGTTGGCCACGTTGGGAAGCGTGGAAACTGTGGTGCGCCGACGCATCTCCGGAACTGCCAAGCCTTCACGGCGCATTGTTGCCGTGACCCGCAAGGGCGGGCGGGGTTCCCCGCTCATCGAAGAATCTTTAACTTTTTTGCAACGCACCGCGGAATCAATTATTTCCCAGCGATTGACCGAGGAATTGGACGGTTAGGCCAGGTCTCAAGGACCCGGGAGCCAAGGAACTATTTTTCAATTGGCTATTGACATAGATCACACTCATGAGCAGACTTTGGCTAAGTCCGATTAGTATCCAACTGATATTTCATGTGAAAGGTCACCCATGGGCAACTTGGCAGTCAGCTACGCCGGTGCAGGCAAGGTCGAACTCATCGACACCCCGTACCCAGATTTTGAACTGAAGGACGGTCCGGGAGTTCACCCGGCCAACATTGGGCGCCAGGTGCACCACGGTGTCATCTTGAAAACCATCGCCACTAACATCTGCGGATCCGACCAACACATGGTGCGCGGACGCACCACCGCCCCAGAGGGTCTAGTGCTCGGCCATGAAATCACCGGCGAGGTGGTTGAAATCGGCCGTGACGTGGAGTTCTTGAAGGTGGGAGACGTTGTTTCGGTACCTTTCAATATCTCCTGTGGGCGTTGTCGAAACTGCAAGGTCGGACAAACCGGCATCTGCTTGAACGTCAATCCAGACCGCCCGGGCTCGGCTTACGGGTACGTGGATATGGGTGGCTGGGTCGGTGGACAGGCCGAGTACGTGCTGGTTCCGTATGCGGATTGGAACGCGCTGAAATTCCCTGACCGGGATCAGGCCATGGAAAAAATCTTGGACCTGACCATGCTCTCCGATATTTTCCCCACCGGATACCACGGCGCCATCGGCGCCGGGGTGACCGTTGGCTCCACGGTGTACGTCGCCGGTGCCGGGCCGGTTGGTCTGGCCGCTGCTACCTCGGCCCAACTTTTGGGTGCTGCCACGGTCATCGTCGGTGATCTTAACGCGGACAGGCTAGCCCAAGCTCGGAGCTTTGGCTGCGAGACGGTCGACGTTTCGCTGGGGGACCCAGGCGAGCAGATTGCTCAAATCCTCGGCGTTCCAGAGGTGGATTGCGGAATTGACGCCGTGGGCTTTGAAGCTCGCGGACACGGCCAAAATGCCAAGACCGAGCAACCTGCCACCGTCTTGAACTCGCTGATGGAAATCACCCGTGCCGGTGGTGCATTGGGTATTCCGGGACTCTACGTCACCGGTGACCCAGGCGCGACTGATGAAGCGGCCAAGCAGGGTTCGCTGTCCATGCGCTTTGGCTTGGGATTCGCTAAATCACACACCTTTGTTACCGGCCAATGCCCGGTAATGAAGTACCACCGCGGGCTGATGCAGGCAATCCTCTCCGACAAGGTGAGCATCGCTAAAAACGTTAATGCGACCGCTATCGCGTTGAAGGATGCGCCCCAAGGCTACGCGGCCTTTGACGAGGGCGCTGCGCAGAAGTTTGTACTTGATCCACACAATATGATCCGCGCTTAAACCCGCATTATTTTGCCGGGCACGAGCAGGTTTTTAGATCTGTTCGTGCCCGTTATCTAACCCCAAGAGACTCGCATCTCGCGGGGCGGAATTATCCCAAGATGTCCATGCCCGAACTTGTTGCGCCCAAAAATGGGTCACCGGTTCACCACATATCCACCACACTGGCGGACATCAAGACATCAGGCTACGGAACGTCGTCTCGGCGGGCAGATGCATTCACCACTGAGACGAAAACTACTGACGCAAAAAAATCTTCAGTGAGTGTCGGTTGAGAAGTTCCGCCAACAAAGGAAAGCCATGAAAAATAACGAGCAACCCGTCCAAGATCTGGTGAGCGAGCTTCATTCCGCGCGCAGACGAAAGCCGAAGAGATATCTTGCCGCGGGCACAGACTATTGGGTCTTTGGAATAGCAGGAATCTTGACGTTGGCCTTTATCGTCTGGGGATTTTCTTCCCCCACCGGTCTGGGTAGCGCGGCAAGTACCGCCCTGGACTGGGTGATTACGAATACCGGCTGGGTCTTTGTCATCGCTGCGTCGGTGTTCACGGTTTTTGTGCTTGTTGTGGCCGCCAAGAGTTTTGGCAGGATCCCGTTAGGTAAGGATGGGGAGAAGCCGCAGTTCAGCACGGTCTCATGGATCTCCATGATGTTTGCAACCGGCATGGGCATCGGGTTGGTCTTTTACGGTGTGGGCGAACCATTGTTCTTCTACATGTCACCACCGCCGGGAACCGTTGACGGTCAGACCTCGGCCGCGGTGGGTACGGCGATGGGCACCACGCTCTTTCACTGGACACTTTTCCCATGGGCCATGTACGCGATTGTTGGCTTGGGGATGGCCTATGGAAGCTTCCGTCTAGGACGTCCGCAATTGTTCTCCTCGATGTTCAGCTCGGTTTTTGGCGAACGGGTAGTTCACAGCGCCGGCGGTAAGACGATTAACATTTTGGCGATTCTGGCAACTCTCTTTGGTTCAGCCTGCTCGCTTGGCCTCGGCGCGTTGCAGATCGGTGGCGGTATGCAATCCGCCGGCATGCTGGATAAGGTCGGCTCGGGCATGTTGGTGCTGATTATTGCGATTCTGACGGCCATGTTTGTGGCCTCGGCAGTCTCTGGAATTGAACGCGGTATTCAGTGGCTTTCAAACATTAATATGGTGCTTGCAGTCATACTGGCTTTGGTGGTCTTCATTGGTGGCCCAACACTATTTATCCTGAATGTCATCCCCAACGCTGTGGGATCCTTTATTAGCGATCTGCCACAAATGGCTTCGCGCACCGCTTCCTCGGGTGATGAGACCATGGCGACCTGGCTATCGTCATGGACCATCTTCTACTGGGCATGGTGGGTTTCATGGACGCCATTTGTGGGGTTGTTCATTGCTCGTATTTCGCGGGGTCGAAGCATTCGTCAGTTCGTCACAGGAGTCTTACTCGTACCCTCAACCGTCACATTGATCTGGTTCTCCATCTTTGGCGGCGGAGCCATCGGACTGCAGGAACGTGCCGAACGAAGCGGCGACATGGGCCAAGCCATGGCACAAATGGTTGATGGTGCCCCGGACATCGTATTTGATTCGGTGCTCTTCGACCTGTTGGACAAGCTACCCTTCCCGGCCTGGTTCGCGACGGTGTTGATGGTACTCACGGTCGTGCTCATCGCGATCTTCTTCGTCACCGGAGCGGATTCCGCCTCGATTGTGATGGGTGCGCTCAGCGAACGAGGCGCCGAGGATCCGAGCAAGAAATCCGTGATCTTCTGGGGTGTCTCGGTGGGTGCCGTGGCTGCGGTGATGCTGTTGGCCGGTGGAGATCATCCGGCGGCAGCACTGAACGGTCTAAAGAACATCACCATTGTCGCCGCACTGCCATTTGTTCTGGTGATGTTGCTGCTCTGCGTGGCTATCTGGAAAGACCTGAGTCGTGATCCGCTGGTTCTACGCGGCAAGGTAGCACTAGAGGTACTTGAACAGGCAGTTGATGATGGTCTTGAACGACATGACGGTGAACAATTCAGCTTGATGACTAGAGAAAACTCAATAGTCACAGTCAAGGCAAATCCCGTCGTCAGATTAGAGGAAACTCCTCTCCGGTCAGCGAGCGATACTGCTGAAACCGATGAAGATCTGGACCCGCAACCGGAACCCGAACCGGCCGGTAGATAATAAAAAACTCGGATGCTCGGCAGCAAACCCGCGGTGAAAACCAATTGTTTGCAGCCGAGCATCGCGAGGTGTCATTGGAGCTTAGGGTGCTTTGCGCAAAGCTTGCTCGAAGTGGGCTACGTGAGCGGAGACAAGCTGTGCTGCTTTGGTTCCGTCGCCATCCAGAATGGCTCTCAGAAGGGCTGAGTGCTCAATAATATGTTCGGCTATGGGTGGCATTTGATCGATAACTAAACACCAAATACGGGTGACTAGATTATCGAGGCGTACTAGCGTTTCTTCAAGGTGCTTATTGGCGCTTGCACGGTAAATCAACCGGTGAATGTGCACGTCTAGGAGCAGTAAAGAGCGCTGATCCATGGACTCATCTAAGGAGTCAATTTTTTTCAGATATTCGGCTAGCTCGGCACGAATCTCGGGATCCTTATTTGCCGCGGCATTATGCGCGGCCATTGGTTCGAGTACCTGGCGGATCTCAGAAATTTGGTTCAGTTCGTGAAAGTCTACGGCGGTGGCAAATGTCCCGCGACGTGGATAGGAGACGACTAAATGGTCAGTTTCAAGACGCTTCAGCGCTTCGCGAATGGGAGTACGCCCCACGTTGAGTTCCTCGGCCAAAGCAGGCTCATGAATGGGATGCGTAGGCGCGATTTCCAATAGCACAAGACGATCTCTCAGCAGGTCGTAAGCGCGATCGGCCATCGAGCTGGTGGTTGCTTGCGTGGGCGTAGCTGGCATCAGAACGTTGCTCTCATTCACTTGTGAAATATCAGTTGCCTATAAGCAAAGAGTATCTCGCAGAAGCGCTTCTGGTCATCTCGACGGTTAGTCACTCTTGCCGCGTGGTGATCCAGCGCGTTTTCTTTCGAGCGTAAATCCGGCGTTGGTCCATGCTGCGAGGGCCCAATGAAAAACGATCGAAATACCTATTGACGATGGATAGACGCACGCCTATGCTTGTGATCAAACATTGATATATCAGTAGTTTTATATCAGGAATTTACATTGGTTTATTTTGGGTTTGCTGGTGGTCATCACCAAGCTCAAGCCAGGTCTAGGGAGAAGCTGCTTCCACGGAGTTATCCTCTCCAATCTGGTGTTTCTACCGATGAAGGAAGCCGCTCTGCGTAGCAGGCTCAATGAAGTATCTTGGCTCGTCTTCACTCAAACACGACTTATGGCGGACGTCTCCGTCAGCTCGGTGAACTATTAAGGAGCGGCACAATGACCGAACCAAACAACATCTACATCCTGACTTTCACCTGCGCCGAGCGTTCAGGAATCGTCCATGCTGTCACCGGGTTGCTACTGAAGCATCAGGGAGACATCCGCGAACTCAAGCAACATGATGACCAGCGTTCAGGCACTTTGTTTATGAGAATTGAATTCGAAATCTGTAATCAGCCCGATACCTCTCAAGACATTGCCGAACTTGAAGCAAGCCTCGAGGAGCTTGCGCAGGAATACCAGGCCCAGTGGGGAATGCGTGCCGCGGGAAAGAAGAAGCGCGTGGTTGTCATGGTCTCGAAATTCGGCCACTGCCTGCATGATCTATTGTTCCGCGCCAGAATGGGTGAACTGCCAGTGGAGATTGCTGCGGTGGTCTCCAATCATCCAGACCATCGACAGCAGGTTGAATGGAATGGCATACCCTTCTTCCACATTCCGGTCACCGCGGAAACAAAGCCCGAGGCAGAAACCAAGCTGATGGAACTGGTAGACCGCTTCGATATCGACTTGGTGGTCCTCGCCCGTTACATGCAGGTCCTCTCCGACGACTTGACCCGGAAGCTCACGGGCAGGGCAATTAACATTCACCATTCATTCCTCCCCTCCTTCAAGGGAGCTAAGCCCTACCACCAAGCATTCGAACGCGGTGTGAAAACCGTGGGTGCGACGGCGCACTACGTGAATAGCGAACTAGACGAGGGGCCGATCATTGCTCAGCAGGTCCAAGAAGTAGACCACAGTTACGGGCCGGAGAATCTCGTAGCCGCGGGCCGAGATACCGAATGCAAGGCGCTCTCCGACGCGGTGCGCTGGCACTGTGAAGACCGCGTATTTCTCAACGGTTCGCGGACTGTGGTGTTGCGATAGTCAGCGCTCTGTAAAACGAGGTCAATAAAAAAGCGCAATGCGAATTGCGTCGGTATCTTTCGTGTCGAAAGCCCGTCATCTTCTTCACGGTTATGGAGAAGATGACGGGCTTTCTTTTGCTTTCGGCAGATGAGTGACCTCAAGGGAATTATCGAATTGAAGGCATCATTTGTTGTGGAAGTTTTAGAATCCCTGAGCTGCAGATTTCCCGCTGGTAGTAGAACCGGGATGAGATTTTTAAAACTTTTAGCATAACAGCGTCACGATTCCGGGTTCGCGGACTCTTAACGTTCATAGGTGGTGATTCGGGTCTTGGGGGCTTGAATGCTTACCTGCCGCCGTGGCGGCTGATTGGGTTGCTAGTTTTGGGGGTGAGCTCATTCGGCCGCTATAGCGATAAAAATGAAGATTGCTGAGCAGGAGCCGAAAAGGTTCCGTGAACAGGGAAAGAAGGAACTAAAACACTTTAATAAGTCGGTATAGTCGATAAAGTCGACGAATATTGGCTGTGCAATTTTGAAGTCTTGGGGAACTAACTCATTGCGCATGTCTAACGCTAGATGCATTGATTTTTTAAGTTTGGGGACTTTATGGCAATAGATCCAGGAACCGATTTCGCCCGGTCAAGCGATTCGGATTTAATTCGGGGAGTACGAGCCGGCACGAATGGTTGCCAAGAAAGCCTTTACCAACGGCATAAGCAGGTGGCGCTGGCGGTTGCCAATCGGCATACGGACAATCCTTCCGAGGCAGAAGATATTGTTTCTGATGCATTCTTACGAGTGTTCTCTTGCATAGCACGTGGAACGGGTCCGTCCGAGTTCTTCCGCGCTTATCTGTTGACCACGGTCTCTCGGGAAGCCTTCGGCAGGAACAACGCTGCCAAACGAGAATTCGCCACCGATGAAATCGCAGAATTTGAGTGTGGTGATCCTCAAGCCGATGAAATCATGCAGCGCACAGAATCGCGAATCGTAATCCGAGCTTTTAAGTCGTTGCCAGAACGGTGGCGTGCGGTGTTGTGGCATAACGAAGTTGATGGGTTGCCACCACGCGAAATCGCCACGATCTTGGGCATCGCCCCCAACGCGGTATCTGCGTTGGCGGTTAGAGCGCGTGAAGGACTGCGTGAGTCCTACCTATCCGCACACCTGAGCGAACAGCCGAACCTACCTGCAAGTTGTGAATCCGCGCGTAATCAGATGCCCGCGTCAATCCGCAAGAACCTCACCGCTAGGGCAGAACGCTCACTCAAGACGCACTTAAAAAGCTGCCCGGCGTGCACCTTGGTTTACGGCGAACTGCAACATATCGGCGGAGCGATGAGAAGTGTGGTGCTTCCGCTCGTGGTTGGCGGAACCACGGTGCTCGGCTTATCGGCAACTGGAGGTGTGGCACAACTTGGTGCTGGCGTGGGGGCTCTTGCTGGCGGAGCTTCCACAGGCGCAGTAGCGGCCGGCTCAAGCGCCGCAGCCGTCGCAACCGGGACGGTGAGTGCCACGGCAGTCGTGGTGAGCGTTGGAACCGGGCTGACAGCATTTGCTGTGGTTGCCTCCGCAGCCGGGATTTTGCCGCCGTTGCTCGGAGAGAGGCAAGGCGAACCGGAGGCCGGTGATAGTCGCGAACGGGTCTTGAACCAGAAAATCATCGACACAGAGAATATTGAAACTCAGAGCCAGGCCAGAAATTTCTTCAGGGACTCTATCTCGTTTCATATACTATCCGACGCCGGCGTACTCGATTCGTCTGATAATAAAATGAACTCAGCGCCAACGATGACGCCAAGTCTGCAGCCGAATCTTGAGCCGATACAGCTGCCTATGGCCGAGCCAATGGTGGAACCATCGGTTGAACCTACCGTTCAATCCACCGCCGAATCATCGGGTAGGGCAACGCCGGAGCCGACAGACGAAGCGGCTGCAGAACCTTCGGTGGAGCCGACATCGGAACCTTCGGTGGAGCCGACGCCGGAACCTTCGGTCGAGCCGACATCGGAACCTTCGGTGGAGCCGACGCCGGAACCTTCCGTGGAACCTACGGTCCAGCCAACGCCGGAACCTTCTGTGGAACCTTCGGTGGAGCCAACGTCGGAACCTTCTGTCGAGCCGACGCCGGAACCTTCTGTCGAGCCTACGCCGGAACCTTCGGTGGAGCCGACGCCGGAACCTTCGGTCGAGCCGACGCCGGAACCCACGGGTCAGCCGACGCTGGAGCCTTCCGTCGATCCGACGCCGGAACCTTCCGTGGAACCTACGGTCCAGCCAACACCGGAACCCACGGGTGAGTCGACGCTGGAGCCTTCCGTGGAACCTACGGTCGAGCCAACGCCGGAACCCACGGGTGAGTCGACGCTGGAGCCTTCCGTGGAACCTACGGTCGAGCCAACGCCGGAACCCACGGGTGAGTCGACACCGGAACCTTCTGTGGAACCTTCGGTCGAGCCAACGCCGGAACCCACGGGTGAGTCGACACCGGAACCTTCCGTCGAGCCGACTCTGGGGCCGACGGATTTGGAAGAAAGCCAATCTCCCGCGAGCTTCGACGTCTCGATGAAAAAACTGTCCGGCGGACTTTTTCCTCGTTACGAATTCACCGTGGCACCCACAGAATCGTTGCATGACAAACAGTTCGTCTTCGATGTCGAAATAGACAACTATCTGTGGGGCTGGGTCAACGTTGGAGCAGGTTGTAATGCGACGCCGACTTCACTGAGAACCATGAATGTTCATTGTCCAAGTCCGACTGAAATGCCGGCGACAGTTGCTCTCACGTTGTTTCCGGGCTCCGGAGCTCTAACCGTCAGCTTCTCCGATCCAAATGATCCAGCGGCGCGGTTTGAGTTCTCAATTCGATGATAGGTGGAGAGCGCATCTCAAAATTTGATTAAAGAAAATCTGTAGTTGCTGGCTATCGTTCATGCTTCTCACATTTGGCTTTGTCTATACACCGTCAGCGCCAAGGTGAGTAGAGTAAGCGTCTTTGCATCATTAAGATCCATACCAAGGATTGTTTCTAGCGCTGCTAATCGTTGGTAAAAGACCGTGCGCGAAAGGTGGCAGCGGGTTGCTGCCTGTGAGCGATTAGTCGGTGAGGAAAGGTAGGCCTCCAAGACGCGGAGGTGCTCGCTGCGATGTTTATCGTCGAGTGTAAGTATTGCGGCAAATGCATGCTGTGGTAAGCGCTGCATCGCCGGCTCATCACGCAACTCATGAGTTAGTAGAGCCAGCGGGTAAGTCCCAGCGTGCACAATAGTTTTCTCTGCTTCAAGACCTAGTTCGCACCCATCGATAGCTTGGCTGATCGTGAACTGCGCGGACGCCAAGCCTGAAACTATTTCACCTAGGTACAGCGGCCCGATGAAAAGGTCAGACTGAGTAATCCGTTGCAGGTTTTTAGCAAGAACTTTATCTGTGTCTGAGTCGTTGATTGAAAGGATGCCGAAGAGCTTGGGCTTTGGCGAATGAAGCGCGCCGATCACTACGCTCGCTTTTGATCCAGCGGCTTTCTCGATTGCCCGGGCGGCTTCTCTAGGCTCGATTGGTGGGGCGAGGTTGATGGCGAATCCGCGCAGGGCTTTGTTTCTCATCGGGAAACCTGCCGCATCAAATTTGCCGTGTAAAAGATTCGTATCTGCTTCTCGGTGATTAAGCAGATCGTCTAATAGTTCGCAGGCAGTATCAATCTTCCATAATTGGGCTCTTCGTTTCCGCAATAACTCGGCGCCGAGTGCAATGGCAGCCATAGTCAGCACATGTAGCGGACCTGCTGGGTGAGCCGCCGTCTTCGGAGCGATGAGAGACCCAAAATCCTTCCCGTGGATACGAACCGGGATTGCCTGCCGTTCGATGTTTCCTGCCCTGTGCATGACCCGTGAGCGGTCCTGCCATTGGTCGAAAAAGTTGCTCGGAAGTTTGACGGCACTGGCATAACGCAACAAGTTATATCCGGTATCTTCGAGAACCACGGGCTCGCCCAGCATACGAGCACAATCGAGCAAAATGGTTTCCGCCGGGGCACCTTGTTGCATGAGCTGAGTGAAATGTTCGGTCACTTCGCCACCGGCCTCGATCTGCCGGGTCTGGCTGGAAAACAACATTTGATGCAGGGTTTCGGTGATTTCTACGAAAGCAACGGGTTCATGCAGCACGATCAAGGGTAAGCCCCGCTTTCTGCAAGCCTGAACGAGAGCGGGAGGTACTGACGGACAAGGAGCGCCCAGCTCCAGCACCAATCCGGCGGCGTGAAGCTCGGCTAACTCTGCGGTGAACTGCTCAAAGTTGGCATCCAATGCCCATCCGATACCAGTAGTCAGGACCAATTCTTGGCCGCGCAGATAAGAGCCAGGATTCAAATTTTCCAATACGTGGGCCCAGCCAATATGACGCTTCAATGACGCCGCGTCGGCGATTACTTGGGGACTTCCGACGAGCACGCAAGGCAGCTGAAGCAGCTGTTCAACCGTAAGGATTGCGGTTGGCGGACACTCTGTCCGATTAGGAAGCTTAAATCCGACAAGTGTCACTGTTAGTGGCCCTCCCACTGTGTAAAGATGACAATCACATGGTTCTTTCGTGATTCAGTTCACACGATACAGAGTGTTTGGTTTGAAAAGGAGATTGTGTCGATGTTTGGTCTGCCGACGTTCACAACAGTTGTCATCCTGGGTGTTCCGACCCTATGGATTATCTATACGGTCGTATTCATGTGGCTTAGCCGCGGGTGGAAGCGTGAAGACGTGGAGGAGACCCCGTGAGCATCGAAATTCTCTTTCTAATCATCTACTTCATTGCGATGGCAGGCATAGGCGTCTGGGCAATGAAGAAAGGACAGAACGACTCCGAGGGTTTTCTGCTCGGTGGTCGTAGCATAGGTCCAGGAGTGACGGCTCTTCGCCTGCAAAGTTCGTCGATGTCGGGTTACATGTTCATGGGTGCAGGTTCCATGGGTTACACCCAAGGCTATTTTGGCATGTGGTACGCGCTCGGTGACCTCGGTGGCGGCATTCTGAACCTATCGGTGCTAGGCCGGAGGATGCGTAAACTGTCCCAAATTCTGGGATCCATCACCTCCATCGAATACTTAGAGCACCGCTACCCCTCAAAGTGGATCCGGCTCATCGCAGCCCCGGTCGCGCTATTCTGCATGTTTTTCTACCTACTGGCGCAGTTCATCGCTGGGGGTCGTGGGTTGGAGATGGTCACCGGAGTTTCCTTCCCTGTGGCGCTGGCCATCGCCATCGGTGTGATCGTGCTGTACACCTTCCTCGGCGGATACCTCGCAGTGGCATATACCGATTTCGTTCAAGCGATCATCATGGTAGTCGGCATGGTCTGGGTTCTGATTGCAACGTTGATAGCTATCGGCGGTTTTACCAAGGGCAATGAGGCCATTGGCGCAATCAATCCGAACATGTTGACCATGTGGGGCGCCGACCTTGGGTATCAAGGGCAATGGGGCGTCATCATTGGCGCGCTATTAGTTTTCTCCATCGGCTACATGGGTTGGCCACACGTAGTGGTCAGCCACATGGCAATGAAAAAACCATCGGTGGCACGTACAGCCGGGGCCTACTCGTTGATCTTCAACCTTCTTTTCATCCCCGGCCCCTACCTGGTGGGTATGTTCGCACTGATTCTGCTGCCAAACCTTGCCAACCCGGAAACGGCAATTTTTGAGGTCGCAGATGCCGTGCTTCCAACGTTTGCCGTGGGCATTGTGATGGCCGCAATCATGGCAGCAATCATGTCTACAGCAGATGCCTTGCTACTGCAGGCAGGCACGATTGCCAGCCAAGATATTTACGCTCGATTCATCAACAAGAAAATGAGCGACAGGCAGATGGTGTGGGTTTCACGCATCACCGTTCTAGTCCTGGCAGTTATTGGTTTTGCCATTGCTGCTTTTGAACCGCCTGCAGTTGCCGCCATCGTCATTTTCTCTACCACCGTGCTTGGTAGCGCTTTTGTTCCGGCCTATGTCTGTGCCGTGTGGTGGAAGAAAGCAAATACCGTGGGAGCTATCTCCTCAATGGTCGCCGGAACGTTGGTCTCGGTGCTCTGGACTGTGTCCGGGGCTCCCTATGCAACGGGCATCGATCCGATGGTTACCGGTATTTTGGCATCAACCGTAGCCATGATCATTGGCAGCCTAGCGTCTCAGAAAACACATCCGGTGCCAGAGCATATCGTCCGTGCGCTGGACGAGACGGCGAAGATCGGTCCGATCCCGGCCAAGATGATCATGGGGCAGGATGCGATGTTGGCAAGCCAGGCAGAAATGGCTGGCCGAGATGAATGAGCTAGTGCTGCGCACCATAGTTGATGCGCAATATGCCGAGTCGATCTTGCAGGCCAAGGCCCCGGGGATGAAGGTCATCTCGGCCACGCAGCGACATCACCCATTTGCCGGTTTTGTTTTCGACGTGCCCCAGCTTGCCGGACGGGTGGGCAGGACTCACACATTGGTGGATTACTTCTCCGGCAAAGCATTTATTAGCGGCCCGTGGCAGGCAGCAGACCCGAGCGACAGCATAGGTTTCAAACCGGTGCTTGATCCGCAGTGGAACACCATTGATTTTGACTCTGCACGTCAGAAAGCGAAAGCACTACTTGCTACTGCGGCTCTGCGCAGGGCCCGTTTGGCTTGGAAGGGCGGCGTGCGTGAACAGCGCAGTGTAGGCAAGGTGTGGAAACCGAACTGGGTGCTGGAAGCTCAGCTAGATGGTAAGTCTTACCGCATTATGGTGGATGGTCTGAACGGGGGATATTTCTTCATCGGCAGTTGATCATCTGAAATCACTAGACGCGACGAGATAAAGATAGACCCCCGTAGGTAGGAGTACGGAATTTCGATGAAGAAGATTTCTCGTTTTGGCACACCAAATACCCTGACCAAGACCACGTGCATTTTGGCTGGCTCGGCGTTAGTCCTCGGACTCGGGGTCACCCCGAGCTTTGCCGTTGGCAATGGACCGAACTGACTGGTTCCACTTCGCGGACTCGTATTCAGATTGTTACTTCGGTGAGAACCCTCGCCTCCATGAACACGTCGTGGTGAGAGAAATACCTGCCAAAACCGCGTCGGTACGTCTAGGTCTTTGAAGTCCATGCGCTCCAAATGTCAGAGCATCCCGGGTATTTCCACCAACGATGATCTTGAGCATGCTTCCGGTTTCGGGAACCTGAACATCCAATTTCTACAGATTTTTGGTTTCTCGAGAGGCGAGTTGTTCCTGTCATAGCCTGCAGGCTCCGCATGCCGGTAACGAGTTTGTTGACAAGTGCCGACGCTAGAAAACGTACCGTGTGTGAAATGCCGAAAACAGCGATTTCGCGGCACTATTTATAGGAACTGGAGTACTGCAGAAAATATTTACGAATGGATCGGCAGTTTAGTCAGCAGACGGACGTTTGCGCTGTGCCTTGGTTTCCGAACGCCGCGACTTCGCCGCGAGCCGACGTCGTTTGGAACCCTTCGTCGGCTTGGTTGCACGGCGACTCGGACCATCCGGTACTAGGGCGGCAGCAACTTTCTGGGCTAATTTTTGCAAAGCGATTTCGCGGTTGCGCAATTGTGAGCGTTGTTCCGAAGCGGTGACCGTAATGACTCCCGCAATGAGCTTTGATTCCAAGCGGTCCAGTAAACGTTCGCGCTGGTGATCGCTGATTACCCGTGAGCCAGGGACCGACCAAGACAGCTCAACACGGGAATCGGAGGTGTTTACGTGTTGACCGCCTGGGCCAGAAGAACGCGAGAACCTCCACTTGAGTTCCGATTCCGGAATGCTCAGTGCACGGGTGATCTCTAAATCCATATTTCAAGCTTCCCATGTCTCCCGCATGAGCGAATAAAATCTCTTAGGTTCAAGGCAGCCAAACGGGAGTACATTGAAATTGGATGGGTTCTCCATTTTCGAGTTGCCGAGGAGATGTTCAGCCATGGGTGCTGAAATGAAGTACAAAATGCCTTTCAACTACGTTCAAGTGATTATCGCTACCTTTGGTGCGGTGGTCATGAGCGTTTTTGTGCTCTTAGTTAGTGAAGCTGCTGGCGCGTCCATGAAATTCACCGGTGGAATGTTCCAGAATGTGGATTTCATTCATGTCGTTCGTTTCATCGCGTTGCCGTTCTTGATTCTAGGTTTCCTGACCTTTTTGATTGGCCGTGCTCGGCCGGGGTTCACCAAGATTGCTCAATGGGTTGGCGTGGTTGTGGTGGTTGTTTCCATCATCAACCCAATAATGTTTGCCCCTGATCTAGCCAGCGCTCTTGGGATGTCTTTGATCCTGCTCATTGTTGGTGCCTCGTGGTACATCGCGGTGAACAACTCAAACCATATTTCCCGGCAATCCAAGCTGGTGCGTCTACAAACGAAACAAGACGCGTTGGCCTAAGAGCCGCGAGGTAGGCTGAGATGAGGAATCATCGGTGGCCCGGAATTTACCGGGCAGTAAGGGAGAAACATGTCGATTGTTGTCATCAACGCGTTGAAGGTACCGGCCGAGGCAGGTCCCGAACTGGAGAAGCGTTTCGCCGCTCGCAAAAACTCGGTGGACAGCTCGCCCGGATTTGAAGGATTTAAGCTTTTGCGTCCAGTAGCAGGCGAAGATCGATACTTTGTTTTCACCCAGTGGGCCACCCGCGAAGATTTTGAAAACTGGCGGGATCAGCGCTCAGAGGCAGCCCATGCGGGAAGCGACAAGAAACCAGTCGCGCAGGGTGCAGACTTGATGGAATTTGAAATCGTCGAGCTCTAGCATTTCACGACCCGTAAAAATTGACCGGCGCTGCTGTGCCGGTCAATTTTTACGCCCTGGACGGCGGCCCATTCAAAGGCACCACGGTTGAAGCAGGCAGTTTCTATGAGTCCGCGATGGAGAACTGCACTCGCTGCCAACCGCTGGCACCGTTGGGTACCGGATCCGCACGGTCACTGGTCTGCATTTCACCATCGGCATTGTAGGCGCGCACGGTGACCGAGTGGTTGCCAGAACTTCCGCCCTTCCAGACGTAACGCCACTGGCGCCACGTATCTAGTGTGGCTTCTTCTGCTAGCTCGGCCTTTTGCCACGGCTCATCATCGACCTTGACCTCGACCTTGGAAATGCCGATGGTCTGTGCCCACGCGGTGCCACCTATAACCACTTCTCCCGGCGGGAGCTTCGTGAAGGAGCGCGGCACATCTACTCTCGAAGACATCTTGATAGGGCCGCGCTCGGACCATCCACGCGTGGTCCAGTAAGCATCTTTTTCGCCAAATCGCGTCACTTCAAGATCAACGACCCACTTGGTGGCGGACACGTAGCCGTAGAGTCCTGGCACCACCATGCGCACGGGGAACCCATGTTCCAGCGGCAGCGGTTCATCATTCATTCCGAGAGCCAAGAGGGCCATGCGGTCATCGGTGAGTATTTCCAGCGGTGTGGAGGCGCTGAATCCATCGATGGAGGTAGAGAGCACCATGTCGGCACCGGCTTGCGGACCTGCCCGTTCCAGTAATTTCCGCAAGGGGTAGCCCAGCCATTTGGCGTTGCCTACCAAGTCTCCACCCACCGGGTTGGAGACACAGGTGAGCGTCAGGTAGCTTTCGACGAGTTCTTCACCCAAGAGGTCGTTAAAACTCATGGTGAATTCGTTGTCGACCATGCCATGGACGCGAAGCGACCATTCGGCCGGGTCTATGCGTGGTACGGAAAGCGCCGTGTCGATACGGTAGAAATCTTCGTTGGGCGTGACGAACTTGGGCATTCCCTTGACATCAACTTGCGCGCCCGTGGGAATCTTTGCTGCCTTGGCTTTAGGCGCAGGTAATCCCAGAGCAAGGCGTGCGGCTTCAGCCGCATTTCGTGTCGCTGCAATCGAGGTGCCCACGCCGGCGGCGATGGCCGCTCCGAGCAGAGAAAGCGAGGAAGCCACCAGGAATTTACGGCGGGACGGTCCCGCGGACGGTTCTTCCTCGTGCCTCGGCGAACGGCCGGTGGAAGCTAGTCCGGTCAACCATTTAAGCGTGCCCAGGCCGAATAAGGTGCCGATGATGACCGGCACCAAGTCCATGGAGTCGGTAGCCGAACGGGTGATGACCGAAGTGCCGATCACCGCGGACAGAATGAGGATGGCGATCGCCGCTGCGACGAAGTTGCGGCGCGCCAGCAGCCCTACCAGGGCCGCGAGGATGGCGGCAACGATGCCCAAGGAGACGAAGAGTGCGAGTTTGTCATTGGTCCCGAAGGTCGCGATGGCAAAATCCTTCAGCCACGGCGGCGTGAAGTCAATGAATGTTGAGCCCAGTGCGACGAAGGGGGCCGAGGAGGTCGCAAAAAATACCGAGACCAATTGCGCGACGGCAAACAGGACCGCGGCGGAGATGAATCCGGCGAGCCCGAAGGCAAATAGCTCAAAACGCTTGGATCTGATTGCCTGATCCATCTTTGACCACCTCATACGTTGTTATTCACGTGCCTGCGACTGGGCTCTGGGAGCTCCTACAGGTTATTCGTCACCGTGGCGCTCTTGGATTGGAGGATTCGCAAATTTTTTGAACTCACGAATGCTGCCGCGATTTCATGTGGTTGTAAGATTCTAGAGCTTGTATTCGTGATTGTCTGAGATCTACCAGTGGCTCAATGGCCAATGGTGCGTATCGGGCCACGTAGGAGCCCTGCGGATCGAATTTTTTGGCCTGCAATTCGGGATTAAATATGCGGAAGTAGGGCGCGGCATCCGCTCCGCACCCAGCCACCCATTGCCAGTTGGCAGTGTTGCTGGCAATATCGGCGTCAACCAGCGTGTCCCAGAACCATTGCTCGCCCACCCTCCAGTGGATCGCGAGGTTCTTCACTAGCAGGCTCGCGGTGACCATGCGCACCCGATTGTGCATCCAACCGGTCTGCCATAGCTGCGCCATTCCCGCATCGACCAGTGCGAAGCCGGTGCGGCCGCGCTGCCAGCCGCCCACTAGGTCCGCGGCTTCGGGTGAATCGGTTGGCCCGGACCAATTAAAATCATCAAATTCTGGACGCAGGTTCTGCGTGGGTAGCTGTGGGTGGTGGTAGTAAAGGTGCCAGCAAAAGTCCCGCCAAGCGATTTGGCGGCGTAGCGCGGTGGCGCCCTCGGCGGCGGCCGGAGAATGCGCCGCGTGCCGGCTCAATTCATCCCATACTTGGTGAGCGCTCAGGTGTCCCCAGCGTAGCGACGGGGACAGTGCCGAGGTGCCGTCGAGGTCCGGTCGGTCATGGTGATCCACGTAGTGCCCGGCGATTGATTCAAGGACGTCGGCTAGGCGTTGGCGGGCCGCGGGCTCGCCCGGAGTCCAGGTGTCTCGCAGGCCGCCGGACCAATCCGGTGAAGTGGGCAGTAAGTTCCAACTCTCCAGCCGATCGCTGCGCACCCCTGAAGCGTCGAGCGGGTCTTGGGCGCTTGGCCTGGGCAGGGGTGGCCGTATTTCAGCGTTTCGCAGCGCATTGTAAAAAGGCGTGAAGACCTTGAACCCGGTCTGGTTCTTGGTCAGCAGTTCCCATGGCTCGTGAAGCAAGAACCCCGCGTAGCTGTGGGCATCGATTCCCGCGCCGTGGAGCGCGGCTTTAAGCTGCGCGTCCACCGCGCGTTCGGCTTGGCCATACCGGCGATTCCACCTGATAGCCTGCGGCGAGCATTCCCTGCTCAGTTCTGCCACGATCTCCGCGGTGGCCCCACGACGCAATATTAAGGGGATGCCCAGTTCGTGCAGGGAATCCCGGAGACTGGCTAACGCATGGTGTAGCCACCAGCGGGCCGCCGCCCCCAACGGTCTGATGCCCTCGGACTGCTCATCGAAAACGAAGACCGCCACGGTGGGTCCGGCTTCCCGTGCGGCTAACAGGGCCGGGTGGTCCAGCGTGCGCAGGTCATCGCGGAACAACACCAGCTGGAGGGGTTGCGGTGGCTGGGTCAGGGAGTCTTGCCTCATAGCCACAGACTAATGTATTTAGCCTAGCTAGCTAAATCCACCTGTCGTCATACCCCGCTCAGCCGACCAGTGCCATCACCGGATCGGTGGTCGGAGCCTGGGATCCACCTGCCGGTTCCACGGTCAAAGCGATCGTTGTGCCCTCCGGCAAGGCGGGCAATTGTGCGCTCCAGTCGCCGTGGGGAACTACATCGGAGGGAACCGGCGTTCCGCCTGCAGCGATGGTCCACAGCTGGTAGTCGTGTTCCTGATCCATGGCCGGCAGATCGTGGCCGAGCACCACCGTGCCCTTGGAGGAGGCAAGCAGGGTCATTGCGCCATTGCCGTCCGGCATCTGTGCGTTGACCACCTTCACCTGCTGGCCGTCGAGCACTGAAAGCAACTCGTTGTTTTCGGATTCCGCGGTGATCGCACGCTGATGCTGGTTGACTGCGATAGCGCTCGGCACAGCGGCTAAGACCACTGCCGCGGCGGCGGCCGCAAGCCAACCGTAGCGAGGCATGGAGCGGCGCTTCTGTTCGCGGCGTTCGCTCAGCGAAATTGGCGCTGGGGATGCTTGCTCCGGAAGCTCGGCGAAGATCTTCTCACGCAAGTCAGCTGGGGGCTCCATAGCCGTAGCCCGGTCGAGGCGTGCCAGGGTCTCGCGGTATCCACGCAACCATTGGGCGGCCTGTTCGTTGGAGCTGACCAGTTTCTCGGCGCGTTCGCGCTCCTCGGGTGAATCAAAGGCTTCTAAAGCCAGCCCGGTCAACAGTTCATGGTCTTCGGTGCTCAATGAGCCGTCATGATTCTGGCGATCCACTTATGCCACCTCCAAACATGTTTTCAAGCGCTGCAAGGCGCTACGGATTCTTGATTTAACCGTGGCCAAAGGCATCTGCCGGCGTTCGGCCACTTGTGCGTAGGTGCTGCCACCGTAGTAGGTGTCAATGACCGTCTGCTTTTCCTTGACCGTCAAGGTTGCCAGGCAGTCGCGGACCTGCTCCGAATCGACTTGAGCCATCAGCTCGTCATCGATTTGCGCGACTTCCCGGTCAACGGTGAAGTTGCGGTCCTCGCGCGCGGTCCGCGCTTCCTCCGAACGGATCCGGTCTATGGCCCGGCGACGGGCTATCGTTGAGGCCCACGCGTAGATGGATCCGGCGCTCTGCGAGTACTGCTGCGCGTTGTTCCAAATTTCGAGCATAACCTCCTGAGTGACCTCGGAAGCTTGCGCGGTATTGCGAATCAGCCGCACCGAGATTCCATAAACCACCGGAGATAACTCCGTGTAGAGAGAATCGAAGGCCTGATGGTCTCCTTGGGCGACGCGTTGGCATAGACCGCTCCAATATTCGGTGGAGCCGGGGTTAACTTCTGCCCGTGTTCCAGTCCCGCTCGGTGCTCTGTCCATGGTGTTGAGAATATCACCGGAGCCGGTATTCGATTGTCCCGTGTCAGCTCTGTTCATATCTCCTTTTCCGCTGTTCGGCGAAGGTATCCACGACCTAGCCGGTCAAGAGGCTGTTAACCGCCCGATGGCCGGTGCTTGATGATCAAGCACCAAGTACCGGCCATCGGGCGGTGGACGTCTTGCTGGTAGTCCGCTTCGACTACTTCTTTGCTGGTGGCATCAACACTTCGTCTACCAGGTAGACGGTGGCGTTGGCGGTCTGCACGCCACCACAGATGACCGAAGCGCCGTTGACCTTCAGGTCATCTCCGCTGCCGGTGACCTCAAGATCCTGGCCTGCAACGGTGGTGTAGTCACCCGAAAGGTCTGCCGGTGCAATCTGGCCAGGTACTACGTGGTAGGTCAAGATGCCGCTGAGCGCATCTGCATCCTTGACCACTGCGTTGAGGTCCTTTTCAGGAATTGCTGCGAAAGCGTCATCAACGGGTGCGAAGACGGTGAACTCGTCACCGTTGAGGGTGTCCACCAAATCCACCTTTGGATTCAGTTTTCCGGACACCGCCGCGGTCAGCGTCTTGAGCAGCGGGTTGTTCGAAGCTGCCACGGCTACCGGGTCCTTGGCCATACCGGCTACCGAGCCGTCGCCACTTGGCACTGCTTCGGCGTAAGCCGCGCAACCCGAGCCAACGAGGTTAGCTGCTGGGTCCATGTCCGAGTCAGCCATTGGCGACTCACTGGCCATTGCCGAGCTGCTTGGGGCGGCCATGGAGCTGGAAGCCGATGGCTCTGCGGTTTCGGAGCCGGTCGAGCAAGCGGTCAATCCCATTGCTGCAACTGCGACCAGCGAGAGTGCTCCAACAAATTTGCGGTTGAGTGTCTGCATGTCTATCTCCTTGCCTTACGACGAGAACTCTCGTCGTATTTCCCCGACCCTGTTGGTGCGGGCTGTCATGAAGCATTCGGAGCGAGATGGGAAAAGGATTGAAATAAGTTGAAAAAACTTTCTGCGGATTCTCATCCGGTGGCTGTCACGCAGTTCAATGCGCCAAATGGGTCCTTCTGAAACCGCTTGAGATGGCGGCAGATTGCTGTTTGATGAAGCCGAATCTGCCGGTTCCGCTACCGATGGGCAACGCGTGGATTGCGTGAATGGGATCGCGTTGGGCGCTCGCCGGTTCCGCCTCGCCAGGCTCTGCCGGTAGGCACCAAGGGTGTCAATAGCCAGGTCCGCACCACGCCGTAGTGCGAGATGAAGGTATTCAGAACCTTGAAAACCATAGGGCTGGGCATCCGGCCGATCCGCCAAGGGCTCAGGTGGCTGACTCCAGCCCCAACGATTTTTCAGAGGGCGGACAAGCTGATCGCTGCGCGGCGTCAGGTTATGCATCTTCCGCGAGTCCAGGCATTGTAGCCAATGGTGCTTCAGGGATACGGCTAAAAGCCAGGCAGGCAGTGAGCGGGAACCTGATTCCAGCTCACTGCCTGCCTGGCGGCCGGTGCGGGGCGTTGACTCTCCAAGACCACAGCCATCTGCATTCAACTACGCAGTGCAGGGCCCGCTGCCGTATTTATGCGGCGCGGGCTGCCCTGTTCGCGACTCGGGTTGCGTAAACTAGAAGCCCCACATTTACCAACACGCCGACCCAGCCCACCACACCGGCAACTTGCGAATCACCGGCAGCAAGCAGCAGGCCGGTAGTGACAGCGCCAGCCAGTGCGACAGCAACGGAACCCCATAATAGGGGACCGGCTGCCCTGTGCCCCGCTGTCCACGCTTCATCGGAGGCGAGCGTGTGCTTGGTCTTCAAGCCGAAGACGCGGTTGGCCGATAAAGACCCTGAACGGGTCATTGAAGCCAGCATCGTACACATGAGGACAAACAGGATGCTAACTACGAGAGCTCCAAATGCCAGGTCTTCCATTTCATTTTCCTTTAACTAGGGGAGAAGTTGAATGCTTATCACTTGAGCCAAGCGTGTTTACGTGGGTGAAGTCAGCGGGTGTAGCAGTGATGGGAGCGGATCGCGGGGCACCTGGTGCATGAACCTGCTGTCTCAGTTGGATACCCGCCATAGCTGCGGCAACTCCGCCGATCATCACCAGGGCGAAGGACCATAGGCCGATGACTGCAATGATGCCCGTATGCAGGGCGACGCATAAAGCCAGCGAGACCAGGCGCGTGCGCTTCTTCCCGAAAATCAAGAAGTAGGCAATCGTCAGTTCGGCGGCGATAGTTCCCCACGTCAACATCAGTTCGACCAAGGGCATGGACGTTGCCCAATAGATCAGTTCTTGCAGGTGCTTTGGCGCACCGAAGAATTCACCGCGGGTTATGTAGTACACGGCGGTTCCGTCTTTCCACTCCTGGACCGAAAGCTTGGGGATTGCCGCGTTCACATAGATCCAAGCCATCTGAAGCCGAAGCCCCCAATGGGCGGCCCAAGTCAGCCCAAGCAGTACATTTCTCGGCCTGGTGCTCGGTGAAGCTCGATGCCAATGCGTCTTCCGGCGGTCGCCCAAAAGCAGGAAAACCAGAAATAGCGTGATAACTTGAGCCGCAGCCTCGCCACCGTCAGACAGCGAGATTCCCGTCGAGATGGATACCGTAGCCCAGTAATGCGGCACCGCTGTCAGAGCCGGGAAGAAGCCCGAGGCGACTACCACAAGAAGGGCAATGAGCAGTATTGAGACCCAAGGCTGGAAGCCGTCGTTGCCCAAGCAATAGGCTGTGAGGCTCCTCCATCCTTCGCAGTGCGGCTTTTGCGGTTCTCCGGAGACCGACACGAAAAGGTATGCGGTGGGCGTAAAGCAAAGTATGCTCAGCTGCGCCAAGGCAATCAGCGTCCGGCCGGACCCAATCCAGCGATCTGCCCCGTGGAAATTGCCGATCGCGTTCTCTGTAGGTTGAAGAATCCGGTTCAGCATGACACCTCCAGCAACGCTGCGCGTTTCGCGGTACGCGCTGAGGTGGAGAATTCTCTGAACGACCAGCGAACAGGCTCGGTTTCAAGCGCAACGATCGTTCCGCAGAGCGAGGCAGCGGAAGTCGTGGAATTGAACTTTTGCGGCGTACCGCCCTCATCCAGGAGGTCTTGCGCGCAGATCCCGGGTTCGCTCGACGTGCAGTCGACCCAACGGGTGACTTCGTTGACGTAGCCTGCCAGTTCGGGACCCTGGGCACGCTGTGCACGGGAGAGGCCCAGGAGATTTTTGAATTCGGCCTGAGGCGGCGCGAGCGCGGATACCGGTGCAGCATCATTGGTCACCGAAAAAGGTACGATCTCGCTTTCGCTCGGAGGCTTGGTGAAGAATGCCCAGCCTTGGGGGATCAGCTCGACACTTGTTTTCCTCAGCAGTGATCCGTCGCGGGAGGCCAGCACATTGCTCGGCAACGACATGGCAATCGTCAGCGCGAGAATCAGGACAAAGGCTATCAGTGACAGCAGGCCGCCCCAGGCCGCAGCTCGGCCTGGGGCGGCCTTTGATGGTGTATCTTGCATCGCGAGGCTAGCTGCTCAGCGCTCGTGTCATCTTTGCAATGAACTCATCGCGTTCAAACTCGGTAGTCTGGCTCGGATCGTCCATAAGGTAGACCCAGGCGATTGCCAAGGTCGCCACCGCGAACGTCGCAGCGGCCACATTCGCGTACACCACACCATTCGCCACGGCGAGCAGCGTTACGCCGACGCACACCTTGAACACGCCGCATCCGGCCGCATCAGCCACGGGAAGATTGCTCTTCTCCGACTGGCTGGCGGACTTCTTCTTGAGGTATTTCTGGAAAGAGGAAGTCAGGTCGGCCAGGGCCTTTTCAACTTGTTGGGGCTGCCCGGACGCGAGCCGCTTTTGAACGGAGGCAGCGGTTTTCGGGTCGAACTTCACGTAGTCGGCGATTACCTCTTCGAGTGCGGACTCATCCGTTGCGGGGCGATCCTCTGCAAATCCGAGGAATCTGACCAGCTCGGGGTTCTTCTCAGCGACCGGTCCGGATCCAGCCAAGAGCAGTTTCAGGGTGTCTTCAACCGAGTATGAGCTGACGGCTTCCAAGTGGCTGGATGCGGCGGCTGGTTTTGGAGCCGTGGTCTCATTGGCGAAAGCGGTTGTGGGGGCGACCAGAAGAGCCGCTGTGGCGGCCAGGGCGATGAGCTTTTTATTTTTCAAACCAGATTCCTAGATCCTCGTCGAGGTGTATGGGAAAAGCAAAGGTTGGAGCAACGGGAACTGTGCAGCCGATCAAAATAATTCAGATAAGCTAATTGATTTCCTTATTGATCGCATGACAATTGTATAAATGTATTTTTGTGCCCGCAATCATACTTTCGTAGGAGGGCGCACGGAAGCGTTTGGATGTGGCCAGCGGGGCAGTGCGTCCTAGCGGAAAACCTGATGATCCAGCGGTTGGTGAGCTCGCGAAGTTGTTGTCAGCATGCTTCGGAAAGCGGCTCTTGGTGGAGGGACAATGCTGTGGGTGGAGCGCTGTCCTCCTACTTTTGTAGGAGGGCAGCGCCGCTCTGGGGGTACGAGGTTCATCGGTGCAGTAGGCAAATGCCGAGACCTGCGTCAAGGAAAATTATTGCAAGCGAATCAAGCGCAGCGCGCTCGCCATCAGAGTGCTTCCGTGCAACGCCGCGGAGGACGCGGATGTCATTCAGTTTGCCGAAGAAGCGGTGCTCTGCGGACAACGCGGTAGGCAGTCTGCAGGCGACCGGGTGATCGGGCGGTTTATCAATTCGCGAAGGTATTGCCCCGGCTGTCCGGAACGAGGATCGAGATCTGGGAACGGCGCTTCCAGTGGATCGATGATTTCCAGCTAAAACCCACGTCAGCTGAACCTTTTGCGGCCCGTAATTGGCAATTATCGAGAGGCGCAAGCAGGCAAAGTGCGAGGGATAGGTCCATATCAAGACCATTGCTTTGATAGGTTCATGAGATCCGGAAGCGGTGCGCGTTGTCCTCGGCATCGGCTCAAAGGGCCGTCGGGCACTGCGATTCACCGGATTCTGTTGTTCAATTCTGCTCTGCTTTTTGTCGATGTTGAGTTGCCCAAGCCAACGAGGATCTTCAGGATCAGTCGATCAGGGTCTCTGCCAGGAGTCGGTAGGCGTTCAATCGGTCCTCGGGGTCACTGACGAGGGTATTGAGCATCAGCTCATCAGCACCGTGGGTGTCGGCCAAAGCCAAGATCTCGGTTCGAACCTTGGCCGGCGTTCCAACGATCAGTGCCTGGCTGCGCTCCTGGGCCCTGGCCCGTTCCGCAGTGCTCCACTGGTAGCGTGCGGCGGTGGCTGTTGAGGGGATAGGGCCGTCGTGCCCAAAATCCTTGCGCACCCGCCAGAGCAGCAGGGCTTCGGCCAGAGCCTGGGCCCGCTCCTCGGTTTCGGCGGTGACGAAGCGGACGGCTAAGACAGTGTGTGGAGTGTGCCCGGAAGCTACTGCGGCCTCGCGATAAGCGCTGGTCGCGGCCTCGCCACCGGTGGGGCGCAGGAAGTGGCCATGGACGTAGCCGGCACCGAGCGTTCCCGGCAATGGCGCGGACGAACCGCCGGCCCCCAATACCCATACGCGCCCGGCAGGCTCGCTGCCTGAGGCAGGGTGGCTAGCGTCGAGCTCGTGCACCAAAGACGCAACCTTTGCGGCATAATTCGGGTCACTGAGCGAGGCACGCCCCACTCCGGTATCCACCCGGTCCGGATGAACCGCCGAGAGCAGACCCATCGTTTCGGTGACTTTTTGGGCCGAGTAGTAGGGCAGGAGGATGGCCCCGGTGCCAACCCTGATCGTGGCTGTGCGTTCTAGCGCCAGAGCGGTCATTATTTCCGGGGCAGCGCTGGCGAAGGACTGCGAATTGTGGTGCTCGGCGAACCAGATGCGGTGGTAGCCAAGCGCGTCAGCATCCTGTGCCAGAGTTAAGCCGCTGGATAACGCGGCAGCCCGGGTGGGCGTATGTTCGGTGAGTGGAACCTGGTCAAGAATTGAGAGTCTCATGCCGACCGGCGTGCTAACTGATGCTTAGCGCTAAGCCCTAGCGGCATGATGAAGTCCTTTCGACGGTGACGGGTCCGCGGCCGAGTTTACCCCGTCGAGCGGTCAGGTGCTGGATGCGAGGCTGCAGTTGACGGTCGCAGTGGGGCGCAATCAATCAGCATTGCTGCTGGATTTGATCCTCATGTCACAACTGGTTGACGCTTCAACTAAAGTGGTGTTGTATTGAAGTATGGGACCACGGAAGTGGTCATACTTCATTGAAGGATTGGAGCGCATCATGGAACTCAACAACAAGGTCGCATTCATCACCGGTGGCGGTTCGGGACTGGGTCTGGCAACAGCCAAGACTTTCATCGCTGAAGGGGCCAAAGTGATGATCTTTGACTTCAATCCAAAATCTCAGGAAGTCGCAGACGAGATCGGCGCCAAGTTCTACCAGGGCGACGTATCAGATGCCGAGAACGTTGAAGCAGCAGTGGCCAAGACCGTCGAGGAATTCGGACGTGTGGACATTGCTGTTGCCTCGGCCGGTGTGGGTGGCGAAGGTGATGTGGTCACCTCGACCATTGACAACTGGGAACGCACCAACGGCATCGACTACTCCGGTGTTTTCTACACCAATAAGTACGTCATTGCCCAGTTGTTGAAGCAAGGTGACGGTGGCTCTGTCATCAACCTCGCCTCGATGTTCGGCATGGTCGCAGTTTCCAACAACATTGCTTACTCGGCATCCAAGGGAGGCGTGGTGAATATGACCCGTGCCGCCGGCACCATGTATGCCAAGGAGGGCGTCCGCGTGAATGCGGTGGCCCCTGGTGTTATCCGCACCCCATTAATTGATGAGCCAACTCTGGAGCAGTACGCCAAGTTGCACCCGGCGGGACGCGTGGGCGAGGCGCAGGAAGTAGCTGACTTAATCACCTTCTTGGCCAGCGACAAGGCAAAATTCATTACCGGCGCCGTTATTCCGGTGGATGGTGGCTATACCGCCGTCTAGGTCCTTGGCAAGATCTGCCATAGGAAAAGACCCTGTTTCACTGCACTGCTCCCCGGAAGTTGGACTGAGAAATCAGAAACCAATATCTGGGGAGCAGTTCAGTATCGGGTGATCAGGCACTAATTGCCTAAGGGGTCGATACCCTGCGCTCATGCGAAGCGAAGATCAGGAGAAATTCGCTACCTTGGCACGCACCATGTTCTGCGCAAAGAACTCGGTGATTTCTGCCCGTGCAGTCAAAGGCAAAACGTGGGCCACATACATGTCCGGTCGCACGATCACCAGCGCTCCCGCGCGGTCGATCTTGCGTGCCTCGAAGATGTCGTTGTGCGGAATTGCGGCGTAGACCTTCTCCCAATCGATCACCTGGCGGTGCCCGACCTTCGGCATGAACAGGCGTGGAACTGAGCCCAGATCCACGTCGTGGTAGCCCTGCTGATAGATGACCTTGGCGTCGAAGACGCTATCGATGTCCGTTCCCGCGGGAGTGAACTGCTTGACCGGGGAATCAGCGGAATTTTCCAGCCAGTCGGCCAGCTCGGTGACCGTCTGACCTGATTCGTCCGCGAAAGCGTACAACCGCCAGCGGCCGTCGGCACGGAAATGGTGGCCAAGCTGCACCGTGGTTGTATCGCAGACTCGGGAAACCTCGGCCGATTTGAAGCGCATGCCCAATGGGAAGTTCTGGGCAAGCTCCTGCCTTGCGCTGCTACCGATCAAGGAAGAGGTCGGGTACTTCGTGTCGAAGCCGCCGGGGAAGTTGGCGGTACTCGTAAAGAAGTCAACAATCTCGTGCGGGCCCGACATTTCCTCGGGACTCCGGGACATCATGGCCGACCATTCTTTGTCGTAGTCGATGAGTTTCTGTGCCACATCTTGCCGCTCGTCATTGTAGGTCTGTAGCAGGGACTCGTCACTGCGTCCTTCCAAGACCTGGCCGAGCTTCCACGCTAGGTTCCATCCGTCTTGGATGGAAACGTTCATGCCCTGTCCTGCCTTGGCGCTGTGCGTATGGCAGGCATCTCCGGCAATGAAGACGTGTGGGTTTAATGCAGGGTTCTTTTGAGCGGCCACATCGTCGAAGCTCTGTGCCACCGAGTGGCGGACCTCGTAGATGCTGAACCAGGTCACCTCCTTGACGTCCACGGTGTAGGGGGACAGGATGCGGTTGGCTCGTTCGATGGCTTGTTCGGCGGTGGTGGCCCGGACGCGTTCCCGGTTTTCCGGGGTAGGAGCATCTAGGGAGACGTAGAAGCGGGTCAGGAAACCACCTTCGCGAGGAATGAGCAGGATCGATCCGTCCTTGCCGGATGCGATGCCGCTGCGGGTGCGGAAGTCCGGGAAGTCGGTATTGGCCAGGATGTCCATGACGGCCCATGCTTGATCCGCCGGATCGGTGTGAACCTGCACGTCGATGCAGTCTCGCACCTTGCTGCGCGCTCCGTCGCAGCCCACCACGTATTTCGCACGTACGGTGCGCGGCTGACCATGCTCGTCTAGCAGCTTCACCTCTACTGGGTACTCGCCCTCTTCATGCACGGTCAGGTCCAGAAACTCAAAACCGTAGTTGATATTGATTCGCGCCGGACCATTTTCCGCGCGTCGCGCGAAGTAGTCGATAACCCGGGCCTGATTGACGGTGAGGATGGGGAATTCACTGACATAGGCTGGTGGATCATCGGCTCGAGCCCCGCGCGCGATTTGTGTTGGATCACCCGGTTTGGGACCCCAGAAGCTCATTTCACGCATATGCGCCGCTTCGTGGGCGATCTCTTCATAAAACTCGAAGGCCTGGAAAGTTTCGCAGCTGCGTGGAAAGAGCCCATCGGCGCGGCCCGCCACCAGGCGGTCGGGGCGGCGCTCGATGATGCGGGTGTGAACATCTGGATATTCGGTCAGCTGGGCGGCCTGCACGATGCCGGCAGGACCGGCGCCCACAATGAGCACATCCATGGTCTCAGGCAGTTCGGCGGTGCGATCAATGCCCGTGCCCTGTGCGGTTCTGATGCGTGGATCGCGGCCAATGTAACCGTCGTGGTGGTACTGCATCTTGTGGGCTCCTTAGCTGGGGAAGTGCTTCTTCGTCTCCGGATGGTGACGTGGAACACGTTGTGAACTGCTAGTAATCCTGCTCGGTTGGCAGGTGTTTCACCAGCCCGGACTTCCATCCAGCGGAAGGGCGCTGACAAGTCATTATTTGCAGATTTTTGCAGTTAAAAAGGCACGGCAGTAGGCAGCAGACCCCGTTTTACGGGGTCTGCTGCCTACTGCCGCTAGGGGTTCTGGCTAGCGCACCTGCCGGTGGATTGACTTGTAGCTCAGATACGCGGCTAAGCCTTCCGGACCGTATTCGGTGCCCAGGCCCGAATCGTGGCGGCCGCCAAAGGGGGCTGCATGATTTGAGGCGAAGAAGTTCAGCCCCACGCTTCCGGTGTCCAGCTGCTCGGCAACCCGCAGCGCGTGTTCCTCATCCGCGCCGAAGACCAGCCCGCCCAGGCCGAACTCGGTATTGTTCGCCAGCGCGATTCCTTGGGGTTCCGACTCGTATTTGAGCACGGTAATTACCGGTCCGAAGATCTCTTCACGCGAGATTCTCATCTCGGGTTCAACATCGGCGAAGACCGTGGGCTGAATGAAAAACCCGTCCGCCAGCTCACCTTGCAGCTGCGCCTTCGCGCCTCCGGTGACCGCACGGGCGCCTTGGGCATGTCCGGATTGCACATGCTCGAGCACGCTGTTGTACTGGCTGCGGTTGGCCGAGGGACCAAACACCGTGGCGGGGTCCAACGGATCCCCCTGCGATGCGGCGCTAATGGTGGACGCAATCACGTCCACCACCTCCTCATAGCGCCGCGCCGGGGCCAAGATGCGGGTAGAAATGTAACAGGTCTGGCCGGTATTGCGCATGCAGGAGCGGATCAGCCGCGAGCCCAGCACATCAAGATCAGCGTCCGGCAGGACTAACGCGCTGGATTTGCCGCCCAGTTCCAGGGTGACCGGACGCAGCAGTTCGCCGCAGGCTCCGGCGATCTTGCGTCCCACCGGGGTGGAGCCGGTGAACGCCACCTTGGACACCAGCCGGTGGCGCACCAGGGCATCTCCTAGCCGGCCCGGGCCGGTGACAAGGTTGGCTACGCCCGCCGGGACTCCGGCGGCCGCCAGCGCATCCATGATGATGCGGAAAGACAGCGGGGTAGGGGAAGCTGGCTTCATCACCACGGTGCACCCGGCTAGTAGTGCCGGGGCGAGTTTGATGACCATCAGGTTGATGGGGAAGTTCCACGGGGCAATGAGCGCGCACACACCTACCGGATCGCGGCGCACCAGCGACTGCCCGGCACCATTGGGGAAGGGGCGTAGATCCTCGTTTTCCAGCAACGGTGCCAGTGATGCAAAGTAGCGGAAGATGCTTGCGGCGTTAGCCGCCGCACCCGAGGTCTCGGAGACGGGGGAACCATTTTCCAAGGTGTTGGTCAGCGACAGTTCGGTGGCCCGGGCCTCGACCTCATCGGCGATGCGCAGCAGCAGGGCCGCGCGATCCGCGGGGGTGAAGGCCTTCCACGCTGAACTGCGCAGGGCCCGGTGTGCCGCGCCGACCGCCGCGTCCACGTCGTCTTCGGTACCTTCGGGCACCGAACCCCATACCTTGGCGGTGGCAGGGTCGGTGACTTCGATGCGGTTGGACCCCGTCGAGGCGACCCAATCACCATTGATGAAGTGGGTGTCCACGTGGCGGTAGGGGATCGTTAAAGAATCTCGGGTCATGGTGGTGGTGCTCATCTCAGGACCTCCGTGCGCAGCAGCTTGCGGGAGCGGGCCAGGTCTGCGGTCGCCATATCTACCGCGGCCTGGGTGATCAGTTCCGGAATGATCTCGGTTTCCAGCCGGTCGGTGTAGCGCGCCGGATCCTGGTCAAACCAGCCCGAGGCCAGGGCAATGCCGGCGTGGTCAAAACGCCACAGCCGGTCCGCGTCGCGCATCAGCGCGTCCTCCAAGGAGTAAGCCACCTGCCGGGTGTCATGCCCGTCGATAATCAAGCAGACCGCCTCGATGAATTCTTCGGCAAAGCCCAGTGAGGGCAGTACCCGGCGGGCTACAGCGCAGCCTTCGCGTTCGTGCTCGTAACGGATGTCTGCCTTGCGCCAGTCGCCGCGGAAGCCGTCGGAGATGATCTTGTCCTTGTCCACGTGGGCCCAGCCGGTGTCGTGCAGCAAGGTTGCCACCAGCACCAGGGTGCGGTCGGCCTCCGGGTAGGCATCACACAATCGGCGGGCGAAGGACAAGGAGATGGGCAGGTGGATGTCGTTGCCACGTGCACGGGTCTCGGGAACCACCGCGGCCCAGAGCCGATCAAGTTCTCCATCTTCATGGATATCCAGGGCAATGGGCCCAGTATTCACTTCACCGGTGGCCGGCAGTGGCCTGGTCTCATTCAGGGTTGTCATTTTGATCCTTAGGCAATCAAGGTCTTGAGTTGGGTGGCGGGGTTGCTGGCGGGGTCCGGGTTGATGTTCTTTCCCGCGGCGAGAGCCTGTTTGACCGCCATGAAATCCAGCGGAGCGTTGACGCAGTCCGCGGCGATGATATGTCCGGCACGGTAGTAGAGCACGGTGAACTTGCCTTTATCGGGAACTTCGCGGCGCACCGTAGCGTCAAATCCCATGGATAGCCCGGCGATCTGCAGTTTCATATTCCCCTGGTTGGACCAGAACCAGGGGATGCCCGCATAGGCTTCGCGCTGGCCCATCAGCGAATAGGCTGCCACCTTGGCATGCTCCACCGCGTTGTTCACCGATTCCAGACGGATGCGCTCGCCGGATGGTGAGCCGGGCACCGGGTTGGGCATATTGGCTACGTCGCCCACCACGATGGTGTGTCCGTCCGAGGCGACGGCGTGTTCGTCCACCACAATGCCATTATCGATTTTCAGCCCGAGTTTTTCGCCCAGCTGGGTATTGGGAATAACGCCGATACCAATCAGTACGATCTGCGCGGCAATTTCTTCGCCGCTCTCCAGCCGGACTGCTTGCACAGCGCCGTGGCCATCATCAACGATCTTTTCGATGCGTGCGGCGATGCGGATATCTAAGCCACGGTCGGTGTGTTGCTTGCGGAAGTATTCGCTGGTGTCTTCACCGACGGCACGGCCCACCAGACGCGTCCCGTATTCGAGGACGGTGACCTTTTTGCCCATGGCCTGCAACGAGCTGGCTGCCTCCAAGCCAATAAAGCCGCCACCGATGACCACCACGTCGGTGGCTTCCGGGGCCAGCGCCTTGAGCTTGAGCGCATCATCGGCGCTGCGCAGGTACACCACACCGTCCAACTGCGCTCCCGGGGCTTCGAAGAGCCGCGGCCGGGCGCCCACCGTCAGCGCCAACCTGGCGTAGGGGTAGGCGGTGCCGGAGCTTCCCACTGCTTCACCGCTGCCGTCGGGGCGCGGGGTGATCGATTCGATACGTTCGCCCTTGACCAGGGTGATGTTGTGTTGGATCCAGTAGTCGTTGGAGCGGAAGATCAGCGATTCGGAACCGACCTTGTCTTGCAAGAATTCTTTAGACAACGCCGGACGCTGGTAGGGGCGGTGGTCTTCCTCGCCCAGCAAGGTGATGTGCTCGGTGTAGCCTAGGGCGCGCAGCGAGATGGCTAGCTGCACCCCGGACTGCGAGGCTCCGATAATCAACAGTCCGGTGGCTGTGCCCGGGGCCGGGGCGTCGGCGCCGGCCAGTGAGGGGGAGAGGGTTTGGGTGCTCATGGCTACACCTGGGTTTCTGGGGTAGTGACGTGGATTTCCTGCTCTGCACACAGTTTGATCTGGCAGGACAGCCGGGAGTTCTCTTCGCGGTCCACCGCGGTGCCGTAGAGCATTTCGTCTTCCATCTCTTCCATGGGCTCCAGGGCCTCGAAGTCCTGGGCTGCGACGAAAACGTGGCAGGTGGCGCAGGACAGTGAGCCGCCGCATTCGCCGACGATGCCTTCCACGCCGTTGCGGACGGCGGTTTCCATAACGGAGTCCCCGGTGGTGGCCTCGATGACCTGGGTGGCACCTTCAAAATCGGTGAAGTGTACTTTCGCCATGATGTTTCTCCTGTTCGGGTTCAGCAGCTGAGCGGACTCAGATGAATTGGCGTCCGCCGTCGACGACGAGCGTTTGGCCGGTGATGAATGATGAGTCGGGGCCGGCCAGGAAGAGCGCGGCGCCCACAATGTCTTCGGGCACGCTGGCCCGCTTCAGTGATCCGCGGTCCACCCCGTAGCTGGCTGCGTCATCCATCAGGCTCAGGCTCGCCTCGGTGAGGGTGAATCCCGGGGCAATGGTATTGACCGAGATTTCACGCCGGCCCAGTTCCTTGGCCATCACGCGGGTCAGCGCGATCACCCCGCCCTTGGAAGCCACGTAGTGGGCCCACTGCTCGGAGCCCGAATACACGGTGGCGCTGGCCAGATTGATGATCCGGGAGCCTGCGCCTAAATGCGGGGACAGTGCACGGGAGACCATCCAAGGTCCCTTCAGATTCACATTCATGACCTTGTCCCATTCGTCCACGTCAATGTCTTCGAATTTTGACCGGGTCACGGTGGCGTAGATGGCGGCGTTGTTGATCAGCACGCCGATGGTTCCGCCGGCGAACTGCGCCGCGGCGGCGGCCAGCGCGTTGGTCGACGCGGTGTCGGTGACATCCACCTGGAAGGCCGCGGCGTCGCCTCCGGCCTGGCGGACCAGGTCCGCGGTTTCTTCGGTGCCGGCCAGATCGATGTCTGCGGCGGCGACCTTGTAGCCGCGGGCCGCGAATCCCAAGGCGAAGGCCCGGCCCAGGCCGCCGGCCGCGCCGGTGATGAGTACCGTCGGTGAGCTGTTCATGGCTTTGCCTTTCTACGGAAGTTTCTCAAAAGTGTGGGGGGTAGGGTGCCGGCCACTTGGGGGATTGGCCGGCACCCGGGGATGGTGAGGGTTATTCGGAAGAGCTTGGGGGATTTTCCGGGAAGACCTCGCCGGCAGGGGGATTAGTGCTGGTGGGCGTGGGAATGTGCTCCCGGCCCGGAAACCAATTCCATATTGCTCAGGATCTGCACGGTGCCCTTGGTTCCGTCAACACGCAGCAGATCTCCGGTCTTGATGGTGGTCGAGGCGCTTCCGGTGCCGGTGACGGCCGGCAGATCGTACTCGCGGCAGACGATCGCCGCGTGGCTCATCATGCCGCCGATATCGGTGACCGTGGCCTTGATCTTGCCGAAGATCGGACCCCAGGACGGGGCGGTGATCGGTGCGACCAGAATTTCACCCGCCTGGACGGAAGAGAGGTCATCGGCGTGCATGACCACCCGGGCGTGGCCCTCCACCAGTCCCGGGGAGGCTGCCATGCCCTTGAGCACGTTCTCCTCGGCGTCCTCGTCGTTGCCCAACCACGACTGCACCTGTTCGGTGGTGATGCCCCACAGCATGCGGGTGAACGGTTCGGTGATCACCTCGGGCGGGGTGTTCAGCGCAGGAGCCGGGCGGGCGGTCTTCAACGCATCAACAATCAAACGGCGCTTGGCGATCTTCTTGGGCAGGGCCACCGCGGCGATCGGGGTTCCGGCACCTACGCCGAAGTTTGTCACCAGGTCAAAGAGCACGTCGCGGACCTCATTGCGGCCCAGGTAGAGCAGGTCTTCGGGATCTTGGAAGACCCCTGCCTCGGTGAGCATTGTGGACAGCTCGCGCACCTTGCGCCAGAAGACGCCCATGGTCCAGTGCTCAATGTAGAAGTTGTGGTTTTCCACGTACGGGTAGGCGGTAGCCGCCAGCGAACGCTTGGCCTCGAAGATGGCTGCTGCCTCGTCATCGAGCAGCTCGGTGTACTCCTCGACGATGCGCTGCTTCTCCGCGATCAGCTTCTGTGTTGGGCGCAGGATCTGCGCACCATCCTGCACGCGGCTGACGTAGTCGGCGATGAAACCCAGCGGGATTTCCGGGTGCTCATTCCAGTACTTGTCATGAGCGTAGAAGCCGTTGCCGATGGTGAAGTTGAACCATGGCTCATGGGCCTCTTCCCACTGCTTGATCCAGCGCTCGCCGCCGGGAGCCGCCGCGATAGCGGCCAGGGTGGCTGCCGGATCATCGGTACGGGAGAAATGCTGAACAAGGTCCAGCTCGACCGCCAGCAGGGCGAGTGACTTGAGCTCATCATCGGGGCGGAACAGTTCCATGTCCACACCCTGGACCATGGTGGCGATGGACAGGTCAGGGATGTTGGGGAAAACTTCCTTGCAGAAGTTGAAGAAGTCCAGATACGCGATGTAGCCCAGGTTCAAAAATTCGAAGTGGTACTGCCAGTTCTGGTAGGTCAGCGAGATCAGCCGGTCATAGTTGTCCAACAGGATTTCCGAGCCGTCCTTGCCCACACCGTTGGTGATGTCCTCAAAGGGAACGATCTCCGGCAGCGGGTCAAAGCTGATCTGCTCCATGTCGGCAATGGTGCCCTTGACCTTGTCATGCCATGCGGCCAGCTTGTTCTCCCAATCCCCGAAGTAGTGGCCAATGCGGGCCTCAAACTCTGGAACGCGGGCGGCGATCTGATCTTCGGGCACCGGGATGGGCGACATGTACAGGTAGCCCAGGTGCACGCGGAACTCGATGCCGTTGGCGTTCGGGATCAGCAAGTGGCGGGCGTTGTATTGGCCCAGGCACTTCACCGCAAATTCACCGCCAATGGTTTCAAATGGCTTAAACACCGTTGGCCAGTGTGAGGAGTCGCAGAACCAGAACTTGGCGTCTTCCTCTTCCTTCAGCTCGTCCTGGAAGACCAGATAATACGGGTAGATCTCTTCCCATCCTTCGGCGCCGGCGGGGACCGGCAAATCGGATGGTTTAGGGAAGGACTTCATTGTCATGACTTGCACCCTTTCAGGCAGCGGCCGGGAGATCATCAACTGGCCGAGATGGTGGATAGAGCGAGAAAATTAACCGGTGATCTTCGTCAGCGAGGCGGTGATCGAAGAGACCGAACCATAACCGAGCGAGGAGGCGTAACCGCCGGCGCCGAGCTTGGGTGCGGCAGTAGTGGACGAATGCACTGTTTCCGGGCGGGACTGAAGCAGCAGCAGGTTCTGGCCGTCGGGAAGATCGGCGTCCAGGGCCCACTCGATATCCTGCGGGCTCTTGTAATGCTTCTCCGCGCGTTTGGCCATCTGAGCCACCGCTTCAAGTTCGGAGCTGGTCAAGCACAGGACGTTGCGGCGCTGCGGTTCAACTTCGCGTTCCACCAGACAGTTGGTGGCCGGATCCGGGATGAGTTCGGCGTGCTTGTCGCCGATATGCTCGGTGATCACCGCCAAGGTGACCTTGTCCAACTGGATGTTATCCGGGGTGACGGTGCCCGAGACGACCATTTCACCTACACCCCAGGACGCGTCCACGGTGATCTTGGAGCGGTCCCCGTTGGTGGGATCTAAGGTCATGGCGACTCCGGCGACCCTGGCGTTGACCATCTTCTGCACCACGACCGCCATGCACAATCCCTCATCCGGGATGTTGTTCTTGATGCGGTAGATGATGGCGCGTGAGGTGTACAGCGAAGCCCAGCAGGCCCGGATGTGCTCGGCCACCGCAGGATAGCCGTTGAGCCACAAATAGGTGTCCTGCTGCCCGGCGAAGGAGGCGTCTGGCAAGTCTTCGGCGGTGGCCGAGGAACGCACCGCCAGCGGAGCCTCGGATTCAAAGCGGGACTGCAAATCGGCGTAGGCCTGGCGGGTGACCTCGCTCAACTCGGCGGGGACCGGGCGGGAGGTAATCAGTTCCCGGATCGCCGCACTGGCCTGATCCACCGCTTGGATGTCTTCGGGGTCAAGCTGGGCTAGGTGTTCGTTGATGGCCTGGTCCAGTCCGGCGCCCATGAAGGCGCGGAAGGCCGCGGTATTAACAACAAATCCGGGAGGCACCGGCATGCCAGCGGCGGTCATGGTGACCAGCGAAGCGCCCTTGCCGCCCAAGGAGTCCAAGGTGGGAGCTAAGCCGCCGTCGAAGAATTCAATGAAGTCGTTGTTGCTCATGATGTTCTACTTTCGAAGTAAATTCAGTGCGCGTTCAGGGAGACGTTGATTTGCTCGGGGACGCGGAAGGAGAGGTTTTTGCGGAAGCTGATGTGCTCACCGTCCAGCAGCTGAAGATCTGGCAGTGCGCTGGTGAGCTCTTCCAATGCGATCTTGGCCTGGAGTTTGGCCAGCATATTGCCCAGGCAGTAGTGGATGCCGAAGCCGAAGGACAGGTGGTCCCGTGCGTTGGAACGGGAAATGTCGAAGTCCTCACCGTTTTCAAAGCGGGATTCATCGCGGTTGGCCGAGCCCATCAGCAGCAGCAGCTCTCCACCTTCGGGGATCGCCACCCCTGCAACCTCGGTGTCTTCCAGTGCCTTGCGCCGCCAGCCGACTATCGACCCGGAGTAGCGCAGCACTTCATCAATGGCCTTGGGGATTTGCTTGGGTTCGGCGCACAGCGCTTCCCAAGCCTCGCGGTGATCGAGCAGGACACGCACGCAGTTGGAAATGAGCGTGGTGGTGGTTTCGTGGCCGGCGAAGAGCAGCGAGTAGAGCAGCGATGCAATCTCGTGGTCGCTGATTTCGCCGCCCTCGGACTGCGCCTTGACCAGGTCTGCGGTCAGGTCGTCGCCGCCTTCGGCATGTGCGCGGGCTACGATTTCCTGGCAGCGATTCCAGTATTCGACCAGGTTGTGCGCGTGCGGGATTTGCTCCTCGTCGCTCAAATCTCCCCAGGTCATCGCGGCGCGTGAGTCACTCCAGCGTTTGTAGGTGTCCACCGAGGAGGTATCCTCGCCGATCAGGGTCAGGATGGTGACCGTGGGCAGCGAGTAGGCCAGATCCGCGACGATGTCGCCATGATCATCACCGCGGTCCAGCATCGCTTTGATGGAGGCCTTCACGTTTTCGCGGATCAATGGTTCCAACGCTTTAAAGCGGCGTGGGGTGAAGGCCTTCTGCGCAATGGCCCGGATGCGGGTGTGCTCTGGGGGCCTGCGGGCGGAGAGTCCGGAGTAGGTGGTGAACCCGCCCTCGGTCATGATTTGGGTGGCCTGCGGTCCGCGCTTGCGCACCGGTGCCTGGGCATTCTCCGAGGAGAACGTCTCCCACTTTTCGAAGACTTCCTTGACGTCGTCATAACGGGTGACCACGTACAGGCCGGTTCGCTCATCAAACATCACCGGTTGCTCGCTGCGCATACGTGCATACGCCGGAAACGGATCTTCCATGGCGAATGGTTCGTAGCCGTGGTGGTCCGCCGGGGCCTGCGCGCCGTAGCCCATTGGGCATCCACCGGAGACTGCTGGGGTGCTGGTCATGAGATGTGGCTCCTCGGGAAATTGCGGATACGCGAATCTGTGATCCACGTAACGTTTACTGATCCCAAGTGTTACCCACGGCATACTCGAACGGAAGGTGCATCTTCCGTCCAGTGGAAGTTGTCTTTCTGCCTAGGGTCGGTCCTCATCCTCGTCTAGGTCCGGAATGTTTTTGTCCTTGCCGGTGATCACACCAAGCAGCGTTTCCAGCGGAATATGCACTGTCGCAGCTTCCAGGCGTTTAGCAATGCCGTTGAGAACCGGCAGGTGGCGCTCCATATTGGATGCGTGCGAAGAGGGGACAACTAAACCTATGGAGCACCCCAGACGACCGGTGTGATACACCGGAACCGCGATGGAGCAGGTGCCCAGCCGCACTTCTTCCCGGGTGACCGCAAAGTTGTTCGCCCTGACCTGTTCCAGTTCCTTGCGCAGCTGAATGGGGGAGGTATGGGATTGCGCGGTAAGCGATTCCAGCGGATGCTCCAAATAGGCGTCCATCACCCAGGCTTCAGAAAAAGCCAGGATCACCTTGCCCACCGCCGTGGCATGCAGGGGTAGCCGGCCGCCGACCCGCGAGGCCCGGGCGATGCGTTTGGTGCCATACACCCGGTCGATGTACAACGCCGAGTTGCCGTCCCGGATGGCCAGCTGACTGGTTTCGCCGGTGAGTGAAAAAAGATCCTGGACAAAGGGTCGGGCGGTATCGCGCAGCTGCCTGCCGGTGTTCTGCGCGATGGACCACAGCCGCAGACCCAGTTGGATTCCGCCGTTCGGGGTGCGGCTGAGCATGCCGGCTTCGATGAGCTCGCCGACCAGCCGGTGCGTGGTGGACAGCGGCAGGTTCGCGGACGCGGCGATTTCGGTCAGGCTCAAGGCGCGCCGGGTCGTTTCAAAAGCCGCCAGGATGGCCAGGATTTTAGAGGTGACGCTGCGTCCGGGCTGCGAGGTGCCACCGGCCATGAGTTGCTCCTTGGGTGCAGAACTAGCTTGGTGAGTCCAAGGCTAGCCGTTGCTCGAAGAGATTGGCGCGTTCCACCGCGAGCAAACCGGTGGCGATGATGCGCGCAGTGTCGGTAAACAGGTGGTTGATGACCCGTGATTCGCACAGGTCCACCGCCTGCAGCCGGGTCAGCCCGAACCAGTCCATCACCGTGTCGATCCCGTGGGGAGTCAGCCGCCAGAGCTTGTCCGCGTCCTTGACCAGGCTGTCTTCTAAGCTGGTGGATTCCTTGCGGGAATCGTGGCCATCGATGATGAAGCTGATGCGCTCTAGGACGTCCGGGCCGACCCCGTGTTTTGCCAGGAGTTCTCCGGCCAGTCGGGCGCCTTCTTTTTCATGCTGTAAGACCAGCTCTTTATTTCCGCCGCCCGGGGCGATGGCCGAGAGTACCAAATCTGGCACTACGGATGACCAGCCGATATCGTGCAGCAGTATGGCCGGCAAGACAATATCCGGGTCGGCGTGCCGGTGGTGGCTGAGCAGCGTCTTGGCCAGCGATACCGCGTAGAGGGTGTGCGCGTCGTTGCTGCGCACCAGCAGATACCCCTTAGCGTCTTCCCAGAGACTGGCTAGCAGCGGGTGCTGCTCGAAGAGCGTTGCCGGGCTTGGTCCGAGAAAGGCTGAAACATTGTGGCCATAAAAATTTGTTTCCGGCTGCAGCTTAGTCATGGGGCAATAGTTGCAGAGCAATCACCGCACGGCTAGTGCGTGCTTCCATCCAGTGGATGCCGTATAAAGGAGGCCCGGCCCATGGCCGGGTGCTACCTCGCTGGTCGCAGCCGGGCCGACGGATTTTCCACCTGCCGGTTGAGGTGTCGGGCACGCGCGGACTTGTAGGCTGAAGATTGGGGCCGGAGCCCGGTACCCGTAATTGATCCGGAGGAACGAATGAATTTGGGTGGATGGGTGAAGACGGCGCGGCCGGGCAAGCGTGCGGCGGTTTGCGCGATGGCGGTCATTGCGGGGATATCGCTCACCGGGTGCGGAGCCGTGGAATCCTTCAACAAGCAGACCGCCGACGCGTGGAGCGTGACCTACGAGGTCACGGTCACCGGCGAGACGATCAACGCCGTGGACCAGATCGTTTACCTCGAATCCCCGGGGCGCGGTGAGGCCTCGGCGGAAACCACCGTGGAAACGGCGGCGACGGTTAATGACGCGAAGAATGCAGACACCGCAACCTGGCGGGAAACGACGATAGTTACCGCCGAAGACGACGCCGGTGTTGCAGCCACCCCGCGCAAGGGAGCCAGCGCGACCTGCCGGGTACTGCTCGACGGCGAAAAAGAGATCAGCACAAAAACCGGTGCCGTGGGAGAACGCGTGGAATGCCGGGTGAAGACCCCCGCCTTCGCCGAATAGACCTCGAATTGAATTCAGCAGCGTTGTAGGGAAGTATCCGGATATGGTGGCTGGCTACAGCCAGCACCGCAAATCAGCCAAGGAGATGCAGTGAGTCAATCGGCAAACCAGAACGAGTCCACGGCCTTCAGCTCGCAACAGCTCGAAGAGTTCACGGTGTGCTGCATGCAGGCTGTGGGAGCCAGCGTGGAAGATGCCAGCTACATGGCCTATCACCTGGTGGCCTCCGAAATTGCGGGCCACCCCTCCCACGGCTTGCGCCGGCTACCGGAATACGTGGGCCGGGCCTTGGAAGGCAAGACAAACCCGTCAGCCAAGACTAGCGTTGAGAAAGATTCTGGGGCACTGCTTGCGCTGAACGGCAACCGTGCTCCCGGACATTTTGCCTTACGCGATGCCACCGCGCTCGCCGTAGAACGCGCCAAGGAGTACGGCATTAGTGCCGTCACCGTGCGCAATAGCGACTTCGCCGGACGCTTTGCACCCTTCTGCGAGCAGGCGGCCGAGGCGGGAGTGATCACTCTGATCTTCGGAAACAATAACGGCTCACTGCAATCGGTGCTTCCGCCCGGCGGGCTGCAGCCGCGGCTCTCCACCAACCCCATCGCCGCCGGGGTGCCGCGTGCCCAAGCCCCGCACATGGTGCTTGATTTTGCCACCAGCGCGGTAGCCTCCGGACGACTGCACTATGAGAAAGACAGCGGCGCTAAGGTATCAGAACAATGGGTCGGAGCCGGCGGACACCTCAAACCCTTTGGCGGGTTTAAAGGCTTTGGATTAGCGCTACTTGTTGAAGCTCTCGGCGGTGCGCTGTCCGGTTCGGACACCGTCTCAGGACGCAAGAGCGAAGAAGCCCAAGGAACGCTGATCATTGCCATCGATGTGGCGCAACTACGTGACCTGAATGAGTACACCGCGCAGGTGGAAGAATTCATCGCCTATGTGAAGGACACCGAAATGGAAGCCGGTCAGTCTGCGGTGCGCGCTCCCGGTGAAAATGCTCCAAGTGCCGAACAGCTCGCCGCGGATAATACAATCTTGCTCAACCCCGTGACCACGGCTTCGTTGTTCCAGATTGCCGAGCAGCTGAAGGTGGATGCACCGCAGGTCAGATAGGTTTGCAACGTTGATCTTGAAGTGCCGGACAGGGGTGGCCTTGTATCCGCAGGAGGAAGAGATAGAGCCTGAACCTGGGTCCTGCAAGCTGCAGACTTCTCGGAGCTGATCAAGTAGTCTTCGTTGGATTGCGTGAAAACCTGACGAGGTAAGTGATTTTTCGTTCGATTGGCATTGGTGTTGCTGAGATCCTAAAAGCGGACGGTGGGTAATGTGTTGGTGCAACGTGCCGAGACTACTCCTCGGCGATTTCGCGTTTTGTCTCCGGACAACCCGATCCGACCATGGATGGCTATCTGCTTCCCGGCTTTCCTGCGAATCTTTGCTTGTTAGACACCCTGCATATTGCACGCCAGATGCGCGACGGGGGAATCCGGCGGTCCTTGGGCGCGGTATTGGGTGTGGGTGTTTGCTTTGGATACATCCCCTATTACGAATAGCTCATAGCGGTGCTATGATTACGAAAAGGTAATGAAATCTTCTTTACTACGTAAAGGTAATGAAAATGCATGGGATCATCCGCAAGACATCCGACCTCGGGTTGATGGTGTTGGCTGTGCGGCAACGTCACGGACTCTCACAGGTAGAACTTGCGGAGCGTCTCGGAGTCAGCCAACGCTACCTTTCTGAACTGGAAACGGGCAAGCCAAAAGTGCTCAATGCCAGGCTCCTCGAAGTCTTGTCAGCGCTCGGAATTGAGCTTTCGTTCAGGGAGGCCCGGTAGCCAGTGGATGCAACCCTTCCAATCCACATCTACGGAGTTTATGTCGGCGACATCCGTCGCATTTCTCGCGATCAAATCACCTATCAGTCCACCAGTGAAGGAATGGCCAAATTTGGCATTGGTTCGACGATTGTTTCCTTGAGCCTGCCGCTGGGCCCTCGTCAGTCTCTGCCAGGAGCGGCAACAGCATTTTTTGGAGGACTGCTTCCCGAGGGTAAAGGTCTGGAGAACCTTGTTCGAGATTCCGGGGCAGAGCGCCCCGACGTGTTTGGACATCTCGCATACGCAGGACTCGATGTAGCCGGGGCACTGCAAATTGGTGAAATATCAGATCTATCGGTAGGTAGCTATGAGCCGATGACCGACGCCCAAGTCGCACAAAAAATCGGGCGCATCAACCTCCACACGTTAGGCCAAGTAGGCGGTGGAGGATCACTGGCCGGCTATCAACCAAAGATGACGATGGCCCGTATCGATGGAGCCTGGCACGATGCAGTGAATGGTGCACCGAGTACGCACATAGTGAAGCCTTGCGTAGACGAGGACTCCGCGCGCGGACTGCGTGCACTTTTTGATGAAGCGTACTGCCTGGAACTCGGTAGAAGGTGTGATCTGGTGAACTTCGCCAGCGAGGTGTCAATATTTGATGGCACCTCCGCTTTGGTGATCGAAAGATACGATCGGTTCACCGATGACCAAGGGGTCATTGGGCGAGTCCACCAAGAAGATTTGGCTCAGGCGATCGGTCTTCCGTGGGATGCCGATTCGAAGTTTGAGCACAATCACCCTTACCGTGCCACTCTCAAAAATATGGCAGGTATCTTGAGCCGGCGACGCACAGCTTTCGGGCAAGGCCTTGATGACCGCGAGCAGCTTTTGGCCTACGTCGTGGCAAACGTTGTTTGCGGAAACACTGACGCCCATGGAAAGAATTTCTCCATCCTCCACAGGCCTGATGGGCGTATCGAGTTGGCTCCGTTATACGACGTCACTCCTCAGATTCTTTACTATGGTCGACCCGTCACACCCTCGATGAAGATCGACGGGATCTCGCATCAGCCGCACGTCACCCGCGAACGGTTGATTTCGGAGGCTGCATCGTGGGGGCTCAAAGAGAATCGGGCGTTGGAAATTGTCAATGAGACTTTGGAAAAGCTTCGATATGCCAGCCAAGAAATCGAGCTACGCGGCGGCAGCGAGAAGCTGCCCCTCCTAGTTGCCGGCCATGCTAAAAATCTGCTGAACGGTAGGAAAGCGGCAATTGCCAGTGGACCGATTGCCCTGAGCAATTTGGCACCCATCTCGAAACTTCCTCCAGTGAGAGAACCGTAACCATCCCACACAGGGGGTCACTGAGCTACCATTCCCAAACCGGTGAAACGCTCAACAGCGAACTTCTCACGCTTGACGCTGTTGCGCTACTGGTTCCGCTCGTATATCGCACTTGGATGATGCAGGTGCAAGGGCACCATGACATCAATCCTTCGACAGGGAACCTCACGGGGGTAAATGCTGAAGCAGTTTGAATGCCAAACACCCCTAGATGTGTGAGACCAGCGGATCCGAGAGTCGCAGAAGATCAGTTGTCCTCAAACGCGGACTAGGTGTAGGTAGTGTCCTTAGCAATAACGTTGAATCCCTTTTTGCCGACCCCCGAACAGTTACCTCATGGATTCGCATAAACACGGATCGATTAAACGCCTCAGGGCTGTTGCCACCATCGTGATGGTGGCAACCGCCCCGAGGGATCCAGCTGCGGACCGAGCTAGCTGCTCTTGGCAGGCACAGCCGGGTCCGGTGAACCCTCGGCCTCTGCATGCGGATGACGACGTTCCAAAGAAGCGCCTTCCACATCGATATCCGGCAGAATCCGGTTTAGCCACTTCGGCAGCCACCAGGCCTTGTCGCCGGCCAAGTGCATAAGTGCCGGGATCAAAAGCATGCGAACCACAAACGCATCAACCAGTACGCCGAAAGCCAAGGCAAAGCCGATCGGTCGGATCATCGCGCTGTGTGAGAACACAAAGCCGCCGAAGACCGAGATCATGATGATCGCGGCCGCGGATACCACCGCGCGTCCGGCGCGCACGCCTTGGACCACGGCCAGCCGCGAGCTGGCACCATGGGCGTAGGCCTCGCGCATGCCCGAGCCGATGAACAGCTGGTAATCCATGGCCAGCCCGAAGAGAATTCCGACCAACAGCGTGGGCAGGAAGTTCAGGATGGGCCCCGGGGTATCAACCCCGAAGACCGCGGAGAACCAACCCCACTGGTAGATGGCCACCACTCCGCCGAGGGCCGCGAAGTAGGAAAGGATGAAACCGAGCGTGGCAACAACCGGCACAAAAATCGAGCGGAACACCAAGATCAGGATGATCATGGACAGCCCCACCACCACGCCCAGGTATATCGGCAGGGCTTGGGCCAGCTTCTCTGAGATGTCCACGTTGCCACTGGCCGCACCGGCCACGCCAATCTCAAATTTGCCGTCCAGCGGTGAGAGTCCACGCAGGTCGTGCACCAGGTTTTCGGTGGAAACGCTGGTGGGGCCCTGCGCAGGGATGACCTGGAATGCGGCTACCGTGCGGTCCGTGGAGGTGCCTGCCGGGGCAATAGCAACCACGTCTGGCTGGGCGAAGAGCGCCTCGGCGATCTCGCGCTGGTAAGCCAGCGCCGCCTCGTCGGTGTTGGTGGCGGGAAGGTCGGCGACCACCAGCAGCGGACCGTTCTGGCCTTCGCCGAACCGCTCGGAGATGGCCGAATACGCGCGGTACTGCGTGGTGTCGTGGGCTTCGGAAGACCCGTCGGGCAGGTTCAGCCGCAGGTCTAGTGCTGGAATCGCGAGCACCAGCAAGAGCGCGATAGAGACCACCGCGGTGCCGATGGCGCCCTTGGTGGACATTGCACGCACGGCCTTCTTCGGGGACGGGGCGAGCACTGGTTGCGCCGCTGCACCGGCAGCCAGCGCTGTGCGTTCCTTGCGGCTGAGGATCTTGGTCCCCACCAGTGAAAGCAGTGCCGGGGTCATGGTGATGGCCACCAGCACGGCAATCAGGACGCTGACCGCGCCAACGGAGCCCATAAGTCCCAGGAACGGAATGCGCGTGACATTTAGTGCCAGCAAGGCGATGAACACGGTGGCGCCGGCAAAGACCACGGCATTGCCGGAGGTGCCGTTGGCCAAGGCGATCGACTCGCGGACCGAGTAGCCGTCCTTGAGCTGGTGGCGGTGGCGGTTGATGATGAACAACGAGTAGTCGATGCCCACCGCCAGACCCAGCATTAAGCCGAGCATCGGGGTTACCGAGGACATGTCCAGCACGCTGGACAGCGACATGGCGCCCAGGGCGCCGATGGCAACGCCCACCAGGGCCGTCAGCAGCGGAAGCCCCGCACCGATCAGTGTCCCCAGCATGACTACCAGGACGATTCCGGCGACCAGCAGGCCAATGGCCTCGCCTACGCCAAAGACGCTGGGGATGCCCTGGGAGACCTCGGAGGAGTAGTCGAAGCTGACGCCCGCAACGGGGGTGTCGTCGAATGCCGCAACCAGTTGATCCTTGGTTTCCTGGGCGATATCCATCTGTGCCTCGGTGAAGACCGTGGTGATGACCGCGGCTGCGCCGTCCTGGGACACGGTGCGGATTTCGGCTGCCATCTCCAGCAGTGAGGCGCCCTGCTCAAGGGACTCTTGCTGTGCCTCAAGCTCGGGTGTGTTTTCTTCAAGTGCTGCGCGTTGCTTCTCCAGCTCGGCGGCGCCGGCGTCCAGCTGGGCAAGCTGTGCGTCGAATTGGGCCTTGGCCGGCTCGTACATGCCGGCCGCCTTGGCCTGGCTGATGGCCTGCTCGAGCTGTTCGCGCCCGGTATTCAGTTGGGCCTCGGCATCATCAAGTTGGGTGGTGCCCGCAGTTAGCTGCTCACGGGCGTCGGTGATTTGGGCCTTGCCATCCTTGATGTCCTTGGCCTGCTTGCTGCGCTCGGCCTCGCTGGCAAAGGGATCAACGATGGTTTCGATGCCATTGATCGTGGTTGCCTTGGTGATGATCTTGCTGATTGCTTTTTCCTGCGCCGGCGTGAAGGCCCTGCCGTCGCTGGTTTGGGCTACGACACTGCCGGTGCCGCCCGAAGCCTCGGGGAACTTCTCGGCAAGCTTGTCGGTGACCTGCGCGGTGGGGGTGCCGGGAATCGACATGGCGTTTGACAGCGTTCCGCCACCCAGCGCGAAGGCCACGCCCACGGCCAGCAGTACCGCGAACCACGCGGCCAGGATTTTTCGTGCATGGCGGGCGGAGCCGCGTCCAAGACGATACAGAAATTCAGCCATGAGTCCTTCGTAGTTTGTTGTAAAAGATGCTTCTTAGTGGAGTTAGTGGGACCCAAACCCGGTGCGCAGCGAGCTAATCAGCCGTTCGACAAGTTGTGACCACAGCTTCCTGGATTCCGGTGAGTCGACGGCGCCGCAGACCGAGATCCAGTGCAGGTAAATCACCAGCAAGCCGTTGGTCATGGTGCTGACCAACAAACCCACCTCAAGCGGATCCGCATCGGGGTGCCGGCCGTGCAATTCCCGCCCGAGGTGTTCATTAATTTCGGTAAACGCGCGTCCGGCCATTTGAGCCTGACGTGGCGTAAGCCGGGGATCATCGCTGCCAAGGACCTTTGTCAGGTAGACCATGGCGGTGATCAGATCTGCTTGGCGAAAGGTCTGTGCAAGGTCATCAAAAATGGGGACCTTGGTACTGCCGGACGCCGGCGAAATGGAGGCAAGGTGTTCAACGACCCGTGTGAGTTCTTTGCCGCATGCCTCAATGATCACGTCATCGAGGGAGGCGAAATGGTTGAAGATCGTGCGGCGGGAGACATTTGCTGCAAGTGCCAAGTCGTCAACGGAGAACTCACTGCTCTGACGCTCGCGCATGATTTTCGAGGCGGCGTCGATGATCGACTGGCGATGCTTTGCCTTGATCTCGGTACGGCGGTCAACCGCCGTCAGGGGAGTATTCACCTGATTACACTAAGTGCATCGATGCATTCAGTGCAACTATCTGACGGCAGGTGTGATGCGACTCTCGCGCGCCGGCCTAGTGGCGAACCGCGGGTGCAGCCGGCGGCTGCGGCAAACGGTTTGGTCATGCCGCATGAGCGCCTGGTTCAGGCGCATGGCCAGCTGGAGGTCCAGATTCCGTGAGGAATCTTTCCACCCCGGCCCAATGAGCTTGTCGATACGCTCCAGTCGGTTATACAGGGTATTGGCGTGGATATGTAACGCTGCGCAGATGCGCGCGTGCAGCCGATAATGCGCTGCACAGTATTATCCGGTGGAACTAGGCGTGCTGGATTGAATTCAGCGGAGAGTTCCTGGGCAATAGAACTAAGACCATGGCTAAGCCAAGGGTCCCGAAGAACACGCTCACCCACCAGGTGGAAGACCAGCCTCCAGTGAGGACTACCAGCCAGGCGACAAGCATGGGACCGGTGAAGTTTCCGATATTAAAGATCTGCTGCATCAGGCCCATGGCGGCCGGGGCCGAGCCGCCCTCCGGCGCCAGATCCACCGCCAAGCGAGTCATCGTGGCAGGAACGGCCGCACCGCATAAGGAGAACAGCCCCACGCAAAGCACCTGAACGAGGACCAGAGTTTTCGGGTAGTCGATCGCGAAAGTCAGCACGGCCGTTACGGCCATGATCACAAATGAGCCCAACAGTAGGCGCTTGCCGGCGATGCCACGTTGCAGCAGCAATCCGGTGATGATCGCTCCGAGGGCATTCAGCCCGCCGACTACAGCCGAGAATAATCCCCCAAGAATCGGCGACAGCCCGTCTTCACGGAAAACGGTGGGCAAAAAACCAACGATCGCCATCCACTGCACCGTGTAGCAGCCGAAGATAACCCCGCTAACCCAGATCTTTCCCGAGGCGGCGGTCACCGCAATACGCCGCAGAGCCACCCGCGCGTTCGCTCCACCGCCGGATGCGGAACCGGAGACAAACTTGAGAATCAGAATGATTGGAATCACCGTCAGAGCTGCGAGGACCAGCCACCAGATCTGCCAGGAGATGAAGCGCAGGGCAATCGCGGTGCCCAAGACGCCGAAGAAAGTAGCTATGCCCATGAAAGCCGCCCACCACCCTACGGCGAGGTTCATACGTTTCAGCGGGGCATGGGCGCGCACCAAGCCGGGTCCCATCACGCTGCACATGATCACCCCGGCACCTTCGATGACTCGTGTGCCCAGCAGCATTGCCGCATTGGGGGAGAAAGAGCCTAAGGCCGAGCCGAGCACGAGCAGCAGCAGTCCGAGGATCATGATCTTGCGCTGGGAATAGATTTCGGCCAGCAAAGACATGGACAGTCCGCCGAGCATGCCGGCCACCTGAACCACACCCAAAAGTACGCCGGAAAAGATCAGGGACAAGTGCAGTTGCTCCTGCAATACCGGAATGGCCGAAGGGAGCTTCCAGATATGCAGCGCCGCCATAACTCCTGCGAAGACAGTGATAATCCATGCAGAGTCGGTGCGCTGGTGAGTATCGACTGAATTGTTCGTTGAGTTCATGACTTTTCCTTCCACGTCGGATCAGGCCATCTAGCGACCGTGATCCAAGGCATACACCGTGGATTCTTTCACGACCTATCCCAAAGCTTGGCTTTGTAACGTCATATGCTGTTCGACCCAGTATTTAAGAATCCTTGGGATTTCATGGATTTCCTAGCCAGTCTCGATCTTTCGCACTTAGAATTGCGAAAAATGGAGTGAGGAGGACTTGTCCTCGAACTCAACGGAAGAAGTGCAAGCCAGCTGAATTCGCCAACGCACGAATGCGAGAAATGATCATGGATAGTGTTGGAACCCTGAGCCCGTTCAACTCACCAACGGTGAAGCTGGACAGGCTGTTTGATGCGCCAGGTATCGAGATTTTTGCCAAGCTGGATTTACTTCAGCTTTCCGGTAGCACCAAGGAACGCACGGCAGGAAGCCTGATCGATTCCTTCATGAAATCGGGGCAGCTGCAATCGGGCGGAATGGTCATTGAATCAACGTCGGGAAATCTGGGCATTGCCTTGTCCCGGCAGTGCGTGGTGCGCGGCATCAAATTTGTAGCGGTAGTCGACGAGAATGCGAACAAGTCTGCGTTGGACATTATGCGTGCCTACGGTGCCACGGTTGATCTCGTGGTGAACCAGCCGGACGGCAACAAGCTCGCAGCTCGCCGGCAACGGGTTGCGCAACTGTTGGCCGAGAACCCTGGTTCCGTCACCACGAACCAGTACGGCTCACTGCACAATCCTGCAGCACATTTTTCCTCCACTATGCCGGAGATCATGGAAGCGGTAGATGGCCGCTTGGACATGTTATTTGTCGCCACAAGCACTACCGGCACAATTCTAGGATGCCAAAACTATGTGCGTGAGCACGGGCTTTCAACGAAGCTCATTGCCGTGGATGCCATGGGCTCGGTGCTGTTCGGTGGCGAATCCGGAAACAGGCGTTTACCCGGTCTGGGCGCAGGAATTGTTCCGGAGCTGGCATTGCAGGCGAAGCCAGATCGAGTGTTCCGGATCCCGGAAATCGACATGGTGCGTGGCTGTCGGACGCTTGCGCGCCGTGAAGGAATTCTTGCCGGCGCATCCACCGGGGCAATAGTCTCCGCCATGGGGCAGCTACTGCCCGAGATTCCCCAAGGATCACGCATTGCCTTCTTGGTTCATGACTCGGGGGTTCCATACCTGCTTAGCGTGTACAACGACGACTGGGTTCGCGAACAACTGGGTGAAGAACCAGACAGCGTAGAGGCTCTGCAGCGAGAAGAGCTTTCGGCTCCATGACCCGCATAGCCATGATTGGCGGCGGTCCGAAGTGCCTGTTCGCTTTGCTAGAGCTCAACGACCGCCTTGATGAGCAAACTGCTCGGACGGTTCAGGTTGATGTTTATGACCCTTATCTGCCCGGTGCCGGACGAGTCTGGAATACCGAGCAACCCAGCGAACTGCGGCTGAACGTCAACGCGCGCATTATCGATGCCTCTTCCAACCTGTGCTCTCAAACTTTCAACCAGTGGAGGAGCTCGGATAGTTCTCGCGCGCAGGCAGATACGTATCCACCACGAGCGCTGGTCGGTGAGTATCTGGGGGAGCAGTTCGAACGTCTGAGGAAGCAGGGCAATCTGCAGGTAGCCCACCGAGCTTTGGCCGTCGGCAAGTTGGTGCGTAGTGGCTCCTACTGGGAGGTCACCACACAACGAGGTAACGAACTCTATGACGAGGTAGTGATAGTCACTGGGCACGGGCTTGCCGGTTACCGGGCAGAGAATTCTCCGGAAGGTTCAATCGCGGCAGTCGCGCTCACTGTAGAACGCGGGACAAACAATGTGGGCGAGGTGCCTGCGGGCAGCCACGTGCTTTGCCGGGGAGCGGCGCTCACCGCCTATGACGTCATTCTGTCCCTGACCGAGGGACGTGGTGGAGCTTGGAAGGCCCGAACAACGAACGGTCTGCCGGGTTTGTGCTATCTACCTAGCGGGGATGAGCCAGAACGAATCACCATGACCTCACGGAACAACATTCCTATGAGTCCAAAGCCTCAAAGTGTGCCGGCGAACCTGCAAAGCACCCTTGAAGCCTATGGGGAGCAAGTACTTCTGTGGGGCACTCCAAATGGCACCAGCCACGAGATGGACGCGTTGTGGCAGATCCTCCTTTCCTGTGCCAAAGACTGTGCGGAACTCTGCGGGGTTCCCGCCAGCAAGAAGTCCTTGTGGGAAACCTTGCAAGCGGGGCGCTCAGAGCGCCTGCAAACTCTGGGAGACCCGGCCGAACAGCTGCGCAGGAGCTTGCGTGCAAACCACGGTTTGGAAACTCCCACGCACGAATGGGTTTGGGCTATCGTCTGGTCCGGGGTCTATGCCCAGCTGGTTAGCGCACTAGCAAGAACCCCCTGGCGGACAGGAGAGCATGAGCAGTTCAGCCGCTTGGCCGCGAACCTGGAACGCATGGCCTTCGGCCCACCCGAGCCCACGGCATTTAAGCTGCTGGCTCTGTTCGATGCAGGATTGCTCAGCCAAGAACCTTCTACAAAGACGGTTAAATCCGGTGCCGTGTTCATCGATGCCGTCACCGCGCCGGCAGGAGTGCTCACCGCTCCGGCGCCGGATGGTCAGCCGGCAAACACCTTGATCAGCGGATTGCTTGCCGACGGCGAGGTGCTGATCCGTTCCGGGGAACGCGGATTACTTACGGATACCGACGGTACATGCCTGAATGCGCGCGGAGAACGCAACGAGTCGCTAGCCGCCTTGGGCAGGCCCACCGAGGATCCAACACTCGGGCACGACACCCTGAACCGAAGCCTGCACCCGGAATACCGTGGTTGGGCCCAAAGAATTGCACGAAAAGTCACCACCGCAAGCCAGAAAGTAGCCTATTGATGCCACCGCTGATGTACGGAACTGCCCAGCTGACCGCGCGGCTGGAACCGTGGATGGAGCGGCTCCTTGCCGACCCCGTGTTGTGCCAGGAATTGATCCAACAATATGGATCGCCATTGAACCTGCACGACTTCACTCCCATGAGCAGGAATATTGCCGAGCTGCGAGAAGCCGCAGCGGAGCATGACGTTGATTTCCAGATCTATTTGGCGCGCAAGGCAAACAAGACGATCGGCGCCATCGACCATGCAGCGGCGGAGGGGTGCGGCGTGGATGTCGCCAGCTTCCACGAACTCGACCAGTGCCTGAAACGTGGAGTGCCGGCAGAACTGCTGATCGTCACGGCTGCGGTCAAGTCAGCAGAACTGCTCGCCTTGGCGGTGGAAAATGACGTGGTGCTGAGCCTGGACAACGTTGACGAGGCGCTGGACCTGCTCGATATTGCGGCGCAGTCCGGCCGCCGGGTACGGGTTGCGCTGCGCCTCGCCTCCGCAAACCCAAGGATTGCTCCCACACGGTTCGGGCTCCGTGCGGAGCAGTGGCTTCAGTTCCTTGACTCGGCCGAACGAACGCAGGGCTTTCAGGTGTGCGGCGTCCATTTCCACCTCAATGGGTACAGCGCTCAGCAGCGGGCATTGGTCCTGGCCGAATCGCTGCGGCTCATTGATGCGTTGCTGGATTTGGGCCATGCGCCGGAATTTGTGGACATGGGAGGCGGGATCCCGATGTCCTATCTGGATGATGCCGCGCAATGGAGCGGCTTTTGGGAGGATCTTGCCGCGTTGCCGGCCGGGGATGAGTCTTTGACGTGGAAATCCGACCGGCTGGGCGCCACGGGAGCCGAGCCAAGCGGCTCGGTGTACCCGTACCACCAGAAGTTGATCCGTGGAGAGTGGCTGGATCAAATCCTTGAAAGCCGTCCGGAAGGCGGGCACGAATCTGTTGCCCAGATGCTCAAGCGACGCGGCGTTCAGCTGCGCTGCGAACCCGGCCGGAGCCTGCTGGACGGCTGCGGGATGACGCTTGCAAAGGTGGCTTTCGTCAAGACCCGCAGTGACGGGCTGCCGCTGGTGGGCTTGCATATGAACAGAACCCAGTGCCGCTCAACGTCGGCGGACTTCCTAGTGGATCCAATACTTATACATGCAGGGACTCCACGAAGCGAGCGGGTCGCGCTCAGCGCGTTTTTGGTGGGGGCCTACTGCATCGAGGAGGAACTGATTCTGCGGCGCCGTTTCGAATTTCCGCAGGGCGTTGCCGCCGGAGACCTCGTGGCATTTCCCAATACCGGCGGGTATCTGATGCATATTATCGAAAGCGCGTCGCACCAGCTGCCCCTAGCCAACAACCTTAGAAGCGGTGGCCAGGGGTGGCTTCGAGACGATATCGACTCGATGATTCTGGACTGAAATTCCTACATCACCGCGTGGGCTCCGCCGTCCACCACCAGATGCGAACCGGTGACCCATTTGGCCTCATCTGAGGCGAAATAAAGTCCGGCGTACGCAACTGCTAGTGGATCGCCCGGCTTGCCGGAGATGGTGCGTTCAACGATCGGCGCTACCGGTGCCTTATCGCCCAGCTCTTCATACATGGCCAGAATCGGTGGGGTGGCCATGACGCCGGGGCTGACGCAATTGACCCGGACGCCCACCGCGATACCCTCCGCGGCTAGCTGCTTGGTCAGCGCAATGACTGCACCCTTAGCAGCCGCGTGCGCCGCCTGCGGCAAGACACGCGCGCCTTGGACTCCAGCCACCGAACCGATATTCACAATTGCGCCACCGGATTTGGCCAAATGCGGCCACGCGCTCTGGCAGGCATGCCAGACCAGATCCAGCTCGTTCTGGATGGTGAAGCGGTAATCCTCGCTGCTCATCTGGGCGAAGGGCGCAAATTTAGGCATGCTCGCATTGTTGTAGAGCACATCAACCTTGCCGAAGCGTTCGACGGCGCCATTGATCCAGGCATCGATTGCCTCGCGCTGGCCCAGATCCACCGGAGCGCTGGAATCGATAGAGCCACCTTCGGCTTCGATGAGCCGAACCGTTTCCGCCGCGCTTTCCTCGTTGAGATCACAACCGACCAATGTGGCGCCTTCGCGGGCAAAAAGCCTTGCGGTTTCCCGACCCATGCCACCGCCGATACCTGTAAGCAGGACAATTTTTCCAGCTAGACGACCATCGGTCATGATGATTTCTCCATTTACTTAGATGCCTGTAGTTGACCTTATGCAATCACCTTCTTATTGCCGGTGGAACCTACGAGGCACCGATGGTGCAGTGCGTGCACACTTCTGTGCACGCACTGCACCATCGAGTGAGAGATGCCCCACACAGGGGCAAGCTGGCGCACCATGGAACTCACACAGTAGCTTCACCTTCAGCGCTATCTAGGAGACCTGAAAAGATGAGCAATACCTCTGAGACCACTACTCGTCCGCTTCCTCCGGGCGTCACCGAAGACGACCTGGACAACGCCTTGGCAGCTTTCGCCGAGGCCATCGGCGCCGAGAATGTCGCCACCGACGCCGAATCCCTGGAAGACTTCCAGGATCCTTTCCAGGTCCCGGGCACTGCCACCAATGTGCCCTCCGGCGTTGTCAGTCCCCGGAGCACCGAGGACGTGCAGGCGATCGTGAAGATTGCCAACCAATACAAGATCCCGCTGTGGCCCATCGGCCGCGGCAAGAACAACGGCTACGGCGGTGCGGCACCGCAGGTGCGCGGCTCGGTGATGCTCTCCTTCCGGGAGATGAATAAGGTCCTGGAGATCAATGAGGAACTCGGCTACGCGATCGTGGAGCCGGGCGTGAGCTGGTACGACCTGCATGACGCCATCGAGGCCGGCGGGCATAACTTGGTTGCCTCCATCGTGGACATCGGTTGGGGAGGGGTCGTCTCGAATACGCTGGAGCATGGGCTGACCTACATGCCGTACTCGATCGACCAGGCCTCGCACTGCGGCTTCGAGGTGGTGCTCCCTAACGGCGACCTCATGCGCACCGGCTCCGGCGCGATGGACAACAACCCGACCTGGCCGCTGTACAAGCGCGGCCTCGGTCCCACCTCGACCGAGATGTTCATGCAGTCCAACTACGGCATCGTCACCAAGATGGGCTACTGGCTGATGCCCAAGCCCGAGACGTACATGCCGCTGTGGCTGCGCGTCTGGGATGAGGAGCAGATGCCAGCAGTGGTGGACGCGCTGCGCGAGCTCATGCTCGACGGCACCATCGACATGCGCCCGCAGCTATCGAACACGCTGTGCATGGCCTCAATGCTCACCACCCGCGCCGAGTGGTACGCCGGCGAGGGCCCGATGCCGGAAGAGGTCATCGACAAGATCGCCAAGGAGATGGGACTTGGGCGTTGGATGATGCGCTTTGCGCTCTATGGCGACGAGGCCGTGGTCGACCATAACTTCGCCAAGCTTGAAGCGCGTTTCCTGCAGATCCCGAGCGTTGACCTGGTAGGCCAAAAACATGACAAGGAAGCCTGGGAGACGCTGCCCAACCCGCACGAACGGGTGCAGATCGGGGTGCCGAGCCAGGACCTGTACAAGATGGCCGGCTGGTCCGGTGGTGAAGAAGGCGGCCACGTCGATTTCTCGCCGGTTATTCCGCTCACCGGGAAGAATGCGATTGCCGCGCAGAAGATGATGCGGGAAATGTGCGCCGAGGCGGGACTTGATTTCCTCGGCGGCATGCTCCCCATCAACGCGCGGTCGACCACGTTCATCAACGTAATTGCCTTCGACACGAAGAACCCCGAGCAGGTCGCCAATGCGTATGCGCTGGCCAAGCGGATGGTTGCCGAAGCCGGTAAGCGCGGCTACGGCGAGTACCGGGCGCACCTGTCCTTCATGGACCTGGCGGCCGAGCAATTCGGCTTCAATGACCACGCGCTGCGCCGCTTCAACGAGCAGATCAAGGACACTCTTGATCCGAATGGGATCATCGCCCCGGGCAAGTCAGGGATCTGGGGCACTCGCATGCGCGAGGCTGGATTCCCGCAGGCCTAAGCGAACTCAGGGTGCTAGTCCCTGCCTTCAGGGCAGGGAGTAGCACCCTTGAAGTCACTATGCTTCTTGCAGGCGCCAAGAAATCGAAGCCTCTGGCCACGACAGGCTAGGCTGCTAGCCGGGCATCCCGGGGTGAGTAACCATGTACTTCGCGGAACGCCCGGCTGAAGCTTGCCGGGTGCAGATATCCCCATTTGGCCGCAATCGAGGCAACGGAACTTTCCGGGAAACGCCGTAGTTCCCCGGCGGCGCCTTCCAGACGGCGTTCGCGAATCCATGCCGAGACGCCTAGCCCGGTTTGCGCGAAGAGCTTGTGCACGTAGCGGGTCGAAACGTAGTGGGCCTGTGCGATCAGTTCGGGCCCGAGCTGCGGATCGTGGAGTTGGTCCAGCGCGAAGCGTTGCATCTGCGCCAAGAGGGTCTGCGGCCGGGTGGCTAATGCCGAAGGGTTTTCTCGTTGGAACATGTTGGCCAGCATGGGCAGTAGCATTTGTGCGGCGCTTGGTCCGTCCCGTTCATCCAAGTTGCCGCCGAGCGCGGTGCGTGCCAGGTTCGCCAAGAACGGTGCCGTCAAGGTAGTGAGGCCACCTCTGCTGCCGCCGCCAACCCGAATGGCGGTCTGGCCGACGATGGTTTCAGCCCGAGTCCCAATGAACCACTTGGGAACGCTGAATACAAGCACCTCGAAGTCCCCGCGGCTTTCAAAGATTGAGGGAGTTGAGGTGTCTTGGCAGGCTAAGTCGCCGGGTCGCAGCAGGCATTGGCGCTCATCTTGCCCTATGAGAATCTCGCCCTTAGTGAGCAAATAGAGCAAGATGCTTTCCGGGTCGGCTGCAGCGATCATCTGCTGGGTGCGTGCCACTCGGTGTGCGAGTCCTTGGATGGACTGCACTGCCACCGAGCCAAGCTGGCCGCTGGCCAAGCGTGCTTCGAAAGACGGGGACACAAATTCCTCGACGCGCATGGGGAAGAAGCGTTCGGCAATCCCTGCGGACCAGTAATCCCGGCGCTCGGCGGCGGGTACCGAGCGGGTGTCGAGTACGGCGGTCATCGTTGCGCCCCGAAGGAAAAAATGAGCATGGTTGCCGTGACCTTTCCCCAAAAAGTTCGATTCGTATCGTTTCGATTGTAATTCGGGTCACAAGATAAAGCAATGAGTGGGCCCTGGACTCAGCGCGCTTTGAGGAAAATTTGTCTTTGAGTTGAACGGGGATAGTCAGCTTGGTTCGCTGGCCTCCAACGCCTCGATGGCATAATCGATGACGGCTCGGGCACGAGCGCTGGGTGTAAATCCCGTCGGCCAGACGGCAACCACCGAGGTCACTCCGCTGCGCGGATTTAGGTGGCGCGTCACCAGGCCCAGCCCCTCGCTGGACACCGGGATCTGGTTGGGACGTGACATCAGCAGGCTGTAGCCAAGGCCGCGTCCGACCAATGCACGCACGAGGTCGATCTGCGGAACGATGGCGCCGAATATCGGGGTCAGCTCGCGCTGGGAGAACATCAATTGCGTGTAATCAGAGCTTGGGGCGGTATCGAGCATGATCAACGGCTTGGCTGCCAAATCGGACAGATCGATAGACTGCGCACTAGCCAGTGGATCGGACTGCGCAAGCACCGCCATCACTTCAGTTTCATAAACAACACTGCGCTGCAAAGTTGCCGGCAACCCGATATCGTAAACGACCGCAACATCGAGCGAACCGTCCGCCAAGGCGGGCAGAAGGTCGGAGTGGTCTCCTACGGTGATGCGGATTTCCACTTCAGGGTGCAGTCTTGCAATCCCTTCCAGTACCGCTGGCAGGACGTTGCTGGCTAATCCCGTATAACAGCCCAGTGAGACCGGGCCGCGCAATTCACCGCTGACTTCGGAGAGCTCTCCAGCCAAGGAATCAGTGGCACGCAAAATTTCGCTGGCCCGCGAGGCGAAATGCGTTCCGGCGGGGGTGAGGTACATGCCGCGCGCCTTGCGCCGCACGCAAAGCTGCTCACCTACGGCCGTTTCCAGTTCGGTGATCGCGTGAGACAGCGCAGAATCTGACATGTGCAGGGACTGCGCAGCGGAGCTCAAAGTCTGGTGCTTAGGCAGCTGGGCAAATAATTCCAATTGGCGCAGGGTGAATTTAGCCAACGGCTATTTCCTAACTAATCGAAGAAGTATCGCTAATATTCGCAGTTTACTGTTGGTTAGTCCGATGTGACACTTAGTGAAACAACGAACCCAGGCCCAAGCTAGGAGCCAACCATGAGCGCGAACACAGCCCGTTGCCCAATGGGACATGGAACTACCGAACTGCCCGAACAAGCCGAGAGTCGCCCGACGCATGTAGGCGGCGTACAACATTCTGGAGCAAAAGAGGTTCCGGTAGTCAATTGGCTTCAACCGGCGCAGCTGCTCGCAGATCCGTATGGGAGTTATGCCCGGCTGCGTACCGAAGCCCCGGTCGCCTGGGTGCCGATGCTCAACAAATTCCTCGTCACCAGTTATGCCGGATGCCATGAAATTGAGCAGGATCAGAGCATCTTCAGCGCTAATGTCTCCGGATCAACCATGAATCGTGCCATCGGAGCGCACCCGATGCTGCGCAAAGATGATCCGGAACACGCCACTGATCGACTTGCGGTCAATCCGGTACTGCGACCGAAGAACATCAAGGAAGCCTGGGCAGAGGTGTTTGCCCGCAATGCTGATATCTACCTCGATGAGTTGGAGGACGTTGGTCCGGATAACGCCGATCTTAACCGCGACTATGCAGCCCCGTTGGCCGCCAAAAACCTCGGAGATTTGGTGGGTTTGAAGGACGTCGATGTTCAAACGGTACGCACCTGGTCGCACGACTTTATTGCCGGGATAGGAAATGTCTTAGATGACCCGGAGATCTGGAGGCGTTGCGAGGCATCCACGGAGCAAGCCGACGCGCTGATCAACGAACTCATTCCGCACTATCAACTGCACCCCAATGCTTCCATGCTTTCGGCCTGGGCCAACAGTGGTTTACCCGATGCAAATATCGCGGCCAACGTGAAGCTAAGCATTTCCGGAGGCATGAACGAACCGCAACATATGGTCACCAATATCGTGTGGGCACTGAGCAATCATCCCGACCAACGAGAGCAAGTCCTGGCTGATCCTACGCGGTGGACCGCGGTCTTTGATGAGGCGGTGCGATGGCTCTCTCCTATCGGCATGTACCCACGAGAAACCACCGTGGACACGGTGTTGGAAGGGGTTAGGATTCCGGCCGGCTCGGGTATCGCAGTGGTGGTTGCCGCGGCCAATCATGACCCTGCCCAGTTCGGGGAAAACGCGGCGGACTTTGATATCAGCCGGCCTAAAAAATCACACCTCGCCTTTGGTGCCGGAGTGCACCTGTGCGCGGGGCATTGGGCGGCGAAGAGTGCCATCGGCCAAATCGCCGTGCCGAAAGCCTATGAACGATTCCCCGGGCTGCGCATTGAAGAATCTCGCCCCGGGCAATGGGCAGGTTGGGTCTTCCGTGGGTTGACCAGCCTACCGGTCACCTGGAACTGAGCAACCAAGAAACTTTTACAGGAGCAAACATGCCTAGCATTACCTTTACCCAGCCAGACGGAACCGCGCAACGACTCGAAGTTGAGCAGGAAACCACCTTGATGCGTGCTGCGGTGAGCAATGGAATTGACGGAATCGTGGGGGAATGCGGCGGACAGGCGATGTGCGCAACCTGCCACGTGTACATCCGTCCGGAATATGCGGACGCGCTTCCCGAACTCGGAGCAGACGAGGACGAAATGCTTGACTGCACTGCGGCAGAACGCACCGAACGTTCACGGTTGGGCTGCCAGATCAGCACCGGGGCATCGCTGCCCGAAATTATTGTTGATATTCCCGCGGGCCAGGTGTAGTCATGAGCGTAGTAATCATAGGCGGCGGTCAAAGCGCGCTGCAGGTTGCAGATTCGCTGCGCGGCAACGGATATACCGAGCAGATCACAATTGTTGCCGATGAGGCCGGGCTTCCATACCAACGGCCACCGTTGTCCAAGGACTTCCTCTCTCCGCAAGGCACACCCAAGCCATTGCCGCTGCGTGGTGAAAATTTCTTTTCGCAGAAGAACATCAACCTGCTGGACGGCGTTAGCGCCATCGACATCGACCGTCCGAACCGCCAGGTGGCACTGTCCAACGGAAACTCCCTGGGGTATACGCATTTGGTACTCGCTACCGGTGCGCGTAACAGGCTCATTGAATGTCCGGGTTCGAAGCTCGATGGCGTGCATTCGCTGCGCACGTTGGACGATGTGCAGGATCTGCACGCTGCGTTACCCGCGGCCAAAAATGTGGTGGTCGTTGGGGCGGGATTTATCGGGCTCGAATTTGCTGCGGCCGCCAGAGCCCACGACTGCCATGTGACTGTGCTGGAATTCGCCGCACGCCCAATGGCCCGTGCGCTCAGTGAGCCGATGAGCCAGTGGTTCGCGCAAGCTCACCGGGACCTTGGTGTCGAGTTGCGGCTGAACGAGGGAATCGAAAGATTCGAAGCGGCGGGCGGGGGAGAAGTAATGGCTGCGGTCTCGAGCACCGGGCAGCGATACCCGGCGGATCTGGTGTTAGTGGGCGTTGGAGTTTTGCCCAACGTAGCTCTGGCTGAAAATGCCGGGTTGGAGACCTCGAACGGAATTGTGGTGGATCAGTGCCTGCGCACCTCGGATCCCAGCATCTTTGCCTTGGGCGACTGCGCCAATTTCCCTAATGTGCATTCGCCGGGCCGAACACGGCTTGAGTCGGTGCAAAATGCTACGGACCAAGCTAGGCATTTAGCCGGCAGTATTCTCGGCGACGAGAGCCCTTATGCGGATCTCCCATGGTTCTGGTCCACCCAAGGACCTTACCGCTTGCAAATAGCTGGCCTCAGCCAAGCTGGTGACGATACCCTGGTGCTCGGCGATCCCCGGACCGCGAAATTTTCGGTGCTGTGTTTCCGAGGTGAGGCCTTGGCGGCGGTCGAATCGGTCAACTTGCCGGCAGATCATCTGGCAGCCCGGAAGCTGATCGGAGCAGGAACCCGCATTACCCGTGCCGAGGCCGAAGAAGCAGGATTCGCGCTGAAAAATCGGGCGCGAGTTATTGCAGGAGCCGTCTGATCGGATTATCGCTGATGTTTGGTTTGGGTTCTTCCTTGTGGAAGCCGACGGAAGCTCAAAATCTTGGAAGCGCCAGAGTGATTGTGTACGTTTCGTATTGAATGCGAAAACGCGTATGGTTGTGCCATGGCAATTAGAAGTGAAGGTAGTCGTCGAGCGATTCTCGAAGCAACCATGAAGTTGCTCGACAATTCAGGGTCCGCCGGTGTTTCCGTTCAGAAACTATCAATCGAGCGTATCGCCCGCGAGGCCGGAGTCAGCAAAACCACCATTTACCGTTGGTGGCCTAGCAAGGTTGCGGTGGTCATCGATACGTTCTTGGATAATCACGTAGCTCGCACTCCGGTTCGTGAAGATATCCCGGCTATCGATGCTCTGCGCGAGCACCTCAAATCCCTGACGGAGGTCTATGCCGGCGGCGAGGGCCGCCTGGTGGCCCAGCTTGTCGGTGAGTGCCAGCAGGATCACGCGGCACTGACTGAGTTCAAGGATCGTTTCTGGAATCCGCGAGCGGCAGCGGTAAGTGCGCTCATTGAACGTGTTATGGACGAAGGTGCGATGCGCTCGGACCTTGATCCGATGATGGTGACCGAGATGCTTTATGCTCCAGTGTATTTCCGACTGCTTGTTGAGTCTGGACCTCTGGACGCGGCCGCGGTTAACGAGATTTTGGAAACCGCCCTGGAGGGTCTCGCGGTGAGAAAATAAGACTCAAGAAATCCCTGCACCTTCACGAGCTCTGCTCGTGAAGGTGCAGGGATTTCTTCATGAGAAAAGAAGTTCACATTAGCCATAAACGATCATTGTCCTTGTAGGATACGATACGGTTCGTATATATTTATTTCAGAGCGCATTGATGGAACTTTTTCTACTCTATGGCGCAGGCCTGAGCTATTTTCATGCCAATCAAAACATTTCACGCGGTCTGCGGAGCTGAACCAGGCACGCTGCCGCCATGAAAGGAATCGTCAACGTGAGTACAGCCATTGCAGCGAATGATGCGGTGATAGTCGCCTATAGCAGGACGCCTATCGGTCGTGCACGCAAGGGTTCCCTTGCGGGGGAACGGCCGGAAGATCTTGGGTTAGCCGCAGTGCGCGGTGCTATGGCCAAGCTCCCGCAGCTTCAGGGCGAGCATATCGCCGACTCCTACTTCGGCTGCGCCATGCCGCAGGGCGCGCAAGGGGACAATGTGGGCCGCCGAATTATGGTGCTCGCCGGACTGGATAATGTACCCGCGGCGACGGTGAATCGATTTTGCGCATCCTCGTTGCAAGCTACCGCTATGGCAGCCCAAGCGATCCGTGCAGGGGACGGAGAGGTGTTCGTGGTCGGAGGCGTTGAGTCAACGAGCAGCACTCCACCGATCACCGACTCTCCATACCCCGGGTTCGCGCAATCCGCCCACCGTGCTGACGAGCTCTTTGAATCCGGTGCGCAGTGGAGCGACCCTCGAACCGCAGGCCAACTGCCTGATATTTACATCTCCATGGGCAAGACCGCAGAATTTGTTGCCCGGAAAACCGGTACGACAAGAGCGGACCAAGATGAATGGGCGCTGACCTCTCAACTACGCGCTTCCCAAGCAGTTAAGGACGGGTACTTCGCACGGGAAATCACGCCGTTCACCACCGCTGCGGGCATGCTGGTGAAAGATGATGACGGGCCGCGGCCGAGCACCAGCTTGGAAACGCTATCCGGACTCAAGCCGGTATTCCATGAATCCGGCACAGTGACCGCCGGCAATGCAAGCCCGTTGAACGACGGAGCCTCCGCGTTAGTCGTGATGAGCGCACAACGCGCGGATGAACTGGGATTGACTCCGCTGGCACGTATTCTGGGCAGCGCAGCCAGCGGACTGTCCCCTGAAATTATGGGTCTAGGACCTGTGGAGTCGTCCCGGCTCCTGCTGCAGCGACTGGGCTTGGGAATCAATGACATTGACATTGTGGAACTCAATGAAGCATTCGCCGCACAGGTAGTTCCTACGGTGCGGGAATTGGGTGCCGACCCGGAGAAGGTCAACCCCTTTGGCGGTGCCATTGCTCTGGGTCACCCATTTGGTGCCACAGGTACCAGGCTTGTGGGCACTCTGGTTAATGGATTGCAAGCCAAGGATGGAGCTCTCGGTTTGGCGACGCTTTGCGTGGGTGGCGGCCAGGGGATGGCGATGGTTGTGGAGCGTTTATCATGAGTCAACAAGCCCAGATTGCCGAACCGGCACACTCGATGCTTGCCGCAGACAAGAGTCTGGAACGGCTGGGGATCCGCGTGTTGAGCGCCAGCGAAGGGCGCGCCACCGCGGTTTTGCAGGTGGAAGCCGATATGGCCAACGGACACGGCATTGCCCACGGTGGCTACGTTTTTGCCGTGGCGGATACCGCATTTGCCATGGCTGCGAACACCTTCGGCGCGGGCATTGCCACGGCCGAGGCCGATATCTCTTATCTCAGCCCGGCCCATATTGGCGAAGAGCTGGTGGCGCAGGCCGAAGTGACTTTCCATGAAGGGCGGCGAATGATTGTCGACGTCCTGGTGCGTGCCGGAAAGCGAACCGTGGCGGTTTATCGGGGCAGTGGACGAGCATTGCGCACGGGGACCGAACCGACCATGTAATGTCCAACGACAAGGCACCCGAGGAATGCTCAATCTCCTCGGGTGCCTTTTGTACTTCAATGACCAGAAGCACATAGCAAAACTGCGCCCGAGTTCCGTCTGGAATCCGGATGCAGTTTCCTAGTGGACTACTTCTTGGCGTCCTTGGCCATCTTGGCGTTGGCCAGCTTGTCGGCAAGGCCCATCAGCGACGGCGACCCTGCTGCGGCAATGACAAAGGCATCTACCGGACGCTTCAGCTTGGTAGCCAAGGATTCTTCGGCACCGGCCAGTGCCGCTTCACGACCCATGGCAGGGTTCAGGTGGCAACGAACCGGGACGTTGAGAATCAATCGACGCAAGCATGAATTGTCATGGTCGCACCAGTTGATCTTTTCCTGTTGGCCTTGGAGTACCTTATTGGGGAATTCAGGGTCGGCCAGCAGCTGGCGGGCGAGCATAATTCCGTCGGCATAGCCGTCCTCGATTGCTTGCGCAGCCTGCTGCGGTTCGTAGGTGTTGCTGAGCAAGAGCGGAACATTCGGCAAATACTTGCGGAAGATCTGCGGCTCGCTGTGCGCCAGCATCTGTCCGGAAGAGGACGGGAGATTGTCGTCCATCGACTCGTAATTCGCATCGGTCAGCGCGATGTACCCGACACCTTCCTTGACGACATAGGTCATGACCTCGGCAAAGCCTTCCGGACCCTGGCCGTCGGGCAGATGGTCGTTCACGCTCATGCGTACGCCCACCGGGTAGTCGGGGCCGACTTCGGCACGTATCGCTCTAATGGTGTCCGCTAGGAAGCGGGCGCGGTTCTCCGCGCTGCCACCGTACTCATCGCTGCGCCAGTTGGTGCGTGGGGAGAAAAAGGATGAGTAGAGGTAGCGCATATGGGCACCGATCTCGATCCCGTCGAACCCCGCTGCCTTGGCGCGCAGTACCGCGGCGACGGTCTCGTTCTGGACCTCGCGCAGCTCTTCCCTGGTGATTTCTTCAGGCGTTGGATTGGTCCGTCCGCCGGGGATGTACATTCCATGGGGTAAGCGTGGTGCTGCCATGCGCACCGGCTTCGGACTGGCGGCGCGGGTGGTGCGTCCCTCTCCCGGTACTCCCATGGCGCCGAAGGCCGGGAAGATCTGCGCGAAGAGAGGAACGCCGTACGCGTGGACCGCGTCTACCATCTTCTTGAGTCCTGGAATGAACCGGTCATTATCAAAACGCATGAGTGGCTGGAAGGGTGCCTCCGCATATCCGCTTTCGGTGGCCACGGTGCCGCCAACGATCAGCAGACCCGCGCCGCCCTTGGCGCGGGTGGTGAGGAAAGCGATGGTCTGTTCGCTGGGACTTCCGTCCTTGGTTGGCTGAAGCACTGCCATCGGGCTGAGCACAAAGCGGTTCTTGATCGTCAGCCCGTCGATTTTCCAGGAGCTGGAAAGAACCTTGGAGGCGGACACGGTGCTGGTCTCGGTAGACATTTTTCTCCTTGAAAAGACTGCAAACGTTCGGAAAGCTCATCAGTAATTGAATTCGACTCGTTTCGTATCGTATCGCGTTTGTGACCTGGTGCATATCATTTTCGAGAATTTTTCAGACTATGACCTGCTGAAGACTTCCGCTCAGCTGGCAGAAAATGGGCCAACGAATCGCCGACTTGGGGTAATGGCCTCAATTCGCAGGAGGGGCAAGGGGCCGACGTTGACAATGTGCCCTAAGCCGCTAGCCTCCACCCACTCTTTTGCGTTAACCGCCGGGGCGCATTTGATGGAAGGATGTTTTGCCGGAGCAGGCTCATTCGACCACCGAATCAGAAACAGTGCCTTTCGCCGTGTGAGTCACCACCACAGTCGACGCCGCACACGTGGATGTCGCCAAGGTGCAAGGCTTCTTCAAGGAAGTAGGACTGGATGCCATGCCAACGATCATCCAAACCGCTGTGACTGTCGTCCTTCTCTGCTCAATGATGAACTTCAGAATGTGCTGATGGCTTCGGTTACAACCGTGGCCGCGACGTGGCGGAAATTGCCGGGGCCAAGCATCTGGTCCTAATCCATCTTGTTCCGGTCGATACTCCGTTCTCGCTATGGGGCAAGACTCAGCAGGGGAATTCGGGCTGCTCATCGTTGGGGCTGAACTTCATGAGCTTTGGTGTGGGCTCTCTTAAGGGATCCCGCAAACCGCGGGAGTTATAGCAGACGAATCAAAGCAGGCGGTTGCCCCGGCCAAATGGCCTGGGCAACCGCCTGCTATGCATTGTGTGGCAACGAGACTTTGCTTAGAACCTGTTGCGTACGTGCCGTTCGCGTCCATAGAGCGAAACCACGGCGAGGATGATAACGCCGAACACGATGCGGCTTTGCGCCTCGGATAATCCATTGCTCACAATGATCGTCGAAAGCAAGGTGAGAATCAGTGCGCCCAGCAGCGTGCGGGTATAACTGCCGTGGATTGAGCCGAAGATCGTTCCACCAACCAGCACCGCCGCTAGTCCGGAAAACAGGTAGGGATCGCCGATGGTCTGTGACCAGCCCGAACCATAGGCGGCAATGAATACCCCGGCAAGGCCAGCGAAGGCACCGGAAGCGGCAAAGACCAGAACCCAGACGATTGAGGTTCGTATTCTTGTCAGTCCCGCGGCTCTGAAGTTAACTCCCGTCGCATAAAGCCGGCGTCCTGCGGTGGTGCGGTTCAAGAAGACCCACAGGGCCACACCGAGCAGCAACACGATCAGAATGATTGGTGGGAACGGAAGCCCGAAGGTCGTTGCGCGAAGGCTGGCCAGGGAACGCAGCGAATCATGGGGTACCGAGGAATAATCGCCATCCGCCAAGAACAGCGTGGCGCCGGTTAGAGCTGCGCCGGTGCCCAGAGTGACTACCAGTGGTTGGACGGCAAAACGATGGCAGATCCTGCCAATCAGGGCGCCGATGCCGCCACACACGAGGATGGTGAGCAGTATTGCCAGCATTGGCGACAGGCCCAGTTTGCCCGTGGCATTGGCTGCCATGAAGGCGCCAAAGAGTATGTAGCCAGGCGTTGCAAGATCCAATCCACCAAGAATGACGACCAATGTTTGGCCCATCGCCGCTAGTGCCAGCAAGGATGCGATCAACAGCAACGAGGTCACCGAACGTGGGTTGAAGATGGAGGGAATGCTGATCAATAGCCAAGCCGCCAAGACGAGCAAGACCAAGGCTTGCAATACTGGCAGCTCAACAAGTATCCGCTTGATCTTCGGGCCGAGGCGTCGTTCTGCCGAGGCCGTTTGCTTTCTGATGGTGGTGCTCTCGCTCATGATCGAACCTTCTTTAACCGTGGAGTAAGTAACGTGGCTCCCAAGACGACACCTACGACGAGCAGAGCGCCGTAGGCGAACTGAATCAGGCTAGGTGCGACGCCGGAGGCGGTCAGCAGCTGTTGGAGCAGGTAGATGCAGATGGCCCCGAACAGTGCGCCGAGCAACCCGCCTCGGCCTCCGGCCAGGCTGGTCCCGCCAAGCACCGCCGCCGCCAATCCCAGCAGCGCGTAGGTGGTGGCCAAGGAAGACTGTGAGGACTGCACAATGGCAGTTAGCGCGATACCGGCGATACCGGCGAACAAGCCGCCTACCGAGTAGGCGAGAATGCGCACCGCGGTGGTATTCACTCCAGAGCCGAACGCCGAAATATCACTTTCGCCCGTGGCCAGCAGGTTGCTGACAAAGGCAGTACGGCGCAGTCCAAACCAAATCAGAGCGGCGGCACCGATGGAGATCAGTGCGCCAGGAATGATTCCAACGCTGCCTGCGAAGACCTCGGTCCAGTTATCCGGGGCTGCAATCGGGTTCTGCGCGATGGTCAGCGACAATCCGATGAGCAGGAAGAGCATTCCGGTGGTGGCGACCACGGGGTGCAAGCGCAAAACTGCGATCAGTACCCCATTGATTGCCCCGATGGCTGCGGCCAGCAATAGCACGAGGGGCACAGCCACCTGCCAGTTGCCCAGCCCCGCGGGAATCAGGATGGCGACAAAGAAGCAATTGATGAAAGTTGCCAGCGGGCCCACCGAAATATCGATGCCTCCAGAGAGGATGGCCGGCGTTGAGGCAAACCCTACGAGCACAAACGGGGCCAGTGTGGAAAGCGTGGCGGGAAGCCGTTGCGGGGATAAGAAGGACGGGGAAATAAGGAGATTCAGTACCAGCAAAACGAGTGCAAGCAGCAGTGCAAAGGCGAAAGGCCAGCGTTGGAGGAGCTGTTGGACGCGGCTCATGAGTGCACCTCTGATTTCTGGCCGAAGTAGGCCGCGACAATTGATTCGGTGGATAGCTCGGGATGGGCGATTTCGGCAAATACTTGCTGATCGCGGAAGACCAAAACTCGGTCCGCCAGGTCAACGAGTTCGTCGACTTCACTGGAGAGCACCACTACGCTGAGCCCTTCGGCGCTGAGTCGGTCCAAGATTGCATAGATCTCCCGCTTGGTGCCGATATCTACTCCGCGAGTCGGGTCGTTCAGAAGCAATACCTTGGGGTCGGTGGCGAGCCATCGGGCGAGCAAGACCTTTTGCTGGTTGCCTCCGGAGAGGGTGGAAATCGCGTCTTTGGCGGTGCCGAAGCGAAGTGCCAGCGATTGGGCGAATGCGTTGAATCTTTGGGAGATGCTCTTAGTGTTCAGCAGCCCGCGGTGGCGATCTTGATGCAACGTGGGCAGAGCGAAATTCTCTTGGATGGACATCGACTCGAATAGCGATTCGCCGCGGCGTTCACGTGGCAGGTAAGCCACACCGAGGCGGTCGCCATTACGATCGGTCAACGGTGTCTGCGTATCTTTCTCCCCGGTGCGCACTACCGTTCCCGGACCGGAGGCAACACCTGCGAGGCGTTTGATGAACAAATCTTGGCCGTGGCCTTCGAGCCCGGCCAGCCCCACGATTTCACCGGCGCGCAGTTCCAGATTGATGGGTGTCGACGTGGGCGTCAGCCGCAGGTCAAGACTTCGAAGGAGCAATTCTCCGGGCGTATGAGGTTGGCGTACCGTCACCTCGTGATCGGAGCGTCCGGTCATTTCGGAAATAAGGGCGTCGATTGACAGGTTGTCGCGTTCAACGGTGAAGACGCTGTGCCCTGAGCGCAGCACCGAGACCCGATCCGAAATTTCTGCCACCTCGTCCATCCGGTGGGAAATGAAGAGAATCGCGGTGCCGAGTGTAGTGAGACGACGCATCTCAGCAAAGAGACGATCCCTGGTTTGTACATCCAAAGAGGCCGTCGATTCGTCCAGTACAAGAACTTTCGGGCCCCGGACCAGTGCCCGGGCGATGCACACCGCTTGGCGTTCGGACAGTGAAAGTTGCCCCGCCGGCTGGTCCAAATCAATGTTTGGAACGATGCGGGTGAGTACTTCCTGGGCAAGCATGCGCTGTTTGGTGCGGCTTAATTTGTGTCGAAAAATACCGTGTGAACCAAGCCAGACGTTGTCGAGTACCGTTTGGCTCCCGGCGGTTAGGACTTCCTGGAATACCGTAGCGATTCCCAAGTCCGCCGCTTGTTTGGGTGAGCGGCTGTAGACCGGTTCGCCGTTAAAAGTCAGGGTTCCCGAATCTGGCCGGTGGACCCCGCCAATGATCTTTACGAGGGTACTTTTCCCCGAACCGTTTTCGCCTAGGAGGGTGTGAATCTCACCGGGTCGGAGGTGGAGTTGGCCGTGGCTCAGTGCTTGCGTCGCGCCGAAACGTTTGCTCACCCCTTTGAGCTCTAGGCCTGCTGGCTGATGTGTCACTGGTTGTCCCCTTTTTGTGAAAATTTGTGATGCCCGCTACATTCGAAACTAGACGAACCGTACCGCATGTGTCTAGTCTTATGCGATACGCTACGAAGCGTTTCACTCGATGAGGAGTTCGATATGCAGAAAAACACCAAAATTCCACGAATCTCAAAGCTTGGGGCAGCGATTCTGGGAATTAGTGCCCTGGCATTGACGGGTTGTGCGGGAGGCACCAGTGCGGATCCTGCCGCCGACGGTGCGGCAGCAAGCAACCAATCCGGGCCTGTCGCAGACGGCGCATGCGGTTCGGTTCCCAAAGGTGCGGCCAATGATCCCAACGGTCTGTTGAAAGATTTCTCGCCAGAAATCGCTGAAGGGTACTCCCTGCATCCGGACGAGGTACGCAAGTCGGCGTGGGCCGACTACAAATCAAAGAAGACCGAGGGCTTCACCGCCGCCGTGGTGGGGATGCCACCTGCCAGCCCCTTTATTGCCTCCATGTCCGAGTCGATTCGTGCGAGCTTGAAGAAGGCGGACGTTGAGGTGCTGGGCGAATTTGCTCCGGATGATCCTTCCAACGTGCCACTGCAACTCCAGCAGTTCAATGAGGCCCTTGCCCTGAAGCCGGATGTCATCATCTATACGGCTATCGCTCCGGAACCATCGGTGGCACTGGCAAAACAGGCCTTTGATGCCGGTATCCCATTGGTTGCCGCCCAGGTGCCTATCGACTCCGAATATGCCGTCACCGTAACGCGCAACGTGCCATTGGCGATTGCCGAAGTCACCGCCGGAACTATGCGTTCCATTGGGGGCAAGGGCGACGTGCTTCGAGTTGCCGGTATCCCAGGCATTCCAAGCTCCACCTTGGCCGATATTGGCATGGACGCCATTTTGGAGACTTGCCAGGATGTAAAGGTCGTTGGCAAGGTGACCGGATTCTTCCAGCCGGCCACCGCGCAGGCTGAGGTGCAGAAGTTCCTTGCCACTAACCCGGCGGGCGTTGATGCGGTCATGCAGGCCGGAACCATGGGTGTTGGTATTCGCAACGCTTTTGAAGAAGCTGGCATGGACGTTCCACCGATTGCAGATGACGGTTCAAGCCAGGGCTTTGCCTCCTGGGCCTTGGCCAATCCCGAGTACCCGTACTTCGGAACCACTACTCCTTCAGTTCGCACCGGCGAAGTTTCCGTTGAGGTGGCCTTGCGCATACTGAAGGGTGAAGGCCCGAAGATCAACCAGATTGTGGAGCCTTCGGTGCTTGTGACGCGTGAGAACCTTGAGCAGGTTGCTGACGCCTCGTGGGAACCTAGCGACCTGACCGACCTGGCCGGAAGCCCGGATGACTATCTGCCCACCGAGAAGCTTGACCAGTTCTTCTCGAACCCCGGCAAGTAAAGCGAACCAGCCATGAATCACGACACTGAAAATGTTGTGCCTGCTGCGCATGCACCCCGTGAACGTCTGACCGGACGCCACTGGCTCTACTTCACGATGATTACGCTGGTGCTGTTGACTGACGGCATGGACGTGACGATAGTCAGCCACGTTTTCCCTACGCTCATCAAAGAGTGGGGAGTTTCGGTGGGCGGCGGCATCGCCTTCGTCGTTGCCGTGGGATTCCTCGCGATGGGGTTGGGCGCCATTATTTCCGGAGCCTTATCAGTGAGGTGGGGGCGCAAGACTATTCTCATCCTCAGTGTCGTTATTTTCGGCTCCGCCACCGCGCTGGGAGGTACGTCCGCAGATTTTACGCAATTTGTCATCTGGCGCCTTCTTGGCTGTGTAGGAATGGGTGCCGCGATGGCCTCCGGCAACACCTTGCTGGCGGACCTGGTTCCGGCACGTAGTCGGGCCGGCCTGCTCGCAGCGGCCTATGCCGGTGTTGGACTGGGAACCACCGTGGGAGCCACCCTCGCAGGCTTGCTGCTGCCCACCGTAGGATGGCGGGCGCTGCTGATAGTTGGCGGCGTGATTCCCCTGGTGATTATCCTTGTACTGGCCTTCGTAGTACCCGAGTCACCGGCGCGCCGTGCGGCGAAGCTGGCTGGGACTATGCCGGTGAAAGTTCCGGCAAAAGATCGGGTCTCGGTTCGCACGGTGCTGGGGAAGAAGTTTGTGACCACCACTTTGCTGCTGTGGATCTTTGGCTTCTTCTCGTTGGGCACTCAGCTGCTCATTGCGCAGTATCTGCCTACGCTACTGCAGTTGCCCGTTCCTGGCTTGGACACGGTGCAAAGCAGCACCATTGTGGGCCTCTACGGGTTCACCAGCGTGCTGGGAAGCATCGTGCTGGGGTTGCTCCTGGCACGTGGCTCCCGATTCACGGTGATTGGTGGTGCCTTGTGCCTGGCCGCGGTCATGGCACTGGTGGTTTCTATGGCGCGTGAACCAAGTTTTGGTTCATTGCTAGTCATTTTGGGGATTACCGGATTTATTTTGCCCAGTGCTTTTGGGCCAACTCGTGGAGTTCTTGCGGCCATGAGCTTCCCGGAGAGCGCGCGTGGCTTGGGCATGGGAGTCACTGAATTCGGTGGCCGACTCGGCTCCGCGACAGGCGGGGTAGTTGGAGGAACACTGATCGCCACCGGCATGGGCTTGTCCGGAATCTTTTTGGTGCTGTTACTGCCTATCGGGGTCCTGCTTGGCGCGTTGGCCGGATTGCGTCAGCAGTCCAGGCACTTCCAAGCAGCGGAAGAAACCTTTGATGGTTCGAACGCTGCCAAACCAGAGCCGAAAAGAAAAACGTCATTGCAAAGTGTGGAGGATTGACCCCCTGATCGATGGCGCATAGTCCGAGCGAGCTTTGAGGCTCCCGTTGCGGCGAAATGTCTTCACGATACTTCGCTGCAACGGGAGCCTTTTGCGCGCCGGGCTACGCACATCAGGATAAACAAAAACGGTATTCCGGCTTGGGCCATGTGTTGCTGCCACACGCTGAAAGCCCCCTGGGGAAGTATGCAAATCCAAAGAGCTGGTTTGCGTTTCCTCAGGGGGCTTATGAACCGTCGTGCTGCAGTGCGCTGGCTGTTAGGCGGAGACGCGTCCGCGCATGAACTCTTCATCAGGTGAGTCGGTGACCGGAAGGCCAGAAGCTTCCAGGCTTGCGCGTAGCTGCTTCATGAAGCGGTCAGGAAGCTTGGCTGCAGGTGGGCGCAGTGCACCGCCATTGAAGCCCGAGAGCCATTCCTGGTACTTCCACTGGGTGCGGTTGATCATATTGGTACCCGGGGTGGAGGTCGCGGAGACTGCGCCGTTTGCCGCGCGAGCTGGCTGGACCTTCCAGTACAGTTCCATGGCGTCTTCCCACTTGCCGGTACGGGCCAGCTCGAACGCGCGCGGGTAGTAGTCACCCATCCAGTTGGTATTCGCAGTACCGGAGAACTGCACGTCCAGGACGGACATCAGAGGGATGAGTTCAGACTCGATGGGGCAGGAGATGACGACCTCATCTCGGAAGTGGTGGTACATCTCCATGACGCCAGGAATGCCTGGGTAACCTTGTTCTGCCTTGATCGCCACGATGCTTGGCATCGCGTCCAGTACGCGGCGTACAAACTCAACGCTCATGCCGGCCGGGTGGATGCGTTCAAATCCCCACGCTGGCAGCGGGAAGAGCATGGCTGCCATGTTCGTTTCATCGGTGAACTTCTTGGTGTAGTCGAACACCTGATCATAATTTGTTGGCCAGAAGGATGCTGGGTACGCAAGCAGCGTGCGGTCTGCGCCCGCGGCTTCGGCCAGATTTGCGGCGTGGATATTCTCTTCCAAGGTGCCGAAGATTGCGTGGAAGAACAACGCGAAGTCCGGACCGGCCGCTTCGCGGGCAATCGCGGTGATCCGCGCGTTTTCTTCCGGAGTCACATTCGCTTCGGCCACAATCAGCGAACCGGCATAACCGCGTTCCTTGAGCAGCAGGATGTCATGGCGAATTGCGTTTTCATTGATTGCAGAAAAATCTGGTGTGAAAGACGGGTGGGTCACCGCGACGGTGCCGGTGAAATTCTCTCGAGCCCAGGAACGAGCTTCGGACTTGGTGTAATCCACCATGAGGTACTCCTTATTTTTGGGTTGGTGTGTTAAAAGTCAGTTATTTACGGCTGGTAACGATGCCGACGGGCAGGACCGTGCCTACACCCTCAGTGCGTGCTCGGTTCAGCAGCATCTCAGCGACAACGATGTCCTGCAGGCCAGAACCCGTGGACTTGTAAATCCTGATCCCCTCCTCGGTGTCGATCTGGCTCTCAGCACTCAGCGCAGCTTGCAATGGCAGTACTACGGCGTCGACATCGATGCCGGCGGCGCGCGCGGCGATCATGTCGCCGCTGTCATGGACTACTTCTTCATAGGTGTCCACCACGATGGTGCTTGCCCGGCCAATTAGTTCGACGGGTAGTTCACGTTGGGCCGGGGTAGTAGAACCGATGGAGACAACCGAAGCGTTGGCGCCCACCCAGTCGGCCTGCACTGTGGGCGATTCATCGCGCGAGCGTGCGGCGCAGAGGATCAGGTCCGCGCTCTCGACAGCCTCGCGAGCCGAACTGACAGCGTGTGCCGGAGCGTCAAAAACACCGTCGAATTCCTTCGCGAAAGCTTCGCGGTTAGCCACAGTGGGGCTGAACACGCGGATATCTGCGAACTTCATCAGGTGGGAGAAGGCGGTGAGGTGGGAGCGGGCCTCGAATCCCGAGCCGATAATGCCTACGCGCAATGCGCGCTGCGGCACGATAGTGGAAACTCCAACAGCGGTGGTTGAGGCGGTGCGCAAACCGGTTACCCGGTTGCCGTCTATCAGTGCCACCAAATCTGCGGTGTTCTTATCGAACAAGGAGATCAGGTAGCTGACGGTGAGCCCACCGGTGAAAGATCCGGCGATGGACTTAGCGCCAAAAACCTTGCCGCTGGCAGGGGCCGAAGGCATGATGCGCAACCACTCTTGCGGGGACTGCGCAAAAATTCGTCCCGGGGTTCGCAGCTCGTCATTGTCGGTGCGGTAGGCCTCGCGAATTGCCTCAATAGCAATGGGCCAATCCGAGAGGTGAGCGACATCAGCGTCGGTCAGAAACAGCGGAAGGTCCTGCGGCAGATTTCCTTCTGCACTCACGGGCGTTCACTCCTTTGAAAGTCTGGAACACGACGAAGCATGCTCAATCGTGTGCACCACATCACATGGCGTTAGGATAGATACTATCCGATACGAATCGTATCTCATATACTCGGAGCAACAGGTTTTCGAAAATGACGAAAACGTACCCCAGCAAAGGAACTGAAAACCATGGCAATCTCCACAGTGAATCCAACCACCGGCGTCACCGAACAAGTCTTTGAGGCCCACTCCACCGAAGAGGTGGAGCGCCGCATCGCCCATGCCGACGAAGCAGTGAAGATCCTGCGTGGAACCAGCTACGCGCAGCGGGCCGAATGGATGAAAGCAACCGCCCAGCTCCTGGAAGCTGAAGCCGAAGAGCTGGGAAGGCTGATCACCCTGGAGATGGGCAAGCCCATCGCGCAATCGGTAGCCGAAGTGCGCAAGTCCGCGGCGTCCATGCATTTTTATGCCGAGAATGCCGAAAAGTTCTTGGCAGATACTCCTTTGGAAGACCCGTCGGTTGTTGGCGCTTCAAAGGCGTGGACCACTTATCAACCATTAGGCGCCGTGCTTGCGGTGATGCCGTGGAACTACCCCATTTGGCAGGTCATCCGCTTCGCGGCTCCTGCGCTGATGGCGGGCAATACCGGTCTGCTCAAGCACGCCTCGAATGTGCCGCAGTCGGCAATCTACCTGGATACTCTCTTTGAACGAGGGGGATTCCCTGCGGGCTCATTCCGCACACTGCTCATCGGTGGCGGCGCGGTTGCCCCGGTAATCGCGGATCCGCGGGTTAAGGCCGTGACCTTGACCGGTTCCGAACCTGCAGGGCGTTCGGTGGCTTCGATTGCTGCGGATCATGTGAAGAAGTCTTTGCTCGAGCTGGGTGGCTCGGATCCGTTTGTTGTCATGGATTCAGCCAACGTTCCTGCTGCGGCGGCTACTGCAGTGAGGGCGCGGATTAGCAATAACGGCCAATCCTGCATCGCAGGGAAGCGTTTTATTGTGCATACCGATATTTATGACGAATTTGCTGCCGAATTTGCCCGGCTGATGGGCGAGCTCGTGGTGGGTGACCCAATGGATCCGGCGACGCAGGTTGGGCCACTGGCCACCGCCGATGGACGCGATGAATTGGCAGGTCTCGTGGATGATGCGGTGGCCTTGGGTGCACAGGTGCTTGTCGGGGGCTCCGCCCCGCAGGGTGAAGGATATTTCTACCTGCCTACGGTAATTGCCGGGCTGAATGACGAAATGCGGCTGGTCCAGGAGGAAGCCTTTGGTCCGGTGGCCTCGCTATACCGGGTCCGGGATCGGGAAGAGGCGCTGCAGGTTGCCAACCAGACCGCCTTTGGCCTCTCCAGCGCCCTGTGGACCAATGATGCCGCCGAAGAGCAGTGGTTCCTGGAGCGGCTCGAGGCCGGAGCGGTGTTCATCAACGGGATGACGGTCTCAAATCAAGAGCTGCCATTCGGTGGCATTAAGCGCTCGGGCTTTGGCCGCGAGCTCGCCGCCGAAGGAATTCGCGAATTCTGCAACCTCAAAACGGTATGGAAGGCCTAGATAGGAGCTTTCGTGGCGTCCTGCCGGCCTAGCCACTTGTGTGCGGTCGTGACCGGTGTTACATTTATTCGAAACGATACGTACTGAACTTGAAGGAGCGGGATGGCAAAGATCGTTGAAGTTGACGTGGTGGTGGTTGGCGGTGGACCGGTGGGCGTTACTGCTCTGGCCCTGCTGGGCCGCGCCGGCCTGAGTGCCGTCGGAGTAGAGCGCGAGATCCAGGCGTGGCCGACCGCACGCGCCGTGCACTTTGATGGAGAAATCTTCCGCACTCTTCAATCCTTGGGAGTGGCAGAACGCTTCGCCAAGGCCACATTGCCGATGGCCTCGATGCATATCGAGAACGAGGCGGGCGAAGTCCTGATTTCCGTGCCAACCGGCCAGCTCGGGGCGCAGGGATGGCACGACGATCTGACCTTCCACCAGCCTGAGATTGAATGCCTGTTGCATGAGGTCGTGGAGGAACTGCCAGGCGTTGAGCTGCGCCGCGGCATGACGGTGCTTTCAGTGCGCAATGTTGGCGAAGGCGTCGAAGTTGCGGTGCAGAACGCGGATGGCGAAGAATCCTTGATCCGGGCCCGTTGGGCTATCGCAGCTGATGGAGCCCGCTCGCAGAGCCGCAAAGCGCTGAACATCGAAACCGAAAAAATCGGCGAGGATGCGCAGTGGCTGGTCGCCGATGGGATCCTTGAAGACAGCCCCGGATTATCCTCGGACATGATCTTCTTGGGCCACCATACCCGCCCTGCTCTGTGGATACGGCTCCCCGGCAAACGTGTGCGCATGGAGTTCATGCTCATGCCGGGGGACGACCCCGAGGAAATTACTACCCCGGCGGGCCTTGAGCGCCTCAGCCGCGGCGTGCTGCCGGCAGGCAAATTCACCGCAGACCGGCTGGCGACCTACACATTCCGCGGACGCATTTCCCAGCGGTGGCGTGCCGGCAACATTTTCCTGGCCGGCGATGCCGCCCACCAGGCTCCGCCGCTCTTCGGGCAGGGCCTGTGCGCCGGAATGCGGGACGTCGCCAATCTGGTCTGGAAGCTGGACGCGGTCAAGCGCGGCGCTGCCGATGACAGCCTGCTTGATACCTACGAGTCAGAACGCTTGCCGCACGCACGGTTCTGGGTGGAGCAGGCTGCCAATGCCGCGGGCTTCCTGCAGACCACCGATGCCGAGGTCGCCAAGCAGCGCGATGCCTTCATCCGCGCAAATCCCGCGGCTTCGGCACCCGTCGCACCCCCGCTGGGACCGGGCCTGCACGAGGGGGAAATCGACAGCCGCGCCGGACATCTGGCCACGCAGCCGATCCTCGCCGACGGGGTGCGCCTGGATGACATGGTCGGTTCCCGCTTCCTGGTGGCAACAACCCCGGAGATCTACTCCGCCGTGCCGGCTGTGCTGCGCAGCCAGCTCGAGGACAACGATTTTGTTGTCGTCTTGTTCGATTCTGCCAAGGTCGGCCGGATTCTTGAGGCCGCCGGCGCCAAGGTCGTGGTGGTCCGTCCGGACCGCTACATCCTGGGCCTCGGGGATACCCCCGAAGCACTCGAACGCATCGCTGCCAGCATCCCGGAGGTCGGCCACGACGTGCCGGCGAACCTCTAGCCCAAAAAATTCTCAAGACACACCTTCCGCCCAGGCGGAAAGAATTACAGGAGCACATCATGGCCTTCAGCCCAATCACACACCTGCGCCACTTCGATATCGCGGTGCCAGATTACAAAAAACAGGTTGACTTCTACAAGAACCACTGGGGATTGACCGAGATGCAGGACGACGGCGGAGTCACGTACTTTGCCGCCGAGGGCTCGCCGGAACAGTACTCGGTCCGTGTGCGCGAGGCCGAAGAAAAGCGCCTTGACATGGTCGCGTTCGGCGCTGCGGACAATGCCGCGGTGGACCAGCTTGCCTCTGACCTCATTGCCAAAGGGGTCAAGCTCATCGGCGAACCAGATGACCTCAAAACGCTTGGGGGCGGGTATGGATTCCGCTTCTTCGACCTGGAAGGACGGACCATCGAGGTCTCCTCGGATGTCGAGGTGCGCAAGCACCGCAAGATCGAGGAACGCGAAGCCATCCCGGTTCGCCTGTCCCATGTGGTGCTCAACTCCCCGGAACCGGAGAAGATGCTCGCTTGGTATGAGCAGCACCTGGGCTTCCGGCTCTCGGACACCCTGAACCACCCGCACATGGGGGATCTGTTCTACTTCTTGCGATGCAACTCGCAGCACCACTCCATTGCCATTGCCCGCGGCCCGCACGCCTCGCTGCAGCACGCATCCTTCGAACTGCGCGGGATCGACGAGTACATGCGCGGCAGCGGCAAGCTGCTGCGTTCGGGATTCAAGAAGATCTGGGGTCCGGGACGGCACAGCGCCGGGGACAACACCTTCACCTACTTCCATGATCCCAACGGCAACACCATGGAATTCACCACCGAACTTGATTCGATCGATGAGGACACCTGGCACCCGAGCATTTACGACACTTCTGATCCGATGACCTCGGACCAGTGGGGCACCGGCGGGGACATGGATGAATTCATTGCCAAGGAAATGTTCAACGACAAGGACAAGGGTCTTTTCGTCCCGCCACCGGTATAGGCAAGAACATCATGGAACATGGAGGACTCATGAGGGAAACTCGCATCAGCGGATTTAAGCTGGGCACCTTCGAAGATGGCACGGAGCAATTTCCCGGGGCCGTCTTTGGGGACCGGGTCGTGGACCTGCGCAGCGTGCTGCCGGGCATCACCCGGATCGGGGATCTTTTCGCCCAGTGGGATTCCCACCTGGATGCGCTCGAGCAGCTTGACCCGGCCGCCGCCGGCGGCCGTGCGCTCAAGACCCTGAAGGTGCACCCACCGGTGCAGCCGGTGGGCACCATCATCGCCGCCGGGGCGAACTACCGTGAGCACGTCATCCAGATGAGCGTTGCCCACAAGCTGGGGAAAGAAGGTGCCGACGAGAATCAATTGGCGGCCGACGCCGCGGCCGAAATCGATGAACGCGGCCGTACGGGTGATCCATATGTCTGGACCGGGATACCCTCCGCTGTCTGCGGCGCCTATGACGATGTGCAGTTGCCCGATGTCGGCAGTAACGTCGACTGGGAGCTGGAGCTAGGGGTGGTCATTGGGCGCAAGGCACACCGGGTTGCGGCAGCAGATGCCATGGATTACGTCGCCGGGTACACCATCGTCAACGATGTCACCTCGCGCGCTCTCGTGCCGCGCACCGACATCGCGATGATGGGTACCGACTGGTTCCGGTCGAAGAACCAGCCGACATTCTTCCCCACTGGTCCCTATGTGGTGCCGAAGCGGTATGTGCCGGACCCGGCAAAGCTGCGAATCCAGTTGAGCCTCAATGGCACGCTGATGCAAGATGCCCTGGCCGATGACCTGCTCTTCGACATCCCGAGCCTGATCGCCTACGCATCCTCGGTTGCAGTACTGCAGCCCGGGGATGTGCTGATCACCGGTTCGCCTGCGGGCAACGGATCGCACTGGGGCCGATTCCTGCGCGATGGAGATGTGATGGAAGCGGAGATCACCAGTCTCGGCACCCAGCGCTCGACGGTCCGCGGCCCTTCCGGGCAGCTGCCTCCCTGGTACGCAGACCGTCCGGTCGCGGTTGCCGCAGCCGGTGGGGCCGCCTCGTGATACTGCGCCAAAGCCACTTCGTACCGCCGGTACCCTATCTGCTGGCGGACGAGCTGGGATTCCTGGAAAAGATTGAGGTGCAGTCCACCCGAACCACCTCCAGCGCGGAGCAGCTCGCCGGGCTGCTGGACGGCACCATCGATGTGGCCATCACCGCCATGGACAACTTGTTCGAATGGGATCGGGCCGGTGCCGACGTGCGTCTCATTGCTCAAGTCGAGGCGACCACCCCGCTGGGCATCTATGCGCGTGACGAGATGGCAACTATGGCGGATCTGGCTGGATGCAGGTTCGCCGTGGACGCCCCGGATAACGGTTTTGCCCTGCTTGCACGGCATCTGCTGGGCGGCGCAGGAATCGACGTGGATTATGTGGTGATCGGCGGGGTACGCGAACGATTTGAAGCACTGCTGGCTAAAGAAATCGACGCGAGCCTGCTCGGCCCGCCATTCGACAAGCTTGCTGAACAAGCCGGTATGAGGTGTGTGTCGGAGGTGAACGAACTTCTGCCGCAGCTGCCGGGCCAAGGTCTGGTGGTGCGTACTGAGTTATTGGGATCCGAGGAGCTCACCGGATACTTGGGTGCGCTGGCACGCGGTGCCGCGGCCGGTGAATCGATGGACGTGCAAGCCGGCGTAGCGCTGCTTGAGCGTCATGGCTATCAGGCCGCCGCGGCAACTGCATGGGCTGCGCGGGCGAGGACATTAACGGTGGATCCCATAGGCCGGGAGCTGCTTACGCAGATTCGCCGTGGACTGGGAATGCTCTCAGGCCGCAAGCCGCTGGCGGAATTGTGCGAAACCGGGCCGCTGCTGCGGGCCAGCTGATCCATGAGTTTTTGAAGCATTGCATTTCCCTAAGCACAATGCGATACTGTACGTATCGAATCTATTACTAATCAGGAGAAACCATGAAATTTGGACGCATTGCAGTAGACACCCCCGATGGCGAACAGATTCGCCTGGTTGCCGCCGAGCCGGACTCCGGCCGAGTTATCGACCTGGCAAGGGCCTATGCACTGACCTTGCAGCGCAAAGGTGCCGAACCAGAGCGCGCCCGAGCACTTGCTCTGGCGGTGCTTCCCGGAAGCCTGGCCGCGGGAATCGGGGGAGGTTCCATCTTCCTTGACGCAGCACACGACGCCTTGGCTGCAGCCGATGATGCTTCTTTTGCCATTGATGAAGTCTCTTGGCGCGCGGCCGTTGACTCCCCGGTCATCCGCGACGGGCTGACCTTTGAGAAGCACATCCAGAACTTCCACCGGATTGTTGCCAAGTCGCAGCCGGCACGCTCGATCTATGACCGCCCGGGCTTCTTCAAGGGCACCACTGCAATGTCCTACGGACATAACCAGGAACTGCCCTACCCGGATTTCACCGAACAGTTGGACTGGGAACTGGAGATTGGCTATGTCGTGGGAAAGTCCGGCAGCAACCTGACGCCGGATAACGCGATGGACCATCTCTTCGGCATCACCGTCTTCAACGACTTCAGCGCCCGCGACATCCAGGGCGCGGAAATGCCCATCGGCATGGGCCCGCAGAAGTGCAAGGACTTCGGCTACGGCATCGGTCCATGGGTCACCACAATGGACGAAATCAAATCCATTGAAGGCCTCAAAGGCCAAGTTCGCGTCAACGGCAAGGTACTTTCCGAGACCAAGGTGGAGGACTTCGTCTACACCCCAGCAGAACTTCTTGCTTATGTTTCAATCTCGGACCGCCTGCAGCCAGGGGACCTCATCGGTTCCGGCACCATGGGATTCGGCGCGGGCGTTGAAATCGGCACGTTCCTGCAGCCGGGCGACGTCATTGAGCTCGAGCTAGAGGGCGTTGGCACGTTGCGAACCCCCATCTCGGCCGAACGCGAAAAGGCCCCTTGGTGGCCAGAACCACGCCAGTACCCGCACGAAAACTGGGTTGCGTAATGTCCCGCCCACCAGTTCGCCGGGTAGTTACCGGCCACAATGACCAAGGTCTCGCCGTCATCCTGTCGGACGCAGACGCACCGCACCATTTCTCCTCGGACACGATTCCAGGCTTTGGAGCCACGGTTCCGTGGATGACCAAGGCCGGTATCATCGACCACGTCAGCGACATTGACATGGCCGGCGCCGACACCGAGATTCCAAGTTTCCCGGCTCCGGGAGAGACGATTATGCGGATCGCAGATTTTCCGCCGGATTCTGTGTACCCCAAGGATGCCAACTCGGCGATTTTTGACGAACTGGATGGTCATGAAGAAGCCGATGCGGGTGCCGAACGCAGCGGTGGAAAGCACTTCTGGTTCCACCGCACCGAATCCTTGGATTATGCGGTAGTTCTGGAAGGCGAAATTACTCTCCTGGTTGACGAGGGGGAGGCAACGATGCGGGCCGGAGATGTCGCAATCCAGCGCGCTACCAGCCACGCCTGGTCAAACCGGACGGATCGGACAGCACGGGTCTTGTTCGTATTGTTTGGCACCGAGCCAATCTCTGCGTCAGAAATTGCAAGCCAGCGTCAAGCAAGTTCCACATCCTTGGGCGCGTCGTGATTATCGATGCAGCTGCAGCGGACGGTGAGCTGATTTGGCAGCCCAATAGCGCAGATTTCGCGCAGACCGGCGTCGGCAGATTTACCGAGTTCGTGGCGCAGCATGGTCATGAAGCCGGCGCTGACTACGAGTCACTGTGGCAGTGGTCTGTTGATGAACCAGAGCAGTTTTGGGAGCTTTTCGCTAAATTTGCGGGAGTTGAGTTCGGTGGCGTGGCTGGTGAAGTCATGAGCCAAGACCCAATGCCGAACACTAAATGGTTTCCCGGACGAACGCTGAATTTTGCTCGGCACTTGCTCCATGGACATGAGGGCACCGCGCTGATCGCCATTTCCGAAGATGGCGGACGCGAGGAAACCAGCTGGGAGAGCCTGCGGGAAGAAGTTGCTGCGCTGGCACAGTATTTGCGCGTGCGCGGTGTGGGCCATGGTGATTGTGTTGTAGCGATCCTCCCAAATGTCGCCGAAGCAGTAGTGGGTTTGCTCGCCACCGCTTCGCTCGGTGCCATCTGGTCAGTTTGCGCTCCCGAGTTTGGGGCCGGCGCAGTCGTTTCGCGTTTTGCCCAGCTGGAACCGAAGGTAGTGCTCGCCGCGCCCGGCTACATGCTCGGCGGCAAGGACCGGGATCGCAGGGAGGAACTGAACGAGATTTTCGCTCAGTTGCCCACAGTGGAACACATCATCTGGGTTGGCCGGCATACTTCAACCCCAACGATTGAAACTGCCGCATCCGCTACCACTTGGGAACAGGCAGTAGCCGAGCCGGCTGAACTGCGTTTTGCCGACGTCGAGTTCAGCCACCCACTATGGGTGCTGTTTTCCTCCGGTACTACAGGTATTCCGAAGGGGATTGTGCACGGGCATGGTGGAGCCTTGCTAGAGGAGCTAAAAATGCTTCTGATCCACTCTGACTTACGTCCGGGGGATCGGTATCTCAACGTGGCTTCGACCAGTTGGGTGCTTTGGAATGCAGTGGTCAGCGCTTTGGGTGTGGGAGCTACTGCCGTGCTCATTGACGGGAATCCCACGTTCCCTTCATTGGATAGGGTCTGGCAGATTACAGCTCAGGAGCGGGTTGCGGTTCTTGGTGTAGGTGCAGGTTTTGTCCATGCATGTGCCAAGACTGAATTGGTGCCGCAGGACGAACATGATCTTGGTTCATTGAAGAGCTTGCAAGTTACCGGTTCTCCGCTGTCTACCGATGGCTTTCGCTGGGTCTACTCACATGTGGGGGACATCTGGCTGGCCTCCATGAGTGGTGGAACGGATATCGCGTCGATCTTCGTAGGAGGATCTCCGAATTTGCCTGTCCATGTTGGATATATCCAAGCTCCTGCACTGGGTGTGCGGGTTGAAGCATGGGATGAGCATGGCGACCCTACTACGGGCAAAGGCGAGCTGGTAATTACCAAGCCGATGCCGTCAATGCCTCTGAAATTCTGGGGAGACGACGGTACCAGGTATCACGAGAGCTACTTCAGTACATATCCGGGAGTATGGCGCCACGGTGACTTTATCGAGTTCACGCAACGCGGCATTCTCATCCATGGGCGTTCTGATTCAACGCTCAACCGTAACGGGTTGCGGCTTGGCTCGGCAGATATTTATGCTGCCGTTGAATCTCTGCCTGAGGTTGCCGAAGCTTTGATCGTTGGGGTGGAGCTGGGCACCGATTACTACATGCCGCTCTTCGTTCAGGTGACCAGCGGGACGGATCCGGAAGTAGCCAAGACAGCAATAATCCAATCCATAAGGCAGAATCTTTCAGTCCGGTACTTGCCCGATGAGATTGTGTTCATGCGTGCTATTCCGCATACGCGCACGGGCAAGAAACTTGAAGTGCCGGTTAAACGAATGCTTCAAGGAGCGCCACTTGACCAGGTTGCAGACCTCGGTGCAGTGGATGATCCAGAGCTGCTGGAAGAATACTCCAAGTTTGCGTTGGAGAAGCTAGCAGTGATTTCTTAAGAGGCGACGCTCTATCCCGTGGCACCCACATGGTGTTGCGGGATAGACCTGTTTCCGGGTCGAAACATGGATTGATCCAGGCCATTCCTTCGCCTACAGCGGATCAGGAGGGCCAGAGAGTAGAAGCTACCCCGCAGCAAGTGAAGTGGTGCGAGCTAGTGAAATATTGAGCGGATGGCCTTGGAACCTCGCGTTGTCTTTCATGGCGTTCCCGGAACAGGCCGCAGTTTTCCCGCGGGCCAGGTGGAAAGCCGACATGAATAGTTGCTGACGGCAGCTGGCACGGAAATTTCCGTGCCAGCTGCCAAAATTCAGCAAAGGGCTCTAGTGGCTGTTTTCTCCGCCACGAGCTTTCGCTTCCGTTGACTGGGCATCAGCCCCCTTGCGCCCTGCTTCGCTTGGATCGGCGCTGTTCTCTTCGCCGAAGCTGCCGAAGCTGCCGAAGCTGCCGAAGCTGCCGAAGCTCGCTTCGCCGCCCTTCCGGGCCTGCTCTTCGGTGTCTTCCCGGTTTCCGAACTGTCCGGAGTTGTTTTCATCTGCCATGATCTTTCTCCTTCGGTTAGGTCCCCAAATCAGAACCAGCCCGACCAAATATCCGTATGCTGTTCGGCCTGCGGCCATTAGCGGGATGACATTCAGCGCTGCGATCCATAGAGTCAAAGATCCTCCTTGGCTTCCCTCACACAAGCTAAAGCACAGGACGCTGTGCATGCTCGGCTGAATATTTCCTGATCACCTCTTGCTAGGTTGTACCCGGAGTGCCAAGCTAGCTCTGGAACCCAAATGAAAGGAACACCTCATGTCCGAGTTAACAGATAAGAAAGTCCTCGTCGTGGTTTCCAACCGCGGAGTCGAGCAGGATGAGTTGAAGGAGCCTGTCGAGAAATTAGAACGTGCTGGAATCAAAGTCACCATCGCCGCTCCTGAAACAGGCCAGGTTCAGACCCTCGTCGGCGACTGGGACTTAGGCGAGGTCTTCGAGGTGGACGAAAAATTATCTGAAGTCCGCGAAAGCGAGTTCGATCTATTACTCGTTCCGGGAGGCACGCTGAACGCAGACAATCTCCGACTGGATACAGATGCTCAACGCATCGTAATGTCATTCGCAGCATCTGGACGCCCGGTGGCATCGATATGCCACGGTCCGTGGCTACTGGTTGAAACAGGATTAGTGAAAAATAAGACCCTCACTTCATACAAGTCTATTAAGGCAGACGTCATCAATGCTGGCGGCACCTGGAAAGACGAACAGGTTTTTCGTTGCCCGGCAGAGAACTTTGCTTTAATCACTTCACGCAACCCGGGCGATCTGGCAACCTTCAACGATGCAATTATCGAAGAGCTCAGTCACTAACTGGCTGTAACAACCCAGATGGGTATTCGCGGCATACACGTCGCAGAGTAGTGCCACGGCTTTATGTTCAATCCTTTTAAACATCCAGAAACTGCGGGCAAGATAGGTGGAAGATTCTTATTCTTCAGAAGATGCTTGGACTGTCGCTCGTTGCTGATTTGTGCTGCTCTTCTAGGATCGGACTTATGAGCTGCCGTGGGACCTAGCTATGCGAACCAACTGTTCCAGCCCCTGATGCCAAGGTTCTCCGTGGCCCAGTAAGACAGTTTGCGTGCCCGTCGCTGCAAGAACTGCTAAGGACTCAAGCGCTCTTTTAAGATCCACTGTGGCAGCGTCGGAAACGATCTGCGGAGAGGACATTGCCCGGTAGGGATTGTAGGTCACTATCGCATCTCCGGCGACGAGGGCACCATGATCTGGGAAATAGTAGGAGTAGCGCCCGTGGGTGTGCCCCGGTGTGAACAGCACCTGGGGATTGCCGGGTACGGGGGAGTATTTTTTCTCGGATGCGGCGGATTTCGGCTACAGGTTCGGGCCACCAGGCGCGATTGGCTACCAGCCGTGCCGCGTCAGGCAATGCCTTGAATTGCGTGGCCAAATACCATGACATTGGCCGGTTGCGGCCATACCGCCGTGAGCGAACTGAAGGGAACGCTCACGGCAAGGCGCTCAGGTCCCGCTAGGCGGGAAGACTGGCTAACTTAGAAGGCGCGTTCGGCAACGTTCACACGAGTCGCGGAATCCAACGCGGCCTTGACCTGATCAGCCGGCGTCGGGCTAGGAATCGAGGAAAGCAGCTGGTCATCGGGCGTGCTCGGGTCAGCGAGATAAATGCGCGTGTATCCTGCGGATTCAGGTTCAAACGCCCATGTCTTCGCGAGCGTGCCTGCATCCAGAGTATCGAAGCCCAGGCGTTCAATGAGTGCCGCTGCTTGAATCTTGGCCTCGGCGTCATTGGACGCGATCGGCAGCACCGATCGATCAGGAGCATCGCTGGGACGGACAAGAAGGGGAATATGATGTGCCAGGATATTTCCGAAGGCTTTGACATAGAACGCCCCATCGAGCCACCTCGCCACCAACTCGCTGGTAGTCGTCGTTCCCGCGTCGAGTTCAGCAATGCGGCCATCGCGGAAGGGGTAGTAGTTGCTGGTGTCCAGGACAATCTTGCCGCGCAGTAATCCGGTTGGCAGATCCTTGACTGCGGTGAGCGGAATGGAAAGCACAACTGCATCTGCGGAATCCGCGGCTTGTTCAACTGTGCCAGCACTGGCCATTGGTCCAAGTTCGGCAATGAGTTCTCGAAGAGACTCGATGCCGCGGGAGTTCGCAATGACCACGTTCATATTCGATGCAACGGCCAATCGAGCGATTGCCGATCCGATGTTTCCGCTTCCGATGATTCCAAGCGTTGGCATTGATCTTCCTTCCGATAATGTTCAGTTCTTTGGGTGCCAGTGGTTCACATGGCAGCTGTCCCAATGGATTGAACTACCTTCTGGCCGTCAAAAGTCCCTAGTTGGCACGTTGTGCCGCGTGTTCGCCGAGCGTGTTCGTGCTTGGGGTTGCGGTAACGATGCCGGTGATCGTGATGCCGAAGATCGTGATTGCCGTGGTCGTGGTGATGGTGCCGGTGATGGTGCTGGCCCAGTCCGGCCAAGGGTGGTGCTTTCACCTTCTGTGTTTTTCTTCGTGGAGCATCTCGGCCGGGGCTTTACTTGCGTGGGATCCCGGGTGCTGTGGCTTCGAAAAGGCCAGGATGATGCCGCAGCAGCCGGGGTGGCGCAACAAAACGTCTACAGATAAACTTATCTGTAAACGTTTTGCTGCATGAGGGGTGGAAGTTGAATGAGCGCAAACAGGCCCAGCAGATCTGCAGGGTTGCGGGCGGTCAAGCCCGATACCCTGCAAGGACTGACGCGCAGCGCCTTGTTGCGGGGCGTGAATGAGGGGCGTTGGGAGCGGATCGCCCGCGGCATTTATCTGCCTTCTGACGCTCCGCCGATGGACTGGGATCAACTGGAGGCTTCCACGCGCCGTCCTGATGCCACGATCTGCCTCATTTCGGCACTGGCCCATTACGACCTCACTGACGAGGTCCCTGACGCGTTGGATGTGGCGATCCCGCGCGGTGCCCGCACGCCCCAAACCCAGGGGGCGATTCGCTGGCACCATTTCGACAAAGAAACTTTTGACCTGGGCCGCGAAGAGATCACGATCCCGGGTAGCTCGCAACCGATCGGCATCTATAGCCCCGAGCGAACGATTGTTGATTGCTTCCGTCTACGCTCGTCCATTGGCTATGAGATTGCCCGGGACGCGACCAAAGAATGGATGCGCCGCGGCGGCAAACCAGCCCAGCTGATGCAACTCGCCACCCAACTACCTCGGGCTAAATCATTAGTCCTCAATGCCTTGGAGCTGCTGTCTTGAACGCTAATGAGATCTACCGGCAGATCCAGAAAGCAGCCCGCGCCGCCAGTAAAGGATCAGACGAAAGCTAAAAATAGGGCTTAGCTGTTGATGGACACGCTTCAGGCTTGATAGCACTGGATTCAGGCTTCTATGGTGGGGCTGCCGGCTCACCTTCGTCTCTTATTTCGGCTAAGAAGCAAGCTACTTGATGTGCTGCCAGGCGCGGTGGGGACTTCCCACGAGACAGGCTCCAGCAGCAGATCCGACGACCGCCTCCAGCCTTGAACCAGAAAAGCACGACTGCTAGATTCCTTATGCTTTGGTCCCCATCTTCTTCTCAACAAACACCTCATTTCGAGAGTCACCAAGAAATTGAGGATGAGAAGGTACCTTCGACGGAGCTCATTTATCAACGTGCCGTAGGCACAGATGTTTACAAGAGGGGCAGCACAGACTGGATCCTGCGCCCCGTCTAAAGCAAGAAGTCGTTTACCAACACGGTCACGCCTAAGTGTGCGTAGTGCGTGTTTTTCTGGTCGAGCAACGGGTGGCTGCGGTGATCGTGGAAGCGGCCAGTGATTATTGGAGATCATTTTCTTCGTATTCGTCCGCGTTCCTGCCACGTGTTGGGGCGGTGGGAGGAAGGACGCATTCATGGTTCTCCTGCGGCCTTGTGGTTAGGGGGAGAGGTATTCCTCGTGCTTCCGGTGGGCCTTGGCCACCTCGGCACGTATCGCTTCGACGTCCTTGGCCTTGTTGCGGTACTTGGGATCCATAGTTTCGATCTGGCGTTCTTCTTCGCGCAGGGCGGTGTAGATGCGCTCGCGTTCGGCGGGATCTGCTGTGTAGTCCAGATCAAGATAGTTGACCGCGTGCCGCCGGGCGTTGTTGATCGCGGTTTGTGCTTTGCCGGCCTTGCTCAGCAGCGAGGCCAGTACGGTGATGACCAGGACGCCGATGATGACGGTCAGCGATAGGCCGGTGGTGATCTCGATGACCGGGACCGGTTCGCCGTTGTTGATGAACGGCAGAGTGTTTTCGTGCATTGCATGCAGGATCAGTTTGACGCCGATGAATCCCAAGACCGCCGCCAGACCGTAGGAGAGGTAGATCAACCGGTCCAGGAGGCCGTCGATCAGGAAGTAGAGCTGGCGCAGGCCCATGAGGGAGAACGCGGTGGCGGTGAAGACGATGTAGACGTTCTGGGTCAGGCCAAAGATGGCAGGGATCGAATCCAGAGCGAAGAGGATGTCGGTTCCGCCGATGGCGACCATGACCAGCAGCATCGGGGTAAGCACTCTTTTGCCGTTCTCCACGGTGAACAGCTTGTCGCCGTCGTAGTGCTCCGAGGTGTGGAAGAACTTGCGGGCGAGACGGATCATGAAGTTGTCAGCTTCGTCGCCATTTGATTTGGGTTTAAGCAGGTTGCCGGCGGTGAGCAGCAAAATCAGGCCGAAGGCGTAGAACACCCAGGCGAAGGAGTTGATCAGTGCCGCGCCGAGGAAGATGAATCCGGTGCGGGCGATCAGGGAGAACACGATGCCGAAGAGCAGTACCTTCTGCTGGTCCTCGCGCGGAACTTTGAAGCTGGCGATGATGATCAGGAAGACGAAGAGGTTGTCCACCGAGAGGGCCTTTTCGGTGATGTATCCGGCGAAGTACTCCGAGCCCATGGTGGCGCCGCCAAAAACCAGGACGAGGATGCCAAAGACCAGGGCGATGCCCACGTAGATGGAGGACCAGATGGCCGCTTCCTTCAGGGTGGGGACGTGTGCCTTGCGGATGTGGAAGAAATAGTCGAAGGCCAGCAGAGCCAGGATGACCACGATGGTGATGCCCCAGATCAGGGGAGAAACAGCCATGATATTCCTGCTTTCAAGAGATGGGGGCTTGGAGGTCAGGGCGGGTACATGGTCAATGCTAGTTCACGGCGGCGACCGGTCTGCGGTTCCTGAAAGGACGCCCGGAATTCAAGCCGGTCCTCCAGACGAAGGCCTGGAATCTGAATGGGGAAAGCGGCGGCGCCAAAACTGGGGATTCGCTGAAACTTCCAGAAGTATTTTCCTTCCCTGCAGGCATCGGCTCTACTGTTCATTTCATCGGTTCGCCGCCACCACGCGGATCTTTGGATCAGGGATCGGAAATGAGGCAATCATGGGCCGGGCTTTCGGAATTGAGGAAGAGTTCTTCCTTCTGGATTCCAAGACTTTCATGCCTCGATCAATACCGGCGGACGTGAGCGAAGAATTTCTCGGTACCCGCATTGCCGGAAGTACGACTCAGTATGAACTGCTGGCTTGCCAAATTGAAAGCGCCACAGCGATTTGCGCCAGCGGCATAGAAGCCCTTGAGTCCCTTGATGCCTACCGCACCGCGCTGAAACAAAGATGCATGAATCACGGCATCACGCCCATAGCTTCCGGAACCTTACCCGTATTTCCAGCGGAGGTCAGTTTCGCTCCGGGAGAGCGTTACCATCAGATTTCACGGTTTGCTCCGGCCCTTGCCAGAGAACATTTCATCTGTGGGCTACATGTTCACGTGCAAATTCCGGACCTCAGTGTGGGCCTTCGAACCATGAATGCGCTGCGGTCCTGGCTTCCCATACTTTCTGCCATCGGGGCGAATTCGCCATTTTGGAACGGAGAGGACACCGGCTTCGCATCGTGGCGGACCATCCACTATCAGCGATGGGCTGTCACGGGCATCCCTCCAGCATTTGAGAGCATCGAGGGCTACGAACAGTATATGAAGAGGATTTCTGCTTCAGAAGTTGTCCTGGATAACGGGCATATCTTTTGGAGTGTCCGGCTTTCTGAACGATATCCAACGGTTGAAGTGCGGGTGGCTGATACTCAGCTTTCTCCCCGGGAATCGGTGATGTTCGCCCTGCTCATCCGGGCGATCGTCGATACCGTCGTGGAGAGCCCTCCGCAGGATCCTCAGCTTTCAACGGGGCTCTTGGAACTGAGTTTGTGGCAGGCTGCCAAGCATGGTTTGGACGGCAGTTTCTTCGATCCGTGGCACGCAGTGAATATTGATTCACAAGCGGCGACGCAGCAGCTTCTGGACTATGTTGCTGATGCATTAAAAAAGAATGGGGATGAGACTTACGTACTCGAACAACTGAATCTGATTCAGTCGCAGGGCAATGGAGCCCGCCGCCAACGCAGCAGCTGGGATCGCGGCGGATTGGAGCAGCTGACCCTCGAAGGAGCCGCTAATTTCTGCATCTAAACAGAGATCTTTCACATGGGTTCAATAACCTCTCGGCGCGCTCTTGCTGCACGCCGATGACCTCCAGCAGGCCGTGGAATGAAGCAAACAGATGTGCAGCCCCATGTCTGCAGGTCGCATCAACCCTCGCGCGGCTCGAGCACTGCCACTTCGACGGTTTCCAGCCTCGGGTGCAGATGGTCTCGGTGGTCAACCACCCCGGTGACCCAGCTGATCACCAGCCCGTCTTCGGTGTCCTCGAGGATGGCCAAATTGTTGTCGAACCAGGGACCCTTGATGCCGTTCCAGCGAAAGGGCGGGTCCGGCACATGTGCCCTGCGCGCCATCCACGCCCCGAACGGGACGGCCGGACCCAAGGCCAGGGCTGCGGCAAAGTAGCGCATGAACCGGGGCAGCGGGTTGCGGATGGGCGAACACACGGCTTGCAGGATCCTGCTTCCGGTCTCGCGTTCGACCTCGGAGACGTAGGAGAAATGCACGTCCCCGGAGAGGAAGGTGACGGTCTGCGGGGCCGGTCCGCGCTGGCCGTCGGCGACCTCGGTGGCCCACCGGGCGACGTTCTGGAAGCTTTGCTGGAATGCCGCCCAATGCTCAAGATCCACGGCCCGGCGCAGCCGTTCCCCGAGCCACGCCCGGGCCGGGCCGCGTTGCCCGGAGGAGTAGACCTCGTTCCACGCTTCCACGTGATGCAGTCCCATGGGCAGCAGGAAGGGCAGTGAGGTAGCGACGAGCAGGTGGCGGAATCCTCCTTGCATATGTTCGTCGAGCCACGCATTTTCCGGTGGGTCGAGCAGGGCACGCTCTTCGGGGTCGAGGCTGCGTGCGGCACGGGAGTCCACCACGATCAGCCGCACCGTATCCCAGTCGCGGCAGTAGCTGAAGCTGTATTCTTCCGGTGCGGCATCGACGCGCTCGGCGAACCGGTCCAAATCGGCGGTGATATCCAATTCTTCGGGGCCGGTGTGCGCCTTGATGCGTTGCCAGAGTGGATCTGCAGCCCGCCCCTCGGGGGAGAGATTGCCTAAGTGCTGATAGATCCAATATGAGCCGAGGCCCGCAACAATGCGTTGGTGCCACCAGCTTCTCTGCTCCATATCCTGCTTCCAACTCAGCGAGGAGTTCCAATCGTCGCGGATATCATGGTCATCGAAGATCATCGCGCTGGGCAGGGTGGAAAGAAGCCAACGGTTGGCCGGGTCCGACCAAGCCAACCGGTACAGGTGGGCGTATTCCTCAAAGTCCTTCAGCTCCGCCCCGGGTTCGTCCCTGATATCGCGCCGGCTACGGATGAACTCGCGCATCTGCTCACTGGTGGAGTCCGCATAAACCTGATCGCCGAGGAAGAACATCAGATCCGGCCACGGTCCGTGTTCTGGGCTCGCCATGGACAGGGCGTAGGCGCGCATCGCGTCAACACCGTGCTTGCGGTTGCCCGCCGCGTCGTGCGGAATGCTGGTGCGGCAGGACCCGAAGGCCAGCCGTGGCTTCTTGGCCGGGTCGATAGTGGCGATGAATGATTCGGGGAAGCCATCATCGCGCGGCCAGACCGGTTCCCCATCTAGATGTACGCTGTAGGGATAAACGCTTCCAACCTCCAGCCCCGTCACCTCAACCAACGCATAGTGGTGGCCGTGGGCACCAAATGTCGGCGCACGCCAGGTTTCTTCACCGCAGCGGACCTCGACGGTGCCAGACCGAGCTGTCTCCACCCAGATACTGGCTGAGCTGGCATCCACGTGGCGGAGCATCGGGCCAAGGACAAGGTCCTGATCGTTTCGCGGGCTCATCGATTTTCCTTCCTGAGGGTGCAGGTGAACCAAGAATGGCACAACAACTTCGTGGGGGATAGGCCCGGCTGCCGGGCAGGGGAGCAGATGATGCCTAGGATGGGCTGATGAGTGAATCCCCGTATCTGCAAACCCGCCGCCGCCTCGTGGCCGCCGCGCCTTCAGAGATCTTTGAACTGCTCACCGATCCGGCCATGCACCCGGTCATCGACGGCTCCGGAACGCTGCGGGCCTCGAACGCGCAGGGAAGCAAGCTCAGCCTGGGCAGCGAGTTCGGCATGCAGATGCGCTTGGGTGTCCCGTACCGGATCAGCAATACCGTGGTGGAGTTCGAGCAAGACCGGCAGATCGCCTGGCGGCACTTCAGCGGGCATCGGTGGCGCTACGAGTTGGAAGCTGTCGGGGCCGGGACGCTGGTCAGCGAAACCTGGGACGCGAGCCGGGTGCGGCACCAATGGCTGCTGCGGCTGATGGGCTTCACCCGGAGCACCGGGCCCAATATGGAACGCACCCTGGAACGGCTGGCCGGGCAGTTCCCCGAGGCCTCCGAGTAAGGTGCCTTTTGCCCTGAGTGGCTCGTCAATGACGTGGCAAAACAGCGTGCCCAGCCGCAGCGACGCGTTCTTGCGCAAGTTCACCGAGCTCATCGGCGGAATGTCGTTCAACCTCCGCTGACTTTTTGGTAGACCCAATACTTATTCATGCGACAACTCCGCGACGGGAGCGGAAGCAAGGCAACGGATTCTTAGTGGGTACTTATTGCATGGAGGAAGAGCTGATCTTGCGTAGGAGCTTCGAATTTCCGCACGGCATCGCGGCGGGAGACCACGTGGGTTTCCCAAATACTGGCGGTTATCGGATGCATATTATCGAGAGTGCTTCGCACCAGCTTCCCCTATCCAACAACCTTCGGTGCGATGGCCAGGGGCGAGACGATATCGACTCGATGAGTTTGATGATAGGTTCGGCACGTAGTCGCCGGTGACGCCATACTTTCATAGAGCTGATCGCACTGCATTGGTGGCAGCTTAAGAGTCATCACGATCTCATTAAGTTGAAACGAGCAAGTCCTATTGTATCGGCCGAGGTATTGCAGTAATGAAGCTGTGAAGGAGTTTCCGTCCAGAAGAACTTTTCCGATTACCTAAGTATTCGGGAAATTTGAGTGAAAACGCTGGACATGATTGCGTTCAATGCCTTCATTCGTTCGTCAGAAATGCATGAATTAGGTACCGATGCTTGTGTATGACACCGAACTAGACGTCATATCTTCCAAAAGAGAGATTTTTTTATAGCAAAAAGACCTAATTTTTCGGCGAAAGTAACGCCTTATATTACGAACGTTCATGACTCAAGGATCTACAGTACATAACCTTTACCGGTGTACTGTTGCATTCAGAGCATGCGTTTAGTTGTGTGCGTTTACATCACGTAGGTTGCTGCACTTCATTAAATCAATACTTGGTGTATCCGTTTTAGGATTTGTCGGAATGTTTCTCTTTTTGGGAGGAGAACTTGATAGGTATGTCATGGGCTGGCGTAGACAGTAGTCTGAATCAATTCGTCGCGGATGAGACTGTGCAAGCGTTGAACGCTTATAAAGCCCGACCAGATCTGGTTCGTGAACACAGCAACATCGAACAGGCGATTACTCAGAGTGGGTACGGCCGCAAACAGCTAAATGAACTTATTCAGAATGCCGCTGACGCGATCGACCAACCCAATGGCCGTGTGAGAATTGTTCTGACTGACGATGCGCTGTACTGTGCCAATGAAGGGGCGGCCTTCACTGAGTCGGGGTATCGAACTTTGATGCTTTCGCACTCCTCTGAGAAGCGCGATGATCAAATCGGGCGTTTTGGATTGGGATTCAAATCGGTAATTCAGATTTCTGACTCTCCGCAGATTTTCAGCAAAAGTGGTTCTGTAAAATGGGATCGCGAATATAGCAATCAGCTTCTTGAACCTTTGTATCCCGGGTTGGCATCTTATCCTGTGCTACGGATAGCAACTCCAGTGGATCCTGTTGACGAAGCAAAAGATGATCATATTCTGCGCGAGCTAATGAAATGGTCTAGTACTGTCGTTAAACTTCCATTAGCGCAACAAGCAAAATGGCTCAGCGACGCGATGAATAATTTTCCACATGAATTCCTACTTTTTTCGCAAAATATAGGTTCCCTCGAGTTCGAAAACATGATCGAAGGAAGCCTAGTCGTATGGACTGCACGACGGGAAGGATCCTTCGTCACATTAGAATCCGAGGGTGCTTCAGAAGACTGGAGAATATTCCGCTATAACCATAAGGTCAGCGCAATGGCGAGTGTTGAGGCCGGCGCAATTGCTGCCCGCGACACCGTCGAAGTAACTTGGGCGGTTCCAATTACCGGGAATTCGCGGAGACAACGGGGTAGCTTCTGGAATTATTTCCCAACGAGTCACACCACCTCGCTTCGGGGAATAGTTAATGCTGCGTTCAAGATGAATGAAGACCGACATAGCATGCTTCAAACGCTATATAACAAAGAAATTCTTCAAAATGCTCTACCAACTATGGTTGCAGGAGCCTTAGCTTCTTTCCAAGATGAAGCCGATCCTTCCAGCTATTTGGACTTACTGCCGGCACGTGGGCGCGAAGTAATCTCGTGGGCCGATACCGTAATCAATGAACCTATCTTCATAGCTTTGTCCGTAGTCCCCTGTCTGCCTGCTAGGTCAGGTGAACTCCGGAATATTTCCGATTTGATTTTCCCACCGGATCTTTCAGATGTGGATTATTTAGAAGAAATGTGGTCACGCTGGGTAGGATCTGAACGTCCTTGGCTCCATCCGTCTGCCGTGGCCACCAAAGAGCGACGACTCGTTATTCGCCGGCTTTTGGGCCTTGCTAATAAAGGTAGGGCCACAATTGAGCAATGGTTAGAAGAGGTTACTTATGGGGGCCAATTCGATGACTTTGAACATGCTCTTAGATTGGCCGTTGAAATTGAACAACGCCACCCAGATCTTCTGGCAGCCATGCGTCGAAGTCGGATTGTACGCATGCATGATGGTAGCGTTCGTCAGCCCATCGTTACTCAGACATTTCTACCGATGGACGCGCACGATGAGGGAGCCAATCTCGTCGACTATGAATTCTTGCACTATGGCGATGTCAGCACGCTTCTTCGTAAGTTAGGCTTTCATGTCCTCGACGACAGAGGGAAAGTCGCTCGTATAGCACGACAAGTTGCCAAGAATTATGACGATGAGGGCGCGACTCTTTCGTTGTGGCGACTTTCGCGAGCGTTACCTGTCCCAGAGATGCTTTCGCTGATCGGGGAGAAACTCGAAGTAGATAAATTGCGGGTCCGAGCGAAAGACGGTCGTTGGCGCCCAACTGCTGATATGTGGTTACCCAATGGCCTTATTGCGGGAGATAGCGTTGGCGATGAGTCCCTTCTCGTTGATGTTCAGTTCCATCGACAGGATCTAACCCTAATAAGAAATTTGAATGTTAGAAGCGCCCTCTCTGATCCATTGGCAACGGTTGACGATCCAACCTACAAGGTGTGGAAGAAATCTGAAGCAGCAAGAATTTCGGAAGAATCAAGGTCAACACCGGTTCCAGTTTCCGAATTTTCTCTTCGTTTTAAACCCGCTTTAACTACAGAGGGCCTTCATTTACTTCGCGAAGCATCAATTCGTACTCGAGAAAAAACGACCCAGCGACTTCTTTCTAACGATATGTTCAAGTCGAAGGTGGAGTTCAGTAGCGCTTATAAAGACCCCAAAGTAATCGAAGGCCCTGACATGTGGTGGGTGCGAAACTACGGAGTGCTGCAAACCAGGTTGGGTTTCATAGATGTACGGTACTGTTCTGGCGACGTTGATGGCATTCCGATCGGCTACTTGCCATACCCTGGCCCTTCACACGCGGAAAAACTAGAGCTGCCGACAACTATCGACAAGATCAACTGGAGCTTCGTGCTTCCGCTAGCCGAAGAGAAACTTCCTGTCTCACGTGTCCATGAGCTTTATGGCTTATTGGCGTTGCGAGGTGCCAAACGACCAGAACAGTTGCTAGTCGAAGGGCCGAACGGAGGACAGCGTAAATATCCTGCGAACCTCATTAAAGTGACGCAAGACAAGGACACATGCGAGTACTTATTAAAGACGGCAAAGAGTTCCGTTATTTATGTTGAGGACTACGAACTCAAAGAGGCTTTGATTCGAAATTGGAAGGTTCAAGAAGTTCGAATCGAATTTTTCAGTGTCTTTGAGTATGAGAAAGATGACGATGGAGAAGTTGAGACTATCGCCGCACTATTCCCTGTGCTCCATAGGATCGAGCCAAAAATCAGGCGAAGCTTTAAATGTGTGCCATGTACAACCCTGAAGACCGTACGTTCGAATAGTTATTCCGACGATATGGATGTCGAAGAACATGAGACATTTCGTGAGGGCTCCAATTTTTATTTCTCCAACGCGCTGTCTACTCGGAGACTTTTAACAGCATTGCTTCTTGATATTGGAAGCTCACGTAGGGCCGCAGACGTAGAAGTAGAAATGCGAAGACTGGCAAAGACATCTTCGTCGCCAAAGCCTGGCACGACCAACGCTGAGCCGGAACCAGAACCTGAAGTGGAACCGCTAAAGACTCATGCGAGCGGTTTCATCCCGCTTGACTCATCGCGAAACTTGAGCGATCAACTAAAGCTAATCGAACGAGCAGTTCTTAGCTACTTGGATAATCCGCAAGCCGAAGTTTTTGATCTCAGAATTAATTTCGAGGTAGACATGTCAATCGGTATTCCAACGGAGGCAGCAGTCAGTATTGCTGAAAACGTTAAAAAACTCGGTGGGCAAACTCGGTTTGAGGACTAGTTGGATGCCTACTAACCAAGAATTCGGCCAAGAGCTTTGGACAAGAGAGACGGTATTGCCGGACCCGTCTACCATTGCTGCAATTGGTCGTCACCATGACCTCAAAAGTGCCATAGCGGACTTAGTTGATAACTCAATCGATGCAGATGCGACTCACGTCCGGGTGCGTTTCGTCCAGCGTGGGAGTAATATTCTAGCGCTTCAGATTATCGACAACGGAAAAGGGATGTCCTCCGTAGAGCTCAAGAAAGCAATGACTTTTGGAGCTAAAAGAGAATATAAGTCCGCGGATTTAGGGTATTTTGGCCTTGGTCTGAAAGTCGCCTCGTTATCGCAGGCCGATTCATTCGCAGTTTATTCCCGTCAGGAATGGGGGCAATCTGTAGGACGTCGAATGGATCAGTCGGTTAGTAGTGATTTTAGCGTAGACGTATTGGAAGAGGGACACGCCAGCCGAAAACTCGACGATGTGCCAGGGCTAGAGTTGGTGCACGGAACACTCGTCGAATGGAGAGGCCTATTAGACGTCATTCATACGTCTGAAATAGGTGACTTAATCGAGTGGCGGACTTCGAAGCTACGAGCTATTCGAGAACATTTGGGGATAATATTTCATCGTCGCCTGCAGGAGAGAAAAGTCTGCATAGATATTGACACTTACGATGTCGACCGTCGTAAGACTTTACCGCCAACGCTGGTTGACCCTATTGATCCGTTCGAAGATTCGCTTGAGCGCAATGGCTACCCCCAAGATTTTATAGTTGATTTACCCGATGGCACATCATGCAAAATTGAAGCGCATATTTTTTTGCCTCGTCTTGGATCTTCGTCGTTTAATTTATATGGTGAGCCTGGCGAATCAAGTCAAGGTGTTTTTTTATACCGCCGGGGAAGGCTGCTATCAGTTGGGCAGAATTGGGCAGGACTCCGCGTCCCCAAGAAAGACTTCGGACTTGGCCGGATCAAAATTGAGCTAGACGATTCCAACGAACATTTTATTTCTCTTAATTCGGAAAAGATTGCGCCAATCTATTCTGAGGACTTCATGAGTGCAATGTCCAAGTCGCATACTCCCGAACAATCCGCGCGATATTTAGATACATATTTCGTTGATTTAATACGACTACAAAAAGAATCGAGAAGGACTAAACGAAAAGAAATAAGGCTCGTAGAGCCGTCTCGTGGAATTAACCCTTCAGTAATTTCTCAGTTGGAAAGTTTGCAATATTTTGATGACTGCGATCCAATAGAACTTCGATTAGTAACCTTGCCATCAAATGAGCTCTTTCGGGCGGATCGTGTGGCTCGAAGAATAGATCTCAGCGTTGAATGGGTTCGTAGATTTTACGGCTTAGAACGTAGGCTCAATAATGGAGATGCCCAGCTCCTAAAAGTGTTTCTGTACTTTCTACTAGAGACCGATTTTAAAGTTGAGCAACGTTGGAGCCCGCAACGTGAAGAAAGGCACCGACTGATGAATGCGGTTCTAATGGAAGCTATTGCAGAAGACTTCGATCCATCCTCATCGACAGATAACGGTAGGCAATGACTAGTAATTCGCGGGATATACATGCCAGATTGGACCCCCAAACTGTAGAGCGCTATTTCAACTCGACGAATACAGTGGTGCATCTACTCAGCAATAACCCGAGATGTGAGCTTCGAGTTGATCCGTCGACACAGAGTATTCAGTTGTTAGTTCCTAACGATTTTTCTGAACCCGATGTTGGATATTTTGAAAATATAAAGGTTGATTACCTCGCTGATGTAAATTTTTACCGAATTACACTGTATGCAGACGGGATGCACTATGCCGCCTACTCATTCATTGCGCAAATCGTAGAAGAATTGCACAAGGGAAACCACTTATCTATTGCTATCGCACAAAGTATTGATGAGCACAGACTTTTGCTTCAGAACCGGAAAATCTTGAGTGCTGAAATGCAAACCGGGCTCATTGGAGAACTTCTGCTTTTAGCCTACCTTTGCAGCGTCGACCCGATATCTGCGTTGTCGTCGTGGATCGGTCCGCAAGCCGAACAGCATGATTTTGCCTTCGGTTCGTTCGATCTTGAAGTCAAAACAACTACAGGTGAAAATCGCATTCATCGTATCGGTTCGGCTAATCAACTAGAAGCTTCGTCTAATCGGGAGTTATGGTTTCTTTCCATCCAAATCACAGCGGCGGGATCAGCGCGGAACGGGTTCGGGCTGACTACGTTAATAAACGTTATCCGAAAATATCTCGGGCCACATACAACTCAATTCAATGACTATTTGAACTGTCTTGGTTGGTGGGACAAGGACATCGATTCGTACAAAGCGAGATATGTATTGCGGTCGGTACCAGCATTTTTCTTAGTGAATGAGCAGTTTCCGGCACTGCGTAACTCGACCTTAAGTAAGGGAATCTGTCATTACGAGTATCTTTCTGATATTTCGTACAGAACCGATATCTCTCATTTGATGGCGCAGCGGGCCCCTGATCCACTTACCGAATTCCTAAACTATACAGACGCCCATTTTGGAGGTTTAAATGCCAAGCTCTGACATAACTGTGGATGCCGTGACGAGCGCGATTGCGATGATTGCTGAGAAAGCTCCAAAGTATCTTCTCAACCGTGTTAATTTCACATTAGAAGAAGACGGGGAAGTAGCCCTATCCGGTGAAGAGCTCATTAGACTTCTGACTATTGAAGGTGACCCGAATGATCCTATTCAAGTTGAGTTTCGGTTGGCTCTCTCTCGATGGGATCAGACAACTGATGCTCTTTGGCTGGATGGCGCCTCTACAGCAGTAGCCAAACCAAAAGGGCGAGAACGTCGTGCTTATATTCTCAGGAAACTCGGTTTTGATGAACGCGACGCGGGGGCCATAAACTCCTATTACCCCATAATAAATGGTGGGGTTATCGTGTCTGCTCCGCGTGATGGCCGATGGCCGTGGTATTCGACAGACCGTCGCTCGCGGAGCCATTACTGGGATGTGTATCGGGGAGTTCTCAAACGACGTGGTTTTGATGGTGATGCGATTGCGGCGCTGGATGAATCTACAACTGAAATAGTCAGCAGATTTGCAGATCCAAGTTGGGACGAAACTTATCAGACCAAGGGGCTGGTAGTAGGTCACGTTCAGAGCGGAAAGACGGCGAACTTCACCGGCACCATTGCTAAGGCCATCGATGCTGGCTACAGACTCATAATAGTTTTGACAGGCACATTGGAGCTGCTGAGAAGCCAGACTCAACGCCGACTTGATAAAGAACTCGTTGGCTTCGAAAATATTGTTGGCGGGATAGACCTTACCGATGAAGCTTTGGCTCGTGAGAACATCGACTATATTGCAAACGATGATTCGGATTGGTTAGCTGACGGTAAATTCGTGAAATTTGGTTACGACCCGGAAAGTGTACCTGGGGTACCCCATATTATCCGTCTCACCAAGAGTACTGATGACTATAAATCCCTTAAAGCAGGTCTTTCGACACTAGACTACAAATCTCATATCCGGAATCCGAAACAAAAAATTTTCCATCCGGATAATTTGTGGGATACACCGGTACGTCTCGTTGTTATTAAGAAAAATGGCCCAGTACTACGAAAGCTCATCAAAGACCTCAAACAAATTAGAGGAAACACCCAAGATTACCCCGCCCTAATTATTGATGACGAAGCGGATCAGGCCGGCATCAATACAAGGAAGCCACCAGTGAAGTTAACTAAGGAAGAAGAGGAGGAGGAAAAGAAGCAAGCACGTGAACGAACAGCAATCAACAGGCTACTGTCAGATCTTCTAGGGATACTGCCCCGTGCCCAGTACGTTGGCTATACCGCAACACCGTTTGCTAATGTTTTTGTCGATCCACTAGATGCCGATGATATTTACCCTAAAGACTTCATCTTTAGTCTTAAACCACCAGCAGCATATATGGGTGGGAGCTCTTTTCACGATCGAAATACAATTTTTGAGCCCGATGAAATTAAAACTCCTAGGCTTAGCAACCAGGCCGCGTACGTTCGAGACATTAATTCGAATTGGATCTCTGAAGAATTACGACGAAATGAGATGCAGCACGCTGTTGATTCCTTCGTGCTCACAGGTGGAATTAAGCTATGGAGAGAAGCACGCGGCAGTCTCGGAGATTTTAAGCATCATACGATGTTGTTTCATGAGTCCGTCAAACAGGTGGAGCACGACTCGTTAGCGCGTGAAATTCATGCCTTATGGAGGAAATCTGACTATTTAGGATTCGATGGGTATGACCGACTTCAAGAATTGTGGTCAAGAGATTTCAGTCCGGTTATGCAGGAGCTGCAGCTCAGGACCGATTCTGAGTACCCGGATCCAAGACTTCACGCAGTCCCCGCATCCTTTGACGATGTCGCTGTCTACCTTCCGGAGGTTATTAAGCGTATTGAATCTGGAAGCGGTCCAATCGTTGTAGTCAATGGAGATAAAGAGAGCGAATATACTCAGGCTGGCGCGGATTTCCAGAAGGGATCTGTCTGGAAGCTGCTTGTAGGTGGAGCAAAGCTTTCGCGTGGCTACACCATCGAGGGTCTAACAATCACCTGGTATTCGCGGAAGGCTTTGGCAGCCGACACGCTTATGCAGATGGGCCGTTGGTTCGGATATCGACCAGGTTATCGTGATCTAGTACGTCTCTATATTGGTCGTAATGTAGTAGCGTCAGCAAGTAATTCGAAGACCTACGATCTTTATGAGGCTTTTGAATCGATGATTTCGGATGAAGAGGAATTTCGAGATCAACTTGAACAGTTTGCCGAACTGGATGAACATGGCCAACCACAAGTTCGACCGATTGACATTCCACCCCTGGTCTCTCAGAGTCTTCCTTGGCTACGACCTACAGCGCGTAACCGAATGTATAACGCTAAGATCGTGCAGTATGCGAAAGGCGATCGATTCAAGGATTTCTTCTACATGACTTCTAGAAATCCGAAGGAATCTAAAAACCGTGAAAATCTAGTTGCCATCGCACCAGTTCTTGGACTTCTTACGCAGGAGGAAGTCTTTTGTTATGAAACTTCAACAAATAAACAGTCAAGTTACAGGGCGCGCACTGGATTGATTCCTGCACAGGTAATTGTTGATGCATTGTCCTCATTTGTCTGGGGTAAGCCCGGGCTTGCAGATGCTGATATTGAATTTGTCAGAGATGCGATTAACAGAGGAACCATCACAAACTTCAAGGTCGTTCTCCCAATCCCTACTAGAGATCATGTTAGTAGGATGATTGATCTGCCTGAAACGGGGGCAAGCCAGTTTCCGATTGTTGAAAGGCAGCGGCGTGACCGTGGTGATTTTTCAGGTTCCTCTCGGTGGACACGAATGCCTCTCGAATCCAGTTTCACTCGTCAGAAAGCTGACAGTGATAGTGCTTCGCGCACTACTGGAGCCATAATAATCACTTTATCCGCTGATCAGTGGGACGGAAAAAGGGCTTTTTCTAACCCAGAGGATCTCGCGCTGGGAGCGGTAGCCCCTGAGGACATAGCAACACTATTTTCGTGGGCGATCCCGCATGACGCGGCTCCGAAAGGAAAAGCAGGATTTAGTGTTCGGTCGGAGGAGAACCCACTATCTCCGACAGTGGGAATATAGGAGTGAATTAGTTGTATTGATCAGAGCATCATTACCTTGACAATTTGTGTTGGGATCAAGAGGTTTGTTGGCCGTGCTCGCCTTTGAGCGCGACCTTTGGGGAGTCCCACGGACAACAACCACTTTTATTCTGGGTCGTCAAAGGGAGTCAAACATTCTTCGTTAATGTTGCAGTTAACTTATCTTTTTTGTAGTATCTGCATCATATTTTCTGTATTTCTAGATAGGTGCGGTGCTTTTGTTCGATAGAACGTTTTTATTCTGATTGTTTTCTTGTAACTTCGGAATCATAAATGTATTAGGAGGCTTGATTCGGTGAATTGTATTCTGCAGAACTCGGGCCGCATTGGTGGCGCGTCATCAGCCGTAACAAAGTTATTCACACGGCATAATGGTTGACTGTGGCAATGAAGAAAATACTGTTCCCATTTGGGAATGAATGCGTAAGCGATGGTAACAGCACTCCTCATATTGTTGAGGATCCACTGGCAGATGCTGATTTCCAAACCGTTTATGAGTGGTTACTTTCTCAACCCATCGAAGAGCGGCTCACTGGTGCGGTCAACGACGCCATTGAATATGTACTCGATGGTGCCCGAACTTGGCGATTTGATCTGGATAGCCCTGACGTAGATTCCGACGAACGAGCGTCGCTGGGAACGAAGCTGCAGTATCGAGTATTGGACGCTCTTAATCTCAAGAAATTACCCCCACTCGACACAAACATCCTCGGTATCCCGGTTGAACTCAAAGGAACCGTGCGGAAAAACTGGATGATTCCACGCGAAGGGCAATGCCAAATATGCCTTCTAATCCAAGTCGATTCGTCGAACGATCGTTATCAGGCATTCTTAATGCGTACGCACCGTTTGTGGCTGAACGAAGGCGGAAATCAAGACAAAAAGCGTACGATTGTGGCAGAAGCGATTCGGACCTACGCACTTCCTGTCGTTCCTTGGACGCCGCTTCCACCCAATCCTTTAAAACTTTTAAAACCAGATGAGCTGGCGATCGTTTTTAATTTACGAAATGGAATCAAGCGCCGACTTACAGCATTATTCGGATTTTTGCCTGACGTTGTTATCCCACGAATTTCTATTGAGACGGTCGGCGCCAACGCAAAAGACGTCGCTCGTCGCGCTCGCCAAGCTAAACCTGATGTGTACGTTGAACATGGACTTGTGTTATTAATGGGGACCTGGCCTTTGCAACGCGAAATGGCTGCAAAGCACGGCTTCGATATCTCGAATGAAGCGTGGATAGCGCTTACTCCAGAGACACTTGGGGATGACTTTGCAGTTGCTTGGCAAATGTCGCGTGAGTCAGGTAGGGGTGAAGAACGCCTTAGCTGATGAAGGGTCTCACGTGGCGAGCGATGGCTCGCGCTAGCCCAGAAGGTACGGCATTACCAATTTGTCTCGCGATTGCGACCTTCGTACCCACCCATTGATAGTCCTCAGGGAAGTCCTGTAGCAAGCTAGCTTCGTAGTGCGTCACCACTCGATTCACGGTCTGTTCCGGGTCGCCTCTAACCCATCGTGCGTCTTCTCCGAGATATTGTCCTTGCACCCATTGGGGATGAAGGTACGAGCCCTTCTCAGGCTTGAAAAATTCGGTACGGATAGTGTGCGACGGAAAATCCCAGCGCATTCTCCCCATTACATCTGTTGTGCCGGTAGCTTTTTCGCGCCAGCATCTTGGGAGAAGATCGGTCGGCACATTGAAACGCCCACCCCCCGGCGGTACATGGGCGTAGCGCTCTAAGGATAGTGGGCGCGGGTCACGGCGGAAATGAATATCTAGTTTTCTGAAGGTTCCCGGCATCGATTCGCCAAAGAACTCTGTGGTTGATTTAGGTAATTCGCTCGATGCTGGAGTTAGAGGGAGGCCTTCGATCCGGTTTCTTACGGTTCTCCATGGAAGGAGGCCGGAACCTGGCGCGGGTTCGCGGGCATGAGTCGGTGCAGGTAAATCGATTTTTCCGACGCGTGAACCTATTATGATAGTTCGACGACGACGTTGCGCAACTCCGTAATCTGCAGCGTTAAGTACGTTGTAGGAGATTTCATAGTTCTGCAGGATACCGTTTTCAACTTCCGCGCGTAGCATTTCGAACTCGGGTGACTTGCTAAAGCGGTCGACGTTCTCAATCACAAATACCTGAGGCCTTGCTTTCAGAATAAATCTCATATATTCACGCCACAGTTGATTACGGGGGTCTTCGAGGCGTTTAAGCCCAAGGTTGGAAAAGCCCTGGCATGGGGGCCCGCCGATTATCAGATCAGCCTCGGGGATTTCTTCATCCTTGACGTCCGCGATGTCGCCAGCTCGTACGTGCTCTTCACCGAAATTTGCGGCGTACGTAGCGGCCGCGTATTTATCCCATTCAACGGCAAAGATCGGATTGAAACCCTCTTGCGCGAACCCAATGGTCATCCCGCCGCAGCCTGCGAACAGGTCGATCACCGTAGGATTTGTCATAGAATTTATCCTACCTTCCGGCACCGACTGTTCTGATATCACCAATGGTGAGCTTGCCGACTCGACATTCAACGTAGCCAAATTTGTCTTAGATTTGCACTGCGGATGATATTGGATAATCGATCTCGTCTGCGCCCCTATCGCATGGCTGCTCTGCTCCTGAGGTTAGCGTTTTTGTCATGCTGAAGGAGGCAATGAAGCTCAGCCTGGAACTTCGTGCCCTCATGTGTTCCTCGGGCCGATGCACGTGGAGAAATATTGAATTTGGTAATTGGCTGTAGAATCTCTGGCGCACATTACAAGATGTTTCGATGAACAGAAGGTTTAGTTTGTCGATAACAGATTGGAGCGGTGGGGCCACATCCCGAAGGGTCGCTCTAAACTTTTGTTTCTGCGTACCCGAGTTTGGGCGAGCATCTTTTTCAGGTGGGTTATCTACATGAAAAATACGATAGCTAGTGACATAAGTAGAGTTAGAGACGAGGACTGTCGAATTAATGTGTAGCGTGTGGAGGGCAACCTGAATTCGTTCGTGAGTTTGAATTGAAAAAAATACCTTGACGAGTGGTTGTCCGAGGTAGAAATGCGCATCTAACGACGCCAAGAATCGGGCTGCATTGGAGGCGTAGTCGTTGAGGCCAAACTTATTGGGACATATCTTGGAGGCAGGCTAATGAGCAGCGTACATCTTCTGTTGGATTGCGACACCGGTATTGATGATTCCCTTGCAGTCTCTTACTTATGTTCCTGCGACCATGTGCAGATAGAAGCGATTGTCAGCACTCCTGGAAATGTCGGAGTCGAGCAGGTCGCATCGAATAACCGAGCCCTTCTCGATCTATGCGGGAAGTCGGATGTCCACGTGATGATCGGTGCACACGCTCCTTTGCAGATCCCGCTAGTCACGACGCCCGAAACTCATGGACCGCAAGGAATGGGGTATGCGACTCTACCAACCCCCGAAACCTCTCCCGCACACCCCGGAGGCGCTGTGGACTACTGGGTCGAAGCCGCACGAACTAACCCTGGAGAGCTAACGGTTTTGCTGACCGCACCGCTCACCAACTTCGCGCTAGCTTTACGACGCGAACCAAAGTTGCCATGGCTTTTGCGGAAAGTAGTCATCATGGGTGGTGCGTTCTACTACCAAGGCAATACAACACCTACGGCCGAGTGGAACACCCACGTTGATCCGCACGCTGCCAAGGAAGTCTTCGCTGCCTATACAGCCGCAGCTGAACAAGGACTAGCGGAAGACAAGCTCCCCATTATCTGTTCGTTAGACACCACCGAGCGCTTCGAAATGCGGCCGGAATTCTTGACCCACTTGGCGGAGGAAGCCGGGTGCTCGGAACCTGAACTGGTTCTGGCCACCGATCCAGAAGGAACTCTGAGCAGCGCATCCAATCCGCTGGTACGTTATCTATCAGATGCTCTGCGCTTCTACTTCGAGTTCCACCGGCATTACGACCAGGGCTACATTGCCCACGTCCATGACTACTTCGCCGCAGGCGTAGCCGCCGGAACCCTCGACTATGAAAGTCGACCCGCCACGATTGATGTGGAAACTGAATCCGAGCTTCTTTTCGGAACCACCGTGGCCGACTTCCGAGGACTGTGGGGCAAGCCAGCAAATGCGCACGTAGTCACCGGCAACAATCCGGAAGCTGGCTTTGCCGAACTCGTTACACGATTGGGGAGCTTGGCGCGGAAATTGAACACGGACTTCTGAACTCAGCTCATGCTGAGCTAGAATTATCTACCGGGCCGAGGTGACATTAGGCCCCGCACTCGCACGCACCCAGTAGTACATGGGCGCACAGCCATACTCGTACCGAGGAATGCCTTTCTATGTCACCGAATCTGCTTTTGCCCGAAGAAACCAGCTCCCAAGTTCTGCGCCGCAGGCTCTTGGCCAGCGCTGGCACCCTGCTCCTGATCGGCACTTACCTAGTCCTAGTCATTACCCAACCCACGGGTATAGCTGAAGGACTGGGACAGGGCGTCGCACTGGTTACCTTCGCCGCCTACCTGGCCGCCGCCGTCATGCTTCTGGTCGCGGTGCTTCCGGACTTGCCGGTATCCACTCTCACGCTGATCCCAGTAGCACTGGCCCTGAACATTATTTTGGGGCAATTCGTCGGTTCCGTGATGGTTCCGCTCTACCTTGATTCCATTGGCACGGTGCTAGTCGGGTTCTTGGCGGGCCGCCGCGCCGGTGCAGCCACAGGTGTGCTCAGCACCCTGATCTGGTCGCTGTTCGCCCCGACGGTCTTGCCCTTCGCGGCTGGTGCTGCATTGGTCGGTTTCCTCGCGGGAACCGCTGCTCGTTTTGGTGCGCTGCGCCGCCCGTATCTTGCCCCTATGGCCGGTGTGGTGGCAGGTGTTCTGGTCGGTGTGGTTTCAGCTCCGGTGGCGGCCTTCGTTTTCGGCGGAACTTCGGGCGTTGGAACTGGGGCAGTGGTAGCGGCTTTCCGCTCCATGGGCGATTCGCTGCTTTCGGCCGTGACTAAGCAGGCCTTGATCTCAGACCCGGGAGATAAGGCCATTGTCTTCCTCATTGCTGCTTTGCTGATTTACGCTCTGCCCAAGCGTTTGAGCGGAAGCTTTGACTTCATCCGCCGTTACCGGGTGCTGGGCCAGCGCGGAACCAAGTAAGTCCATCCGCTATGCCCAAGTCCATCAACCTGCATCCATTTACCGTACTGGCACTGGCAGCGGCCGTCGTCACGATGGCCACCGCCGCCAACCTCTGGTGGGTGAGTTGCGCGGTCCTCACTGCCTGTGCGCTGGTTGCCGGTTGGACAGGGCATCTGCGACGGTTAGCTGTCCTGAGCGCTTCCATCCTGATTCCTACGTTCGCTTCTTTGCTTCTGATCCATGGGCTCGTCTCTCAGGATGCGTCCGGGCTCATAGCTGCAGCTGGGCCGTTCCGGGTGACTGTAAGTGGATTGGAAACTGCCATGGTTTTGGGTCTGCGCACCGCGGTGCTGGTGGTGGCAGGACTGCTCTGCACCTTGCTGATCGACAAGCATCAGCTGGTGGCGGCCATAGACTTGTCTCCGGCACCGCCTCAGGTGGGATACCTGCTGGCCGCCACGCTGTTCCTCCTGCCTCATATGGCCGAGAAACAGCGCACTATCGGCCAAGCGCAGGCACTACGCCAAGCGGGAACTGGACGTGGTCTTTCGGGTTGGTTCCAACGGGTGCGGTTGCGAGCGGTTCCGCTGGTGCTCGCCTCCTTGCAGGATGCCCATGACAGGTCGGCTCACCTGTCAGCCCGCGGTTTTCCCGCCGCCGGATCCCACGCCAGATTGCGTACCGTCGCAGATTCTGTCACCCAGCAACGTGTCCGTTGGGTTGCCTTGCTCTTCGCCGTACTGGGCCCGATAGCAATATTGGCACCCTTCTGGGGGAGTCGATGATAGAGAATCAAGAGAACTCACGCACGGAGAATTCTGTGCTGCTCGACCTCAACATAAAGCGCTTTCGCTATTCCGGTGCCGAGCTTGATTCCTTGCAGCGCATTGAGATGAATTTGGCTCCGGGCTCATTGACTGTGGTTGTCGGGGAATCCGGTTCAGGCAAGTCCACGCTGGGCGAGGTGCTCGCCGGAATCTTGCCGCGGCAGGGCGCGGACCAATGCCTGGGAACAATGAACCTAGCTGGGCAACGGATTGAATATACGGATCTGGAAAGCCAGCGCATTAATGTGGCAGGGTGGGCCAAGCACGTCGGTTTGCTTCCTCAGGAAGCTGGGCACTATCTTTCACGGATCCGTGAAAGGGTTGCCGAGGAACTCGTATTCTCGCTCGAAAACGAGGGCGTGCCACGAGAAGAGATGCGCCAGCGCATCGCTGGGCTTTCCAAGCAGCTGGGCCTAGACCATTTGCTTGAACGCGATCCTGCCAAGCTTTCTGGCGGTCAGGAACGACTCGTCGCCTTGGCAGCCTTGGCTATTTCGGAGCCTTCCGTCATGGTCTTGGATGAGCCGCTGGCGGGTTTGGACTCCTGGGCGACGGATGCAGTGACCGAAATGATTTCTCGGCTTCGCGCTGACGGCACCGCAATGGTGGTCTTGAGCCGGACTGCCAAACCGTGGGCCGACAACACAGATGCACTAGGGAAACTAGTGGATGGGCAACTAAGCAAGATCTCAGCAGAAGAACATGTGCAGCAACCCGTATCCGAGCCAACTCAGTGGCGTGCCACTCCTGGCGAAGCGGAGATTCTCTTGGACTTCAGCGGGGTCCAACTGGGTTATCCGGGGGCCGAGCGTCCAGTAGTCGACGGGCTGGATCTGCAGGTACGGGCCGGTGAATGCGTCGGGCTGGCGGGTGCGAATGGATCGGGTAAAACCACGGTGCTCAAAACAGCCGCAGGGCTGCTGCGGCCAACCGCCGGCACCCTGGCGGTATCAGCTTCTACCGGCATGCTTCTGCAGAATTCCTCCGACCAGCTATTCGAACGCACCGTATTGCGCGAGGTATCTTTTGGCCTTCCAAAGAAGGGCAAACAACGATTGCGTGTTCCGGAAGTCCTCTCGCAACTCGGATTGGAAGCTTTCGCCGAGACCCATCCCTATGAGTTGCCGGCTTCGGCACGCAGGCTCGTAGCACTAGCGACCGTCCTAGTCCGAGAACCGCAGGTTCTCCTCTTGGACGAACCAACCGAAGCCTTGGACTCTGCCGGGTTGGCATGCTTGCAAGAGGTCATCGACTCGGTGCTGAATCGCGGGGGATCGGTGCTTCTCTCCACCCACGACCAGGATTTCATGCACAGGACCGCGCACCGGGTCCATCAAATGCTAGGGACTCCCGAGTCAACTACCTCCGGGGCCTAGGTTCGGGCCAGACTCTTACCCATTACCTCTTCTGAACCGGCTGCACCGCTGAAAGCACTTGCTCCGTGGGCCCAGAGGCGAGTGCAGTGTCCCACGCGTCACCTTCTGCCGGATCGCGGAATAGAGCCGCGCCTGAGCTGGTTGGATGAGATACCTACAATCTTCAGGAGTTTCACCTATGGATCTGTTCTCACCGATTACCCTCGGGGACCTCAAGCTTTCAAATCGCCTGGTTATGGCACCTTTGACACGATCACGTTCACGCGAAGACGGAGTGCCCAACGAGCAAGTAGTCGAGTACTACCGTCAACGCGCCTCCATGGGTCTGATTGTCAGCGAAGGTGTTTACCCCAGCGTCACCGGGCAGGGATTTGTCCGTCAGCCCGGTCTGGCCACTGAGGAACAGATTGCCGGGTGGAAAAAGGTCACCGATGCCGTGCATGCTGAAGGCGGATTGATCGTGGCACAGGTGATGCATGCAGGGCGGGTGACTCATCCGGAAACTACCGGGATTGATCACGTGGTTGCCCCCAGCGCCATTGCGGTGGAAGGCCAATCACGCACCTACACCGGCAAACATGACTACCCGGTACCGCACGCACTGACCAGCGACGAGCTTCCGGGCATCATTGAAGAATTTGTGCGGGGATCCCGCAATGCCATCGCTGCCGGGTTTGACGGCGTCGAGCTGCACGGTGCCAACGGGTATCTTCTCCATGAGTTCCTCGCACCGAGCTCCAACACCCGAACTGACGCGTATGGCGGATCACCAGAGAACCGTGCACGCTTTGTCATCGAGGTCGTCACCGCCGTGGCCAAAGAGATCGGCGCGGGAAAGACTGGTCTGCGCATTTCACCTGAGCACAACGTGCAAAGTGCAGTAGAAAATGACGCCGCGGACGTCGCTGCCACCTATCAGACATTGCTTGAAGGAATCGCTCCGCTGGGTCTGGCCGCACTGAGCATTCTGCATAAGGATCCGTCCGGTGAGCTGGTCCAGTCATTGCGTACCGCTTTTGGCGGTCCGGTATTGATCAACACCGGTTTCCAGACGATCACCACCTACGAAGATGCAGCGACGGTGGCTGCCGGAGGCTGGGGAGACGCAGTAGTTGTTGGCCGTCCGGCTATTTCAAATCCAGACTTGGTACGCCGCTGGCGCGAGGAACTGCCGCTGAATGAACCGGATGCCTCCACGTTCTACACGGAGGGACCGCAGGGCTACACGGATTACCCGTTCTGGCAGAACTAGCAGTGACTCTTTAGACCACTCAGACCCCACTCACCGAGACTTCTCGGTGAGTGGGGTCTGAACGTTTATTCGTTGGTTATGCCCCTTGCTCCGAGGCTAGCCAAACCACGGCTTTTCGGCCGCTTTGAGCGTCCCATCATTTTTAGACATGTTCAGCCACTGATCCACGTACTCTTGGAATTCATCGTCACCCAGCGGCAAGAGATAGGCCTTTTGAGAGAAATTGAATGGCTTATCTGGATGTACCGCACACAGCTCTGGATGCTCATTGGCGACCCACCGAGTTTCTGATGCGTCGGTGGTCATCACGTCAGCACGTCCGGCGATAATCTCATCAAAGATCTTGTTGTTGTCTTCGAATCGAATGATCTCTCCGTCCGAGTAATGCTCGTCAGCAAACTTCTCGTTGGTTCCACCAATCGGAGTAATCGACCGGACTCCGGGTTTATTGATTTCCTTGATGGTGTCGTACTTCTCCACGTTTTCACACAGTGTGATGGGAGTCTTTCCCTCGTCCAAGGTGGCTTCGCTGAAATAAGCCTGTTGTGAGCGTTCCAAGGAAATCGAAACGCCACCCACTGCGAGATCACACTTGGATTTGAAGTCTGGCATCAGATCTTTCCATGTGGTCTGAATGAACTCGGGTTCGGCGCCAAGCGACTGGGCAAGATTCTTGGCCATCGTGATGTCGATACCTGACCATTCACCGGACTTGGGATCCAGATATGTGAATGGCCGGTAATCGCCAGTCGTGCAGACCTTGAGCGTTCCCGAGTCGCTGATGGTAGTCAGCCGACTGTCCTGGGCTACTGGGTCTTTGTCGTCGCCGGCGCCGGGGTCCTGGGCGGGAGCCGAGCATCCGGAGAGGAGCAGCGTGGCGCCGAGTGCTAGCAATGGTAACTGGCGGGCGATGGTTGGTTTCTTCTGTGGCTTGTCGCTCATAAACCATCAACCTATAAGGGCTGAAGGCGCAGGCACAAGAATTCTGGCTTTTCTTACGCGCAGAATAATTATCCGTGATCAGCCGCCACTGCCGTGAGATCCAGTGCTGCCACCAGGTCCTTGCTGTGTTGGTGGGTAGGGGTGGCCAAGAAGTCAGCTAGTGGTCGGCGCTCCACGAGCTCACCTTCAAAGAACACCGCCACGTCATCACTGACATAGCGGATTACATCCATGTCATGGGAAATGACCACGAGGCTTAGCCCCATCTGGTCGCGCAAGCGAAGCAACAGATCAAGGATATGGCGCTGGGCTACCGAATCCAGTGCTGAGGTTGATTCATCACAGATCAAAACCTGCGGCTCGGTCAGCAAAGCCCTGGCGATAGCTATCCGCTGTAGTTGTCCACCGGAACACTGTCCGGGCCTGCGGTCCAGTAATTCGTCGGGCAGTCCCACCTGAACCATGGCTTGCGCCATGCGTTCGTTTGCCTGGGATTCTGGTAAACGATGCACCGCTGCACTGATGGAAATGCGCAGTGAAAGCCGCGGGTCAAAGGATGAGTAGGGCTCCTGGGCAATGACCTGTACTCGCGTTGCCTTCTCGCTTTGTTGCCTGTCAATAATCTGTCCGGTCGTTGGCTGTTCCAGCCCTGCAAGGAGTCTGGCAAAGGTACTTTTGCCGGAACCAGAACGGCCCACAACTCCTAATACTTGCCCGCCATGAATACTTAGTGTGGTGGGCTGCAATGCGGCAGGACCTTTAGCCCGGCGGGTGTAGTTCTTGCTCGCGTCCACTGCTTCAAGCAGACAGACGGAACTATCTGTGCGCGGTCCACGTACCGAGGGCAGGCTAGCTTCGACAAGCTCCCGTGTTTTGGCGTGGCGGTCCTTGGAAAAGATCTGCGCGGTAGGGCACTGGTCAACAATCTGACCATCGCTGACCACCACGATGCGGTCAGCGATGTGCTGGACGCTGGCGATGTCATGGGTAATGAATAGAACTCCCACACCACGCTCTTGCTGCTTTCGGCGCAGCAGCTGCAACACCTCTGACTTGAGAATTGAATCCAGTGAGGACGTTGGCTCATCAGCCAGGATGAACTCTGGGTCAGCAGCCAAGGCAATGGCAAGCATGGCGCGTTGGGCCATACCTCCGGAGAGCTGATCTGGACGCTTTGAGGCAATATCCGCTGCAGGGGATAAGCCCACTTCTTCCAACAAGGTGCGAACCTGATCTTCGTGCTTACGGGCTTTGTTCGGTCCTCGGACACCCATGGCTTCGAGCAGGTGCGCGCGGACGGTCAGGCGCGGGTTCATCACGCGCTTGGGCTGCTGGAAAAGCATGCTGATGCGCCGTCCGCGCACAGCATCCAGCTCCTTGTCGCTGAGCTGATCAAGGCGTTGGCCGTCTAAAAGAATCTGCCCTTCGGCGTGCAGTGACTGCGGTAGCAGGCCAATAATCGCCTTGGTGAGCAGCGTCTTTCCGGATCCCGAGCGTCCAACAACCGCCACCAATTCGCCAGCTCGCAGTGCGCCGCGGACTTTGGAGAGCAGGGGTTTTTCACCAGCACTGACCGAAAGATCAATGAATTCAAGTTCTTTAGTCATGGGCTTCGGCCTTGGTCTCGGTAGCAAGAACGTCGTCTCCGCCCAGTACATGGGTAATTCGATTACCCAACAGGGTGACGCAGAAGCTCACCAGGAAGATCGCGGCACCCGGTGCAATTAGACCCCAGGGGGAGCGAATTGCATGAGGTTGCGCCTCGGCCAGCATGGAACCCCAGTCAGACTGCGGTGGCTGAACCCCAATGCCAAGGTAGGACAGCGAGCCGAGCAATACGAGCAACAATCCGAAGCGCAATGCAGCCTGGGCTAGAACCGGTCCAGCCACAAATGGCAACACATGATGGCGCAAAATAAACCACCGTGAAGCACCTACATGTTTCGAAGCTTCCACGTGGTGGGTGGACAATGCTTGGGCCGCCATTGAGCGCACCAGCCGGGCGGTAGGTGTCCACGCGACAACACCAACGGACAGAACCATGGTGAAGAACCCAGGCCCCATGACGGCGATGATCAACAGTGCAATGACAATTTCTGGCAGGGCGAGCAACAAGTCGTTGACGCGTAAGAAGAGTTCATCCAGCCACCCGCCACGCACAGCACTGAGCAGACCCAGTACCGTGCCCACCAATAGCGCGAACAACGTGGTGATCAGTGCTACCGACAGGGAGAACTGGCCGCCGTGCAGCACCCTGCTCAAAGTGTCGCGACCCAAAGAATCCGTTCCCAACAGATGGGCCAGGCTAGGTCCTTGAAGACGGTTCAGTAAATCTTGGGAGTCAGGATCATAGGGGGAAATCCACGGGGCAGCGACGGTCACGATCACCACTGCCAACAAGAAGAACGCGGGTGCAGAGAGCAGGATCTTTTTGAATATATTCTTAGCCATGTCGGACACCAATCCTCACGTTGGGATCGCTGAGTTTATGTACCAGATCAATGATTCCGGTAGTTAGTACGGCACAGGCCACGACCACCACCACGCCGCCCTGGGCTACCGGGATATCGGCATCCACAATCGCGTCAAAGATCAGCCGGCCCATTCCAGGAATGGCAAAGATGACTTCTACAATCACCGAGCCACCCAGCAATCCGGCAAACCAGACGCCGACCATAGTCCATAGGGGAAGTAACCCGTGAGGAACCACATGACGCACCAATGCTTGCGTGCTGCTTAATCCGCGGGCTCGTGCCGCGAGCACATGTTCTGAATCCAAGGCCTGCCGTACCCCTGAGCGCACCGCGACGGTAAAGAAGCTAATCGGGCGCAAAGCCAAAATGAATACCGGAAGCACCAGCGAGGCCGGGGAATCAAAACCTGCCGAGGGAAGTAGCGACCAGCGCACCGCGAAGAGCAACACTAAGAGTGGGGCCAGCGCGTACTCGGGGATAGCGATGAGCGCATGGGTCACCGAGGTGATCAGCCTATCTGGCCATGACCCGGCGCGGGTGGCCGAGATGACTCCCAAAACAATGGATACGGCGATGGCCACCAGTAGGGCACTGCCCGCCAAGGACAGCGTGACCGCTATGGCTGGCAAAACCTGGTCAGCTACCGGGGTGCCGCTGATATGGGAGATGCCCATGTCTCCGGTGACAAATCGACCGAGCCAGCGTCCAAACTGCACCAGCATTGGATCATGCAGACCGAACTGCTGTGCGTAGGCCTGTACGGTGGCCTCATCTGCGGCGCCGATGTCCATCCGGGCGCGCAACAGGGAGCGCACCGGTTCCCCGGGAGAAACAAAGGGGACCAGGAACACCGCGAAGGATGAAAGCAACACCGCTGCACAGAGTCCTAGGGCTCTGCGCAGCAAGGTGGACAGTGATAGCAACTTACTGAGTCTTTGCCAGATCCTTGGTCAGCACGTAGCGGGTCAGTGGATCCTGAACGTAGCCCTGTACTGAATTGCCCACCGCGTCGATGGCCTGCTCATTGACTAGCCACACGTTGGCCGCATCAGCGGCGAGGATATCGCCGGCCTGACGGTAGAGGTCATGGCGCTTGGTCTCATCGGTCTCGGTGGTTGCCTGAAAGATGAGCTTGTCGTAGTCCTTATTGCAGTAATGGCTCAGGTTGTAGCCACCCTCGCAGGTGTAGTCGGCCTGTAGGAAGCCAATCGGATCAGCGATATCAATCATGCGGTTGCGCTGGCTGAGGATCATGTCGTAGTTGCCCGCCAGTACATCAGGTTCGGCTGCCCCATAGGATTTGGTGACTACCTTGGCCGTCAAGCCGATCTGCTTGAACTGTTCCTGGATGATGGTAGCGACCCCGGCGAACTCGGCACGTTCGGTGATCGCGATGATCTCCAATGGCTTCTGCTGCTTGTAACCCGAGGCTTCCACCAGCTTCTTGGCTTCTTCAATGTTCAGTTGTGGCACGCCAAGCTCTGGGTTGGCCCAGCTTTCGCTTGGGGCAAAGGGGCCGGTGGCTGGCTGCGCAGCACCTTCATAGATGCTGGCTGCTATTGCTGGCAGGTCCATGGCCATTGTGGCGGCCTTGCGCAGATTGACGTCGTCAAAGGGGGCGCGCGAGTTGTTTAGGTACAAGGTCGAGGTGCGTGGTGAATCTGCTTTCAGCACGCTGATCTTGTCATCTGCTTCCAACGTGGCCAGGCTGGTAGCCGGGATGGACATGGAGATGTCCGCTTCACCGGTCTGCACCTGGGTGGCGCGGGTGGCACCGTCGGTGATGTAGCGGATTTCGCCGCCAGCCAGCTTAACCTCGCCGTCCCAGTAATTCTCATTGCGGTCCAAGGTTAAGGACTGTCCGGCTTTTTCCGACACCGGGGCAAAGGGGCCGGTGCAATGTTTCATCGGATCGATACCCTTGGCGGTGTATGCGGCAGGGGACAGGACCCCGGCGTTCACGCTGGCCATACGGTAAGGCAACAGCGGATCAGCAGCGGGGGTCGTCACGCGCACGGTATCGGCATCTGCTGCTTCTACCTTGCTGATGGTCTTAGGATTTACTGCGCGTGCCGGCGCGGTGGCTTTAAGCACGCGGTTCAGCGAGCCAGCGACGGCCTTGGCATCAAGAGCGGTTCCGTCCTGGAATTTCACGTTCTTGCGCAGCTCAAATTCCCAGACGGTGTCCGAGGCCTGCTTCCACGAAGTGGCGAGCATCGGCTCAACCTTCTTTGTGGTCTGGTCATACTTGGTCAGGGTTTCCAAGCAACCGGCAATAGAGAGCACATAGGCGTCATCACTTTCCAGGGCCCAGTTGGAAACTGGAGCACGGAAGTTTGCCACCACTGCTCGCGCGTCCGGATTCGCAGCTGCCTCAGGGGCCGGGCTGGAGGGGGTGGAGCTGCAGGCGGTTAGTGCCAGAGCAATAGCAGCAAATCCTGCGGCTGCGCTGAGTCGTCCAAACTTCATGGAAATCCTTCGGCATTACGTGATGAATTGGCTTCTAATGCGATAGCGCCTTGGTTAGCTTATCCTAAATTCATTGTTTCTCTTGAGGCTTCTTAACGCGGTGCGACATCCGCTGAAACTCAATAATAAAGAGACACGTAAGAGTACAAGTTGAGTAGTGCAAAGTTGGTGTGAGTTTTGGAAGATTTGCTCACGGTCAACTGAACACGTCTCAGCTCACATCTGCGTAGTCAACGTCCGCGGCATCCGCACCAGCGGTGCAGCAAGCCAAGATGCGAGGAGTAAAGGAACTATCAGGACCATCCAAGGCAGGAACCCAGGAACGGTTCCGTCCCCGGACTGGGTCAAGAGCCAGCCGATGAGCAGATTTCCAAGGAGCACCGCCAGACCGCCACAGCTGGCAAGTAAGCCGAAGTAGGAACCTGTGGGGTGTCCGCCGGCAAATTTAGGAACGAGCGATAACGCGGTGGGATGCACGCTCATATGCCCCAATGTCAGCAGAGTAACCGCGCACAGGATACGAGCCGGGCCGGTTTCGTTTCCAAAAACTAAGGCCGGGACGAAGGCAAGCACCCCGAAGCCCAGCGCGCTACACAGGTATCCAAACCGCAAAGTTGCTGCTGCTCCAATACGCCCGGCAAGCCGCGCGAGCGGCAGTTGTAGGGTCAGCGTCAAGATGGAGATCCACGCAAAAATCAGCCCCACCCACTGGGTGGGAAGCCCCAGGCGTTCCAGCTCCAAGGGGATAGCTAAGTAGAGCTGGTTATAGGCCAGTAGGTCCGAAGCGTGCAACCCGCAAAAGGCTACAAAGCGACGGTCAGTTAGACACCTGCGTAGACCACCAGGCGGAACTTCTTGCTTGGAGAGATCGTTTCTCTGTCCGGTAGGAGATTCTGCTGGGTTGGGCCGACGCAAAGCAATTGCCAGAAACAAACCAATGAGCACAAAGAATGCAGCCCCAAAACCTGCAACGGTGGCGAAACCCCAGCCCCAAAGCGCCGCCCCAACCAGCGGTCCGGTAACCGCACCGATTTCGCCGGTAATGCTCAACCAAGCGAAGAGAGTGGACTGTTTGGCTTGGGAATGTTGGTTGTGTTCGCGGGCAACTTGGGCCGCTGCCACCAGGATGTTCAAACCTGGGGAAAAGAGTGCTCCGCCAAATCCCGTGAGCAATGTTCCGAGAATGAACATCCAGAGTGTCGGGGCACCGCTCCACAAGGATGCGGACAGCGTGATGAACCCTGCCGCGCGTACTGCACAGCCAATGAGAATGACGCTCCGAGCGCCGAAGCGGTCTGCAAGGATTCCACCGGCAAGGAACAGTCCCTGCTGAGCGAAGGTTCTGATTCCCAGAATGAGACCTACTGCTGTTCCGGCCAAGAGGAAATCGTTAGTCAGGACAATCGCAAGAAAAGGCACCACGGCGTAGAAGCCGATATTAAACAATGTTTGGGTTCCGAGGAGTACCGGAACTTCAAATCGTGACGAGCTAGTTTTCATGGACCTCGGAAGTGCATTTAGTTACGGCGAATCGTGGGGCAGACCTATCCGACTTTAGTACCAGTCGCTCCTTTGGAGCGGTTTTGCGTACGTGGGGGATTTGCGGCACAGTGCTGGTGCTGAGTGACTCAGGCGTTGAAGTGCCTAACCTGGATGAACCTGGCACATGGTTGGAATTCAATTCAGTGCCGGCACCCAGGCCGCATTCTTCGTGGAGTCACGGCCAACAAGCATGCGCTACACCGGCTCTGCTTTGGGCATGACCTTCGGTGCTCCAATTCCGTTCTTGGCGGCATGGATATTCCAGAACACCGAAAACGGCACAGTAGCGTTGACGGCCATTGCGCTGTCCATCGTGGTGCTCTCGATGATCGCCACGATGACTCTGCCGGAGCGCTTTAAGCAGAAGCTAAACGAAGTGAACCAGCCTGCCTGAGTTCAAAGGATCAATTCAATAAGTAACTGGTGATGGCCGGGAACCGCATCCAACGGTTCCCGGCCATAGCAGTCATAACCAGCAAGGTGCGGTCCAAAGCCTAAAACACTCTTCAAGTCAGGGCTAGTCGTCCTCTGTCTGCGGAGGCTCGGTATCCGTACTTGTACCTGCTCCGGGGTCAAAACCTAAATTCCTCGTTTCAGGCAATGATACCCAGCCAAAGGAACCATATTCTTCGCTGGTCGACTCATCGGTGCCAAGGTCAGGATCTTGGGTGCCACCCAAGAAGTCCCGAGTTAAACTTTCCGAATCATCCATCAGCGCAGTTGCTGCATCTTCCACATGTTGCGCGCTGACGGACACTCCGGCGATGGCAGCGGACAAGATAGCCCGGCGAATCAACTCTCGGGTAAAGGACGCAGTAGTCCCTTCAGTCTTTTGAGCTACCGAGTCGATGGTTTCTTCTGGTAACTCAAGTTTGGAACCATACAACCGCAAGAGCGCCTTGCGCGCCTCATAGTCTGGGCGTGGAATCTGCACCGCAAGGTCGATTCGCCCGGGACGTTGTACCAGTGCGCTTTCCAAGGACTCTACCCGGTTTGTAGTGAGCACAAAGGAAACGTCGGCATCTGAATCTAGGCCATCCATCGAGTCCAGTACTTCAAATAGCAATGGTTGAGGGCCATTGCCAAAACTACGGTCTTCGGCAACCAGATCGCAGTCTTCCAACACCACGATGGATGGCTGCAACGCACGAGCCATGGCCGAAGCCTGCGAGACTAACGAGAGGGTATTGCCGTTGAGCAAGATGACGGTGTGCTCGGTGGCCGCCGAAGCAAGGTACCGAACCGTATGGGTCTTGCCCGTGCCAGGAGGACCATAAAGAAGTACTCCACGTTTCAGGTGGGCACCGTAAGCCAGCAAGGCTTCGCGGTGAGTCCCCACTCCCAATACTTGCTCTTCGATACGTTCGCGCAGACCAGCGGGCAGGATCAATTGTTCGCCGCTGATTGCTTCACGCTCATGAAAGGTGACTCCTGAATTTGATTCGGCGTACTCGCTGGCTTTGAAGGAGATGACATGACCGCGGTAAACGCTGGTGGTGCGCAGCCCTTCACGGAACTCGGCAAGGAACGCATCGGTGAGCTCGCTATTGACGCAGAGAACTTCTAGCGTCGCTTCCGGTTTGCCGTATTCCGGATTTGCCTGGCGCAGTAAGACAGCAATGGGTACTTGTTCGTAGCTGAACAGGTGGATCCCGAAGGAAAGGAACCGTCGTTGTTTGCCCGGTCCCACAGCCAACGAGGTGTATGAGGGCTCGCCTAGCACGCCGAAGTTTCCTTGCACTCCAATGAGGTCACCGAGGTCAAAATGGTGTCGATCTTGGCCTGAAAGTCCAACGAGTTTGGCTTCTGAATCGCGGGACGTCAGCCCGTCAAGAATGATGTTCGCGTCGGCTAGACGGTGGGAGCCGAAGGATTCAATGACAAGGGCAACCGTGCTCGGATCGACGCCTAGGTGTTCGGCTAAGACCGGGGCTAGGAGCTTTCCCTTGGGCTCCTGTTGGTATTCTTCGGCTAGCCGGGTGAGGTGAGTGAATGACCTCATGAACGTGCGTAGTTCTTCATCCATGACGAGAGAATACCAGTCAGGAGTTCTATAAAACTAGGGTCTGACTTAGCTGATGCACCGCAAGATGTTGGGATGTGGCCTGAGCTTATAGCTTCTGAATGGTGTGGCCCTTGTTAATGAAGCTCGTAGTGCGAGGCCCTAAGGAAGGTCGGCTTCTACAGACATGGTCTGTGCAGATCTACCGGACGAAGATGTCAAAAACTGATGGAACTCTGGTAGCTCTTCAAAGTGCTCCGTCATGGTGGGACACTGTGCATAAGGAGAGGCGTAAAGTTCCTCGCCTACGCCAGCGAAACATCGAACGCACAAGGGGCGAAATTCCATGTCGGAGAAAGAAGTTCTGAAGCAGGCTGACCGTGAAAGTCAGCTGACCCACTTGCCGCACTGGCGTTACATGCTCGGATCGCTGCGCACCGCCTTCAAATGTTCTTCCTCAGCGGTAGCCTTGGAGCTCTTTGTAGAGATAGGTGCTCTAGCGCAGGAAGCCAACCATCACCCAGATGTGGACTGGCGTTACGACACCTTGTTTGTGACGCTGGTGTCTCACGACGTCGGGGGAGTATCGCTTCGCGATACTCAACTGGCCGGGAAAATCTCTGATCTGGCACAAGAACATGGTGCCCAAGCAAACCTGAACCTGGCCCGCACGGTGGAAATAGCGATTGATACCGATGACCGGGAACAGATTGCCGACACCTGGCGTGCAGCCCTAGGGTACAAGGAGCAAGCCGATGGTAGCCTCACCGATCCCTATGGGCGCGGTCCCGCCATTTGGTTCCAAAACACCGAAACCCCGAATGCTAATCGTTTCCATCTGGACATTTCGGTGCCCCACTCACACCACGTGGATATTCTCGATGGTTTGAAAGAGGCCGGTGCACGGTTGAACTATGCTGACGCGCCGTCATTTACCGTGGCGACGGATCCACAAGGAAACCGCCTGTGCATCTGTACCGAAGCAGGGCGTACCGACTAAGCCTTAACCAATGGCAGACCGCGTCCAGTCCTGGACGCGGTCTGCCATTGGTCATTCATTCTTCGACTAGAGGTCTGCTAGATCTTAGACTCCCAGAGTCTCGCGTAGGCGAGTTACGTGACCGCGTGCTTCCACACCGTATTCCACGTGGCTGATCTTGCCTTCTGGATCAACTATCGCGGTGGAACGCAGGGTCCCGGTGAACGTATTGCCGTTCTTGGTGCGTTCTCCGTAGGAGCCGTACGCGGTGGCCACCGAATAATCGGTATCGGAGAGCAGGTCAAAGGTCAGCGATTCATCGGCTGCGAACTGAGCTAAGGCCTCTGGCTCGTCAGGAGAAATTCCAAGAACAACATAACCTGCGCTCTTGAGCGAATTCAGGTTGTCACGGAAATCGCAGGCCTCGATGGTGCATCCAGGGGTGGCTGCCTTCGGGTAGAAGTACACCACGACATTCTTTCCACGGTAATCGCTGAGCGAAATCGTTTCGCCCTGTGCGTTGCGAAGTGAAAAATCTGGTGCGCTATCGCCGACATTGAGCGGGATTGGCTGTGCGGTCATGTTTAATCCTTTTTGATCAAGTGATTTTCTTGCCCTTACTACGAACATACTGCGCTGCTTCGCAAGTCGGAAACGCAGGCTTAGCTACCTGGGGGATCCATCCCAGATAGTAGCGAGACAATCTCAACCAAATGGTGGATCCGGGGTGCGGAATCGGTTCTTAGAATCATATTGACCGCGAAGAATTCGACGTTCTTTGGCCGGTCAGCATGAGTGGATGACGAGAGGACCAAAACCGTGGAACAGCAGATTTCGCGAGGTACACAAAGTAGGCCGCAGCGTCCCTGGGTGGCCCTAGGAGTTCTTGCCGCCGGTCTCGGTCTAGTTGTTTTGGACGGAACAATTGTCAGTGTCGCTTTGCCACAGATTATCGAGGACATTGGGCTCAGCCTGACCGACGCTCAATGGGTTAACAGCCTCTACGCGGTAATCCTCGCGGCGCTACTGTTATCCACCGGCAAGCTCGCTGACCGCTTTGGACGTAAGAAACTATTCATCATCGGTGTGCTGGTCTTCGCAACAGGTAGCTTGGTCGCAGCGGGTGCCGGAACCGCAGGAGCACTGCTCGGAGCGCGAGCAATTCAAGCAGTGGGTGCCAGTTGCATCATGCCCTCCACGCTGTCCTCGGTCAACGCAATGTTTCAAGGCAAACAACGTGCTGCCGCATTCGGCATCTGGGGCGCGGTGATTTCAGGTGCCGCAGCTATCGGCCCACTAGCAGGTGGCCTGCTGACACAATATGCCTCGTGGCATTGGATCTTCCTAGTGAACCTTCCACTAGGGGCGCTGCTGTTAGTTCTAGCCATCATTTATGTTCCCGAAAGCAAGGGTGGACGTCCGCTACCCGGTGCAGATGTGGACGGAGCCATGCTCAGTGCCATCGGTATGGGCGCTCTAGTCTTTGCAATCATTCAAGGCCCACAGGTTGGATGGTTCACACCCACCGCAGACTTCGCGCTCGCCGGGTGGATCTGGCCCAGCAGCGCACCAATTTCATTAGTATTTGTTTCCTTGATCGTCGCAGCCGTAGCTTTGACATTGTTCGTTCGGTGGGAACTCCACCGTGAAAAAGTGGGACGTTCAGCCTTGTTGGATCTGAATCTCTTTCATATTGGTTCTTTCTCCTGGGGAAACCTGACGGCAACCACCGTGGCCATTGGCGAATTTGCATTGCTCTTTGTCTTGCCGCTGTATCTGGTCAATGCCTTGGGTATGAGCGTGCTGGGTGCAGGCGTTGTCTTAGCTGCTATGGCTGTCGGTGCTTTTGGCTCGGGTGCAGCCGCCCGTCATTTGGCAGCCCGACTGGGCTCCGCCGGTACGGTCCTTCTTGGTCTAGGACTAGAAGTTATAGGTGTGCTTGCATTGACCGGGCTGATCCGAGGGAACACTCCAGGGTGGCTCATCGCTATTGCGCTGGTAGTCTACGGAATCGGCTTGGGGCTGGCTTCGGCGCAGCTCACCGGCGCCGTTCTAGCCTCGGTACCGGTTGAGATTTCCGGCCAAGGCTCTGCCACCCAGTCCACCGTGCGGCAGATCGGCTCGGCCCTGGGTACCGCGGTTTCTGGTGCGGTGCTTTCGGCTGCACTAGCGATCACGCTTCCGGCCCAGCTAGCGGATCACGGCATCCCAGAGTCAAAGGCAACCCAACTGGCCGAAGCCACCACCCAAAGCGCCGGCACGACGATCACTCAACTACGTGTCCGTGGTGACTCCGCGTCGACAATTGATGCGCTCAGCGCAGGATTTGCTCAAGCCACGCAGCTGGCGATGCTGGTTGCCGCGGTCTTCTTGCTCCTAGGAGTACTTGGGGCATGGCAGCTACGCCGTTTACACCAGCTGCACGAAACTTCCACACGCTGAGCGCGAGCACGTAGCCGGGCTTACTTCTGCCGTTCCAATACCGCGCGTGTGCTGGCTTCCGGGGTGAGCTCAATGCGCCTGAGCAGTTGCGCATTGAGTGCCACGACCACCGTAGACAAGGACATCAAGACGGCTCCAACGGACATTGGCAGGATGAACCCAATCGGAGCTAAGACGCCGGCAGCAAGTGGGACGGACAGTAGGTTGTAGCCTGCTGCCCACCACAGGTTCTGTTTCATCTTGCGGTAGGCCGCTCGCGAGAGTTCAATGATTGAGAGCACGCTGCGCGGGTCTGAGCTTGCCAGAATCACTCCCGCCGAGGCGATAGCCACGTCGGTGCCGGCCCCAATAGCGATTCCCACATCTGCTTGGGCCAGAGCTGGTGCATCATTAACACCGTCACCCACCATGGCGACCTTCTTGCCTTCATGTTGCAGTGCGGAGACTTTGGCGGCTTTGTCTTCTGGCCGCACGCCGGAGAAGATCCGGTCAATGCCTAACTCCTTGCCGACCTTGACGGCAACTGCTTCCGCGTCACCGGTAATCATCACTACCTCTACGCCCAGTGCGTGCAGTGCTTCTACCGCGTCAAATGATTCGGGGCGGATCTCATCGGCGAGCTTGAGCGCCCCAATGACGTGGCCATCTTGCAGCACGTGAAGAATGATGGCACCTTCCAAACGCCAGGTATCGGCGATGGTTAGCTCGGATTGTCCTTCTTCGGATAGTAGGTGTGGCCCGCCGACACGGATTTGGGTACCCTCCACGGTGGCCGTCACTCCCAGTGCTGGTGATGAGCTGAAGTCGCTAGATGCCTTGATCTGCAGATTCTGGTTCTTTGCCGCACCCACAATGGCTTTAGCTAGAGGGTGTTCGCTGTCTGCTTCGGCTGCAGCTGCCAGGGCAAGCACCACATCAGCACTTAGCTGGTCAACTGGTTCAACTCCCGTCACCGTAGGCTCACCCTTGGTCAGCGTCCCGGTCTTATCAAAGAGCACCGCATCAACTATGCGCATCGATTCCAAAGCGAGACGATCCTTGATCAACACCCCACCGCGTGCGGAACGCTCGGTAGCGATGGAGACCACCAGCGGGATAGCAAGGCCCAAGGCGTGTGGGCAGGCAATCACGAGTACCGTGATGGTGCGGATGACTGCATCATCTGGGGATCCGAGCAAGGACCAAACAAGTGCGGTGATGACCGCAGCACCCAAGGCAAACCAGAACAACCAGGCGGCAGCCCGGTCAGCGATACGCTGAGCACGTGAGGTGGAGTTTTGTGCCTCGGTGACCAAACGATTGATACCCGCTAGCGCGGTGTCCTCACCGATGGCGGTGATTTGCAGGCGCACTCCGGAGTCGGTGGCTACGGTGCCGGCGGTGACTAAGTCACCTTGGCTGCGGCTGACCGTCCGGGATTCTCCGGTAATCATCGACTCGTCCATATCGGCCCGGCCATCAATGATAATGCCATCTGCCGGGACAGCACCGCCAGGTCTGATAATCACCACGTCACCCACTTGGAGGTCCGCCGGATCAACGCTCACGATCTGGTCACCCTCGACACGCTCGGCCTCATCCGGCAGCAGTGCCGCCAAGGAATCAAGCGCCGAGCTGGTCTGCGCCAAGGAACGCATTTCGATCCAGTGGCCCAGCAACATAATCACAACAAGAAGTGCCAGCTCCCACCAGAACTCCAGTTCATGATGAACCAGTCCAAGAGTGGCAGCCCACGAGGCGAGGAATGCGACGGTGATACCTAGCGAGATGAGCAGCATCATCCCGGGTTGACGCTTTTTCAGTTCTTCGAGACCGCCGGTGAGGAAAGGCCATCCGCCCCAGAAGTACATGACAGTGCCAAGCAATGCGGCGACCCACGTAGCTGCGCCGGGTACTGAATAACCAAGCAGCGAGGCAAACATTGGCGAGAAGAAAACCACCGGCACAGCGATCACTAAGTTGATCCAGAACAGTCTGCGGAATTGTCCTGCATGATCGCCGTGGCCGCCGTGGCCGCCGTGGCCGCCGTGGCCGGTATGGTCCATTTCGTGCTCGGGACCATGATGATGTTGGTGATCGTTGAGATCCTTCATCGTCGTGTCTCCTCTATCTGCCTATGGCAAGCCGGTCTGAAGTCTGGCTCAGTAGGTGCCATCGCTCAGGTATTGGTTGTTCACTCTCATGGCGGGGCATTTTCGTAAGTAGTGAAATCAAAGCCCCGCTCCCACAAGAGACCATATACCCCATAGGGGTATAAAGTAAATGTCTGTTGAAGCACGTTACAAGCAGTCTCGAACACTGTGGACTTGGCTCAGGGAAAGGGAATTAGCCGGTCTCGATAATTGGCACATTTGGCGTCGGATCAAAAGTGCCAAGTAGTTGTACCCGCGGAAAATTTCACTCAGCAAGTGATCTTGGGCAGTAAGTATTGCTCTGCGCCGAACAGGCCTCAATGGAGCTTGCGTGACTTGATAGTGAGTTGGGAGCCAAGATTTCCTTATTCGCGCCCGTATTGTTGAGCTCCGAATCTGCTTCCCTATTGCAGATAGGCAAGATATCCACCCCTGCAAGTGCTAATTGAGTGCGGAACTCTAAAGTCGAAGCGCGAACACAAGCTTGGTCCCTTCTGGAGAAGGGGTGGAGCGTTGAAGGCCAGCGATGATTTTGCCGAACGTGCCGGTAGGCGAGAAGAGTCGTTCTGAGAAGCGATGCGCCGCTGCGAGTCCAGAATTTACGCCAGCTGTGAAGAAGGGGCGGATTCCCTGACTTCTCACGCGGCATTCTTGCCATCCGGTGGGGGCTAGCTGGCAGACTGGGCTAAGCACAGTCAAGCAATGAATCTCCAAGGAGCAGCATGAGCATGTACGCCGTGACCAACCCATCCACCGGAGTCGTGGAAGCAACCTACCCCATAGCTTCGGACGAACAGATCCAGACCGCCATTTCAACAGCCCACCAAGCCTATGCAGGATGGTCCGTCTCAGCGCTGACCGACCGCGTAGCACTGCTTGAACGCGTGGCAGATATCTACGAGGCACGCGCAGACGAGCTGGCAGCGATCATCACCCGTGAAATGGGCAAGCCGGTCAAGCAGGCGTTGGGCGAGATTGGGATCGTGGCGGCCATCTACCGCTACTACGCGAAGAACGGCCCGAAGTTCCTGGAAGACGAAGAGCTGGAAATCGCCTCGGGCGGCAAGGCGCTGGTCCGCAAGGAAGCTGTTGGTGTGCTGCTGGGCATCATGCCGTGGAACTTCCCCTACTACCAGGTGGCCCGCTTCGCGGCCCCGAACCTGATGAACGGCAATACGGTGCTGCTTAAGCACGCCCCGCAGTGCCCAGAGTCGGCGTTGGCGATGGAAGAGATCTTCCGGGAGGCAGGTGCCCCACAGGGTGCGTATGTGAACATCTTCGCCACCAATGACCAGGTCGCAGACATCATTGCCGACCGCCGAGTGCAGGGTGTCTCACTGACCGGTTCCGAACGCGCCGGTTCGGCCGTGGCGGAGATTGCCGGACGCAACCTGAAGAAAGTCGTGCTCGAGCTGGGCGGCTCGGATCCGTTCCTGGTGCTCGAAGACGCCGATGTGGCACGTTCGGCCAAAATGGGAATGCGCGCACGCTTTGGCAACACCGGCCAGGCCTGCAACGCGGCCAAACGCTTCATCATCGATTCTTCGGTGTATGAAGACTTCTCCAAGGCGCTGACTGAGCAGGTTGCCACCATCAAGGTGGGGGATCCGACTCAGGGGGAGAACTTCCTCGGCCCGCTATCCTCGGCTGCCGCACGTGACGGTTTAGCGGCTCAGGTGCAGGACGCCATTGATAAGGGCGCCACGGTGCTGACCGGAGGCAAGACTATCGAAGGTGACGGCGCGTTCTACGAACCGACCATTCTTGCCGGGGTAACCCCGGAAATGCGTGCCTTCTCCGAGGAACTCTTTGGACCGGTAGCCGTGCTCTACAAGGTGGAGGGCGAAGAGGAAGCCGTGGAGCTGGCAAACAACAGCGAGTATGGTTTGGGCGCTTCAATTCATACCAAGGATCTGGAACGCGCCGAACGGATCTCCGCCCGGTTGCAAAGCGGCATGGTGGCCATCAATGAGCCTTCGGCCACCTTCCCGGAACTGCCTTTTGGTGGCGTGAAGCGTTCTGGTATCGGACGCGAACTTGGCAAGTACGGCATGGATGAGTTCGTTAACCACAAACTGGTGAAAATCGCCGGTCGCTAGCCGATCGATGAATAACAAGAGCCCTGTTCTCTGGATGATTTTCCGGAGAGCAGGGCTTTTGTACGTGCTACCGGCTAAACGCCGAGTTCTTCACGCAGCCGGGCGACATGGCCCTTGGCGTCTACCGCGTATTCCACGTGGCTGATCTTTCCTTCGGGGGATACGACGGCGGTGGAGCGCAGGGTGCCCACAAAAGTCTTTTCACCGAAGCTCTTCTCTCCGTAAGAGCCGTAGGCTTTGGCCACCGCATTATCCGGATCCGAAAGCAACGGGAAGTTCAGCGACTGGTCGGCGGCGAATTTCGCGATTTCTGCTGGCTCGTCCGGCGAGATCCCCAGAACCGTATATCCGGCCCCTTGCAGTGAATTGAGGTTGTCGCGGAAGTCGCAAGCTTCGGTGGTGCATCCCGGGGTCGCGGCCTTGGGGTAGAAATACACGATGACGTTTTCACCTGCGTAGTCCGCAAGCGAAATCGGAGTGGAGGTTGTATCGAGCAGGGTGAATCCGGGTGCTTCTTGGCCCGGAATTAGCGGTGTGCTTTGCGCGGTCATAACTCCAACTTTCGTATAACGGTAATTAGTTTCCATCTTATGATTTCTACCCGCTCATGGCTAGAGCCTGATTTCGCCCAGTCCAGCCGACCGGCTGACTGATCTGGGGAGGGGTAAATTCACCGTAAGTTAGGGAAAATTTAATGATTGGTAAAAATCAATCGCAAGGATGATATTCAATGTCGGAGGTAAGGGTTAGACTGACATTCGCTCTCGAATCTCCCTGCTCTTAATCCGAAGATGCAGGATGATCCTGGAGCTGATGGAGTGAGGACAACAATCACATGCTTCTGAAGATCATCCTCAGACACAGCAAACCCTACGCCGGTTGGATAACCGCCGTAGTGATCTTGCAGCTGGCCACCACCATCGCCACGCTGTACCTACCAAGCCTGAATGCAAAGATCATCGATGTAGGTGTGGTCGAGGCGGATATCGGCTACATCTGGCGCACCGGCGGAATCATGCTCGTCGTAGCCTTCGTGCAGATCATCACCGCCATTGGTGCGGTGTATTTCGGTGCGAAAACCTCTATGAGTATTGGCCGCGACATTCGTCAGTCGGTCTTTGTGAAGGTATCTACCTTCTCCGCTCAAGACGTGAATAAATTTGGTGCTGCCACACTGATTACTCGTGGCACCAACGACGTGCAACAAGTTCAGATGCTTACGCTTATGGCACTGAACTTCATGATTACCGCACCGATCATGTCAATCGGTGGCGTGATCATGGCGATCCGTGAAGATCCAGGACTGTCCTGGCTCGTCTGGGTATCGGTACCCCTAGTACTTATCGTGGTCGGCATCCTTGTGATCAAGTTGATGCCTCTCTTCCGTGACATGCAAGGACGTATTGATGGGATCAACGGTGTGCTGCGTGAGCAGATCACCGGCATCCGCGTGGTCCGCGCCTTTGTCCGCGAAAAGCACGAGACCGAACGCTACGCGGACGCCAACCAGGAGCTCACTACGCTCGGCGTTAAAGTTGGCAACCTGTTCGTGCTGATGTTCCCTGCCATTTCCATGATCCTGCACCTTTCCACTGCGGCCGTGCTGTGGTTTGGTGGACACCGTGTTGATAGCGGAGTCGTTGAGGTCGGCGCGCTGACTGCTTTCCTGCAGTACATGCTCCAGATCCTCATGGCGGTCATGATGGGAACCTTTATGGCCATGATGGTTCCGCGCGCTATGGTTTCGGCGGACCGTATTGGTGAGGTGCTGGGTAGCGATCCAAGCATGCAGGATGCCGAAAACGTGGCAATCCCTTTGCCCACCCCAGGCACCGTGGAATTCCGCAATGTCAGCTTCGGTTACCCGGGGGCTGACGCACCGGTACTCTCGGATGTTTCTTTCGTAGCCCAGCCGGGACAAACCACCGCAATCATCGGTTCGACCGGTGCCGGCAAGACCACATTGCTCAATCTGATCCCACGTCTCTACGACGCTACCGAGGGAGAAGTCCTTATTGGTGGGGTCCCGGTACGTGATCTCGGTCGAGATCAGCTGGCGCAGAATATTTCTGCGGTTCCACAACGTCCGTACCTGTTCTCTGGAACCGTGGCCAGTAACCTGCGCTTCGGTGCAAAAGATGCCACAGAAGAAGAACTCTGGGAGGCGCTGCGCATCGCGCAGGCTGATGACTTTGTCTCCGAGCGTGAGAATGAGTTGGAATCAAAGATCGCCCAGGGCGGTACCAACGTTTCAGGCGGACAGCGTCAACGACTATGTATTGCTCGCGCCTTGGCAGCCAAGCCAAACACGTACCTGTTTGATGATTCTTTCTCCGCCTTGGATGTGAGCACGGATGCCAAGTTGCGTGCGGCGCTCGATGAACCAACCAAGGACGCGGCGGTCATTATCGTGGCCCAGCGCGTCTCAACAATTACCGGTGCAGACCAGATTTTGGTGTTGGAGCACGGGGTGATTGTTGCCCGGGGTACTCACGAAGAACTTCTGGAGACCTCGGAAACCTATCAAGAAATTGTTTCATCCCAGCTCAGTGCCGAGGAGGTGGCCTAAATGGCAGCGAAGAAAAAAGGCAGCGACAAGCAAGCCCAAGTTGATACCACCCTCGCAGAGGTAGACGAGTTTGAAGTGGCCGCCGCTTCCGGCGGCTGGGAGGAAACTCCGGTCCGTAAAGCTGCGCATTTCTGGCCTTCGGCTAAACGACTGATCGGTCTGATGGGACCCTACAAGGTAGGGATGAGCGTTGTCTTCGCTCTCATCACCGTGTATGTGGTGCTGTCGGTAATTGCGCCGCGAATTCTTGGCCGTGCCATGGACGTCATCTTTGCCGGCATGATCGGTAAGAACATGCAGGTGCCACCTGGCACGACCGCGGACCAGATTGTTCAGGGAATGCGTGATGCCGGTGAAACTACCCAGGCTGACATGCTTTCTCGGGTTGATTTTGTCCCTGGACAGGGTATCGATTTTGCTCAGCTCTCGCGGTACATCCTGTTGGTGCTGGCCATGTACTTCGTGGCATCGATTTTCTCCTGGGTTTCGGGCTGGTTACTGAACAAACTCGTTATGCGAGTCGTCTACAACCTGCGTAAGGATGTGGAAGATAAGATTAACCGCCTTCCGCTGAACTACTTCGACACCCGTCAGCGTGGAGACATCCTCTCCCGTGTGACTAACGACGTGGACAACATCCAGAATGCTTTGCAGCAGGCGTTGAGCCAGCTGGTTCAGTCGATTATGACGGTGATCGGCATCGTGATCATGATGTTTGTGGTCTCTTGGCAGTTGGCGCTGATCGCTTTGGTCGCTTTGCCGCTCTCCGCAGTGGGTGCAGGCTTCATTGGTTCTAAGGCGCAGAAGCTATTCACCGCGCAGTGGAAGAATACCGGTGCGCTCAACGGGCAGATTGAAGAGTCCTTCTCAGGTCACGAGCTCATGAAGGTCTTCGGCCGCGAAGACGACATGGTGGAACGTTTCACCGAACGCAACGAGGAACTCTACAAGGCAAGCTTCGGTGCACAGTTCGTATCGGGCATGATCATGCCGGTGATGAACTTCGTGTCATACCTGTCCTATGTGGGTATCGCAGTCGTTGGCGGCCTGCGTGTGGCCTCCGGCTCGATGAGCCTGGGTGATGCCACCGCATTCATCCAGTACTCACGTGAGTTCACCCAGCCGCTGGGGCAGATTGCCGGTGTAGCAAATATGCTGCAGTCCGGTGTTGCCTCGGCAGAGCGTACCTTCGAACTGTTAGACGCCGAGGAACAAGAACCTGAAGAGGCGAAACAGCAACTTCCGGCACGCACCGACGGGCACGTTTCCTTCGAGAACGTGAGCTTCTCCTATAACCCGGAGCAGCCACTGATTGAGAACCTGTCATTTGATGCAGATCCGGGGCACACAGTGGCCATTGTCGGTCCTACCGGCGCGGGTAAAACTACGCTGGTGAACCTGGTGATGCGTTTTTACGAGTTGAACTCGGGGCGCATCATGTTGGACAACGCGAATATCACCGACCTGTCACGTGCAGACCTGCGCTCGAAGGTCGGTATGGTGCTGCAGGATGCGTGGCTCTTCGGAGGCACCATTATGGAAAACATCCGCTACGGCCGCCTGGACGCCACGGACGAGGAAGTGTACGAGGCCGCGAAGGCGACCTTCGTTGACCGCTTCGTGCGGGCACTTCCAGACGGTTACGACACCATCATCGATGAGGAAGGCACCAACGTATCGGCCGGTGAAAAGCAGCTGATCACCATTGCCCGCGCGTTCGTGGCCAACCCCTCCCTGTTGATCTTGGATGAGGCGACCAGCTCGGTGGATACGCGTACCGAAGTTTTGGTGCAGCACGCCATGGCGGCACTACGCAGCGACCGGACCAGTTTCGTCATTGCGCACCGCCTGTCCACGATTCGTGATGCCGACACCATTTTGGTGATGGAGTCAGGCAAAATCGTGGAGCAGGGCAATCATGAGGAACTGCTCACTACCCAGGGTGCCTACTACAACCTGTACCAGTCGCAGTTTGCCGGGCCGGCCGAGGATGTGGATGCAAATCCCGACACCTCGGCAGTTCCGGTAGCCGCTGGCACCCCGGTTCCTGGCGCAAAGACCCCTGATACGGTCACTGAAACCGAGTAGTACCAGCAAGACACGAGTCATGCCGCGACGGATGGGAGCTATTCCCAGTTGTCGCGGCATGACTGTTTTCTGGATGATCATCAGGAATTTTTACTTGTTGGCTCTGAGTAGATGGGGAAAGCTGAACCCAGGGGCCAAGATTGTGTTCAGAGCCCAAGGAATCAAGCGGAGATCACTACTTATTTGAAGTTCAAAATGGTAGGTTATTAGAAACTTTAAAAACTTTAAAAACTTTAAAAAAATTAAAGACTTCAAAGGAGTGCTCGTGGTTACCGCCAAAAATCCATTCAAACCGACGGCAGGCGCTAGACCTCCGATGCTCGTCGGGCGGGCTGAACTTCGCGAGGACTTTGCCGAAAGTATAAGCAATGGTGCTGGCGCACCAGGACTGCTTTCCATATATAGCGGCCCGCGGGGAATCGGCAAAACCGTCATGCTCGGTGAAATCGAAGACGAGGCGATTGAGCACGGGTGGATGGTAATCTCGGAGACCGCTACAAAAGGGTTGGTGCAAAGAATCGGAGCCGCGGTTCAAGCAGCAAAAGAGGAATTCATTGAAGGACCAGCTGGAAGACGGATCACTGGGTTCACTGTAGGTCCATTTTCCCTTGAATCAAGCGCGCCAGAAAAACGTGAAATGCATTGGCGCAGAACGCTTACGGAGCTGCTTCAGGAACTTAACAGCCATGGTACTGGGCTTTTGATTACTGTAGATGAGATTCATGCAATTGATCGCGACAACCTTGCTGAGATTGCTGCCGTAGTTCAACACATGATTCGTGAGGATCTACCGATTGGACTCGCCTTCGCCGGATTGCCCAAAGCCGTAGAAGATCTTTTGAATGAAGGCGTTTCTACTTTCCTGCGTCGCGCTGAGAAATACGACTTGCATTCGGCATCTATCGAAGAAGTTGCCAGTGCCTTTCGGCAGACATTTAGTGAAAGTGGCGTCGTTGCTACTGAAGAGCGCATTCAACAACTTGCCGAAGCTACTGGCGGTTATCCATTTTTAATCCAACTCGTTGGTTACCATGTATGGAGCCAAGCGGTACGTGACGGCCACGAGGTGACGCAGAAGGCATTGACTGCAGGGCTTGCCAAAGCGCGACGTCGAATGGGAGCCACGGTGGTCGAATCGGCATATCGATCACTTTCAGTCATCGACCAGTCCTACCTGCTGGCAATGGCGGAGGACGAAGGACCGTCGAAGACCAGTGAAATTGCGCAACGTTTGGGCGTTACCCAGGTTTATGGTGGGCAATACCGACTGAGATTGTTGGCGGCCGGCATTATCGAGGTGGCCGGACATGGGCAGGTTAGTTTCGCCGTTCCAACGTTGCGAGAGTTTCTACGCGAACAGCCAGGGTATAAGGCCGTGGTTCACGATCCATTAGGTGGTGTAACTTCAGCGGACTGACAAATTAGCTTGCCTGACGTGAATCTCCCGGCGCCTCCGCTATGACTTACACAGTTCAAGCCGTCCGCCGAAGAGATTTCGCATATTCATCTAGTACTTTCAGCACCCGTCGTGCTGCCAAATCCGGTTCCTGCTTCGTCCGGACTTCTCGACCAGCACACCGCGTTCGGTCAGTACACTGAGCGCACGATGGATTGCAGCGTCGCCCAATCCGAGCTGCTCTTTAAGATATCGGGCATTAACTACAGGTTGGGCGATCAAGCGTGGCAGGATCTTCCACGCGGCGGCGCTTGAGCGCAGGCCAACTAGCTTTACAGCGGAGTCATCGAGCTGTGTAGCCAGTGAATCGATCAGATCCTTACCGGTGCTAGCCGCAAAGATTGAGGCATTGATGAAGGTGCGGATGATCGGGGCCGCGTCTCCGGAACGGAATGCTCCCAGCGCTTCAAAATAGCCAGCGGTATCCCGCAGGATTCCGGCGGAGATCGGTGCCGTGGTGTACTGAGAAATTCGTCGGTAACGCAGTATCGAATGGACTAGGGCCCGGCCTGTACGCCCGTTACCGTCCACGAATGGATGGATCGTTTCAAACTGAGCGTGCGCTATTGCTGCTTGGACGATGGCCGGCAAGTCGGTGCGTGAAATGAATGCAACTAGGTCTTCGAGTGCGTCACTAATCAGTTCATGGCTCGGTGCAACAAAGCTGGCTCCGCGGGGCCCGGCATTATCTGTTCCTCCGATCCAGACGAGTCCTTCCCTGAATTTACCCGCTTCGTCTTCCATGCCAATCTGTTGATTCATCAAATTCTGATGCATAGCCAGGATGCTATTCAGACTGATCTGTTGGGCAAGTGCGAGCGCAGATTCCATCGCGTGGACATTGCCAACAACTGTTTGAGCGTTGGCTTTATCGCCTTCATCGATTTCCGCCAGAGCGAGTTGACGCGCTGTCGTGGTGAGCTGCTCTATCTGGCTACTGAAGGAGCTCTCGGTTCGGAGCAAAACGCTGGACATGGCTCTGAGCTCAGTTTTTCATTGCCAAATCGCAGCAGTGAGTAGACGTCAAAATCTTGAAGTGCATGTGTGGCTTCTTCAAGCCCAGCGATCACCAAGGAATCTGGCTGGGGATACCAATTGGCGATATGCGCAGGCAGCGCAGAGAAGTAGGAACCGGTTTGCCGCCGAGCTTCGGGATTGGAGAAGATATGCGGATTTGTGGGTTTCCAGAAATGGTTTTTATACTCCACCAGAGGGAAAGGGAACACAGCTGATGGGTTTTCGGAATCAGCCATGACGTTCCTCCAAAGTGATAGTAAGGACTTTCGTTACTATCACTTTCGGCCCTGTTCGAAGAGCACTCAGGTACCGTTCCGGTAGACGAACCGAACATGACCCGGCGACTTCTAGAAACAAACCATGGGCACGGAATGCGACATAGTTCAGGCGCGTACATCGTATGTACGCGCCTGAACCCCAAAACAGATCACAGCAAAACTATCGGGCCGATCCAGTAAGCGCCCATGCCTTGGTGTCCCTCAAAACCTTTTTCGAGATCTTCCCGGTAGGAGTCTTAGGAATGTCATCCACGAAATAAATATCCTCGGGAATCCACCACTTGGCCACCTTCGCTCCAAGGTGAGTGCGCAGCGCAGCATCGCTTACGCTGGTGTTCATCCGCAGCACCACAAAAGCTACGGGCCGCTCACCCCATTTATTGTCGGGCCGCCCAACCACCGCCGCCTCCAACACGTCCGGATGGCTCATGATGGCGTTTTCCAACTCGACCGAGCCGATCCATTCACCACCTGATTTGATCAGATCTTTGAGCCGGTCCACCACATGAATGCAGCCATCGGGATCAATGACGCCTACATCTCCGGTGCGCAACCAACCATCTTCGGTGAAAGATTCCGAGCCGTCGCAGGAACCAAAGTAGCCTGAGGCGATAGTTGGTCCCGCCACCTGTAGCTCGCCGGTTTCTTTCCCATCATGAACAGCCAAGGTACCATCTGGACGGGCGAGACGAATCTTGATCAACGGGTTCGGATATCCCGGAGCGCACATGGCACTGAGACTGCGCTGGTCAATGTCCTTCGGATCCTGACCGTTGACCAAAGCGGTGCGCGCTGCGGTGAGCGTTGGACTGGCTTCGGTCATGCCCCAGGTCCCCACAATCGGAACCCCGACGGTGGTCAAATATTCTCTTGAAAGTTCCACTGGCAACGCCCCACCGCCGTTGGCGAGACGACGCAAACTTGTTAGTTCCCGCCCGCGCAGATGGGGTAGCAGACTACGCCACACGGTGGTGACCGCGGCCGAGACGGTGACCTGCTCCTGTTCCATCATCTCGGCTAATCTTTCGGGGTCAGAAACTCTGCCCGGTAAGACCAGCGAAGATCCGCTCAACGCCACAGCGTAGGGCAGCCCCCACGCGTTCGCATGAAACATCGGAACAATCGGCATCACCACATCGCTGTGGCCCAGCGCAAAAGAGTCAGCGAACAGGTGGGACATGGCGTGCAAGATAATTGAACGGTGGTCATAGAGCACGCCCTTGGGCCGACCCGTGGTGCCCGAGGTGTAACAAAGTGCGGCGGCCGCCCGTTCGTTCAGCGGTTCAAAGCTCTTTACTTCCTCTTGCCCATCCAACAGCTCCTCGTAATTCACGATGCGGGGGTCTTGTGGAATCTTGACCGTCGGGAGATCATCAATCACCACGATGTGCCGGACCGTGGGCAGCCGTTGGGCTAGCGGCCACAGGACGTCGAGCAATGAGCGGTCAATGAAGATGACGTCATCCTGCGCATCATTGATGATGTATTCGATATCGCCCGGAGCCAGCCGGTGATTAATCGTGTGCAGTACACGTGCCGAACTCGGGACCCCGAAATACAGTTCCAAATGCTCCTGGCTGTTCCAACCGAGCGTGGCCACCCGGGCCGCAACAGGTACTCCCAAGGTATCCAAACCGGCGGCCAGCTTCCTAGCCCGGAGGGCCACCTGCGCAAACGTGGATTCGCGGCGTTCTTGGTAGGGGCCGGTGACCACGGCGCTCGAAGCGAATACACCTTCCAGCTTCTCCACCAGCATGCTAGTAGTCAGCTGGTGCCCCTGCATGAGCCCGAGCATTATCGACCTTCCGTTGGCTGAACGTCCAAAGACTGATCCGGAAGCTGTGCCTGAAGACTCTGCTCACCTCGAAGCTGACGCTCCCGGTCTTCGCGCTTGAGCGCTCGGGCCAGGAAGGGGAGCAGCGCCATGGAGATGACCGAGACCGCAATGACAATGACGAAGCCGGTGGCTGGATCACCGGTCTTGGTCTCCGCGATTCCGAAGAGATACGGCCCGACAAACCCGCCAATGAGCCCAATGGTGTTGATGAACGCCAACCCTGCGGCGGCGACCACGCCGGACATTCGTGCCATCGCCACCGACCAGAACAATGGCAAGGTACCAAAGATGAAGATTGCGCCAATCAGGATGAGCAGCACCCGGATGGGTGCCGAATCGATGAGCATATAGGCTGCCGCGGTAATCAACGTGCCAAGAGCCATGGCCCCAAGCCAGGCAGCTTCGCGCTGCGAACCACGAAACAGTCGCGGCATGATCAGCACGCCGATGGTTGCACCGATGCCCACCGAACCGGAGATCAGCCCGATCACGAAAGGTGTGGAGACATCCATGCTCTCGATAATGGAAGGAATATTGAACACCAAACCGACGCTGCTGATCTGATTGAGGAAGTAAACAAGGGCCAAAAGAACAATAAATGGACGGCCAAACGCTTTACCCAAGTTCCCGCGGATGTGTTTGTCGCTCTCGTCCGGAACCCCGGCATGCGAGATCATGCTGGAGGCTTCTTCGGTGGTTAACCACTTAGCATCCGACGGTTTTGAAGGTAGCTTGAACCACAGCAGCACGCCAATCGCCATGGTGATCAGGCCTTCAACGATGAACATCCACTGCCATCCGTGCAGCCCGGCAATGTCATCCATTTCCATCAACGCACCACCCAGCGGACCGCCAATGATCAACGCGATGGTTGGTGCCAGATAGATGTAACCCATGACGCTGGCACGCTGATGCTGGGCAAACCAGACGGTGACCATGTAGGCCATCGCCGGGAATAGTCCGGCTTCGGCAGCACCGAGGATGAAGCGCAGGATGTAAAACGAATACTCGCCCTGGACGAACATCATCAACACGGTGACCGCACCCCAAGTCAGCGCGATGCGAGTGATCCACGCTCGTGGACCAACCTTGTACATGATCAGGTTGCTCGGAATTTCAAGGAACGCATAACTGATAAAGAAGATGCCTGCACCAAGCCCGTAGGCTGCCGCGCTGAGCCCAATATCGGTCTCGAACTGCGTTTTGGCCATCGACACGTTGGTGCGGTCGATATAGGACATGAAGTAAATCAGGCACAGCAAGGGGATGAGCTTAAGCATCGTTTTACGCGTGGCCCGTGCATGCACGGGGTCGGTACGAAGTGCTGGAGTAGTCATGGTTCCTTGATCCTTCTATGAAAAGTGGAAAATGTGGAATCTGAGTGGAAAGATCACCGCGAGACGGAGATCAGAAAATTTCGAAGAGTGCGGCGGCTCCCATGCCGCCACCTACACACATGGTCACCACGCCGTAGCGTGCGCCGCGTCTGCGACCTTCTAATAACAAGTGCCCGGTGAGCCGAGAGCCTGTCATTCCATAGGGGTGTCCAATGGCAATGGCTCCGCCATTGACGTTGAACTTCTCCGGATCGATACCCAATCGATCACGGCAGTAAATCGTCTGGGATGCGAACGCCTCGTTCAGTTCCCACAGGTCAATGTCTTCTACCTTCAAACCATGGCGAGCGAGCAACTTCGGGACCGCATAGACCGGACCAATGCCCATTTCTCCTGGTTCGCATCCGGCGACGGCCATGCCCCGGTAGGCGCCCAAAGCCTCGATCCCACGTCGTTGGGCTTCGGTAGCTTCCATCAGCACGGTGGCCGAGGCCCCGTCAGAGAGCTGCGATGCATTGCCCGCGGTGATAGTGGACTTTTTTGAGGCTTGCCCATCGTTGAGTACTGGGGACAGATTGGCCAAGGCCTCGAGCGTGCTTCCGGGGCGGTTTCCTTCATCCATGGCAAACGCGCTGTTTGGCCCGAAAGGCAGGATTTCATCCTCGAACAGCCCGGACTGCTGCGCTGCCGCGGTGCGTTGCTGCGAGGTGAGCGCATACATGTCCTGCTCGGCTCTGCTGATGCCATACTTTTCGGCAACTATTTCCGCGGTCTGAAGCATTGAGAAATAAATGGAGGGACGCCGTTCTTGTAGCCAAGGATCGTGTGCACGGTAGCTATTTTGCTGTTCATTTTGAACTAAGGATATTGACTCGACTCCACCGCCTACCGCGATGCTCATCTCGTCGGTGATGATCTGCTTGGCCGCGGTGGCAATGGACATCAGCCCGGAGGCACACTGCCTGTCAATACTCATTGCCGGCACGGTGACCGGGAGGCCCGCACGCAATACCGCCTGGCGGGCGGTATTAAAACCCGTGGTGCCTTCCTGCATGGCGCAACCGAGAATGACGTCTTCTACCTCGCCGCCTTCCACCCCCACCTTGGCTAGTGCACCAGCAATTGCGTGCGACGCCATATGCGGTCCGGTGGTTTCGCTCAGCGAACCCTTATATGCGCGGCCAATGGGGGTTCGTGCGGTGGCGACGATGAGTGCTTCTCTCATAGCAGAGCCCCTCGGGAGTCGCTGCCACTGTCCACCTTGGCGATATAGCGGTGGGTCTGTTCAAAGGCACTTTCGGTCCGCACTGTGCTGGACATGTCGCTGATGCGGTCCCAATTTTCTGCTACGTCCTCCGCGGAGAGATTCTCCATGGGCAGGAAAACTCCCGTGGATTCTTCCATGCGGGCGGTGGCGAAGACTCCCGCGCCAGCAGCCAAGATCGTTTTGGTAGGTGCCTGCGGTGAAACCATGAATACCGCACCGGGGGAGACATGCTCCGGTGCCAGTTTGACCAGGTCCTCGGTTTTAAGAAGGTCTTCGGTCATTTGTGTTGCGGCGGTGGGAGCCAACGCGTTGACTCGGATGTTTTTGCTTTCACCTTCGATGGCCAGCACGTTCATTAGGCCAACCACCGCCGACTTGGCCGTGCCGTAATTGGCCTGACCAAAGTTCCCGTAGATCCCCGAGGCGGAGGTGGTCATGAGGATGCGGCCGTAGCCCTGTGTGAGCATCTGTGACCAGACAGCGTGCGAGCAGTTCACCGAGCCCATGACGTGTACCTCCAAGACCCTACGGAAATCTGCAAGATTTGATTTGCCGAAGGACTTGTCGCGAAGGATCCCCGCATTATTGATGAGGATGTCCACTCGCCCGAAGTCGCTGATGATGCGTGCAACCATTTCTTGGACGGCGGTTTCATCGGAAACATCGCAGTAGGCTACCGCTGCACGTCCACCGGTTGCTTCGATTTCGGCGACAACCAACGCGGCGGCTGTGGGCTGTGTGGATTCGTTTGAATGAGAATCTATGTCGTTCACGATGACGGTTGCGCCGTGTTTTGCAAGTTCTAGAGCATGTGCGCGTCCTAGACCCGTGCCTGCACCGGTCACCAGCGCGACTTGATTTTCAAGGCGTATTGCCATGTTGATGCTCCTCGATTGGACTTCATACTACTGAGTATTATTCATACTACTCGGTATTATCGTAATGAGGATCACATGGATGTCAAGGGGTGCCATGAAGAATACGTAGGATGAGAGTGTGAAGATGTTCAAAGTGGCGACGGAGGATTAATGGCTAAAAGCCCTGAACTGGACATGAGTATCCGCGAGAAAATTCTCGATGCGGCTGCGGCTGCTTTCACTCGCCGTGGCTTCTCCAAGACGACCATGGACGACATAGCGAAGTCTGTTGGTGCCACCAAGGGGCTGATCTACTATCATTTTCCCTCAAAGTTCGACATCTACCTCGGTGGTTATGAACTTGGAATGAACAAAGTCAAGCAAGCAGTTGAGCCAATGGCTGATCAGGGCGGAAGCGGTCTGGAATGTCTTCGGCAGATGTCGATTGCCCATGTGCGGAACTTGATGATTAATCCCAAGTATCACCACCTCATTCATCAGGGTGTTCGTGATCAGGCCTCGGAATCTATGACGGTGCGCCAACGTGAGTCCCTCATGGAGCTCAATCAGTTGCGTAAGGACTATGAGCTCATGTTCCGTGGAATTATTGAAGATGGGGTCGCCGACGGATCACTGCGTGCGGTTGACCCAGTGTTGGCCACAAGAGTTTTGCTCAGTAGCCTGAACGCAGTGGACATGTGGTATCGCGAAATGGATGATCAGTCCGAGGATAAAATTCAGGCTATGGCAGAGGGCGTTGTAGATCTTGTCATTGGTGGGGTCCAAGCGCACTGAGGCTTGCGCGGTGACTGCCTGGAACTGAATCTTCCTTCGTTGTGAAACAATTCGGTTCCATACGCTAAAAGCTCTTGTCAGATCCTAGAATTAACATCATAACGAGCTACTGCTAGCCCGCGCCAAGATGGAGCAAAATGTCGTCGAAATATCGGTACTTCTTGTCCAAGACCCTTACCGCTGTTGCGGTGACGACATTGCTGATCTCTGGCAATACGGTACCGGCTAACGCCGTCGCACCCAACGCTAATATCAGCGTTGCGGTGCCGATTGCAAAGACCAATGTTGCCAAGGTCAAAACCACCGCAAACCTGAACATGCGCTCCGGTTCAAGCACCAAGCATAAGGTGCTGAAAACCGTCCCCCGAGGGAAAACCGTTCCGGTTTCGGCGGTTGCCTCCAACGGCTGGTACAAAGTGACGTATCAAAAGAAGGCTGGCTGGATATCCAACAAGTACGTCAAAGTCGTTGCCAAGCATTCGACCCCCAAATCTCCGTCGCCTAAAAATAACAAGACCAAGAAGGTCAATCTGTGGGTGGCTACAAAATCCACGGTGAATATGCGCAAGGGGGCAAGCACCTCTCACGCGGTAGTGCGCAGCGTTCCAAAACATGCGGCAGCAAAGGCCACCGCGCAAGCATCCAATGGCTGGTACAAAGTGACGTATCAGAAGAAAACCGGCTGGATTTCAAATAAGTACGTACTCACCTGCAGCAAAGGATGCCAGGTAGATACTGGAAGTTACACCACCAATCGTGCCGGACTTAATGATCGGTACTTCACCAAGGCCAACGGTGCGGACCTGTATGCCGCGGCGGGCAAGAGACTTCGTATCGGCGACATTCCGAAAAACTCCGTGGTGTACCGCGACGTGAAATGGGAGAAAGCTGGAGGCCAAGTCGGTGGTTGGTACTACGTGCGCACCCAGGGCATGGACGGCTGGATGAAGGCCTCGGCGCTCACCCGCAAGAACACCGCGGCAACCAAAAACAGCAAGGGCTACACACGCAAGCAGGCGCTCAACCAACCTAACGGCAAGCTCCGCGCATCGATGCTGGTCTCGATTCCCTGGGATCGGGAGAAGACTCTGATTGCGGCACCCGCGGTCAAGGACCTGACCCGGCTGAACTCCGCATTTAAGAAGAAGTTCGGAAAGAACCTCGACATCGACCTTGCCTATCGGACGTTGGATACGCAAAAGTACTACTTCAACGAGTTAGGCCCGTACATCGCGGCGAAACCTGGTACCTCGAATCATGGCTGGGGACTAGCTATCGACGTTCCCGAGTCGTACAACTATTCGTTCAAGGGCAAGTACTACAAATGGCTGAAAGCCCATTCGAAAAAGTACCACTGGGTGCACCGCAAGAACCTCGAAGAATTCCGCTCCAATGGCACCCGCAACCCCTATGCCGAAGCGTGGCACTTTGAGTACACCGGCAAATAGCCGGTAGCAATAAACTCAGGATTCCGTAGGAAGCCTTGGGCCTTCACTGCCTGCCGCGTAATCCTGCAAAGGCACCGAGCCGTCGTCAAAACCACGCTGAATTTCTTCGATGAGCCGCCAGCATTCCTCGGACGCATCTCCGCGCACGCTGAACGTCGCATCGGCATCGAGAATGCCGCGCAATACGTTTCCGTAGGAGGAGAGGATCGGATCCGCCGTATCGGTTTGAGCCGTCACCCGGTTCATTCCTCGCGCATCAAACGGCCCACCAACATTGAGCTCAAACTCAAGTTGCCCGGACTTCAGTAACAGTCGCAGTCGGTCCCCAGGAACTCGGCCGTCATGAGGGAACTGCGGGTATTCGTGGGCTGGCCGGCGGAAATGGATCACCAGTTCCTTGCACGGTTCACCGATCGCCTTGCCAGAACGCAGGGTTACCGGAACGCCGGTCCACCGCCAGCTGTCTACTTCCAGCGTCACCTGCGCGAAGGTCTCGGTATTTTTTTCCGGGTCCACTCCCGGTTCCGAAATGTAGTCCGGGTACTTCTTGCCATTAATTTCTCCGGCGGTGTACCTTCCGCGCACTACACAGCGTGCCGGATCCTCATCCCACAACCGGGTTGAGCGCAGCACGTGCGCGGTCAACGCGGGAAGCTCCACCGCATCGATGCGGGAGGGCGGTTCCATCATCACCAGGGCCATCACCTGAAGCAGGTGGGATTGAATCATGTCGCGCAGCGCACCGCTGGAATCATAAAATCCGGCACGCCCCTCTAACCCCAGAGTTTCGTCGTAGTTGATTTCAATGGATTCAACATGCTCACGGTTCAGCAGGGGCTCTAACATTCGATTGGCGAAGCGCAGCCCGGTAAAGGAATGCACCGAGGGCATATTCAGGAAATGATCCACCCTGAAGGTCTGGGATTCGGGCACCAGCTGGCCGACTAAACGATTCAGTTCCCGTGCGGATTCCAGGTCATGGCCTATGGGCTTTTCAAGGGCCAGGACGAGATCTTCGGGCAGGTTCAGCTCGTTGAGTACTTCCAGGGACTTCATGGTCACTTGGGGTGGCAACGCAAAGTACAGGCACACCGGGGAAGCCAGCTCATCGAGTAGCTTCTGCAGGTCGGTTGCGCTGGTCGCATCACACACCGTGAAGGATGATGTTTTCAGCGCGTAATCTACCGCCGGGCCGCTGGCCTGAACCGTGCCGAACGCGGCAGCTACCGTTTGTTCCCATGCTTCATCGGCTTGTCTGTCCGCACCGATGACGGTGACTTGACGTTCGGGCTGGGCTGTCAGCAAAGTAGCCAGGCCGGGTAAAAGCAGTCTTGAGGTGAGATCTCCGGTCGCGCCGAGAATGACAAGGTTCTTGATGCTGTCCATATGCGCACCCTACTCCTTGCCGTGGCGGATCTGTACCCTTTTATTGAACCGCGCATGCTGTTTGAATGAACCTATGGAAAGCTCCGAACCAGGTACACGTTCCACACCGCTTGAAGACTATGCGCTGCTCTCCGATTTACGCACCGGCCCGCTGGTGTCTCGTGACGGAAGCATTGATTGGCTATGTTTCCCGCGGTTTGATTCGCCTTCGGTCTTTGCAGCGCTAATTGGCACCGAAGACGACGGCAGGTGGCGGCTCTGGGCGCCGGGCGGACAGGTAGTGTCCCGCCGCTACCTGCCGCGGACCTTTGTGCTGGAAACTATTTGGCGCACCAAAACCGGAACCGCGCAAGTACTGGACTTCCTTCCGCCGCGCTCACAACAGGCAGATGTGCTGCGCAAGGTCAGTGTTCTCGAAGGCCAGGTGAACATCGCGCATGACCTGCGTATCCGATTCGATTACAACCGGTCCAAGCCATGGACCCGCAAGATTACCCTCGGCGACGGGACAACCACCGGGCTACTCTCCGTCGCCGGACCCGACTCACTGCTGCTGACCGGGCCACAACTTCACCCAGACGTGCCCGAGAATGAAGATCAGAGTTCCTCGGCCGAACATCCTGGCCCCAACCGGCCCGACGACTACAGCGGTGCAGCCTCCGGCAACCTCACCGGAGAATTCACGCTGACTGCCGGAGAGTCCCAGACCTGGGCATTAAGCTGGTTCCGGTCCCATCTTCCGGCTCCGACACCGCTGGATCCAGAAGAAGCCTTGGAAAGGACCATTAACTACTGGCATCAATGGTCCTCCAAGGTGCAGGTTCGTGACCGGTATGACGAGATGTCACTGCGTTCATTAATGGTGCTCAGGGCTCTGACGGACCATGAGACCGGTGGCCTCGTCGCCGCCCCGACCACCTCGTTGCCCGAGGAGTTCGGCGGGCAGCGCAACTGGGATTACCGGTACACCTGGCTGCGTGATGCCTCGTTGACCATTAATACCCTGGTGACTCACGACTTCACCGAAGGTGCCTTGCATTGGCGGGACTGGCTGCTGCGCGCGGTCGCCGGAGATCCCGATGACTTACAGATCATGTACGGCATTGCCGGGGAACGGGTACTGACCGAATTTGAGCTGGACCACCTGGCCGGGTATGCAGATTCAAAACCTGTGCGTATTGGCAACGGCGCCTACGGGCAGTACCAAGCCGATGTGGTCGGAGAGGTGATGCTAGCGCTGGCAAAACTGCGGGACGCCGGACACGACGAAGATGACTATTCGTGGGCCCTGCAGCAGAACATGCTCACATTCCTCGAACGGAATATGGAACGTAAGGGCCATGGAATCTGGGAAATGCGGGGCGAATCCGATTATTTCACCCACGGGCGGGCCATGATGTTTGCGGCCTTTGACCAAGGGATCAAGGCAATAGAAAAGCATGGGCTGAGCGGACCGATAGAGTCCTGGAGAAAGCTGCGCGAGCAATTGCGTGAAGAGATTTTCCAGCAGGGTTATAACGTGGAACTGAATTCTTTTACACAGGCTTATTCGAACACCGAAGTTGATGCCTCCTTGCTGCAACTGCCCAATACCGGTCTCATCGACCCACAAGATCCACGCATGCTGGGCACCGTGAAACGTATTGAAAAGGAGCTATTAGATGATGCCGGACTGCTGTTGCGGTATCGGACCCAAGCCGGCAAAGACGGGCTGCCCGGCGGCGAATACTCGTTCTTGATGTGTTCCTTCTGGCTGGTAGAACAATACGCCCGCTCGGACCGGCTCGCAGAAGCCAAAAAATTGTTGGACCGCCTCTCCCACTTCGCGACAGATCTGGGACTTTTTGCGGAAGAATACGATTCTGCCGGAGGACGCTTGGCCGGGAACTTTCCCCAGGCCTTCAGTCATCTCGGCTTTGTGCGCGCGGTGGATGCGGTGGAAGGGGTCCTGCCCGAAACCGGAAGATAGCCATTTTCTTTGTGCTTTGTCGGGCATAACCGCATGAGCAATCACGGGAAACCAGCCTGTTATCCACTAACGTTAGCCGAGTGAATGTACTTGCCCGTGCGCAGAAGTCTGCGAATAAAACCAATAATTCAGCAGCTCCCACGGTGCAGTCCAATGGATCTTCCATGGGGTTCCGCCCAGAACTTCAAGGGCTGCGCGCCATTGCGGTACTTCTGGTCATATTTCATCACCTGCGACCCGGTGCGCTCAGCGGCGGTTTTATCGGCGTCGACATCTTCTTTGTCATCTCCGGTTACCTGATCACCGCGCATCTCTATCGCGAATTACTGGGTACCGGGAAAATCTCTTTGCTGAGCTTCTGGGCCAGACGCATCCGCCGGCTTTTGCCGCTGGCCTTTACCGTGCTCCTCGCGACGGCCTTGCTGGTTTATCTGTGGATCCCCACCACCGAGCACGGAACAATGTTCAAGCATCTTGCAGCCGCCGGACTCTATGTGGAGAACTGGGCACTGGTCTCGGACGCTACCGACTACGCGGCGGCGGGACAGATGGCGACCGCGGTCCAGCACTATTGGTCCTTGTCGGTTGAAGAGCAGTTCTACCTTTGCTGGCCATTACTGCTGTTGGCCGGCGCCTGGCTTATCCCGAAGATTTTCCCGCGGAAACATACTTCCGGTGCCGAACAGCGAGGCGGGTACTCGGTCCACCGCATCATGCTGATCACCATCAGCATCATCGCGGTACTGAGTTTTGTTTACGGTTTATGGATCACCGCGGCGAACCCAGCTGGCGCTTATTTTGATACCGCGGCGCGAGCCTGGCAGTTTGCCGTCGGAGGGTTGGTGGCGCTTCTATGCATCAACCGAGGTGTCCGTGGTTGGGCCGGAATGCTGCTGGGCTGGGCTGGATTGGCAACACTGCTCATTGGTGCGCTGATGATTCCCACGCTGACCAGGTTCCCCGGAACCATGGCGTTGGTACCCACACTGGGAACTGCAGCCGTCCTCGCTGCTGCCAACGTTAGCCATGGGTTTGGGCGTTGGTTTTCACACGGTACCTGGCTCTCTCTTGCTCCGGCACGCTGGCTTGGTGACATCAGCTACGGCGCGTACCTGTGGCACTGGCCGCTGATTATCGTGGCACCCTTTGTGCTGAACACCGAGCCGAAGTGGTATCACGAGGCAGGAATCTTCGCGCTGACCCTCCTGCTGGCATGGCTGTCGCAACTCTTGATTGAAAACCCGCTACGTTTTGGTTCACTGCTCAAACCGGTAAAGAACGCATTGATTTTTGCACTGGCTGGAATGCTCATTATTGCCGGTGTTAGTTGGGCAGGAACCGCTGCCTCGGCGCAAAGCGCCAACCTGCCCCGAATGAGCCAAGATGATCCTTGTTATGGAGCCCGCACATTGCTGGATCCGGTGAACTGTCAGCCGGTGGAATCGGATTTTGCCCCATATCCTTCGGCGGTCGCAGTATCCCAACAGGTCCGGGCACCTTTGTTCCCAGGATGCGAGACCGACACTCTCGAGGTGGGGGATAAGAACTGCCTGCTGGGAGACACCGAGAATCCCAAGCTCCGTGTTGCTGTCGTGGGGGACTCACACGCCACCGCGTGGCTTCCGGCCCTAGAGGTTCTGGCCAAAAAGCGTCATTGGCAGCTTGAAACTCATATCCGTTCGGGTTGTTCTCCTTCGCTGGCTGCCTTGAAGCAGGCCGAACAGCTCAGTGGCCAAGCCGAGCGTTTGTGCACCGATTCAATTCGGGCGCTGGGCCCACAACTAGCCAATGATGAAACTCTGGATGCCGTGATCGTGGCGGCTCAAGGCAATAAGCGCCAGTGGGTTTCCTCGCCCGGTTACGAATTTTCAGATCCCAAAACCGAAGGATTCACCAGCCTCTGGAAGTCGTGGACCGAAAAAGGCAAAAAAGTCGCGGTCATTCAGGAGGTCCCTCGGCTCGGCAACAAGAACGTGCCCACCTGCGTGGCTACGAACCCCGAAGATCCACAGGCCTGCTCCGTAACTCGCGACAAGGGCCTCTCCATCCGGCATAACTTGAAGAAGGCCCTGGACAGTAAAACTGCCCCGGAAGGTATCGTTCACGCAGACCTCACGAACAGCATCTGCTCCGATGAGCGTTGCTTCGCGGTCCTCGGCTCGCTGATCACCTACTATGATCAGTCGCATCTCTCCCATGACTTTGCGCGCTCCTTGGCACCAGAACTTGGAAAACAGCTAGCTAAAGATCCGTTCTTCGCGGCCAGCTGATAGATAGCGGGCGCGAAGTCCGACAGCCTTGGGCCCGCCCAGTCGGCGCGGCACCTGGTTATTTGGGTTCTTGCATTTCCTCGGGCCAGCAGACGATGCCGTCGCGTCTAGTTCGAGGTGCTCAGAGCGGTGCTCCCACGGTAAGCGACCAGTCCGCCGTCGACGCGGATATCAGTGCCGTTGACCCATTCGGACTGCGGCGAAAGAAGGTAGGCAATTGCGCTCGCAATATCCTGTGGGCTGGCGAAGCGTCCGAGCAATTCCGCTGCCGAGTTCACCTTGTCCGTTCCGTGGTCTTTCTTGAAGTCCGCCAGAATCGGAGTTTCAACCGGTCCGGGGCTGACCGAATTGACCCGCACCTGCTGCGGTAAGAGCTCCGCGCAAAGCTGCTCGGTCATGGCGCGCACGCAATGCTTGGAGAAGAGGTACGAGTTCTCAGCGATGTCGGTGTCCGCGAGTACCAGGTCCAGCGCGGCCTCTTGGTCTGCAGCCATGGCGAAGGAAGCGTAGGCGGCGGCGTTGACCCGCCAGTTGAAGGCCACCGAGGAGGCGAGGTTCACCACGGTGGCACCGGCGGTGAAGTGCTCGGCCAGCGCACGTGTGAGCTCGCGGACCGCGAAGACATTAACCGAGAGCACCACTCGGGCCGGTGCAGTGCCGGGGACTCCGGCAATATTGGCCAGCCCGCGTAGACCCTGCGGGGCCAAAGCGATGACCTTAGCTGCGGCTTCGCTAACCCCTTGCTTCGTGGACAGGTCCGCCTGGACGAACTCGCCGGGGAAGTCCTCCGGCGTCGTGCGGTCGATGCCGATCAAGGCGTATCCCTGGGATGACAAAAGCTGGGCCGTAGCGGCTCCAATGCCCGAGGCAACCCCGGTGATAGCCAATGGCAGTGCCGATGCGCTCATGAAAGTTGTGCTCCTCAAAAAATCCTTGGATGGGCTGGTAACCCGGGTTTCTCTTCCCATAGTGCGCCACGAGAAGGTGGCGCAGGACACTACTTTCCGTTCAATGGAAAGGTAGTGAGTTGATTAGCAGTTTTCCATCCAAGCTGGACAATATCAACTGCTTTGAAGGAAGGAACCGCAATGACCTCGTCTGCATATGACGTCCTCGACCCGGCGACCTTAGATGTCGTCGGACATGCCCCGGAACACACCGAAGCGGACGTGCAGCATGCGGTCCAGGTCGCTCAGGGGGCGGCCCGGAACTGGGCCTTGGACCGCGAGGCGCGCCGCCACGCCATGCGCCAAGTCGCGCAGCTCATCCGCAACGATGCGCCCCGCCTGGGCCGGATTCTCTCTCTTGAGCAGGGCAAGGTGCTGACCGAGGCCATCGGTGAATTCCAGGTGGCTGCATCCCTTTTCGATTATTATGCGGACCTTGACTGGGATTTGAGCGAGACGCTTCCGGAACGCGCGGGCCGGCAGCTGGAAGTCCAATACCGCCCGGTGGGCCTGGTCGGCACCATCACCCCGTGGAACTTCCCGATCTCCCTGCTGTGCGTTAAGCTTGCTCCCGCGCTGGCTGCCGGCTGCACCGTTATTTCCAAGCCTTCGGCCACCACCCCTCTGTCCACTATCGCATTGGTGGAAGTGATGAACACGGTGCTGCCGGCCGGCGTCGTGCAAACCCGCACCAGTAGCCGTCGCACCGTGAACGTAGCCTTGGCTGGACATGCAGACGTGCGCAAGATTTCTTTCACCGGATCCACCGAGGTCGGAACCTCCGTGGCCGCCACCGCCGCGCAGTCAGTCAAGCGGGTCACCCTTGAGCTGGGCGGCAATGACGCGGCCGTGGTGCTCGATGACGCGGACCTGGAATTTACCGCACGCGGCATCGTGGGTAGCGCCTTCCGTAATGCGGGGCAGGTCTGCATGGCCGTCAAGCGCGTTTACGTGCCGCGCCACCGGGCCGCGGAACTGACCGAAGCCATTGCCGCCGAGGCCCAAGCGCTGGTGCTCGGGCATGGTGTTGGGCCCGGAACTAGCATGGGCCCGATGCACAACGCCAAGCAGCGCGAGATCGTGCGCGAATTGGTCGGCTCCGCGGTCGGCGCCGGCGCGCGCATCGCCACCGGTGGCGGCATTGGCTGCGATTTGCCCGGCTATTTCATGGAGCCCACCGTCATTGCCGACGCGACCCCGGGTATGTCCCTGGTGGACGACGAACAATTTGGCAGCGCCCTGCCCATCGTCGCCTACGACCACCTCGACGAGTTGCTTCCGCACGTCAACTCGGGCCCCTACGGCCTGGGCGCCTCGGTCTGGTCCCCGGATCTGGACCACGCCCGTGAGGTGGCGTTTGAGTTAGAAGCCGGCACCGTGTGGATCAACCAGCACACCGTGGTGGAACTGGATGCGCCGTTCGGTGGCTGGAAGGCCTCGGGCACCGGACGCGAACGCGGGCGCTGGGGGCTTGAAGAGTACCTCGAACCGCGCACAATCAACCTGCGACACCACGCCTGAGCCGAGAATGGGATTCCCAGAGGACGAGAGCATGAACCAGAATTTCCAGACAGAACTGATCACCTTGGGCACCGCGGCCGGCCCGGCCATCCGCGGCAAGGAAAACGGAATGGCCAGCGCGGTGGTTGTGGGCGGACGGCACTACCTGGTCGACTTCGGCCTGGGCTGCGTGCGCGCCGCGCATGAGGCCGGGCTGCGCGGTAAGGACATGGCCGCAGCCTTCATCACCCACCTGCATTCGGACCACGTGGGCGAGTTGCCCGCGTACCTGATGTGGAATTGGGGCAAGCCGGTGGAGGGTTTCACCTCTCCGGTGCGCTTCCTGGGCCCGGGACGCGATCCGCACCACCCGCGCGGCAACCAGCTCTCCGGCACCCGAGACATGATCGAGCACACCCTGCAGGCTTTCTCCTATGATCTGGACATCCGTGTTAATGACGAGGGCCGTCCGGTGATGGATGGCTTGCTGGAAGTCGAGAACATCGCTATCCCGCAAGCCGGTGGCGACGAACCCTTTATGGTCTACCAGGACGAGCGGGTCACCGTCAGCGCTGTGCTCGTGGAGCACCCTCCGGTCTACCCGGCCTTCGCCTTCCGCTTTGATACCGCGGACGGATCTGTCACCTTCTCCGGTGACACTGCCGAGTGTGAGGCATTGGTGCGCCTAGCCCGGGGCACCGACATTCTGGTCCATGAGGCGGTCAATCTAGAATTCTTCGCTTCTCGCGGGTTCGACGAATCTTTCCTAAACCACCAGGCCAAATCCCATAGCTCGCCCGAAGGCGCGGGCCGGGTGGCCCAAGCTTGCGGCGCCAAGCAACTGGTGCTCTCGCATCTGGCCGGTGTGGCCACGGCCGATGAATGGCGCACCCGCGCGGAATCCACCTTCGATGGTCCTGTCCAAGTGGCCACCAGTGGACAGCGTTTCGTGGTGGAGCGCGCCGCATCTCAGATCGTGGCCTAGCCGCACACGAATAACCACAAGGGGAGGACGCCTGGCAGATGCCGGTGTCCTCCCCTTGTGCTATGTCCGCACGTTACGGAATTCGGACCCAGACATACGTGTATGGTTCATTCGGAATACGATGGTTGTTTTGGTTTTTCTCACTGGATAGACAGGCAGGCCGGCTGGCTATTTGGGTAGTAAGTAGTGCCATCTGATCACTGCCCAGTGAAGTGCCTACTATGCGTCGTCGTATCTTCTTTGGTCTGGCCGCACGGTACGTCGTGGCGGCTGCGCTCAGCCCCGGCATTCGCACAGAATGCCGGAAGCACCGCCCAACCCGAATTCCGACTCTCGGAAAACAGCGGGGCCGTCGCCATGTGCAATGCCTGACGCCAAATAGATACTCGGCAGCTGGCTCTTGGTGGAGCCGAGTTCGATCGGCGATACCATCGACAGTCCGGACCGGACGGTGATCGCTCCCATGTACTACGAAGTGGTCAGTCGTATCACTCCCAGTTTGTGGAAATAACGCAGGTGACGAACTATCGGCTGGTGCATCGTTTGTTCTCCAACGCACTGTCCCGCCACGGCCCGGCCAATTCTAGGTGCCAGCTTCCCTGCTACTTGTAGGCATTGGTTTTGGTCTCGGAACGGGGCATGCGAAAAGGGTGGCCTGCCAATTGGCAGACCACCCTTTTGCGCGAAGTGCGCGCTATCGGCTCTCCGGGCTCAGATATCGAGGCCCAGACGCTTGCGGTCACGCTGCTGGTTGATGCCTAGACAGGCCAACACTCCCATGGCCACCAGCATGCCGCCGGTCAGCAGGAACGCGTTCTCGTAGCCGATGGCTGGAGTGGCGGCATTCTCCACGAGTAGTCCCACGACCATCGGGGCGAAGAGCCCGCCGGCGGTCAGGCAGGCGTTGGAGATCTGCAGCAACGCGCCGCGCTGGCCGATGCTCGTGGTTTCCGCAACTACTAGGTAGGTCAGCGCGAACAGCGCCGGTGCGGTGCCGAAGCCGAAGGTGAAGAACACTAGAGCCGCGGTGGAGCTGCTGGCTAGCGTGCCCAGTAGTACCATGATGCCTGCGAACAGGGTCGAGCCGCCGAGCACCAGTCCACGTGAGACACGGGTGGTCAGCCCGCGGTTGCCCAGGAACTGGGTGAACCAGCTCAGGCCGACCGTGGCGATCGCGCCCCAGATGGCTGGGAGGGCGATCATCGACCCCGCTTCGCGGGTCGAGGTGCCGACCACGGTTTCGAAGTAGGCCGGCAGCCAGGTCATAGCCACGGTGAAGGTCCAGTACCCCAGGAAGGAGCACAGTACCGCGAGGATCCAGGTCGGGGTGGCGAAGGACTTGACGTAGCGAATGGTGCGATCCGCCGCCGCGACGGCCGCGGTACTTCCCTGATCGGCGGTCCCTTCGATGGCGTGCTCGGCCTGCACCGAGGTGTAGGGGCCTTCCTTGCCGATGAACAGCCACAGCACCGACCAGACCACGCCGAGCACCGCGAGGAAGACGAAGGTCGACTTCCAGCCGAATTCCGCGGCCACCCAGGCGATGACCGGGGCGAAGGCGACGATGCCTAGGGTCACGCCGGCGGAGGCCAGAGCGGCCGGGGTGGCCGAGCGCTTTGCCGGGAACCACTTGTACACCGCGTGCATGGTGATTGGGGCCAGCGGGCCTTCGCCCGCGCCCAGCAGCAGGCGGCTGATCCATAGCGCGGGCAATGACGCGAAGAGGAATACCGGTACTTGGGCCACGGACCAGATCAGGCACAGCACCAGCAGGATCCATTTGGCCTTGACCTTGTTGGCGATGGGTGCGGCGACGAACTGGGCGATGCCAAAGAGCATGAATACCGCGGAGCCGAGAAGGCCGAACTGCGCCGGGCTGATGCCCAGATCCTTCATGATCGGCACGGCGACGATGCCCAAGATGGCCTTGTCAGCCCAGCTGACCATCATCAAGATGAGCAGCATAACCGTGACGGTCCACCCGTAGGCGGTGCGCTTGCGCGAAGTCCAGGCGGCCGGGTTCTGCTTGGTCTCAGCCGGCGGCACCATCGGTGCCTTGGTGGTGTAAGCCATGGGGTTCCCCTTGTGGGTGGAATTGTGGGACGCCTTGCGGGCGACGGGCCGTTTTTAGGGTTGGCAAACAAGGCCCGGTGCCAGCGAGTGCTGTGCAGCGGGGGACTTGCTCGGGAGGTGCGGTCGCTTAGCGGGCCGCGGTGATACTGACTGGAAGCGACTCGAATCCGCGCAGCACGTTGTGGATAATCGGCACCGGCGCTCCGGCCGGTTCGATGGTCTGAACACGTTCCAGCAGCTGCTGGAGGACGATTTCCATTTCCATGCGGGCGATCGGCTGGCCCACACACTGGTGCAGTCCCATGCCGAAGGCCACATGGCCGGAAGACGAGCGGTCCAGGCTGAAGCTGTCGGCATCCTCGCCCCACTTGCGCGGGTCGCGGTTGGCAGCTCCGAGGAAGACCAACACCTTGGTGCCGGCTTCCAGCTTGACCCCGCCCAACACGGTATCCACCGCCACGGTGCGGTGGAACTTCTGGAAGGGTGATTCCAGGCGCAGCGCCTCGTCGACGGCGAACTTCGCCATGGACGGGTTTTTACGCAGCTGGGCCCAGGCTTCGGGGTAGCGGGCGAGCACGGAGAGGGTGTTGCCAATGCCAAAGATGGTGGTGTCCACCCCGGCAGAAAGCAGCGCGCGCACCAACAAGGTAGCCTGTTGCTCGCTGATCAGCCCCTCGGCGACCTTGGCCCAGATTTGAGCGCCGAAACCGACCTCGTCCATGGACTCGCGTTGGCAGCTCTTCATCACGGCCGCAGCATGGGCATCACCTTGCGCAAAAGCCTGCTTGAAAATGTAGTTCTCCGGCCCGAAGGCGTTGAAGACCATGTTGCCGTAAGGAAGCAGATGCTCGCGGCCTTCTTCGGGAATGCCCACTGCGTCCGGGAAGACGCGCAGCGGGTACTTCTCGGCCAGGTCAGTGATCGCGTCGAATCCCTGGAGCTTGGCCAGGGCAGTGGTCAGCTCAACGGCCGGGGGAGTGAAGGGGCCGCGCAGCGCGCGGACCGTGCCCGGGTTGATCACGCCGGTCAGCGCGCGACGCATCACGGTGTGGATCGGCGGGTCAGATTCCAGAATGCTCGGCGGGCGCCAGGCTTCATCCTTGCGGATGTCGCGTGGGCCCAGGCCGCCGGCCGAGGAGTAGGTCTCGAAGTCGGTGAGGACCTCGTAGACCTCCTCATAGCCAGCCACGGCGTAACTGCCGGTAGCTTCCAGATAGCTGACGGATCCGGCCTCGCGCAGGCGGGCCAAGAACGGGTACGGGTCGGCGATGACCGCAGGGTCGAATGGATCTTCGGTGAAGATCGCCGGTTCGTGCAAGATGGTAGACATGATTGCTCCTAAGGGGATCAGAGTTCGAGGACCAGGCGGCTGCAACCTGCGGCGGCGCGGGAGACGCAGACCATCATGACCTCGCCGGCATCCTTGTCGGCTTCGGTCAACGCGGCGTCGCGGTGCTCCGCCTCGCCGGAGACGATGCGAGTTTCGCAGGTGCCGCACAACCCCGCGCGGCAGCTGGAAAGTACGCGCGCCCCGGCCTGCTCGACGGCCTCCAGGATGCTCTGGTGGGTGTCGACGGTGACGGTGGTTCCGGTCAGCGACAGCTCGACCTCGAAGGGTTCGGTATTGCCGCCTGCGCCTAGGTCGTTGGCCACGAAGCGCTCGGTGTGTAGGACGCCCGGCGGCCAGCCCATGCAGAAATCCTCGATGGCGCCGAGCATGCCACCCGGACCGCAGGCGTAAACCAGCATGTGGGCGCGGGGCATGCCGAGGATTTCTTGGAGATTTAGTCGGCCTTCAACATCTTCTGCGATGATCTTGACCTTCTCGGTGCCGTACGTGGCTTCTAGCTCTCGCGCGAAGGCCATGGTGTCCCGTGAGCGCCCACCGTAGTAGAGAACCCACTGGCGCCCGGCCGCCTCGACGGCTTCGAGCATCGGAATGATCGGGGTGATGCCGATGCCGCCGGCCAAGAACAGGTACTTGCGCGAGTCGACCAGCGGGAAGTTGTTGCGCGGAGCAGAAATTCTCAGCGTCTCACCGGCGCGCAGGGCGTCGTGCACGTGGGCGGAACCGCCACGCGAATCGGGGGTGCGCAGTACACCGATGCGCAGCTCGGAGAGGCTCTGACGCGAGGAGCACAGCGAGTACTGGCGGATCAGCCCGTTCTCTAGGTGCACGTCGATGTGCGAACCAGCTTCCCAAGCGGGAAACTGCTGGCCGTCGGAGCGGCGCAATACCAGCGAGGCAACCGATTGTGCGGGATGCTCGACGGCCTCGATCACGGTGTCGATGGTCGCCGGGGCGAAGCTGGGGGCAGTGACAGGCATGAGCTACCGCTCCTGAGGGTCTCGAAAGTTGGAAGTCGGCGGAAGGAACTGATTTCCGCGGCGTGAATTCAGATTAGATGTATCTTGCGACACATTTTGCGACCTTTCCATCCAATGGAATGCCGGTCGGAATTGTCCGCCGTCAGTACTCTCCGCCCAGGCTGATGCGGCGTCCTATGCCACGGGCCGCGATGCGCAAGACCGGCACGATTGGGCCTACGGCGACCGGCTGGTTTTGCGTGACCACGCCCAGCGAGGCGGTGCAGGTTCCGTCGGAGGAGATGATCGGGACGGCGATGCCGAAGTTGTCCAGCCCGGCCTCCTGGCTGGTGGTCGCATAGCCGCGTTCGCGCACCATCGCGACCTCGCGGCGCAGCTGGGCGGGTGAGGAAATCGTATGCTCGGTCATTTGGCCCGCCCGGGCCATGTTCTCCAGTGCCGTCTCCCAAAGATCGGGGGCGCCGAAGGCCAAGATCGCCTTGCCAGCCGCGGATGCGTGCAGTGGCAACTGCTCTCCTACGCGCCGGAAGGGAGCCCCCGAGCGGGTGCCAGAGAGTCGTTCGAGAAGGAGTACGTGGTCATCTTCGAGGATGAACAGGTTCACCACGTTCTGCGTCACGAACAAGACATCCTGCATATAAGGGGCGGCCAGCTCACCGATGTTCTTGCGCACCGGTGCCAGTAGGCCCAGCTTCCACAGGCGGTGCCCCACCACGTAGTCCTGCCCGGAACGTTCTAATGCGCCCCAGAAGACTAGCTCCGAGGACAGACGATGGGCGGTGGCCACCGGAATCTCTGCCCGGCGTGCCATTTCGCTCAACGAGAGTCTGGGGTGCGCAGAGTCGAAGGAGCCGAGCAGTGCCAGCGCCCGAGAGGTCACCGTCGCGCCCGGAGTCGGGGACGGGGAGGCGGATTCGCGCTTCTTGCGGGGATGGGCATTGGCCACGGCGGACCCTTTCTCGATGCGGGTGCGGTGAATCGGATAACTGGCGCACCGACGAAACTTTCCATTAGACGGAAAGCGGATCCGTCCGGTGATCCGGGTCGGGCAGGCTGGGATCCAGCCCACAGTAGCATTTTCAGGTCCCTAGGAGTTCTTTGTTGCAGCCGATTGAGGTGAACACGGCCGCGCCGCGCCGCGCGGGTTCCGATCCGGAACCTTCCTGGGTGGTTATCGTTTGCGTGGGGGTCGTGGCTGCCATGCACATCTGGAAGCTGCCCAGCGCCCTATCGAGTATCGATGAGGAGCTCGGGCTAGGGCTCCTTCGGTCCGGCATGCTGCTGGGCATTATCCAGGTGGCGAGCATGCTCGGCGGTCTGGCCGTCGCCTGGTTTGGAGAGCGACTCGGGCTACGCAGAATGCTGGTCGCCGGGCTGGTGTTGCTTGCTGCCGGGTCGTGCACCGGCGCTATCGCCACCGAGGTGGCCCTGCTCATGGCATCACGTGCGGTAGAAGGCATTGGCTTCCTGCTGTGCACGGTGCTGGCCCCGGCGCTGATCCGCGAATGCTGCCCACCGTCGCGGCTGAATGCCGCCATGGCCGGATGGGGCGCCTTCCAAGGTACTGCGGCGCTGTTCGGATTCACGGTGTCTGCGTTGCTGCTTGAAACCGTGAGCTGGCGCGTATTGTGGTTGGTCATGGCGGTCTTTGCGGTAGCCATGCTGGTGCCTTTGCTCAAACTGGTACCTGCCGACAAAGCCCGGCCCAGTGGCCAGAGCACGAAATCGGCCGGACGGATGGTGCTGACCACCGTCCGCAGCATCGGGCCATGGGTCGCCGGGCTGGTGTTCGCCTGCTATACCATCCAGTGGATGGCGGTGATGGGCTTTCTTCCGTCGATCTACCAAGCCGTCGGCGCCAGTTCCCTGACCGCGGGGCTACTGACCGCGCTGGTCGGCGGAGTGAACATCATCGGCGCGCTGGGCTCAGGGGTGTTCTTGCAGCGCGGCTCCAGTCCGAACGCAATGCTCGTAGCCTGCTTCGTGGTCATGGCCGTCTCCTCGGTCGGTGTTTTCGCCATCAATTGGGGTGCCGGGGTTGGGCTTATCGCGCAGCTAGGGTTCGCCGTCCTCTTTTCCATGGTCGGCGGTGCGGCTCCGGCGATCCTGTCGCGCATCGCGGTGGACCTAGCCCCGCCCGGAGGTTCGGTGGCGGCGGTCATCGGACTGATGCAGCAGATCTTCAACGTGGGCAATTTCTTCGGGCCGTTCCTTATCGCCTGGGTGGCGTTGCTGGTCGGCGGATGGCATGGGTCATGGTGGCTAACCGGGGCCTTCTCGGTGTTGGGCATTGCGCTGACGGGCATGCTCGCGCGCCAGCTCGCCCGGTCGAAGGACACGCACCCCGCCTGAGTGCGGGCCGGCACCCACTGAGTGGGCGTCTACAGCCTCTGCAATCTATTCCGCGGACACCAAAAATACTTCTGCTCGGCCCAATACTGCCCTTTTTTGTTCGCGGGCAACTGCATAGACTGTGCCTAATCTTGTGGTCCTTGCTTCTAGGAAAGGGAAAGCATGTCACAATCACCATCACCCTCCATGGGCTCACGTTTGGCCGCAGAGTTCCTTGGTACCTTCGTTCTTGTCTTCGGTGGTTGTGGTTCAGCCATCTTCGCCGCGCAAGTCCTCGACGGCGATACCGTCAACATGGGTATCGGTTTCCTCGGTGTGGCCCTCGCCTTCGGTCTGACTGTGCTGGTCATGGTCTACACGGTCGGTCATATCTCCGGGGGACACTTCAACCCCGCGGTCACCTTCGGTGCCGCACTTGCCAAGCGTGTGGAGTGGAAAGCTGTTCCCGCCTACATGATCACTCAGGTCGTCGCTGCATCGGTTGCCGGGTTAGTGCTCTTCGCCATCGCCTCAGGTAAATCTGGATTTAATGCGGTTGAATCAGGTTTTGCGTCCAACGGTTACGGGGGTCGTTCCCCTGACGGTTACTCGTTGCTCTCGGCGTTGATTGTTGAGGTAGTGCTGACTGCAATCTTCCTGTTTGTGATTCTGGGATCTACCGATGAGCGTGCTCCCATAGGCTTTGCAGGACTGTCCATCGGTCTGTCACTGACCCTGATTCACCTGGTCGCTATTCCGGTGACCAATACGTCGGTGAACCCGGCTCGTTCCTTGGGTGTTGCGTGGTTTGCAGGTCCCGAAGCACTGGGCCAGGTCTGGCTGTTCATCCTTGCACCGTTGCTCGGTGCAGCGATTGCGGGTCTGAGCTATTCGAAGCTGTTCGCCAAACCGATGTCTGCTCCTCTGGTGTAGTAAATCCTTGACTAAATGTTCTCTGCCCACCGCGACGATGCGGTGGGCAGAGAACGTTAAGTGCAGTACCAATGACTGATTTGTCATGAGCCACTAATGGCTTTCACAGCCGGTGGATACAAGATTGGCCAGCTGACTAGATAGGGTAGGAATATGCAGCAACCCCCGCCTTACTCTCAGCAGTATTTTCTGCCGCGCCGCAAACAACGGGTCTTTGACCCTGGAGCGATGACCCGTGGTGACTGGTGGACTGTAGTTGCCTACATTCTCTTTTTCGTGTTGGGCGGGGCTTCACTGATCGGGTTAATTCCCGGGTATTTTAGTGCCTTTGATACGCAAGAACAGGCTTTGTTCGGGATCAACCTGATTCTGTACACCACCTTCTTCATCGTGGCGATGGTGCACTGTGGGGCGCACTTCTTCGAGTCCTTCAAAACCATGAAGTACTACCCGTGGGCCAAATGGTTGATGTTGCCTGGTGGGTGGTTGCTAACGATCTTCTTTTCCGCCATTGTCACCACGCTTTTTGGTGGGCCACAGGTCAGTGCAAACCAAGAAGCCCTGCAGGGTATGACCACCGCAGTTCCGTTGCCGATGATGTTTGTAGTGACTGCGGTCTTTGGTCCTTTTGTCGAGGAATATCTTTTCCGCCATCTGCTCATTGGCAAGCTGTCACGCAAACTCAATATCTGGGTCTGTGCACTGATCTCCACTATCGTGTTCGCGTCAATCCATTTCCTCAACGGTGGTGGAATTGCGTCGATCACCCAGATTCTGCCCTATCTAATGCTGGGCGTCTTGATGTCCTTGGCTTATATTCTTTCGGGTAAGTCGTTGGCCTACGCCTACCTGTTGCACTTCATCAATAACGCCATGGCGCTATTGATGCTTTACCTGGTGTATCCGCTACTTCCCACTGGGGTCTAGGTTTGAGTTTTACCGGACACGAACCACACTCAGTTCCTTACCGTGGCATGCTGCTGGCGTTGTTTGCCGGTGGTGTGGCCACCTTCTCCCAGCTGTATTCGGTTCAGGGACTCTTGCCGAGTATCGCTGAAGACCTGAATATCAGTTCATCTCAAGCCGCATTGACGGTTTCTGCCGCGACCTTAGGACTGGCTCTGGCCGTTACTCCTTGGGCCATTATTTCGGATCGTATTGGCCGGCGCAGAGTGATCGCTATCGCGCTCATTTCCTCGGTGGTGCTCGGGTTAACCAGCTCCATGATGACTGGCTTTGAACCGTTGATCGTTGTGCGTTTTCTGGAAGGGATTGCACTGGCCGGAGTTCCGGGTAGTGCGCTGGCTTATCTTGCCGATGAGCTAACCCCACGCGCAGTAGCCTTAGCCAGTGGAACCTACATCTCGGGAACTACCCTCGGCGGGTTAGCCGGGCGTCTGGTCGCTAGCTGGGTTGGTGAACCTGCTGGGTGGCGTTGGGGTGTTGCCTCGGTGAGCCTGATGGCGGCCGGCGCCACGTTATTTTTCCTGCTTAAAGCTCCGGCAGCGCAAGGATTCACCCCGGTAGAGCAACGCGGACTTCGTCCCAATCTCGGCAAGTTCAAACGTGCCCTGCGCGGGCGGATGCCGTTGCTTTATCTCCAGGGGTTCTTGCTGATGGGAGGATTTGTCGCGGTCTATAACTACCTCGCATTTCGTCTCGAAGCCCCACCATTTTTGGTGCCAGCCTCCTTAGCTTCCCTAGTATTCATTGCCTACCTCTCAGGCACCTGGTCCGCGGTGGCTAGTGGGCGGCTGGTCGCGAAACTGGGCCGGCGAGGAACGTTGCTGCTGAGCATCGTGGTGAGTATGGCCGGGCTATTGCTGACCGTGTCGGCAAGCTTGATGATGATCATTTTAGGCATGATCATCTTCACCGCAGGATTTTTCGCAGCTCATGCGGTGGCCAGCGGTTGGGTTCCGTTACTTGCACCGACCACTCGCGCTCAAGCCGCGAGTCTTTACAATCTCTTCTACTATGTAGGGTCTTCGCTACTTGGCTGGCTCATTGGTGTACCGTTCATGCATTTTGGGTGGTCCACGGTGGTCTTGTGTGTCGTGTTACTTCAAATAATCGCCGTTATCTTTGCCGTTTTTTTGAAGCAGAAGAAGTAATCCAAGACATTAAAACTACCGCTTGTCGAACTTTTGATACCGCTTACCGTTAAGTGTTACGCCGTTGATGTGAGCTGCGAAATGCACCTCTGTGACAGGCCGGACAATAGCTGATGGACTTATTTTCGATCCATCAACACGGAAGTACAACATGAGTAAAGATCTTGCCGATTCCTCGGCAGCGCCAACAACCTTGGCCAAGACTTTAGGTAACTGGGATGCCTTAGCCCTGGGCTTTGGTGCCATGATCGGCTTCGGCTGGGTCGTGCTCACCGGAGGCTGGCTAGACAGCGCCGGCACTATGGGCGCGATCTGCGCCATGCTTGCCGGTGGCGCCATTATGGCCATCGTGGGCTTGACCTATGCCGAACTGACCGCGGCTATGCCGAAGGCAGGTGGCGAACATAATTTCATTCTTCGCGCACTCGGTGCCCGTCCCTCCTTTATCGGCTCGTGGGGGATTATCGGCGGTTATGTCACCATCGTGGCTTTCGAAGCGGTGGCATTCCCGCGCACGGTGGAGTACATCTTCCCTGGTATGAGCAAGATTCCGCTCTGGACAGTGGCTGGTTTCGAAGTGAACCTCACCTGGGCACTTGTTGGTGTCGCCGCGGGTGTGCTGGTGACTTGGATCAACATCCGTGGGGTGAAGCAGGCTGGCGTCGTGCAAACCTTCACCGTGCTCTTCTTGATGCTTATCGGCTTACTGATGATCTTCGGTTCGGTGACAAGTGGCTCCGCACAGAATATGGAACCGTTCTTTACTCCCGGCATGAGCGGATTCTTTGCCGTGTTGGTGGCTGTCCCATTCTTGTTCATCGGCTTTGACGTGATCCCGCAGTCTGCCGAAGAAGTGAATATCCCGGCCAAGCAGATCGGTAAGCTGGTCGTGATCTCCGTGGTGTTGGCAACGCTCTGGTATGTGATGGTGGTTTTGACTACCTCCTCGGCCATGCCTGCGGATCAGCTGGCTAGCGCGGATATTGCTACGGCTGATGCTTTTGGCGCGCTGTTTGGTTCTGACATTATGGCAAAGGTCCTCATTGCTGGCGGCTTGGCGGGTATCTTGACCTCGTGGAACTCCCTGCTCCTGGGTGCTTCACGTCTGGTGTTCTCCATGGCTCGCGGCGGAATGCTCCCGGCATGGTTTGGCAAGCTGCACCCGAAGTATCAGACCCCAGCCAACGCGTTGTACTTTATCGGTGGCATTTCGGTCATTGCCCCGTTCTTCGGCGCGGAAATGCTTGGTTGGCTGGTCGACTCTGGCGCACCGAGCATCATCATTGCCTACTTCATGATTTCGGGGACTTTCCTGATTCTGCGACGCCGGGAACCGGCGATGGACCGTCCGCTACGTGTAGCCGGGAAGGGTCGCGGTGGAGAAGTTATCGGGTATGCCTCGGTCATTCTTACTGCTGCCCTGTTCTTGCTGTACATGCCGGGTATGCCTGCTTCCTTGAGCTGGGAGCCATGGCTGATTTTCGCGGCCTGGTGGGTACTCGGTGCGGTGTTCTTCGTCAAGGTTCCCGGTGGTATCAAACCAGGGCCGGATGCCGACGAAGAAGTTATTGCGCCGGTTAGAGCGCGCAAACGCTAATTCTCTTCACGTTTCCAGAGGCCTAAGGCATACCCAAATGGGTGATTTTAGGCCTCTTTCGTGTCTCAAATGCCGATATTTCTTCAAAGTCTGACATTTCGGACAATTCGAGAGGTCTGGATCACATGACGGTACGAGTTTCGGGTCTTATTAGATCTTGACCGAGGAAGTGAAATGCTTCCGCCGCCAAAGAGAAGCAGGTACGCCATGACATCGGAGTCTTTGACGACCCGGCCCGCGAGAGCCTCACATGTCGCCAAATTTATCGTCTTCAGCCTGATCGGTATAGCGATGTTCTTCATCCCGATTACCTTGAACGGTACCAGCACGATCCCGCTTGATCATCTTGTAACTTTCATTCGCAAAGCTTTGGGCCCTGCAGTACCTTTCTACATCCTGATTCTGTTGCTCGCCGGAACCATCATGCCTTTTGCTACCGGCGGGTGGAAAGCGTCAAAACTTCGGATGGTTTTCGCCTTCGCCAATGTGGTGGGACTTGTGGTGGGTGCGGTCTTAATCTTTGGTGGGGGACCGGCATGGCTGACCGAAGACAGCATGGGTCCCTTCCTGCTCAATAAACTAGTGATTCCCGTGGGTCTGATCGTTCCGATTGGCGCCGTATTCCTGGCGCTTTTGGTCGGTTATGGGCTGATGGAATTTTTGGGCATCTTTTGCCAGCCGGTGATGCGCCCACTTTGGCGTACCCCGGGACGTTCAGCAGTGGACGCGGTGGCTTCCTTTGTTGGCAGTTATTCGTTAGGCCTGCTGATCACCGACAGAATGTATCGCGGTGGCCGTTACACCGGACGTGAAGCAGCAATTATTGCCACCGGGTTCTCCACGGTGTCCGCAAGTTTCATGGTGATCGTCGCCAAGGCACTGGACTTGATGGCGTACTGGAGCACGTATTTCTGGCTGGCGCTGGTAGTTACCTTTGCCGTCACGGCTATCACCGTGCGCATCCCACCACTGAGCCGCATCAAGGATGAAACTTACCTAGGCGTGGAACACCATGCCGAAAAGAAGATCACCGGCCGGCGTGCAGCGACCGCATGGAATGAAGCGTTACTGGCGGTGCACCGTGCGCCGAGTTTTGCGAAGAATATGCGCGACAATATCTGGGACGGGCTGAAGATGGCCATGGCCATTCTTCCCTCCATCCTTTCGGTGGGTCTAGCGGGATTGTTGCTGGCCAAATACACCCCGGTCTTCGACTGGTTAGGCTACCTCTTTGCGCCTTTTGCCTGGGTAGTTGGGCTGGAAGATCCATTGTTGGTCGGTAAGGCTTCGGCCACTGGGATTGCCGAAATGTTCCTACCAGCCACGTTGGCCGCCGGACATGAATCAATTGAGCTGCGCATGGTGGTCGCCATTATCTGTGTCTCAGCGATTATCTTCTTCTCTGCACTGGTCCCATGTCTGCTGGCTACCAGTATCCCGTTGCGTCTACGCGACATGGTCATTATTTGGTTCATCCGCGTCGCTTTGACGATTCTGATCGCTACGCCACTGGTTCGCCTGCTGATGTAGCTCAGGTTAATGAATCGTTACTGCCGCTGGCCCAAGCCGCATAGCGTGCGGCCGAGAACGCTACGATCTCGCCCGCACGCTCCGACAGCACTGTGGCGAAATTATTGTAGAGACGCTCAAAGCGCAGGCTTGCTAACTGCGTGGCAATTCGTTGCACGACCGGCCCCGATAAGGGAATGCGGTTGGGGTAGCTACGCAAGAAAGTGACGTTTCCATCTGCTACCGGAAACACCCCATCCCCGGCTAGAAGGACCCCTTGTGAGTCTGCTCCAGCTTCCCACAGCGCAACGGTACTTCCGGGGAAGTGCCCACCAATCTGTTCAAAGCGGATTCCGTCAATTGGTTCAAAGGGTTCTGACCAAATCTTCACGTTAGGGCTGCTGCGTTGGACCCAGTTTTGATCTGCGGCCGCGACATAGATGGGAGCGTCGCCGAACGCGCTACTGTAGGCAGATTGCACTCCGTACATATGTGGATGACTCGCCACAATCGCTTGGATGCCGCCCATTTCACCAATAACCTCGAAGGCACGTTGGTCCAATATTCCGGGAACTTCAAAGAGCAGATTTCCCGCCTTGGTTTGAACTAACAAGGCGCTTTGACCAATTCCAATGTTCGAAGCGGTCAATGAGGTCAGGCCGGGCTCAAGCTCACGGAATTCAACGCGGTGACCGGCTTCCAACAATTCGGTGCGATGAGTCCAGCGTTGCAGACCGTCTGGAACAAACTGTCGTTCATCAACACAGATGGGACAGAAATCTGGTGTTTCGGCCGAGGGTTCAAATTCCACAGCACAGGCGGAGCACTGCCAATCGATCAGTTCCATACTTCTACTTCCAAAAGTTAGGGCGCAGGGGTGTCCCAGCCTAACTTGATCTGCCCTGCCTGCACAGGGTTAGAAGAGCACCCAACCGATAAGCGCACTGGCAACTACAAGTAGCCATGGCGCTACTTTCCACGAATGCAAAGCGACAAATCCTAGGGCGGCCAGCACCAAGGTGGGAATGGTGGAGGCACCCTGCACAAACACGGGGGAGTAAAGCGCGGCTGCCAAAAGCCCCACCACCGCTGCGTTTACTCCCATCAGTGCCCGCCGTGCGACGTTTGAATGTCGTAATCGTTGCCAGAACGGAAGCGCGGCTGCAATGAGCAGGGCTGAAGGAAGGAAGATGGCCACCAGCGCAATCGCTGCACCCAGAATTCCGGAGGGGCCAGCTTGAAAGACCATCCCTAAGTAAGCGGCGAATGTGAATAATGGTCCGGGAACCGCTTGCGCTGCCGCGTAACCGGCCAGAAAAGCATCATGCTCAACGAGCCCTGTGCCTACCGTCTGTGTTTCAAGCATCGGCAAGACCACGTGCCCACCGCCAAAGACCAGTGCTCCGGTGCTGTAAAAGATTTCAAACAAGCTCAGTGCGCCATGATCAAAAAACGCTGCTGCCACCGGGAGTCCGAAGAGCAGTAAGAGAAAAATAGCTAGGTATATCAAAGCACTGCGTTGGGAGTGCCGGGCGAAGCTAAACTCAGCTTGCTCTGACTGCGGTGCTTGCCCCCGTAACCAGAGCAGACCAAGGAGTCCAGCTCCTAAGATCACCGCAACCTGGATGATGGGGGATGGGAAGAGGAGCACCAACGCCATGGCAGCGACAGCGAGTGTGGCCCTTGGTGCATCGGGAGCCAGTGTTTTGGCCATGCCCAATACTGCATGGGCCACTACCGCCACGGTGGCTGCCTTCAAGCCAATAATCCAGCCATTACCAATCAACGAATCCAGATTGTTTGCTGCGATGGCGAAAAGCACCAACAGTATCGCGGACGGCAGAGTAAAAGCAGCCCAGGCCGCGACCAAACCCAATGTTCCAGCACGTTGTAACCCCAAGGCCATGCCCACCTGGCTGGATGCCGGGCCGGGTAAAAACTGACAGAGAGCCACCAGATCCGCATAAGCGCTTTCGCTCAACCACTTCCTTTTGACGACAAACTCTTCGCGGAAGAAACCCAAATGCGCCGTGGGACCGCCAAAAGCGGTGAACCCTAGTTTAAGAAAGGCCATAAATACTTCAGGTACCGAAGAACCTGGAGAGCGTTCACGAAGCGCTGAGGCGCGCAAAGATGTCATAACCGAAGTATTTCAGCTCAGGTATATAAAGTTTTGTAGCCATGCTGAGCACATGGTTAACATACGGTGAAGTTTTGGTCTGGGACAGAAATCGCTGTTCGTAGGGAACTGTTCGTAGAGTAGGACTCGTGAATTCAGATAAATCCCCAACGTCATCCCCAGGGTTGGCCAAGCAGATTCTTGTACTGGCTATTCCAGCCTTGGGCGCGTTAATTGCCGAACCGCTTTTCCTGATGGCCGACTCCGCCATTGTCGGACACTTGGGTGTTGCCGAACTTGCAGGCGCCGCATTGGGAACCACGGTGCTTCACACCGCCGTGGGTCTGATGATCTTTTTGGCTTACGCCACTACCCCTGCGGTGGCCCGCGCCATTGGTGCCGGACAGCAGTCCAAGGCAATGGCTGCCGGCCGCGACGGCATGTGGTTTGCGGTGGTCTTAGGCGTGATTTTGTCACTGGCCGGATTCATTTTCGCGAGGCCGCTAGTTGGACTTTTGGGTGGTGAAGGTCAAACCCTCAAATTCGCCGTTGACTATATTTTGTATTCCATGCCAGGGCTCACCGCGATGCTACTGGTCCTCGCTGCCACCGGCGTATTGCGTGGCATGCAGGACACCAAGACTCCCTTGGTTGTCGCCACCGCCGGGTTCGGTCTGAACATCGTGCTGAACTTCGCGCTGGTTTATGGGCTACACATGTCGGTGGCCGGCGCCGCCCTAGGCACCTCGATTGCGCAGTGGATGATGGCGCTGGTGTATCTATGGATGCTGATTCCACGTATCCGTGCAGCCAAGATACAGCTACGCCCGAGCTGGGTTGGATTCATTTCCACCGGGCAAGTTGGGTCATGGCTGATGCTTCGCAACCTGACCATGCGCGCTGCCTTACTACTCACGGTGGTGGTAGCGACCAATGCTGGAGAGATGACATTGGCGGCGCACCAGCTTGTCTTCACCATCTTCTCCTTCCTTGCATTCGCCCTAGACGCGTTAGCTATCGCGGCGCAGGCTTTGATAGGCAAGGAACTGGGATCGGGGGATGCTTCGAAGGTCCGCCAACTAACCGGTTTGATGAGCCGGTGGGGAATCTACTTTGGCGTCTTCACCGGATTGTTGCTGTTCGCCACCTCATGGGTGTTCCCGATGCTATTTACTCCCAATACCGAGATTCACCAGTTGACCACCATTGGGTTGTGGATCTTGGCGCTGTCGCAACCGTTGTGCGGTTTGGTGTTTGTCCTTGACGGGGTGCTTATTGGCGCAGGGGACGCGAAATACCTTGGTATTGCTGGCGTGATAAACCTAGTTCTATATCTACCAATGCTGTGGGCTGTCCAGCGCTTCGCCACAGATCCGCAGGCAGCAATTTTGTGGATCTGGGTGTCCTTCGCTATCGGCTACATGCTGGCTAGGGCGTTCACTCTCGGAGTGCGAGCACGCGGGAATACGTGGATGCGTCTAGGCCAATGAGATAGTTGTGGCGGCTAACCCCACAGCTCATCTCGATCTTCCTGACCGCCGAGCATGGCCCGGTGAATGGACTGTAAATGAGTGCGCATCGCTTGTTCTGCGCCTGGAGCATCTGCTGCGGTAATGGCCGCCAAGATGGCTTGATGCTCTGCGAGTTCCGTGGATTGGGACATATATGTCTGCATTGAAGGCAACACAAAATGTGCTCTCGCCGTCTCGGCGAAACATCTGGTCAGTGTGCCGGTGATCCGCGTATTGCGGTTAGCGGCGCAGAGATCTTCGTGAAAGCGCCGGGCTGCGAGCATTGAGGCAATAGGGTCGGCTTCGGCAAGTTGTTCTTGTTCGGCCAGATGCCCGCGTAATACCGCCAAGGTCTGCGCCGAATGGAATCGGGCGACATGATGTGCGGCGCGTGGCTCTAGCAAAATGCGCAACTCCAATACTTCATGGATATCCTCCACGCTGATGGCTCGCACCAGATAACCCTTCTTGGGTAACAGCTGCAGTAATCCTTCGCTGGTGAGCTGCCGTAGCGATTCCCGCACAGGAGTTTTTGACACCTGAAATTCCTCGGCCAGCGCCGGTTCAATCACTAAGGTGCCCGGGGCCAGTATTCCGGTGGTGATCCGCTCGCGTAGTTCCATCGTGAGGCGCTCGGAAAGTGAGCTAGCCATTTCTCCTCGTTTCTTCGCGTCCATTCCAAATCCTGCGCGTAACTTTTGGCGTAAGAGTTCACTTGGAATCAAAGAACACTCTAGTCTTGTGTGAAATATATTTCAGGTATCTTACATTGCGTTGCAATGACCAGATCCGACATTTCGCTGCAGAGCGGAGGAGCTAACGCCAATGAATCAACTCAATACGACGGACCGCGACCCGCTACGACTGCAACGCCGTCGGGCAATCTCAGCATCCCTGGTGGGAACCGCCATCGAATGGTACGACTACGCGCTCTACGGAGCCGCGGCAAGCGTGGTGATTGGTCCTCTGTTCTTCTCCTCGGCCGGCAGCTCCGCGGCATCCATTGCCGCCTTCGCGACCTTCGCGGTCGGCTTTGTTGCCCGTCCGGTAGGTGGCGCGGTCATTGGCCATCTGGGAGACAAGTTTGGCCGTCGCCCGGCCATGCTGCTCTCGGTAATTCTGATGGGTATCGCCACCGTAGGCATCGGTGTACTACCCACCGCGCAAACGTGGGGTGCCTGGTCCATTGGACTTCTGGTGTTCTTGCGACTTATCCAAGGCTTTGGTGCCGGGGCAGAACTCACCGGGGCTATGACACTGGTAGCCGAATACGTGGAACCGAAAAAGCGTGGCCTGTACACCTCGCTCATTCTTTCCACTCCGCCACTTGGCATTGCTCTGGCAACGATCTGCTTCTTCGGCGTATCTCTACTCGGTGACGAGGCTCTGCTCGGTTGGGCATGGCGAATCCCGTTCCTTCTCTCCGCACTACTCTTCTTGGTAGCCCTGTACATCCGTAACAAGCTTGAAGAGACCCCTGAGTACGCGCACGCCATGAACCAGGCGCGACAACGTGCGGGCGCCCAGAAACTTCCACTGCGCGAAGTCTTCGAATCCCACTGGCGTCGAGTGGTACTCGGCTTCTTTGCAATCACCGGGCACAATGCCACCAACTACATTCTTGCCGTCTTCTCCATCAGCCTGATGGTTGGTTCTGGCATGGCCCGGAGCCAGGCGTTGCTGGCGGTGACCCTAGGCTCGCTGGTCTCGGTTCTACTCACTCCTGTGGGCGGTTGGCTAGCGGACAAGTTTGGTTCCGCCCGCATCTTGGCAGCCGGAAACATTGCCGGTTTACTCCTCGCTTTCCCTATCTTCTTGATGCTCGCCACGGACCAGTTTATTTACGGATTCTTGGCCATCGCTCTGGGCTATGGCCTAGTCATTCCCTGCACCTCCGGAGCGCAAGGTGCGTTTTTGACCGAACTATTCCCCGTCACCGTGCGCTTTAGCGGGATCGCTATCGCCAGAGAACTAAATGGTGCCATTGTCGCTGGTCTCTCTCCGCTGATTGCGGCAACACTATTGGAACTAGGCAATGGTTCTATCAATCTCCCCGCGAGTTTCCTAGCCCTAAGTTGTCTGAGCTCCGCGGTCGCCATCTACCTTGGCACCCGAGCAAAAAACAGTATCCGCTACTAAAAACTTCTGCCTCACACTCCGAGATTCAAAGGATGTATTTTGAGCAACCTCAAGCGTCAATTTCCTGACATTAGCGAACTAGTCAACCTGATGAAGTTCAAACTGCCCGCCGCAGACCGCCGCGCTGCACGGCTGAGCAAGACGGCAGATATCTGGGACTTGCGCTCCATTGCTAAGCGCCGCACCCCGACCGCAGCCTTCGACTATGTCGATGGCGCCGCCGGCCGCGAAATCACCGCGACCCGAGCTCGCCAGGTTTTCGACAACGTGGAACTGCTGCCACGAATTCTGCATGGCACCGCGCAAGCGGATCTGTCCACGCAGATCGCTGGAGCACCATCGGCCTTGCCATTTGGTATCGCTCCGACCGGGTTTACCCGGTTCATGCACTCCGAAGGTGAAATTGGTGGGTCGAAGGCCGCCGAACAGGCAGGGATTCCCTTTAGCCTCTCCACCATGGGTACTCGCTCTATTGAAGAGGTCGCGCAGGCGGCCCCGGGTGCACGCAAATGGTTCCAGCTCTACCTCTGGAAGGACCGCGAGAAATCTGCAGGGCTAGTCAACCGTGCGGCCGCCGCCGGCTATGACACCTTACTGGTGACAGTGGATACCCCGGTTGCCGGACAACGTCATCGCGATACCCGCAACGGCATGAAGATTCCGCCGGAGTTGACATTAAAGACGGTACTTGACGCCTCATACCGTCCCGAATGGTGGTTTAACTTCCTGACCACGGATTCATTAAAGTTCGCCTCACTATCCAATACCTCGGCAGATCTTCCCACCATCATCAACTCCATGTTTGATCCGTCCCTAGACTTTGATGATCTGAAGTGGATCCGTGAACTATGGAAGGGCAAACTTTTCGTCAAAGGCATCCTCACCGCCGAAGACGCCGCGAAAGCTAAAGCCGCCGGAGCAGACGGACTAGTGGTTTCCAACCACGGCGGACGCCAGCTGGACCGTGCACCAATCGCCTTCGAGGCACTGAGCGAGGTTCGCGCCGAGGTCGGTGAGGACATGGAAATTATCATGGACTCGGGCATCATGTCCGGTTCGGATATCGTCGCAGCGCTCTGCGCCGGGGCGGACTTTGTGCTCATCGGCCGCGCCTACCTCTACGGGCTAATGTCCGGAGGCCAAGCAGGCGTCAGTCGGGCTATTGAACTGCTGGCCAAGGAGGTTGAAGTGGCGATGCAACTGATGGGTGCCGCGTCGATTGGTGAGCTCAACGAGTCATTGATTCGCCGGCGTAAATAACCTGCGGGTGCGTTGGTAAATGTGACATAGCTTTGACTCGGCTGACTCTTTGTTCTATCGCCGGTAGAATGAGGGTGTGCCAGCACCAAAAACCACCCCAGCCCAGGCTCAAGACGTCTTCCGTCCCGTATTTCTTCGCGGACTCGGCGCCTTGGTCTACTCGCTCATCTCGATTTTCTGGATCCACGCGGATCAAAGCGTACTGTCCTATGCGACAGGTGCGTTGTTGGTGGTGACCGGCGCATTTATGTGGCAGTACGTCACCGTACCAAGCGCACCGGAGAAATCCCGAGCTGCCTACGCGCTGGGCGCCGGGCTGATGCTGCTGGCAGGTATTGCGGCTTTGTTCGCCACCACCCCCATGTGGGTTGCTTACCTGGCAGCCTTCGCATTCTTCGTCACCGGTTTAGTGGAGTTCTATGTCTTCGCTAAGCTGCGCGCACAATTCCCACCATTCCGTAACCAGCTGATCACCGCCGCGGTGTCGGTGGTACTTGCCATCGCGTTGCTCTTCGGCACCGGCCTTGATGCCCACGGAATGTTCGGTCTGATTGGTGGAGGCACCATCATCTTTGCGGTCTTTGAATTAATCGCCGCCTTCGGTCATCGCCACGACGCTAAAGCGGCGGCTCCGACCGAAATCGAAAATAACTAGAACTTAACAGGTCAACAGGACAAGTAGAAATGGAGTTCCTGGTGGGAAACAACTCGCAGAAGAAGCAACCGTGGAGCCAGTCGATCAAGGGCCCACTGAGCTTCTCGCTGTTGCTGGGTCTTGTCGCTGGGGTGGTCGGTACGATCTCCTCTACCGGAGGCTCGCAAAACCCGATCCGCCTAGACATCGGACTAGTCTGCTTCGGCGTAGCCTTTGTCGTTAGCTTGCTGATCATTTCGGTGCTCACCATGGCCGGTAAGGAAAACGATTCCGAGCTTGGCAAGGGAACCGGTGTAAACCGTTCCTCAGCAAATCCAAATAAGAAGTTCAAAGACTAAATTAGTTTCGCTCACGCGCTGGGTCCGCCATCACGGTGGACCCAGCGCGTTGTCGTTAGCCGGATGTCAGCACACCGCACCGGATAATACGCAATATTCAAGGATTGACACGTGAACAACGCGCACCGAACGCCCAATAGCACCCGCACCTCATTGGGTGAGCAATTGATTCGACGCAAGTCAATCCAGTCGATGACCGCTGAATCGGCAAATAATGCTGGTTTCGGTCAGCTCAAACGCAGTTTTGGTGTACTCCAGCTGACCATGATCTCTGTTGGTGCCACCCTTGGCACCGGTATCCTGGTGATCTTAGGAGACGCCGTTCCGGTGGCCGGACCAGCCATCTGGATTGCCTTCGTACTAGCAGGTGTCACCGCTTTGCTCTCCGCGGTTTCCTACGCGGAGATGGCTGGCATGGTCCCGGTATCCGGGTCTAGTTACTCTTATTCCTACGCCACCATGGGTGAAGGCGTGGCATGGATCTGCGGTTGGTGTCTCATCCTTGAATACGCGGTCTCCGCCGCCGCGGTGGCCGTAGGTGCTGGCCAATATGTGAATCAGACCTTAGAAATCTTTGGATTGGATCTGCCCGCATCATTGGCCAGTGGCCCGGTAGATGGTGGCGTGATCAACTTACCGGCGCTTCTAACAGTCGTCGCAGCTACCTTGCTATTGGCCCGTGGCGCGCGCGAATCGGCAGTAGCTAACACCGTGATGGTCATGGTGAAAATCGCGATTCTCGTGTTCTTCTCCGTCGTTGCATTCACCGCCTTTGACGCCGGTAACTTCGCACCATTGCTACCCATGGGCGCAGCTGGTGTCAGCGCGGCAGCCTCGATGGTGTTCTTCTCCTTCATCGGCTTTGACGCAGCTTCTACGGCCGGTGAAGAAGCGAAGAATCCACAACGCGATATGCCACGCTCTATTATCATCTCCATGGTTTTGGTGACCACCGTATATGTACTGGTCGCGGTGGCAGCGATAGGCGCACGTAACTGGCAGTGGTTCGAAGGTGCACAAGCTGCTCTGGTGATGATCGTTTCCGAGGTCACCGGTCAGCCTTGGGTGGTGCTGATATTTGCTCTAGCCTCAGTGATTGCCATTGTCTCGGTCGTACTGACCACTTTGTACGGCCAGACAAGGATCTTGATGACCATGGGCCGTGACGGGTTGGTGCCCAAAGCGTTCGCTAAGGTTTCCCCGAAGACTCACACCCCGGTAGTCGGTACCCTCATTGTCGGTACCGCCGTAGCGATTACTGCCTCGCTGATTCCGCTGGGTGAACTGGCTGAAGCGACGAGCATCGGTACGTTATTCGCCTTCGCACTAGTTGGAGTCGCTGTGATCTTCCTGCGCCGTACCCAGCCTGATGCGCCACGTACCTTCAAGGTACCGTTCTACCCGCTGACCCCGCTCCTTGGTATCGCCGCCTGCTTGTTCTTAATGTTCAACCTCGGCTCAAATACCTGGATCGTCTTCGGCATCTGGATGGCTGTTGGGTTCATCGTGTATTTGGGCTACGGGCGCAAAAATTCACGGTTAGGCGCGCTGGCCAAAGAAACATACCGCGAGACACTAAAGACCAAATAATTCGGCTGCAAGTTAGGCTGTGAGTTGAACAAGTTTGGATCACTCACCGTCTAGGAGCAACCATGCAGCAAGAAGCGATCAGCACCGCGGATTTATACGATGAATTCGAAGACAAACTGCAGTCGATTTCACTGCAGTTTCAGAACTTTGGTGCCCGGGAAAGCTTCTTTGGCCCCGCCAAAACCATCAAATGCTTTGAAGATAACGTGTTGATCAAATCCACGTTGAACACCCCCGGTGAGGGACAGGTCTTAGTGGTTGATGGTGGCGGGTCGCTGCGTTTTGCACTGATGGGGGACATGATTGCCCAAGCCGCAGTGGATAACGGGTGGGCCGGAGTCATCATCAACGGTGCGGTACGCGACCGCGTTGAAATGGCCACCATGGATCTAGGCATCAAAGCCTTGGGCAGTAACCCACGTAAAACTGTGAAACGCGGTGGTGGATTCAGTGACCTTGACATCGAAATTGATGCCGTGACCATCCGCCCCGGAGTCATGGTGTACGCCGACGCGGATGGCGTGCTGGTAGCGCGTTAGAAGCTAGCTCAGCTTTCTTTAGTGTGACGCCCGCTCTGGGTGTTTCCCTGACCCCATTCATCGACGAAGTCGACGGTGCTCAACTCGTCTAGATCCTTGCGGATCTGCACGATGAGTCTTTCGGCTTCTTCGAGATTTGAGGTCTCCATGCGGAGCAGCACCGTATCGTCGGTGCGCGAATGCACCACGACTTCGGCGCCGCGAGCCTCAAATTCGGCGTCCCCCAGAGTGGCGGAGAAGATTGCTGCGGTCCACCGGCCGGCGGCCTTTAGCGGTGAATCCTCACTGGCTTCGAGGCGTGCTTCATATTCATCGGATGCGTGTGCTTCACCGGTCATGATCTGGCCTTTCGACTTCAACATTTAGTACTGCTGTTGTCACCTCATCATAGGGGCGGGAGGAGCCAAAATGCGACTAGCTAAGACCTCGGAGTAGCTTTTCGTGCACGGTAGGCACGTACGTGTTCCCGGTTAGCGCAGTTTCCAGTATCGCAGTAGAGCTTCGAACGGTTCCGTGACAGGTCAAGCAGGGCCGCTCCACAATCGGTGGACGCACAGATTCGCAGGCGCTCACGGCCTCCGGAACGGATTACCTCAGCTAACGCCATTGCCGCGTCTACTGCCATGCGGTCATAGAGTGGGGCACGGTTTGTGGTGGCGTGTAGGTGGTAACCCCATTTTTCGTTTTTGATCAGTTGCGGCTGCGCGTTGACGTTGCGCAGAATCTGATTGACCTTATACACCGCGTCATCTTCATTCGTGGTCCAGATGCCCTTGAGTTGTGAGCGCAGCTGTCGGATGGAACGCAACTCCGACTGGTCCTGTGCGTGTGGACCGTTGAAGTTTTCGGTCTGCAGAAAATGATCTAAATCAGGCACCGTCGAGAGCATGTCAGCAAACGAAACTTCGGTGTTTAGCAAGTTCACAATAGTGCGCAGTGAGGCTTCGATATCTGGCGCAAAAGTCATAAATAGTTCCCGTGAAGGTCGTGGATTGACGCGAGTTCAAACGTATCCGTATTGTCATGATCATACAATTCTTTGCTCCTGAACCACCTGCATATTTCGTTGCTGCATGTCGTGTACGGAGTATTCGTAGCGAAGGTTTAACCACACATGTCGAACCACCCAGAGCCAGTGGCGCCCGTAGCCGAACGTATGAGTACATCGGTGCCCCACGGGCAACTGGCTGGCGTCTGGATTGCCCTGGCATCTTCGGCAGCTTTTGGCCTGTCGGGTTCCTTCGCTAAAGGACTGTTCGAAGCCGGATGGACTCCTGCAGCAGCCGTTGCGGTCCGGATGGCCGGAGCCGCACTAATCCTCGCGATCCCGGCATTGCTGGCCATGCGCGGTCGCTGGGTGCTGCTGCGCACCAACTGGGCATCAATTTTGCTGTTTGGATTCTTCGGTGTGGGCGCCTGCCAGTTGTGCTATTTTTTGGCAGTTGAACGCCTGGATGTGGGCGTTGCCTTACTGCTGGAATATCTGGCACCGGTACTGATTGTTGTGGTGCTTTGGATGCGCCACAAAAAACGCCCCTCGGTGGCGACCATTGGTGGAACGCTGCTGGCGTTGGCCGGATTGGTCGCTGTCTTGGACTTGAGCGGAACCTCGTCATTAGATCCCATCGGTATCCTGTGGGGTCTTGGTGCCGCGGTGGGATTGACCGTCTACTTCTTCGTTAGCGCGCGTGTGGATGGTGCGTTGCCGCCAATTATTCTTTCGGCCGGAGGCATGCTGGTTGGCGCGGTCTCCTTGGGACTGGTTGGGCTGTTTGGAATTCTTCCCATGCATGCTGAGTTTGGTAGTGGTTCCTTCGCAGGGGTGCGGGTTCCCTGGTGGGTAGCGTTACTAGGACTCATCCTGATCGCTACGGTATTTTCCTACACCACCGGCGTCATGGCTGCCCGCGCCCTTGGTTCCAAGGTGGCTTCATTTATTTCGCTGACCGAGGTGCTCTTTGCGGTGCTCTGGGCATGGCTGCTCCTTTCCGAACTTCCCGGACCAATTCAATTATTTGGTGGGCTATTGATTGTGCTCGGTGTGGTGCTGGTGCGTGTCGATGAGCTTCGTTCAGCGCGGATCCGACGCTAAGGTCATCCGGCTGTTCAGTATGGAACTGACTCCCGAGGCTGGAGCCCACGTGGTGGCGATGATGATTATTTCTAGCTGTGCGACATTCTGTGCTGTTACGGTGGGGATCCAAGGCGCATCATCTGCGTCGCCGGCTTTACCGACGTTGCTCGTTCGTCCGGTAGGCGATGCTTGAGCGGTACGAGCTAGCTATCGAAAGGGGAGCGGACTGATGGGCGAACGGAATCGGGTGTCCAGTACCGGGAAGAGCGCCGTTGTGGTGTGCCTCTTTCTTGCGGTAGCGGCGATCAATCTGCCGCGGGTGCCACAACTTAATGAATTTACGGTAGCCGGTTGGGTAATCGCCGGAGTGCTACTTATCGCTTCCTTAGTGCTCGCGATCGGCAACTATCGCAGTTATTCAAGGACATAAGACCATAAGTCAGTCGCAGCGGCTCTGTTTCGGGTGAGTGCTCCTGCGGGTAGTTCGAAGCCATGTGTGTGCGAGAGAAGATGACGGCAAGGTCGACATTTTCCGCTTTTCCTTGTGAGCTTGGACAGAAAATGCGCTCGTTTAGAAATCGTTTCGCGATGAAATGATATCTTGATGGGATGAACGAGCAACAGATTCCAAAATTTCAATGGGGCTCACTGAGCTACCTCTCCTCCCGTGTAGGTCGCTTGGGCACGCTCAAACTCACCGAGATGATGGAATCGGAAGCGTTGACCCGCAATCACTTCATGATCGTGTGCGCCTTGCAAGAGTTCGCACCGATGTCGCAAAACGATCTCTCGCTACGCACTGACCTGAACCGTGGCCACTTGGTGGCCTATCTTGATGAACTGGCGCAGCATGGCATTGTTGAGCGCAGCGTTGATCCCGGTGACCGGCGACGTAACCTCATCACCTTGACCGAGTCCGGCCAGAAATTCACCGCCAAGGCCATGAGTGCCGCGCGGGACAGCGAAATGGAACTCTTCGGAGTCCTCAATGTCGCACAGCGCGAGCAACTGCGTGAACTCTTGCAGCTAGTCGTAGCTCAAGAAGATGAGTCTGCTCAGTGAGGCAACACCTGAAAGCAGTGTGGAAGCACAGCATTACCGTGGGCCCGGCGATGCCCTCGTTGGTCCCAGCCACAAAGGCCGCCTTCTGCGTGGCAGTGCCACTGACCCTGTTGGCCGTTAGCGGCCGACTGGACTGGGCCATGTACGCTGCGTTTGGGGCGTTCTGCTCGGTCTTTGGGCGCTACGATACCGATGCGGTCCGTTTTTGGCAGCAGCTCAGCAGCGGCTTGGTGCAAATTGCCGCTATGGCGCTGGGTACCTTCTTCTCCATGATCGAGTCACCGTTTGTGGTGCGCATACTGGTGTTGGCGGCTATTGCTTTCGGAGCGAATTTTGTCTCCTGCGCCGTCCGCTGGATGCCACCTGGACCGGTCTTTGCGGTTTTTGCCGGTGGCGCCTGCATTAGCGTTCCCGCCACTGCCGATAATTTTGTTGGCGTGCTTGTGGTTGGTGTGGGCACGGTAATTTTCAGCGTGCTGTTCATGCTGGGGCTTTCGCTGCGTCGCGCCAAGTTGCTACACACCTTAGGCAAGGGCTTTTTCTGGAATCCAAACCCGCGCGCTTATACGGAATCGACGCAGATGGCGCTCGCCGTATTTATCGCCGGAGCCGTGGCCTATACCTTTGGTGGTAATCACTGGTACTGGGCGAGCCTGGGTGCTATCGCCGCGGCGATGGGGTTGGACACGTATGCTCGGGTTTCCCGTGGTATTCAACGTTGTGTGGGTACCTGCGTGGGGGTGTTGCTTACCGGAGTCATCGTTGTATTTGATCCACCGATCTGGCTGATATTACTGGTGGCCGTCGCCAGCCAGTTCTGCATTGAAATGGTGATCTTGCGACACTACGCGGTGGGCATGATCTTTATGACTGTTACCGCCTTGTTGATGGTGCATCTGGGCAGCACCGAACCGATGGGCAGTTTGTTAGTTGACAGGTTGTCCATGACAGTTCTGGGCGCGGCGCTTGGCGCCTTGCAAAGTATTGTTATTGGCTTGCTGATCAAACGCCGCACAGCACTTAATTAGCAGAGTGGTTCGGGCCTCGGGAAGCTGAGTGGATATGAAAAAGCACCGCACCCCACGAGGGGATGCGGTGCCAAACTCGTCTATTTACACCGAGTGAGTTTCAGAATCTATGGTGTCTTCCGCGCGGGGACCGTGAATGCGGAAGGCCCCGGCATCTTCACGCTCGGCAGCGACCTTTTCCACGTGCAGTGCACGAAGCTGCGCATGCCGTGGGTTGCGGCGAATGACGCTGTAACCAATCGCTAGGCCAACAAACCACAGTGGAGTGATCAGTAGCGCTTGCAGGGTATCTAACTGGGTAGTCAATGCCCACAAGATGAAGCCGAAGAATGCGAGCACCACGTATGGCATGAACGCTCCGCCTGGCATCTTGAATTTGCTCGCTGCGTGCAGGTGTGGACGACGCTTGCGGTACACCAGGTAGCTGATCAAGATAATCGACCAGACGAACATGAAGCATAGCGCGGAGACCGTAGTCACCAGCGTGAAGGCCGCCATCACCGAGTCGCCACTGTAGAGCAGCACCACGCCGGCGAGGAGGAACATGCAGGAGAACATCAGCGCATTGCGTGGGACGCTGCGACCAGAAAGCTTTTCGAAGGCCTTCGGTGCGTCGCCCTCCATGGACAGGCCGCGGAGCATTCGAGAGGTCGAGTAGATCCCCGAGTTAGCACTGGAAGTTGCCGAGGTCAGGACCACAAAGTTGATTATGCCTGCCGCGCCAGCCAATCCGGCGAGCACGAACATGCCAACGAATGGTGATTCCCCTGCTGAGAACAGACGCCATGGCTGAACGGCCATGAGGATGATCAAAGCACCTACGTAGAAGAACAGGATTCGAATCGGAATCGAGTTGATCGCTTTAGGAAGTGTCTTTTCTGGATCCTTGGTTTCTGCCGCGGTGGTACCTACGAGCTCAATTCCCACAAATGCGAATACTGCAATCTGGAAACCAGCTACGAAGCCCATGAAACCGGTGGGGAACATGCCACCATCGGCCCAGAGGTTGCTAAAGGAAGCGGTAGCGCCGTTGGACTGGAACTTGGTGATGATCATAACCAGGCCCACCACAATCAGCGCGCCAATGGCGACGATCTTGATCATGGAGAACCAGAACTCGGTTTCGCCAAAGGCCTTCACGGTAGCCAGATTCAGCACCAGCAACAGTGCGATACAGGCAAGCGCTGGAATCCATAGTGGAAGGTTGCCCCACCAGTAGGCGACGTAGTGAGCAATCGCCACCACGTCGGCAATACCTGTAACCACCCAGCAGAACCAGTAGGTCCAGCCGGTAAAGAACGCGGCCCATGGCCCAAGCAGATCACCAGCGAAGTCGGCGAAGGTTTTGTAATTCAGGTTCGACAGCAGTAGTTCTCCCATGGCACGCATGACAAAGAACAGCATGAAGCCGATGATCATGTAAACAAAAATGACCGATGGGCCAGCGACCGAAATGGTCTTTCCGGAGCCCATGAATAGACCGGTACCAATGGCACCGCCAATTGCGATGAGCTGAATATGACGGTTTGAGAGCCCGCGTTCGAGCTTGGGCGAAGAGCTGGTGGTGCTCATTCTGCTGCCTTCCAGGAGTGGTGAGGTGCTTCGAAGAGGTGCCATGGGTTATTCCCGAGGGATAACCCACGTTGCGGCAGATCTACGTTTGCACCCGAATGCTCGTTCTCCAGGGCAAGATTCTTCGCGTCATCATGCGCGGGGCGCAGCTCGACGAGCTGTGACCCAAGCTGAGCGCGAAGGAGGTTGACCATTGGGGGAACTTTCGAATCGGGTGCAGACAATGCGGCACTGTTCTTTGTTCCTCCCCAATCTGTTTGAAGACCTGAGAGTTTTCACCTTGACCCGTCTTTGGGTTCACGGTTTGCTCCGTCGGTGAGTATGGACAACTCCATACTACTTTCCAGATTTGCCTCATCGTGGCGGTACGGGGGCCTGAGAGTTTCCTGGGGAGGAATTGCTCCTACGGCGCCCGCCCTTGGCTGGGGCGGATCTCTCCCGCCACGCATCAACGGCAATTAACTTGTGATAGCTGTCACAGTATGCCCATGTTTTAGTTTATGAAGCAAACCGAAGGGATTCTTTACTGTGGGTTTGCGGTTGATATGCCGGGCAATTTTGCCATCGCACTGGAACGAAGGATCTTGCAGAAAGCTGATCTACGATTCGCTGTTGTTATATAAAGCACTAGTTGGCAGGACAATTAAAGATAAGGAGAACGCTTTTGGGGCTTGAAAGTAGCGCTGACAGCAGGGTTTAAAAATCCTGAGCTGGGAGATGGCTTGATTTTTTCGGCGGCCCGTAACGTTTCGTATTATTTAGAATTCAAGTTATGGCCTTCAAAAACACTGCGGAGCGTGCGCGTTGCGGCGGTCTCTAAGTCTAGTAACCGGATAAGAACCTCACTGCGAAGTGTGAAGCGGATTCATGGAAGATCCGGGTAAATCCGAAAAATCTGGTAATTAAAACCCAAGGCCCAGTTCATTATGAACTGGGCCTTGGAACATCACTCGCACCTTTGAGGAAGGTAGTTACTACTCTAATTACCGTGACTGTTTAGCGACTGTGCGTCAGGTGCTCATTGGCTAGGGGTGCCCGCCAGGTGTTCAAGTGCGTGAGTTACTTCTTTTCCTGCGCATCGGTGGCTAGTACAGCCTCCGTGTAGCGACGTTCAAATTCTTCGGCGGAAACCGATTCGCGTTCCACGCGGAAAGACGATTCTGGGATTCCGAGAACCGCTGCGATCAAGCTTCGGGTGTACCCAGCAATTTTGCGGGACTTGCGTGTGGAAGTGACATGGTCCAGTTCGGGAACCCAAATGTTCCACCATCCGGCCTGCTTACCTACGACTGCCTTGAATACGCGTTGCTCGTTCATCTGTTGTCCTACTTTCGTGGAAGTACCGACCGCGAGGCCAGCAGAAGTCGCTGATCTGCAACTTGCGGTCTTTTTAATACTCCATCATGGACCAGACTGCGACAAGTTTGATTCGTGATGGCCCCTAGCCCTTTGGGCTGAGGACTAGTTGCTGACCGATTCGAGAGTGTAGCCAGCTTCTTCAACTGCTGCTTGAAGCACTTCTTGGCCGATGGCGCCCGAGGTGCTCAGCAGTGCAGTGGAAATACCCTTCGCGTCCAGAATGATCTCAACGTTTTGCACGTTTGCGATTTCCTTCAGTTCCTCGGATACCGATGAGACGCAGTGTCCGCAGGTCATTCCCGAGATTTTGAGTTCAATTTGGGTGGTGACTGGAGTGCTGTCCGGGCGAGGAATAATCTGCAGGCCTTGGCTTGAGGAGTTTGAATTATCGGAACAACCGCAATTACAAGCGTGGCTCATGTTTTGCTCTCTATTCTTATTGGGGGATTAAAAGTTCTGTCGGTTAGCGCAGAAGTCGGGAAATCGCAGCCGTAGCTTCGGAGATCTTGTCTTGAACAATGCTGGGGTCCCCGGTGTTCAGCGACTCTTCGGCGGCGCCCACTACGCAGTGGCTGATATGGTCTTCGACCAGTTGCAGGCTGACCTTGTGTAGGGCGGCGTTGATTGCCGAGATCTGGGTGAGGATGTCGATGCAGTATTTGTCTTCATCCACCATGCGAGCAACCCCGCGAACCTGCCCCTCGATCCGGTTCAGGCGTTTGCGCAAGGCATCTTTTTCTGGAGTGTAGCCATGAGGCGCCACGGGTTCCGCAATCTTTGTCTGAGAGTCCATGTACTAATTATACCCCCTTGGGGTATAGATTGCACGCCTGAGCCAGGCGGCGCTCATTCGTCGCTGGGCCATGAGACTGGAAGACAAAGACACAGCTGAGCATGTCCATTTGCTCACAGCCTGAGATCTTGGTTCGAGCAGATACCGCGACAGAACCCGCGAAGGCTCAACGCCTTGACTCATTTGCTTGCCATGCATCATCCCCGGGGTGGCAAGCAAACCGCGATAGGCTTTTACCTGTGAGCCACAATGAACTTCGCGTGCGTCCAATATCCAGCACCGAGCACTCCGCGTTCCTTGCTACCGCGCAAGGTGTCAGCTTCCTTCAGCGTCCCGAATGGGCACAGGTCAAGGCAGGCTGGCGAGGAGAATCTCTCGGTTGGTTTGATGGTGAAACCCTCGTTGGTGTCGCCTTGATCCTGCACCGGCAAGCGCCGGTAATTAAAAAGACCCTCGCCTACATTCCAGACGGTCCGGTCATAGACTTCGACAGCTATGACGCGCGAACCGTCCTTCCACTGCTGGCCAGCTACCTGAAAAACCGTGGCGCCTTCCAGCTACGTGTTGGGCCAGGGCTGTCGGTGCGCACCTGGGGTGCGGCCACCGTGCGCAAGGCGTTCGGTAAAGACGAGCTCGCCTCGCTCGCCGATCTGGAAACCGCATCGGTCAACGAGAACGCGCGCAAGCTTAATGAAGCACTTAGCGATCTAGGATTCACCAAACAAGACGTCGGTATGGACTTTGCCGCCGGCCAGCCAGAATACGTGGCAAGGGTGGCATTGCAGGATCCGGCAGGAAACCAGCTAGATACTGATCAGGTGATGGCTTCCTATTCCTCCACCACCCGCAACGAAACGCGGAAGTCGCTCAAGAGCGAACTGTTGGTTGAAATTGGTGAAACCAAGGACATGGCACGCTTCCATGCTCTGTATAACCACACCGCTGAACGTCAAGAATTCACCGGACGCCCGCTGAGCTACTTTGAAAAAATGCACACGGTACTCAACGCGGCGGTACCCGGCTCCTGCACGCTCTACGTTGCAAGTCATGAGGGTGTAGATCTAGCCTCGGCGATCGTGTTACGCTCCAGCAACCTTGCCTGGTACCTCTACGGTGCCTCGTCCTCGGAGCAACGTAAACTCTTCGCTCCCAAGGCCATCATGCATCACATGATCTCCGACTCCATCGAAGCCGGCTGCAAGTACCTGGACCAGGGTGGCGTCAGCGCAACCCTGGACGGGGACCACCATCTGTCGGGGCTGACCAAGTTCAAAACCAATACGGGTTGCGACATTGTGCAGACCAACGGCGAATGGGATCTGGCACTGAATAAGCCACTTGCCTGGGCCTTTGAGAAGTACATGAACTGGCGAGCGAAGTAGGAACTAAACCCCATGGCTATTGAGAACTCTCAGCCTTTTGTCCCCGTCATCCTTGGCGGCGACATCGGCACCTACACTCTGGCGCGCGAATTTTATGAGGCGTACCAGGTGCGTTCGGTCGTAGTGCCGGCGGCCGGCAACGGAGTCATTGAACACTCGGTAGCCATCGAGTTGCACCCCATTGGCTCCATGGCCGATGTAGCGCGGGTAGTGACCAAACTTATCGCCCTTGCCGAGCAACTCAACGGCGAAACGGTTCGCCCACTCATGCTCTTCGGATCTTTAGACTTCCACATCATGCTGATAGCCAAGCATCGTGCGCAGCTCAGCGAATACTTCGTGATCCCGTATCCAGAACTAGAAGTCATTGAGGCTGCCGCCTTGAAGGAGAACTTCTACGCGCTCGCCGAACGAATGGGGATCGCGCACCCACGTACCGCCGTTTATCGCGCGGGCGATGACCTGTCCGCGATGGCTAAGTCGCTGACCTTCCCGCTGATTGGTAAGCCGTCGAGCTCCGGCGATTGGATCGCCGCAAAGTTCGCCGGCAAGCAAAAGATCCACACGCTGGAAAACTTGACCCAGTTAGAAGACTTGCTGGGACGCATCGATGCCAGTGGTTACACTTCCGGCTACATCTTGCAGGAGTACATTCCAGGTTCTGATGATGCGATGCGTCTATGCACCTACTTTGCTACGCAAGAAAAGAAGGTGATCTTCGCCGGGTATGGTGAGGTAGTCATCGAGGAGCATGCACCATTGGTGTTGGGTAACTCCGCTGCCATAGTCACCGGACGCAATGACCAGATGGCCGTAGACGGTGCCCGCTTGCTCGAGGAATTGGGCTGGCAAGGAATCGCGATGATCGATGCAAAATATGATCATCGTGATGGCGTCGTGAAGTTCTTTGAGATCAACCCGAGGCTCGGGCGAAACCATTATTATCTGACCGCCGCAGGGATTAATCCTGCACGTTTTTATGTCACCGAATTCCTCGGCGAAGACTTAGACTCTTCGAACCCACAGACCGATGCGGTGATCGATACCGGTATTGGAATTCTTCAGTTGCGTGCCGAGCGACTATTCACCGTGCTGCCACACCACCTGCTGCGACGATTCTTAGACAGCGACACCGGACGGAAAGCCGCCGCGTTGCTCAAGGAGGGTAAGGTCTCGAACCCGCTGAAGTTCAAGAAAGAGAAGCATCCGCGTCGCCGGGTCTATCTGATACTCAATGCCGTGAATCATTACCGCAAGTACAAGAAGTTCCCGCCGCGTAGTTTGTAGCAACTTACGTTCGCTCAACTCCCAACCTAGGCTTCGTGCCTAGGTTGAGCTGTTTAACGCGTTCTCACGTTTGCGCGCGTAAGCGCGTGCGGCACGTACCCGGTCTCCGCAACGGGTGGAACACCATTGGCGGCGTCCGTGGGTTCTCAGCATGAACCTTTGGCAGGGCTCTGCTTCACACTGGATCAAAAGCTCGGCTTCCTCGGAGGCTAGGAGCGTCACTGCATCTTCGGCAATGACCGACATCGCGTGTTCAACGAGCAAAGTGACCGGGTGTTCGGCTGCCCGGTAAAACCCTGCGTCCGCGGAGTAATGCAGCAGTGAAATATGTGGCGCGACGGTCAGCGCCTTATTGATGCGATCCACGACCTGCTGGTCAATATTTTGGTTTGTTGCCTGCATTAGGAAGATGTTCTGCAGATCGCTACGCAGACCACAGAGTTTACTTTGGCAGTAGGACAGGAGCTGTTCCTTGCCATCAACAAGGTCTCGTTCAATGAGCCACGCGGTGGTTGCTTCAGGCGAATCCAGGTGGTCAACAATTTTTCCGCCCGGCAGGTGAATCATGCTGTTTACTAGCGCAAGACTCAAGTGGGCTTCAGTCCCCGGCGCGGGTGGAAGTGGTGCGTGATTCATGCTTCTCATGTTAGCAGTAGATATTTGACGTGAGAAAGTGTTATCTTCATATCACGCTATAAATAAGAAATATCCGTGATAAAAGAGGTTTCATTGCATCCCGCACCACAGTTTGGCTCCGCTCCCTTCGCGCTCAACGCCCATACCGGCGGTACGGTCGGTGTAGGCAGAACGGTCCAGCAAGGCCTGACTTCGCTGATCAATCTCGCGCGCCAGGCAGATGAGCTGGGCTATCACCGTTTCTGGATGTCAGAGCACCACGCGATGCCAGGGCTGGCGGTATCCTCACCTCCGCGGATGCTCGCCCGGCTGACCGCAGAAACCCAACGGATCCGCTTGGGCGCCGGCGGGGTAATGCTTCCAAACCATGCCCCGCTAGTGATTGCCGAACAGTTTGGCGCTCTTGAAGCGCTTGCTCCCGGACGTATCGATTTGGGACTGGGACGTGCCCCAGGCACCGACCACGTCACCGCCGCGGCACTGCGACGTGGCGACAGTGCGAATGAAAACTTTCCGCAACTGGTGACCGAGCTTATGGGATTTCTGCACGACGACTTCCCAACTGGCCACCACTTCGAAACCGTCCATGCGGTACCCGGACCATGGCAGGCCAAGGAAAACCGAGTGCAAGCACCCACCGTGGCTCCCGAATTGTGGATCCTTGGTTCCTCGCCCTATTCGGCGCAACTCGCAGCGCAACTTGGTCGACCCTACGCGTTCGCCTTGCAATTCGGTGATGCAGACATCCACAGCGCCATGCGCATCTACCGTGAAAACTTTGTGCCCTCGGCCGTGCTGGACGCCCCTTACTCGATGGTCAGCGTTTCCACGATTGTTAACGAGGATCCTCTCGAAGCCAAACGTCAGGCAATGAGCATGGCCATGGGAATGCTGCGCATGTTCAAGCGCGAGTCCTTCACGCTATTTTCCCCAGCCGAGGTTGCCGCTTTTGATGGCACGCTCAATGAGCAGGCAATTATCGAGATGTACACCAACCGAGCCTTCAGTGGCACGGCCGCTACCGTGGCCGCGCAGCTGGAACAACTTCAGGAGCAGACCGGGGTAGATGAAATCACCTTGGTGATCGGCACCCATGATCCCGAAGCAGAAGTGCGTACATTGCAGCTTCTGGCCAAGCACTACCTGTAAAACAGCAACTAAGCCCCACAAAAAACTCAGGAGAACACCATGACCAACCCACGCCGCGCCCTCATCGTCATCGACGTACAGCAGGAATATTTTGAAGGCCTGCTGAAAATTCAGTACCCACCACGTGCGCGATCGCTGGAACGCACCACCGAAGCGATGGATGCGGCACAGAAGGCCGGAATCCCGGTGTACGTCGTGCAACACCAAATGCCTGCACAAGCTCCGGTCTTTGCCGATGGTTCGGACACCTTCAACCTGCACCCCGAAATTGCGCAGCGCGCAGATCAGGCCACGCAAGTTTTCACCAAGGTATACGCCAGTGTCTTCGCCGGAACGAATTTGGAGGCGTGGTTGCGTGAAAGCAATATCGACACGATCACGCTCACCGGCTTCATGACCAACAACTGCGTGATCGGTTCGGTAGCAGCTGCCGAACCGCTAGGTTTTAGTGTCGAGGTACTCTCCGACGCCACCGGCGCCATCGATATTGCCAACGAAGCAGGTTCCGCCAGTGCGCAACAGGTCCACGAAACTCTGATGGCACTGTTGCATTCAAACTGGGCCGCGGTATCGACCACGGACCAGTGGATGAGCGCACTAGACTCCGGCGCTGCCCTTGAAGGTAGCAACCTCATCGTTTCCGCAGCGCAGGGACACGAACAGCACCAGAAGTAGCATTTGCGGGTGGTGGTCATCAAAGGATGCTTCGCTCAGGTTGCTGGCTAGGATGACTTTATGGATCCCAAACACCCGGCACTGCCTAGGGGCTTTAGCGCGTTACTGCTCATTGCCATGATTCTTGCGGCAGTAAATTTGCGCCCAGCAGTCACCTCGCTGGGCGCATTGCTGGATCCGGTCATTGAAGACTTGTCAATGAATGGGTTTATCGCAGGGATCATCACCGGCGTACCGCCACTATGCTTTGCCATACTTGGCCCACTAGCCCCGCGCCTTGCCGGCAAACGTGGACCCGAGCTAGTGGTGGTGGGGGCAATGCTCGCAATCCTCTGCGGATTGGTCCTGCGCTCGCTCGCCCCAAATATGTGGGTATTTTTCATCTTCACCGCACTTGCACTTGCCGGGATTGCCGTGGGAAATATTCTGATGCCGGTGCTCGTCAAACGGTGGTTCCCCACAAAAATTGGTTTGGTCACCGGCTCGTATACCACCGCTGTAGCACTTGGCGCCTCCGTCGTTGCGGCGATTGCGGTTCCGGTTAATGACGCCCTTGGTGGCGCGTGGCGAGGCGGCCTGGCGCTATGGGCCATTCCAGCATTGATTGCGACGCTTATTTGGGTAGTGGTGTATTTCGGTTTACGTAATCAGATCACCCAGCTTCAAATGCCGGCGCCCAAGACTCAGCTCATAGCCCCCGTAATGGGGCCAATGAGCCGAAACTCAACGGCCTGGTGGATTGCGCTGTTCTTCGGTGCGCAGTCTACCGTCGCCTACATTTTGATGGGTTGGGCGCCGAAGATATTTACCGACTTCGGAGTGGACCCAGCCTATGCCGGAGCACTGCTTGGCGTGATTCTTGGGGTGGGCGTCCCACTATCTTTCATCATGCCTGCCCTGGCGGCGAAGTTTTCCCATCAGGGGCCGCTGGTGATCGTCAATGGAATTGCCGGGATAGTAGCCATTGCCGGATTGTTAATCGCTCCGGTTCAAGGTGCGTTTATCTGGGCGGTACTTCTTGGTATCTGCGGTTCGAGCTTTCCCTTAGCCCTGACGATGATCGGTTTGAAAGCGCACACGGCCGCCGGAGTGAGTAAGCTTTCTACCTTCGGACAATCCATTGGATACCTGATTGCCATCCCCGGACCATTCCTTGTCGGTGCATTGCATGAGACCACCGATTCCTGGACTCTGCCGATATTACTCATTGCAGGGTTGATTCTCTTTCAAACCTTTACCGGGATTATGGCTGGCAGGCCACGCTTTGTGGAGGACCACGGGGTACCAACTCGGGTTGATGCGTGAGTTCTTTAAGGGCTAATAAGTCGCGCTGAACGCTTTGGACTACTAGCGTCTCGAAGAACAAGCCGGAGGAGACATAGACTGAAAGCGTGGAAGAAAAAGGCAGCCTGCGCATTCAAAGCATTCTCTGGGCAGCGGCCATATTTCTGGCCGTGATGCTCCTGTCGCTGGTGAGTAAACCAGCTAGCGGTCAACAAGAAATGACCGCTGCGTATCTGGTGACCGCTGGGGCATTCGCCGTTGGTTTCGGCGTCCTCAGCGTTTTGCGACATCGATTTGCGCGCGCCACCTGGCTGGTAGCCGGACTGGGTATCTGCGTTTGGTTGCTGTTGGCCATGCCCCGTATTGCCATACTTCCACCTTTGCTGTTCTTCCTCGCCCTGATCACCTTGGCTGGACACCGCATGCGCTCTTATCTTGGAGCGTTAGCGGTTTTCATCGTGATGAGCGCGGTGCGCTTAGTGCAGGGGGCATCCTTCCAAGACCTCTTTGACTTTGAAATGTTGGCCTACGCCTCGTTGGCTGCGCTGGTTATTCTTTATGCCCAGTTGCGCACCACCCGAGAGGTGACACTAGAACATCAACGACGTGTTCGAGAGTTTGCCGAGCGGACCTCAGAGGCCGAAAAAGAACAAGGACGGATATTGCACCGTTCGAAGGTGTCCTATCAGCTGCATGACGAGTTGGCACACAACCTAGCGGTAGCTTCCCTGCATACCAACGCCGCGTTGGATGCTTCGTCCACCGATACCCGCACGGCGTTGAGCTTGATCCACGTTCGGCAGGCGGTGACCGGAGCAATGACCGCATTACGCAGAACATTCGATACGATGGGCCAGCTAGAAGCGCCCGAAGAACTTACTGCAACCATCGAAGACATTGAACGGATTGCTACTTCGTTGCGGGATACTGGCATTGAAGTTAATATCCACAGCTCGGGCCTGGGCCAGACAGAGAACTTCCCGCAGTTGGCCATGCGAATAATTCGCGAAGCAGCCACAAACGCGGTGAAGCATGCTGATCCCACCCAAATGGTGATCTGGATCAAGGAAGAAACCGACGAAAGCCAACCGCCGTACTGGGTAGTTTCGGTCCGTAATAACGGTGTCCGCCCGGTGCATTCACAGACTCCCAATGGGCAGGGCCTGGCACGCTTACGCGCCATGACCGAGGCCGAAGGCGGAACCATGGAATGGGGACGGCTGGCAACAAACTTCCTGCTTTCTGCGACCGTCCGAAAAGACGTTGAAGAAAACCCGAGACGAGATTCTTAGTATCCCGCTGGACGCTCAATCGCACTAGTGAGGCTTGATTCGGACTGCCTCTAGCCCGGTGGGCAATCCCGGCGTAGAGTGAAAGCACGATTTGGCGGAGCCACGGCGAGCACGTCGAGGCCCGCACACACTGGGAGGTCGAAATGGGAGATTTTCGGGCATACACCATGGAAGAGCGGGCCACATATTTGGCACCGTCTTGTGCACGTTGCGGTCAGCACCGCCACGTGGTGTGGGAAAAAGTAGATGGAACCGAAACATACCTGCCCCGCGACTCCGGATGTTCAAACGAAGCGTGCACCGCATAGGCAGTTAGTTGTAGGCAGTTGCCCTTAGGCTCGCACGCCCAGGCTAGCGGAAATTCGCGCGGAAGCGGCGGTAAGTTTCAGTGCCACCTGAGTCTGATCCAACTCCTGGGACAGGTAGATTACCGCAATTGCCCCCGGCTTGTTTTGCGGTAGTTTGACCGGCACCGCGATTGAGGTGAGCCCGGGGATGACTTCGTCATAACTGAACTCATAATCCTGTGCTGGGTACTGATCCGGGTTGAGCTGAGAACGGATCACGCGTCCCGGGGCGCCATTATCGATGGGGTGCCTTGTTCCCGGGCGTTGTGCCACGGTGGCATCTGCATGACGTGGTTCGGCGGTGCTCAACGTGACTGCAGCTTCTCCGTCAAAGACTACTAAGAGCGCGGTCATCTGCAGTTCGTCCGAGAGCGTGGCCAGATGCGGGGTGGCCGCTGCCTGTAAAGACTTGGAAGCATTGCGCGCCAAGGCACCGAGCCGTGCTCCTAATTCTAGATCTCCGGAGGGCGTACGCTCCACAAAGCCATATTGTTCAAAGGTCTTCACCAGCCGGTAAGCCATGGAGCGGTGAATGCCTAATTTTTCGGCCAATTCGGCCACGGTCAGTGGGCTGGAGGATTCGCCAATAAGCGTGAGCGCTTTGAGTCCGCGGCCCAGAGTCTGGGATCCGCCTTCGGTAGTCTTAGTCATTTTTTAGTCTTTTCGCCGTGCACGGAAACTCGTTGTGGCCGCCATAATGTGACTTGCGTCTTGCTCCTGCAGTCAAGGATAGCTACGATTGTATCTATAGTTACATCAATGTCGCAACTATAGAGACAATGAAGTCTGTGGCATTCCTAAGGAGTAAAAATGCAGATCCATCACAAAGGTTATGTTTCCGGCGATCCACGCGTGAAACCAGCTGCCGGGTACGGCATCGACCGCTCGGAAGAAATCCCTGATGAGATGGATGTGCTGATCGTTGGAACCGGCCCAGCTGCCGCGGTAGTCGCAGCCCAACTCTCCCGCTTTCCCAGTGTTAATGCCCGCGCCATTGAGATGCGCCCGGGCCGGTTGCAGGTAGGCCAGGCCGACGGAATCCAAGCCCGCTCGGTAGAAACGTTCCAGGCCTTCGGCTTCGCCAACGAAGTTATCGAAGAGTCCTACCGCAACGTCGAGATGTGCTTCTGGACCCCAGATCCGCAGAACCCCGCAAACATCATCCGCCACTCACGGGCTGCTGATGACTCCACCGGCATGAGCGAATTCCCGCACATCTACGTAAACCAGGCCCGAATCCTGGACTACTTCTTACGCGACGCCGAACGTGCACCGGGCAAGATCACCCCGGACTACGGTGTGGAGTACTTGGACTGTGAAATCGATCCGACAGCCGAATTCCCGGTCACCGCGCGCATCAAATATGTGGCCGGTGAACTTTCCGGGCAAGAACGCAAGGTCAAAGCAAAGTATCTTGTCGGTGGTGATGGCGCCCGCAGCGCGGTACGACGCTCATTGGGTCACAAGCTACACGGCGATGCCTCCCTGCACGCGTGGGGCGTCATGGACATCATGCTGAACACCGACTTCCCTGATATTCAGGTGAAGTGCTCAATCCAATCCCACGATGCAGGCAACATCCTGTTGATTCCACGCGAGGGTGGTTACCTGGTGCGCGTGTACGTGGACCTTGGCGAGCTGACCGCTGAGGACGCCGGAGCGATTCGCAATACTCCGGTAGAAGACATCATTGCCACCGCGAACCGGATTGTGCACCCTTACAGCTTTGACGTGAAGTCCGTAGCCTGGTTCTCCGTTTACGAGGTTGCCCACCGCATCACCGACGGCTTCGACGACGTGTCCGATGAAGAGCGTGGCACCCGGACACCGCACGCATTCATCATGGGCGATGCCTGCCATACCCACTCCGCGAAGGCCGGTCAGGGCATGAACGTGTCCATCCAGGACGGTTTTAACCTCGGCTGGAAACTTGCTGCCGTGCTTGAAGGACGCGCCCCGGAAGCACTGCTGAACACCTACGCCGAGGAGCGCAAGGTGATCGCGCAGAACCTGATCAACTTTGATAAGGAATGGTCCTCGCTGATGGCCAAGTCTGTCGAGGAATGGGAAGACCCAGACGAGTTGGAACGCTACTACGTGAGCACCATGGAATTCCCTGCCGGATTCATGACTCAGTACACCGAATCGGCGATCACTACAGGGCTGGAACACCAGGACTTGGCCCCGGGCTTCCCGGTGGGTAAGCGCTTCAAATCTGCTGAGGTGATTCGCCGTGCAGATAACCGTTGGCGTCACCTAGGTCATTTCCATGAAGCAGATGGCCGCTGGCGCGTCTACGCTTTCGCCGATGAAGCGGCACCAGCATTGGAAGGCACTGCGATGGCACAGTTCGCTGCTTGGTGGAGCCAAGATGCTGCCTCACCGCGCAATCTTTATACGCCCGGCGGAGTGGATGAGGATGCGGTCTTTGATCTGAAGGCCATCTACCAGCAGGACTACACCGAGGTTGAGCTGCACGATGTTCCCAAGGTTTTCCAGCCGGTGAAGGTGCCTTTCGGCCTGCATGACATCAACCAGGTCTTTGCTGCCGGGCATGGTCGCGACATCTTCCGTGAACGTGAGATCAGCAAGGACGGCGCTATCGTGGTGGTCCGTCCGGATCAGTACGTTGCAGGGATCTTCCCGTTGTCCGCACATCAAGAAATCGCAGACTTTTTTGCCGGGAATATGACTGCGCTGGAAGCCGGTAAGTAAGACCGAATCGAAGCCGCCGAGGCCAAGCGTAATTTCGCAGCTGGCCTCGGAGGCTTTGTTGTACCTAGCCCTTGGTAGCCTCGAAGCTATGAACCAGCCCTTCCAAATGCTTCCGGTGCGCAGGGTACAAGAGGATCTTGAATCACCGGCGGATCGAAACTTGTGGCCCGCTACGATCCCGGCGGTACGCCAGATCCTCGATGACGGACTAGACCTCTCGCAGCTGACAATCTTGGTCGGTCAAAATGGTGCAGGAAAATCAACGCTGGTCGAGGCAATTGCCGAAGCCTTCGGGCTCAATGTGGAAGGTGGCACACAAAATTCCCGCCACCAAAGATATGCCAATGATTCCGCGCTGGGGGAGCACCTGCAACTAGTGCGTGGCGCTGGAGCATCAGGCGCCGGTGTGTTCCTGCGCGCCGAAACGATGCATGGGCACTTCGCATACTTGGAAGATCTGGATCGCGAGGACCACAAGAAACGCGGACTGCACAATCTGCAGAGCCACGGTGAATCATTCATTGAATTCTTCACCTCGCGTTCTGCGGTTAACGGACTCTGGGTCTTTGACGAAGCCGAATCGGCGCTGTCTTTTGAAGGCAGTCTCACGCTGCTCTCGCATATCTCAGACTTGCTGGCTACGGGGTCCCAAGTAGTGCTCTCCACGCACTCGCCGATCCTGGCTTCGCTGCCGGGAGCTGACATTTATGAGGTCGGGGAGTGGGGACTGCGTTCTTCGACCTATGACGATTTGGAAATGGTCCGTAACTGGCGGTTGTTCCTGGACGCTCCGGGCAGGTTCCTGCGCCACTTAGTGAACTAGGAACCTTGGCCAGAAGTGTTTTGAGTCAGGCCTTCGCAGCGTGAGCGCGCCGTCGATAAGCTTCCATTGATGTGAAGAACGGGGACGGTTCCAGCGTCGGGTCGCCCTGATAGTCCATTGCGTGGGCGACGGTGTCGAACGGTGCGTAAGGGGAGTCCTCGAGCTGCGCGGTAGTAGCTGGACGATCATCAAAAGCCTGCGAGATGCGTGATTCAATTTCAAGGCTTTCGTTCAGCACCTGTTGTGCCAGAAGGGCATCCAGTTCTACTTCGTAGGGAATTCCTTCGCTATTGCGGTAGCGGTGTCAGAGGAAGAGCCGGGCGGGCGCAACCTCATCACGCAGTTTTAACACTGCAGTGGGATGGAAAGAACCTCGCGGTGGCCGGTGACAGCTCCGGCGGCACCTTCACCGCGGCAATTTGCGCCATGGCCAAGGATGAAGGTTTCGACAAGATCAGTCACCAGCTGCTCTTCTACCCTTCTTTGGATCTCGACTTTGACGAGTCGCGCTATGCCTCGCTGCGTGAGAACGCCACCGGTTATGGTTTGGAGACGTGGATGTTCAAGCCGCATAACTCCTTCTACCTTGAGAACGGTGCAGATCCAGCAGATCCTCGGGTCTCACCTATCAAACGTGAGGATTTCTCCGGACTTCCAAAGACTCTGGTGATCACCGCAGAACATGATCCGTTGCGTGACGAAGGGGAGCTATATGCGGAGCGCCTGGCGAAGGCCGGCGTAGACGCTCAGCTTGAACGTTTTGACGGAGCGAACCACGGCTTTGTGGTGAACTTCGCATGGATTGACGAATTTGCCCGCGTCTTCGAGACCGCTGGCAAGTTCCTTTCCGAGTAGTAGAGGTTATGAGCTCCAGAGGTAGTAAAAGTCTCTGGAGCTCAACTCGTAATTCCTTCTTCCTGCCAAGTATTGTCTGCGGCTGCTGCGAATACGTGTGAGCTCCTACCACGGGATGAAAACCTGTACGCATTCAGCATCGACCAATATGATGCACGTATGTCTAAAGAGCTCGTGCAACAGAAATTTGAGGCGGCGTGGGAGGTTTTCGCCATGACCTGCGGTTCCTACTTGGCTCCTGAGGCTTCTTATCAAGCGTGGTTTGCCCATTATTTGATCTCACAATTTGGAATTGACCGAGTAGCTCGTGAACCAGTAGTACATATTCGAAATCTCCCTGAAAACGAACATACGATGACATTCGGTGGCAAATCAGAGATACGTTTGGACGCGGTAGTAACGCGTGAGCCTGGAATTATGATGCCGCACTACGCTAATAGATTAGCTAAAGCGGTAGATGGTACGGGTCTCGGGCTCCTGAACCATCTGGATGTAATTTCTGAACTTAAAGTTGCCGCATCGCAAACGAACGGACTCGACTTTCCTGAAGTTAAACGCGACATCGATAAATTGCGTATGTTGCTTCACGCGCGCCGTGAAGAATATGGCGAATCTAAACAACCATTCGCTTATCTTTGTGTTCTAGACAATCATCCGAAGAGAAAAAAGTTCGACAAGGAACGGCTGCTATCGCTAGCTGAAAACATCGACACCGACCTGTCAGTGAAAGTCTTATACAAGTCTTCAGAAAATGTTCCGCGACTGCCAGAGAACGGACGGTTATATAAGTGGGAAACCCACGAGTAGCAGTCGATATTAATGGCTGGCCATGTGACAAGACAACGTAGCTAATGCGTTGCGAACGAAGAAACCCAGTTTAACGCTCAGTACTGTGTCGCATAGAGTTAAAGTTGCGGTTAACGAAGGGACGCACCATGGCCAAGAAACGCTCAATTTGGGCCCGTATTTTCGGGATCGGCAAAGCCAACGCCAACGCGGCGCTGGATGCACTCGAAGATCCACAGAAGATGCTGGACCAGCAGGTTCGCGATTACACCAACAACATTGCCCAGGCTGAGTCGGCGGTAGCGCAGACCATCGGTAACCTGCGTATGGCAGAAGACGACCAGGCGAAAGCTCTGGATGAAGTGAAGTCGTGGGGCGCTAAAGCCCTTGCCGCTTCGAACAAAGCCGAAGAATTCTCGGCTGCCGGGGATGCTGCCAACGCGCAGAAGTTCAACCAGCTGGCGACCGTGGCAATCCAGCGTCAGATGGCGGCGGAGACCAAGGTTAAGAACCTGGCTCCGAGCATAACCTCGCAACGCGAAGTTGTCGCAAAGCTTAAAGATGGCCTGAACACCATGGGTAAGAAGCGCATTGAATTGGTGGCCAAGCGTGATGAGCTTGTTGCCCGTGCGCGCAATGCCAAGACTCAGGGCCAGATGATGGAAACTCTCAAGGCCTTGGATATGAATGATCCAACCAGCGAGATCAGTCGTTTCGAAGACAAGATCCGCCAGGATGAGGCTAAGGTTCGTGGCGCTTCCGAGCTTGCCGCTTCCTCGCTCGACTCGCAGTTCGCCGCCCTGGAGGATCTGGGTGAAGAAACCGAGATTGAAGCGCGACTGGCAGCGATGAAGGGCAGCCAGAACGTTCTGGATGAAGCCCCCGCTGCGTCGGCAATTGAAGCCGAAGCTCCGCAGGTCTCCGAAATCGAGGCCCGGCTGGCCGCGATGAAGAAGAACCAAGCTTAAGTCATCAAGCAAAAACCGGCCTCGGTCTGAAGCGGAAATCCACTTCAGACCGAGGCCGGGTTTGCGACAGAACGAGTATATTACTTGCTTGACTCGGCGCTTGGACGCAGGTTCACGTTACCCGCGGAGACCTCAACTTGGATCTTATGCGGCGAGGACGAGTCGACAAGCAATCCGTTATTCAGGGTGCCAGCGGAAATATCCTCGGTGACGTTGTAGCTGGCCTTGGGCAAGGTAAGCTGCAGCATTCCGGCGCTGACATTAGCCTGGATATTCTTCGGTGCCGTACCCGTCAGCGCAGTATCGATTCGTCCGGCGGAGACATCAAAGACTGCGCTTTGTACGTTGTCCATGTTGATCACTGTCTTGCCGGCTCCCAATTCCACCAACAGGGCCTTGGCCGAACCTGCGGCCTCCAATGTGCCGCCGCTCATCTCCATGACAAGGTCATTGAAGTTGCCGTCGACGGAAAACTCTCCGGCGGACATCTGCAAATTGGCATCCAGCTCACCGTTACCCAGGGATTTCGGCAGGGTCAAGATGACCTCGTTTTCTTCCCAATCGCAACCGGTAAAGCACCAGTCGCCCCAGTTATTAGGGGATCGGACCACCAGCGCATTCCCGTCGCGGCGAAGCTTCCACTCTCCGCCCCGCGCGCTTTGCACATCCAACGTAGCGGTGGGGACATCGGCGAAGAGAATATTGAACTTTCCCGCATCCACCTCAACGTCTAGCTCGTTGATGCCCTCGGTGCTCAGGGCTTGCGAGGTATTGCTGGTGGACAGGCTGTTTGAGGCCCGCCATGCGGAGGTTGCGATGACGCCGAGGATGATCAGCCCTCCGAGGATTGCTATCACGATGGTCATGGATTTCTTTGAACCGGCAGGTTGCGGAGTCTGTGGCGCTACCGGCGCATTCATGGTCGGGGTGTTCATTGTTTTGTCCTGTCGGTGCGAGGCGTGCCCAGAGTTTCGATATGGGCCAGGGCGGCGAGCACACGCCGGTTTCCTGTCCCATCTGCCTCTAGTCCAAGCTTCTGGAAGATAGAGGTAATGTACTTTTCAACGCTGGCCTCGGAGAGGAAGAGCAGGGCCGCAATGGCCTGGTTGGATTTGCCTTCGGCCAGTGCCGTGAGCACATTGCGTTCTCTGTCGGTTAGCCGCTGCATGCGGTCATCATGGTTGCGTCTGGTCAACAGCTGTGCCACCACCTCTTGGTCAAGTACCGTGCCGCCGCTGGCTATCTGCTCCAGCGAGGCAATGAATTCGGTGACGTCTGCAACGCGGTCCTTGAGCAAATAGCCCAAGCTGCCCGATTGCATGGAGATCAGTTCCGAGGCGTAGCGCTCCTCCACATACTGGGAGAGCACCAGCAGCGGCAGCTGCGGATAGTTCCTGCGGACCTCCAGCGCGGCACGGATTCCCTCGTCGGTGTAGGTCGGCGGGAGCCGCACATCGAGGATTGCGATCTGCGGGAAGGCATCCTCATCGGCCTGGGCCAAGAAGTCCATCAACCCGCTGGTGTCCGGCAGGTCTGCAACCACTTCATGTCCCGAGTGGGCGAGCAACCTGACCAATCCTTCACGCAGGAGCACCGAATCTTCACAGATCAGGACGCGCATGGCACATTCACCTCCACCGCGGTTGGACCGCCTTGCGGGCTATCCAGGCGCAGCGTGCCGCCGGCAGCCAGCACCCGGTTGGTGATTCCGTCCAGCCCGCCGCCGGGCAGAACCCGTGCCCCGCCCACGCCATTGTCTTCAATACGTGCCCAGAGCCAGCGCTTGCCGGCATCTTCTCGCTCGCGCACGGTCACCCGGCAGGTCGCGGCACGTGAATGCTTGGTTGCGTTAGTCAACGCTTCCGCGATGGTGAAGTACACCGCAGATTCGGTGTCCCGGGGGTAGCGCCCGGTCAATTGCACATCAAGCTGCACCGGGATGTGGCTGCGGCCTGCCACCGCGGACAGCGCCGCATCCAGGCCGCGGTCATCGAGCACCGAGGCGTAGATGCCGCGGGTGAGCTGGCGCAGTTCGGTAATGGCCGATTTGGTCGAGGCATGGGCCTCAGCGATCAGCTCTTTGGCCTGCGCCGGATCTGTATCGATTTGCTGGTGTGCCAGACCCAGAGTCATGCCCACCGAAACCAAGCGAGGCTGGACCCCGTCGTGAAGGTCGCGTTCGATGCGGGTACGTTCCACCTCGGCGGCACGCACCGCACCTTCACGCTGCACCGAACTGCTGCGTACCCGTTCGGTCATTTCGGATTCGCGGGCAATCGCACCGATGATGGCGCAGGTGACAGCCCGGTGCAGGAAGGCCAAGCCAATAACTGCAGCAACTCCAGCGATGGAGAAGAGGAACAACCACGGGGCCTGGGTGGATGGCACGATCAGATTGAAGGGGCCAATCACCGTTTCGGTTTCGCTCAGCGGAGCGAAACCGACGATCGCGGTATGTACGGTCCACTGCAGTGCGCCGAGCATCAGCGAACCGAAGATGCAGGAGAGCACAAAGCTTCCCAAGGCCGCCCACATGCGTCCGCTGGCCAGATTCCGCGCCAGCGACCGCATGTATTCGCCGAATCCTCCGCGGCGCCGTGGACGCCACGAAAGGGCAGCAACGTTCAAATCGTAGAGGCTTGAAACACGCTGGATCTCAAACCAGGAGAGCCCAAACATTGCGTAGAGCAAACCGATGAGCAAAAGGAGGCCGAAACCCAGGAGGAAAATCAGGGCGGCACCGGCAGCGAGCCATCCGAGCAGGAACCAGCTGATCGCGGTGCCGATGGTACCCAGTACTGCTAAGTGAAGAATCGTCGGGACGATCCGCAACGGTGGCCGGACGGATTTTTCGTCCGGGGCAAGCTTTGGTGTCGAAGTCATAGTTCAACAGTATTCTGAGCCGTCTTCCGGCAACACCAAGTGAGCCGGAGAAGAAAGGTAGGGAAAACCCGAAGATTCTGTCGGGACTATCGCTGCCGGTGGAGGAAGCGCAAGATAGTGCCATGGAATCTATCATTCAGGGGCCTGTTGCGGAAGATGCACGATGGGAAGTTTTGCCGGTGGTTGAGCAGCGATTTGAGGATTTCGCAGCGGTAGTGAATCCCACGGGACGCGAAAAGCACTGTTGGTGTTTATCTCATCGTTTAGGCGCCAAGGAGATCCAGACGCTAGGTGCGGGACACCGCGTGGACGCAATGCGCGCCTTGAGCGCCGAGCCCATTGCGCCTGGTGTGCTGGCCTATAAGGACGGAGTGCCGGTGGGCTGGTGCAGCATCAGCCCGCGCTCTCAGATTCCGTTGCTGGAGCGTTCAAAGCTGATTCGACCGGTGGATGGCGTCGCGGTATGGAGCATCATCTGCGTGGTGGTGCGAAGCGGTTTCCGTCGGCAAGGCGTAAACACCCACATGCTCGAAGGAGCTTTGGGCTATGCCAAAGCGCTAGGAGCTCCGGCTGTCGAAGCCTACCCGGTGGACCCCGAAGGACGCATGGATCTGACCATGGCTTTTGTGGGCACGCGCAAGATGTTCGAGTCGGTGGGATTCAAGGTCATTGGCGTCACTGATGCGGTAGCCAGCAGAATGCCGCGCCTGGTGATGCGCAAAGATCTCTAGGACCGCGTTTCTGCGCCATTTGCCTCGCCGATCAGGGCCTGAACGCCGCGCAGCGCCTCGGCATCCAAAGCTGCATTGAAGTAGGAAGAGATGGCCGTTTTAGCGGCTTTGCCAGCGGCCGCAGAATCTCCGCGGGCAATGGCGTCAAAGATTGCCCGGTCCAGCGCGACAACCTTCTTCATTTCGCGCGATTCGTTCTCCGAATGGCTCATTTGCTCGTCCATCACGTTCAAGATGGCCCCGGAGACCGCTTCGCCGCAGATCCGCAGAATCCCGTTGTGGCTCGCTTCCCACACCGCTGCATGGAAATCCAGGTCGGCCCGGTTGAAGGCCTCCGAGCCGCTAGTTGTTTTGAGCTCCATCCGTTCGATGGCATCACGCATCGTGGCCAGCTGCGCCTGATTGTGCATCACCGCGGCCAGCTGGCAGGCCGAGCTTTCCAACACGATCCGAAACTGCACCAGCTCGGCTAAGGACAGGGAAGCGACCCGCGCCATATTGGCGAAGGAACGCTCCAGAATATCCGAGGAAATCGGCAGGACCACCGGACCGCTGCGGCTTCCTGGCCGCGAGGCAATGAGCCCTTGGCTTTGCAAAACACGCAATGCCTCCCGCACCGTGGACCGGCTGACGGAAAACTGCACCATCAATTCCCGCTCGCTGGGCAGATGCTGGCCGGGCTCGATTTCCTTGGAGAGAATTGCCTCTTCGATTTGCTGCACCACGCGCTCATAGGTCAGCGTTGGTACGGCCGGGGTGAAGGTCAGCTTGCTCATGGGGCCATCCTTTGAACGAGGGTGCGTTGGGACAAAGATAGCGCGGTTCGCGCCCCCTCTGCCTTGGGCACTAATATTACGATCACTGGTAAGACCAGAGAACCTAGTAGAAATATCAGCATATATGGTGTTGTATGGATCACATCACTGGCATGGTTGATGACCCGATGGAGATCTCATGAGCGCGAAAAAGAATCACGTCCGCCTGGCTGCGGTAGTTATGGCTGGATCACTGGCCCTCACCGCCTGTTCAGCGGGTTCTGGAGGCGGAAGCGCCGACGGTACTGCATCAAAAACCGGAGTGACGCTCGCGCTCACCGGAGAGCCGGTCAACCTGGATTTCACCACCACCGCGGGCGCAGCCATACCCCAGGCGCTGATGTCCAACGTTTATGAGGGCCTCGTGGAAATCGACCAAGACGGTGAAATCCAGCCGCTGCTGGCCGAATCATGGGAACTGAGCAACGGAAACAAGACCTACACGTTCAAGCTCCGCGAGGGGGCAACCTTCTCCAATGGCGAAGCGTTCACCGCCGATGACGTGAAGTTCAGCATCGAACGGGTGAAGTCCGATGCGTGGATCTCAAGCCTGAAAAAGAAGATGGATGTCGTCGACTCCGTCAAGGTCAATTCCGACACCGAAGTTGCCATCACGCTGAAGAAGCCGAGCAACGCCTGGCTCTTCGACATGGGAACCTTGGTCGGTGCGATCTTTGATCCCAGCGGTGTGGATGACCTCGCCAACAAGGCCATCGGCACCGGTCCGTACGCCATCGATGCGTGGAACCGCGGCCAATCCATAGAATTTGCCACCCGCGATGATTACTGGGGTGAAAAGCCTGCGATTCAGACCGCGACACTGCGCTACTTTGCCGATGCGGTTGCCACCACCAACGCGTTGCAGTCCGGCGACGTTGACGTCGTGTACAACATGCAATCCCCGGAACTGCTCTCCAGCTTTGAATCAGATCCCAAATACCAGGTATTGGACGGCACCTCCAACGGTGAAATCATCTTGTCGATGAACAACAAGAAGGCGCCGTTTGATGACAAACGCGTACGCCAGGCAGTGATGTACGCGATTGACCGGCAGGCGGTCATCGACACCGCATGGAATGGCTACGGCACGAAGGTCGGCGGTCCGGTGCCGACCACGGACCCATACTATGAAGACCTCAACGACGTGTACCCGTATGATCCTGCCAAGGCGAAATCCTTGCTCAAGGATGCCGGAGCGGAAAACCTGAACATCACTTTCACCGTGCCGACCCGCCCTTATGCCACGGCCGTCTCGGAAATTGTTGTTTCGCAGCTGGCAGAGGTTGGAATCAACGCAAAGATTGAATCCTCCGAATTCCCAGCCGTCTGGCTTGATGAGGTCTTCACCAAGCATGATTACCAGATGTCGGTGGTGCTGGCAGTGGAAAGCCGCGATGTGCTTTCCATGTTCAACAACCCGGACTACTACCTGGGTTATGACAATTCAAAGATCAAAGACCTCGCCGCGAGTGCGGACGCCGCAGATGAAGCAGGCTATGTGGAGGGGATGAAGAAGGTCGTACGGACCATCGTTGACGACGCAGCCGCCGATACGCTGTTCATCTTCCCGAACATTGTTGTTGCCGATGCGAATGTCACCGGTATCCCGGCGAACTCGGTCACCGAGGCGCTGGACCTGACAAACCTTGGTTGGAAGTAGTCGAACTAGCTAGCTGACCGGGAGAAATCTTTTGGGTATCCGTTTACTGATCAACCTCGTAAGATTTGTTGTCACCTATGTGATTGCTACGGTGGCGGTGTTCTTGTTCATGCGCGCTATTCCGGGCGACCCGGCACAGATTGCGTTGGGCGTGAACGCCACCCCGGAACTGCTGGCAAAAACCCGCGCCGAATTCGGAACTGACCGCCCGCTGCTGGTGCAGTACTTCGACTGGGCGCTGGGACTGCCCTTCGGTGACTTCGGCACCTCCTACATCACCAGGCAGGACATCAGTCCGCTCATCATCGACAGGGTTCAGGTCAGCCTGATTCTGGTCATCTTGGCCATGATTGTTGCTCTGGCGATCGCCATTCCCTTTGGCACCTACGCGGCGGTCAAGCACCGGAACCCCAGTGGGATTGTTGTCAGCGGGATCAGCCAAATCGGTGTCGCCATCCCGAACTTCCTGGCCGGAATCCTGCTGGTAGTGGTTTTCGCCGTGGGACTGGGCTGGCTGCCAGCCAATGGGTGGACCCCGCCGGGAGAAGACTTCGCTGATTTTGCTTCCCGTGTCATTCTTCCGGTGCTTGCCCTGGCTTCGGTGCAGGGAGCAATTCTCACCCGGTATGTTCGTTCCGCGGTGATGGAAGTAATGAGCGAAGACTACCTGCGAACCGCCAGGTCCAAGGGTCTGGGAAAACTTGAATCGCTGATCAAGCACGGTTTGCGTAACGCTTCGATCCCGGTTTTGACCGTCACCAGCGTGCAGCTTGCGGCGCTGATCATCGGTGCGGTGGTCATTGAGCGGGTCTTCGTGATCCCCGGGCTGGGGTCGATGCTGCTGGACGCGGTAGGCAACCGCGATCTGCTCACCGTGCAGTCCGTGGTGATGGTCTTGGTGGCCATCACGTTGATCATCAACCTGATGGTGGATGTGCTCTACACCGTGCTGGATCCACGAATTCGAAAGGGTGCGTAATGGCTGAAGAACAGGTTCTGTCGGCAAAAAACCGCCGCAAAGCCTCACCCACGCTCATCGTCGGGGCGATCCTGGTGGCCGCCGTAGTCCTTGCCGCGCTTCTCTCCTTCATCTGGACTCCGTACAACCCGGTGCAGGCATTCCCCGCCGACCGGCTGCAGGGTTCCAGCGCCGCGCACCTGATGGGCACCGACCGGTACGGGCGCGATGTGTTCTCCGGAATCCTGTATGGCGCACGGATTACCTTGCTGGTGGGGCTGGTAGCGGTGGGCATCGCCCTGCTGATTGGCACACCGCTGGGAATTCTGGCCGGAATGCGCCGGGGCATCACCGAAGAAGTCACCATGCGCGGCGCCGATATTCTGCTGGCTTTTCCAGCCCTGCTGGTGGCCATCATGTTCGGTGCGGTCTTCGGGGCAAGCACCCTGACCGCGATGCTCGCCATCGGCATTGGCTCCATCCCCGGTTTCGCCCGCGTGGCACGCAGCGGAACCTTGCAGGTGATGAGCACCGAGTACATCATGGCGGCCAGGGCATCCAGCCAGAGTTCCTGGCGTATCGCCCGGCGCCACGTGATGCCGAATATCATCGGCATGGTGGTGGTCCAGTGTTCGGTTTCGTTCGCCATCGCGGTACTGGCCGAAGCGGCGCTGTCTTTCCTTGGATTGGGTACCCCGCCGCCGGTACCGTCCTGGGGACGCATGCTTCAAGAATCCCAGCAGTTCCTTGGCACCTATCCGATGCTTGCCGTGTGGCCGGGCTCTGCCATCGCCATTGCGGTGCTTGGCTTCACGCTGCTGGGCGATGGTTTGCGCGACCGCTTTGATCCAAAACTGAACGGAGAACGCTGAGCATGGATGCACCGCACAACGCGCCGGCCCTGATTGAGGTCAAAAACCTGAGCATCAGCACCAAAACGCGCAGCCTGGTCAGCAACTTCAATCTGCGCATGCAGCCCGGGGATCGGGTGGGGCTGATCGGAGAGTCAGGCTCGGGGAAGTCGATGACCGCCTCGGCGCTGATGGGCTTGCTGCCCGAAGGCGTAAGCGCCACGGGATCCATTCACCTTGCCGGGCATGCGGGCAACCTGGTGGACGCCAGCGACAAGCAATGGCAGAAAATCCGTGGAAAAGATATGACCATGGTCTTCCAGGAACCGCTCACGGCACTGAACCCATTGATGAAGGTCGGTCCGCAGGTCGCAGAAATCATGACCAGCCACAAAAGCGTCCCGTCGAAGTCCGCCGCCCGGTCCAAAGCCGTGGAAATGCTCGAATCGGTCAAGCTTCCAGACCCGCAGCGGGCCGCACGCGCCTACCCGCATCAGCTCTCCGGGGGCCAACGCCAACGAGCGATGCTGGCTATGGCGCTGGCGAATAAACCGGGCCTGCTATTGTGCGACGAGCCGACCACCGCGCTGGATGTCACCGTGCAACGCCAGGTGCTGGATTTGATCTTGGAATCGGTGACCGAGCTGGGTACCGGGCTGCTGTTCATCACCCATGACCTGTCGGTTGTGGCCAACGTCTGCGACCGGGTACTGGTGATGAACAACGGCCAAGTGGTGGAAGAAGGTAGCACCGTAGAAGTTTTCACCAACCCGCAGCACCCCTACACCAGGGGACTGCTCGCTGCCTCGGATCTGAATGCCACCGATGAAAAGGGCCGGCTTTTCACCGTCGCCTCGGCCGCCGCCTATGTGCCGCCGACGGAAAACGAGCCGGAGCCCGAAGACTTGGCTCAACTGGCTGCCGTGTCCGCAGAAGCCACGGCGGGAAGACCTGTGCTCCCGTTGCCTGCCGGGGACGAGCCGGTGATCAGCGTGGAAGACCTGCATCGGCGCTACCCGGTAGCCCGCTCCACGCTCTTTGGAAAACCCTCCGAAGTCCACGCGCTGCGTGGAGTGTCTTTTGAGGTGGCCGCCGGGCAGCGCTTTGGCGTGGTGGGCGAGTCCGGGTCTGGCAAATCCACCTTGCTGCGCATTCTGGCAGGCCTTGACCAGCCGACCTCGGGCAGCGTGAAGGTCGCCGGCAACCAGATCAGCGGTGCCAAAGAACGCGATCTGATCCAGCTGCGCCAGCAGCTGCAGATCGTCTTCCAAGACCCGATGGGTTCCCTTGATCCGCGCATGCGGGTCCGTGACATCATCGCCGAACCATTGCTCGCCCCGGGACAAAAGGTGGACAGCGCGAAACAGCGCAAACTGGTGGCGGAAATGTTGGGCGCCGTCGGCCTGCCGCGCGATGCGGCCGAACGTTTCCCTCACCAGTTCTCCGGCGGGCAACGCCAGCGCATCTCCATTGCTCGCGCGTTGATCTGTGAACCTCGGGTGTTGGTGGCCGACGAACCGGTCAGTGCCTTGGATGTGTCGGTCCGTGCTCAGGTGCTGAATCTACTCTCGGATCTGGTTGATGACTATCAGCTGACCCTGGTTTTTGTCTCCCATGATTTGGGTGTGGTGCGTCATCTGTGCGACAACGTGGTCGTCATGAACAACGGACAAATTGTGGAAAGCGGGAGTACCGAGCAAATCTACGACAACCCGCAGCATGACTACACCCGCACCTTGGTCAACTCCTCGATGTCGTTGCGTAACGAATTGTCTTTGCGCTAAAAATCATTGTTTACCGTGAAAGGTCCACCATGTCTCAGCTTTCCGAACGCAGCACGGCCCTGCACCAACTGAGCGCTCGCGAGCTCGGTGCTGCGTATGCGGCCAAGGACCTTTCCCCGGTAGACGTCGCCGAAGCGGTCATTGAACGAATTCAAGAGCGCGAACCGGTACTCAACGCGATGTATCGCTTTGACCCGCAAGACATTCTGGAGCAGGCGCGACTGAGCGAGAAACGTTGGGCCACCGGCAGTGCGCGTGGGGTACTGGACGGGGTGCCCGCCACGGTGAAGGAAAACGTGGCCCGCGCGGGGATTCCGATGCCCTCGGGCACCGCCCTACCCAACCCGAAGGTGCCCGCGCAGAATGCGCCGATCACCAACCGGATTCTCGAAGCCGGGGCAGTGATCCTTGGCTCCACCACCATGCCGGACTGGGGCATGCTGTCCTCCGGAGTTTCGAGCCTGCACGGCATTTCACGTAGCGCTTGGAACCCGGCATGGACTACCGGTGGTTCCAGTGCCGGCGTCGGTTCTGCCGCGGCGGCCGGGTACGGGCCACTTCATGTGGGAACGGATATTGGCGGTTCCATTCGACTGCCCGGTGGCTGGCAGGGGCTCGCCACGCTCAAACCGAGCGCAGGGCTCATCCCTTTGGATGCTCCATACCTAGGCCGGGCCGCCGGTCCCATGGGGCGCAGCGTGGATGATATCGCCTTATTCATGTCCATCCTCGGCCAACCTGATATGCGCGATTACACCGCCCGTCCCTACCCGGCTCAAGACTGGGAGAGCACCGTATCTTCGGTGTCCGGGCTGAATGTCGCGCTACACACCGATGCCAACGCCGGATCCGCGGTGGAACCGGAAATACTGGCCGCGGTGCAGAACGTTGCCGCGCTCTTTGCCGATGCCGGGGCAAACGTGCAAACCTTAGACCCATTTATCACCCAAGATATGCTCGACCGGCTCGATAGGTTCTGGCGCACCCGGTCCTGGGCGGACTATCGGGAACTTTCTGCAGAAAACCAAGCCAAGGTCTTGGACTATATTGTGCGCTGGTGCACCGTAGGCTCCACCTTTGATGGGGCTGACACCATTAGGAACTTTGGCGCCATCGACCAGATGCAGCAGGCAACTATCGCGGCGACGGCAGACTTTGATCTGGTCATCTCCCCGGTCTCACCGATGGCGGCCTTCCCCGCCGAACAACCGATGCCGGTGGTGGACCCGCTGGCGACCATGAGCCACATTGCCTTCACCGTCCCCTACAACATGTCCGGCCAGCCGGCGGCCACGGTGAACTGCGGATTCACCAGTGATGGTAAACCGATCGGTGTGCAACTTTCCGGCCCGGTAGGATCGGACGCCGCGGTACTGCGCGCCGCCCGCTGGTATGAAAGTCACCGTCCGGTCGGTGCCTGTCCGCAGTGGAACACGCTGGACTAACCGGCTGGCGGGCTGCCAAAGGAGGCTAAGGCCGCAAGAGCTTCGCGCTGCTGGACGGGCACCAGATGGCCGTAGTACTCAAAAAGGCTGCTGCGCGCCAAATGCTCGGCCAAATGAGCGTCTCGATCCCGGATCGCGGTTAACACTTCCTGGTGGTGTTCGATAGTGCGCTGCATTAGCTCGTCATCGTCGCCACTTTCCTCGATGCGCGCGGAGATCAGTTGTTCAATGGACTGGCGCACCGCCTCGGCGGAGAGCTGCAACAGCGCATGTCCGCTGGCCTGCGCAACCACATCATGGAAATCCAGGTCAGCCTGGCTGAAGGCCGCTTGGCCTTGCAGCCTTGCCACACGCATGCGTTCCAACGCCTCGTCCAGTCGGAGCAGGTCCGCCTCACTGCGCCGTGTGGCCGCCAAGGAATTTGCCGAAGACTCCAAAGTCATCCGGTAGATCAGCAGATCTACCAGGCTGGACGCCGAGCTATGGGTCAGCCGGGTGATAAGCCTGCGCAGTGGCGCCGCGGTGGGGGAGAGCACCACCGCACCACGCGGGTCACCCGGGCGTGAGGCGATCATGCCGTTGCTTTCAAGTACGCGCATGGCTTCGCGCACCGAGGAACGACCCACCCCGAATTGCGTCACCAGCTCGCGTTCGCCGGGCAGCCGATCACCGATTTTCAGCTCGCCGGTGAGCACCCGCGCCTCAACGTGTCTTACGATCGTTTCGAAGGCGCGCGGTTTCACCGGCGCCGGGGATGATTGTGACACGGTGCCACCTTATTCCGGTGGGTTGTAGCGGCCGTCGATGGCGGTCCAACCACCATCAACGGTCAACACCGAGCCGGTGACAAAGCTCGAAGCCTGCGAGGCGAGGTACACGATGGCCCCGGCCATTTCCTCCGGTTTGGCCCAACGGCCCAACGCGCTCTTGGACGCATAGGCGTTGTACCATTCTTTGTTTGCGCTGATTTGAGAGGTGAGCGGGGTTTCCACCACGCCTGGGGCAATCACGTTCACGCGCACGCCCTGCGGGCCAAACTCGGCCGCCGCGGTGCGCGCCAACTGGACCAGCGCAGCCTTGGTCGCGGCATAAACGCTCTGTCCCGGCTCCACCACCGACGCCCGAATCGAGGCAATCCCGATGATGGAACCGCCACCATTTTCTGCCAGACGCGGGGCAAAAGCCTGAATCAGTGCGAAGGAAGCCTTCAGATTCAGGTTCACCACCTGATCAAATTCGTCCATTGTGTAATCCACGATCCGCTTGCGCACATTCATCGCCGCGGTGAATACCAGCGCGGCGATGTCCTTAAACTCGCCGGCGGTAGCTTGCACCGCCTCAAAGTCCAGCACATCCAATTCGATCACGCTCGAGTCGCCGGCCAACAAGTCCGCGGTGGCCTGGGCGGCAAAGACGTTGCGATCCGCGCAGATGACGTGGGCTCCATGCGCGGCCAGCGCCAGGGCGGCCTCGCGTCCGATGCCGCTGCCGGCGCCAATAACTAAGACGCGGCGGCCGTCGAATTTAAAAAGTTGTGTGTAATCCATGGGTGCTTGCCTACTTTCAATACGGTGCCGCTAGGGCCGGATGATGGCCATCCGGGTGACGGTGAATTCTTCCATGGCAAAACGTGGTCCTTCGCGTCCGATCCCGGAATCCTTGACCCCGCCGTAAGGCATGATGTCGGAGCGGAATCCGGGAATTTCGTTGACCACCACCCCGCCCACGTCGAGTTCTTCGATGGCACGGAAGGCGGTCTTCAAATTGGTACTGTAAATCGCCGCCTGCAATCCGTAACGCGAGTCGTTAACCAGCTCAAACGCGGTGTCCAGGTCTGGGACGCGGTGCAAACAAATCACCGGTCCAAAGATCTCCTCGCACCACAGGTTCGCCTCGGTAGGTACCTGGCTGATCACCGTGGGCAGGATACTGGCCCCCTGCAACCTGCCGCCCTGCAGAATCTGTGCACCGCAGTCCACCGCCTCCTTAATCCAGGTCATTATGCGTTCGGTGGAGGCCGCATTAATCAGCGGCGCCACCCGGGTGTCCGGGGAACGCGGATCGCCAACGATGACTTCGTCCATTCGTGCCAGCAGCTGTCGCTGGAATTCGTCGGCAACCTTAGCCTCCACGATGACGCGCTGCACCGAGATGCAGGCCTGCCCGTTGGCGTAAAACCCGCCGCGAATGACCGCGTCTACCGCGTCTTCGATTCGCGCATCGTCGGCCACGATGAAACCGGTATTTGAGCCGAGCTCCAGCACCGCCTTGCGCGGTGCGGCGTTCTTCGCGATCTGGTGCCCTACCGCCGCGGAACCGGTGAAGGAAACTACCGCCGCACGTGGGTCGGCGACGAGGGTCTCCCCTACTTCGATCCCACCGGTTACCAGCTGCACCGTCGCAGCACTGACCTCATGCACGGTAAGCACCTGACGAATCAGGTGCACGGCCCACAATGTCGTCAAGGGGGTATTGGGTGCGGGTTTCAAGATAATTGGGCAACCGGCGGCGAGGGCCGGCGCCAACTTATGGCTAGCCAGAAGCAACGGATAATTAAACCCGGCAATGCCGACGACAATTCCTGCGGGTTTGCGCGTCCAATACCCGATCATGCCCTCACCTGAGGGCTGCAAATCCAGCGGAACCGTTTCGCCGTGGATGTGCGCCACCTCCTCGGCGGACGCCGCCCAGGTGGTGAGCGTGCGCGCGACCTCCACGCGACAGTCGACCAGCGGTTTGCCGGTTTCTAACACCAGCAGGTTTTCGAGCTCTTCGCGCACCGCGGCGAGTTTGTCGTGGACCGCCATGAGGATAGACCGGCGGGTTCCGGTACTGAGCCGGGCCGTGGACTGGCGGACCTCTTGCGCAGCATCCAACGCCTGAGCCGCGTGCTGAACCGTACCTACCGGCGCGTGGGCGATCACCGAGGAATCGTAGGGGAAAACGATCGGATCACTGTGCTCGCAGGGCACCCAAAGCTCACCAATGGGCAAACCGTCCGGGTAACTCTTGACGTGAATTGGCACCATTCCTGCTTTCGAGTCGAGGTAAGCGAAAGTTCTACTGGTCTGACCAGTAGCTGTCCACAGCTAACCAGTGATCTGGCGCACAGTCAATGTATTTTCCCTAAAAGACTCTCCAAGTAGGCAAAACTCATGACTTCATTGACAAGTTCTGGTCCAACGGGAAAAGTGTTGCTCACCTGTCGGCAGGGAATTAGCCTGTCGGTTCAGATGCCGAAGAAATGCTGCGACCAACAAGTGTGGGGCAGTCGCTGGTTTCCGGCTACTTCGATGCACGACTAGTTCACAATGGAGAAGATGAATGGAAAGCGCCACAAGAACTTATAGCATCGCCGTTATTCCCGGCGACGGTATCGGCCCCGAAGTCATCGACGGTGCACTGAAGGTACTGACCGTAGCCCAGCGTACTTTCGGCTTTTCTTTGGAACTTACCGGCTACGAGGCCGGCGCCCAACACTATCTGCGCACCGGCGAACTGTGGAACGAACAACTTGCCGGGCAGCTGCGTTCCCACGACGCAATACTTTTCGGCGCCATGGGGGATCCAGCAGTAGAACCTGGAATCTTAGAACGCGGATTCATCCTCGCCATGCGCCAAGCCTTCGAGCAGGCGGTCAACTTACGCCCGGTGAAACTCTATCCGGGGGTGGATACACCCATCGCCGGACTCACCCCAGAACGCTGTGACCTGGTGATTGTGCGCGAAAATACCGAGGGCGCCTACGTTGGGCAAGGCTCCACCATCCACGCGAACACCCCCAACACCGTCGCGATCCAAGAATCGGTGAACACCCGCCAAGGCATCACCCGAGTCGTGGAATACGCTTTTAAACTCGCCGCCAGCCGACGTAAAAAACTCACCCTCTGTCACAAGAAAAACATCCTCGTCGAGGCCGGCAAACTCTGGCAAGAAGTCGTTGACCAAGTAGGGGCCCGGTACCCGCAGGTGCAGCTGGACTACGTGCACGTGGACGCGATGTGCTTCCACCTACCGGTATCGCCGGAACGATTCGACGTGGTGGTCACCGACAACCTCTTCGGCGACATCATCACCGATCTAGGAGCGGTCATTCAAGGTGGGCTGGGAGTTGCTGCCAGCGCCAACCTCAATCTGGATGGTTCGGCACCGAGCATGTTCGAGGCCATCCATGGTTCCGCTCCGGACATTGCCGGCAAGGGGTGGGCCAACCCGGTCGGCGCGATCCTTTCGGCCGCGATGCTGCTGGCACATTTGGGTGAAGAGCAGGCAGCGTTGGCTATCGAAGCCGCCGCCGTCGGGGTGCTACAAAAGCTCCCCGCACTCGCCGGACCGGACATGACTATGAGCACCGGGCAAATTGCCGACGCGGTGGCCGAGCTGGTGACTACGAACTTGCGCAAAATTGAAGGCTACTCGGTGATGGAGAGTTTAGCTGCCGTGCGCTAAGGCCTCGAAGCTGTCACCTAGCGGTGTCCGTGCGTTTGCCTGAGCGCAACTCACCAGCCACCAGCAACGCGTAGCGTAACCAGTCATGAGTCGGCTTTTTGTGGCAATCGGAGATTCCTTCACCGAGGGTGTGGGGGATTGGGAGCCACGGTTACCCAACGGGGTGCGCGGCTGGGCGGACCGAGTGGCTAAGCAACTTTCGAAGGAAGATCCGCAATGGCGTTATGCCAATCTGGGTATTCGCAGCCGACGGTTGGATCTGATTATCGAAGAACAGATTGAACCAGCGTTGGCGATGAACCCGGATGTGATCAGCTTCTACGCCGGTGGCAACGATATTCTCGAATTCCGCAAGGACCTGGACAAGGTGCTCGCCGACTATCGCGCCGCAGTGGAAAGGCTCGCCACTTCGGGGGCGCAAATCCTGCTGTTCACCGGTTTTGATATTCCCGTGCATCCGATGCTTGCACCCTTCAAGCGGCGCAACTGGAAGTTTAATGACTGCGTGCGCGAACTAGCCGCGCAATATGGCGACACCGTGACGCTGGTGGACTACTGGCAGTGGGATGTTTACGCGGATCGGCGCATGTGGGATGTCGACAAGCTGCACATGAACCGTGCGGGACATCGTTATATGGCCATTCGGATTCTGGAACTCTTAGGCGCAAACCATCAGCTGGTCTTTGAACCCTTCGCCGACGCCCGGCGAATAGGTTTCATTCAAGCCACCCGCCGAGACGTGGAATGGCTACGCCAATGGGTGCTTCCGATGTTTGGACGCCGGCTGCGCGGGGTCACCCTGGGAGATGAGTTGGCGCCGAGGTGGCCGCAGCCCATTTATCCTGCTCAGGGCATGAAAAAACTGCACCGCAAACGAAGCCGACATAAAATTGCGAACCTCACCGCGCCGCCGGCACCCTGAGGCCAGCGGCGGAGGAGAGGAAAGCTGGGCTAAGCTGTGGGATTTTCCATCGCTTCGGGGCTCATCCACGCGATTTCCCAGACGTGCCCGTCGGGGTCTTTGACGGCCACCTGATACATGCCGGGAAATGGTTCGTCGGCCGGCCGGTAGATGCTGCCGCCACCAGCAACTGCGCGTGCGGCAAAATCATCGACCCCGTCCCGAGTCTCCGCGGACAGTGCATTTAGGGCCTCCCTGTGCTTTGAACCCAGCGCGGGAACATCTCCATCCACCAGGAAACTGGCAAAGAACTCTTCGCGGAGCACCATGATCAAGATGTTTTCGGCAACGATCCAAGAGGTTGCATTCTCGTCCGAGAAGGTGGTGTTCTTCTCGTAACCCATAGAGGAGTAGAAGGCGTCGGACTTGGCCAGATCAGCGGTCGGTAGGTTTACAAAGATCATCTTGCTCATGCTCATACCTCGGTAACTGGTGGGGCAGGGCGCGAACTGCGCCCGCGACAAACTCTGCCCCAACACGGTCCCGTCGACAAGAGGTTTTCACACCAAAATATTGGCGGTTACGCTGGACCTGAAAACGCGAATGCCCCAGCCCGCACAACGCAGACTGGGGCACAGCACCGTCAACTCAATGCTGGCTGAGGGTATCGGTGAGAAAACTAGATCAGTGCCTTGGTGATTTCCAGCGGGATACGATCACGTGTGTAGGTGATGTGGTCATAACCGTGCGGTTGCGGCTTGCCGTCTTCACCAATGTTGACGAATACGATCTTCTCAATGGTCAAGATCGATTCCTGGGTGAAGATGTTGCGAACTTCGGCGCGCAGGGTGACCGAGGTGCGACCAAAGTCGATGGCGGTCAGGCCCATTTCAATCAGGTCGCCTTCCTTAGCGGAGGCGATGAAGTTGATTTCAGACATGAACTTGGTGACCACATGCTTGTTGCCAAGCTGGATGATCGAGTAGATGGCCGCCTCTTCGTCGATCCAACGCAGCAGGCTTCCGCCGAACAGCGTGCCGTTTGCGTTGAGATCTTCGGGGCGAACCCATTTGCGAGTGTGAAAAGTGATTCCCTTAGCCATATCTAAAATGCTAGGTTAACTAGGCCTCTTTGCGCTGTAAGGCTCTACACAATGTCGGGGAGAACACAATTATTCTGGGTAAGAAATGATCGCTGCAAGACGCTCGTACTGTGTAATGATGCACTACTTGATGCCAAGTAGGAGCGCTATTGATAGTCTCAAGATAGCGCAGAGAAAAACGTAAAAACATAAGTAGAAAGTGGGTGAACATGAACTATCCTTCGGACGGGAACGACACCATCCCTACCGATTTCGATGATGTTGTCCAGCAGGTATCTACCGGTTCGCTGGCACACCAGAAAATTGACGAGCTTCTACGCGAGGCACATGAGCGTTATTCGGACGTGGACGATGGATTGTTAGCCCACTACATCCCTATCCTTGGCCACGCTGACCCCGACCTTTTCGCCATCGCCATGTCCCATGTGGGCGGTTCGGTGCACGAGGTCGGAGACTGCCAGCATGAGTTCTCCATTCAGTCGATCGCCAAAATGTTTGTTTACGCGCTCGTGGTTCAAGAACATGGCCGAGAAGTTGTCCGTGAACGCATCGGTGTGAATAACACCGGCATGCCGTTTAACTCGGTGATGGCAGTTGAGCTGAATAATGGCCACCCGATGAACCCGATGGTCAACGCCGGTGCGATCGCCACCACCGAGATGATCCCGGGCCGCACCTCGGCCAAAAAATGGGAAAATGTCCGCGCCGGCCTCTCTGCCTTCGCCGGACGCCAACTGACGCTGGACGATGACGTGTATGCCTCTGAATCCGAATCTAATGAACGAAATAAAGCCGTAGGTCGACTACTTAAAAGCTACCGTCGCATCGAAGGTGACCCACTGGCCGCAGTGGATGTCTACACCCGGCAATGCTCACTGAACGTCACGGCTTATGATCTCGCAGTCATGGGTGCGACCCTCGCCGACGGCGGGGTCAATCCGGTTACCGGCCAGCGGGTAGTGGATGCGGACGTTTGCCGTGATACTCTGGCCGCCGTGGCTACCAGTGGTCTCTACGAACACTCGGGGGATTGGCTGTTCGAGATCGGAATTCCGGCTAAGTCAGGAGTCTCCGGCGGCATCGTCGCTATAGCCCCAGGTAAGGGCGCTATTGGCGCGTTCTCGCCACCCTTGGATATCGCAGGCAACTCGGTGAAAGCGCAGTTGGCGATCGGACACTTGTCGCGCGCAATGGGCCTGAACCTATTTGCGTCGGCTCCGGAGAAGAGTCTGTTGGCAAAGGCCGGTAGAGGCTAGAGCTAGTTTCGGCGACCCTTCAGTGGGGTTATTCTTACCTAGCGACTTGGTCGTGCTCACGTGAGCACGACCATTTTTTGTGCTATGACTGACCGTCTATTTTACGGATCCAGTCGGATAAATTTATCTAACCACTTGCTTCGGAGTGTTATCAATCCAATAAATCATTTCTTCGACTATCTCCAAAATATGAGGTCAGGTTGCACAATATTCTCATTTTATTTGGTTTACGCATAGCCGTTCGGCACCTACGAATCTCGCAATTCTGAGATAGTTCATATTTATCTATCCTCGTGTTGAAAATATTACCCTTTCCGGTTTACTGGTAGAGAGACCTGCAGTGGGCTCGGCAAAGTGAGGACTGAAAATGAAGAAAACAACGAAGGCGACCATTGCGGCAGTCGCCGCCGGTACATTGCTTATTGGCGGTGCCGGTACTCTCGCACTGTGGCAGGCCGAAGACAATGTCGATGCGGGAACGGTTACCACCGGTCACCTAGAACTGACCACCGACGGGGAAGGGGTTTGGACCGACGCTAGCCCGGATGCGTCAACCACGACGTTTGACCTTGTGACCGACAACATTGTTCCGGGCGATACTGTCGAATTCAACCAGACGGTGACCATCGATGCTGAGGGTAAGAACATCCAGGGGGCACTGACTGTCGGCACCGTCGGTGCCGTTCCTGCGGATCTTGAAACCTATGTCACCATTGCGCTGGATGTTGATGCCTCGGCAGAAGGCATTACCGAAGCAGGCGGCGTACTTACCTTCGCCGCCCCGGGTGTTTATGAGGTTCCCGTTTCGATCACTGTCACCTTCGACGAAGGTGCAGTTGGCACAACGCCCAACACCACCATGGACGAGCCTATCGATTTGACACAGCTGACCTTAACACTGGATCAGATCCGTTCATAAGTCGCTCCGCAGCAGGTAATTGAATGCCTAAACAGCTGAAGTTTACTTTAGTCGCGGCCGTCGTCCTGGCGCTTTTTCTGGGAGCCCAAGGCACGGCCGCCGTTTGGCGCGCCGAAAGAAATATTGATGCGGGCACCGTGAGAACGGGAAATCTGCTGCTTTTGGTGGGAGCCGAACCCAAAGAGGCAGCGAACTACGAATTCATTGAACTTGACGGCTCCAATTTAGTCCCCGGGCAGTATGTGCAAGCTCCATTGATGCTGAGCAACGGCGGGACTACCGACCTGCTCTACAACCTCGTGGGTGCTTCGGCGAAACCGGGAACGCCAACGGATGCCGATACCGCGCTGGCCGACTCCAGCATTCTGAGCATTTATGCTGGCATGCCAGCGGTAGCTTGCGATGGTCGGCAGTCGCTCTCCGGACAAATGCTCTATAAAGGCACGGCCAATTCGACGGCCAAGTTTGCGGTGGCCCGTCCATTGCTGAGCGAAAATGGGGACGCCAGCAAGGAGAACCTCTGCGTGAGGCTGTCGGTCCCGTCGAATGCTCCGCAAGCTGCTTCTGGAGGTTCGCTCAAATTGGTGCTGAACTTTGTGGGGCAGCAACAATGAGTGCACGCAGTCGGGCAGAGCTTCGAATTGAACGCGAGAAGACTGGCATGCTGTGGTGGGTAGGGCAAACCATCTCATGGCTGGCGCTTTTTGTCGTTCTCGCATTGCTTGCCATCATGGTCCTCATTCCACGGTTAGGCGGCGCGACTGCGTATACCGTACTTACCGGCTCGATGAGGCCGGACTATCAGCCCGGTTCGTTAGTTGTGGTGCGTCCGGTTGATCTTAATGAAATTCAGGTGGGCGATGTGGTCACCTATCAACTTGTTTCAGGCGAACCAGAAGTTGTGACGCATCGTGTTGTCGGGGTGGGAAATACGCTTGGCGGTGAACAGCGATTTATCCTTCGGGGTGATGCAAACAATACGAATGACGCACCGGTTGTTCCCGAACAAATTAGAGGAAAACTCTGGTACGCGGTGCCGCTGTTAGGATTCGTAAACTCTGCAATTAGCGGTCAGCAACGTACGTGGCTGATTTGGCTCGCTGTGGGTGGACTGCTTTGCTACTCAGCTGTAATGCTTGCCGGTGCGTGGTGTGACAACCGGCGCAAGGTGGAAAAATGAGCACTCGACGAATCTTTGCGTGGCTGTTCGCAGGTATTGCGTCGATGTTTTTTCTCGCCTTCACCCACGCGCCGGCGCAGGCAGCAACGGCCTCGCCAGTCGGCAACCAACTGAGCTACAGTACGGACGGGGAAAATTACAGCCATACCCCTTTGCCTGTCTTTACCAATGTTGAAAAAATCATCCCCGGTGAAAATATAAGCCGTTCCTTGTGGGTGCGTAATGATCTTTCAAAGTCCATAGAAATCACAGTGCACACGAACACCCTCGAAGGTGCCAACGATTTACGGGCGGAAGCTTCGCCTAAGGGAATCATTTCACTGTCTGCTGGCGAGACGACCACCGTTGTTGTCCGTGCGTGGCTGCCTGAAGCCGCAGGAAATGCCACCCAGAACATCAGCTCGGAGAACATCAGCATCCGCGTACGGGCAAGCGAGAAGGATCCGTTAGGCGAGGAACCCGATGAAGAATCGGCACCTCCAGTAGAAAATCCAGACTCTCAACCGCCTCAAGATCAAGACCAGCTGGGCGACACCGGATTTTTCCCCCGATTCCTGCCGTTGGCAATCGGGGCACTAATCACCGGCGGAATACTCTTTGCCCTGAGCCGGCGAAATAGACAAACCATTCTGAATACTGAAGGAGATTCCCGATGAGCCGGCGTGGAATGCAGATTAAGGCGATGCTTACCTTGGGAATCCTTGTGGGATTTGGTGCTGTTTCGACCCTTGCCGCTTGGACAGGCACCGCCACGGCGACCTCCAATATCAGTTCCGCTACCGTCGCTCTGGGAGTTGGCGCAACGGCAGATGCAGCTAGTGCAACTACCTATCAGATGCCCATCACTGGCAGTAATTTGTATCCGGGCACCAGCTCGGTGTCTACGGTGCTTGTCAAAAACACGGGAACAATATCGGCTCCATATACGGTTCAGGGAAAGGTCACCGAATCGGGGGCTACCACCTTGGGTGCGGGACTGAACATCTCCCTCAAGATTGGCGCAACCGTCAGCGGCAGCGGCGCCAATGTCACGTGTTCAGGTGGAACGACCATAGTCTCCAAGAGCGCGGGTGCACAGTTCAACGGTTCTTCGATTCCACGCACTTTAGATTCCGGAGCTTCGGAGTCGCTTTGTATCCAATATGCGCTGCCGACAACAGCTGCTAACTCCTTGCAGGGAGCAACAACAAGTATTGGTCTGACTTTCACCTCAACGGTTGGTTCCTAGCATGAGTCTGCGAAAATCATCAACCGTTGAGAACAAGAACAAGATCGCGTGCGGATGGCAAGGCTTGATGCTTAACCTAGGTGCAGTACTTGGTTCTCTTTGCATTCTCATGACAGCGATGACTCTAATCTTCGGGTTCAAGCCACTGATTTTTGCTTCGGGGTCGATGGCGCCGGAGATCCCGACGGGCTCATTTGGTCTAGCAGTCACTACTCCGGTCAGTGAACTTGATCCCGGCCAAGTGGTTTCCGTCGTAGCAGCAGACCAAATGCGGGTTACCCATCGGATACTGGAGAATACGCCGCTGGGACTCATTCTCAAAGGGGATGCCAATACTGTAGCGGACCTGCAGCCGTATGCGGTGGAGAGCGCTGACCGGTTATTATTCAGCGTTCCAAACCTGGGGTACGTGATTGGTTAGTTTGGCCAGCCTTGGGCTTTCTTCGGCGGAGGACTACTGTGCGCGTATGTATTCTATCTAGCTTTCATTCGCCGAGGTGCGAATGATGATGATGAATTAGATGATATCGATAGTCGTCGTCGGCCTAGTGCGACTGGGAAACCAGACGAATCTAGGGATCGAAATTCTATATTGTTTACCTGGACCGGGCTAGTGGTGGTTCTTGCTTTAGCCGTGTCAGTGGGCTGGGCGGGCCGGGTTGAATCAACTATGGCTGCTTTTGGTGCTACTGCGCAAGGGTCGGCTGCACTAGCTACAGATGTAATGTCTGCGCCAGCGGGAACCACCTGCACGCAATCAAGGGTAGGAAACACCAGTACAAGGAATCAGACGATCGATTTTACTTGGTCTGCGCCTTTGTCTGGATCGATAGCACCTACCGGTTATTTGGTGAGTGTGCAGGTTAACAATGCTGATGGGACCCCGTCGAATACGAACCAAATTACGAATATTCCATTAGGAGCATCTGTTAGACAGCAAAGTCTCACTACGGTGGGCAGCTCCGGGATTCTCAATACGTTGCTCTCGCTCCTCGGTGAACTTCTAGGGTACGATCGCACGATCACGGTGAAAATATCTGCCACATATCCCTCAGGGTGGACGTCTGCGCCAATCGTTTTCAACAGGGTCCATGCGACGGCTGGGTTGTTGGGAACTTCGAAAAAATTGACGTGCATACTTGTGAGCCACAACGATAAGTGGCCTGTTTTTCACAGTGCTTAGTGGCGGTGTTTTCTGGCCTTGGCTGTTGCATCTTCGGGCCGATGGATCAAGCACCCACATTGACTGCTGTCGCTCGGTGCGCGGCGTCTGATTAGTGAACAGGGGTGCTGATCGCTACGGCTCGCTTGGCGGCAGGGAGTGATTCCTCGGCGGTTGCGGAACCGCCGCACTGCCGAAGTTCGCGCAGTGGTCCTGCCGGACTCCATGGGTGGTCTCGGCGAGAGCTATCGCTGGATGGCTGGGACTAGGCCAGGGAGAGGAAGAGTTTTTCCATGTCGGCACGGTCGGCTGTGGGGTCCTCGCTTTTCAGGCACTGCTCGAGCCCGGTGGCGATAATGGAGAACCCGGCACGGTCTATGGCCTTGGAGGCGGCGGAAAGCTGGGTGACCACCGCGCGGCAGTCGCCGCCTTCCTCCAGCATGCGGATCACGGCGTTAAGCTGGCCCTGGGCGCGCTTGAGCCTGTTGATGGCCGGTTTCATGGTGTCCGCTTCAAGTTCCATGGTGGGTCCCTTCAAGGTGTTGATTTCTTCAATGGTATACCCCCGGGGGTTCCCTTAGCGTATCAATGGCAGTGATTCTCGATACCCCCTTGGGTATATGCCATACTCGAATACAGAGGGGGCGGCCAAGCCTCCATCAACAACCCCAGACGCAAGGAGTCACCATATGTGCCGTGCGACCAAATGCCGTAAGTGCCAGAAAACCACCTGGGCCGGATGTGGCCAGCATGTCAAGCAGGTCATGGCCCACGTGCCGCGGAGCGAGCGCTGCTCCTGCGATCCAAATGCCCCGAAGGAGTCCGGCAAGAAAGGCGGCTTCTTCGCGCGCCTCTTGGGCCGCTAGGCCCAGCCTCGCATGCGCCTGCGGCGATCGGCACCATTCCCGATGGTGTCGATCGCCGCTTTTTTGTGCATCCGTGATCGACTTGACGGATACCCCAGGGGGTATTATTGTTGTCTGTGAACCGGATACCCCCAGGGGTATGAAGGGTAAACTGACCAACCACAAGGAGAACCAATGCTTCTCGAACGAATCTATGACGAGGACCTGGCACAGGCCAGCTACTTCATCGGCTGCCAGGCCAAGGGCGAGGCCCTCGTGGTGGACGCCCGGCGCGACATCCAGGTGTACCGGGACCTTGCCGCAAAAAACGGCATGAAGATCACCGCCGTCACCGAGACCCACATCCACGCCGACTACCTCTCCGGCACCCGGGAGCTGGCCGCCGCCACCGACGCGGAGATTTACGTTTCGGGCGAGGGCGGGCCGGACTGGCAATACGAATTCGAAGCCGAACGCCTCTTTGACCAGTCCACCATCACGCTGGGAAACATCACCGTCACCGCCCTGCACACCCCGGGACACACCCCCGAACACCTTTCCTTCCTGGTCACCGACGGCGCCTTCAGCGACAAGCCGGGCTTCCTGCTCTCGGGTGACTTCGTCTTCTCCGGGGACCTGGGCCGTCCGGACCTGCTCGATGAGGCCGCCGGCGGCACCGACACCCGCTTCGCCGGGGCGCATGATTTGTTCGTCTCGCTGAAGAACAAGTTCCTGACCCTGCCCGACTACGTACAGGTCTACCCCGGCCACGGTGCCGGCAGCGCCTGCGGCAAGGCCCTGGGCGCGATCCCGTCCTCCACCGTCGGATATGAGCGCAGCTTCGCCTGGTGGGGTCCGTACCTGGAGGCCAACGACGAGGCGGGGTTCGTCGAGGCACTGCTTGACGGGCAGCCCGACGCGCACGCCTACTTTGGCCGGATGAAGCGCGAAAACCGCCAGGGCCCTGCCATCCTGGGCGAACGCGCACCGCTGGCCGAACTGGCCACCGGGGACGTCGCGGCCGCCTTGGCCGCGGATGACATCGGCGTGGTCGACACCCGCCACCACACCGAGGTCCACGAGGGCACCGTCGCCGGGGCACTGAATATCCCGGCCGGCACCAAGGCCGCAAGCTACGGCGCCTGGGCCGTGGACCCGGAAACGGACCAGCGACCGCTGGTGCTCTTGGCCCCGAACAGCGAAAGCGCAACCGAGATGTGGGACCACCTCATCCGCGTGGGCATCGACCGCGTCGCCGGATACATCACTTCCCTGGACGGCCTGCCGGTCTACGTGCCCCGCACGATCTCCCCGGCCGACCTGGCAGGGTTCGATGCCGCCCTGCTGCTGGATGTGCGCAACAAGACCGAGCACACTGCCGGACACGTGCCCGGCTCCGAACAGCTCAACGCCGGACGGGTGCTCTGGAACACCGAGAACCTTCCGTCCGACGGCGTGATCGTGAGCTACTGCCAGTCCGGGGTCCGCAATTCCGTGGCCGCCTCCGCCCTGCGCCGGGCCGGGTTCGACGTCGTCGAGCTCGAGGGCAGCTACGCCGGATGGGCCGACTGGAAGCAAATGCAGAACGCCTAGGTTCTCCACTGCCCATCCCTCAACAATAAATTCTACGTATTCCCGGTCCCGCATCCCCCTTTCCGGATGCGGGACCGGCCGGGCGCCATGCCCGGCAGAAAGGCCCACACCCCCATGAACACCATCCCCCAGGCCACCAGCCCCGAAGAGCTCAAGGACTGGATCGATACCGGCACCGACGTCGTGGTGCTGGACGTGCGTTCCGCCGCCGAATTCGAATCCCTGCATATCAAGGGCTCCTACAACGTCCCCCTCCCGTTGCTGGCAGAACACACCGAGGAACTCGCGGCCAAGCTTGACACCAAGGTGGTGCTGGTCTGCCAATCCGGCGTGCGCGCCACCGAAGCCAAGACCAACCTCGCGTCAGTGGGATTCGGCAACGCCCATGTCTTGTCCGGCGGCGTCCCGGCTTACAAGCAGGCCGGTGGCGGGACCGTCGAGGGTTCCAAGCGCTGGGACCTGGAACGCCAGGTGCGCATGGCCGCCGGTTCCCTCGTGGTGGCCGGGCTGGTGGGTGGGAAGTTCCTGTCCCCGCAGCTGCGCACCGTCGCCGGTGCCATCGGCGCGGGCCTGACCTTCTCCGCGGCCACCAACACCTGCGCCATGGGCAAGGCCCTGGCCAAGATGCCGTGGAACAAGACCGGCAACGAGCCGACCCGTGCATCGGTCCTCGCCCAGCTTCCGCCCAAGAAGTCCTAGCGCACACCCGGTTGGCCCGCCGCCAACCGGATTCCTCCCGGTTTCCGGGCCCGGGTCGCGTTGATCCGGGCCCGGAAAGCACCCACATACCCCTTGAACACGCCCCCGAAGGAGCAGACCATGCCCGAAATCACCATCACCGACACCGACCAGCGACGTGCCACGGATCAGCTCCTTGACGTCCGCGAAGACTTCGAAATCACCGAGGGCATGATCCCCGGCGCCCTCCACATCCCCATGGGCGAGCTCAACACCCGCCTGGGGGAGATCGACCGGACCCGCCCCGTCATCGTCATCTGCCGCAGCGGCAACCGCAGCGCCCGCGTCGCCGACGCCCTCACCGGCGCCGGATTCACCGCCGACACCATGGCCGGCGGCATGACCGCCTGGCAACGTGCCGGCCTGCCCGTCACCTAAAGCCACGCACCGGCGCCAACCCGCACGCCCTCCGCCCTTCCTCCCCCAGACAAGGCCACCTCCATGACCCTCACCCTCGCACTCACCCTCCTGCTCTCGGTGCTGATCGGGATCTCCCTCGGCCTGCTCGGCGGGGGCGGGTCCATCCTCACCGTCCCGATCCTCACCTACGTCGCCGGCATGAACCCCAAGGAAGCCATCGCCGCCTCGCTCTTCGTCGTCGGCGCGACCTCCGCCGTCAGCGCCGTGACTCATGCCCGCAAGAAGCGCGTCAAATGGCGCACCGGAGTCGTCTTCGGCGCCGCCGGCATGGCAGGGGCCTTCGGCGGCGGCCTCCTGGGGGGCCATATTCCCGGAACGATCCTCATGATCGCCTTCGCTCTCATGATGGTCGCCACCTCCCTGGCCATGATCCGCGGCCGTAAGAACCCCGCAGGCGCACCCCACCAGGGGGATCTGCCGGTGCCCAAGGTCATCATCGAGGGCCTGGTCGTCGGCTTTGTCACCGGGCTCGTCGGTGCCGGCGGCGGCTTCCTCGTCGTTCCGGCACTCGCCCTGCTTGGCGGCCTGTCCATGCCCGTCGCCGTCGGCACCTCGCTGGTGGTTATCGCCATGAAGTCCTTCGCCGGACTCGGCGGCTACCTCACCACCGTCACCCTGGACTGGACACTTGTCGGCGGAGTCACAGCCGCCGCGATCCTCGGCTCCTTCCTCGGCGCACGCCTGGCCGGACGCATCCCCGAAGCGGCCCTGCGCAAGGGCTTTGGCTTCTTCGTCCTGGCCATGGGCGTCTTCGTCCTCGTCCAGGAACTACCCTCCCCCGCCAACCTCATCCTGGGCCTCGCGGCCACCGCAATCGCCGCGGCCGCGGCCCTGTGCTGGTTTGCCATCCCCGCATGCCCCCTGCGACGCAAGTCCCTGGGTTCACCCGCCACCACCACGGCAACCGAAGCCCGCTAGCCCCGGCTCCCCGCCGTGTTGCCCCTCCAGCCTCGGCACTCCAGGAGTCCGCGCATGAAACCGTCCACCACCAAGATCCTCCCTGTCCTGGGTTTGCGCGCCAACGCGGCCCAGTTCGCGTTGCTTGTCGCGGTCAACGCACTCGTCGGCGGGATGGTCGGGCAACAGCAAACCGTCCTTCCGCTGCTGGCCCACGCGGAGTTCGGCCTGAGCGGATACACGTTCCTCTTCGCCTACGTGGCGGCCTTCGGGATCGCCAAGGCGACCTCCAACTGGTTCGCCGGGACCCTCTCGGACCGCTACGGACGCAAGCCCGTGCTGCTGGCCGGGTGGCTCTTCGCCATCCCGGTGCCGCTCATGCTCATTTTCGCCCCGGACTGGAGCTGGGTCGTCGCCGCGAACGTTCTGCTGGGCATCAACCAAGGCCTGACCTGGTCGACCACCGTCATCATGAAGATCGATCTGGTAGGCCCGACCCAGCGCGGCCTGGCCATGGGACTGAACGAGGCCGCGGGCTACGGTGCCGTGGCCGCCACGTCCCTGCTGGCCGGATACCTCTCCGAACAGTACGGGCTGCGTCCGGCGCCCTTCCTCTTGGGAATCGCCTACACCGCCTTGGCACTGCTGCTGTCGGGCCTTTTCGTCCGGGAGACCCGCCCACATGCCCTCCTGGATGCCGGAAACATGGCTGCCCGGGGCGCCTCCGCCCGGCATGGCCTGGACGCCAACCTAGCCAACGGCCAAATCTTTTCCCTGACCAGCTTCCGGGAACCGGCCTTGTCCTCGGCCAGCCTGGCCGGCCTGGTGAACAACCTGAACTTCGGACTCTCCTGGGGCCTGTTCCCACTGCTGTTCGCCACCGCGGATCTCAGCATGGGCCAGATCGGCCTGCTTTTCGCCCTGTATCCCGGGGTCTGGGGCATAGGCCAAATGGCGACCGGTGCTCTCTCGGACCGGATCGGACGCAAACACCTCATCACCACCGGCATGTTGGTCCAGGCCGGAGCCCTTGCGATCATCGCGCTCGGGGACGGCTTTGGTGCCTGGGCCTCGGGAACCGTATTGCTCGGCGCGGGAACCGCCATGGTCTACCCCACGCTGCTGGCAACGGTCGGCGACGTCGCCCATCCCTCATGGCGAGGACGGGCCGTGGGGGTCTACCGGGTCTGGCGCGACCTCGGATACGCCGTCGGTGCCATCGCCGGCGGGATCATTGCCGACCTCATGGGGCTGCACGCGGCCATTTGGATGGCCGCCGCCCTCAGCGCAGCCGCGTCCCTGGTTGTCGCGGTCCGCATGTATGAAACGCACCAACGGCTTTCACCGCCCTTCCATGCCGGCGATACCTTGGCAATGCTTCCGCGCGATCGGCCCAACACGTAGCATGGGCACGGAACCGAGAGTCCCGCCGTGGCGGGACCCGCAGCCGCCCTGGCCGGCCTCCGCACGACAACCCAAGGGGAAACACCATGACGTACACCCACGCCATCACCGTCCCGCTGTCATGGCAAGACGCCGTCGACCGGACCCGCGGCGCCTTGGCGGAACAGGGATTCGGCGTGCTGACGGAGATTGACGTGAAGGAGACCTTCGCCCGGAAGCTGGGCCAGGAAGCCGGGGACGCCGTGGGGAACTACATCATCCTCGGGGCCTGCAACCCGCAATTGGCCCAGCGCGGCATCGCCGCCGAACCACAGTTGGGCGCGCTGCTCCCGTGCAACGTCGTGGTGCGTCGCGCCCCCGATGCCAAGGAAACCACCATTGAGGCCATCGACCCGCAAACCATGGTCCAACTCAGCCCGGGTGACGCGACACGCGAGGTCGCCAACGATGCCGATGGCCGCCTTCAGGCGGCGCTGAAGGAAATCTCCGAAAAAGCAGGCTCCTAGGTTCTCCCCTGGTTGGTGAAGGTCACTGGCACGGTCTTTTTGCACGGGAGCAGTGCGCCAAGCTCGGGTCAGAGGCGGACATATGCAGCGCCGTCGTGCTGGCGTTGGGCCAGATGCGCGATGGCCGCGGGGACGACCGCGACACCCTCGACCAGCGCATCCGGGGCCAATCCGGCTGCATGCAGACTGTTCGCGCATGCGGTAATGCAAATGCCGGGGATGCCGTGTAGGGCCGCGATGTCGGGCGCGTTCTTCCCGTCCGCGGCCAACTGGGACACCGACGGGCCCTGCACGATGACTTCCACGATGGTGTCGGACATCCGTTCGTGCGCATTGCTGGCCACCTGCAGGGCCGTGGCCACATCCGGGAATGGTTCGGTGCCCGGACCTGCTAGGTGCAGCAGCAACCGCCAGGTCATGGTCGGGCCTTCGCGGAAACCCCGGCACCATCCCCGAGGCTTGCCTCCTCGAGTGATTCAAGGGGCGCGGCCGGGTCCTTGGCGCGCAGGCTCCGGCGCACAAGCCCGATCCACCAGGCCAATAGCAGCGCTCCCAGCAGGGAAGGCCAGGCCCAGCCCGGGAGCGCGGCATCGATCCGGGACGCCGCATCGGAGATCCGGTCCATCAGGGAAGCGGAGAGCAGGTCTGGCATGGTGAGTAGCCCCCCGGTGGTGAGCATGAGGATCCCGACGGTGATTGTTACGGTTCCTGCGATCAGCGCGCTGGTGTGGAAGCGGAACCGGCCCACAGTCACGGTGCGTCCGCGCAGCCACGTGGTGCGGAAACTGCCGGCGCGTCGCATGGCCGCGGCCACGCCGAGCACCGGCAGCACCATACCCAGCGCGTAGCTGGCCAGCAGCATGCCCCCGCCCAATGCGCTGCCGTTGGCCAGGATGAGGGTCAGGATTGCCCCCAGCACCGGTCCGGTGCAGAACCCCGCAACGCCGGCCACCGTCCCAAGCAACACCGCGCCCCACGGCGAGCCTACCGAGGCGCGTCGGCGCCGGGTGCGCGAGGGTAGCAGCCGGGACAGGTCGAAGCCGCCGCCCAAGACCTGGATGAGTCCCAGGGCGACGATGACCCAGGCGGCAGCGACCAGCAGGAGGTGGCGGTCAATGACCAGGACACCGCCGAGCCATCCGATGCCCAGGCCCAATGGGACCAGCGTGGCCAGCATGCCAGCCAGGAACGCGAGCCCTAGCACCCGCAGCCGGTGCCCGGAGGTCGCGGCATGGGCGAAGAACGCGGGCAGCAACATGGCGTTGCACGGGCTGAAGAGTCCGAGCACGCCACCGGCAAAAGCGAAAACCAGGCCTGCTTCCACTACTGCTGGCCTGCTTCGGTCTGCTGCAATTCGGCGTCAATGGCGGACACAAAGTTCTCCAGTGGCTGCGCGCCGACGAACGGCATCTGGTTGATCAGGAACACCGGGGTACTCATGACGGCCAGCTCTTGGGCTTCGTTGAGGTTGCGCTTCACCGCATCCTTGGCCTGTTTGCTGTCCATGTCGGCCAGGAACTGCTCCCCGTCCAGGCCCAGGTCCTCGGCGGTGGCCTTGAGGCTCTTCTCGCTGTAGGCGGATCCGGGGGCGATGGTGCCGCCTTCGGCCATGCGCGTATGAAAGGGCACGTAGCTTCCCTGCATGGCCGCGGCCTGTGCGGCGTGAGCGGCGGTCAGGGAGGCGTCGCCGAACAGGTCAAGGTCACGCCATTCAATGCGCAACTGTCCCTGGTCGACGTACTTGGTGATCAGTTCGGGCAGGGTGGATGCCGTCCACTTCGCGCAGTATGGGCACTGGAAGTCGGTGAAGGCGACCATGACCACCGGGGCATCCACATCACCCAGCGCAGTGGGATCCTGTGCCTCCCGTCGCGCCACATCGGGAAATGCGGGCGCCGGTGGGTTGGTGTCCTGCCCGGGGGCCTGTGAGCCGGGATTTTGGGCTGAGGCAGCCGGCGCAGCTGGACCCGGGGCCCGGTCGCCGACCGGCAGTTGCACGCCGATGAGCAGACCGATGGCCAGAGCCACGGGAATGGGTGCTATCCACAGCCACGGAACCTTGCGCCGTGTTCCAGACGTGCCCCCGCGCTCCGGTGCGGGCTTCCGGTTCTCGGTTTCTGCCTTGTTGTTCCCAGGGATCTGCTGCACGTTTTCGCTGCCTTCGGCTCGATTGGCTACTATGCTGCATAGTAGGTCTACTATTCTTTATAGTAGACAAGCGGTCCGAAGGGCAAACACGGGGACGCTCTCGGGAAGAATCACACATCAAGCACACGGAGGAACAATGAGACGCACGCAACGCTTGCTGATCGATTTCCGCCGCCGCCTGCCGCTGGCAGGCGCGGCGTTGCGCTGGTGGGGGTCCCGGCAATGGGCGGTGGCAGTGGCCTCGGCACTGGCCATGGCGCTGCTGCTGGGTTTCGCCACGGTACTAATCCCCAACGACGTCTTCAGCCGGGACATCCCGCCGATGCCGTGGAACTACCCCGTCTGGTTGGCCACCTCCGTCCTGACCGGCATGCTGGCCGCCAGCTACATCCGGCCAGCGGCCCCGGCAACCCCAGGGACCGCGGAACCAACCGACCGCACCTCCCGCTGGGGGATGGCCGGCGGTCTACTGGCCTGGTTCGCGATCGGCTGCCCGGTCTGCAACAAGATCGCCCTGTTGGCGCTGGGATATTCCGGAGCCATGACCTATTTCGCGCCGTTGCAGCCTTGGCTGGCGGCACTGGCCATGGTGCTGACTGTTCTTGCACTGGTGTTCCGACTGTCTGGGCAGCAGCAATGCGCGATACCCGGTCGCCAGGCCGCTGAGCGGGAAAGGATGGATTCATGACGACCTCCATTGAAGACACCGGCGAACTACCCTTCAAGCCCCGGGAGGCGCCCCCAGTAGGGGCACTGGAACGGCGTGTTTTGGACGTGCTTTGGAAGACCCGCCAGGCACACACCACGCGGGGCATGGTGCAGGAGCTCACGGCGCCGGGAGGCCAGAAACCCGCATACACGACCGTCGCCACCGTCTTGGGCCACCTGGTGGACAAGGCGCTGGCGGAACGCGAACTCATCGGCGGCGTATGGTCCTACCGTGCCACGCTCACCGGGTGCCAGTTCTCCGCCGCGCACATGGTGCGCACGCTGGGAGAGACCAACGACCGCCGGCGCTGCCTCACCCGCTTCGCCGGCATGCTCGACCCCCAGGACGCCGCCTTCCTCAAGTCCCTGCTCTAGTTGATCGGATCCTCACGGATTTCGTTGGTCATTAGAGGCCGGACAGTGTGGGGCTCGTCCAGGTCCAGGTCCAGGTCCACTTCCGCTCAGAAGGGACCCCTCGGGGATAACCCGGCGCATGGCCATGCTGAGCTCGCCCACAGTTCCGAGACAATCCGCCTCGCGGAAGCCGTGTGAGGGTTCCTGAACGAAATAGACGCGTCTGAATGTCTTGAAAAGCTAAAGCTTTTTGAGACTCTACCTAGAGTAGAAACTTGTCTCATCAAATACTTGGAAAACGCGGGCTGTATTTGTCTTATAAACTCGTCCCAACGTAAAACGTCTTACCTGCTTGCCGCACAGGGGTTTTTGAGTCACACTGGGCAGGTGAGGCATTTGGGATACACACGAGTGAGCACTTCGAGCCAAGACGCGGCCTTGCAACTCGACGCTCTTGCTGCAGCGGGGGTGCAGAAACGCGACGTGTTCGCCGATGTGACGTCCGGCAGCCGGAGCGCGATTGAGCGGCCTGGGATGAAGAAACTGCTCGAGTACGCGCAGTCCGGGGACACCGTGGTGGTCTGGCGAGTAGACCGGCTCGGGCGATCCCTGATCGATGTTTTGAACACCGTGAACCTCTTGCGCGAGCGCGGGGTGAATGTCCGCTCCATTTCCGATGGGATCGACCCGGCCACGTCGACCGGGCGGATGATGCTGAACATGCTGGCCTCGTTGGCCGAGTACGAGCGCGAGCTGATCGTTGAACGAGTCAATGCCGGCATTGCTGCCGCCCGGCAATCCGGAACCCGTTTCGGCCGGCCGGTCTCTGACCCGGCGGTGATTGCCGATAAGCTCGCGATCGCCAAAGATGCCCGCGCCAGGGGACGCACCGCCGAAGACGCAGCACGTCTGGTTGGCTGGAGCCGCGCGACGTTCTACCGCCACTTGGGCCAAGAATCCGCCTCTGTCAAGAGCCTGTGATCGGCCATGTCCCGGCGAAGCGAACCGCGCAGGGACGCACCGCTGGGACAAAACCAGAATGGCAGCAGTACCGTGAAAGCAGGAACCTCTTACAGCGGCCTGATCAAGGCAACGGCACGCTGGGAAATACTGCGGCAACACGTCGAAGACGGAGTGCCGCTGACGGTCTTGGCTGAGGAACACCATATCGGCCTGAGGACACTGCAGCGATGGCACCAGAGCTTCAAGCTCCAGGGGAAGCCTGGTCTGGAACCGGTGGCACAGGGCAAACGCGGACGCCGGATGCCCAGCGACTTCGTGAAGCTGGTCGAAGGCCTCGCCTTAGCTAAACTGCCCAGGACGACGGCAGCCATCCACCAGCAAGCTAACAAGGTGGCGCTCCACCAGGGGTGGGCACCGGTTTCCTACTCAACCATCCGCTCGATTGTCGGCGAGATAGATCCCGGGATGATGACACTGGCGCAGCAAGGCGCGGCGGTGTACCGCGATAAGTACGAACTGGTCTGGCGCCGCCGCGCCGAACGTCCGAACGCGGTGTGGCAGGCTGATCATACCGAGCTCGACATTCTGGTTTTTGACACTGGTCATCGGCCGGTTCGCCCGTGGCTCACCACGATCATGGATGATTACTCGCGAGCCCTGTGCGGGTACATGATCTTCACCGGTGCTCCCTCATCCTTGAATACGGCATTGGCGTTGCGTGAGGCGATCTGGCCCAAAAAGACAGCTGATTGGCCGATGTGCGGAATCCCTGATGTGCTCTACGTGGACCACGGAACCGATTTCACGAGCCACCACATGGCGCAGGCCGCCAGAGACCTGCACTTCGAAATCACTTTCTCTGCAGTAGCCCGGCCATAGGGCAGAGGAAAGATTGAGCGTTTCTTCGGTACGTTGAATACCGAGCTTTTGGCCCGGCTACCGGGTTACTTGCACAACGTACGCAATCCCAAACCCGGACTATCGATTAGTGAACTGGACACGGCGCTAGGTGAGTTCATTGGGCAGAATTACCACCAGCGTGAACACCAAGAGATCAAAGAAACACCTCAAAAAGCGTGGCAGGGCAACGGCTGGTTGCCGCGTCTGCCTGAATCCATCGATGAACTGAACCTGCTGCTGCTCACGGTCGCCAAACCTCGAATCGTCCACCGCGATGGGGTGCACTTCCAAGGGCTACGCTACATATCTCCCTTGCTGGCTGCCTATGTCGGAGAATCCGTCATCCTTCGCTACGACCCGCGAGACGTTGCCGAGATTCAGGTCTTTCATCGTGGCCAGCACATCTGCAAAGCTGTGGATCCCACGCACGAACGATCCATCATGACCTTTAAGGACATCCAGAAAGCACGCTCTGCACGAAAGCGTCAGCTGCGCGGACAAATCAATGAACGAATCGCCACCGTCGCGGAATTTCTACCGGCCGGGCAACCAACCACGGAGGCACCCCAGCCTGATCCGGCGGTCCACCGAACCAAGAAAACGAAGCTGCGCACTTACGCGGAGGACGAGTAATGGGACCAACAACTTTTATCGCAACGAAGGAGCACCGCCGCTTCACTGAGTTCGCCAATGCGGTGCGTCGGCAGCGGACTATCGGGGTCTGCTATGGACAAGCTGGAATTGGCAAAACCCTATCGGCTAAACGTTATGCCAACTGGAGCCCGAAAACCGAGGCGTTAATAGAGGAATGGGGCCGACGGGAGGACAGTGACCTCCAGATCTACAAGGATCTGGCCAAAACGCGGACCGTCTTCTTCACCCCAGGGGTTCTGACGACGCCTAAGCAAATCAAGGATGAACTCTCTCTGGTCACCACCCGGACCTCGATCTGTATCCATCAACATCTCGATACTTTAGGTGCCACGACGGGCCCGATGAATCAAGACAAGCATGTTGAGCTGATCATCGTCGACGAGTCGGAGCGACTCAACGCCACTGCCTTAGAAGTGCTACGAGATAGGTATGACAGGAACAATATCGCGCTGATGCTGATTGGGATGCCTGGCATCGAAAAGCAGTTCAGTCGATACCCTCAGCTCTATAGCCGTGTTGGTTTTGCTCACGAGTACCGTCCGCTTGCTCAGGATGAACTGCATTTCGTTCTGCAACGAAAGTGGCGTGCCCTCGGAAAAACTCTGGACTTGGAGGACTTCACCGATACGCAAGCTGTCGCGGCGATCGCCCGTATCACGCGCGGTAATTTCCGGCTGATCGATCGACTCTTCACACAGATGCAGCGAGTCATGAAAATCAATGAGCTGGACACGATTACCGATGATGTTGTTGAAGCTGCGCGATCCACGCTAGTGATCGGAATCAGTTGAACCGCCAATATTAGGTGCGCAGAAACCGCCAAACGAAGTTAACAATCACATGCATACTGCACTAGGAATCTGCTTTTTTCTGTTTGCCGGTCAGGCTTTGGATTATGAACGTAAGCCCGTGAAAGAACGTCTGTTCGGCGCGGTTTGGTTCCTGTAGTCCCGCTGATAGCGCCTCGGTGAAGGCGTGGGAGGACTGAGTATCGGCCTCCCATACGGTGCTCGGCGCTGTAGCGTCCAGAGCCGAGCCCAATACGAACGAATCAATAATGGTGTTCGCTTGCAGGCGTTCCTTCGGCTCAAAACCAGCCATGGCAAACGCTTCAGTGAGCGCGTCATAGACTCTAAGCGTTGTTTGATCCCGGACCGAATGGCTGGTGAAGAGCGGAATCAATCTTGGGTGCTTGGCGTAGGAATCCCCATACTCCATGGCGATCTGGCGAACTGCCTCCTGCCAGTCAACCCGGTCCAGCTCGGACAGTTGGATTTCGGACATGGCACGCCCGCGCATCAGCTCGATGATTTCGGCCTTACCGCCGACGTGGTTATAGAGCGAAGGTGACGTCAGCTAGAGCGCTTTTGCCATTACCCCAGGGTGAACTCGCCGTGTGCATTGACAAGCCTGAGCGCGGCGTTGGTAATCGCCGCTGTGCTGAGCTTTGGGTTCGGTGGCCTAGTCATGCAGTCTTCCTTTGCTTCGGGATTCTTTGACTAGAACATACACAGATCAAACGAAAAACATTCGTTATATATCTTGAGGTGAACCAAATGCAAGAAGTTCTCGCACTGAACCCACCGCTCTCTCCGGCGCGCACCGGAGAAAAGGTATGTGGTGATAGCAGCATCGCAGTGATTCACCGGTCTCGGTAATCTCGTCCCACAGGATATTCGCGTGCTGTAGCAATCGTAGGCGGGGCATGACCACGAAGACCGGATTGAAGTTACGGGTCTCGCCATAGGAGGCACCGAGCACATGGCCCGGCTCGTATTGCTCGAGCATGAGCACCTCGTGGCCGCCGAGCCCATCGCTTAGTCGCCGATGACCAGATAGTAAACGTCGATACTCACCTGAACGGCCTAGAACGAGATGCCGCAGAATGCGCATTCGGAAGTCGTGTCCAGGTGCACTAACGTAAGAAACATGGGCGCTCTTGCGCTTGGCGCAGGAACTGGGAGGCAAAAGACTGTTGGAAACGCTACAACTCGCTGCGCTGCTAGGGCTTAGCGCAGCAGTTTTCGTCGGTGCATCCACACAAAGAATCTCTGGCATGGGATTCGCGCTGGTCTCCTCGCCTTTCCTCGTGATGGTCTTGGGGCCTTTCCACGGGGTCATGGTGGTTAATTTCCTTGGTGCCTGCAGCAGTTTTCTCATCCTCATTCAGGTCTTCCGCGACGTTGAGTATAAGAAAATTCTGCTGATGCTGATACCTGCGGTAGTCATGACGATTCCTGGTGCGTGGGTGGCTTCCAAACTTGGCGGACCGTGGCTTTCTGTCGGTATCGCGGCGATGGTTATTCTTGCGTTGCTCTCAAGCTTCATGGTGCGCAATCTGCGCGCCGCACAGAGCAAGGGGCTGGCCGTTGGTGCCGGGGCGATCTCCGGATTTATGTCCGTCACCGCTGGGGTCTCGGGGCCTGCCATTGCCGGTTACGCGGTAGCTAGCCGTTGGCCGCAGGCTAAATTCGCGATTTCCGTGCAGCTGTACTTCTTTGTCTTGGCTATCGCCTCACTCCTGGCAAAAGGCGGAATGCCCGAACTTCATTGGACTCAATGGATTGGCTGTCTTGTAGCAATGGTTTTAGGTATCCTGCTGGGCAACTACCTTGCCCCCAAGATTCCAGATAAATTCAGTAGGGCCTTTGTCATCATCGTTGCGTTCTCTGGTGCCATCACATTGATGATCAACGGGCTAACCCAAGCCTTGGCCTAAGCCGACGCCGGATGAATATCTGCCAATGAGACAATTAGAAGTGTGCGGACCGAAGCGAACATTGAAACCCAAGGTAAACCGGCCACAGAACTCGAGATTGAGCGGCAGGCATTGTGGGCCGGGTTTTTCTGTTCCATCCTCGGATTAGTTGTCGGCTTTATCCTCTTTGTGGGTAACCGACCGGGTTTGTCTGGTGGGCTCTCCGTCGGTGCGGTGGCAGCCACCACCGGTGGCATCTGCGCAGCATTAGTCAGTGTCATCGCATTTCGACGGCTGCTAGTCTCCCGCGAACCGTGGCTCAGGCGGATCCCCAAGTGGCGGCAGATCGTGACGATGCTGGGCCTGCTGCTGGTTCATGCGGCGAGCACGATCATGATTTTGATGGTCGCTTTCCACTTGATGCAGCAGGCATTTTTTGGACTACATGTTGACGTAGTCGCTGGTGCGCTGCTTGTCAGCGGTGCCACCGGCCTCAGCGCATACCTTTGCCTGGTGGCTACGGCACGCACAAATGCCCAGACACTGTCGGTCATTCTGGGAATCTTCATGGCTTCGGGCGTCGTCATCAGCATGCTGTTGGCAGAAGACCGCGGCTGGTGGCAGTCGATGTTCTCCGCCCTAGGTACATACGACGCGGGCATCGGATCTTTTTGGACCTTCAACACCACGCTGGTGATCTCGGGCCTCGTGCTGGCAGCATTTACTGAATTCATGACGCGTGACCTAGCCAGGCTCGCCCGAACCTACCGATGCCGCCCCGGTTTTGAGAAGTACCGAATTTCCAAGTTCGTCCGACCACGCCCGAGTATCGTTCGTTGGTGTCTGCTCGCGGTCGCGCTAGGCGTCATCCTGATCGGAGTCGTCCCGGTCAACGTTGCTCCCGACGTGCATGGCGCTTTTGTGCAGCTTGCAGCTATCGGCATGGTGGTGCTTTTGATCAGCACTGCTGCATTGCTCCCGGGATACCCCGTGATCTTCCATCTGATGTCACTGACAGCACTCGGTGCCCTGTGGCTTGCATTCTTGCTGTGGCAGGAATGGAACTACTACAACCTCACCGGGTTTGAACTTGCCGTCGTGGCAATCATCTTCACGTGGATTTCGGTGTTCATCCGAACTACCTCGGCGCTGATCCACGATAAGAAGCAACAGCTGCGCAAGGAAAAACGAGCGCGTCGACGCGAACAACGCGAGCAAATTACAACAGGCCCGGAAACAGGCGGTGCATCTTCCGAACCATCTTTTGAACATCAGGAAATCCGTCGAAATGGGGAGGACGCAGGATTCCAAACTCGATAGCCTAGAAAATATGTTGATCTCCGAGATGCTGTATCTGCTGCTAACCAAGGACGACGGACAACCGGAAACGGTGATGAGCTCCTATAAATACGGGATGAACTCGGCCATCCTTGCCGACCTGATCTTGGCAGGACGAATCGGGCTCACCGATGACCCGAATCCGCGGATCACCCTCGTTGGCGCTGGACCCATCGCTGACCCTGTCTTAGAGCACTCGCTGGACAAGCTTGAAGGCAAAGACGGGATAAATCTCGATTCTGCCGTAGCCATCAATGGGCTATGCAATATTCGCCTGGTCACCGACTCGCTGGCCAAGCAGGGAATTGTCGAATATGGCGAGCGAGGATTATTGGGCTTAGGCAAGGCACCGGTCCGTGTGCTCAATGGGCAGCTGGAACGTCAGTTCCGCAGTGGATTGAGCTTGGTGCTCCAGAGTCAGCGTGAGGCCGCAACCCATGAGGCCACGCTGCTTTCCATCATTCACGGCATGGGTGTGCTGCAGCAGGTGCTGGCCGAAGAAATTGAGCCGCTCGGTGTGGAACGCGCTCAAGCACGAATCAGGGAAGTAGCCACCGATTCCAGGGCAGGTGATGCGGTCCGCAAAGCGGTCGCCACGATGAACGAAGCCGTCACAAAGAACACCATCCTGCCCGGCGCCAGCTAAAGCACTGTCTTAGGCAGGCTGCTCAACCAGGCCCGAATGCATCACTACGTCGACGGTTGCCTGATAATGATTGCGCAATAATTGGCCCAGCTTTTCGGCGTCACGAGCCAGCGCAGCGTCAAGAATGTCTGCGTGCTCCTGTTCGACGTCGCGGGCCACTGCTGCCTGTGACGGCGCGGCCCAGCGCCGGTAGAGCTCGGTGAAGTTCGCCAGATCGCCGGAGAGCTTGAGCATCGGCTGGCATTCGCAAGGCGCTAAGAGCTGGTGGTGAAACTCGCGGTGCGCCTGCGACCACTGCGGGTTCACCCGATCTGGTTCTTCAGGCAGGCGCCGAGGGGTGCGCGATAATTTATGGTGTATCGCGATCAGTGAGGATTCCCAGCTGACTGTACCGCGTTCCGCGGCAAGCTTCGCGGCCAGGGCTTCGGTGACACACCGCAATTCGGTGATGTCGGCCAGCTCGCTCAGATTCAGATCAGGGACAAAAAATCCGCGGTTCGGCCGGATGGTGACCAAGTTTTCACCGGCAAGGCGGGTTAATGACTCGCGGATCACCGTGGTGCTGGTGCTGAACTGTTCGGCCAACGTGGTTGGCTGCAAGCGATCCCCAGGGGACCAAAAGCCGTCCAAAATGGTCCGGCGAATTCCCTCTAGCGAATGCGTTGATGCTTTTGCCATGCTGGTCTCCTCAGTATTTGCCGAACACTTGTGAATGGCAATCAAAAATAATCATATTATGGTTGCGTGCTCAGAGTATTGAGCGACTGGGCTAACTTGTAAATAACTGGCAGTTTCAGCCGACCCTTTACGCAGGCGCACAGCGCGCTTAGGCTCAGGGCATGTCAGTGATGCTGCGTACTATCCAGACCGCCGTGCCCGCTACGATCCTGAAACAAGATGAGGTCCGTGATGTCTTCGCAGTGCAACCAGGGCTAACCCGCCTGGGCCAACGCCTGATCTCCACCTCCTTTGATTCCTCAGCGATTAATACCCGCTATAGCTGTGTTGCGGATTTTGATACGCTCAACCCACCGGCGAATCCGCTGTTCTACGACGCGCGCACCCAACAGCTTCATTCGCCAAGCACCGCGACGAGAAACAACGAATATGTGGCGCACGCACCGGAACTATTCATCGCAGCGGCACGTAAAGCGCTGGAAGCCTGCCCCGATATAGCGGCAGATGAAATCACCCACGTGATTACGGTGTCCTGCACGGGCTTTTACAACCCCGGCCCGGACTATCAAATTGTGCGCGCGCTGGGCTTACGTCCCAACACTGTGCGCCACCACCTAGGCTTCATGGGCTGCTACGCGGCGTTCCCTGCGCTGCGTGCTGCCCGGGATTTCTGCCTGGCAGATCCGCACGCAACGGTATTGGTGGTGTGCGCCGAACTCTGCACGCTGCATGTGCGCAGTTCCAACGATCCGGACACCATCATGGGTTCTGCGCTCTTTGCCGACGGGGCCGCTGCGGCTCTGGTGACCCAGCGCGGCAACACGGGACTGGATATGGACGCCTTTGAAACCGTGCTGACCCCGGTCGGCGAGGAAGCCATGGCGTGGAACATTGGCGATGAAGGCTTCGAGATGGTGCTTGGCACCTACGTCCCGCATATTATCGATGACCACATCAGCGGCGCACTGGAACCGCTCTTTGCCAAAGACGCAGCGCCAGCACTGCAGGTTTCACAGATCAAGCACTGGGGGATCCATCCCGGCGGCCGAGCGATCCTGGATCGGGTGCAAAACCGGCTGGGACTCAGCGAGGTCCAGCTGGAGCCCGCCCGCAGAATCCTCGCCGACTACGGCAACATGTCCAGTGCCACGGTGCTATTTGTGCTCAAGGAAATTATGGAGAATCCGGCGGCTAAGGCCGGGGAACGAGTCTGCGCCATGGCCTTCGGTCCGGGACTGACGGTGGAAACCGGGCTGTTCACCGTGCGCCCGGACGCCTGATGTTCGAGCTCGTCCGCGCGAAGGACGCCGTCGAAGAAATGGACAGGCCCGACTGCGACCCGGTACTTCTGCGCCGGACCTACGCACAATTTCCACTGGTTAATCGGGCAGTGGCTGGGTGGGGCAGGCTTTACGCCGAGCTCATTGTGGATCAGCTGCCCGCGCACCGGCCAGCCACCTTGCTGGATATCGGCTGCGGTGGCGGGGATATCACCATCATGCTGGCCAAACGAGCGTGGGCCGAGGGGATCAACCTCAAAGTTCTGGGAATCGACCCCGATGAACGAGCCTTCCACTATGCGCACGGTGCCGGCCAAAAATCCGGGTTGCCCGCAAGCCGCCTCGAATTCCGCCAGTGCGACAGCAGCCAGCTGGTCGCGCAGGAGGCCCAGTTTGATGTGGTCATCTCCAACCACCTGCTCCATCATCTCGATGAGCAGCAATTCTCCGGACTGCTGGCGGACTCGCAGCGACTGGCCACCGGCCGAGCAATGCACGCCGATATCCGCCGCTCACGGCTAGCGGCGGTGCTCTTCGGGGCGGCGACACTGCCGCTGGCAGGCAGTTCCTTCATCCGGCGCGACGGATTGCTTTCCATCAGGCGCAGTTCCACCCCCGTCGAGCTGGCTCGGCGTGTGCCCGCCCGGTGGCGGGTAGAAGAACGCCGCCCCTTTCGGAACCTGCTGCTCTGGGAACCGGCCCATGCATTGTGACATCGCCATCATCGGCGCCGGACCGGTGGGATTAACCCTCGCCATCTTGCTAACTAAACGCGGCCATCGCGTGCAAGTCTTCGAAAAACGTCAGGAGATGGGCGAGCATTCGCGAGCAATCGGGTTGCATCCACCGGCCCTGGAAATATTGCAGGAAGCCGGAATTGCTGAACAGCTCACGCGCCAAGGCCTGCAGATCCGCAAGGGAATGGGAGTCTTCGCGTCAGGTCACAGCGCGGCTCTCGATTTTGCGCGCATCCCCGGTAACTACCCATATGTGCTGACATTGCCACAACGCCAAACCCAGTTGCTCTTGCGAGAGGCGCTGGAAGAGCTGGCACCACAGGCTCTTCAGCAAGGTTGCCGCTTCCAACGCGTGCTGGGGCAGGGCAGCGATAGCGTGCACTTCACCGTGCAGCACAGCAATGCAAAACTCCAGGTCCATGGTGCCCGGTGGCTGATTGGCGCCGACGGGGTGGATTCGGCAGTACGCCGTGCCTTAGCGGTGCCGTGGCGCGGCAAAACACTGCCCGATGCCTACCGTATGGGAGATTATCCCGATGCCAGCGGTTTGGGCGACGCCGCGGTACTCTACCTGCATCCACACGGAATTATCGAATCCTTTCCGCTGCCCGGCGAGCAACGCCGCTGGGTGGCGCACCGTCCTAAAAACCAAAGCATGTCGTTGGAAGAACTCGTCCACCAACGCACCGGCCACCGGCTAGCGCAACACTCACGCACCATGCACAGCGACTTCACGACAGCACAATGTGCGGTGCCGAATATGGTCCACGGCCAAACTATCCTCATCGGCGACGCCGCCCACCAGATCAGCCCGATTGGCGGCCAAGGCCTCGCACTCGGGCTCCTCGACGCAGGGGCGCTCGCCGAGGTGCTGAGTGCCGGGGCCGCCAGGCAAAAATTAGCGGCCTTTGAGCGGACCCGGTTATCCGCCGCACGGCTTGCTGCCCGCCGTGCGCACCTGAACATGATGCTCGGCCGGCCGCTTCCGCAATGGTTCAGTGGCCCGCGCGACGCGGTGCTCTCACGGATTTTAGCGAACCGGGAACTGCACGATTCAGTAGCCAGAATTTTCACCATGACCGACTCGTTGATGCGTGCCCAAACTCACCGCCAACATCCAGTAGATACGTGAAACAATAGGTAGCAATGACTTCCAGCGACTCCACCACACTTTCCGCCGTTGAGCGTAAGGTCCTGCGCACCGAGCAGGCCGCCGCGCAGCGTGCCCAGCAACTCCGCATTTCCAAGTCCCGAGCCCAGGCCGAAGGCCGCGCTCAGGTCGTTCCGACGGCCGAAGGCTGGAAGCAGGAGATGGGCGCCGATGGCCGCCCCGAGCTGCAGTTCGCCACCAAGCGCCGCGTCTCCCAGCCGCCAACGCACTTGGCCGACCTCTCCCTGGCCGAGCGCCAGGCCAAGCTGAAGGAACTGGGCCTGCCCGCCTTCCGCGCCAAGCAGCTGTCGACGCACTACTTCACCCACTACACCACCGACCCGGAGAAGATGAGCGATCTTCCCAAGGAGCGCCGCGCGGAACTCGCCGAGGCGATGTTCCCGAAGCTGCTCACCGAGGTGAAGCGCCTGGAAACCGACGATGGCAAGACCATCAAGTTCCTCTGGCGCCTCTTCGACGGTTCGCTCATTGAGTCCGTGCTGATGCGCTACCCGGGCCGCATCACCCTGTGCATCTCTTCGCAATGCGGTTGCGGTATGAACTGCCCATTCTGCGCCACCGGCCAGGCCGGGCTGACCCGCAACATGTCCACCGCCGAAATTCTGGATCAGATCGTCCAGGCCAACCGCGTGATCGCCGAGGGCGGTCTGGGCGGACAGAAGCACCCAGATGAGCGCGTGGGCAACATCGTTTTCATGGGCATGGGTGAGCCACTGGCCAACTACAAGCGCGTGATGAACGCCGTGCACCGTATGGTCGCCGACGCCCCTGAGGGCTTGGGCATGAGCGCGCGTGGCATCACCATCTCCACCGTGGGTCTGGTTCCTGCCATCCGCAAACTGGCCGAAGAAAACGTCCCGGTGACCTTCGCTCTGTCGCTGCATGCACCGGATGACGAGCTGCGCGATGAACTGATCCCGGTCAACTCAAAGTGGAAGGTCGACGAGGCGCTAGACGCCGCGTTTGACTACTACGTGAAGACCGGACGCCGCGTCTCCATCGAATACGCGCTGATCAAGGACATGAATGACCACGAGTGGCGTGCAGAAATGCTCGCGAAGAAGCTCAACGCCCGTGGCCGCGGCTGGGTCCATGTGAACCCGATCCCGCTGAACCCGGTACCGGGCTCGGTCTGGACACGAAGCGAGAAGGACATCACCAGCAAGTTCGTGCGCCGGTTGGACAGCCTCGGCGTGCCAACCACGCTGCGCGATACTCGTGGTAAGGAAATCGACGGCGCCTGCGGACAGCTCGCAGCCGACGAAGACTAATCTTCAGTTACCCAAGAGCCCTGCCACACGTGAAAGCGTGAGGCAGGGCTCTTGCCATGTGTGGCGGCTAAACGTGCCTGACGGGTATGGTTCAGATATGGCCGTTTCAGACCCGCTTTTTCTCGACAAGACCAACCCCGAGCTGTGGAACTCCATTGGGAAGTTCTCCGCTCAAGTTGCCAAATCCTACCGCGCTGCAGGCATCAGCGATCGCACCGCCGAACTGATCAACCTGCGCGTCTCACAGATCAACGGCTGCGCCTACTGCTTAGACCTGCACACCCGTAAGGCACTGGCTACCGGCGAAACAATGCAACGCATCGTCTTGCTCAGCACGTGGGATGAATGCGGCGGGCACTTCGACGAATTTGAATGCGCGGTCCTAGCGATCGCCGAGGCCACCACCGACCTACCCAGCCCCGAGGAACGCATCGCCGCGGTTGCCTCGGCGCGGCTACTGCTCAACGATGAGCAGGTTGCAGCGATCCAATGGATCGCGGTGGCAATGAACGCGTTTAATCGCATCTCCATCCTTTCGCGCCACCCGGTGAAGGAAAAAGAACTAGGTCAAGGAACGGCTAAATGAAAGTCTCAAACCGTGGCCAGGTACCGCCCTTTGAAGTCATGCAAATCGTCGATACGGTAGCCACCATGCGTGCCGCCGGCCACGACGTGATCTCCTTGTGCGTCGGGGAACCTGGCGGGGGAGCTCCGGCTGCCGTCAACGAGCTCGCCTCAAAACTCCATGCCGAGCAGGCAGACTTTGGCTACACCTCCACTAGCGGTTTAGAGCCCACGCGTCAGGCCCTGTCCGATCATTATCGGCTGACCTACGGTGTTCAGATCCCGGCGGAGAACTTCGTGATGACCGCGGGATCCTCCGGCGCATTCCAACTGGCATTTCTCGCGGCGTTCGACCAGGGGGACATCGTCGCACTGGCTCGCCCCGGATACCCGGCTTACGCCAACATCTTGCAAGCGCTAGGACTGAACGTCGTGGATTTGCCTACCGGCCCCGCGCAGCGTTTTCAGCCGACCGTCGAGCTGCTGGAAGCGGCGATAAAGCAGCACGGTCGTCTCGACGGGCTGGTCATCGCCTCCCCGAACAATCCCACCGGCACCATGCTCAGCGCCGAAGAACTCGAAACCTTGGCTAGCTGGTGTCAGGCCAACGGGGTGCGGCTAATTAGTGACGAAATTTACCACGGCATCGAGTTTGTCCCGGAGCGTAAGGGCCACACCTCCTGGGAGTACTCGCGCTCCAGCATTGTGGTGTCCTCGTTCTCCAAATACTGGGGGATGACCGGCTGGCGTCTGGGCTGGATGATCGTCCCGGATGACATGCTGGCGGTGGTCGATGGGTTGGCCTCGAACCTGGCGCTTTGTGCCCCAGCGCCAGCACAACGCGCGGTTCTCGCAGCATTCGAACCCGACAGTCTTCAAGAAGCAGAAGGCCGCGTGCGCGAGTTTGCGCGCACCCGCGAACTGGTATTGGGTAGTCTCGACAAGCTCGGAATTATTGCGGCCGCCCCGGCTGACGGTGCGTTTTATCTCTACGGGAAACTCTCGCCCCAGGTGCTTGCTCAGTTCGGCTCGGCTTCGGTTTTTTGTGCCGCGGTGCTGGAAGAAGCGCAGGTGGCGCTCACCCCAGGCGGTGACTTTGACCCGTTCGAGGGGAACCTATTTATCCGGTTATCCTTCGCAGCCGGCTATCACCGGGTGGCCGAAGCACTGGACCGAGTCGAAGAATTCCTGAAAAGGAATATGTAGCGCCAGACAGTTATGCACAGTTCGACGAGGTAGCTGGTTGCTTAGCCGCCTAGGGGGTGAAGCTGAGATGAATCACTGATCATCTGCCAGCTAGGAGCCCTGCGATGAGCGACTTCCCGCTTCCCGTCGACCACGAATGTCTCGCCTGCTATATGTACCGCGTTGCCGGGCAATCGCCGTGCGACGGATCCTTGCGCGTACTGAAGGAGTACCGCGATCACAGCGCGCCGCGGGCCACCGCCTTAGAACGTAAAATTCGGTTGCTGGGCGGTTACTGCGACTGCGAGGTTCTCATGAACGCCTTGCGTCCGGCAGGCACCGAAGCGATCCGAGCGATAGATCGCGGCGATGACTTGATCTGCAAAGGAGTACGCCGCGGCTGTATTCAACCCTGCGAACAGTGGATGATACGCCGCGGCGTGCAATGGGCCGGCGGGCAATTCCGCAGCCGGGGTGCTTAAAACTCTTAGTCCTCGATCACGTGGGACTGGTTGTTCTTCTTTTTCTTGCTCGCCATCTGGGCTTTGAGCAGTTCGATCAGGATCGGAATGATCGAGATGAAGACGATCAGGATGAAGATGATGTCGATATTGTCTTTGATCCAGGTGAACTGACCCAGCCAGAAGCCTAACAAGGTCACACCGACGCCCCACAACAAGGCACCAATAAGGTTATAGGCGACGAACGTCTTGTGGTTCATCTTGGCTACACCAGCGATCACCGGCACGAAGGTGCGCACCACGGGGACGAAGCGTGCAAGGATGACCGCGCGGCCACCGAACTTCTCAAAGAATCCGTGTGCTCGCTCCACGTTCGCCTGCGAGAAGAACCGGGAATCTGGCTTCTTGAAGATCGCCGGACCCGTCTTCTTACCAATCATGTAGCCAGTCTGATCACCGGCAAAGGCACAGACAAAGATTGACAGGGCAAAAAGCCACAGTGGGACATGAATCGTTCCGGCCGCGATGAGCATGCCCACGGTAAAGAGCATGGAATCGCCTGGCAGGAAGAACCCGACAAGTAGTCCGGTCTCCGCGAAAACGATGCCGCAGACTAACAGGACGACCCATGGGCCTAAGGCCGGGTCGTTAAGGAAGACAACAGGATTCAGCCAGTCGGGCAGGAACGCTGCTCCGAGGGTTGGCGTCCCGAACTGCGTCATGAGCGAGAGGAAAGAAGTTTGATCTAGCACGCTCAAAGACTACGGTAAATCGCTGTGAGTTTCCCAGAGAGCTGGCCATATTGCTCCTGCGCCCGCAGACACTAATTCCATGCAGAATAACGGTATTTAGGCCATTGACCGGCACAGATCTTAGCAATGTGTGCACGGAGCGGATCGGAGGCAAATCGCTGACGATGCATCACAAGTTGCCAAGGTCACAGCCTATGCGCGGTTTCAAGTCATCTGGTTCTCGAATTCTCACCGCTACGCACCTGCAGGGCAGCACCGGCATGACAACGGTCATGGTCATGACATGACTTTCTGCTCTTCTCAGCGTGAGGCATCGCGCGAAGACTATAAGTATGCAAACGCTGATTAAAACCGAAGCAGTTTCGCTGACCGGGTTGACCAAGACCTTCTCCACCTCGCGCACCAAGGTCCAGGCGGTCAAAGGAATCGACCTGCAAATCCCCACCGGGCAAATAGTGGCTTTTTTGGGGCCCAATGGTGCCGGGAAAACGACCACCATTGACATGATCCTTGGGCTGACCAAACCGACCGCAGGTGCCGCGAAAATCCTCGGTCTTGACCCGCCCCAGGCGGTTTCCTCCGGACGCGTCTCGGCCGTCCTCCAAACCGGAGGGCTACTGAGAGATATGACGGTGAAGGAAACCGTGACGGTCATTGCCTCGATGCACGGCAAGTCCGATCGCATCAACGAGGTCATGGAACGAACGGGCCTGACCCGCATCGCTAAACGGCGTGTGGGCAAGTGCTCCGGTGGTGAACAGCAACGCATCAAATTCGCGCTGGCCTTACTTCCGGATCCGGACGTGCTGATCCTCGACGAGCCGACGGCCGGCATGGACGTGATGGCACGCCGCGAATTCTGGTCCACGATGCGATCCGAAGCCACCCAAGGGCGCACCGTCATTTTTGCCACGCACTACTTAGAAGAGGCGCAAAACTTCGCCGAACGAACCATCTTGATGAGCCAAGGAAAAATCGTCGCCGACGGTGCCACCGCCGAATTACGTCAGCTCATATCTGGCCGCACGCTCAGTGCGTCGTTCACCTCAGAAGATCAGGGGGAGCAGGCGGCAACATTTGATCAGTCGGTGCAGATTACCGAACGCAACGGCTCACGTTTCGCCTTCCAATGCCAAAACTCGGACCGCTTTGCCGCTGCGCTGCTGGGCGAATACCAAGCCTACGATCTAGAAATTTCCTCCCCGAGCCTGGAAGACGCCTTCATCCAGCTGACCAAGGACGCCTCATGATGACCACATATATCCGGGTAGAGTTCGCCCGGCACTTCCGCGACGGGTACAACCTCATCTTCGCGTTGTTGCTCCCGGCAGCCATGTACATTCTGTTCGGCAACATTCCCAGCTACACCGCCTTCGACCTGGGCGCCGGCAACGTGAAGTTCTACCTGATGATTTCCATGGCCGCCTACGGCGCAGCAGTCAGCACCGTGGCGATCGCCGGCACCGTCGCGACCGAGACGATGCAGGGCTGGGGCCGACAAATCGCGCTGACCAAAATGCCACCGGCGGTATTCGTTGGCAGCAAGATGATCGTCGCGGCAACCGTCGCCGGAATTTCCGCGGCCATAGTCTTCGCCTTGGGCGCCGCCACCGGAGCGCAAGTGAACGAACCGTGGATCTGGGGTGCCAGCTACCTGATCGTCCTGCTCGGCGCGATGATCTTCGCCTGTTACGGGATCGGGGTGGGGATGGTCTTCAAATCGGAATCCGCCCTCGGTCTGGCCTCCGGGCTGATGGTGTTCTTCGCCTTCTTCGGAAATGTGTTCATGCCCTTGGAAGGTGGCATGTTAGACGCCGCCCGTTTCACCCCAATGTTCGGCTATGTCGCGTTGGCACGCTACCCGCTGCTCAAGGATATGCCGTCAGGAGTAGAGATGGCGCCGGATCCATTGTGGATGCCAACGGCTAACCTTGTGGCATGGGCAATCATTTTCGCGCTCTTCGCGGTAGTAGCAACCAGGAAAGCCAAGGCGCGCCAGTGAAGCTAAACGCACAAGGTACCAACCAAGCCCCAGAAGAGGCTTGCGACTTCGGCGATGAGCAGAAGTTCTGGGACCGCTGGGGTTGGATGGTGGCCGGAGTATGGATCATCTTCTTGGTCTTCCCCATCCTTGACCTGCTCGTCGAAGACTATCCGCTGCCCACCAGAATCATTGGGCTAAGCCTGGTGGTGTTGTTCGCAGCCATTTACCTTGGGGCTTATGCGAAATATTCGTGGATCGTCGGCCAAGGCGGAACCGATCAACGCCGAGCGCACGTGTATTTCCTGATGCTCTGCGCCATCATCGTCATTGGCGTCCCGGTGACCGGATTAACCGTCATGGGTTTGTTCCCGTTCATCACCTCTTATGCCGCGTTCCTGCTGACCAAAAAATGGACCATCACCACCTATGCCACGGTGCTGGTGGCCTGCTTTGCGCTGCCGGTGTACTTCGGGAAATTCACGGACGCAATTTTCCTGATTGGCCTGAACATTGTCTTGATGGTGGTGTACGTAATTACCGTCGCCGCCATCACCCGCTCGACTGACGCCGAGCGGATCCGGGCCGATTTTCTTGTGGTGGCCGAGCAAGAACGCGTGGCCAGGGATGTTCACGACGGCATCGGGCACTCGTTGACGGCGCTGAATTTGAAAGCGCAATTGGCTTTGCGGCTCATGGATGAAAAGCAGTACCTGCAGGCTCGTGGCGAGTTGGTGCAACTGAGCGAGTTGGCGGTCGATGCCTTGGACTCGGTGCGCACCACCGTCCAAGGACTTAACCGTCAAGATCTGGACATTGAATTGGCCGAGCTACAACATGCGTGCAATGACAACAACCTCGAATTTACGGTAGCCGGAACCGCCGAGCAGATCCCGTTGCAGCATCGCTCGCACGTGGCGTGGATCCTGCGTGAAGCGGTGACCAACGTGCTGCGTCACGCGCACGCAAGCACGGTGGTGCTGCATATCGAACCGGGCCAAGTCAGTATCGACGATGACGGGGATGGGTGCCAAGGAAATAGCCCCGGACATGGCATCAGGGGAATGCAAGAACGCGCCCGACAGTTCGATGCCAGCTGTACAGTGGGGGCATCACGGCTGGGCGGAACCAGCGTGCAAGTAGTCTTTGATGCCAAGGAGGCCCGGTGATTCGAGTACTCATCGCCGATGACCAGCACCTGGTCCGCGGGGCTTTGGCTGCCCTGTTAAATCTGGAAGCAGACATCAACGTGGTTGCCGAATGCGCCGACGGAGATGAAGTGGCCCCGGCCTTGGACACCCAGCCGGCAGATATTGCGCTACTCGATGTGCAGATGCCGCGCCAGGACGGATTGCGTACCGCCGCCGAACTGAAAACCAGCCACCCTGAGGTTAAAGTGCTGATCCTGACCACCTTCGACCGGCCAGGCTATTTCCGCCAAGCCTTTGAAGCGGGAGCCCACGGATTCCTCGTCAAAGATTCGCCGCCTGCCGAGCTGATGGCGGCAATCCGCCGGGTCTACTCCGGGGACAAGGTGGTCGACCCGCAGCGCGCCATGCTCAGCGTCGAAACACAGAACAACCCGCTGACCGAGCGGGAAAGAGAAATTTTGGGCTTAGCCGCAACCGGTGCCCCGGTGTCAAAGATCGCCTCCACGGTCCACCTGAGCGCCGGAACCGTGCGCAATCACCTGTCTAACGCGATCGGCAAAACCAATACAACCAACCGCATTGAGGCGGCCCGTATCGCCGCTGACCAGGGCTGGATCTAACGCGTCGCGAAGTGGGTGATCAGCCCGATGACCCACACCGAGGTGGCCAGCAACACGCAGCCAAATTCGACGATGATGCCCAACCCCATGGCTTTGAGTGTCGCCCACGACGAGGCGAGGGCCCCAGCAAATTTACGGTGCCGGGCCGCTTCACCGATAAACAGTCCCAGCGCAAAACCAATAAACAACCCCACTACTGGGATGATAAACGCCCCAGCAATTGCACCGATCAGCCCCCAGAAGATCGAGCCCTTAGGGATCTGATGTTGTTTGAGCTTGCGCCCGGTCAGCACCGCGGAGGCGGACCAGCCCAAGGCGGCGATCAGCATGCCGAGCCCCGCCGCCCACCAGGAAGCCCCCGAACCAAGCAGCCACCCCCAACCCAACAGGGTCACAATGGTCAGCAGCGATCCGGGAAGGACCGGGATAATCGTGCCTAAGGCGGAAACGATCAGCAGCAATCCGGCAATAACGGTGTAAATAATCTGTGCATCCACCCCCTTAGTGTGGCACGGTGAAGTCAAGAATAACTTTTGGGCACGAGCAAAATCTTGAGGTGTTTGATGAGTCAGCAGCAACACGGCACCATCGGTGTGCAGATCACTAACCACGTAGCCACGCTTACCCTGAATAACCCCACCCAGTACAACGCACTGACCAAGGACATGTGTCTTGAACTGGTCGGCGCGTTTTCCGGATTATCCGTTGACCCGCAGGTGCGCGCGATCCTCATCACCGGGGCCGGGGCAAACTTCAGCGCGGGCATCGCCATTGACCAAATGGATCTGGTGCTCTTTGACGAGCCGGTGGACGGGGAACTGGTCAACCATTTTGATCTGGTGGATCGGGCGATCACTAGCTGTCCGAAGCCGACCATCGCGGTGGTGCGGGGAAACTGTTTTGGCGGGGCCTGGCAGCTGGCTTCGGCCTGCGATATCCAGTTAGCGGCGGACACTACCCGGCTGGCGATCACCCCGGCCAAGGTTGGGTTGGTTTTCCCGCGTCCGGGTGTGGAGCGTTTGGTGCAAACCGTGGGGCCAAGCCGCGCCAAATACCTACTCTTTAGCGGCGCGGAAATCTCCATGGAGCAAGCCGCAGCCTGGGGCCTGTTTACGCAGGTGGTCCCCAAGGAGAAACTCGAAAGCCAACTGGCGACGCTAATCTTCCAAATGGACGCAAATTCCGCGTTCTCCATAGTGCACACCAAACAGGCCATCACCATGAGTACCGCGAGCACCCCGGACTCGTTGTCCGACTCCTATTGGGCGCAGCTTTGGGAACACAACGCTCGCAGCGAAGACCTGGCCGAGGGCCGTGCCGCCTTCGCTGCGAAACGTCGTCCAGAATTTACCTGGGTCTCACCGGAGAACTAAAAGGCACCAACTAGGCGCCGTGCTTAGCCACCAGCTCACGCTTGAGGATCTTCCCGCTGGGACCCAGCGGGAATTCGCTGACGATCTCAATATGCCGCGGATACTTGTATGCGGCGATCTGCTCGCTGATCCAGGCGCGAATACTTTCCGCCGTCAACGTTGAGCCGGGTTCCAAGGTGATCGACGCGGCGATCTCCTGGCCGTGCACCTCGTGCGGGATCCCGTACACGGCGGCGTTAGAAATTTCCGGATGCCCGACCAGCACCTCTTCGACCTCGCGTGGGTACACGTTGTAGCCGTTGCGCAGGATCATATCCTTGGTGCGGTCCATAATGCGCAGGTAACCGTCTTCGTCTTTGGTGCCCAGGTCCCCGGTGCGGAACCAGCCGTCTACCACTGCCTCGGCGGTAGCTTCCGGACGGTTCAAATACCCGGAGAAAAGGTTATGTCCGCGGACCACCAGTTCGCCCAGCTCCCCGGTGGGTAACAACCGGATTTCCTGCGGGTATCCCGGATCTGCGATCTCCACGTCCACGCCCCAGACAGCGGTGCCGATGGTTCCGGGCCGAGGTTCGCGTCCGAGCTGATTAAAGGCTGCCACCGGCGAGGTTTCGGTCAGCCCGTAGCCCTCATGGATTGGCGCACCAAAGCGGTCCTGGAAAGCGGTGAGTATCGCCACCGGCAGCGCGGCCCCACCGGAGACCGCATAACGAAGCTTGGTGGGATTATCGGTCCGCGTCTTTCCGGCCTCGAGCAGCGCCACATACATCGTCGGCACACCGAAAAAGATGTCGATATTTTCGTCGAGCACCAGATCTAGGGCGCCCTTCGCGGTGAATTTTGGCAACAGCACGATCTCGGCACCCGCACGTATCCCGGTGTTGAGCACCGCGGTTTGCCCGAAGGTGTGGAACAGCGGCAGCCCACCAAAAATCTTGTCACCCACTCGCATATCGATGGTGTCCAGCAGCATCGTGCTGGTTTGTTCTACCAGCGCCAGGTGTGTGCCTAACGCACCCTTGGGTGTTCCGGTGGTGCCGGAGGTGTAAAGGATGGTGGCGATATTTTCTGGGTGCTGCGGAACGTAGGTGGTGATCGGGCTGGCTTTGGCCGCCCGATCTTCGAGCCGGTCGGTCTTCAACTCCTCCGGTGCCAAGACGCTGAGCAGCTGGACCCCGGCAAGCTCCGCCCCGGCGGCGCCTTCACCGAGCAGCGGCGCCGCGCAGATGAGCATTTTTGCCGAGGCATCATCAAGCACATAGGCGATTTCTTGCTTCTTCAGCAACGCATGCACCGGGACCACAATCGCACCCAGCGAAAGGATCGCATAGTAAACGCGCGCAAAATCGGTGACGTTGGGAATGAGTACCGCCACCCGATCCTCGGCTTCGATGCCCGCCTCGCGCAAGGCACCGGCGTAGGCGCGCGTTTCATCCCAAAGCTGCCCGTAGCTGGTGCTCTGCCCATTGACGGTGATTGCTTTGAGCTCACGATGGCGCACCGCGCTCTCGGCCAATAGCGCGGCCACGGACATGGTCAGGTTTGAGTTCGAACGAATCACTGGGGGCTCCTAAAGCAAAACAAGCAAGTGCGTGAGGTAGGTCACCTTAACAGCGTACTGACACTTTGTTCCAAATCAAGGTACTGAGTATCATTATTCTGCTCAGAGCCCATTGAATACCCCGCGGGACAGACTTAGACTCAGCCTGTCATCACTAATCAACTCGCAAACCAAGGGGACAAAATGTCCATACCCGATTTTCCGCCCGGCGCACCGTGCTGGATCGATTTACTCACCAGAGATCTTGATGCCGCCAAATCCTTCTACTCCCAGCTCTTCGGCTGGAACTACGAGGTGGGCGACGAGGAGAATGACGGTGGATACCTGACCGCGACCAAGGATGGGCTGGCCGTCGCGGGCCTCATGAGCAACGATCCAGACAACGACTACCCGGACGTTTGGAGCACCTACCTGCGCGCCGATGACATCGGAGCGCTCGCCGACAAGGCCGAATTTCATGGTGGTCAGGTCTACCTGCCGCCGGTCGAAGTCCCCGAGCAGGGGCGGATGGCGATGATCGGAGATCCCTCGGGACTGGGGGTGGGGCTCTGGCAGTTCGCCGGGCACACCGGCTATCAGAGCCAGGGCGAGCCGGGCACTCCCGCCTGGCATGAACTGCACACCAGAAAGTTTGAAAGCTCGACGAAGTTTTATAGCCAGGCACTTGGCTGGGAGCTAGAGGTGCTCAGCGATAACGATCAGTTCCGCTACCAAACGCTCGGCTCCGGTGAGCAGGCGCGGGCCGGAATTATGGACATCTCGCACTTTGACGATCCAAGTTTGGCTGGCTGGAAGGTCTACTTCAACGTAGCCGACGTGGACCAGGCGGTAGTCACGGCGGTTGCCTCCGGAGGCACCGAAATCAGTGCGCCGATGGATTCAGACTTTGGCCGGGTGGCCGTCATCGCCGATCCCACCGGCGCCGAGTTCTACGTCATCGCGGCTAATAACTAGGGCGGTGGAGCCGAGCCAACCAGCTGATTTCCAGCACCATTCGGCGCATAATCGCCGGGGTACCTACAAGTCAGCGCGGCGCTAGGCGGTATGCTCGAAATTATGCAACAACGACTACTTGGACGAACCAATAAAACCGTTTCCGTCATAGGCCTCGGCACCTGGCAGCTGGGCGCCGACTGGGGAGAGGTGGATGAAGCCGACGCTTTCTCGGTGCTCGACGCCGCCTACGGCGCGGGCGTCAGCTTTTTTGACACCGCCGATGTTTACGGCGACGGACGCAGCGAGGCGCTGATCGGCCGCTGGTTGAAGGCCAATCCGCAGGCGCATCTCACCGTGGCCACCAAAATGGGCCGCCGCGTGGAGCAGCTTCCCGAGGCCTACAACCTGGACGCCTTCCGCGCCTGGAACGATCGTTCGCGCACCAACCTGGGCGTGGACACCCTAGATTTGGTGCAGCTGCACTGCCCACCGACCCCGGTGTACTCCACCGATGCGGTTTATGACGCGCTAGATACGATGGTCGACGAGGGCCGGATGGCTAACTACGGTGTCTCGGTGGAAACCGTGGACGAGGCGTTGGCCGCGATCGCCCGCCCGAATATCGCCACCGTGCAGATCATCATCAACGCGTTTAGGCACAAGCCGCTGGAAGAAGTTTTGCCCGCAGCCCGCGCGGCCGGAGTGGGAATTATCGCCCGCGTACCGCTGGCCAGTGGCCTGCTGACCAACCGTTATACGCTAAACACCACGTTCGCGGATAACGATCACCGCAACTTTAACCGCGACGGTTCGGCTTTCGACGTGGGCGAGACCTTCTCCGGCGTGGACTACGCCACCGGGTTAGACGCGGCCAAAAACTTCGCCCAGCTGGCCGCCGCTGAGGCGCCCGAGGCAACCAGCGCCCAGGTGGCCTTGGCCTGGTTGGCCGCCCAGGAGGGGATTAGCTCGATCATTCCCGGGGCGCGCACCGCCGATCAGGCGCGAGCCAATGCCGCCGCCGGATCGCTGCAAATTTCCGGCGGCTTTAACGCCTCGGTACGCGAGCTCTATGACACGAAGCTTCGCGCGGCCATCCACCCACGCTGGTAATCGACGTTTAAACGGCCCGTGCGGCCGGTCCCTGAGGGCCGGCCGCACGGGCTTTTTCATTTCCTAGTGCGGCGCGCCGACACGAATGGTTGTCCCCAACGGCACCGGGCCAACCGGGCGATGCTGGCCACGCTCGGCCACATACTCCAGCTCGGTGTCCGCCACCTCCGGCGCATTGACGAAGGAGCGGAAACGGCGCAGCTTGTCCGGATCGGCCAAGGTTGCGGCCCATTCATCCTCGTAGTTGGCCACGTGCGTTTCCATGGCTGCCTCCAGCTCTTCGGCCAGGCCCAGGGAATCGTCGATGACCACCTGCTTGGCCCGTTCCAGGCCGCCTTGCAGATCCTGGAGCCAATGCGCGGTGCGCTGCAACTTGTCCGCGGTGCGGATGTAGTACATCAGGTAGCGGTCGATGTATTTGAACAGTGTCTGCTCGTCCAGGCCGCTGGCGAGCAGCTGGGCGTGAGCCGGGTTGGCGCCGCCATTGCCACCCACATACAGGTTCCAGCCATCGGTTGTGGCGATCACGCCAATATCCTTGGCGCGAGCCTCGGCGCACTCGCGGGCACATCCCGAAACACCCATCTTCAGCTTGTGCGGTGCGCGCAGGCCGCGGTAGCGCAACTCCATCTCGATGCCCAACGCGGTGGAATCGAGCATGCCGTAGCGGCACCAGGACGAACCCACGCAGGTCTTCACATTGCGCAGCGACTTGCCGTACGCCTGGCCGGATTCGAACCCGGCGTCCACCAGCTCGCGCCAGATCTCGGGCAGCTGCTCCAGGCGGGCACCGAACATGTCGATGCGCAGGCCGCCGGTGAGCTTGGTGTACAGGCCGTACTTCTGCGCCACCGCGGCGATCACGCCAAGTTTCTGCGGGGTGATTTCGCCACCGGGGATGCGCGGCACCACCGAATAGGTGCCGTCCTTCTGCATATTGGCCATCACCCGGTCGTTGGTGTCCTGCGCGCCGGCAAGGCCGGCATCCATCGGGTGCACGCTGGTCTGCGAGGAGAGGATATTGGCGATGACCGGCTTGCAGATATCGCATCCGGTGCCGGTGCCGAAACGATCCATCACCTCGCTGAAGGTCTGCAACCGGCCAACGCGAATCGCTTCATAGAGCTCCGGGCGTGAGAAGGCGATATGCTCGCACAACGCGGAGGAAACTTCCGCGCCGTCCTTGAGCATCTGCGCTTCCATGAGCTTTTTGAGCATGGGCACGCATGAGCCGCACTGGGTTCCGGCCCGCGTGCAGCCCTTCAGCCCGGAGACGGTGGTCACGGGAGCCGCGCCCTCGAAGCAACCGCAACCGGAGACGGCATCGCGGATGGTGCCGGCGGTGACCGAATTGCAGGAACACAGCACCGCATCATCGGGCAGCTCGCCCTCCGGAGCCTCGCCGCCCGGGGCACTCAGGTAGGCACCTGGCTCGCCAGGAAGTTCCCGGCCGAGCAACGGACGCAGCGACTGGTAAGGGCTGGCATCGCCAACAAAAATGCCTCCCAGCAACGTCTTGGCATCGGCCGAAACCACCAGCTTCTGGTACAGACCGCGCGGGGCATCCGCGTAGACCACTTCCAGCGCGCCCTCGGCGCGGGCAAAGCCATCGCCGAAGCTGGCTACATCCACGCCGGAAAGCTTGAGCTTGGTCGCGGTGTCGAAACCGGCGAATTGCGCGTCTCCGCCGGACAGCTGCTCGGCGACGATTTCCGCCATGGCATTGGCCGGAGCGACCAGGCCGATGCAGAACCCGTCGTAGTTCGCGACCTCACCGATAGCCCAGATGTGCTCGATGTCGGTGGCGCAATGCGAGTCGATAACCACGCCGCCGCGTGGACCCATGCCGAAGCGCGGCGCCTGACTGCCGGCCTCATCTAGTGCCGCGTTGTAGTTGCGGATCAGCTCATCGCGCGGACGCACGCCGATGGAAACAACCACCATGTCGGCATCGATCAGGCGTTCATCGGCCATCAGCACGCCGGTGACAGCCGTGCCGCCAAGCTCCTGGAGGGTGATGATTTCCTTCGGGAAGACTCCGTTGTGCACCGTGAATCCGGTCTGCTCGATCAACCGGCCCATGGCCTGGCCAGCACCTTCATCCAACTGGGTGCCCATCAACCATTTGCCGCCGTCAATGACTACCGCTTCTGCCCCCAGCGCTTGGGCGCCTGCGGCGGCTTCCAACCCGAGCAGGCCGCCACCGATGGTAGCGACCACCGGGGTGCGGCCCAACGTGGTCTTCAGTTCCTTGACCTTTTCGGCGATGGACCAGACATCTTCCAGCGTGCGGTACACGAAGGTGTGCTCGTTGCCGGTGATTGGCAACGTGGCTGCATTGGATCCGGTGGCAAGCACCAAGTCGTCATAGTCGAAGGTGCGTCCATCCGCGGTCGACACCGTGCGCTTCACGCTGTCGATAGCGATGGCCTTGGCATTGGTTTCCAAGGTGACATGTGCTGCTTCCCAGAGCTTCGGGTCGCCGAGGGTGAGATCGACCCCGGGGTTGGTCAGCGCCTGGGAGAGTGCCACGCGGTCGTAGGGAAGGTGGGTTTCTTCGGTTAAAACTGTGATGCTCAAGTCCTGCGGTGCGCGGCTGGCCAGCGCTTCGGTGAAACGGTGAGCTGCGGGGCCGCCGCCGATAACCAGGACATTGCGTGCAGTGCGTGGTGTACCCATGATCTATTTCGACTTTCGCTGGGAAACGGTGAGTTTCAGGCTGATGAGTCCACTGTAGAAAGTACGTTTTGCGCCGCAATTACACCCGTGTTTCGGCCGGAGCAATTCTCTCCACCGTGGACCAGCGGCCTAGTGAAGCTGCCGAAACATAATCGAATCATTCGGCCGGGAAATCGATTCGGTGATGCGAAAAGATTAGGAAAAACCGGCGGAATGCCGGAAGAAAAATGAATTCACGGTGCTCATATTTGTTGTTAGCGATGCTTTACCCACTAGCAATCACGATTGGTATCGGGCGAAACATGCGGCTTCTAAGCTCGATTTATCAGCGAACACCAACCACGAAGGACTGACATTCATGAGTACGCAAATTGCAGAAGTAACTCGGGAAGCAACCTTGAACTTGGTTCCGCTTTGCAGCAGCGCAGACTTGGAGCGCGGATGGGGAGAAGCGCTGTTGCTTGAAGGCAGACAACTGGCCCTGTTCCGCACCGAAGAAGACGCCTTCTACGCGACCTCGCATCACTGCCCCAACAGTGGCGCGAAGGTCATAGCCCGCGGCATTTTGGGCGACACCGTGGTCGATGGATCTAACGTGTCCACAGTTGCTTGCCCGCTGCACAAGGAAGTGTACCGCTTGGATAACGGGGAATGTCTGAACACCGATTCGCTGCCGTTGCCGGTGCAGCGGCTCGTGGAAATCGAGGGACAACTATGGATGGAGCAGAGCAAATGAGCTCAAATGCAGACCGTATCCTCGACGTTGAGCATTCGGCCTGGCAAGGCTGGATTGAGATCCAGGACGAGACGGAACTGCTTGCAGCGAGCTAACGCCGGCTGCCGCGTTGGGCGGTGGCGGCGTGCAAGAATAATGCAACTCGCATCATCATCTATTCGTAGGGACGAAGGCATAGAGCTTTCGTCCCTACGCTTTTGCGTGGCTGGGCAGGACAGGCGAAATGGCGGCCGGCTCGCTAGGCGCCGACCACCAGCAGAGTCATTACGCCAGGGACGGAGCCTTGGAAAGCAGCTCTTCGATTTTTGATTTGCACCCTCCGCATCCGGTGCCCGCACGGCAGCTTTCTCCCACCTGCGCGACGGTTGTGCATCCAGCGTCCACCGCATGGGACACCTGTCCGTACGTGGCACCGGAACACCGGCACAGCTGATCTTCATCGCTGGGGATCGCCGAGATTTGATCCGTTGCCGGATCATCTAGGCGCAGCAGGCTGGAGCGGTCCTCCGGCAACGCGGTGCCCCGTTCATAGGCCAGCACAAGTTCGGCACTGGTTTGCGGCAATCCCATGGCCAGGAATCCGGTAATCGCATCCTGGCGGGTGACGATCTTGAGGTAGCGTCCGCGTGCAGGATCTGCGTAGACGGTGGCCTGCAAGTCCGTATCGTCCCAATAACCGGCGCTGATATCACCGGCGGCGGTCAGCTCGATGCCTTGGCCCTTGAGCATCAGTACGTCGGACGCGGAGAAGTCAGGAGCAGCAAGCGGCTCGGATGCGGCCGAACTAGTCAGCTGCAACAATAGTTGGGACAAAAATGCGGCCTGAGCCCACCCCGGGGCCAGCAATCCGACCGGCGGCTGTCCGGAAACTTCGGCGCAGTCACCCAAGGCGAAAATTCGCCCCTCGGTATCGGCGCATAGGAATTCATCGGTTTTGATACCACGGCCCACCGGCAAACCACAGCCCGATGCCAGCTCTGTTCTGGCTCTCACACCCGTGGAAATGAGCAGGGCATCTGCCTGGATCAGCCCGTGGGTGGATGTCATTAAGCCGGTGAAACCCCGTGCATCCTTTTGAACGCCGGTTGCCTTGGCTCCCGGGATGACCTCGACACCGGCTTCACGCAGATTACGTGTCAGTAACGCCCCTCCGTCTGCATCCACGACGCGCCCCAGGGGTGTTGGACCATGATGCACCAGTACCGGCTGCGCCCCGGTACGTGCAATTGCCAGGGCTGCCTCGATGCCCAGAACACCTCCGCCGAGAATCAAAATGCGTTGGCCCAGACCGATCGATTTGCGCAGCTGATGGGCATCTTCGACCGTGCGTAGGGCGAATACGCCGGCAGGCAGGGAAGCGTCGGTATGTGGTTCGAAGTTCAGGCCATTGAGCGTCGGGACCACGGCCCGGGCGCCGGTGGCGAAAACAATCCGATCGTAGGACACGAAGTCGTTGTCGTCCAGATGAATTCTGCGGCGTGAACGATCGATGCCGGTAGCCCGTACACCCAAGCGCACTTCGATTCCGGCATCGGCCAGGCGTTGCGGATCCGCCATGCTCAGGTGCGCGAACTCGGCGGCCCCCACCGCCAGCTCAGCGAGCAGCACACGGTTGTAGGCCAGCTGGTCTTCGGCGCTGATCACCGTGATTTCGCATTGACCGGACGCCGCAGCGGGCAGCAGGCCCTCAATGAGGGAAGCTGCGACGGGACCGAAGCCAATGATAATAATGCGTTGCGGGCGTTGCTCGTTCATTGTTCCTCTTTCACAGCGCTCAGCGAAACATGGGCGTGCTTGAATTCAGGCATCCTGCTGTGCGGGTCAACCTTCGCCTCGGTCAGCAGATTTGCGGTACCTGACGTCGGGTAGTGGAAGGGCAGGAAAACCGTGTCTAGCCGGGCATCGACGGTCAGCAGTGCGCGGGCGGTCACGGCACCGCGTTCATTGCTGATCACGACCTTCTGCCCCTGGGCAATCTGGTGGGCTAGGGCGGTTGTCGGATGAATTTCAAGTCGTGGTTCCGGTGCGGCCTGGGCTAGCTCGGGAACGCGGCGAGTCTGCGCGCCGGACTGATAGTGCTCAAGCAAGCGGCCGGTAACTAGTGACACGGACGAGTTGTTCTTCCGGGGTGCCGGCTGGAAGACAACTGGCACCAGCACAGCATGCTGGTCTTCATGGGCAAAGCCATCAAGGAACAGCCGCGGGGTGCCATTTCGGATGCCGCGCTCGGCCCTGACCTCGGTGCCTGCAGGGCACGGCCAGTAGATGGCTGCCCCGGCATCGAGGTCATCCCAACGCACCCCCGAGTAGTCCGCCAAGCCGCCGGCTGAAGCCAATTTGAGTTCCTCGAAGACTTCTTGGGCATCGGGGGAGAACCGCCCTGGAGCGTTCAGACGTTGGGCGAGCTGAGAGAGGATCCACAGTTCATTGCGCGCATTTTCTGGTGCCGCCAGGGCAGCTCGGCGGCGCAGGATCCGGCCTTCCAAGTTGGTCATGCTGCCTTCTTCTTCAGCCCATTGCAGCACCGGCAAGACCAGGTCCGCTTGGGCTGCAGTCTCTGAAAGGAAGAAGTCGCAGACCACCAAGAAATCCAGCCTGGACAGGGCCTGGATCACGCGTGACGCATCGGGTGCGGAGATCACCGGGTTAGCCCCGTGGATCATCATCATGCGCGGACCGGTCGGGGTACCTAGCGCGTCAAGGAGTTCAACGGCGGGAAGCCCGGGGCCGGGGATGGTCTCGGGGTCAACGCCCCAGACGCGGGCTACATGCGCACGGTGTTCGGGGTCGGTGATTTTGCGGTAGCCGGGAAGTTGGTCGCACTTTTGCCCGTGTTCCCGTCCACCCTGCCCATTGCCCTGGCCGGTGATGGTGCCGTAGCCGCCGGCGAGGGTTCCGGGCAAGCCGAGCAGAAGCGCGAGGTTGATCGCGGCGGTGACCGTATCGGTGCCGTTGGAATGCTGTTCAATGCCGCGGCCGGTGAGTATGTAGACCGGCTTGCCGCCGGTTTTCGCTTCGCTAGCGGCTTGGGCCAGAGCTCTGGCGGTGTGCCGAATCTGTTCGGCAGGGACGCCGGTGACCTGGGCAGTTCGTTCCGGCCACCAGCCAGCTAGTGAACTTCTCAGTGAGTCGAAACCGTTGGTGCGGGCGGCTAAATAGCAGGTATCGGCCAGGGACTCGGTCACCAGCACGTGAGCCAAGCCCAGCAGGAGCGGAAGATCGGTGGCCGGGGTTGGCTGCAGATGCCAGCCAGCATTATCGGCACAAAGTTTGGCAGTTGCAGAACGGCGTGGATCAACCACGATCAGGCCGCCGTTATCCCGGGCCCCAGCCAGATGCCGGACAAAGGGAGGCATCGTATCGGCCACGTTGGAACCGAGCATCAGGATCATCCCGGCCCCATCCAGATCGGCTAGCGGGAAGGGCAGTCCCCGGTCCAAGCCGAAGGCGCGGTTGGTGCCGGCGGCAGCCGAGGACATGCAGAACCGGCCGTTGTAGTCGATGCGCGAGGTGCCCAAGGCCAGCCGTGCGAACTTGCCTAGCTGGTAGGCCTTTTCATTGGTCAGCGAACCGGAGCCGAAGACCGCTAGTGCGTCGGCTCCGGATTCAGCTCGGATGTTCAGCGCCTTCTGGGCAACTAGATCCAGCGCATGCTCCCAGCTGATCTGGGCAAAGCTTCCGTCGGCCTGGCGAAGCAGGGGTGCCTGCAGGCGTTCGGGGTGATCGAGCAGCTTGGCGGCGCTATATCCTTTTCGGCACAGCGCCCCGCCATTGGTTTCAAAGTCGCGGCCCGTTAGGCTCACGGGTTCCGGGCTGTTTCCCTGCAAGTTCGGTTCAAGGGTGATGCCGCACTGCAGGGCGCAGTAGGGACAGTGTGTGGCGGTCATCTTAGACTCCGTGCTTGGCGAATCGGCTGCCTGAGCGGGCATAGGTAAACCATGCAGTGGCCATGAGTAGCAGGTAGACAGCGATGAAGATGATAAATGCCGCGGTGTAGGCGCCGGTGCTTGATATAGACAGGCCCAAAGCCTGGGGAATCAGGAAGCCGCCATAGGCGCCGATGGCCGAGATCAAACCGAGGGCTGCGGCAGCCTTGCGGGAAGAATCCACCTGGCCTGCCTGTTGTCCCTCGTCGCTCAGGGCAAAAACTGCCGGGATCATACGATAGGTCGAGCCATTGCCGATGCCGCTTGCGGTGAAGAGCAGCAAGAATAAGAAGAGGAAAATCCAGAAGTTCGCCCGCGGCAGGCTGAGCACTAGCGCACAGGTAATCAAGGCCATGGCCGCGAAGGTTGCCACCGTGATGCGTGCACCGCCGAGTTTGTCAGCGATCTTGCCACCGTATGGACGGGCCAGGGAAGCGACCAGTGGGCCGAGGAAGGCCAGGGTGATGGTTGCGGTTCCCAGCGGCAAGGCTGCATATTCGGGGAAAGTGTCAACGATCAGTTTGGGGAATACTGCGGAGAATCCGATGAAGGAACCAAATGTTCCCACGTACAGTGCGGAGATGATCCACAGGTGCTTGACCTTCAGGCAGGCAACTGCGCCGCGAATATCTGAGCGTGCCGAAGTCAGATTGTGCATGTACTTCCACGCACCCCACGCGGCCACCAGAATCAGTGGGATCCAGAGCAGTCCTGCTAGCGGAAGTTGCAACGCCCCGGCTGCGAAGACCGTGACAATGACCGGTACGAGCAGCTGGGCGACCGCCGCCCCAAGGTTGCCGCCGGCTGCGTTCAGGCCTAACGCCCAACCCTTGCGGGAAGCAGGGTAGAAGTAGGTGATATTAGCCATCGATGAAGCGAAGTTTCCGCCGCCGAAGCCGGTCAGCGCCGCAAGGCTGAGCATGATCCAGAATTCAGTGGACGGATCAGCCAATGCCATGGAAATGCCGCCGGTCGGAATCAGCAAGAGCAACGCGGAAATCACCGTCCAGTTGCGTCCGCCGAAACGGGCAACCATGAACGTGTAGGGGATGCGCAGGGTCGCTCCGACGAGGCTCGGGATGGAGATCAGCCAGAACAACTCGGTGGTGCTGTAGCTGAATCCGGCCACCGGAAGATAGACCACGACGATGGCGAAAAGTTGCCAAACACTGAATCCGAGGAACTCGGCAAAGATAGACCACTTGAGGTTTTGGCTGGCTACCGCCGACCCGGTGTGCTTCCAGAATTCTGGATCCTCAGGAGTCCAATTGCTGACCCAGCGCCCCGGCTGGACCTGTAGTGCCTGCGATGTGGCAGATGCTTCTAGCTGTGCGCTCACGTTACCTGATCCCTTCTCTAACACTTGATGCCTCTGAGCTTCTCAAACCGGCATTTCGCCTAGATGCTCGGGTTGTTGCGCCGAAGGGAACTTAAATTCACGCGGGGGATCGATGTACCGATAGGCGGTCGTAACGTGTTGGAAACCGGAGCGTCGAGTCAAGCGGTTAGTTCCGGGATTTGAGGTGATGACAGGAAGGATCACACCATCCGGATCGCAGCTAGTGGGAGACCGGATGAGTGGCGAAACGGCAATTATTTGTTCATGATGCGAAAAAGTGATTTCAAAATAAGTGTTGCGTGCGTCATAATCCACTGATGATCTCGTAGCTGTCTATGGCGGGCACCCACCAAATGGGTCGCTATCTACCGGGCATGCAACTGATCGATTTCAGGTGACAAGTGCAACCGGTAGCTAGCGCCAAACAGCGCGCTGCGGTGGTCTTGTCCAAAGCATGAGGAGCCACGCGATGAGCGTTACTACCACTGGCCAAGACTATCTTTCGATGGCCATCGATATTGCCACCACAAATGTCCACAACGCCGGCGGGCCATTTGGCGCCGTCGTGGTCACGGCCGACGGCAAGATCTTCGAAGGCGTCAACCGCGTCACGGCCAACAATGACCCATCGGCGCACGCCGAAGTGGTGGCCATCCGCACCGCAGCCGCTGCGCTGGGGACCTTCGATTTGAGCGGTTGCGTGCTCTACAGCAGCTGCGAACCCTGCCCGATGTGCCTGGCCACCTCATTGTGGGCCCGCATCGGCAAGGTCTTCTTCGCTGCCAATAGGCATGATGCGGCTGCCGCCGGATTTGACGACGCGGTGTTCTACGAATACTTCGAGGCTAAATCCAACCGCTCGCTGATGCCGGTGAACTGCTTCCAATCTGAAAGCAATGAGCATCTGAAGCCGTTCAAGGCATGGGATTCGCAAGAATCCCGGACCGACTACTAGAAGGTCCAGGACCATGACCACGACAAGTCGCTTGCCAGCTGACCCCAAGGGTGCGCAGCGCGATACCAAGCCGCGCCGTCCCCGGGGACCGGGCAGTATCCTGGATGCGTTCTTCAGCATCACCGAACGCGGGTCCACGCTGGCGCGGGAAATGCGCGGCGGGATCGTCACCTTCTTCACGATGGCCTACATCGTGATCCTCAACCCGCTGATTCTCGGCGGATTCAGCGCCGACGCCGCACCCGTGGATGTGGCCGGCAACTGGCTTCCGGCCGCGCAGGTCGGGGCCATGACCGGATTGACCGCCGGGGTGATGACCATCCTATTCGGGTTGGTCGCCAACCTGCCCTTCGGCCTGGCCGCCGGGCTGGGCATCAACTCCTTCCTGGCCGTCTCGGTGATTCAGGACGTCACCTGGCCCGAGGCCATGGGGCTGGTGGTGATCAACGGCGTGCTGATCGTGCTCTTCGGGATGACCGGGGTGCGCACCGCGATCTTCCGGGCCATCCCCAAGGACCTGAAGGCCGCCATCACGGTGGGCATCGGGCTGTTCATCACCTTCATCGGGTTCGTGGACTCGGGCTTTGTCACCCGTACCGACGCCGGGCCTCCGGTGCAGCTGGGCGATAGCGGGTCGATCGTCTCGATCCCCACCATGGTCTTCGTGGTGGGACTGCTGATCATGGGCGCGCTGGTGGCCCGCGGGGTGCAGGGCGCGATTCTGATCGGCATCGTGATCTCCACGGTGCTGGCGATGCTCGCCGAGCTGGTGTTCAAGATCGGCCCCGGAGGCACGGATAACCCGCATGGCTGGCACCTGAACATGCCGGTACTCCAGGGCAATATCGTCTCCTTACCGGATTTGTCGCTGGCCGGGGAGTTCGACCTGTTCGGTTCCTTCGGGCGAATCGGCGCGCTGGCGGCCACGATGCTGGTCTTCACCCTGGTGTTCACGAATTTCTTCGACGCCATGGGCACGATGACCGGCCTGGCGAAGAATGCTGGGCTGGCCCGCAAGGACGGCACCTTCCCGCGGTTGAAGGCCGCGTTCGTCGTCGAGGGGCTGGGCGCGGTGGCCGGCGGCATGGGCTCGTCCTCCTCCAATACCGTCTACGTGGATTCGGCTGCAGGCATCGGGGAAGGGGCGCGCACCGGGCTGGCTTCGGTGATCACCGGGGTATTGTTCCTGGGTTCGATGTTCTTCACGCCGCTGACCTCGGTGGTGCCCATCGAGGTGGCCGCCGCGGCACTGGTTCTGGTGGGCACCTTGATGTGCGCGCAGATCCGCGAGATCAACTTCAAGCGGTTCTCCAGCGCCATGCCGGCATTCCTCACCCTGATCACTATGCCGCTGACCTACTCCATTGCCAACGGCATTGGCGCAGGGTTCATCGCCTGGGTGGTGGTGAACACCGCGGCCGGGCGCTACGCCAAGATCCACCCGCTGCTGTGGGTGGTGGCATTGGGCTTCCTGGTGTACTTCGCGCGAGGTCCCATCACGGCCCTACTGGCCTGAGTCGATACGGGCTATAGTAAGGATCCACCACGGTGAGTTGGCTCACTTTGATGGATTGCATGGATATGAATGATCCGAATTCTGGAGGGTAATCATGGGCGGATGCCTCGCCTGGTCCAAGGGCCAGATCGCGCACGGAGACTGACCCCGCCGCAGCACGCGGCGGCACCTTGGCCGAGCCTGAAACCGCCGGCGGGGCGCCAGATCCCACCCATCATCCAATTCATTCATGGTGCGCCGGGCGATACCCGGGCGCAGGAGGTGTCAGCGGCATGAGCGCCGAGGCAACGCAAGAGACAAAATGCCTGGTTACGGTCAATGGAACGGTCCGGGAATTCGACGGGCCACCACATACCAACGCGCTGGATTTCCTGCGCGGGCAGCAATTGATCGGATGCAAGGAAGGCTGTGCCGAGGGCGAGTGCGGCGCCTGCTCGATCCTGGTGGCCCGCAGCGATGGGGAAGGTAGCAGGTGGACGGCTTTGAACGCCTGCCTGCTGCCGGCCGCATCGCTCGACGGCCAGGAAATCATCACCTCCGAAGGGCTGGGCAGCGTCGCGGACCTGCATCCGGTGCAGGAAGAGATGGCCAACCGCGGCGGATCCCAGTGCGGTTATTGCACCCCCGGATTCGTCTGCTCCATGGCCGCCGAATACTACCGCCCCGAGCGAACCGGCACCCCCGCAGTCAGCGCGGGCGATGGCGGGGCGCACGAGTGCGGACCGAATGGATTCGACCTGCACGCATTGTCGGGCAATCTCTGCCGCTGCACCGGATACCGCCCGATCCGCGACGCCGCCTACGCGCTGGGCGACCCTGCCGGGGACGACCAGCTGGCAGCCCGGACCCAGCACCGGGCCCCGGCGCCGGTGGCCACCGACATCCAGCGCGCCGATACCCCCACCGGGGCGTTGGGCCGTTTCCGCCGTCCTGCGGACCTGGACCAGGTTTTGCAGATCCTGGCCGCCGAACCAGAGAGCGTGCTGGTGGCCGGCGGCACCGACTGGGGTGTGGAGGTCAACATTAAGGGCGCCCGCGCCCGCTCGGTGCTGGCCATCGACCGGCTGCACGAGCTGCGCCAGATCCACTGGAACGAGCGGTACCTGGAACTCGGCTCCGGCTGCACCCTGAGCGAGCTGGAACGCAAGCTGGCCGGGAAGGTTCCGCTGCTCTCCGCGCTCTTCGGGCAGTTCGCCTCGCGGCTGATCCGCAATAGCGCGAGTATCGGCGGGAACCTGGGCACCGGCTCACCCATTGGCGACACCCCGCCGGCACTGCTGGCGCTGGCCGCCGAGCTGGTGCTTTCCAGCATCCGCGGCAATCGGGTGGTGGCGCTGGAGGACTATTTCACCGGCTACCGGCAGACCGTGCGCGAGCCGGGGGAGATGATCACCGCGATCCGCATCCCGCTGCCGTTGGCGCCGCTGACCAGCTTCCAGAAGATTGCCAAGCGGCGCTTCGACGACATCTCCTCGGTAGCCATCGGCTATGCGCTCACGGTGGCGGACGGCATGATCACCGAGGCGCGGATTGGGCTGGGCGGCGTAGCCGCGACCCCGCTGCGCGCCGTGGCAACCGAAGCCATGCTCGAAGGTAAACCGTGGAACCTGGAAACCATCCGGGCCGCGGCGCACACCATGGGCCACGAAGGAACCCCGATGGATGACCACCGTGCCAGTGCGGACTACCGCAAGGCCATGCTGGCCTCCTCACTTGAACGGTTCTATGCCCAGCAGCTTGCGCGCCGCTCGGGCGCGGGACAGGAGCAGAACTCATGAGCCAGCTATCCCAACGCCCCGACGCACCGGTGGTCGGCCAGCGTCACCGTCATGAATCCGCGGCCGCTCACGTTACGGGCACCGCACTGTACACCGATGACCTCGCCGCGCGGCTCACCGAGGTCCTGCACGCCTACCCGGTGCAGTCCACCTGCGCGCATGGAAAAATCCTGGGCCTGGATACCAGCGCGGCGCAGCAGGTTCCCGGAGTCATCCGGGTGATCACCGCACAGGACATTCCCGGGGTCAACGACCAGGGCGCCAAGCATGACGAACCCTTGCTCCCGGTGGACGAGGTGATGTTCTTCGGCCAGCCGGTGGCGTGGGTACTGGGCGAAGATCTGGAAGCGGCCAAGGCCGGGGCCAAGGCGGTGCGCGTGGACTACGAGCCGCTGGACTCGCTGATCACCATCAAGGATGCGATCGCGGCCAAGAGCTTCCACGGCATCCAGCCCGAGATCGCCAAGGGTGACCCGCAAGCCGCCTTTGCGCAGGCGACCCATGTTTTCGAGGGCGACTTCGAGTTCGCCGGGCAGGAGCACTTCTACCTGGAAACCCAGAACTCGCTGGCCCTGGTCGATGAGAGCGGGCAGATTATGGTCCACTGCTCCACCCAGCATCCCACCGAGACCCAGGACATCGTCTCGCATGTGCTCGGCATCGGCGCCCACGAGGTGACCGTGCAGGTTTTGCGCATGGGCGGGGGATTCGGCGGAAAGGAAATGCAGCCCCATGGCTACGCCGCGCTGGCGGCCCTGGGCGCGGTGCTCACCGGGCGTCCGGTGCGGGTGCGGCTGGATCGCAACCTGGACATGACCATGACCGGCAAACGCCACGGATTCTATGCGACCTGGAAAATCGGGTTCGACCAGGGCGGCAAGATTCTAGCCCTGCAGGCCCAGCTGACCGCCGACGGCGGGTGGAGCCTGGACCTGTCAGAACCGGTGCTGACCCGCGCGATGTGCCATATCGACAATTCCTATTGGATCCCGAATATCCGGGTCAACGGGCGCGTGGCCAAATGCCATAAGACCTCGCAGACCGCGTTTCGTGGCTTCGGCGGTCCGCAGGGCATGCTGGTGATGGAAGATATCCTCGGCCGGGTAGCCCCGCAACTGGGCTTGGAGGCCAGGGAACTGCGCCGGCGCAACTTCTACACCGAGGGACAGGACACCCCTTACTACCAGCCGGTGAGGCATCCCGAACGCATTGATGCCGCCTGGCAGCAGGTCCTCGACTCGGCAGACGTGGCACGGCGCGAAGCGGAAATTGCCCAGTTCAACACCAACAATCACTACAGCAAGCGGGCGCTGGCGATGACGCCGGTGAAATTCGGCATCTCCTTTAACCTCACCGCCTTTAACCAGGGTGGCGCACTGGTGCTGGTGTATAAGGACGGTTCGGTGCTGGTCAATCACGGCGGCACCGAAATGGGCCAGGGCCTGCATACCAAGATGCTGCAGGTGGCCGCCACCGCCTTGGGCGTGCCGCTGTCCAAGGTGCGCATCGCTCCGACACGTACCGATAAGGTGCCCAATACCTCGGCCACCGCCGCCAGTTCGGGCAGCGACCTGAACGGCGGTGCGGTGAAGGACGCCTGTGAGCAGATCCAGGCCCGGTTGGCTGCGGTAGCGGCCGGCAAGTTGGGGGTCCCGGCGCAAGATATCCGTTTTGCCCAGGGCAAGATCACCGCGTTGGGCAAACGCGACGAGCTGGAGTGGAGCGAGGTCGTACGTGAGGCCTACATGCAGCGCATTCAGCTGTCGGCCGCCGGGTACTACCGAACCGAGGGACTGCACTGGGATCTGGCGCGGATGACCGGCAGTCCGTTCAAGTACTTCTCCTACGGGGTGGCCGCCAGTGAAGTGGAGGTGAGCAGTTTTGACGGATCCTACGTGCTGCGTCGTGTGGACATCGTCCATGACGTGGGGGATTCGCTTTCGCCGCTGGTAGATCTGGGGCAGATCGAGGGTGGATTTGTGCAGGGCACCGGCTGGTTGACCTTGGAAGACCTGCGCTGGGATACCTCCGATGGTCCGGGCCGTGGACGGGTTGCCACCCAAGCGGCCAGCACCTACAAGATCCCGAGCTTCTCCGAGATGCCCGAGGTGTTCAACGTGAACCTGCTGGACAAGGCACATGAAGAGGGTGCGGTGTACGGATCCAAGGCGGTGGGCGAACCGCCACTGATGCTCGCCTTCTCGGTGCGTGAGGCGTTGCGCCAGGCCATCGCCGAGTTCGGCGCCTCCGGGCGGTCGGTGCCGCTGGCGTCTCCGGCGACTCCGGAAGCGGTGTTCTGGGCGATCGACACCGTGCGGAACCCCGGCTCATGATCTGGCTCAGTGCGCTCACCGCGCTGCGTGAGCAACGCCGGGCCGCGGTACTTGCCACCATTACCACCGTGCGCGGGCACGCTCCGCGGGAGGTCGGAACGAAGATGGTGATCGCCGCGCACGAATCCTTCGGGACCATCGGCGGCGGCAACCTGGAGATGGTGGTCATCAACCGCGCGCAAGAAATGCTCGCGCAACTTCAGCGCGAACCGCAAAGCCTGAGCCTGCAGCTGAGCGATAAGGCGAACGGGCACTATGGGCGCCAGTGCTGCGGGGGAGAAATTAGCGTGTTGCTCGAACCCATGCCGGTGCCGGCGGTCATCGCGATCTTCGGGATCGGGCACGTCGGGCTGGAACTTGCGCGCATCCTGTCCCGGCACGATCTGGAGCTGTATCTGAGTGATTCGCGCCCCGAATTCCTGGCCGAACTGCACGTGCTTGAACCCGCCGTGGCCCGGGTGCACGCGCAGCTGGCGGTGATCGGCGAACAGGTCATCGCGCAGTTACCCGACGGCGCGCACGTGGTGATCATGACGCACGATCATGCCGAGGATTTTCACCTGTGCGATGCGGCGCTGGCGCATCGGGGGCTCGGCTCCATCGGGCTGATCGGCTCGCGCGCCAAGTGGGTGCGCTTCGAGAAGAACCTTGCCGCCAGCGGGCACGATCAGGCACAGATCCAACAAATTAGCTGCCCGATCGGACTGCGCGAGATGCCTGGCAAGGACCCGGCGATGATCGCGCTCAGCGTGGCCGCGCAGTTGCTACAACGCGTGGGATCGCCCCAAGTTAGTACCCGCGGCGTTGAACCTCGTGTTTGACCCGTGATATCTGCTCCGGCCCGACCCTGCAACACCCGCCGATTAGTTTGGCGCCGGCGTCGATCAGTTCGGGTACCGCGCCGGGTAGGTCGCTGTGTGCGGTTCCCGGAACCCAGCGGCGCGCCTCGCGATCCCAAATCTCAGCGCTGTTGGGGTAAGCCAACAGTGGCAGATCTGTTTCCTGGGCGAACAGTTTCAGCGCAGAAACCGCGAGCGGAACGGGGCAGCAGTTGACCCCGAGGCCCGCAAAAACACCGGAATCCTGCACGATCCGGGCCACCTGGCGCAAGTCACTGCCGTCCCCCAACACCACCGCTGCGTCCTCGGTGCTGGCGCGCACGGTGAGGCTGAGCAGCACCGGAATCTGAGCTTGCGCCGCCAAAGCGCTCAGCGCGTGCACCTCGGATAGGCTCGGCACGGTTTCACAGATGATCGCGTCCGCTCCGGACTCGGCAAGAATTTCAAACCGGTCGCGGTGCCACCCGGTCAATTGTGCGGTGCTCAGCCCATAGGCTCCGTCGTATTCGGTTCCAGCTCCCGGGCCTGCACCATAGGGTCCCACCGATGCGGCGACCCAGCGGGCAGTTGAGCCGGTAGTCGAACCGACAGCTAACTGCGCCGCCTCGCGCGCCAGTCGCACGCTGGCTAACAACAGGTTTTTGACCTCGGCTGCGGTTGCCTCCGCATCGGCGTCGCCATTAACTCGGGATAGACCCGCAAAACTGACCTGGTAGGAGCAACTCGTGGCCAGTTGCGCGCCGGCGGCGAAGAAGTCCTCATGGGCGGCACGTACCTCGGCAGGGGCCTGTTTGAGGATCTGCGCGGACCAGAGCTCGCCGGTCACGTCGTTTCCGCGGTCCGCCAGATGGGTCCCGAGGCCACCGTCGAGGATCAGCGGGGCACCGCTTGTGGAGTTGAGCGCGTCGCTGAAATTGCTGGGCTGAGGTGGAATATTCACGCTCCGAGGGTACCGCGCTAACGGTTCGATGACCGACTATAACGCCGTATGAACGAACATGACAAACACCGACGGGCAGCAGGGCCCGGATCGATATTCTGAAGCGCATTCACCTTTTCACTACGCCCCAGGAGCCCGATGAGTCAGCTGAGCCAAGGCCACGCGGAAAAGACCCCGCCGCAGCACCCGCCGCAGCACCAGCCGGAGGCGAGCGGGCTGCGCCGATCCATGACCTCGCGCCACCTGGTCATGATCGCGCTGGGTGGGGTGATCGGTTCGGGGCTGTTCGTCTCCTCCGGATACACCATTGCGCAGGCCGGACCGTTGGGCGCGGTGCTGGCCTACACCGTCGGCGCGCTGGTCGCCTACATGGTGATGAGTGGGCTCGGGGAGCTTTCGGCACGTCATCCGGTGGCCGGCGGATTTCACGCTCACGCCACCCGCGATCTGGGCCCAGCCTGGGGTTTTGCGACGGCCTGGCTGTACTGGATGTGCTGGGCGGTGGCGCTGGCCAGCGAATTCACCGCATCGGGCATTTCGATGCAGCGCTGGTTTCCCGAGGTGCCTGTGTGGGTGTGGTCCCTGGCCTTCGCTACGTTGCTGTTCACGCTCAACGCGATATCCTCCCGCGTTTTTGCCGAAACCGAATTCTGGTTTTCGCTGATCAAGGTGGCGGCGGTGCTGGTGGTGATCGTGGTCGGCGCCGCAACGCTGATCGGGCTTAACCCGGTAAGCGACGCAGGACCCCTCGGCTTCGCGAATTTCCGCACCGGTCAGGGGTTATTCCCGATGGGATTCAGCGGCGTGCTGGTCACCATACTGGCGGTGTTCTACGCATTTAGCGGCACGGAATTGATCGGCGTGGCCGCCGGGGAGGCTAAAGATCCACAGCGCAGCATTCCGCGGGCGATCCGTACCGCGGTGGTGCGCCTGGCGGTGTTCTTCATTGGGGCGATCGTGGTGATTGCGGCGATCGTACCCTTCTCCGAGGCGGGGACCGATGAGAGCCCATTTGTCACCGTGTTTGATGCCGCCGGGCTGCCTGGCGGAGCGGACATTATGAACTTCGTGATCATCACCGCCCTGCTTTCGGCCGGAAACTCGGGGCTCTATTCGTGCTCGCGGATGCTGCATTCCATGGGGCTCGCAGGTCAGGCGCCGAAGATCTTGTCCAAAACCAACCGCCGGGCGGTGCCGATGCTGGCGCTGAGCCTGTCAATACTCGGTGGCTTGGCCTCGTTACTCTCCAGCGTCATCGCGCCCGGCTCGCTGTTTCTGGCTCTCGTGTCCATTTCGGGGTTCGCAGTGGTGGCGGTCTGGATCGTCATCTGCGCCTCGCATCTTTCCTTCCGGCGCCACCATGTCCGGGTTTATGGAAATACCACCAGCTTGCCGTACCGGGCGCCGTGGTTCCCGGTCCTCCCCATTATTGCGCTCATCTTGCTCACGATCTCCCTGATCGGCGTCGGGTTCGACCCGGTGCAGCGCCCCGCGCTCTGGTTTGGTATTCCGTTCACGCTGGCCTGCCTGGGGTATTACCGTTGGCGTCACGGGCCGGGGGTGTTCAGCCCACAACGCGGCGAGCGAGAGTTGTCTCACGATACGGCGGGAACTTCGCGGGCAGGCTAGGAGTTAAGCAAGGCAAGACGGTAGCTATTGCGCCGTCGCCCGATCACTAGGAGGCCGCTTCGTGGCACTGTTCGACAAATTACTGCGCAAGGGCAAGCAGCTTGCCGGCGAGTACGTGCGTGAGCAACTGAACCAGCGCACCTCGCAGGGCGGCCAAAACAACCAAAATAACCAGTACAACCAAAACAACCAGGGCTACCGGCAGCCGCAGGCTCACGCTTCCGATGCCCGCCGCACCTCCGCCTCGCGCGAGGATCAGGCGGCGGTGGAGAAGTACCGCTACATGCTGCGCACCGCTCCGCCGCAGGATATGGAACGCGCTCACACCGAGGCCTTTGCCCGGCTAACTCCCCAGCAGCGCGAGCTGTTGCATGGCGAATTGTCCGCGCAATTGCCGGCCACCGAACGTCCGGCCACGCAGGACCCCCAGGATTTGGCGCGCGCGGCCACTCGCGCGGAGGTTTCCCAGCCCGGCTTCATGGAGCGGATCCTGGGCCAGGGTGGTTCAGGCCAGGGCAGCGCGGGTCGAAAATCGATGGGTTCAATGGCCGCCGGGGCTGCCGGGGGACTGGGAATCGGTCTGCTCGGTGGCGTGGCAGGCGCGTTCATCGGCACCGCGATCGCCGGCCCGCTGCTCGATGGCTTCGCCGGAATTGGCGAAGAATTCGGTTCGATGGCAGAGGGCCTCGGGGAGACCGTAGCGGGAGCCGGAGAGCAATTCTCGGCGGCCGGCGAGGGGTTCGCCGACCAAGCAGGCGGGACCTTTGGTGACTTCCTCGGCGGCGCCGGAGGAAACTTCGGCGGGGACTCACCCTTGAGCGACTTCGAGTTCTAAGCGCTTAAATGACTATCGCCCCGGGCCATTGTCCGGGGCGATAGTCGGTTAAACCTACTTCTTCAGGTGGTCAACCAACTGCGAAGCGATACCGGTGTAGCTACCCGGAGTGAGCTGCTGCAGTCGAGCCTCGGCGGCCGCCGACAGCCCCAGCTCGCCCACAAATTCCTTCAGGCGTACCGCATCCACGCGGTGTCCACGGGTCAGATCCTTCAGGCGTTCGTACGGGTTGTCCATGCCTTCGACGCCGGCGATGGCCTCGGCACGCATGACCATCTGAATGGCCTCGGCGAGCACCTCCCAGTTGTGGTCCAGATCGTCCGCGAGCACTGCCTCGGCAACATCCAAACGATCCAGGCCCTTGGCCACGTTGGAAATGGCAAGCACCGAGTGGCCGATGGCCGTACCGATGTTGCGCTGCGAGGAGGAGTCGGTCAGGTCGCGCTGCCAACGGCTGGTCACCAAGGTCGCGCCCAGGGTGTCGAGCAGACCGTTGGAAATCTCCAGGTTCGCCTCGGCGTTCTCGAAGCGGATCGGGTTGACCTTGTGCGGCATGGTGGAGGAGCCGGTCGCACCTTCCACCGGGATCTGCGCGAAGTAGCCGATGGAGATGTAGCTCCACACGTCGGTGCACAGGTTGTGCAAGATTCGGTTGAAACGAACGATATCCGCGTAAACTTCGGCCTGCCAGTCGTGGGATTCGATCTGGGTGGTCAGCGGGTTCCAGGTCAGACCAAGGTGCTCGACGAAGGACTTGGACACCTGCTGCCAATCGGCGCCTGGCACCGAGGCGTAGTGCGCCGCGTAGGTACCGGTGGCACCATTGATTTTGCCCAGGTATTCGGTCTTTTCGATGCGGTCCAGCTGGCGGGTCAGGCGCCAAGCGAGAACCGCCAGCTCCTTGCCCAAGGTGGTGGGGGTGGCTGGCTGTCCGTGGGTGCGCGAGAGCATCGGCACTTCGCGGGACTCCTCGGCCATTGCCGTCAGTTGGGTAACCAACGCGCGTGCTGCCGGCAGCCACACCTGGGTGACGCCGCCCTGCACGCCCAGCGCGTAGGACAGGTTGTTGATGTCTTCACTGGTGCAACCGAAGTGAACCATCGGCTTAAGCTGGCCGATGCCGATCGCATCCAGACGGTTCGCGATGTAGTACTCGACGGCCTTCACATCGTGCACGGTGACGGCTTCGATCTCGGCAAGTTCCTTCACCGAGTCAGCGTCGAAGTCGGTGACGATCTTGCGCAGGGCAGCCTGCTGCTGGTCGGTAAACGGGGAGGTACCTGGAAGTACGGAGTTTTCGGCCAGGTGGATCAGCCATTCGACTTCCACGTGGACACGATCGCGGTTCAGTGCCGCTTCGGAAAGGTAGTCAACCAACGGTGCCACCGCGCTGCGGTAGCGTCCGTCGAGGGCACCAAGTGCCAGGGGTTCATTAGCAAGGGAAGTGCGCGCAATCTCAGCCATGCTCATATTCTTTCATTACTCGGTGCACATCACATCTTTTACGGTCGACGATCTTTCCACAGCCCGTAGTCCAACACCTCAGCTAGCGCAGAAACAGCGCGAAGATGGAGGCATACTTTCACCGACTCCCCGGTGAAGAATGACCGCTGGGAGAAAATCATGATGTTTCAGGCGACCTTAGATTCGGTGGCCTTCCAATTGGATGATGCCCAGTCGACGACCCACTTCGCGATCGAACAACTATCTTCAATCAACTCCCTGACTTGGAGGTCTACGGCTGGTAAGGCGTTCGCTTCGGAAGTGAGTCAACTCAGCGACAGGCTCATAGCGCTGACCAAAGCATTGGGCGAAGCTGAATCGTATCTGTCGTTGGCTATTCGTGAAATGAATGCGTTAGAGGCACAAATCCTTGACCAGCGAATGGCGTCCTAGCCATGGGGTATGACGTCAATTACAACTCCTTGGATTACGCCCAATCACGTCAAATTTGTCAACAAGTATATGGACAACTTCAAGATGTTCAGGCACAACTGCTCAGGGCTTCGGTACGCGCCCAAGAATGCCAACGACAATCACAAAGCCAATGCCTAGCTAATGGGATAGCGAACCATGGGTATGCGGTCGGAGTTCTGGCGGATAAATTGCGCACCGGGTATCACCACGCCACCGAGGCGGTGCTCGATGCGCGTCGGCTGGAAGAGAAAGTTTCCGCCGCGATCGAGAATTATGTCAGGGCCGAAACCCGGATCGAAAATTCAATTCTGGTTTCCGGCAAATGGCAGATTCTGGTGGACCTATGGAACAACACGCGTCATAACGATTCACGTCCGCCCACCCAAGACATGGAAAATATTCTCAAACTTTTTGTCTTGCTTTCCTCTCCTCGTGACCGTTTTGGCTTTGCCCGACCACAACCAGAGATGATGCATGAAACTACGCAGAACCTCGCAGAGTTCATCAAGATCTGGGGGCCATTTCGTAACAAAGAGTTGAAGCTGAGCGACTCGGACCCGGTAGAGAAATTTGAGTCCGATGGAACGGTCAATACGTTCTACAAGCTGCATCAGGTCCTCAACGATGCAGGCCCCGAAGAGGACGGGAAGATTCTGATTGCAGAGGCAGAGAAGGACGGAAAGAACGTCCACCTGGTGATTCTTCCCGGAACTCAGCCGGACTCAGACGGGCAGAACCCCTTTGACACGTATGGAATTATCGACGGATTTGGTTTGGATTCGGAAAACTTTGCGGGGCCGATTGCTGAAGCACTTGAAATTAGTGGAGCGCAGGACGGCGACGAGGTGATTCTTAGTGGATATTCGCAAGGTGGGATACACATCGCGAACCTGATGAAGAACAAGTTCCTGCGCAAAAAGTTCAAAATGAAAAAGATGCTGACCTTTGGCTCGCCCATTGGGCACATCGATCTTCCCGAAGATATCCGCAGCCTATCCCTTGAGGATTCCAAAGACATGGTTCCTGGGACCGATGGTACGGAGAATACGCGGAAGAAAGATCAAATCACGGTGAAATTTGACGGTCCACGGAATGAAGATCAACTCGATGACGGGCTTTTCGGCAAGCCCCACGATTTAGATAATTATGGGGATCACTTAAAAGAGATGGTCGAGAATCCGGTTCCAGATTTGCAGGATAATTTGCGGGAATTCGCAATCCCCCCGGGACCACTGACCTATCGGAAGTTCAAGATCGAACGCAAAGAACGCCCCAAGAATACGAAGCACGAAGAATGGGAAGCAGAAAAATATCGGATGGGGCGGTAGTCCCGAATACGCACTCGTACATTGTTTGCCCCACCCCGAGCCATTCGGGCGTGGGTTTTGTCTTGTCCATCAGGCCGGGCAATTCAGAGTTTTGCCTCGACGCTGAAGAATCACGGCACGATAGCGTGCCGTTGCATCATCTAATGGTGACTACTTGTCGCGAAGCGCTGACACACAATTGTCTGCAAGACCGCTGCCATTGTCCTTGCCCTGGCGGGTACCGGATGGACTTACTCCTGCGCTCATCAGAACAGTAAGAGTGCAGAGTAACTTTGCGCATTCAGGGAGCTGGATCTAACCCGTTGTTTGCATGGCTTTGGACGTCGAAAGTCGTTACAGACAATGCATGCGACAATGTGGAAGATGTCGCCGATTTGACGAAGAAATTGGGCAGTAAAGAGCCAGTAGTAATCCTCAACAAGCCTGACGAGGATTGCTACTGGCGGTGAGTGGATAGGTATCTGTGTGGGGTGTGGTCGGACGTTCTTGTTAACAGTAGAACGCTGCCCCGATCGGGAGTCAGTCCCAGTAAGTATTACGCCGCGGCTTTTGCAACGGGTCAATATGCTTCGGCAAAATCACGTGCGGCAACCCATCAATCATCACGACCTTGATCCGACCCGAATCAGCATCCATATGCCCACCACGACACAGACCCGCCAAATTGATGAGCTTCGTTTCGCCGCCCATCCACCACGGATCAACATGGTGAAACTCAATCTTCTCCGGCGGCTCAGTACAACCAGGCACAACACACCCATGATCACGAGCCAACACCGCGCGCTTGAGCCTCTCCGGAACCAACCGTTGGGCTCGACCATAGTCAAGCAACTCACTCTTCGAGTTAAAGATTGCCGGGATAATATCGGCTTCGCACAACAACCGTCTGAGATCCCCGGGCGGGAGATTCACCCCGTGAGCAGTGCGCGCATCACCAGAAGCGAGATCCTGCAAATCTTCGAGCTTCAAATGCACCAGAACCTCAGGTCTAATCCGTTGGCTGCCACCTCCACCGGTCGGAACCATGGTGAGGATATCCATCAACGCATTCAACGCTCGTTCAGGGACCGTCGCCGGGACCTCGGTGGTTTCTGGTTCCCAGATCGCTTCCTCCAATGCCCCTTCGGGTAAGAAGTCCAAGATGCTAGGTTCTGCTGGGATCGGCTGTGCGGCTGCTTCGTCTAGTGTTTCTGATTCTGGGTCGGTGGTTGGTTCGTCAACGGCAGGTGCAGCTTCAGCGGATTCAGTACCGGTATCCGACTCGTTAACCGTGCCAGCCTGTGGCGGACGGTTGACCCGAGCCTGCGCCCCGGCACGGGTGCGCCCGTTAGCTGCATGAGCGGCCAACGAATCAAAGTACTCACCTTCCACCGTGGTGACCCGCAAGAGAAACTCGCGGGTGAACTCGTTCTTAATCGGTAACGGGAAGAATCCCCGACGCAGCGAGGAGGATGTTGCAGTACCTGCAGTAGTACTCGCGGTAGTGATCAGTTCTTTGACCTGTTTGTTCGTTTCAGCAACACTCTGCCCGCCGGTAAGCAGGGTGGCTGCGTGTTCTTCCACCGGGCGGCCATCTGCATGAAACAACGTCGGCTCGGTACGGATCCCCTCAAAGGTCTGGTCCTTAGGTTCACGCTTAGCCAGTTTCTGACTGATCTCCCGCACCACCGCCGGATGCAACGCCGGGGATTGTTCCGTGTCTGGGGTGGTAAATAGTGTGGCTAAGTGTTCAAAGCGCGGTGGGAGCTGGTTACCTGCCATATCCCGGCGGCTGATCAGATCGCTGGCGTCGCCGATGAGTTTGCTCGCTTCACCAAAAGGAATATGAGTCCAGGAAGCTAAGAGTGCGGCAGGGGTTTGGAAGCTTGCTTTACCAGCGCAGCGGTGAGGCAAGCGGGTGGTGTCTGGGGCGGTGGTGCGTAGTGTGTCGAGTTCTGTTTCGTGAAGGGTGTGGGCGTTGGTGGCTGCGAGTCGTTCAGCACCGGTGACACGGATACGTGCTGCTTCGTCTTCGAGCTGTTGGCCGGTGGTGGCTAATTCTAGGGCGAGGCGGGGATCGGTGGTCTCTGCCAGATGTAGGCGTAGGAAGGTGAACAGTGCGGTGCCGGTGGTGGCCAGTTTGCGCAGGGTTTCGCCCGTGAGGTTTTCTGGCTCACTGGTGGCTGCGGTGAGCTCGGTGAGCGTCGTATGCAGTTCGGTGAGGCTAACCCCGGCGGTGGTGTTCATGAGTTGAGTATGAACTGGATCCTGCGCCGTGGGTGGCCAACGTGCAAGTTGTGGAAAACTCGCCAGCTGAGTATTTTCGGTGTCCGTTGGACGCTGAACTATTTCATCGTCCAACGGACACCGGTGTAGCGGAGGGGCTAGCGTTTTTCCTTACCCACAAATACGCCGAGGACCGCGGAAATGATCGAGATGATGATGGTGCCAGCGATTGCGTCCCACCAAAATTTGTCGATACTTAGTCCGACCGGAGTGAACTGTGTCAGCCAACTGGTGAGTAAGAGCATCAAGGCGTTGACGATCACGGTGAACAAGCCCAAGGTCAGGCAGGTGATGGGCAGCGTGAAGAACGCGACGATCGGACGCACTAAGGCGTTGATCAGACCGAAGATCAGGCCAATGATCAGGTAGGCAATGACGGAGCCCATCAGGTCATCGCTCATCGCCGAGATATGAAGGCCGGGGACAACCCACACGGCCGCGGCAAGCGCGAGGGCGTTGATAATGACTCGAATCAAAAAACTCATAAGCCAACTTTGTCATAGAAGACTGGATGATCGGTGGAAAAGGAATCTGCCGATTGCGCCGCCGGGCACTAGGCTTGAGCTATGAGTGAGAACCCTGTAATCCAAGATCTGGTGCAACCTCGTTCCATCGTTGCGCGCTTGCCTAAGTACGCCGCCGGCAAACCACCGGTAGCGGTCGAAGGGCTTGAATCATTCAAGCTTTCGTCGAATGAGATTCCTTTTGGCCCAATTGATGAGGTGCGTCAGGCGGTCTTGGCGCAGGATGCGCTGAACCGCTACCCCGATAGCCTGTCGACGAAGCTGCGCACGAGCCTGAGCGAGTATCTTGACGTGCCGGCCGAAGACATCGTCTCCGGTGCCGGTTCACTTGGCGCACTGACTCAGATTCTGACCACTTTCGCGGGACAGAACGAGGACGGAATTCAGGATGAGGTCATCTACGCGTGGCGCTCATTTGAGGCCTACCCGATCTTGGTGCAAAGCGCAGGGGCGTTGCCGGTGGAAATTCCGGTCTTGTCCGATGGTCGTCACGACCTGGAATCGATGATCGCAGCAGTTAACGAAAACACCTCGGTGATTTTGTTGTGCACTCCGAATAACCCCACCGGCCCCATCCTGACGCAGGCAGAGGTTGATGACTTCATCGCCCGCGTGCCACGCAACGTGCTGATCGTCTTAGATGAGGCCTACATCGAGTTTGTTCGTGATGAGCATTCCGTGAACGGTGTGAACACCTACCGCAAGAATCCAAACGTGGTGTTGTTGCGCACGTTCTCCAAGGCGCACGGCTTGGCTAACCTTCGCGTTGGCTACAGTGTTGCACACCCGGAGATCACCGAAAATATTCGTGTGGTGGCGACCCCGTTTGCTGTTTCTTCGGTCGCCGAAGATGCCGCCGTTGCCTCGCTGGCAAACATCGATAAGGTGCTTGAACGCGTGGAGAGTTTAGTTCAGGAACGTGAGCGCGTGGTGGCCGCTTTGCGAGCGCTGGGTTGGGTATTCCCGCAAACTCAGGCGAACTTCATCTGGTTGCCGTTGGGTGAAAACACCCAAGAGTTCGTGCAGCGTGCCCAGGCGCGGGCGTTGTCGGTTCGTGGGTTTGGCTCCGAGGGTGTGCGCATCTCGATCGCGGAGGTTGAAGCGAATGATCGTTTCATCGAATTGTGCAAGAATTCTGAGGATTTAAAGCTCGGCTGACGTGCTTCTAATTCTCGCGTTTTAGAGGCCGAAAGATATAGGCTGTTTAGTAGTTAAGCCGCTATATGTCCCATAGGGAATGTATTCCTGAAGGGGCATATGAATGATTGAAGGATGTTTTATGTCGCGTGCCGCGAATGAGGCGACGGACCAGGGTCTAGTGCAGATTCTGACTCCGGAAGGCCAGCGTCTTCCCAACCAAATGTACGATGCGTATTTGGGTGACGTTGACGACGACATGTTGCGTGGTTTTTACCGCGATATGGCGTTGACTCGCCGATTCGACCAAGAGGCTACGGCCCTGCAACGCCAAGGGCAGCTGTGCCTCTGGGTCCCGTTGCGTGGGCAAGAAGCGGCGCAGATCGGTTCGGGTCGAGCCACCCGTCCTAGCGATTACATCTTCCCGACCTACCGTGAACACGGTGTGGCACTGACCCGCAACGTCTCCTTCTCCGAGATGTTGCGGCTCTTCCGTGGAATCTCCGGTGGCGGCTGGGACCCTCGGGAAAACAACTTCCACATGTACACGATGGTGCTCGCGGCGCAGATGCCGCACGCATCGGGCTATGGAATGGCAATCAACCTTGACCAGCACGGCTGGGATGAAGCTAAACGTGCCGCCGAAGGCGACGCGGTGGTGGCCTACTTCGGAGACGGTTCATCCACCGAGGGCGAAACCCACGAAGCGATGGTTTTCGCGAACTCCTTCAACGCTCCGGTGGTGTTCTTCTGCCAGAACAACCAGTGGGCCATCTCGGTACCATTCGACGTGCAGTCGAAGGTGGATTTGGTTCACCGCGCGGCCGGTTATGGGATGCCAGGCATCCAGGTAGACGGTAACGACGTGCTCGCGGTGTTGGCAGCAACTCGCTGGGCGCTGGAGCATGCACGCAGCGGAAAAGGGCCGGTACTCATCGAGGCGATGACCTATCGATTGGGTGCACACACCACCGCAGATGATCCAACCAAGTACCGAATGAGCGAAGATGAGCTCGCGTGGGCTCCGAAGGATCCGCTGATTCGGTTGGAAACGTATCTGCGTGAAAACAAGATTGTTGACGAAGCATTCTTTGCGCAGCTGGCAACCGACGGCGACGAGATGGCAGCAAAGGTCCGCAAGGACGCGATGGCTTTCCCTGTGCCACCGCTGGCCAAATCCTTCGAGCAGGTGTACGCCGAGGCGCACCCGCTGATTCAGGAGGAGCTGGCTTGGCATTTGGAATACGAGGCCGGGTTTGCGGACGAATCAGGCGTGGGGGAGAAGTAAATTGACGACAACTATGACGCTTGCCAAGGCCATCACCACGGGCCTGGATAAGATACTCGAATCCAATGACCGCGCGATCCTCATGGGTGAAGATATTGGCCGCCTCGGTGGCGTGTATCGCATTACCGACGGGCTGATCGACAAATACGGCGCCCACCGGGTCATTGATTCCCCACTGGGTGAGGCCGGGATCGTCGGCGGCGCGGTAGGTATGGCGTTGCGCGGGATCAGCCCACTGGTGGAAATCCAGTTTGATGGTTTTGTGTTCCCCGCCTTCAGCCAGATCACCACGCAGCTGGCCAAAATGCATGCGCGTTCCGAGGGCCGGCTGACGGTTCCGGTGGTGATCCGGATCCCTTATGGTGGCGGTATCGGATCGATCGAACATCACTCCGAATCTCCTGAGGCGCTGTTTGTGCACACCGCCGGGCTGCGCGTGATCACCCCGTCCAACGCGCACGACGCGTACTGGATGATCCAGCAGGCCGCGGCCTGCCAGGACCCGGTGATTTATCTGGAACCCAAGCGCCGCTACTGGCTCAAGGGTGAGGTGGATACCGAAACGCCGGCGCTGGACGCGTTCAAGGCGCAGGTGGTTCGTCCCGGCGATGATGCGACCATCGTGGCCTACGGCCCGCTGGTGCCGATCGCCTTGGCAGCTGCCGAGGCCGCGCGCGAAGATGGCCGCTCGGTGGAAGTGATCGACCTGCGTTCGCTCTCACCCATTGATTTTGACACCATCACCGAGTCGGTGCAGAAGACCGGGCGGCTGATCGTGACCCACGAGGCTCCGACCTTTGGCGGGATCGGCGGGGAGATCGCAGCGCGAATCACCGAACGCGCGTTCCTCTCATTGGAGGCGCCGGTGCTGCGTGTGGGCGGATTCCATATGCCGTACCCGATCTCGAAGGTCGAATCCCAGTACCTGCCGGACATCGACAAGCTACTCGAAGCCCTCGACCGGTCCTTCGCCTACTAGGCGACGGATTCAAGGAGAAAAACATGACTGTCTTTAATCTTCCCGATGTGGGCGAGGGGCTGACCGAAGCCGATATCGCTTCTTGGAAGGTCTCAGTGGGCGACACCGTTGAGGTCAACCAGATCTTTGTCGAAATTGAAACCGCGAAGTCGCTCGTTGAGCTGCCTTGCCCTTTCGCCGGGGTGGTCACCGAACTTCATGCCTCCGAGGGTGACACCGTGCTGGTTGATCAGCCGCTGATCACCATCGATGAGGAGGGTGAACCGGTGCTTCCCACCGGTGTTCCCGAACCGGTGCAGGTCGCAAACACCGAAACTCCGAACCATAGTGAGGAGCCTGGCCCGTTGGTTGGTTCCGGCCCGGCCGCGGATTCGGCGGTGCGCCGAGCGCGGACCAGTCGTCCGACCCCGTCGGCCGTCGCCGCACGTCCCAGCGCGGCGAACAAGGCTGGCGCGAGTGCCGCCGGTCTGGCAGATACTATTTCACGTCGCGCCCAGGGACTGGGGCAGGCGGTGGCCCGCGAGGTGGATCGCCGCAAGCCTGCGATGGCCAACTTTATGGATCGCGTGCTGGCTAAACCACCGGTGCGCCGGTTGGCCAAGGACCTCGGCGTAGACATCAACGAGGTCATCGGTACCGGGGTGCAAGGTGAGGTGACCCGCGAAGACGTCAACAGTTACCAGGGTCAGCGCGAAGCCGAACGCGATGCGGCACCGACCTACTGGGGCCATGGTGCCCAAGGTGGCGCACTGATCGAACGTTCGCAGGTTCGTGGGGTTCGCAAGGCCACCGCGAAGGCGATGGTTGCGTCGGCGTTTAGCGCTCCGCACGTGTCGATCTTCGTCGACGTGGATGCTAGCCGCACCATGGAGTACGTGGCCAGGCTGAAGAAGTCCCGCGATTTTGAGGGAATTAAGGTTTCCCCGTTGCTGGTTTTGGCGCGCGCGGTTATTTGGGCTGCGGCGCGTAACCCGTCGGTGAACGCCTCCTGGGTGGAGACCGAATCCGGCGCGGAGATCCACCAGAAGCACTTCATGAATCTGGGTATTGCGGCAGCCACCCCGCGCGGGTTGCTGGTGCCGAATATCAAGAACGCCCACACGCTGAATATGCGCGAGCTGGCGATTGCACTCAACGACTTGGCGATGACCGCCCGGGCCGGTAAGACCAGCCCGGAGGATATGCGCGAAGGCACGTTGAGCATCACCAATATCGGGGTGTTGGGCATCGACACCGGAACGCCGATCCTCAACCCCGGCGAGGTTGCGATCGTCGCCTTCGGCACGATCAAGCAGAAGCCATGGGTGGTCGACGGCGAGGTAGTGCCACGCTGGATCACCACGCTGGGCGGCTCCTTTGATCACCGGGTGGTGGACGGGGATCTGTCCGCACGGTTCATGGCCGATGTCGCCTCGATCATGGAAGAACCTGCGTTGTTGCTTGACTAGAACCACGAAGCAACCCGTCCGGTGGGTGCCCGCAAGGCATGCATCGGGCGGGTTTTTTCATTCCCGGTTACTCAAAGTATTGTTGATATACTCGCAGGACTATGATTCGACCGCTTGTTTCAGCCGCTTTCGCGCTAGTGCTGACGTTTTTCATGTCGCCATTGAACGCGCCCGTGGCGCAGCCAGCGCCGGCGCCGGTGTATCCCACCACCGAGTCCAGCGCCCCGGCTAAAGACAATGAGTCGGTGCTGATCCCGTTGATTAGCGCGCATGAGGACAACTTTTATCTGGCGGTCAGCGACGCGGCCCAAGCTTCGGTCGATCAGCAGGGAATCGTTGATCAGGTGCGCGAATCGATGGGAGCTACCCACGCAAAGATCCTGGTGGGGGTGGATAAAAAATCCAATAATCTCAAGGGCGCCGCGCAGTTAGTGCGCGGCCTGCTGCTCTTTGGTGACAGCGACGCGTTGAGCGATGACTGGTTGGAACACGGCAAAGATCGCGGTTACGTCGGCAAAGGGTGGATCGTGGTGGGAGTGATGCTTCCCGAACGCGCCGGTGCACCCACCGAAGTTTTTGTGGATCCGGGCCGAAATGTCAGGGCCAAGGCCGAGGGCGCGACCGAGCGTATTCACCGCGCGGGCCAACAATATTTTGATTCCCAAAAGTACACCCAGGGGATCATCGAGGTGAGCAAGGCGAGCGCAACGCAGTTGCAGGCACCCAAAAAAGCTATGTTCCGCAGCTGGCAAGGTGTGGGAATACTTGCACTGCTAGTGCTGGGCGGGGTGTTGGTAGTTTTCATCATGCACCGGCGCAAGGTGCGCGCCAAGGCGGCGAACAAGCGTGCCCAGCGTGGAGCGCAGCTCGTCGATTTACTTCGACATCGCGCCTTCCGGTTGGAAAAATATCGTGCACCACTGCCTGCGGGCGAGCCAAATGGGCCTACCAGACGGGCCAGTGAATCCATCAACGCGGTGATACCTGCGCTGAACGCGCGTGCCTTATTACTTGCGCAGAACTATCAGGACGGCGGCCCGCTGAGCGTCGAAGAGCTAGCGCGGATGGAAGCTAGCCTCGCCGATCAGGAGTTGCTGATCGCCGCCACGAAGGCGCTAAACACGCTCCTTGAGGCAAAACGCGGGCAGAGCGCCGATTGGAAAGCCATCGTGCTTACCCACCGGGAACGGCTCGAAGACACCGCGCAGTTCCTCAACTTAGACTCCGTGGGTCAGCTTCACTGCCTGCCGCAATTGCGGACCATGATTATCGAACACACCAACCGGTTAGACGAGATCCAGCACTGGGTGCAGGCCGATGCGTCCCGTCAGCAAAGCCCGGTGCAGGTTTTAGACCAGCTCTGGCAAATGCGTGCCGAACTGCAGCAAAACCATAGCGCCGCCCTCACTCAGGCGCGCGAGGCACGGCTAGAAGTAGTTGGTTCGCTCCGTCAGCGAATGGATGCGCACGGCGCTCGGCAGGTATTTACAGATCCCTTGACTAGCCTGGACGTCGCGCTGGTGCGGGCGCAGATGCTCAAGAGTGAAAACCGGCAGGTCAGTTCATGAGCCGGCGGGGGTTATACGATTCACGGGGCCGCAGGCTGCACAGGCCACGGTCCTGGGCAGCGCTCGGCGCGCTGCTGATGGCGCTGGTGACCACCCTGGTGGCGGTGCAAGGCTACCAATCGATCCCCGACGAGCCACGCTTTGAGGTGGCGATCGTGGTTGAGGGTACCCCGGAGTGGAACATTAGCCAGGCCACGGTCGACGCGGCGCTAAGTGAACCGATCAAAACACATCGGCCGCTGCGACTGATAGTTACCGACCGGCACCTGAGTGGTGATGAGCTGCTGCGCGGACAGGTGCCCACTGGCCAGGTGTTGCTCTCCACGCAGCTGGAGAATCTCAAGACCGAAAATAGCACCGTGCAGCAGCGGTTTACCGGGGCCGCGCTGAACTCGCAGCTGGTGGACGGACGCGATGAATATACCGATGCCCGTTTTGAAATTAGCGGGGCCTTCCGCGACAACCTGGGCTTAGGGCACGGCCCGCAGGCGGTGGTGGCGGCCGCCGAGCGCGCCGCGATCGTGCTCTCCGCACAAGGGGTACAAAACCCGGCCTACTGGTTTGGTGCGATTGGCCTCTGCGCGATGCTGACCGCCGCGCTGCTCTCTGTTGCGCTGCGCTACCGTTCGCGGTGGGGGTCGCGGCATCGTCGGCTGATTGCCGCGCAACGCAAACTGGCCCGGGTGCTACTGGACCTCGAAGCCTTGGAGACGACCTATGCAGCAGCACCGGCTGCTTCACGCCCGGCGGGGTTCAGCAAAAACTGGGAGGAGCTGCAAAGCCTGTCCCTGCAGGCGGCGCGCAGCGAAGACCCGCTGGTCACCTCGCTGTTTACCAAAAAGGAGGCGCTCGGTACACGCACAGGTGCCCAGCTGGCCACCTTCGAGGCGAGCACTCGCACGCTGACTCAGCTCGCCGACGCGTTGCTGGGAGCCGGGTCGGTGCATGCAAACCTTGCCGGGACCGGTTCCACCTTTGACCAATTGAGCCGGCCGATCAACGATGCGGCAACCGCCTTGCTGATTCGCCTAGAGCAGGCCCCGGGAAAAATGATTTCCGGTAGCGATGTGCGCAGGCTGCGTGATGACCTGGGCGAATTGCTGCAGGCCTCGGCCTTAGAGGTCGATAGTTCGCAGGCAGTTGACCGCTGGCGCAAGGCCGAAAAGCAGCTGGCCACACACGGTAAAGCGTTGACGCACAGCCTGCGCCGCTACCCGCGCGGGAAAATCCCCGCCGTGGCGCAGGTTCCCGCACAGCATCTGCAGTTGCGGGAGAGTTTGGGCCTACAAACCGCTGAGCAGTCCAGCGCCCTGTACCAGTTGGGGCTAGCCAACGCGCTGGTCCGTGCCACCTTAGGCGATACGCTCGCCTCCGATACTCGGGTGGCGCCGCAGCCGCACGCTCTGCCTGTCGCCAGCAAAACTTCTCGCGGCCACGCCTCTCATTCACCTGGCATAGATGAACCTGCCCCGCGACGTCGTGGGCTACGCATAACCGGGGCCGTCGTGACGCTCATTGCCGCGATGATCGTCGCCGGGCTGAGCGTGAGCACGTTGACCGCCAAACCCGAAGTTTCACGCAGCGGTAGCGGTCAGGGGGTCAGCTTCGAGGTGGATGATCCGGCCAAGCTGCTCGATGAAGATGAGGTCCTACGTTATATGGACACCGATTTTCAGACCGACACCAGCTTTACCCTGGCCGTACGTGATGCCGAAAGCTACCTGGGTTTCCTTCCGCTTGAAGCGGGGCGAAGCTTCCATCAGGTGCGTCCGCGCAGTATTTTGGAAGCCAAATGGCGGCTGAAAAGCGAATTTAAGGACAAGGTAAATCCGCTCACCGGGGAGCTACGCGAGGGCGAGGTGATCGTCCCGGTGCTACTGGCCGACGATGAGCGAACCGTCGTGCCCGGGGTGATCTCCGCGCAGCTGCAACGCGGCGACTACGGGTGGGGGCGGCTGGTCGCCTGGGAGCACGGGTCGATTAGCGAGTCCAAGTACCTGGAGATGGAAGTGGCCGGGGCCTTAGACGACTACAACAACGCACTAGCGCGCAACGGCTATGAGCCGGTCAATTTTTCTGCCACGTCGCTATTCTGGATGCTCACGTTCCTGTTCTGCTTGACCGTGCTCAACCTGGTACTGGTGGTGCGTTACCTACTTTCGACGGCCACCAGGCTGGGCCGGTTCGGGCGTGGCGCACGGAGCCTGGCGCAGGCGAAGCGTCAGCTTGAAGCGTTGCTGCTCGGGTTGGAGGATTCGCAGATTAACGCGGTGGCGGTGCTCGGTGCAGATACTCACGGGCGCGCCGATGAGGCGGGGCAGCGGCTCTTTGAGCGTGCGTTGGTGATGGCCTGGCATGAGGCGCAAGAACTCTCACAACTGCCCTTGGGTGAGCGGTTGGGGCAGTCCTTTGCCCGCAGGGTGGCGCACCTTGAGCGTTTGGTGGCGCGCCTGGGCGAACGCGATCAAGATGTCACTCGTCGTGCCAATGACCTAGTGGCGGCCACGCGTGGGGCCGGCGGCGACGAACCGGCGTCGGTATTACTGCCTAGCTAGTAGGCTCCCACGTCGACGGCGGTCCGCATCCCCTAGTGAGTAGGGTAATGCTGACCGCCGTCGGCGTGTGATGCGGTCTTTAGCCCAGCACCTCGGGCAGTTCACCTGGCTCGTTGCCCAGCACATGCTGGGAGAGGAACTCGAAGACCACCTGGTACCAGATCTTCGCGTGCTGCGGGCTGAGGATCCAATGGTTCTCGTCGGGGAAGTAGAGGAACCGGTGATCGGTGGTGCCATCGGGCGCCTGCGGCAGACCGGAATCGGCCAGCAACTGGTACCAGAGCTTGAGCCCCTCGCTAATCGGCACGCGGTAATCCTTATCCCCGTGGATGACCAGCATCGGGGTGACGATCTGCGCCACGTGGTGATGCGGGGAATTAGTGTGGATCATTTCCGGACTCATTTCCCGGGTCCAGTAGAACGAGGCATCGGTGGACTTGTCAAAACCATCCAGCGCCCACAGGCTCGCATGAGTCACGATTGCCTTAAAGCGGTCGGTATGTCCGGCGATCCAATTGGCCATATAACCGCCGAAGGAGCCGCCCATGGCCGCGGTGCGGGTCTGATCGATGTCCGCGCGCGCCTCGGCGGCATCGGTGATCGCCAGCAGGTCGGTGTACGGCTCTGCACCCCACCGGCCCCAACCGCGTTGGATAAATTCTTGTCCGTATCCGGTGGACAGGGCCGGGTCGGGCAAGAGCACCGCGTAGCCTTGCGCGACCGCCAACCAGGGGCTCCAACGCCAGCTCCAGGCATTCCACGAACCCAGTGGTCCACCGTGGATCCAGAGTAACAGTGGTGCCTGGTTGGCGGGGGATGCGCCGTGCGGTAGCGCCAGCCAGGCGCGGATCGTGCTGCCGTCTTCTACGGTGGTGCTCACCTCGGTCAGGGTGCCGGGCAGCGCTGGTTGCTCGGCCGGGGAGAGCAACTCGGTCAACGCAGCGTACTGACCCGATTCCAGCTCGCTGATGTGGGTGAGTTCGATAGACACCGGCTGTGTGGGGTACTCGTAGCTGGAGCGTAGCGCGTAGGCGGTGCGAGAATCCGGGCTGATCAGCACGTTGCTGTAGGCGCCAGCCGCGGTGAGCCGGGTGATCTTGTCGCTGTCGAGGGAGAGGTGGAAGATTGGGCCGTGGCCGGTTTCATCCGCGGTCAGTAGCAGCGAGTGGCCGTTGGGGAACCACGTAATATCGTTGGTCCAGCGATCCCAGCCGACGGCGATCTGATGGGTATCGCCGCTGGAGAGTTCCATGAGCCACAGGGTCATTGCTCCGGCACGCTGTGGGGTGGAGCGGGTCCATCGGGCGTAGATGAGTTTGCTGGAATCCGGGCTGATTTTCCCGACCGTGTATTCATAGGTCTCATCGGGCGTTAGCAACATTTCTTGCGCACCGCTGTGCAGATCTAAGCGCATCAGGCCCGTGGCAAGGGAGCCGCGGCCCTCGGGAACGAGCCATTCGGTGATCAAAAATTCGCCGTTGTCCGCGGCGGTGAAGGCGGTATCTGTCTGTTGCACGCCGCTGCTGGGGGTCAGATCCTTGAGCGTCGCACAATCAGCATCCGCATCATGCTGAAGGGCTGCGGTATAAAAGTGCGGGGTTTGTGGTCCTAAATCCGCGTCCCAATAACGCACCGGGTAGCCGGTGTGGAGGATGGCTGAGATCTTTTTGGTTTTGCGCTCCTGAAGAATTTTCGCTTCGTGCTCCAGGTCGGTGGCACGCGGCATTCCGGGAGCGCAGACCAGCACGCGCTGTGGGTTGCGGGGAAAGGTGGTCACCGACTCAATTCCCGCCGGGTGGGTGAGGATCGATCGGGCTTCTCCTCCGACGGAAGGTAAACGCCAGGCTTCGGGTTTAGCATCCTCCCCGGTGCCGCGTTTGGCTAGGAAAAGGAGGTCTCCGTCGGCGCTGAAGTTCGGCTGTGATTCGCCGTTTTCTCCGAAGGTCAGGCGCCGGGCAGGTGTTTTTCCCTGCGGGTCCAGCTGCCACAGGGCGGAGGTGTATTTGGTTTGATCACTGCTGAGGGTGCTTAGTGTGGTGACAAGTTTGGTGCCATCGGGGGACAGAGCTAGGCCCGCTACCCGCGGGAGGTCGATGTACTCATCGAGATTGTGAAATGGTTGCTTGGCATATGTCATAGCTCACATCTTTCCACTAATGCGTGGCACGCACTAGTGCGCCGAGCAGCTCGGCTTTAACGGGGTGTCAAGAAAAATGCCAAATTTGCGACCAAGATTTAATGCTAACGATATTGGAATAGGCTGACCGATGAGGGATCGTAGCTTAGAAGAACGGTCACCCTGTGGCTCACGCTGAGGAGAGAAAAATGAAACAACGTCCACACCGCGTTCGACTGCTCTGCTTAACGGCCGCCTCTGCGCTGCTGTTTTCTGCGTGTTCGACCGCCGATCCGGCACCGGATTCGGGCAGCAGCGAACAACCGCAAAGCCCACAAGGCTCGGCCAGCTCGCCGGCTCCGAGTACCGAGGCCGAGACAACTGCCGCAACTACCGGGTCGCCGTCGGCTAGTGCACAACCTTCGAAGGATATCTCGGCGCAGCTGACGGTGAGCAAAGAAGTGATGGGCATCGGTTTTAAACTTCCCGAACATTGGTCCGTGGCCGGTGATGACTGCCAGGGCGAATGCACCGAGTATGACAACTGGGAGGTGAAGGATCGGCGCGGGGAGCACGTGCTGACGCTGATTCCGAATACCGCCACCTCCCCGGATGGGGATACGAACCTGTATGAACGCGAGGTGCTGGTGCAGAAACCTGTCCCGCAGCTGAAAACACCGACCAGCCTGCTAGCAGAATTCTGGACCGGGACCAGCCAGGAAGATGGCGAGAAGGAAACCGGGTTCTCGTTGGCGCTGATCGATGACCAGGCGCTTGCCGATCGTACCGAAATGCCGGATCTGGAGTACTTTAAGATCGGCGACTCCCAGGCCCCCATGTTCTGGGTAGACGACGAGTACATGGAGGATCAGGGGATCGGCGATGACCCCACCCGGGAAGGGGTGGACACTTTCCTTGCCAGCGACGAGTACCAGACGGTGGAGGCGATCCTGCTCAGCGTGCGCCATGCGGCTAGCTAGCCAAGAAGCCGCCAGAAGCTGAAAATATCCGGCGGGAGCCGCAGCTCCCGCCGGATAGCCCTGCGGATTTTCCGGTTTCTACACCGAGGCCTTGTCATTGCCCGATTCACCGGTGCGCTGCTGCTGCACGGCCAGACGGGCATCGGCCAGCTCGTTGATCCGCTTCCGGCTGGCATACCAGCCAAGAATCAGCAGCGGGATGATGATGACCAGCGAGGCGATGGTCCAGGTGCCTACCGGATTGTCGAAGGCCATCATCACCAGCACGGCGGCCAGGAAAGCCAGCGTCACCCATCCGGAGATCGGGGCCAGCGGCATCCGGAAGCTCGGGCGGGACAGGGTTCCGCGGCGTGCGGCCTTCACCAGCGCCATCTGGCACAGCACGATCATGCCCCACGAGGCGATGATGCCCACGGCGGCGAAGTTCAACACGATTTCGAAGGCCGAGGCCGGAACATAGGCATTGAGCACCACGCCGAGTACCGCGACGGCAGCGGTAATCAGGATGCCGCCGTAGGGCACGCCCGATTTGTTCATCCGTCCGGCGAAGCGCGGGGCGGAACCGTTCAGCGACATCGAACGCATGATGCGTCCGGTGGAATACAGTCCCGCGTTCAGCGAGGAGAGCGCCGCGGTGAGCACCACCAGATTCATCACCACGTCCATGCCCTGGATGCCGATGGAGCCGAAGAAGGTCACGAACGGGGATTCGCCGGCCTTGTACGCGGTGTAGGGCAGTAGTAGCGACAGCAGGACCAGCGAGCCGACGTAGAACACGGCGATGCGGATGATCACGGTATTAATCGCCTTCGGCATGACCTTTTCGGGGTTTTCCGTCTCGCCTGCCGCGGTACCGATCAGCTCGATCGACGCGTAGGAGAAGACCACACCCTGCATTAATACGAGGACCGGCAGCAACCCATTGGGTAGCAGCCCACCATTGTCGGACAGGATCGAGAAGCCCACCTCATGGCCGTCGATCGGGGTGCCGAAGATGACAAAGTAACAGCCGACGATCAAGAAGCCCACCAGCGCGACCACCTTGATCAGCGCAAACCAGAACTCCATCTCGCCGAAGGCCTTAACCGAGACCAGGTTCATGCCCAGCACCAACGCCAGCGCCGCGAGCGCCCAGAGCCACTGCGGAACGCTGCCAATCCATGCCACATATTTGCCGAAGAACGCCATGTACAGCGCCACCGCGGTGATGTCCACGATCGAGGTCATCACCCAGTTCAGCCAGTACAACCAGCCGGTGGCGAACGCGGCCTTCTCCCCGTAGAACTCACGGGCGTAGGAGACGAACGAGCCCGAGGACGGGCGGTGCATGACCAGTTCGCCCAGGGCGCGCAGGATCAGGAATGCGAAAAATCCGCAGACCGCGTAGCTGATGACGATGCCTGGCCCGGCGGCCGCCAGGCGCCCGCCGGCGCCCATGAACAGGCCCGTGCCGATGGCGCCGCCAATGGCGATCATCTGCATCTGGCGGGAGGAAAGGCCCTTGTGGTAGTCCCCGTCGCCGGCGGTCAGGCCGGCATCCGGGACGTGCGCAGCGGTAGCGCGGGTGGTGGAATGCTCCATCGGAATCCTTAGGGGTTAGTCGGAGAGATTTGCCAGGCGTTCTGGCTTGAGCAGTTCGTTCAGATCTTCTGCCGAGAGCAGTCCGCGCTCTAGGACCAGCTCGGCGACCCCGCGTCCCGAATGCAACGCTTCCAATGCGATCGAGGTGGAGGCGGAGTAGCCTAGGCGTGGGTTCAGCGCGGTGACCAGTCCGATGGAGTTCTCCACCTCGCGGCGCAACGCGTCTTCGTCGACGGTGATGCCGTCGATGCAGCGGCTTGCCAGGGTGAGGCAGCCGTTGGTCAGGTGCTTGAGCGATAGCCCAATGGAATGTGCGATGACCGGTTCAAAGGCGTTCAGCTGCAGCTGGCCACCCTCGGCGGCCATGGTCACCGTCATGTCGTAGCCGACCACCTGGTAGGCGATCTGGTTAACCACCTCCGGGATGACCGGGTTGACCTTGCCGGGCATAATCGAGGAGCCGGACTGCACGGCAGGCAGCTGCAGGTCATTTAGCCCGGCGCGCGGGCCGGAGGAGAGCAGACGCAGATCGTTGCAGATCTTTGAGATTTTCAGCGCCACACGCTTGAGAACACCCGAAAGGTGCACAAACGCTCCCACATCGGAAGTGGCTTCGATCAGATCCGGGCTGGTAGTCAGCGGCAGCCCGGTCAACGCGGCCAGGTGGCCACGGGCCGATTCGGCGTAGCCGGCCGGGGCGTTCAGCCCGGTGCCGATAGCCGTGGCGCCCAGGTTGATCTCGGTGACCAGCGACAGTGATTCGGCCAGCCGGTCGCGGTCTTCGCGCAGGGTCACCGCCCAGCCACCAAATTCCTGGCCCACGGTCATCGGCACCGCATCCTGCAGCTGGGTGCGGCCCATTTTCACGACGCCGCGAAATTCCTTGGCCTTGGCCAGGCAGGAGTTTTCCAACACCGTCATCGCAGCGAGTAGCGGCTGGGTGGCGAAGTGCGTGGCGATGTTCACCGCGGTGGGGTATGCGTCGTTGGTGGACTGGGAGAGGTTCACATGGTCGTTGGGGTGCAAGAACGAGTACTCGCCCTTGGCGTGCCCCATGATTTCCAGCGCCAGGTTGGCGATGACCTCGTTGGCGTTCATGTTGGTGCTGGTGCCCGCCCCGCCCTGGATCGGGTCGATGATGAACTGGTCATGCAGCGAACCATTGGCGATGGCCTCACAGGCCTGGTCGATGGCCCGGGCGCGGGCATCGTCGAGCAAGCCCAGCTCATGGTTGGCGCGGGCCGCCGCCTGCTTGACGCGGGCCAGCGCGGTGATCAGGTGCGGGTTGCCGGACAGGGAAGTCCCGGTGATGTCGAAATTTTCCTTGGCGCGCAAGCTGTGCACACCCCAATAGGCTTCAACCGGGATCTCCCGGTCGCCGATGAGGTCGTGTTCGCTGCGGGTTGCGGGAGCCTGTTGGGTTACAGACATGTCTGCTCACTCCTGATTTTTGGGCGCACAAAATGCACCCTAGGTGTTGGATGGAACTAAAACTCTTTAGAGGGCCGCGAGTTGGCCGACGGGTGCCCCGCCGCCGAGCAGCGGCGAGCAGGCCAGCTCGGTCAGCTCTTGCGGCGCGCGCGCTCCGAGGCATTCGGCCAGCAGCCTGACGGTAATCGGCATGCGGGCACGGTCCGAACCGTCGGAAATCTTGACCGCGAGCGATGAGCCATCGGCCAAGCCGACGGCCTGGATTCCTTCGAACCCGTCCTTGGCCACGGCACCGGGGACCGCGCGCATCAGCGCGGTGACGTCGCGTCCCTCGCCGGCCACCAGTTCCGGGTAGGCGCGCATGGCCGCGGCCACCCGGCCCTCGGCGGTATCGGGTGCGGCGCTGGACAACGCGGCAAAACCGCGGGCCAACGCGGCCAAGGTCAACGGGTAGACTTCCGTGCCGCAGCCGTCGGTGCTTGCGCGCAGGATCTGCTCGTCGGTCAGTTCCTCGACGATTCCGCGCAGCGTCGCGGCCAGCGGGTGATCGGCGTCCAAATAATTCTTGGTGGGCCACCCGTTGTGCTGGCACATGGCAAGCAGCGCGGCATGTTTGCCCGAGCAGTTCTGCGCCAGCTGGGTGGCGGTGCCGCCTTCGGCCAGCCAGGCGGCGCGCTCGGCCCCGCCGTAGGGAAGATCGGTGGAGTTGCGCAGATCCACGACGGAAAGCCCGGCCGCTTCCAGTGTGGACTCGGCGACCTGCTGGTGGCGTGCGGAGCCCGAGTGGCTGGCCGCGGCCAGCGCAATCTGCTCGCCGGTTAGCTCCAGGCCCGAGCGGAGAATCGCCACCGCAAACAGCGGCTTCAGCGCGGAGCGCGGGTAGAAGCGGGCCTGCTGATCTCCGTGCGCGGTGATGATCTCACCGTGGGAATCAAGCAGCACCGCCGAACCGTAATGAATCGATTCGAGCGCCTCACCGCGGCTCGCGGCGACCAGCGGCACATGCTGGGCAAGGGGTTGGGCGGCTAATTGCGCAAATCCGGCGGAGGTGGCTGCGGACGGGGTCACTTGGTACTCCTGACGATGGTTGACACTGCATGCTGCACCGCGGCCAGATGTTCGGCCATCGCGTGTCCGGCGGCCTCGGTGTCCGCGGCGCCGATGGCCGCGACGATCTTGCGATGCTCGGCATTTGAGGGCGTGCGGCGGCCGGTGACCAGGTTGACGGTTTCGGACTGCCGGGACATGGCCTCGCGGATGTCGCCGACCACGCGGTCGAACACCGAGTTGCCGCTGGCGCGGGCGATCGCGGCATGGAATGCCGCATCCAGCTGCACCCACGCTTCGGCGCCGTCTTCGGATTCCATGTCTTCGATGAGTCCGGTCAGCCGTTCCAGGTCTTCGCTGGTGCGCCGGGCGGCGGCCAGCTGGGCAGCCGGGATTTCGATGTGCGGGCGGGCCTCGTAAAGGTCCGCGGAGGAGAAGCCGCCGAGCACCAGGTCGCGGGTGGGGCGATGGGCGATGACAAAGGTGCCGCGCCCGGTTTCGGTGCGGGTCAGCCCTAACGCAGCGCAGGAGCGCAGCGCTTCGCGGACTACCGAGCGGCTGACGCCATAGGTGGAGGCGAGGCTTGCCTCGGAGCCGAGCTTTGCGCCCAGCGGGATCTCTTGCGCTTCGATGGCGGCGCGCAGCGTGTTGAAAACGGCTTCGGAGGCGCTGGTGCGAGTAATCGGTTGCTGTCCGGCTGTCCAGCTGTCTGACAGGTTCATGATTACCAGTGTGCGGGTGTGATGCACCCAACGTCAAATTTTGAATCCGATTTGATGTCGCGCGCGTAGCGAAGCCATCACTTGGCGCCATGGCCCCGATCCTTGGAGCACGAGTTCTGCTTCGACCAACTGTGCATTAGAACTATTTACCCAGTTGCCAGTGAGTGAAACGGTCAGATCCAAGTTTTCCACTGCGTGGGCCCACCCGCCCGGAACGATGACTACATCGCCGGGTTCTTGAATATGCGCGTATTGGATTCGGGCTTCGTTTCCAGATGACTCCACGAGAGAATCTTGTAGCAATCCTGCATCAGCAGCGAGCGCAGGAGACTGGAATAACCACTTCTTTCTTCCGCTAACCAGAAGATTCCACGCAGAACTGCACATCACGTCGATATGCAATGCCGATTTACTGCCTTTGGGCCCGACGAAAATCCAATTCCAGTCAGGTCGTGATCCATGGGGAAGATCGTCAAACCAGTTCTGGAATACAGCTGGTAACGGTAGTCTTGCGAAGTCGGTGAGGTTGTTTGAGACCGTCCAACCCTTCAAATAGGTATCTAGCCCGCCTCCTTTTGCGAGTAATTGAAAGTAGTCACCCACCGTTGAGGGGATCGTTCCATCTTGAGTTTCGACATTGACAGTTTGTTCTGCGTAGTCGATTTGAAGTGTTTGGTAGCGTACAAGCCGATGGATCGGCCAGTCATCTGCTTGCGATTTCACACAAATCGGCCCATCTAGTGCCGATGCAGTAAGCGGCCACTGCCCGACCACGGGTATACACTGAGGCATCATTTTCTTGACCTGTGGCTCTTAGTCATGTTTTTCCACTCCGCTCGTTGCTTTGCCATTAACGCTGCATCACCTTTGCGTTCTTGATAAGACATTTCTCTGCGGATCTTGTGCCAATTATCGAGACGTCGTTGTAAAATTTCCCCTACTTTGACACTTTCTTGGACGGCGCAACCCGGTTCGGTGCCATGCTCGCAGTCATGGAAGCGGCAACGCAGAGCAGATTCTGCAATTTCGACAAAAGTCTCCTCCATTCCTTCTTCGGTGGCGAGTAGATCCAGTGAACGAATACCGGGGAGATCAAGTAAGACGCCTCCGCTGGATAATTGGTAGAGGCGGCGTGCAGAAGTCGCATGACGCCCTTCTCCAGAAGTGTTAACTTCACGGACTTTTTCTGAAATGTCTTCTAGGGCATTAAGTAGGGAAGTCTTGCCTGCCCCACTAGCGCCAAGCATTGTGGTCGTAGTGCCGACAGCCATAATTTCGCGCAGTCGGTCCAATCCGCGTCCGGTGAGTGCACTTGTTAATAAAATTTCAGTTCCAGGCGCTGCCAGTGCGGCTTCTGCAACTGCTTCCGCAGGATTCTCGACCGTATCGGCTTTTGTGAGCACCGTAATCGGCAATGCGCCACTGTCCCAAGCCATGACCGAAAGACGTTCCAAGGACTTAAGGTTGAGTCCCCGCTCTAGCGAGAGGACTATCATCACGTGATCGATATTGGCAGCAAGTACTTGAACTCCTTGACCGCTTGGGTCGGGTCTCGAAAGATTGGTAGTTCGACCACCGAGCGATACAACTCTATCGGCGTTGACAACTACCCAATCTCCCGTCACCGGGGTAGTAGCAAGGTTGCGCGAAAGATCAAGTACAACATGTTCCAGCGCATCACCTCTCACAGCCATGACTTCCACTTGTCGTCCATGCATGGCTACGATTCGGCCCGGACGCCCTTCGTCCCTGGTGGTCCAATTTAGGTCGGCTCCCGTGGGCATTCCCAGTTGCGTTAGCAAATCTCTAAGTGCTGTCATTTGTTGCTCCCTGTTCTTTGGGTCATTCGTGTCTGGGACTCATCGATTCTTGACTGACGAGGGAAGAGGAAAATCGCGGCTATCAGTCCGCAAATGGCTATTATGGCCGCTAACGAATATAAATACTGCGAGGACCCCAGCCACTGAGCCATTGGCAAACTGACGGCGAATCCAATCGGAATCATGACAGACATCAATGTTTGTTCGATTGATCCCACTCGGGATAATGCAGAATCGGGCACCGTTATTTGGACGTAAGTATCAAAAAGGATTCCCGCAATGGTTACAAGGATGGCTGTAGCTGCGAACGAAACGGCCAGAACAATGATGTTCAGTCCCAGGCCAAAGAGAACCAGCTGTATAGGCTGGCAAATCGTTAATACGACCAGAACAAGCAATACCGGCTTTTTGACTTTGACCCATCCGGCAAGGAAGGAACCTGCAAGTCCTCCGGCGGCAAGTGCGGTCGCGAGGCCGGCCCAGAACGCGATACCGCCTAAACTATCTCTAGCAATTATTGGACCGAGGACGCTAATGGAAGCGATACTGAACTGCACGGGACACGAAAGCAACATCAGCCATAAAACACCCGGGTAGCGAGGTAAAAGGCGCAATCCATTGAGAAAACCTGGGGGTATCTCGTTTTCTTTTTCGTCATTTACGGATTCTGCGGTCCTGCCGTCATCGCTTTCCTCGAGGCCATTCGTCAAAAGCTGCCCCTTGGGCAAGCGGAATAGGACGGACAAGCATGCTATTGAAATGAGGAACGTTGCAATATCAAATAGTAATGCAGTCTGTATTCCACCTAATGAGACAAGAACCGTTGCTAAAGCTGGACCAGCTAAAAGACCTGTGTTTAGCGTTAATTCGATCCAGGAATTCGCCTTTTGCAGCGATTCCTTTGGCACAATCCGTGGCAACAGACCAATGCTAGCGGGGATGTAGAAAGCCGTTCCGACACCGTACAGAGCTGCTGAGATCCCAAGATGCCATAACGTGGCTGTATTCGTGATAAAAGCGAAGACCGGAATTATTTGAGCCAATAGGCGGACCAGATCGGCAGCGATCATGACGGTGACACGGTTGTACTTGTCTGAAACGTTCCCTCCGGGAGCAATGAGCAACATGCGTGTTCCCCATAACGACAGAAGCACGATAGGCATACCCCATCCTGAATCGGACACGGCCAGGGCAGCGAACGCAAACGTCATCGGGACGATTCCGTCGCCCAAGAATGAAATCGACTGGCCCAAGTAGTAGAGGCGGAAACTGCTTAATCGAAAAGGACTTCCACTTCGAACGGATTGCGATGTCAAGAAATAGTCCTTTTCGGCGTTAAAATGTGAGTAAGCATGTCTATGGCATGCATTGCAGCCAAATTTCGTCGGGTCATTGGGCCGCAAACCTCCGTGAAATCGACTCCTACGATTGTTCCTGATGACCTTATCCGGTTGATGATTTCCTTAATAATGTCTGGGTCCGCCCCTCCAATGGCCGGATATGCAACCTCAGGTGCGAAGACCGGATCAAGGACATCGATATCGATGCTCAAATGCACTGGGCGTCCTTGGCAATGTTGTTCAATTTCATCGAAACATTGTTTAGATCCAAGATCTGATGCTTTGATAAAGGAGACATGCTTTGCAGTTAAAGGTGAAGGCATCGAAAACTCGGGGTCGTAACCGCGCACTCCAAGAGTTAGCCATGGCAAGTCCGGCTCGTCCGCTAAGCACCAGGTGACGAAGTTTCCACAATCTGCAGTCTGTTGTCCGTGAGGAATTGGACGAGCGTCCGCGTGGGCATCTAGGTGCACCACTACTAGCTGCTTCCATCGTTCTCGTTGCGCACTGATAACGGGATACGCAATAGAATGATCTCCGCCAATAACAACTGGGTTATGGCCTTGGGCACCAACTGTGCGGGTTGCGGCTAAAAGTCTGCTTGCGATGTCTTGTGCCGTGTCAATCCGCGAATCAACGATAAGATTTCCATGGTCAACGACGCGACAGGGATAAGTTTCTGAAGTGCTCATCTCATTCCAGTTCCAAGAATTGGCACTTGTGACGATAGCGAGGGAGCGTTGCAGTCCGCGTCGGAGTCCCGCGAGCACGTCGTGAACTGCGAGATCTGGATCGGGGTTTTGCCAAACGCCCGCACCAATCAGGCCCCAAGGTGTCGAATGTTGAGCGCATTCGACTTCGACGACGGGTTGGGCGGATTTAAGGAGTCCGTGCGTTGCAACGAGCGCACATTCTTTGGGGATAAGGAAACGACGGCGACTAAGTTTGTCGAAAACTTCAGGGTTTAGTTCTGAACGTGCGACAGAGGAGCGGGCACGAAGTTTTAACACCGCCTCGTTTAGTTCCAGAGAAGAACCTTCGGCCGGATTCAAAAGTTTTGAGTCTTGTTCGAACAATGCGGGATGCCACACCCACTCAACGTCGTTAGTTGTATTATTTTTGGTCTGCATGCTCAGCAATCAATAGCTCGGCGTTAAACATAGACAGTACGACTTCCCGCGCGGAATTGGACAAGCTATCAAAGGGCAAGCCTCCACCAGAAATGAGCACCTCGAGAACTGGTCGCATGGTCAATGGGAGTTTTACCAGTTTCCCCAATCCTCTGACATGGAGCTGTCCTTCGTTAATTTCTAAGCTGGGCTTGAAGCGTCCAGCCCAGCGGAGGACTGCGCCACTAAATGAGGAGTCATGTACGCGCCACGGGAGTGAGAGTCCTTTCCGGTGTTCCGTGCTAAGTTCTCCGCGGAGATGTAAAAGACGACAGCGTAGGGATTCCTCACTCAACCGATCGATTTGGCCAAGACTCCATCCGTAACTAATGAGTTCGTTTATCGCTTCGGTCTGCGAGGTATGAGCGACTCCGAAAGTCCAGTGAAGACTTTCGCATCCGACACCTGTTACTTCGTGGTCCCAACCGACTGGAACATGTATAAAGTCACCGACTTCAAGAATTTTGTCGAAGACTAGCTCGGCGTCCGATCCGCTACCACGGTATACGCGCCAATGTTTTCGACCTTCCGTTTGCACGATAATGGTGTCGTGGGAATCGGAATGCCGGCCAAAAGGCGAATTTTTGGACCAGCATGCATATCCGTTGGCCCAAGCTGCTTCATTTTGTGCATACATCAACCGCTCTACGAAGTCAGAAAGCTCAGGTATGGCCCGATCTGCTTTGTTGAGTACAAGGGTCGCGCCGTCCCTGAGTAATTCGGTGAAAGGTTTATTTCTCGGCTGGCGTTCAATGATCGTCCCGCCACCCATTTTCGCTTCAATGTAGAGACCGGGGTCCAGATCCGTCTCCGGAACTACTTTGATGGTTCCCGGTTCGAAATTCGAGTACTTGATTATCCGGTTGACAGAGGGCCAACCCAAACCCGCCAGAGTCAAGGGATCAACCTTACCTGACCTAAATTCGCCGAAGGGAAATAATTCCACACCTAGTGCTGCTTGAACATCTTCCCAGATACTCATGAACCTGCCTCAGTAGTCTGGAAGGTCGCGCCCACACGTAGTAATGCAATAAAGAGAGCGTTCCCCTCGGAAGGATTATCCGTTAGTTTTTGAAGATCGACAGCCCGGAGCACTTTTCCCGGTTGGAAAAAGCGAGAGATATCTTCATCTGAGATACTCTCTGGTACCGAAATACTCTGGCCCATGACCGAAATTTGGTTGTTATTGACAGCGAAAGGAACATCTAGGCATTCAGCGGGCAGATCGACGTTGAAGAGTTCAACTGGCAATATCCGATAGGGTCCTAAATGGCCCCTACTTAAACGTTGAGATTGACGGCGATCCAGTTCACGATGGATTTCACCATTGCTAGCGGCAACCAGCGCCGTATTCGCCAGGTCTTGTTGATTTTCCGAGCGGCGGACCAAGGTTGAAATTGCTTGAAGCAGTTCGTCGTGGTTATCCTCCCGATAGTAAGACATTCCTAGAAAGACGGCCGGTCCATTGTTTCGGAATAGATGAAAACGACCTGCGGGTATGCATAAGAAATCTCCAGGACTGAGGGTGAACTCATGATCGGCAGACTTCAGATATTTATCTGTATGGAGGCTGATCTCACGATTATCCGGTAATTTCGGCAAAGTGTCATTTTCCCAAACCCACACAGTTTTTGTGCTTGGACCCAAATGGAAAATAAATGACGGTTCGGGATCCGAATGTATGCCAAAGGGAGTGAACCCGGACACTGCAATAAAGGAATAAAAGTCTAATCCTCGCGGAGGAACACCACAGGCCGTGACCATCGGCTCAACAATACTTCGATAGATGGTGGAACGAATTTTTGACGACCACGTCTCCACTCCATTGAACGCGGCGCACACATCCTTCCGGCCCGTAACTGCTTGTAGCCATTCGACCAGATTGGAGCCATCGTATTTGGAATGTACTACTGCTTCTGAGGCCTCATAATCTAGCTGAGAAGGGCCGAAAACCCTTATCCGGGGGAGTCCTATGGCTTCATGCACGCGGGGATCAGTCGCATTCATTAGTGAATGACCGATCGTGCCGGCTATTGCTTCGGGTGCAGTAACAAGCGAGGAAATGTACTCCACTGTTGCAAAGTCCGGCCCATGCTCTTGTGCAAACCGAGACCAAGCATCGTTTTTAATCGTCGTCATCCTGTACTTTCTCGAACCAATCCAGCCTCGGTATTCTGCGACCGAGGCTGGATTGATGAAACTGGCTTAGTGGCCGACATCCATTCGAGCCCGAAGTTGTACGTCCATTAGATCTTCATCGGTAATTATTAGATCTTCGATCTCTATGGACTGCTCAATCGTCGTAGCGGTGTCAAAAGAATTACTCATGGTGCGCTCGCTTTCTTTGGATGAATGCATGTTCGACTAGCTCTTATTCGGAACAGCATTTGTACAAGAGTCACACTTCCATTGCTGGAATGTGATGTCAAGCACATCTTTTAGACTCTATCTTGCGGTGGAACGATAAAATAGATATTCCATGTGTGCCGTTCCTCGTGTCGAAGAAGCTCTTGCCGAGGGCATTCCAAAGTCTCAAAAGGCGAGAAACGAATCTTTTAGAACAGTTCTTATCTCTTTTTACAAAGACCGGAGCGACAAGGTGATGTGACCCTTGCGTCCGAAAAATGGATGAACTATCGGGTCAAATGGAACATGTAACCACGGGTGTGAAATTACTCCACGCCTTTATTGAGGATCTGGGCCCCTTTAGGCTGGGACTTCTCTTTGGAAAGTGCTTATCCGCGACGAATCTTGGCTTAGGGTAATTCCGAAGAAGCGAGGGCCAGCGCATCCTTGAGGTTCCACCTGCCGAATGCATAAGCGCAGATTTGCTGCCCGTGGAGGATATATCGACTGGTAACAGGCAAGGAGATACCCCAGACTGAAAATCCCCAGATGGATTAGGTTCAGGCCGCATCAGGCCTGGGCCAGTGCGCTAAAGCCGCAGTGTCGAGGGGGCCAACAAAGTGGATTGACTGTTTCATGGTCCAAGCTTTAGCGCCACGACGCTTGGTTGAAGTGTGTTGACCTGATGGTTTGCAGGTCGTAACCGGTTTCAAAGGTGTTGACGAGTTCGCTTGAACCGGACTCCTGGTGCTCAATTTATAGACCGAACGGAGACCGACCTTCGAATCTCATTGCATGATTCAGGTCAACGTGGATGCCTACAAGGGGAAGCCATCGTCTAGGGGAGGAAAACGGCTGGATTCGGATCCGCGCAGACTTGGCTCGACAGACTACTGGGACTTGAGGCGGGTCCTGCGCGGGAAGCGGTCTTTTGCCTTTGCTGCCGTGGAGAAAATCGACTACTGCAGAAAAGATCACGTGCTGTGCGATCGCGGATCTTGGATATAGAAGAACTCAGCGGCTAGCATCACCGCGCGTTCGGAGGAACCAGGCCGCTGGCTGTTATACCTTCGTGCGGCGGTTTAGATGCTCTGGGGAGAACGGAACACCAAGGGTCGTAGGACGCGTGAAATAGGGCCGAAGATGCATCGAATACTCAGCTTAAGGGAGGATGCGCGGGCTCAAGCCCGTGCATCCTCCCTGTACCGTCTGCGCTTAGGGAATGGTGATGATCTGTCCGGCGTAGGACAGTCCGCCGCCGAAGGCGAAGAGCAGAGCCTTATCGCCCGAGGCCAGCGGCTCATCGGAGGCCATCAGCTTGGACAGCGCCAGCGGCATCGAGGCGGCCGAGGTATTGCCGGAGTAGACCACGTCGGTGGCCACGCGGGCGTTGGGTGCGCCGATCTTCTCCGCCAAGGGCTCGATGATGCGCAGATTAGCCTGGTGCAAGATGATCGCGTCCAGCTCTTCTGGCTTCATTCCCGCACGGTCGATGATCTTCGATGCGATCTTCGGCAGCTGGGTGACGGTCCAGCGGTAAACGCTCTGCCCGTTCTGCGCGAACTTCATGTCATTGTCCGCCTCGATGCGTACCGCATCGGACAGCGAAGGAACCGACCCCCAAACCACCGGGGAAATTTCTGCGGTCTGGGAGGCGGTGATGATGAACGCCCCGGCGCCGTCCGCGGTCAGCACGCAGGTGCTGCGGTCGGTGAAGTCGGTGAAATCGGTGAGCATCTCGGAGCCGATAACCAGTGCCTTGGTGGAACTGCCGGCGGCGATCGCACCCTGAGCCATGCCTACCGCATGGGCGAACCCGGAGCAGGCGGCATTCAGGTCCATGGTGGCCGGCCCCTGATCCATGCCGAGGCCCAGGGCCACGCGGGCGGCCATATGAGGGGTGCGATCCGTCGCGGTGCAGGTCGCGACGATGACCAGGTCGATGTCTTCGGCGTTGATGTCCGCGGCGTTGTCCAAGGCCATCTTTGCGGCCTTGATCGCCATCGAATCAACGGTCTCGACGCCGGTGCCCCAGCGGCGCTCCTGAATCCCTACGCGGCGGGTAATCCACTCGTCGCTGGTCTCGACCAGCGTTTCCAACTCGGTGTTGGGCACGATGCGCTCAGGCTGGAAATGGCCAAAGGCTACGACTTTGCTGCCGGTCATGAGTTTAACTCCTTGGGAAATGAACACTCTTGCTCTCAAGGTTAGTCGTTTTGGAGCCTACTTGCCGTTCACAACGGACACCGGAGCCGGGCGAATATGCTGAAAACCGGCTCAACGGGCGCAAAACTGGCTGGATTATCCGTTTTTCCCGGGAGGTTCATGACGTGGTGGCCCATCGTTCATCTGCTGTCCAACCCACTGCGGTGCAATGGTGGGAAAGCATTGCGGAAGGAATCGAGGCTAGGGGAGCACGATGTCACCAGTACAGGTCGCAGCTGCCGAACTCATGAGCCTGCGCCCGGTTCCGGGGTTCGGAACAAAGACCATCTACCGGGGTGTGGCCCCGCAAACCACGGACGCTGCGTACGCCGGACAGCTACGCCTGCGGGGAATCACTACGCTGATCGATCTGCGTGAACCACGCGAAATTCCGCACGAACCGCTGGGGGACATTGCCGGGCTGCGCTACCGGGGGATCCCGCTCTATTGCGGGCAGAACCCTAGCGATCGGACGCTGAGCCAGAACCAGCGGTTGTTGCTCGATGGCCGCGGGGCACGCCTGGTGGCGGCGCTTCGGGTGATCGCGCAGCCGGCGGAGGGAAACACCGCGGTGGTCTGCCAGAGCGGTGGAAAACGCACCGGGCTGGTGATCGCGCTGCTGCTCGAAGCGATGGGAGTTGCGCGTGAGCTGATCATCGCCGACTTCGCGTCGGCGGTTCGTGAACCGGGCTATGGTCTGCCCGGCCACGTCGCGAATACCCTGAATGGCACCCTGGACTGGCTGGTTGAAAGCTATGGCTCGGTGACCGGCTACCTGCTGAGCAAGGGGCTGACCGGGGCCGAACTCCACAGGCTGCTGGAGCTAGGCACCCATGCCAGAGCAAGAACTGTGCGGCCGCTGGTGGCCAGCTCATGAAAAAGCTCACCGTGGTGCAGCTGAGCGACCCGCACCTGTGTGCCGAGGGAAAACTGCTGCACGGCACCATCGACGCATGGGCACGGTTGCGTGCGGCACTGCATTCGGCCAAGCATTTTAATCCCGACGTGGTGGTGGTGACCGGGGATATCGCCGACCGCGGGGCGCCGATCCACGGCCGGGCGGCCAAGCTCTTCGCCAAGTTCCAGGACAAGCTCGGCTGCCCGATCATCACCGTGCCTGGCAACCACGACCCGCAGGATTCAATCAACGAGGCATTCAACGTGTACCGGCTCTCGACCGGACCACGCATCGCAAACACCGTCCACGAGATCAACGGGCTGCGCATCATCGGGTTGGACAGCGGCGGATATCGCGAATCCCAGGGGCGGCTGGACATGGAACAGCTGCAGTGGCTCTCGGGCCTGCTGCGGGTCCCGGCACCGCGCGGTTCGCTCATTGCCTTGCACCACCCGCCGGTGGATTCCCTCAATGCGCACATGATCGGACGCGGGCTGGCGAATCCCGAGGAGCTCGCACTGGTGCTCAGCGGCAGTGACGTGCGCGGCATCCTCTGCGGGCATTTCCATCAGGCCGGCGTGGGACAGCTCAAGGGCACCAACGTCTACCAGGCGCCGGCGACCTCGTACAACACCGACGTCTACGCACCGCAACAGATTCTTAGCGGGCCGGAAGGCTCGTGGTTCTCGCTGCACCATATCGATTCGCACTCGATGAGCAGCACCCCGATCCCGGTGCGCCACGGATCACGGAAACCCAAAAACCAGCAGGCAAGCACCACTAAAAACGCAACACGCGCCAGAATTCCGGCGCATTCGAAAGGCAGAACACCATGAATGCAGCAGAAATCATCTTCGTGAGGCACGGAGAAACCGAATCGAACCGGGCAGGACGCTTGCAAGGGCGCAGCGACCTGCCGATGAATGAGACCGGACGTCGACAGGCAGCCGCAGCGGCAATGGAACTTGCCGGAACCGGCCCCTGGGATGTGGTGGTTTCTTCGCCGCTTTTCCGTGCCCGCCAATCCGCGCAGATCATCGCGGATCTGCTCGGAGCTCCGCGCGTGCAAGAGTTTCCGGAACTGATGGAGCGCGATTACGGCGACGCGGAGGGCACCGTCGTCACCGGGTTGAGCGAGGACAATGTGCGACGCCTGATGGATTTAGGGGAGAGCGAAGAACATCTGGTGGAACGCGCCATCAACGTGTTGTTCAAGATTAGTGTGCAGCACCCGGGACAGCGTGTGGTGGTGGTCAGCCACGGCTCGCTGATCCGTTCGGTGCTCAGTGCCTTGCACGGAACTCGTCATCAGTGGGTGCCTAACGGTCAGGTGCTGCGCGTGGAATCCCAGCTACTGACAGATCATGTGGCTCGCGAGCCGCTGTGGCACTAAGACAATAAACCGCAAAGAACCCACGTTGAGCTTCAACGTGGGTTCTTGTGCGTCAACGACGCGAGCAGTGGGCGATTAGAGCGAACGCAGTACTACCGCGGTGCCCTGACCGCCGCCACCACAGATGCCTACCGCACCCAGCGATCCGGAGCCGAGCTCCTGGAGCTGACGGGCCAGGGTGCCGATGATGCGTGCACCGGAAGCCCCGATCGGGTGGCCCAGCGCGATCGCCCCGCCGTGCGGGTTGACGATCTCGGGGCTGATACCCAAGGTGGCGGTGGACTGCACGGCCACGGCAGCGAAAGCCTCATTGATCTCGACCACCTGCAGGTCCGCGGCCTTTGCTTCGGCCTTGGCCAGCGCGGTGTTGATCGCGTTGGATGGCTGATCGTGCAAGGTGCGGTCCGGTCCGGCAACAAATGCGTGGGACAGGATTTCGGCCATCGGCTTCAGGCCCAGGCGTTTGATCGCCGCGTCGGAGGCGAGCACTATTGCTGCCGCGCCGTCGGTGATCTGCGAGGAATTACCCGCGGTGACGGTGCCTTCCTTGGCGAAGGCGGCACGCAAACCGCCGAGGGATTCAACGGTGGTCTGCGGGCGGATTCCATCATCGGCGCCGTGCACGGTCTCGCCCTTGCGGGTGGTGATGGTCAACGGTGCGATTTCGCCGGCGAAAAATTCTTCCGATGCGGCAGCGCGCTGGTGCGAGTGTGCCGCGACGGTGTCCTGGGATGCGCGGTCCAGCTTTAAGGAGGTGTTATGTTCCTCGGTGGAGACACCCATGGAGCGCTTCTCGTGGGCGTCGGTGAGCCCGTCGTACTCCAGGGTGTCGATCATTTCGATAGCGCCGTACTTGGTGCCGGCGCGGGCACGCTGCACATGCGGGGCCAATGACATCGATTCCTGGCCGACTGCCAGGACCACGTCAACCTCGCCGGACGCGATTAAACGTTCGGCTGCCACCACCGCCTCGGCGCCGGAAAGGCAAACCGCGTTCAGCGTGATTGCCGGAACATCCAACCCGATGCCCGCACCGATGGAGGTCTGCCGCGCAGGATTCTGCCCGGCGCCGGCCTGGAGCACCTGGCCGGCAAAAACGCGTTGCACCTCGGACGGGTCAACTCCGGCACGTTCCAGCGCGGCCTTGGCGGCGTGGGCTCCCAGCTCGGTGGCGGGGATGGCCGCGAGGGCACCGTTAAATTTCATGAAGGGGGTGCGTGCGTAACCTACAATTTTGACGCTCATGCTAAGAGGTCCTCCTTGAGTTCTACGGTGAATTTCGCTGAGGTAATGTTCTTGATGCTTTCCGGGGTTTCCCCCGGTGCGACCTGACGCAACACCAGTGTGGCATTAACGATGTCAAAAACTGCGCGGTCGGTAATGATGCGGTCCACAACCCCCACCCCGGTCAGCGGCAGATCGCAAGACTCGACGATCTTGGAGCTTCCGTCCTTGGCAACGTGGTCGGTGAGCACAATAACCCGAGGGGTGCCTGCCACCAGGTCCATGGCGCCGCCCATGCCCTTGACCAGTTTGCCCGGGATGGTCCAGTTGGCCAGGTCGCCGTTGGCGGCTACCTGCAGGGCTCCTAGGATCGCGGTCTGCACATGGCCGCCGCGGATCATGCCGAAGGAGGTGGCCGAGTCGAAGAAGCTGCCACCGGGCAGGATGGTGACGGTCTGCTTGCCCGCGTTGATCAGGTCGGCGTCTTCCTCGCCTTCGAAGGGGAAGGGACCCATGCCCAGCAACCCGTTTTCGCTTTGCAGCTTCACCGAGACACCTTCGGGCAGATTATTCGCCACCAGGGTGGGGATGCCGATGCCCAGGTTCACATACTGTCCATCGGTTAGTTCACTGGCGGCCAGGGCGGCCATTTGATCTCTGGTCCACATGGTTAGGCCTCCTGCTTCGGGCGGACGGTGCGCTGTTCGATGTCTTTGACGTCGTCGGTGTCCACGAGGGTCTTCACAAAAATTCCGGGGGTTTCCACCAAGGACGGGTCGAGGTAACCGTCGACGATTTCCTCGGCCTCGGCGAAGGTGTGCTTACCGGACATGGCAACCAGCGGGTTGAAGTTCTTCGAGGTCATCCGGTAACGCAGATTGCCTTCGCTATCGGCCTGATGAGCACGCACCAACGCGATGTCCGCGACGATGCCGCGCTCTAAGATGGCTGGTTTCCCGTCAAACTCCATCACCTCTTTGCCTTGGGCGATGGGGGTACCCACCCCGGTGGGGGTATAGAAAGCGGGTACTCCCACGCCTCCTGCACGAAGCCGTTCGGCGAGCGTGCCCTGCGGTACAAATTCGACCTCAAGATCACCGTTGAGGAATTGTTGGGCGAAAAGTTTGTTTTCCCCTACATAAGAGGCGAGCACCTTGGCCACCTGCTTGTTTTCCAGCAGTACGCCTAAGCCCTTGCCATCGACGCCCATATTGTTGGAAACAATGGTCAGGTTTTTGGCACCAGTGTCGCGCAGTGCGGTGATCAGCCGGTTGGGAATGCCGCTAAGTCCAAAGCCGCCCACGGCAATGATCATTCCATCTTTGACCACCGCGGCGAGTTCCCGCGCGGCGTCCTCACGATACTTCGTTGACATCTTTGTACCCTGTCCGTCCACAATATGGATTTGAGTGTTGCTTAACTTAGACCGTAGTAACTCCAAGTGGATAGCTCAATAGTTCTGCGCGAACTGCTCAATATTGCTCGATAGGTGATGAGCCATCGGTAAATCGTTCATAATGTGGATATGAGTAAAACTCCTGCCGGTGCCCAAGTAGTCGGACGCTTGGCGGCGGTACTGCGAACGGTCAGTACCTCGATGCCCCAAGGGATCACCACCACTGAGGTAGCCCGGCATACCGGATTAGCCAGACCCACCGTGCATCGTCTGCTCTCGGCGCTGACCGCCGAAGGATTCTGCGATCATGACCACCAAGCCGGGCGCTGGTTGCTGGGGCCGGAACTATATTTGATGGGTGCGGTGGCCGCCGAACGTTATGACATCAGCGAACTGGCTCGCGTACACGTTGCGGCTCTCGCCGAAGAAACCGGAGAGAGCGCATTTCTTTCCGCCCGCCGTGGCGACGAAACGGTCTGCCTATTGCGTCAAGATGGCGCCTTCCCGATCCGTTCCTTTGTGCTCTATGAAGGGCGACGATTCCCTCTCGGGGTAGCCTCGGCGGGAATTGCCATCTTGGCTTTCCTGCCCGAAGAGGCGATGGAACGGTATCTAGAATCCAGTAATCTGGTCGCCGAATATGGTCAGGCGCACGGTGCCGGGCAGGTGCGAAGCAAGATCGAAGAGACCCGTACCTTGGGGTATTCGTTGAACCCCGGGCTGATCGTCGAGGGCAGCTGGGGCATTGGCGCCGCGGTTTTTGACGCTTCCGGGCAACCAGCCTGGGCTTTGAGTTTAACCGGGATCGAGTCGCGCTTCGAACCCTCCCGCCAAGAAGCCTTAGGGAAATTACTGCTGCATCATGCCCACGAACTTTCGATGAAGTTACGTGGCTCCGCGCTTTTGAGCCAACGATAGCTAGAGATGCACTCGTGGCAGGTAACGTACTAGGTGGATCATCGATAGGTGTTGAGAAAGTTGGCGTTAATGACTGGGCTCCCACAGGGATTGTTAACTCCGCAGATCTTGATAAATCTTGATATTTTAGACCGGAATATCGATCGGGTAGCCAAGAATGTCGCCGGCAAGGGGTTGGCACTACGCCCACACGCCAAGACGCATAAGATGCACGAGATTGCCGGGCGTCAGCTGGAGGCCGGAGCCGTAGGGCTGACCGTGGCCACCATCGGCGAGGCGCTGACTTTTGCACTGCACGGCGTGGGTGATCTTTTTGTGGCCTACCCGCTGTGGATTTCCGACGCCCAAGCAAAACGCATCCGTGAACTGCTCAGCTACGTCAAACTTTCCCTCGGTACCGACTCAATTGCCGCGGTGCAACAGCTTGCCCGTCAGCTCGCAGATAAAAAAGACAAGCTTGGGCTAATGATCGAGATCGACAGCGGACATCATCGCAGCGGTGTGCTGCCCGATGAGGCGCTGGACGTTGCTCGGGCCGCTCGTGAGGCAGACCTGAATGTCATCGGAATCTTCACTTTCCCGGGTCACAGCTACGCCCCGGGAAAACCCCAAGAAGTCACCGACCAAGAGCAACATGCGCTTGGTGAAGCAGCCAGGCTACTGCGCGCGGACGGCTTTGAACTCAAACGCATCAGCGGGGGATCAACCCCCACGGCGGAATTAGCGGACAACTCCCTGCTGACCGAGGTGCGCCCGGGAGTGTATGTCTTCGGCGATGCCCAGCAATTTGAACTGGGACGCTGCCAGTGGGAGAACATCGCACTGAGTGTGGCCTCCACGGTGATCAGCCGCCACGAGGGCGATGCCCAGAACCCGCGGCGAATCGTGCTGGACGCGGGTAGCAAGATCCTCGGCTCGGACCGGCCGGGTTGGGCTACCGGCTTTGGCCGGATCCTTGAAAATCCGGACGCACGGATCAGCGCTATCTCCGAACATCACGCGACAGTGCTCTGGCCCGAAGGCCAACCGCTTCCGGCCTACGGTGAGCAACTGCGGGTTATTCCTAACCATGTGTGCGTGGCAGTGAATCTGGTCGATCAGGTGTCAGTGGTGCGAGATGGTGAAGTGATCGAACACTGGGATGTGGCGGCCCGGGGGCTGAACTTCTAGGGAGTCCAAGGTGTTGCCGAGGCAAGGGCTGCATGAAGTTCGGTGCCGCAGGCTTCATCGATTAGTTCCTTGTCGCCGACGACCACCAGCAAACTCCGGGCGCGCGAGAGGCCCACGTAGAGCTGCTCGACCGCGCGGGACATGTCCTTAAAACCGTTCACGCACAGCACCACTACCGACCGTTCGAGACCTTTGAAGCCGAGCACATGCCCGTAGAATTCTTCCTCATTCGCATGGAAGGCGGGCCAGTATGCCGAATCAATGGTGTTTAGATCGTAGTGTTCCTGATGGATTGGGTGGCGTCGATTAGTGGTGAGCAGCGCAATCTGGTTGTTCGCCCAGCCCTCCTCGATCAGCGGATCGACACAGTCCGAGGCTAGTTCTACCGCGTCCTCGGTGGAGCAGGAAACAAAGCGCACAGGCATGCCCTGACCGCCGCGGGGTTTGACCTGATCACCGGCAAGATTTTTGAAGGTTCGCGCGATGCGCCGGGTGTTGCGCAGGTTGTCATCAACATGAATTGGAACCAGTGGGGCCGCGGGGCCAAAGCTTGCACCCGGGTTCTCACCGTTCCAACGACGGTACACATTTTGCCGCACATCCATGAAGGCATAAATTTTGCCCTGTAACGGGTCTTTGGTGCAGGCCAGTAACGCTTCCCACCATTCGGGGGCAAAATCTTGGGCCTCATCGACGATGATCGCGTCGAGTTTCTCCGCTTCGGGAAGTTCCAGCGCCAGCTCGCGTAATAGCCGGGGCATTTGCACGTCAAAATAGTCTTGTCCGGTGCCGTCGGGCACCCCGAGGCTGCGCGCGTACTCGTGGAATTCTCCAACGTGTATGGGCTTATTTTGGCGCCAGGCGCCAACCTGCTTTTTCAGGTAGTGGCCAAGACCCTTGTTGTAGCAAAAGAGCCCCACCCGCTCGTTGTCCTTGGCTAACTGCTTCGCCTTTTCAACTGCCATCCAGGTTTTACCGCTGCCGGCGCCGCCAATAAACCTCACTCGGGGAAGCGAACGCGTGGCGCCGAGCAGAATAGCTTGCCGTGTGGTGAGATGCTCTTGAAGATCCTCATTCTCCAATGCCTCGGAGGTCTGTAAATGCTCGGGTGCAAAGTCGGCGGCGAGGTGCCGGCTAATACGGTCCGCAAAGGCTGGTGCCAGGGCGGAATACCCGCCACCTTGTTCTTGGATCGCGCGGCGCACAGAATGCGCGCTGTGCTTGAGATCTTTTTGATCCAGCAACAGATCCCGGGGAAGATCTGCCTTCGCCCAACTAGCTGGAACTTCTGTGTAGGGAAGACAGACGATGTGGGCAAAACGGCTGTTCAAAGCGGTGCCGGTTTGCTCAGCTATCCACTTCTTAAACGCATGGGAGGCGCTTTGCACCTGGGCCATCGGGTCTTTCATCGGGTGCCGGCCCCTGGCATCTGACTGATACCAGGCGCCATTTTCCACGCCGACTAACCCGCCCTTAACCTCGATGGCTGCCAGTCCGACCCCGGGCCACAAGACGAGCAGGTCAATCTCGTGCTCCACGGCACCGTGGCGTACCGCTACCGAATGGGCGAGCACCGCGTCATCGGGCAAAGAAAGACGCAGTTGCTCCCACACCGCCTTTTCAGCCGATTGGCCAGCTGAAAATTCTGGCTCCAATGGAATGCAGTGGACCATGGATCCCCCTCGAATAAGATGCGCTTGGTCGAAGTCTATGTGGCGGGTAGTACATTTTCGTGGCTCGCGCGGTAGGTTCCGGGCATAATTCCTACTCTCCGCGCAGTCGCTGGAGCACCAGTGCCAAGGCCGGCCAGGTGCTTCGCCCCTGACGGGTGCGGGCGTAGGCGTGCAGCTCAAGGTTCGGATTGGCCAACGGCAAGATGGTGAGCCCTTGGCGTGGTGGGCGATCACGTGGAAGTAGGCCCACACCAAGATTTGCCAGGATGAGGTCTTCCACCAGATCGAGACTATCGGACTGATGGCGCATTGTTGGCTCAAAGCCGGACATTGAGGAGATCAGCCGCAACACCTTCTCGTCGGCAATATTGCGGGAATTACCAATCCAGTCATGTTGTGCGAAGGCTGCGAAGACCGTTGCGGCATCTGCAGCGACTGGGCGTGAAGTGAACGGTGCTGCGAGCGCCGAAGGAACACCCAAACCCCACTCGGTGCTCCACAGCGAGAGCGTCTCCACCCCCGGAGCCACCTTCTCCGGGGACAAGTTGTAGTCATAGGTCAGCGCCAGATCTATGCCATCCACGGCTAACTGGTTCAGTGCTTCGGCCGGTTCATGTTCGAGCACCACAATATCTACCCGTGGATGATGCACGGCTAAATCCTCAATAATCGGCATCAAGGACCGGCGAATCGCTGTCGCAAATCCGGCCACGCGCACCGTTCCGACAGGCTCGGCCTCGGTGTTAAGGCTAAGGCGTGCTGAATCGACGGCGGCCAGAATGCTGCGGGCATGTTCGGCAAGCCTGCGGCCTGCCGGAGTCAGCCGCACCCCACGGCCTTTCGATTCGATGAGGGGTACGCCGACTTCTCGGGAAAGCTGTGCGATCTGCTGGGAGACCGTGGAGGTGGTGGCACCCAGGATGTCTGCCACTGCACGCATCGATCCCATGCGGGACAGTTCGTAGAGGTACTGTAAACGACGAGTTTCCATAAAATCATTGTCCATGATTATCGAATGGTATGTTCAAGATTCTCGCGTGGACGCGAATAGCCGGCGTGAGTTCTACTGGTAATCATGAACTTCCGGTCAGTACCCGCACCCAGCTCCGCCTCGATGGGCTCAATGATGGCCTTCGGCGCAATGAGCTGTGTCCAATTGGGATTGGCAGCCTCTATCGTCCTGGCCGACAATATTGGTTCCGGGGCCGTCGCGTGGTTGCGCCTGGCCTGGGCCGCGGTCATTCTGGTTCTTATTGCCCGACCTTGGAAGCTCAAATTCACTCGAAATACGCTGCTGATCTGCGCGCTTTTGGGTCTGGCTACAGCCGGCATGACGGTGAGCTTCATGAAGTCGGTGGAGACCATTCCACTGGGCACCGCCAGTGCACTTGAATTTATGGGTCCGCTGGCCGTGGCAATAATTCAAGGTCGTGGCTCCGCCCGGTGGTGGGCTGTGATCGCCGCGCTCGGCGTGCTCGGACTGACCGAACCGTGGCATGGCGCGGTAGATCTGACCGGCGTACTCTATGCCTTGGGTGGAGCTGTCTGCTGGGCGGTGTATGTGCTGCTGACCCAACGAGCCGGGGATGCTGTGGATGGTGTCGGCGCCTTGGCGGTATCGATGCCGGTGGCCGCCATCGCTGCAACGTTCATGGTTGGCCCCGTGGTGCTTGAAGCCCTCGATATGCAGACCCTGATTATCGGTGTGGGGCTGGCATTGCTATTGCCGGTGATCCCATTCAGCTTGGAAATCTTCGCATTACGCAGGCTGACCACCGCGGCCTTCGGCACGCTGATGTGTCTGGAACCTGCGATCGCGATGACCGTTGGACTCCTCATTTTGCATCAGGTGCCACGTCCCGCCGCGATGGTGGGCATCGCGCTGGTAATTCTGGCAGGAATCGGAGCCACCCGCACCGGCCAGCGCCTGCCGAAAAATATTGTTTCACCTACCGTAAAGCCACTGGCCGGGTTGGCCGAAGATCATTCGCAACCCCGCTAAACTCCGGCCGCGCGGGACTATCCTTGAAGCTCACTGAGCAGAAAATTTGCGAGATTCACCCCCGACGTTTAACTCGAAACCATCGGTATCGGGCATGATTAGAGTCATGGATAATACTGCCGCACCGGCCTGGGTGGCCAACTACCAGCCAGGGGTTCCCGCACAGATTGAGCTTCCCACACAATCGCTGAGCCATATGTTCGAACGTTCCGTGCGCGAAGCCGGCCAGAGTCCGGCCACCGAATTCTTCGGCCGCCAGGTCAGCTACGCGCAGCTTGGCGAACAAGTTTTGCAAGCAGCCGAGGGGCTGCGCAAACTTGGTGTGAAAGCCGGAGACCGGGTGGCGCTGATCCTGCCAAATTGCCCGCAGCATGTGGTCGCTTTTTACGCGGTGCTGCGTCTGGGCGCGGTCGTGGTGGAGCACAATCCGCTCTACACCTCTCGCGAACTTCGCCACCAGTTTGAAGACCACCAGGCGCGTGTGGTCATCGCCTGGGACAAAGTTGTCTCCAGCGTGCAGAAGTTCCCCGCTGACGTGCAGATCGATACGATCATCGCGGTGAACCTGCTCGAAGCGTTCCCGGCGGTCAAGCGTATGGCGCTGAATCTTCCGTTGAAAAAACTGCGTGAAACCAAAAAATCATTGACCGCCGCTACCACCGGCACCATGGCGTGGAAGCAGTTGCTGGCCTCCGGTAGCTTGGACGCCGAGCACCCCTTCCCAGCTGTGCAAGACCTTGCGGTCATTCAGTACACCTCGGGCACCACAGGTCGCCCGAAGGGCGCGATGCTCACGCATTTCAACCTGTATTCCAACGCGCTGCAGGGCGAAGCATGGATGGAAGGTGCACAGCAGGGCAAGGAAATCCTCTACGCGATCCTGCCAATGTTCCACGCCTTTGGCATGACCTTGTATCTGACTTTCGGGGTGAAGAAGCAGGGACTGCTGGTGCTCTTCCCGAAATTTGATCCGCAGCTGATCTTGGACGCCTGGAAGAAATCTCCGGCCACCGTGTACTGCGCGGTCCCTCCGATCTATGAACGCACCGCGATGGCCGCCAAGGAGCAGGGAATTTCGCTGCGCTCGGCCAAATACTGTATCTCGGGCGCCATGAACCTGCCAGATCATGTGGTGGAACTATGGGAATCGATGTCCGGCGGCCTGTTGGTGGAAGGCTATGGCATGACCGAGTCGTCCCCGGTGGCCTTGGGCAATCCGTTCCATCCTTCGCGGCGCAACGGCACCATCGGCGTACCCTTCCCCTCGACCCTGATGAAGGTAGTCGACGTTGATGATCCGAGCCGCGAGGTAGCCCAGGGTGAGCCTGGCGAACTGCTGATCAAGGGGCCACAGGTGTTTGCCGGCTACTGGAACAACCCGGAAGAGACCGCCAAAACCTTGACCGAGGACGGCTGGCTGCACACCGGGGATGTGGTCACCGTGGACGAAGATGGTTTCACCCAGATTGTTGACCGGGCCAAGGAACTGATTATCACCGGTGGCTTTAACGTTTCGCCCTCCGAGGTGGAGAACGCGCTGCGCCAGCACGCGGATGTCGCCGATGCAGCGGTCTTCGGCAAGGCGCTAGAACGAGGCGGCGAAATGGTGGTTGCCGCGGTTCAGCTCGACGAGGGGGCAACCTTGGATGAGGCGGCGCTGCGCGAGCACTGCCGTGGCCAGTTGGCTGCCTATAAGGTGCCTAAACGCATCGTTGCCATCGACGAGATGCCGCGGTCCATGCTGGGCAAGATTCTGCGCAAGCAGGTCCGCGAAGAGTTCAGCGACAAAGTCTAAATCGAATTTATGGGTGGCAATGCCGCGGTTGTTAACGCAGCCGCGGCATTGCTGTCATTAAGATGCGGGTGTACTCATGCTGCGGGTCGCCGAAGACTTGCGCGGTGGGGCCCTGTTCGACGATTCGTCCCCGATGCATAACCGCCACAAAATCGCTCATATGCTCGATCACCGACAGATCATGGCTGATGAACAGGTAGCTGGTTCCGGTTTCTTGCTGCAGACGATCGAGCAGATCCAGAACCGTGGCCTGAATCGAAACGTCAAGGGCCGAAACTGGCTCGTCGAGTACCAATACCTTGGGCTCCGGCGCCAGCGCACGAGCGATCGCCAGGCGTTGACGTTGACCGCCGGAAAGCTCACGAGGGTTGCGTGTGCTCAGCACAGGATCCAGCTCCACCTGTTCCAGCAGCCGGCCGACTTGGTCTTTATAGCCCGTCGCGCGCTTGCTGCGGCCTGCGGACAACGCATCGGTGAGAATCTGTCCCACCGAGTAGCGCGGATCAAAGGAACCCAGCGGATTCTGATAGATCGCGCCGATATTCTCCCGTAAGCCGCGCCGCGCCGCTTCGCTGTGCGGGGCGAAACGATCACCAAGCAGCGTCACGCTGCCTGTATCGGGACGTTCTAAACCAAGGACCAAACGCGCGGTCGTGGTTTTTCCCGACCCTGATTCCCCGACCAGGCCCAGCGTCGCGCCGCGGGGAAGCACAAACCCGGCTTCCACGACGGCAGGATGTTTGGCAAAGGACTTGGACAGGTTTTCCACCACCAGCGCCGGAGCCGAATCCGTGCTTGCCGGTGCTAGCTGACGCGGTTCGTTCACCGGCGTGCCGGCACTTAATGGGGCAAAGCGGGGCACCCCGGAGGGGATGGCCCGCAATAAGGTGCGGGTATATTCATGCTGCGGATGGTTCAGGATCTGTTCGGTGGGGCCGGTCTCGACGATTTGACCGGCGCGCATCACCGCGATGCGATCCGCCAGCTGAGCGACCTGAGCCAGATCGTGGCTGATCATCAGCACCGCACGGCCCTCATTTTTCAGTGCGGCCAGCTGCTCGAGCACCAGGGCTGCGAGGCGGGAATCCAACGCGGTGGTCGCCTCGTCCGCGATGACTATCTGCGGGTCGCCAATCAGTGCTTGGGCAATGAGCACGCGCTGCCGCATGCCCCCGGAGAGCTGGGTGCTGCGCTGTTTCATACGCCGCTCGGGTTCTGGCAGCTCCACCGCGGCCAGGATCTCACGGACCTTGGCGGTGCGCTGAGACTTGTTCAAGCTCGAATGTTCCTTGAGCACGTCTTCGATTTCCCGGCCTACCGGGCGTAGCGGATCCAAGGCCATGAGCGCATCTTGCAGGATCATGACTACCGAATTCCCGCGGATCTTCTGCCATGCGGGCTCACTGAGCGCTAATGCGTCTTCGTGGCAGACCATGAGCTTTGTGGCGCTGACGGTTCCGCCGCTGAGCCCCATGAGGCTGCGCGCGGTGACCGACTTTCCAGAACCTGATTCGCCCACGAGCGCCAGGCATTCGCCGGCTGCAAGTTGGAAGGACACGGCGTCTACGGCTTGTTGACCGGCGAAGCTGACCGAGAGATTTTCGACTGCTAATAGTGGATTCATACGGCTTTCACCTTTCCGCCCAGGGCGCGCCCGATCAGCGTGGAACCGGCCGCAACAACGACAATTGCCAGTCCCGGGAAGAAGCTCAACCACCAGGCAAGGTGTAAGTAGGTGCGTCCGGCCGAAAGCATCGCACCCCATTCGGGCGCTGGCGGGGGAGTGCCTAGACCAAGGAATGACAGGGCAGCCGCCCAGATCACCGCTTGGCCAATGCCCAAGGTGACCAGCGCGAGCAACGGTTGCAACGCGTTTGGCACGAGATGATTACGGACCTTCAGCCAGGTACCGCGCCCAAGCACGGTGGCGGCCTCCAACATTTCCGAGTTTTTCAGCGTGCGGATCTGGCTGCGTACCAGCCGCGCGTAACCGGGGGCCGTGGATAAGCCCACCGCAACAATCGCCGGGCCCACGCCGGGTCCGGTAAACGCAATAATCAGCAACGCCATGAGTAAGGAGGGAACCGAGTAGAGCGCTTCGAGCACCCGCAAGATTACCTCGTCGAGCCAGCGCGGAGCCAAGGCGGCCGCGGTTCCTAAGACCAAAGCCAAACCCATGCCCAGCGCGGTGGCAGCCAAACCAATATAGAGAGAGTCGCCGGCACCGTGGATCACCCGGGTGAATACGTCACGGCCGGACTCGTCGGTGCCAAAAATGTGAGCGCTGCTAGGGGCCTGAAAGGCCTGGGACGGATTGATCGCCAGCGGATCTGCCGGAGCAATAAGTGACGGAGCAAACGCAGTGAGTACCCAGAAGAGAATGAAAAGTGAGCTGAGAATTTTTGCGGTACGGCTCATGATTCTGCCCCCGCCGGATCGATGAGTCGCTCAATGGCTTCGGTCAACGCCATCACGACGATATAAACAAGTGCAGAGAACAACGCGATGCCGGTAACCATAGGAATGTCTCGGGCAAGTACCGCGGAAAGCAAGGAACGGCCCAAGCCCGGACGGGCGAAGATCGCCTCGACGACCACCGCACCGGAAAGTAGTGAAGAAAAAGCCCACCCGGTCAGCCCAAGCGCAGGCAAAGCGGCATGGCGTAAGCCGTGACGGCGGAACACCGTCAGCCGGCTTTCGCCGCGAGCGCGAGCTGCCAGGGCAAACTGGCTACCCATCGCGGTATTCAGCGAGTCACGCATCAGCTGGGTGAGGAATCCGGCTAGCGGAAGCGCCAAGGTCAGTACCGGTAAGACTAGCCCGGCGGGAGTTCCATTGGCGACGGCGGGAAGCCAGCCGAGCATCGAGGAGAACAACATGATGAGCACCGCGCCGAGCCAAAAGTGCGGAACTGCGGCTGCCACAATCTCTACCGCGTTACCCAGCAGTCGGCCGAATTTATTGGCGCGCATCGCAAGCAACGCAAAGAGTAAGGCCAGTAGCCAAGCCACCACTAGCGCCAATAACGCCAGATTGATGGTCGGTGGGAGTACCTCGCCCATGATCTGCAGGACCGGGTCTTTGAAGGAATAAGAAGTTCCGAAGTCCAAGCGGATGAGTTTGGCGAGGAACAAAAAATATTGACTGATGATCGGCAGATCAAGACCATACTCGGAGCGGGCGTTGGCCAGAGCCTCGGCCGAAGCCTGTGAACCTGGACCACCCATGATCGCTTCGGCTGGGTCGCCAGGGATGAGGCGTACGCCGATAAAGATGGCGGTGGCAACCAGCCACAGCACCACCAGCGCGCCGCCAACCTTGCGACCCAACCAAGCGAGCAGTTTCATTGTGAGGTGTTTACCGCTTATTTATCGAGGAATACGTTGTAGTAGATCGGCGAGGAAACCGCGGTGGTCTCGCCCATACCGTGAACGTTCTTCGAATACAGGAAGTGGTTCTGCTGATCGTAGAGCGGCATCACGTAGTAGCCGTCCAGCACGATCTGCTGGGCCTGCTTGTAGAGCTCGGCACGCTCAGCTTCGTCGTTGGTTTGCTCCGCGTCGACGAGCAGTTGATCTAGCTTAGGATCCTTGATCTGCGCATTGTTGGCGAAGTAACCGCTGGGTGCGGGAATCGTTGAATCGGAGTGGAACAAGATGCGCAGGACGCTCGGACCGACCTTGGTGTACGGAGCGGAAACGAGATCGTACTCGTGCTTGGCCAGTGCACCGTACCAGCTGGACAGATCCAGCAACTCGATCTTGACCTCAAAACCAACTGGCTTAGCGGCGGCCTGCATCTGTTCAAACAGTGACTGCTCGGCAGGAACCGACTGGTTGGTGGAAACCGGGAACTTCAGAGTGAGGCGTTTGCCGTCCTTGACTCGGTAACCTTCGGAGTCGCGCTCGCTCCAGCCGGCAGCATCGAGTAGCTCGTTAGCCTTGGTGGCATCGGTGGTGAACTTTGAGTCATCCGAGATACCCAGTGGTTCAACACTGGAGAGCAATGAGTAGCTGCGCTTTGCGGTGTTGAAGTACAGCGAGTTGATTCCGGAGTTCACATCGACGGAGTGCATGAACGCTTCGCGGACGCGCACATCATCAAATGGTGCCTTGGAGCTGTTCAGCTCGAGCCGATTTGAGGCGCCTGGACGTGGCGCGTCTAGGTGGCCCAGTCCGTTATCGGCGGCCGTGGAGATGGTATCTGGCTGTGGGTTGTCAATGACGTCAACCTCGCCGGACTGTAGCGCCGCATAGCGGCTGGCGGCCTCGGGGATGAAGCGCCAGGTGATGCCGTCCAGATAGGAGGTGGCGCTGGCGCGTTCGGCATTTGCTGCCGGGGAGACATAATCTTCGTAACGCACCAGATTGACCGCTTGCTGACGATCCCACGATTCGACCTTGAATGGGCCGGTGCCTGCAGGGGCGGCGCAGTTTGCTGCCTGATCGCGTTTCAGTCCCTGGGGGGACTGAATTGCGGTCCACGGCATGGATAGTGATTCGAGCAACGCGTTGTCTGGCGCGGAAAGCTTAAGTTCTGCGGTGAGATCGTCGACGAGCTTGATCTGGTCAACCTTGCCCACGGCTAGGTAGCCGGTGGACGAAGCAGTATTTGGATCCTGAAGGTGCTCGATATTGGCTTTGATCGCCTCGGAGGTGAGCTTGGTTCCGTCGTGGAAGGTGATTCCGTCACGCAGTGTAATGGTGCGGGTCAGGCCATCGGCGGAAACCTCGGATTTTTCTGCCAGCCATGGGATGATCTTCCCCTCGGCGTCCTTGGTGAACAGCGATTCCATGAACTGGGATGCCACCAGTGCCTGCGGATAGTTGCCGCCCACATGTGGGTCAAGGCAGCTAGGCTCGGCGTCTCCCGAGGCGTAAACCAGCGTTCCCCCGGCGACGGGTTTTGTGTCCTTGTTAGCGGATGGATCCTCGGTGGAGGAGCAGCCGGCAATGAGGGCCGCTGCCAACGGCAGGGCTAAGGCCCCGGTGAGTAGGCGGGTGGCACGCTGATTTCGTCGCATGAACGCAGATTTACCTTTGAGTGAGTGAGAGATGACGTAGACAACCTTAGTCAACCAAGAGCCAAAGGTCAGATTTGTTCCCTTGCAGGGCAAAGGTTAATGAATCTCTCTGGTCCTTGGTCGACCGGTTGGCAGATCTTTACTTTTCGCTGGCGACGGTGAAACGACGGTTCTCGTGAACCGGAGTTTCGATTTCGTCCACGATAGCGACCGCGAAGTCCTGGGTGGACACGAAGTCACCGGCAGGGGAGTTTGCGCCGAGGGTGTAGTTGCCGGTACGGGTGCCCGGGGCGATGACTGGGGCCGGCGCGGCCATGGTCCAGGTGATCCCGGAGACCGAGGTCAACATGTCATACACGGCGCCGCTGGTCAGCGCCTCAGCCTTGTATTCTTCGGGGAATCCCGGGGTGTCGTAGAGGCGGACTCCGTCCACTTCGGTCGCTCCTGCGCCGCCGACAACGATCAGACGTGCCGGGATGAGGGTTTCGGTGATTTCCTCGAAGGCGTCAATGTATTCCTGGTGGTCGCCGCCCGTGCGCGATGGAGGCACGGAGATGACAACAACGTCGTGGTTTTTACCCAGATCGCGGTAAGCCGCGGTATCGCTCAGCTGGGCGGTGGCCGAAGCAGTGCCTTCGATGCTCTTGCCGGTGCTGCTCACGGCGGTGACTTCGTGGCCACGGCTGAGCGCCTCGGCGGTGATCTGGCTGCCTACCATTCCGGTGGCTCCGTAAACTGCAATCTTCATGATGATCCTCTCGTAGCTGTATCGTTCACTTTGATAGTATCCTTTAGATACTGAGTACTTCAACGAAACTAGGTTACCTAATGGATAGTACGCCGACGTTTAATGTTCTCGTTCCTGACTGCCCCTCACGTGAAATTATGCAACGTTTGGGAGATAAATGGACCCCTTTAGTGATGCTTACCCTAGCTAGCGGACCACTTCGTTTCTCCGAGTTACGCCAGCACATCGGTTCGGTGACTCCCAAGGTACTCACTAGCACGCTGCGTACTTTGGAACGTGACGGTCTGGTAGATCGCCAGGTGACCGCTCAGGTGCCAATCCGGGTAGATTACGAACTGACAAATTTAGGCCTCAGCCTACTTGAACCCATGGACGCTATCCGGATCTGGTCCGAAAAACATGCCGCCAAGGTTATGGCCGCCCGAGAACTCTTTGACGAAAATTAAGATTATTTTCAACCAGGAATTGCGCTCTGCGATAAGAGCCTTGAAGAGCGCCGGCTTCCCGCGAACAATGGGGCTAAGAGCTCGATTCGCTGCGGCGTGAAAGCCGCACTGTGGGAAGGACTATCCATGACCAAGCAAGCAGTATCCAACCGACCGGCTTTCCTTGATCAACTACCGGCACAGCTTTTTATTGCCGGGGCATGGCGCGAGGGGAACAGCGGCTCAACGCTGGTCACCCGTAATCCATTTGATGATTCCGTACTTGCTGAAATCCGCCAGGCCTCTACGGCAGACGTAGACGAAGCCTACGAAACGGCCCGCGCAGCCCAGCGCGAATGGGCGGCGCTGATTCCGGCAAAGCGGGCAGCCGTGCTCAACAAGGCCGCGGACTACCTGCAGGCAAACTACGACGACTTGGTCGCGCTGCTCGTGGCAGAGTCCGGTTCCTCGGTTCTCAAGGCCAACGTGGAAGTCTCCGGAACCATCGCAGCTACCCGCGAAGCAGCCACCTTCCCAACCCGCGTGCACGGCAAGATCTTGCCGTCAAACAGTGCGGGCAAGGAAAACCGGGTATACCGCGAACCTGTCGGGGTGGTCGGTGTGATCAGCCCGTGGAATTTCCCAATGTTGCTCTCCCAGCGTTCGGTGGCGCCAGCCTTAGCGCTTGGCAACGCGGTAGTGCTCAAACCGGCTAGTGATACCCCCTTGGTAGGCGCACTGGTTTTGGCTAAGGCCTTCGAAGCTGCTGGAATCCCGGGCGGTGTGTTCAGCGTGGTAATTGGTTCGGGCTCGGAAATTGGCGATCATTTTGTAGGACACCCGGTTCCATCCTTCATTTCCTTCACCGGATCCACCCCGGTGGGGCAAAATGTTGGAAAGCTAGCGGTCTCCGGTAAGCATATGAAACGCGTTGCACTGGAGTTGGGCGGCAATGCGCCGTTTGTGGTGCTCGCCGACGCAAATATGGAGCAGGCGGTCCGCGCAGCAGCCATGGGCAAGTTCCTGCACCAGGGGCAGATCTGCATGGCGATCAACCGGATTATCGTCGAAGCCCCGGTCTACGACCAGTTTGTGGAGCAGTTTGCGGCCCACGTAGCTACGATCAAGTACGGAGATGCGGCTAACCCGGAAAACATTGTGGGGCCCATCATCAATGATTCACAGCTCGCCAGCGTGCAGGGAAAAATCGAGCAGGCGCGAAGTGAGGGCGCCCGTGAAGTTTTGGCCGGAGAAGTTGTCGGCCGGGTGATTCCTCCGCATGTTTTTGCGGATGTCACCAGCGAGATGGAGTTGTTCCGTGAAGAGATCTTCGGTCCCGTAGTGGGCATCGTTCGGGCGGACAGTGAAGAACATGCGCTGGAGCTGGCTAACGATACCGAGTTTGGATTATCCAGTGCGGTGTTCACGACCGACATTGAAAAGGGCGTGCGCTTTGCCCGCGGCATCAAGGCTGGAATGACCCATATCAATGACATCACCGTTAATGATGAACCGCATGTGATGTTCGGTGGCGAGAAGAACTCCGGACTAGGTCGCTTCAACGGGGAATGGGCTATCGAGGAGTTCACCACCGACCATTGGATTGGTGTGCAGAGCACCGATAAGCAGTACCCGTTCTAAAAATTCTCTAGTACAAGAATCCACGCCAATTGCCCCGGGGGACAAGTTCCTCCGGGGCGATTGGCTGCGCCCTGAAGGGGTGGAATGGCCGAGGGTGGGCGTTTGAAGCCCGGGGTGTTAAGCGGAGGTTAAGATTGACCGGCTTCCGATCCTAGGCAGCCCTTAGACGTTCCCGCCTCGGTCGTGTGCTTGTCAGCGCAAGAAGATCATCTTGCTGCTGCGATGGTGAAATTGCTCCTCAATCACGCCGCCGAGCTGATCCCTTCGGGGACGCTGGGTACTCAATCTCTGGATCCCCGGGCGATGGCCAACACCAAAGTTGTCCAGTTGCATCGTTGCCCTATCGAGGGATACCGGGCCTTGCCCGGTTAGCTGGCGCGTTCTTTCTTTGAATCGGCTGCTGGTGGCATGCGCTGCGGGCGGACCGTCCTAATGGGGGTTGCTGCGCCCATCGCTGCCGCCACCGTTCCTAGTGCGGCAAGATCTTCCAGAGTGGTTCGGGTCGGGCGCATGAGCCCCACCTCGCCACGCTCAAACTTGGCGAATAACTCTGCCGGCCTGATCCATTCCGAATTTGAGGCCTCGGTGGTCTGATGACTCGGTTCCTGCCCGGGCTGAACATGAGCCACATAGAAGAATGTGTCAAAGCGCTTGGGATTATCCGGCGGAGTGATCCAGTTAGCGTACGGACGCAGCTGGCTCACGTCCAGCTGGGCACCGGTTTCCTCGAAAATTTCCCGCCGAGCCGCGGCCAATAGCGTCCCGGCATCAAGCACCGCTTGTTCCTCGCCCTGCTCCCAGAGCGAGGAATCTTTCCACAACTTTGCGTGTTCAACGGCCAGCGCATGCGGGATTGCCTCCGACTGCGCCTCGGCCACGTCCTGCGCGTCAACGCGTCCGCCTGGATAAACAACCATTCCGGCGGCGAAGTCCATGGTGGAGACTCGGTGCTGAATAAAGACCTCCAGCCCCTGAGCACCTTCGCGAATCATCAGGACGCTGGCGGCACGTCGCGGTATCACTGGCTGGTTTTTCTGTGCAGTTGAGCTGAGGTCCATGAATCCTAGTATGGCCGAGATGCTCCGGGCAGGGGTGCATCATGACGCTCTGGAGGAACAAGGCGAATTTACTACTCAAACTGCACGACGTGTTTTGGTGAGACCAAGTTTCGTTGATCCTTAGTTGTCTTGCGGATTTAATGACAACACAATCGATGTAGTGTGGATCACAACGAGTGGTGGTCAGGAAGGGTTTGTCATGTTTGAGCTCAACGAGGAACAACGTGAGCTAGTTGAAGCGGTTCGAGATTTTGCCGCAGAAAAAATTGCCCCTCATGCTTTGGAGTGGGATGCGAAGGAACATTTTCCCGTTGATGTGTTGGCCGAGGCTGGCGAACTGGGCGTCGGTGGCATCTACGTCAGCGAAGAGTATGGCGGTTCCGGACTCACGCGTAGCGACGCTGTCCTGATTTTCGAAGAATTGTCCAAGGCCTGCCCTACTATCGCCGCCTATATTTCCATCCATAACATGGTGGTGTGGATGATCGATAGTTATGGAACCCATGAGCAACGTTCCACTTGGCTCCCGACGATGGCAGCCATGACGGATCTTGGGTCCTATTGCCTGACCGAACCAGGCGTTGGCTCCGATGCGGCGGCGCTAAGTACCAGTGCAGTTTTGGACGGAGATGAATACGTCCTCAACGGTGCCAAGCAGTTCATTTCTGGGGCTGGTTCTTCCGCACTGTATCTAGTCATGGCACGCACCGCGAATACCGGTGCGAAGGGGATTAGCGCTTTCCTCGTTCCAGCCGATGCTCAAGGGCTTTCGTTCGGACCAAAGGAAAAGAAGATGGGCTGGAATGCCCAGCCCACCAGGCAGGTCTTCATGCAAGATGTGCGTATTCCTGCAAGCAACCTCTTGGGTAATGAGGGCCAGGGTTTCTCGATTGCAATGAGTGGCCTCAATGGCGGCCGGCTGAATATCGGTGCTTGCTCCATCGGCGGCGGGCAACTCGCTCTCGAAAAGTCGGTGGCATACCTCAAGGAACGCGAAGCCTTTGGTGGCCCGCTGACCAAACAAGAAGCCTTGGTTTTTAAACTTGCCGACATGGATATGGAACTAGAAGCTGCGCGAAGCTTGTTGCGCAGGGCTGCTGCGGCGCTGGATGCGAAGGCCCCGGATGCCGTGCGGCTTTGCGCCATGGCCAAGCGGGTGGCGACGGACGCTGGGTTTAACGCTGCCAACACCGCGATCCAGCTGCACGGTGGATACGGATACCTCAGCGAATATGGGCTAGAAAAAATTGTCCGTGATCTGCGAGTGCACCAGATTCTGGAAGGTACCAACGAAATCATGCAGTTGATCGTGGGCCGCGGACTGATCGAGTCCTAAGCGCTAGCAAGCCTAGAGGCCTAGCCGTATCAGGCACGCGGCAACGCGTGCCCGATCGCTATGATCCAGACCTAAAATCGGGAGTGGAAGGCAAGAGCGCTGAGCTAGACCGAGCTGTTCTGCGATCGCTGCAACTACGCGCAGGCTTCCGCCGCACTCGGCGAAGAGCTCCCATAGTGGTGCTAGTCGTGCCGATTCGGCCAGCGCCTCGGTAGTGTTTTCCGCTTGGACTGCCCGGGTGATCCGAAGTGCCAGTTCGGGCAGGGTGCCGCCAATGACCGAGTACCAGACATCGCAGCTTGCCGCTAAGCCTTGGGCAGCTGAAGCATCACCGGATACCCCGATGCTCACATGCTCGGGGATGACTGCGCGAATTTTGGCTACGTGCTCCCGGGCTTCGGCCGCTAGGGCTGGAACGCCTGGGATTTTGATTGAGGAAATACCGGGTAACTCGGTCAGACGCCGGTAAAGGTCGAGGCTGAAAGTGAAATGCGTGGTGCCCGGATTGTCGTAGACAATCACCGGCAGATCGGTGTGTTCGCTTAGCGTGCGAAATAGCTCGAAGACATCTGCCTCGGTCAGCGGCTGGTAGCTCATCGGCGCCAGTAGCAACCCTGCGGCTCCCGCGCGTTGTGCGGCTGTGGCATGGGCTAGAACCTGCGAGGTGCGCAGCGCACCAACTCCGATAAAGACCGGTGTGTCTCCGGCATTCTCAACTGCCAGGTGAGCAACCCGGGCACGTTCTTGCTCAGAGAGATAAGCGTAGGATCCGGTGGATCCAAGAGCGGTGATGGAATCTACTCCTGCGCGGTTCAGGCGTCCGATAAGTGCGGAGAATGCAATTTCATCCAGATGGTCATCGACCAGCGGGGTAAGTGGGAAAGCACTGAGGCCGGTAAACATGATCGAGTCTTTCGCGGTTGCAGAGTCATTGGAGAATAGAAGGCATTTCGAGCGCGCCAATTTGTACGTTAGCACGGTGGTCTACGGGAGCCAGCGAGGTGAGAAGAGTGGTTTACTTCGGTGGCTCAAAACAGCGGGCTTCGGTAAGGGAGAGGCCAAGGGCGCACGATGGCTTTGCAAAAACGCACGGTCTTTTGAGCATTCTGTGCGCAAAATCCATTGACTGGTTTGACTGGTCACCATAGCTTTGAGTTGTAACCTGAATCACCTTTCAGGTTTGGGGAATCACACTCCGCACAATTTCACTTCGGGACCTGTTCAAAGCACTGGACGCCCCGCGAGGAAAGGCTAGACACGTGAAGCGAAGCAGCAAGGTCGTAACGGCCCTGACACTCAGCGCCGGGTTGGCATTAACCGCCTGCGCACCCACCGCCGAAACCGGAACTGGCGCAGAAGGCGGCGACGCCGCAAAGACTGTCAACGTCGGCATTGTTTACTCGAAGACTGGCCCACTAGCCGCCTACGGGGACGCCTACTACGAGGGGCTGCAAGCTGGCCTGGACTACGCCACCGAAGGCACAAACAAGGTCGGCGACACCGAACTGAATATCACCTATCACGATGATGGCGGAGATCCGGACAAAGCTGTCACCGTCGCCAAGGAACTCATTGGCAAGGACTACAAAATCCTGGCGGGAACCGCCTCCTCGGGGATCGCGCTGAAGCTCGTGGAGCAGGCAGCACAGAACAAGGTTCTCTACATTTCCGGGCCCGCCGCTTCGGACGCCATCACCGGCGCGAACAAGTACACCTTCCGCTCCGGACGCCAATCCATGCAGGACGTTGCTACCGCAGGCACGTTCGTTGATGACCTGAAGGACAAAAAGGTCACCGTGTTCGCTCAGGACAACGCCTTCGGACAGGGCAACTTGGCCGCAGTTGACGCGATCCTCGGCATGGAGGGTGCCAAGGTCAGTTCCATCCTCGTTCCCGAGGATGTCACCGAATTCACCCCATTCGCCCGCCAGCTGGTCGACGCCAAACCTGACTTGGTCTTCGCGGCCTGGGCTGGGGCAACCTCCGGATCCATGTGGCAGGCGCTGGATCAGCAAGGAGCCTTCGACGTTGCACCGATCGTCACCGGGCTCGGCGATGTAGCAACATACGGCGCCTTCGGCGACGCAGGAGAAAAGATCTCCTTCCTCAACCACTACTTCCCCGGGGCCGCCGGCACCGAGGTTGAAAAGGCCATGATCTCCTCCATCGAAGAGGCGGGCAAAGAAGTGGACCTGTTCTCCCCTGACGGATTTGTCGCCGGACAGATGATCGCCCAGGCAGTAGCCGAGGGCGGAGACGACGTCGAGAAGATGGTCACCTCGCTGGAAGGCTGGAGCTTCGAAGGACCTAAGGGAGAAACCACGGTACGTGCCTCGGACCATGCGCTGATCCAGAACATGTACCAGGTGTCCCTGTCCAAGGATGGCGAAAAGTGGATTCCGGAACTCGTGGAAACCGTGCCGGGCGAAGAAGTGGCACCTCCAGAGGTCGTCAACTAGGCCTCGCAGTCCACGCGTCAAAATCTCACAAAGGTAAACCCATGCAGAAGACAACACCAGCCCTGGAGCTTCAGGGCGTGGGACTGCAGATCGGTGGAGCTCGCATCCTAGAAGATGTCAGCTTCACCGTGCAGCCCGGCGAAATGATCGGTGTGATCGGACCCAACGGCGCCGGAAAAACGACCCTGTTCAACCTCATCTCCGGGGTGCTCAAGGCCACCAGCGGAACCATCGCAATGTCCGGACGCACCATGGACAAGCTGCCGATTCATGCCCGAGCAGCCGCCGGGCTAGGGCGAACCTTCCAAACTTCTTCACTGTTCCCCGGGTTGGACGTCACCGAAAATATTCGGCTTGCCGCCCAATCCAAACTCGGACAATCACTATCGCTGCTCAACTTCCCGCGCCGCGGGGACGCGGCCGGAGCGATTGCCGAGGATTGCATTAAACAAGTTGGCTTAGAAGCCAAGTCACGTGCCCGAGCGGCAGATCTTTCCCATGGAGACAAGCGCAAGGTGGAGATCGCAATGCTGCTCGCGGCAGACCCGGCGGTGATCTTGCTCGATGAACCCATGGCCGGAGTCGGTTCCGGAGATGTCCTGGGACTGGTAGAAATCATTCGGCGGATGCACCGCGAATCGGGACGCACCTTGATGATGGTCGAACACCACATGGACGTGGTGCTCGGGCTGGCCGACCGGGTGGCGGTTATGCACAACGGCAGCCTGCTAGCCATCGATGAACCGGACGCAATTATTGCCAATGAAACCGTACAAAGCGCCTATCTCGGACAGGGAGCAGCTTAGATGAGCCAGGAAAGCACTGAACCTATCCTGCGAGTGCGCGGCCTGCATGCCGCCATCGAGGGGTCCCAAGTGGTGGACGGTGTCGACTTCGAGGTCCCGGCCACCGGAATTACCGCGCTGCTCGGCCGTAATGGTGTGGGCAAAACCAGTACCATCAAAGCCATTATTGGGCTGATTCAACGTACCGGCGGAACCATTGAGTTAGCCGGAGAACGCATAGACAAGGTTCCCACCCACAAGATCATCCAACGCGGTGTGGGCTACGTACCCGAAGACCGCGAGGTGTTCTCCGCGCTGAGCGTGGCCGAAAATCTGAAACTTGCCGAACGCGACGAACACCCCAACCGCCAGCTGGTCGAAGAACTCTTCCCCGACCTGGTCAAGCGCTCTAGCCAAGCGGCCGGTTCACTCTCGGGCGGGCAACAGCAGATGGCTTCGCTGGCTCGGGCGCTACTGAACGTCAACAAATTGCTGCTGGTGGATGAGCCAACCAAGGGGCTTGCACCAAAGATTGTGCAGGAGGTTGCCGAGGCACTGACGGTAGCGGCGCACAGTGTGCCGATTCTGCTGGTGGAACAAAACCTCTCGGTGGTTCGCCAGCTAGCGGCCGGCGCCATCATTTTATCCGGAGGCAAAGTGGTGCACCGCACCGATTCGGCCACCAATTTTCTTGATGACGAGGCGCTGACCCAACGGTTCTTGGGTGTGCAAAGCGAAGAAGCGTTGGAGCAAGCGGCCGAAACAACCAGCGGAGGGATTGTATGAGCACCCTGATACTTCTCCTGATTACCGGCGTCGGACTCGGCGCACTGTACTTCCTGGTGGCTTCCGGGCTGTCGCTGATTTACGGATTGATGGGTGTGCTGAACTTTGCCCACGGTGCGTTTCTGACCCTGGGGGCCTTCGTCTCCTGGGAGATGTCGCGGCGTATCGGCGAGGGAACCTGGCTGACATTTATCATCACGCTGGTTATCGGCGCCGCGGTTGGCGGAGTCTTTGCGGCCTTGACCGAATTTGCGCTCATTAGACCGCTGTACAACCGGCATATTGAACAGGTGCTGGTCACCGTCGGTTTGTCTCTGGCGGCAGTGGCAATCTTCGAAGGCGTCTGGGGGACCGACCCGCAGTACACCAAGGGACCGGAGTGGTTCACTCGGACCACCGACGTACTGGGCGCGCAGGTTCCCAATGACCGGTTTGTCACTATCATCGTCGCGGCGCTAGTGCTGCTGGGTGTGGTGTTGTTCTTGAAGAAGACCCGTTATGGAATGATCATCCGCGCCGGCGTGGAGAACCGATCAATGGTTACCGCGCTGGGCATCGATGTACGCAAAGCCTTCACCCTGGTTTTCACCATTGGCGGTGCCGCCGCCGGTATCGGTGGGGTGCTGGCCAGCCACTACTTCGGTTATGTATCCCCGGCCTTGGGCGGATCCTTGTTGATCTTCGCGTTTATCGTGACGGTGATTGGCGGACTCGGCTCACTGTCCGGGGCAGCCATAGCCTCCGTGGTGGTTGGAGTGCTGCAGCAGATCACAAACTTCTATTGGGGTGTGGGTGACTTCGTGGTAATCGTGTTGCTGGCGGTTGTCCTGTTGACCAAGCCCACCGGACTGATGGGGAAGACAGCATGAGCCCTGAACCTACGAATACCTTGCCTTCTGAAGAATCGACCGGCGAGCGCCGTGAACCAACAGCGGCTGTGGCCGTGGACAAAGTGGCCCGTCGGGTCCGTGTCCAGCCCTCGCACCGGGTGAAAACGCCCGGTGCCAGAATCGGAGTCTGGGTGCTGGGCCTGCTGGCGTTGTTGCTCATGGCGGCGCTGCCGCTGTTGAACATTTCAATTCCAGGCGTCTTGCCTACCCCTACGTATCAGCCAGGGACGCTGCAGCTGTTGGCGATGTGCCTGCTGATGGCTGCCGCGGCGCTGAGCTATCACCTGCTGATCGGTGTGGCCGGACTGCTGTCCTTTGGACACGCACTGTATTTTGGTGCCGGGTCCTATGGGTTGGCGATTATTCTCAACAACCTAGGTTTGCCGTTACTTCCGGCCATGGGATTGACGCTGGTGGTGGCATTGGTGCTTTCCACCTTGACGGGCATGGTTGCGCTGCGCGTGACTGGCATTCCGTTTGCCATGGTGACCTTGGCTTTTGCCCAGGCCGGCAGCGTGCTGGTGCGGCGTAATCCCGGCGGTGCCACCGGCGGTGAAGAGGGAGTGAGCCCTGATACCGCGGGTATCCCGGATTTTTTGATTGGCGTGGCCAATACCCGGAACCTTTACTGGCTTTCGTTGCTGACCTTGCTGGTGGTGATCGTGGTGGTTACTTGGGTGCAGTCATCTCGTGCCGGGCATGTGGCCGCCGCGGTACGCGAGAACGAGTTGCGTGTGCGGGTGTTGGGATTGCAGCCATACTGGGCGAAGCTGCTGATCTTCGTGGTGGCCGGTGTGCTGGCGGCGGCGGTCGGCATGGTGTTTGTGCTGCTGCAGTCCGGAACGGTGCCCCGGCAGGTTTCTGCGGACTTCACCATCACCTTGCTGGTGATGGTGGTACTCGGCGGGGTCGGTTCGAAGTGGGGCGCGGTGATTGGCGGGGTGTTGTACACGCTGTTAGATCAGCGGTTGAGCGCTTTGGCGAACTCCAGCGCGGTGGAGTCGCTGCCGGCGTTCTTGCATGTGCCATTGTCCGAGCCGCTATTTATTCTCGGAACCCTCTTTGTGCTGGTGGTGCTGTTCATGCCCGGTGGTTTGGCCGGTGCGGTACGCCGGTTGCGTGAGCGTTTCACTTCCAATCCGGCAGCCAAGAAGAATTAAGGAACGGTCATGAGCAAGGATCAAGGCCTTCATACGTTGGGATGTTGGACTACCGATCGGTCGCTGAGCACCCCGGAACGTATTGCCATCGATGACCGAGGAGTGCGGACCACGTACCGGGAGCTTGAACGCCGGGCGATCGCCTTAGCTGCGAAGTTCATGGCCGCGGGGTTTGGCGTGGGGGATCGGATTGCCACACTCTCGGGGAACAGTGCCGACCACGTGGTGTTGTTTTTCGCCTGTGCCAAGGCCGGGCTGGTGCTGGTGCCGCTTTCCTGGCGGTTGACTTCCGTGGAGCTGCGCGAGCAATTGTCGATTGCCGACCCCTCGCTTTGGGTGGTGGAAGACGAGTTCCAGACGCTGGCCGAACAGAGCAACGCTCAGCTGATACAACCGGTCCCCGTGCTCACCATGGGGCCGGCGGGAGTAGAAGCGAGCGTCGAAGGTCCTGCGCGCGAACGCAATGAACTGCGCGGTTGCGCCCCTACCGATGATGATCCATTGCTGATGGTATTCACCTCGGGTTCCGAAGGCAAAGCCAAGGCCGTGGTGCTGACCCACGCAAATTGTTTCTGGAACAATTTGGCTCTCTCACGCACGGTGGACCTCACCAGTCAGGACACTATTCTGGCGGTGCTGCCGCAGTACCATCTGGGCGGCTGGAATATCCAGCCGTTGTTAGCCTGGTGGGTCGGTGCCACGGTAGTACTTGAACGGACCTTCGACGCCGGACGGGCACTGCAATTGCTGGCGGACCGCAAGGTCACCATGATGATGGGGGTGCCCGCACATTACCGAATGCTGGCCACCCATCCGGAGTTTGAATCGACGGATCTGACCGCGTTGCGACTGGCAGTAGTGGGCGGGGCGCCGATGCCGCCGAGCCTGCTGCGTTGCTGGCATGGGCGTGGTGTGGCTCTGGTCCAGGGCTATGGGCTGAGCGAAGCTGGACCGAATGTCCTGTGCCTAGCCAGCGAAGAGGCGATGAGCAAGATTGGTTTCGCCGGGCGGCCCTACCCGCACGTGAAAGTGAAACTTGTTGATGCGGTCACCGGCGAAGAAATCCACGGGGCCGGTGCTGGCGAACTGCTGGTGAGCGGTCCGAGCGTATCTCCGGGATATTTTCGTGACGCCGCCGCGAGCGCCCACGCTTTTGTTAACGGGTGGCTGCGCACCGGTGACCTGGTGCAACGTGATGACCAAGGGTATCTGAAGGTGATTGACCGGATTAAGGACCTGTACATTTCCGGTGGGGAAAATGTTTCGCCTACCGAGGTGGAACAGGTACTGCTGACTCATCCTGCGGTGGCCGAGGCTGCCGTCATCGGGGTTCTGGACGACAAATGGGGTGAGGTGGGGCAAGCCTGGGTGGTCCTGGCGGCGCACACTCATGCCGATGCCACCGAGCTAGCGGCGCATTGCGCCAAACAGCTGGCCCGATACAAGATTCCGGCAACGTTCAAGTTCGCCTCGGCGTTGCCTCGGGTCGGAATTGAAAAGGTTTCGCGGCAGAAATTGCGTGATCTGGGACGGGCCGAACAACTTTTAATGCGGCAGGAGGATCAGCGATGAGTACGGTGACACCAAGGACCCAGCGGGGGACTCGTACCCGCAGCAAGATTCTGGCGGCGGCCGAGAAGGTGTTTGCCACCTTGGGCTATCACGACGCGTCGATTGTGAAGATCACCGAATGTGCCGGAGTCGGGTTGGGGACCTTCTACCTGTACTTTGCGGGTAAGCACGAGATCTTTGATGAGGTCGTCGAGGATCTGAACCGTCGGGTGCGCATGGCCATGGCTGAAGCCTCGGCGGCGGAAGAAAACAGGTTTGCCGCCGAGCGGGCGGGCTTCAAGGCCTTCTTCCACTTCACCGCACAGCATCCTGCGCTGTATCGGATCATCAAGCAGGCGGAGTTTGTCTCACCCGGAGCGTTGCGTAAGCACTACAGCAAAATCGTTGAGGGGTACATTCAAGGCCTCGAAGCGTCGCAACAGGCAGGGCAGATCCGGGTGATGAACCCGGAAGTAGCCGCCTGGGCCTTGATGGGTATCGGTGAATTGGTGGGTATGCGCTGGGTGTTATGGGAAGGAACCGAGGACTCTTCGGGGCACCGCCCCGAGATGCCCGAGGAAGTATTTGAAGAAATGATGAACTTTATTGATCGTGCGTTGGCGCCAACCGGCGCGCAACCAACCGTGGAAGGTTAAGCCCCATGACCGAAACTAAGACAACCTCAGCCCCAGCCGAAGCAACCCTGGCCGGACGCACCGCACTCATTACCGGCGGGGCGTCGGGTATCGGCTTGGCCTGCGCGAAGAAGCTGAGCGCGCAGGGGGCAACCGTCACGGTGGCAGATTTGAATGCTCAATTAGCTAACGAGGTGGCGCAAAGCCTTGGGGGCAAGGCGTGGGCCGTAGATCTGTCCGATACCAAGGCGTTGGAAGAACTGAGCCTGGATACCGACATTCTGATCAATAATGCCGGGGTGCAGCGGGTGGCCCCGATTCATGAGTTTGATCCCGAAGCATGGCGGCTCATTCACCGGCTGATGCTCGAATCCCCGTTTTTGCTGATCCGTGCGGTGCTACCTGGCATGTATCAGCGCGGGTATGGGCGCATCATCAACCTCTCCAGCGTCCATGGTCTGCGGGCCAGCCCCTTCAAAAGCGCGTATGTCTCGGCGAAACACGGGTTGGAAGGATTATCCAAGGTCACCGCGCTGGAAGGTGCCGAGCACGGAGTGACCAGCAACTGCGTCAACCCCGGATATGTGCGCACCGCACTGGTGGAGAAGCAGATCGCGGATCAAGCCAAACTCCATGGCATTGCGCCGGCCGAAGTGGTGGAGAAGATTATGCTCACCGAGGCTGCGGTTAAACGCCTGGTGGAACCCGAGGAGGTTGCTTCACTGGTGGCCTGGTTGGCGCAGGATGAGGCCGGCATGGTCACTGGCGCGTCCTACACCATGGACGGTGGGTGGAGTGCCCGATGACTGAAAACACCTACCGCACCGAATGGGTGCCGGTCAACGGCGGCAACTTACAGGTTGGGCTGTGGGGTCCAACCGATCCGCAAGCTCCGACGGTACTGCTGATTCATGGAGTTACCGCATCGCATAAAGCCTGGGGCATGGTCGCCCAAGCGCTGCCCGGGGTGCGCGTGATCGCCCCGGATCTGCGCGGCCGGGGCCGCAGCAACCAGCTGCCAGGACCTTACGGCATGCCGGTACACGCCGCGGATCTAGCCCGGGTTGCACAACACTTCAGCGCCGGACCGATCCCGGTGATCGGGCACTCGATGGGTGCCTTTGTATCCCTGGTCTTCGCAGACCTCTACCCGCATCTGGTCTCTTCGCTGCTGCTGGTGGACGGCGGCCTGCCATTGCAGGTTCCCGAAGGGCTGGATGACGAGCAGATCATCGATGCGGTCCTTGGCCCTGCGGCGCAGCGCTTGTCGATGACCTTCGAGTCGGTGGCCGCGTACCAACAGTTCTGGAAACCGCACCCCGCCTTCGCCGACAACTGGAACGACGTGGTTGATGAGTACATCGAGTATGACCTGGACGGTGTCGCTCCGCAGCTGCGCCCGGCCACAAAATATCAGGCATTGGCCGAGGATACCGCAGAACTACACCGCGGGGCTTCACTGTTCCAGGCCTTGGAAGAACTTCGTCATCCGGTGACCTTCCTGCGCTCGCCGAAGGGGCTGATGGGTGCCGAGCCGGGACTGTATACGGCAGAGTATGTGCATTCGTGGGCGCAGAAGCTGCACGGACTGCAAACCGAAGAAGTGCCGAGGACCAACCATTACACGATCGTGATGGATGCTCCCGGATGCGATGTGGTCACCGGACATATTCAAGGCATGCTCGGGCACCGCACCGACGCGTAGTAATCACGTACGTCCAGGCAGCACAATGCCCGGCATGAGCACCATCTGAGGGTGGGTCTCATGCCGGGCATCATGTTTTGCTGCTGTTACTTAGTCACCAATTCCGGGCTGCTGCCCAGCTGCGCGGTGGGTACCCGGTAGGTCTCGCGAGCGGTCAACGCGGAAATTGTTGCAATCAACGAAATTGCGGCAGTGAACAGGCTGATCTTGACCCAGCCTCCTGGTTCTAGACCGCCCATGGCCGCCACGATGGACGGAGCAAACCCGGCCATGAGGAAGCCGAGCTGGGTGCCGATCGCCAGTCCCGAGAAGCGCACCTTGGAAGAGAACATCTCGGCGTAGAAGCTAGGCCAGACGGCATTGGCCGCTGCGTAAGCGCAGGAGAAGACCGCCACAGAAAGAGCGAACTGCAAGAGCGTATTGTCTGTTTCCATGCTGCGCAGGTAGAACGGCATAACGATTGCGGAAGAGATTGCTCCGTAGATGAAGACTGGCTTGCGGCCGATGGCATCTGCAAGTTTGCCGAACAAGGGTTGGGTAAACAAAGCGCCGATATTGCCTGCAACAACAAGCCATAGGGTGATCGAGGCGTCCATATTTCCGATGTTCTTGCCGTAAGAGATGGCAAGCGTTCCGTACACGGTGGACACGGCGGCAATAAATGCGCACAGCACCACACGCAAGACATCTTTCCAGTGGAACTTCAGCAGGACTGCCAGTGGCAGCTTAGCGATGTTATTGCTCTTTTTCGCTTCCTCGAACTCTGGGGTTTCATGCAGTGAACGGCGGATGAAGAAAGTCACCAGCACCACAACGGCTGAAAGCCAGAAGGGGATGCGCCAGCCGATACCGTATTTGATGTCATCGGGCAGTGCCATGACAGGGATGAAAATGAGTGCGGCGAGGATCTGGCCGCCCTGGGTTCCGGTCAGTGTCCACGAGGTGAAGAAGCTGCGGCGGTGATCAGGTGCGTGCTCCAGGGTCATTGAGGATGCGCCGGCCTGTTCGCCAGCTGCAGAGAGTCCCTGGCAAAGCCGAGCGAGCACCAGCAGGATCGGAGAGAGCCAGCCGACCTGTTCGAAGGTCGGCAAGCAACCGATAGCGAAGGTTGAGGCGCCCATTAGCACCAAGGTGAACATCAAAACTTTTTGACGTCCGATACGGTCACCGAAATGTCCTAAGACTACCGCGCCGATAGGTCGTGCGATGTAGGCAAAGCCGAAGGTTGCCAAGGACATGACCGAGGCGTTCGCGTCGGCGTCGGGGAAGAAAATATGCGGGAAGATCAGTGCTGCGGCGGAGCCGAAGATGAAGAAGTCGTAGTATTCGACGGCGCTTCCCATGAAGCTGGCGACTGCTGCCTTAACGGGGGTGCGTTTCCCGGTGCCGGGCACTTGAGAGGCCGACGGTTCGTGTGTGGAGGGCATCGGAAAACTCCTTTGGTTTGTTGGGGGCGAGCTAAAGAACAAAAAATATGTGCGCTATACGTACAGTTGTACGTAATGTGTACATTGATATAGAGTAGATGTAAATCACAGTCAGCGCAATATCTGCGTAAAGCATGACGGAAAGTTGGGTAACACGGTGAGTACTCTTACTCAGTCCTATCTGGTCGGACTCATTGGTGACGGGGTGCTGCCTTCGTTGACCCCACCCATGCACGAACGCGAAGCGGATGCGCAATCGCTGCGCTACCTCTACCGGCCCATTGACCTCACGGTCCTGCAACGCGGGGCACAAGACGTCGGGGAACTGCTCAAATCCGGTGCCGAACTGGGATTTAACGCCTTCAACATTACCCATCCGTGCAAGCAAGTGGTCATTGATTACCTCGATGAAGTCAGCGAGAACGCCACAGCCATCGGAGCGGTGAACACCGTCATCATCAAAGACGGAAAATTCTTTGGACATAACACCGACGCCTCGGGCTTCGGCTGGGCGCTGGCCGGCGGGCTGCCCGAAGCGAAGCTGGATAAGGTCCTGCAGCTAGGCGCTGGGGGAGCCGGGGCGGCGGTCGCTTTTGCCCTGCTCGATGCGGGAGTTAAGGAACTGTTACTGTCAGACCCGGATACCGCGCGGGTAGCCGAACGTGCAGCCGAACTGAAAACTCATTTCCCACACGCCGCAATTGTGGCGATCCGCCCCGATGAGGCACCGGCGCGGCTTGCCGACGTGGACGGACTGCTCAACGCAAGCCCCATCGGCATGCATCACCACCCGGGACTGCCGCTGGACATTTCAAATCTCACTTCCCGGCACTGGGTAGCCGACTGTGTTTACCGGCCGGTGGACACCGCGCTGATTCTTGCCGCCCGCGATCTAGGATGCCAGGTGCTCGATGGCGGAAATATGGCGGTCGGACAGGCAGTTGATGCCTTTGGCATCATCACCGGGTTAACCCCGGACGCCGGACGAATGCGCGCTCACCTGCTGGAAATGTTGGAGGCAGGACTCTAATGCGCACCTCGATAGCCACCGTCTGCCTCTCGGGCACACTCGAAGAAAAAATGCTTGCCTGCGCCAAGGCCGGCTTTGACGGCATTGAAATCTTCGAACAAGATCTCACCGTCAGCCCGATGTCTCCCGAAGAAGTCAGGGCCTTCGCCGCACGACTTGGGCTCAGCCTAGACCTCTTTCAGCCCTTCCGCGATTTTGAGGGAGTTGAAGAAGAGGTCCTGTTGGCGAACTTGCGCCGCGCCGAAGCAAAATTCCAGCTGATGCAGCGCCTTGGCATGGACCTGATCCTGTTGTGCTCCAATGTGGGCACCGCGACGATCAATGACGATCAGCTTTTCGCCGCGCAGATCCGCCGCCTAGCAGACCTCGCAGCGCAGTATGGCGTGCGCATCGCCTACGAGGCCTTGGCCTGGGGCAAGTACGTGGATACCTACCAGCATTCATGGGAGATCGTGAAGCTGGTTGACCGCGACAACGTAGGGCTGTGCATTGACAGCTTTCACATTCTTTCGCGCGGTGACGATCCGGCGCAGATCGCCCAGATCCCAGGGGAGAAGATCTTCTTTGTGCAGCTTGCCGACGCACCGGTGCTGTCCATGGACATCCTTTCCTGGTCGCGGCACTACCGCGTTTTTCCGGGTGAAGGCGGCTTTGAACTGGACGTATTCCTTGGCTACCTCGTACGTTCTGGATATTCAGGGATCGTCTCCTTGGAGATTTTCAACGACGTCTTCCGGCAGTCAAATGTTGAGCTCACCGCCATCGATGGGCTGCGTTCATTGATTTGGCTTCAGGCTCGCACCGCAGCGCTGCTGGCAACGGAGGAAGTCAGGGATAACCTCAATCTGGTTTCGCTGCCCGGCGTCCAGGAAGCCAGCGGTTTCGACTTCGCCGAAATCCGCACCGAAGACCCGGAACTGATCGCCGAAATGCTTGCCCAGCTAGGTTTCTCCTTCCTCGGCCAGCATCGGCGCAAACCCGTACAGCTCTGGCGCGCCGGAGATGCGCGGATTATCGTCAACTCGCAACGCAGCCGCGCGGTCACCGCGAGCGTGAGCGGACTGAGTATTCAAGTCCCGGATCCTGCCGCCGGACGTGCGCGGGCCTCCGCGCTGTTGGCCAAGCCAGTGTCGCGTCACCACACCAAGGATGAGCAGGAAATTTCCGGGTTCAGGGCCCCGGACGCCACGGAGGTGTTCTTCGGCTCCGCCGCGCTGACTGCGGCGTGGGAGGCTGAATTCGGTGTGCTGCCGGGAACCGCGCAGCCCACCGAGAAGGGGAGCATTGAATCAATCGACCACATCAACCTTGCCCAGCCATGGCAGGCCTTTGATGAATCGGTCCTGTTTTACACCAGCGTGCTGAACCTGGAAGCAAGGCCCGGCACAGAGGTGCCAAGCCCTATGGGCCTCGTGCGCTCCCAGGTGCTGCGTACCGCCGATGGCGGGGTGCGGCTGGCGCTGAACATCGTGCCGCAGGGGTTGGACGCAACCATTGACCGTCACCATGAATACCCGGAACATGTCGCATTGCGTACCGACGACGTGGTGGCGTTAGCGCGCCGCGCACAAGCTGCAGGAATGGAATTCTTGCAGGTTCCGGCGAACTACTATGAAGATCTTGTGGCTCGTTTTGACATCGATGAGAAGTCCTTGGCGACCCTGAAGGAATTAAACCTGCTCTACGACAGTGACGAGCATGGAGTGTTTCTGCACTTTTACACGGCTACCGTGGGCAATATGTTCTTTGAGGTGCTTGAACGCCGCGACGGCTACGATGGATACGGGGCACCCAACGCCCCGATTCGCCTTGCAGCGCAGTTTGAGCATAATCGTTTTAATCGCTCTTAACTGTGCCGAGGAATGAACATCTAGGTGAAAATGGGGACCCTTATCTTGGCAGAGCAGCCCGACTATTATGTGAAATCAGCGGAGAAGACCTTGGCGGTGCTGCTCGCGTTTAAGGGAGGAAATACGGCGCTGACCGTATCTCAGGTGGCTGCCGCCACCGAACAGACTCGTGCCTCGGCCCGACGTTTTCTGCTGACCCTGGTGGATCTTGGCTATCTGGAAATTGAGGGAAATACCTACCGTCAGACCCCACGGGTGCTCGACGTGGGCGCCGCCTACCTCTCGGGTCTCACCCTGCCGCGGGCTGCTATTTCCCATCTGCAGCAGCTGGCCCGGGAACTGGATGAAACCAGCTCGCTGTGTGTGCTCGAAGGCCAGGATATTCTGTATGTGGAACGAGTTTCTGCACCGCGACTGCACCAGATGAATGTGTCAATTGGTAACCGCTTGCCGGCCTGGACGACCTCCATGGGACGTGTGCTCATTGCGAATTTGAGTGCCGGTGAACGCGCAGAATTTTTGAAAGGCATTGAACTGCGCCGATATACCGAGCATACGGTGGGTTCTCTGGCGGAGCTGAATGCGGAGCTGGACCGGGTGGCCGGCCAAGGCTGGTCGCTGGTGAACCAAGAGCTCGATGAGGGACTGCGTGGATTGGCCGTGCCGGTGTACCGGGGCAATCAGCTGCTTGGTGCGCTCAACGTATCGGTTCAATCGGGCCGTGCCGACGATTTCTCGATTTCTCAGACCCTGCTGCCGGCCCTGCGCCGCGCAGCCAAGGAGATTGCCGCCGACTTCGGCGGCCGGGCCGACTAGTTCGGCCGGCTGCAATAACAAGTTTTATGCGGGCGCGAAAAACAGGGTGCCGGCGGTGGCGACAGCGATGATCACCAGCGTGCCGCAGAGGCCCAGAACCAGTGCCTTGCCTCCGGATTTCACGATGCTGCGCAGATGCACACCCAAGCCGAGTGCAAACATTGCCGCCGCCAGCAAGAGCGTCTGCAGATTCTGTGTCACCGAAAGCAACGACTCTGGCAGAAGATCTGTGGTGCGCAGCAGCATTGCAACGATGAATCCCAAGACGAATAATGGGATCAGCGGCGGATTTTTCCCACCTTCAATCGAATGCTTGCGCCGCATATAAAGGCCAAGACCAGCAATGATCGGTGCTAGCAGCACCACGCGGGCCAGTTTGACGGTCACCGCGACGGCCAAGGCTGCGGCACTGACCGATCCGCCGGCCGCCACCACCTGGGCGACCTCATGGGTCGAGGCGCCGATCAGCATCCCGATGCTGCGATCATCCATGCCCAACAGGGATCCTAACAACGGCATGGCTGGAATCATGAGCGTGCCGAAAAGCACGACCAGCCCGATAGCGGTGGCGACCTGATCTTGTTTTGCCCGGGTGACGTTTTCGGTTCCCGCCACCGCTGCTGCGCCGCAGATCGAAAATCCTGTGGCGATCAGCAGCCGCTGGGGTAATTCGATGCCCATCTTTGCTCCGATCCACAACGTGGCCGCAAAAGTCACCGAGACCGAAAGCAGGACCACCAGCAGCACCCCCGGGCCGAGCCCAACGATGGTCCCCAAAGATAGTTGCAGGCCGAGCAGCACAATGCCTAGGCGCAGTAACTTCTTGGAAGCTATGGCAACGCCGGAGTCCAGTATCTGCGGCACCGGGGCGATGTTGCGCCAGAGCGCACCGAGCAGGATCGCCATTAATAGGGCGCTGAATCCGTTGAGGAAACTGCTGGCAAAGATACACAGCAAACCGGTAGCTAGACAGACAACGAGCCCGGGAACCACGGATTTGAGGTTTGTGCGGGACACTGGTCGTCTCAACGACGCATCACGTAGTTTTGCGCCGGTGCCTGGGGACTGACCATTTTTCTGCATACATTCAATTTCTCATGCCGGTGCCAGTTCGGGTATTCCTCGATCTGCTATCACAGGCATATGATCATGATATGGATCGTCCTGCCAATGATTTGCAAGATATTGCCCAATGGATTCAGGTCTCGTCGCTGACGCTGCTAGTAGGAATCGCGGACCATGGGAGCCTGAGTGCAGGAGCGCGGGCTGTCGGCATCGCGCAGCCCAATGCTACCCGCGCCCTGAAGACTCTGGAAAGACGATTGGGCTACCCGCTGATCATCCGAAAAACCACCGGATCCACGCTGACCGCCGAAGGAATCCTCACCGTGCAATGGGCACGCGAAGTCCTCGGCTCCCTGGACAACTTGGCCGCTGGTGCACGCACCTTGGCAAGCGAAGGCGAAACGGAGTTGCTCTTCGCCGCCAGCATGACCGTGGCCGAATACCTTGCACCCTCATGGATCGGCACGCTGCACCGCAAGCTTCCACAGGTGAAACCGCGCATGCGCATCATGAATTCGCAGGACGTGATTGCCGCGGTGCAAAACGGCGAATTGGCGTTCGGATTTGTTGAGACCCCGCAGATCCCAGCAACGCTGCGATATCAAAAGGTCTGGGATGATGCCATGGCGGTAGTTGTTGATCCTTCGCATCCCTGGGCTCAGCGCGGCTCTCCGCTAAGCGTGCACGAGCTGCAGAGCACCGCACTGATTGAACGTGAGGACGGCTCCGGAACGCGGGCATTCTTAGATTACATTTCCCATGTCGAGCGGCCCGAACCGATTGCCGAATTTAACAGCAACTCGACCATCTGCCAGTGCGTCGCCGCGGGGATGGGGCCGGCGGTGCTTAGCCAGCTAGCGGTGGAAGGAGCGCTGCGGCAAGGCAGGCTTGTGGAGATTGAATTCGAAGGACCAAGCATGCTCCGCGAATTCCGTGCCATCTGGCCGCGGAACCATGCCTTGAGCACGACCGAGCAGACGATGTTCGACATCGCGTGCGGAATTGAAAGCCGGGACGACTAGCGACCCGGCCGCACTCCTAGTTCGCCAGCTTGGAAATCTCGGCTTCCAGCAGCGCAGACAGGCGGCGCACGCCTTCGGTGATAGTCGCTTCGTCCACGGCGCAGAAGGCTAAACGGAGTTTATGGTGCGCCGATTCCGAAGAGCTGAATGCAGCACCTGGAATGAAAATGACTCCGGCGTCCACGCCCTTTTGCAATAGCTCATAGGTATCTATTCCTGCTGGCAGGGTCAACCAGATGAAGAAGCCACCCTCTGGGTGCGTGTGGGTAATCCCCTCCGGCAAGTGCGTAGCCAGGGCTTGAAGCATCGCATCGCGCCGGGAACTGTAGAGGTCGTTGTAGGTCTTGATCTGCCCGCGCCAATCATGCTCGGTGAGGTAGGCGCTGATGATCATCTGGTTCAAAGTTGGTGGGCATAGTGCCACCGCCTCACCGGCAAGGTAGAAGCGGCGGAACAAATGAGTAGGAACCGCAGCCCAACCAATGCGCAGCCCGGGGGAGAAAATCTTGGAGAAAGAGCCCATGTAGATGACGTTCTGCTCATCGAGGCTACGCAACGTTGGGGCGGCCTCGCCTTCGTAGCGCAGCATGCCGTAAGGGTTGTCCTCAAGAATCAGCACGCCTGCTTCGCGGCAGATCTCCACAATTTCCGGGCGGCGTTCGGCGGCCAAGGTAATGCCCGACGGGTTGTTGAAGTTTGGAATGGTGTACAGGAACTTGATTCTCTCGCCAGCGGCTCGCAACTCGTCAATTTTTGTGCGCAGTGCCTCGGGAACCAGTCCATGCTCGTCGGTGAGCACCGGCGCGGCCTTCACCTGGTAGGCCTCAAAAGTGTTCAGTGCACCTACGTAGGTAGGGTCTTCGCAGAGCACGGTGTCACCCGGGTTGCAGAAAACCTTGCACGCCATGTCCTGAGCTGACTGGGAGCCGTTGGTAACGACCACGTCGTCTACCGAGACGTTGGTGATGCCTTCCGCGGCCATGACCTCAAGGATCTGCTCGCGCAGTTCGGGGGTACCCAGGCCGGAACCGTATTGCAATGCTATAGGGCCTTGCTCGGTGATGATTCGCTGAGCAATGTCGCCAATTTTATCCAGGGGAAGTACCTGAAGGTAAGGATTTCCGCCGGCTAAGGAGACAAGGGACGGATCCAAGGACAATTCGAAGACATCGCGGACCGCGGACTGCTTGATCCCGGCTGCGCGTTCGGAGAACAGTGCTTCGTGGGTCGTCAGCAACGTGTCGACTGGCTGGTTCGTTGACATGGTCCTCCTCGACCGGCAGCTCCCCACTAGTTGCGGGAAGTAGGGCATCGCCTCTGGGGGTACCCGAGCGAAGTTTTCTATTAGGACACTTTAGTAGACCACTAGTAAATTTACCAGATGATAAAAAGCCCTGATTATCCCGTGGGCAGGTCTTTGGTTTCTGCCTCAGGCGCCGGGCGCTGATCAAGCCAAGCCTGAATGGCACTGGGGCGTATGCGCCGATGCGTTCCACGATATTCCACGGGAATAATGCCTGCATCGGCCAGCTTGCGCAGATATGAATTCGAGATCCCCGCCATCTGCGCCGCCTGCGAGGTGTTCAGCAGTAGCTCGGTGGTGCCGATACTGACCGACTCGCCAGCCGCAAACCGGTTCAACACCTCAAGCAGTGCGTCATGCGCGTCCTTTGGCAATTGCAATGCGGTGCCGTTGACAAAAACCGTCGTGTCCTCCGACTCGCTCAATGCGCGTTGCAATCGCGTAGTAGTTTTCTCGTCCAGTGCTTCGAAGGTGCGGACCCGACCAAGGGCCGAAGTAGGTGATGCCATATGTTCATCTTGCCTGAGGAAAGAGGAGAATGCATTGATTTTGGACCGGAGTCAACGCGTGGGATTTTTTGTCGATTATGACCCGAATGCGACGAGCGGGGGTTGTGCCACGTTCAGCGGTTACCGTATGGTGGAAATTGTAGGTCTAAAGAAAGTACTGACCAGCCATCTTCCGGCACACCACGACGGAGCGTTTCGCCTTACCTGGCAACGGCGGAGTGGGAATTGTGTACAAGGAAGCCTGATGTCCACCTTAAATGCGTCGGTTCGGGTTCCTTTGCGGTCGGATGAATGGTCATGCGCGTTCCTACGCTATGCCACAAGTTTCGTGGGTACTGCGTTTTCGTGAATCAGAACTTTCTTGAAAGCAGTGACTTTTAATGTCTATTGAAACCAGCTCAGACCTGACCACCATCACCGACGAAGAGATCTTCAACGCCCATCTTGGCGGCAAGCTCACCGTCGCATCGAAGATGCCCCTGAACTCCAAGCGTGACCTGTCCATTGCCTACACTCCGGGTGTCGCGAAGGTATCGCAGGCCATCGCCGATGATCCTGCAATGCACGCCACCCACACCTGGGCTTCGCGTCTGGTCGCCGTCATCTCGGACGGAACCGCGGTCCTCGGACTCGGCGACATCGGTGCCGCCGCTTCGCTCCCGGTCATGGAAGGCAAGAGCGCCCTCTTCAAGGAATTCGGCGGCCTGGATTCCATCCCACTGGTACTGAACACCACCGACGTGGACGAAATCGTTGAAACCGTGATTCGCCTACGTCCAAGCTTCGGTGCGGTGAACCTCGAAGACATCTCGGCACCGCGCTGTTTTGAGATTGAAAAGCGCCTGATCGAAGCCTTGGACTGCCCGGTTATGCATGATGACCAGCACGGCACCGCCGTAGTGGTCCTGGCAGCATTGATTGGCGCGGCCCGTCACACCAAGCGCGAAATCAGCTCGCTGAAGGTTGTCATCTCCGGCGCAGGTTCGGCCGGCGTTGCCGTGACCAACCTGTTGCTACAAGCTGGAGTGGATGACGTCATCGTGCTCGATTCACGCGGAACTATCCACCGTGAACGAAATGATCTCAACGCGGTCAAGGCAGAACTTGCCGGGCGTACCAATCGTGAAGACGTCATGGGTGGCCTTGCCGAAGCGTTGGAAGGCGCCGACGTTGTGGTTGGCCTGTCCTCTTCGCAGTTTGACGAGGCCGCAATAGCCAAGATGAACAAGAACGCCATCATCTTCGCGCTGTCTAACCCAACCCCGGAAATCATGCCGGACGTTGCTAAGAAGTACGCGGCAGTCGTAGCCACCGGACGCAGTGACTTCCCTAACCAAATCAACAACGTACTCGCATTCCCAGGCATCTTCCGTGGAGCCTTGGACTCGGGCGCCAAGAAGATCACCGAAGCGATGAAGGTCGCCGCGGCGCACGCCATTGCTGACCTCGTCGGTGACGATTTGGCTGCCGATTACATCATTCCTTCTGCCATCGATGACCGTGTAATGCCAGCGGTTGCCGCCGCAGTGGGCTCGCTGGCCGAAGAAACTAAATAATTCCTCGACCGAGGAAACATGCTGAATAGGTCGCAACAGCAATCGTTGCCAGACCAAGGTGAGCGTCCGAGAATCAGTGATCATTCTCGGACGCTCACCTGTTTAAGCACAGCTCGAATTAGACGGTGGCGGGCGCCTTGGCCCGTAGTGCATCGGCTTCTTCCCAATTACTTGGGCCCTGGGTAAACGCTCCACGGTAGCGGGCTGCCGGGTGGCGCTCATTGAGCAGGTCGCCGTCCCCGAAAAGCTTCTGACGCAAGGTGCCTTCGGAATATTCGGACTGTGCCAGACCCCTTGCACGTAAGACCGGCAACACCTTGTCCGCAAACTCTTGGAATGAACCTGGGATCACCCAATTGATGACGTTGATGCCATCAACCCCGGCGGCCTGCCAAGTTTCTAGCTGATCCGCGATCTGCTCGGGCGTGCCTTCCAAGCGGGTGCTGTGCGACTGGAGCGTGGCAACATCCTCGAGGGTCGGTTCACGGTCGGTAATGTGCTTGCCAGCCCATTCGGCCATTCCCTTGGAGGTGTTGGTATCAAGGTCCTTGAGCTTGGTTTCCTTCGGATACACCCGTCCGGTCCTATCGAGTATGGCCATGTGCGCCAAGTAGCCGTCGACGCTAATGAACTCGTCGTAGTGCTTGGATTTTTCTCGTGCTTCTTCCTCGGTGTCGCCAATGACGAAAGACAGTCCCTGGAAGAATTTGATGTCCTCGGCCCTGCGCCCATGGGAAACAGCCAACCGGCGGGTTTCGGCGATCAGCTCTTTAGCGACGTCAGGTGTCGGAGCGATGATAAACGTTGCCTCGGCATTGCGCGCTGCAAAGTCTCGCCCCGATGCGGAGGACCCAGCTTGGAACAGCACCGGTGTGCGCTGCTTGGATGGCGAAGGCAGGTGCGGTCCTTCGACTCGGTAGCGCTTTGACTGGTGGTAGATCTTGTTGATCTTTGACGGATCCGCGTAACGCCCATTTTTCTTGTCCTTGAGCAGCGCGCCTTCATCCCACGAACCTTCCCAGAGCTTGTAGGTGACGTCGATGTACTCGTCGGCCCAGGCGTAACGTTCGGTATGGTCGGTCAACGCTGGCAGACCGTAGTTGCGTGAGGCGTTTTCGTTGATACCGGTGACCACATTCCAGGCGATGCGTCCATTGGAGATGTGGTCCAGGGTGGACACCTGTCGGGCAAAGTTAAACGGGTGGTTCTGCACGATGTTTGAAGTCGTAGCTAAACCTATCTGCGTGGTGTGCACTGCCAAAGCACCGAGCAACACGGTGGGGTCATTTGACGGGATCTGCAGACCTTCATGGACATACACGTCATAGTCGGCTTCCGTGTCGCCGTAAAGTCCGGAGACATCGGCGAAGAACATCGCGTCGAACTTTGCCTTCTCCAAAATCTTGGCGAGATTGATCCAGGTATTAACGTCGTTGAATTCAGTTTGCCCGGCATCTGGGCGGCGCCACTGACCGTGCTGGATATGGCTGGTGGTGTTCATGACGAAGGCGTTGAAATGAAGTGGTTTTCCCATGGTGGTTCTCCCGGTCTTTTGGCAGTAGCGGCTAGCTCCCTTTATGCGATACTTTCAGCGTTCGTTCGGACGGTCGAGCCTTAAGAATGAAGAAGTCTTGGCATGTAGCTACATGACGCAATGACGCTTTTGTTAGCAGATAGGGACATGGGTTTATGACCAGAGAAGACTTCCCGAGTCCTGAAACGAAGCTAGACATTGGAGCGATGAATGCTGAGGGCGGTTGTCGTCCTTGCCCGAACGCCATCATTTCCTTCAGTTCCGCGATGTTGACGCTAACCCGCTACCGAACCGGGCCAGCCAAGTTATCCACAATTGAGAATTCTTGTATCCACGCGACCTTGATTGTCGCAACACTTGCAGGTACCTGAACCCACCTTGTGAGGAAGAGACATGGAAGATTATTCAGAAGCTAAGATATGCGTCCGTTGCAGTTTGCCAGTAAAGGGACTGGCGCTGCTGACCAATGCCGAAATTGCCGCTACAGGTTTTGCCATCTTGCTGTGCAGAGGCGAAAGGAGCCCACGAGTCCTTGGCTTCACTCTCGGGTTGTCCAGTCTTGGCCACAGTGAAGTGATGACCGTCGGCGGAACCGATGACGAAGTTTTTGCGTTACTCACGCACCTCGCCGAACAAGTTACAAGGCACGGACAGAGCTTCGACGTTGGCTCCCAGTGCACCTCGGTGTTTAGCGACCTGTTTTTTCGAGAGGCACCGTGTGGGCTACACGATTTGGATATCGTCAGCGAGATCTGTGGTGATGAAATTCCCACGTGGCTACAGTGCGACGAACCATGGAGTTTTATCAGCCTTGAAGAAGAGCCTTACGCAGGACGTGGTTGATAAATCAGGCCAGGAAGGGGAAATAAATAAGATCTGGAAACCGCACGTTCCCTAAGGAGAGACATCATGTGCGATATGTGCAATGGAATGACTAGTAAACAGGTAGAAGCCCAGACGGCTCAACGCATTCGAGATTACGGCAGGGAGATTATTTATGTCGAGGGCGACGAATGCTACGAGCCCTATGCCTACACCGTCGGTTTGAGCAAAATTGGGCACCCGGAGTTTCTCGTCCGCGGTTTAGATGTGGAAGACAGTTTGCAGATGTTGAACGGATTTTCAGCATCCGTACTTGAGAATCATGAACATTTTGCTCACGCGCATATCTCTTGCTGGAAGGACGGGCGACTTCTGGTTTTCTCCGGCATATCTACAGGGATTCGGTTGCAGGTGCCCTTTGCGTACAGGCGTTACGGCGAATCGGTGCGCGTATTAGAGATTCTCTTTGCTGGTGATGATTTTCCACTTGGGGCACTACAAGCCAACCAAAATTAGCGCGTAAATTTGCCGATGTGGGTTTCGGGCTGGTTCCGAAAAACTGAAGCTTGCAGGATTTCGTCTCTGGGTTAGGTCGTAGATTTTGCGGTGAAATCCTTGGTTTATTGACTTCTTTGGTCTGACCACATGGGTATGTAATCAGCTTCATCTGTGAGCTTCGGTGCAAGTGATAGATGCTGGTGGGTGTCGGTAGAAGACGGGCGCAGAAAGTGAGTAGGCTTGTAATATGGCTTTCCGAAATCGTCGCGCTGCGGCCCTCCCAGCAAAATTATCCCGTTCGTGGCTCCTGGTTAACGCTGCCAGAGAAGAAGACTTCGGACCCGGTTTAGCTTGTGAAGCTGATTCTGTGATTTTTGATATGGAAGCAGCAGTTCCCGATGACAAGAAAGCCTTCGCCCGCGACAACGTGGTGCGCGCACTTTCCAACGGCATGACCGCCTGGGTCCGCGTGAACGGTACCGACACCGACTTCTGGGCAGATGACCTTGCAGCACTGTCTGAGACCCCTGGCCTGCGCGGCGTCATGCTTGCAATGACCGAAAAGCCAGAGCAGGTCACCTACACCGCAATGCGTTTGCGTGCAGGTACCCCGGTGCTCGCGCTGATCGAAACTGCCGTAGGTATCGAAAACGCCACCAACATCGCCTCGGCTCCGGGCACTTTCCGTTTAGCCTTCGGTGTTAATGACTTCCGTAAAGACACCGGTGTTTCTGATGACCCGATGGCGTTGGCGTATGCACGAGGCAAGCTCGTGATTGCATCCCGCGTGGGTAAGTTGCCAGGCGCTATCGACGGTCCACCAGCTCCCGGCGCAAATGCTGCCAAGGTTACCGAAGAAACACTGGTCACCGCCTCCATGGGTATGACCGGAAAGCTTTCCCTATCCAGCGAACATGTTGATGGTATCAACGCCGCACTGGCTCCAAGCGAAGACGAGCTCTCCTGGGCCATGGAGCTGCTCGAAGCACACGCCGCGGGCGCCTCAGTGGGCGATGGTTCGTACTTGCCTCGACTCGCTCGCGCGCAGAAGATCGCCGACCTGGCCGACTCTTACGGATTGTGGAACGCCTAGTCTCCACGTACTAACCAGTCCGGGAAGTCGGTCGCTCAGTTGGCCTCCAAACGGTAACGTAGGCATGGGCCCATTCCTCGATCACGGTGAGGTTGAGCCGTCCGACCTTACCGTTGTCTTGGGGCCGGCAGGGTCGCATGCGCTTATGCGTGATCTCCGGTCGTAGAGTATTGGCGAAAGCGTTTGAAAGTAACAGCTCTACTGTCAGTGAGCACACGGTACCCCGGAAGTAGGCATTGGGCCTGATCTCCGGAACCGGGCCGTGGTTTCCTTCCTCCAGACCTCCAAGATATAGATGTAAGCCACGTGTGAGTGGTCGTCTTGGACTTGCTGCGTTTCCCGGGACCGTTCCGCGACGCGCTGGCCGCCGCCGGGGAAAGCGCAGCATCAGGCTTTGCAAGAACTCTCTAACTTGTCTTGTCCTTCTAAGCGAATATACGTGGTTGCGGTACGGCTCCGGCTAGTGACCGGAATCCTGCGTCGACGTGTTCCGAATCAGTCCGCGTTCTGCAATTAACGTAGAAAGTAGGAGGATAGCTGCAGCAGCGTTCCATGGAACGTGTGGCAGGTAGCCTTCGGAAGGAAAATCTGCGAGTAGCCAGTGAGTCAGGAAGAAGACTGCTATTGCTAGCGCAATCGAAACGAGATTTGCGATTACTTTATGCTTCCGTCGCACTCCCTGCCAGATGGGGATCGTGTTTTCGGTTGAAGTGTCAGCAGAAAGTCCGAGAAACTTCAGCATTATTTCCTTTCACGGAGATTTAGTTGGTTTAAAATAAATTATTTGAGTAGATTGTCTTGTGCTCATTTAACCCACCCTCTTGTGTAAATACACTATATGGAATGAATCTGGATGTAAATCATACTTTTGTAGGAGGGGCGGACGATTTGGTTGCCACCAGGTTTCGCGGGTGAAGATGAGGCGTGCAAGTGCTAAATGATCAAGTCCCAAAACATCACAGCGACGTAAAGACCCCTCGGGCAGGGCTGGCACCGGCCTTCTGCGTTCTATCTGCTGCAAATAAAAAGAGCTGCCGCTCTTACCCAAAGGGGTAAGAACGACAGCTCTCCGATTTTTTAAGAGAAACGGATCTTAGTTCCTAGCGGATCGGATCCGGATCCTGCGCTGCCTGGTGAGCGCCACGGTTCTTCGAAGAGCCAATCACGTCACCGGCCTTCCACTCTGCCCAGCCTGGACGGGCGGACATGAAGTTCTCAATTTCCGCCTTATTGGCTTCCAGCTTCGGATCATTCTTCAGGTACCAGCGGGTTTCGCGAGCCACCATACCGGAGAGAATTAGCAGACCGATCAAGTTCGGCAGTGCCATCAAACCGTTCATCATGTCCGAGAAGTTCCAGACAGCGGTCAGCTCGGTGGTGCAACCTACGTAAACGACCAGTGAGAAGACGATGCGGAATGGCATGACCAGCTTGCGACCGAACAGGCGCTCGATATTTCGTTCACCGTAGTAGCACCAGCCAAGGATGGTGGAGAAGGCGAACATGACCAAGCCAATGGTGACGATCCAGTGGCCCCATTCACCTGGCAGGCCGTTAGTGAAGGCCTCGCCGGTCATCAGCGCAGCGGAGATCTGTTCACCGGTTGCCTCATCGACCAGCTTCCAGGAACCGGTGGTGATGATCACCAGACCGGTGCAGGTAACCACGATGATGGTGTCAATGAAGGTCTGGGTCATGGAAACCAAGCCCTGACGTACTGGGTGGGTGGTCTGCGCCGAAGCTGCAGCGATAGCAGCCGAACCCATACCGGACTCGTTGGAGAAGATACCGCGAGCTACACCGAACTGAACGGCGATGATGATTGCCGAACCGGCGAAGCCGCCGACTGCCGAGGTGCCGGTGAAGGCATCGGTGAAGATCTCACCGAATGCAGCAGGAATGCCAGATACGTTGGAGATGAGGATGTAGATCGCAGCTGCCACGTAGAAGACGATCATCACTGGAACGAAGCCAGCGGTGACTCGACCGATGGACTTGATGCCACCGACAAGAACAGCGATGGACAGTACGGTCAGAATGACGCCGGTAACCCATGGGGTGACGTTGAATGAGCTCTCAAGGTTAATCGCGATCGAGTTGCCCTGAGTCATGTTACCGATGCCGAAGCAGGCTAGGGTCGCGGCGATGGCGAAGAACAGTGCCAAGAACTTTCCGAAGGGACCCTTGATGCCGCGTTCGAGGTAGTACTGTGGACCGCCGGACTTTTCGCCAGCTGCGTCAGTTCCACGGAAGCGAACGCCCAAGTAAGCTTCGGTGTACTTTGAAGCCATACCGACTAGGCCGGTAACCCACATCCAGAATAGTGCGCCCGGTCCACCAATGCCGATGGCGGTAGCAACACCCACGATGTTACCGGTACCGACAGTGGCAGCCAATGCCGTGGTCAGTGCCTGAAACTGCGAGATATCGCCTTCAGCTTCGGCGTCTTTGCGCTTGAGTAGGCCCAGACGAAGCGCTGCCGCAAGTTTGATGAACTGCAAACCGCCCAAGCGGATGGTCAGATACAACCCGGTGCCCAAGAGCAAGGGGATGAGGACAAACGGCCCCCAAATAACCGAGGAGATATCTCCGAAGAGTGTTCCCAAAGCGTCCATGAGTTCTAGATCCTTCGATGCGAGTGATTGATGATGATGACTGCCATTCGAAGTGACATTGTGAGTCATCATACGTGATGCTGAGAGTCAAGTCACAACCGTTGTTTCGTGTCGCACCAACGGGATTAAAAGTGAATTAAAAGATGTCCCCGCGTCTAAAAACTGACGCGGGGACATCTAAGCGTTCGCGGCTAAAGGGAAGCGAACTTAATCGTGGAAGTGCCCAGACCATCGATGCTAGTTTCGAGCAAGTCTCCGGCCTTCAGCCATGGGCGGCGCCCATGCTCGTCACGTCGGCCCAAGGCCACCCCGGCGGGGGTGCCGGTGAGGATCAAATCGCCAGGCTGCAACTCATTGATGACCGATAGGTAGGAGACTAGTTCGGCCGCGGAGAACACTAGATCGTCGGTGGAATCTTCCTGAACTACCTCACCGTTGACCTTCGTGGTGATCTTCGCGCCCGCGCTAAATTCATCGGAGGTGACCAGCCATGGGCCCACTGGAGTCGACTTGTCCCACGCCTTACCCTGCAACCATTCGGTGGTTCGTCCCTGGAAACCGCGCATGGAGACATCGTTGGAAACCGCATAACCAGCAATATGTGCTGCCGCGTCTTCGACGGAGATGCGCCGGCCGGCGGTACCGATGACGATGGCGAGCTCACCTTCGTAATCCATGCGGTGGTCCTCGGCAGGGATTTCTACAGTGTCATTTGCTCCGCATAGCGTGGAAGCGAACTTTGCGAAAACCGTAGGGAACTCTGGTTCCTCGGCACCCACCTCGGCTATGTGGTTACGGTAGTTCAGGCCTATGCAGTACACCTTGGCCGGGTTGGGGATCAGCGGGGCATAATCGGCCTCGGCTTCGGCAATCGAGTCACCGACTAAGGCTCGTGCGACGACTTCTTGCTGGGTTGGGTCATCGAGGCGAAGGAACTTCTGAATGTTCGACAAGTTTTCCAGGTAGTACAGTCTGCCATCTTCAATGACGGCGGCCGTTGTTAATCCGGGTTCGGTGGTCAGTCGCACGGTAGCTAGTTTCATGTTTCTATCTCACTACATTCGCACCGTCTTGGCTAGCATGTTGCGCCATGCAGATAGGCCAAAACGACACTCATATCTGACCAAGTCAGCAGAAGATTTATCAAAATGATACCGAACGATGAGTGCTAAGGCCGGTAAACTTGGGGCGAATGCTGAGTATAGGTATCTATTCCAGCTCAGTGGATAATACGAAACTAAAGTGAAGCAGGTCTTAATGTGGGTGACTTTTTCGGCGAAAGATATCGCCAAATTTTATTCGCCTCCTGGCAGCATTTGTGGCTTGTAGCCCAATGCCTCGTCTTGGCGACAATCATTGCGGTGCTGATCGCCGTGCTGGTGTATCGCAGCAAATCGTTGGCCGGTTTGGCCAATGGCATTAGTGCAATTGGGCTGACCATCCCGTCCTTTGCACTGATCGGTATTCTTATCGTTCCTTTCGGCTTTGGTGTTTTACCGGCGGTGATCGTCGTGACGTTCTTCGCGGCCCTGCCAATTCTGAGAAATGCCATCGTGGGACTAAACAACATCGAACCGACGGTCGTTGAATCGGCGAAGGGCATCGGCATGAGCCGCATGAAAACCCTGATCTCCGTCGAACTGCCCATGGCCTGGCCCGTGATCTTAACCGGCGTGCGCATCTCAGCGCAGATGGTTATGGGTGTGGCCGCTGTTGTCTCCTACGCGCTGGGCCCTGGGCTTGGCGGGTATATCTTTTCGGGCCTATCCCGGCTGGGTGGTGCAAACGCCTTAGAATCTGTCGTCACCGGCGTGGTCGGTGTTGTCATCTTGGCGCTCATTCTTGATTTGATCTTGCTCGGCGTTGGCCGACTGACTATCCCGCGAGGTATCCGTGTCTGAAAATAAAGTCGAAACCAGTACCGAACAGAACGTCACCGGAGCGTCGATCATGCTCCAGGAAGTCACCAAGACTTACCCGGGACAGAAAAAACCCGCGGTTGGCGGCCTGACTCTTGAGATCCCTGCAGGTTCCATCGTGATGTTTGTTGGTCCCTCGGGCTGTGGCAAAACCACAACGCTGAAAATGATTAACCGGCTGATCGAGCCGACCTCTGGCGAAATTATCATCAACGGAGAAGACGTGACAGAGATGGACGGCGACGAACTGCGCCGCCGTATCGGGTACGTCATCCAGGCCGGAGGCCTCTTCCCGCACATGACCGTGGCTACTAATATCGCCATGGTGCCCAAGATGCTGGGTTGGTCTAAAGAAAAAATTGCGGCCCGCGTAGATGAGCTGCTTGAACTCGTGTCGCTTGACCCTGAGCTCTACCGCGATCGCTTTCCGAAGGAGCTTTCTGGTGGACAGCAGCAGCGCGTAGGTGTGGCCCGTGCCTTGGCGGCTGATCCACCGGTGCTATTGATGGATGAGCCATTCGGCGCGGTGGACCCGATCACCCGTCAGCGTTTGCAAGACGAACTGCTCAACATTCAGTCTGAGGTTCAGAAAACCATTGTTTGTGTGACCCACGACTTTGATGAGGCTGTGAAGCTGGGAGATTGGATCGCGATCTTCAACGAAGGCGCGCAACTGGAGCAGTACGATTCCCCGGAACGTATTCTGGCTAACCCGGCCAGCGAGTTCGTAGAAAACTTCATCGGCTCCGGTGCCGGACTGAAGCAGCTGACGCTGACTCGCGTGAACGAGGTGGAACTCTCCGAGGCAATCACTACCACCGCAGGAAAGAATGCCTCGGATGTACTGTCGCAATTGCAAGGTGCCGGCCGCAAGTACGTAGTGGTACTCGATTCACGCGGACGTCCGGTGCGCCGTCTAAATCGCCGTCAGCTTTCTCGTGCGGAAATCATCGATGGTACTTACGATCCGGATTTGCCGGTAGTCGGTGAGCAGGCAACGCTCAACGATGCGTTGGACACCATGCTTGTTGCCAGCACGGAGTCGGCTTTGGTTACCGGGCGGCGCGATGTCCTCAAGGGAATCATCACCGTACAAACGGTCATGGAAGCGATCGCTGCCACTAACTCCAACATGGATGGGGACCATGACGCCCCGGTGGGATTGAACTCTGGTGCAATCAACTTGCGAGATATCCAGTTGGATAGTCAGCAATCTGGTGGTGAGACTTCGTGAACGCAGAAAAACGCGGACTGATTTACCAGTTGTTAGGTATCGCGGCAGCTTTCGGAATCTTGGTGATTTGGCTGGTTAACGCCAACCTCACCGAGACGGAAAGGCAAACGCTGGACCCGGCAACAATCTGGGGGTACACGAAGGAGCACCTAGAAATCACGCTGATTTCAGCGGTGATCGTTCTGATCATTGCGATTCCGCTTGGTGTCATTCTCACCCGTCCTGCTTTTCGCAAGGCAGCACCCGTGGTGCGCGCAATTGCAAACTTTGGCCAGGCAGCACCGGCCATTGGTGTAATCGTACTCCTGGCTTTCTGGCTGGGATTCGGCCCCGTCACGGCAATTGTCTCCTTGGTGATTTATGCGATCCTTCCGGTACTCTCGAATACCATTGTCGGCTTACAGCAAGTTGATGAGCGGCTCGTAGAAGCAGGGCGCGGTATCGGAATGAGCCAATCTGCGGTCCTCTTCAAGGTGGAGCTACCGCTTGCGGTTCCGGTCATGCTTTCCGGAATTCGAACCGCTTTGGTACTGCTCGTTGGTACGGCTACTTTGGCGACCTTCATTAATGGTGGTGGACTAGGAATTCTCATCACCACCGGGGTGAACCTGAACTTGAACGCGGTGTTGATTGCCGGTTCGCTGCTGGTTGCACTACTTGCGCTGACCATCGACTGGCTGGGGCGAGTCGTGGAACAGGTCGCGCGGCCGAAAGGACTCTCATGAATCGCAAACTGAAATTTGGGGCCCTATCCTTCGCAGCGCTCATTGGCTTGACCGGGTGTGGGCTGAGCCCGGCAACCGGTACGGTGCCAGATGCTAATCCCGGGCTCATCAAAGCAGATCAGTCGCTGGACAAAGACGCCAAGGTGACTGTCACCTCGAAGTCCTTTACCGAACAATTGCTCTTGGGCAAGATTACGGTGATCGCATTGGACGTTGCCGGTTACAACGTCACGGACCTGACTAACGTGCCAGGCTCACAGCCAGCGCGTCAGTTATTGCTTTCGGGAGATGCCAGCGCATTGTGGGAGTACACGGGAACTGCCTGGCTGACCTACCTCGGGCATGAAAAGCCCATCGTTGGCGCTGATAAGCAGTGGCAAGCGGTGCATGATGAGGACGTAGCCAATGGGATTGTGTGGGGTAAACCAGCTCCGTTGAACAACACGTATGCCATGGCCATGAACCGCGAGGTGGCCGATCGCTTGGGCATTACAAAGCTTTCCGAGATGTCCAAGTTGGATTCAAAAGAGCTGACCTTCTGCGTTGATCCGGAGTTCAACTCGCGTCGTGACGGTCTAACTCCAATGCTTGAGCATTATGGGATGAAGCGCGGAAGTCAGGTCAAGGAGGACAACGTTGGCCTTTATGATGTGGGCGCTATCTACCAGGCGACAGCAGAAGGGGCTTGCAACTTTGGTGAGGTTTTCACAACCGACGGGCGTATCAAGGCGCTGGACCTGACGGTTTTGGAAGACGATAAGCAATACTTCCCAAGTTATAACGCGGCACCTGCGTTCAACGCGGAATTCTTGGAAAAGAATCCTGGCGTTCAAGATGTCATGGCGCAGATTGCACCGTTGCTGACCGACGAAGTTCTGTTGGACCTGAATTACCAGGTGGACGTCGAGGGGCGCGAACCGGCTGACGTTGCCTATGAATGGATGCTGAACGAGGGTCTAATAACGGCTCCGTAAGCAACAAGCTGACAAGCGACCGCCACCAGAGAAATTCTCTGGTGGCGGTCGCTTGCTGTTAATCCGATCGAATTAACGCTCTCACAGAGTTCATGCACAGTTGGTTCTTTCCGGCCTTGTGCGCTGAAAAGCTGGATACGTTGCAAACAAGGATTTCTAAACACCCTCGCGGGTACCAAGCTCGCCGTCTACTTCGTCGGCAAACTTGGTGGTCTTGGCGGTGCTTGGAGACTCTTCCTGCCAGGTAGCTTCAAGATCTGCTGCTAGTTCGGCTTCTTGCTCTTGTTTGTCTGGGATGTTCCGGTGGGTGCTCATGTACTCATACTAGCGAGCAAACTCGGACGAGATAAGAGTTTTACAAAGAATTTTTGGAAGTTAAATTACTAGTCAGATACTGGTTTTTGGAAGCATTAGTGGGAGAGAAGAAAATTTCTTGCACTAGGTGGTTGACGCTTCAACTTAACCAGTGCAATACTTGTATCAGCAAAACAAATTGAAACGTCAACTACATGATTGGCGTCGAGGAAAAGGATTTGAAAATGACTTCAACTGCAACTTCACCACTGACCGCCGGTACCTGGAACCTGGACGCTTCGCACTCCGAAATCGGTTTCTCGGTTCGCCACGCGGGCGTTTCCAAGGTCCGCGGCAGCTTCGAGGAATTCGACGCAACCTTGAACATCGGTCAGAGCCTGGCAGAGTCTTCGGTAGAAGCTACCGTGCAGATCGGCTCGATCAACACCAAGGACGCCAACCGCGACGGCCACCTGAAGAGCGGCGACTTCTTCAACGCCGAAGAGTTCCCAACGATGACCTTCAAGTCCACCGAGGTCAAGGGTGATGACGAAGAGTTCGTACTGGTTGGCGAGTTGACTCTGCGCGGTGTTACCAAGCAGGTTGAATTCAAGGCTGAGCTTGGCGGCCAGGTAGTTGACGCTTTCGGGGCAACCCGCGCAGGCTTCTTTGCCTCGACCACCATTTCCCGCAAGGAATTTGGCATCACCTGGAACGCTGCACTCGAAGCAGGCGGCGTCTTGGTCAGCGACAAGGTAAAGATCGAAATCGACGCATCGTTCGTCCTGCCAACCGCAGAATAAGTTTCCCGTATCCATCCATGGGGAATGGATAAGGGCCGATACAGGCAAAGCCCCGGTAGCAACACATCACGTGTTGCTACCGGGGCTTTGCTGGTTAATACCTCGCGCGATGGGCTAGTAGTAGCTCGGATCCATCATCGAGGCCCCGGCAAACGAGAACGCCATGACGATCACAAAAATGATGTATAGAACGCCGATAATTCCCAAGATCGTTCCGATCCATCCGGTCACCTTACCCACGGTGGCATCGGTGTTAAACTCTCGTTCTGCCTTCTTGGCCTTGATGATCGCTAGTGGGCCCAAAATGATGCCCACAACAAAGAGCGAGATGATCCCCAAGATCATAGAGGTCTGTGCGAGCTGCGCTCCCTCAGCCTGTTGAGGGTTGTATCCATACGGCGGGTATCCCGGTGCTGCGCCGAACTGTTGGTTCTGACCAGGGTACTGATTCGGATATTGATTCGGATACTGGCCCGAGTACTGCGGAGGCTGTCCAGAAGTGCCGGAGTTGTAAGGGTTGGTCGGTTCGTTATTTTCGGTGCTCATGGGTGACCCCTAAATTTAGAAAGAATGATCTGTTGCTCAAGCGATCTGTTGAGCGCTTACAAATTGGATCCGTATATCGAAGCTGGAATCAGGAACAGCATGAGTAAGAAATAACCAATGATAGCGAGCACCTGGAGCGCTCCGAAAATCAGGCCGATCAGCCCGGTGACCTTACCTACCGTAGCCTGAACGCCAAAATTTCGTTCGGCTTCATTGGCTTTGAGGATCGCAATCGGGCCAAGGATGACGCCGACAACAAAAAGCGAGAGTATCCCCAGAATCATCGAAGTCTGAGAGAGAGCAATTCCCGGATTCTGCGGCGGGTAACAACCGTATTGCACGGAGGCAGGCTCTTGAAAACCCGGCTGCGATTCCTGTGGCGCCTGCGACATTGTGCTCGGCCTCCTCTAGCCCATCTGATTCTCCTCTAATGCTATGCCAGCGTCATGAATTCCACGCTCTGCGGACTCATTTCTATAATTAAAGATCATGACTGGGGCTTCATTCTTGGCATACCTCGGGGTATGCGTGATGGTTACTCTTTCGCCAGGGCCAGATACCTTCCTCGTGCTCCGGTTCTCGCTGGTACGCCAATTCCACGGTATTCTCGCGGCCCTGGGTATGGTAACGGCTATCTTTGCGTGGGCCGCTCTAGCTGGAGCCGGTGCGGCCTCGGTGATGCAGAGCTATCCGGCAGTTGAATCCGCTATCGCCATTCTTGGTGGACTGTATCTGATCTATCTTGGAGTGTCTGGCTTCCGCAAATCCCGCGCCGTAGCGAAAGCGGACAATGCGATTGCGCGCACCGAAACACGAAATATTCGAGCTAACTCCGGGCAGAGGCAAACATCCCGGCAGGCATTTATAGCTGGAGTTCTTTCCGCGGCGCTGAATCCGAAACTCGGGTTGTTATTTCTGGCGATGCTGCCAAGTTTTATCCCCAAAGATTCAAATACGTTGTGGTGGGGGATGGGGTTGGGGGCGGTCTTTGCCGTGGTCGGCTTCCTCTACCTACTGATTCTGAGTACCGTCGCTTCAAAAGCAATGCATTGGTTCAAAAAACCAGAGATCACTCTGCGTCTCGAAATGGTGGCCTGTGCAGCGCTGGTCATCATGGGTGCTGGTGTGCTGCTCAGTGCCCTGCTCTAGTTTGAGCGCTTCGAGTACCAGTGCGCATGCAGCCAGGTGGCGACGGCTACCAGCAGGATGCTCAGCCAAAAACCTATCGTGAAAATCTGCGAGAACTTTCCTTGCTCTGCAAGGTCTGCCGTCAGATAGGTGGCTACCGAAGCCCCGAAGAATAGGGCAAACACAAAGAAAGAAACCGTGGTGGCACGAGCTTGGGGCGCTACCTCGGTGGCCCAGCCCTGCATGGAGGAGTGCATGATGGCATTTGCGGCACCTATCAGGAAAGCCGTGACCGTATAAGACCCTGCAGAGGGCAACACCGCGGAAGGTGCAAAACTCAGGATCAGGATGACCCCGCCGATTCCGATAAGCCAGGTGCGTGAAAATCTCGGCACGAGCAGCCGCATAAACCGTGCACCAAGAATCACTCCTACCGCAAATCCACATCCCAGCACGCCGGAGAGCCAGATGCCCATCCCGACGCTTTGCAATGCGGGAACAATATAGGTCAAAAATCCCATCAGGAGCCCGCCTTCGAGGAAGACCACCGCGTAGAGCAGTAAGTTCTCCCGGCCAAATGCGGCTTTGAAGTTCATGGTGGTGTGCTCGCGCTGGGGTTCTTGAACTTGGCGCAGTGACAAGAGGGCAGCTGCGGCTCCAGCGGCAGGCAGCAAAAAGACTAAACGCCAATCAAGGGAAGTGGCTATCGCACCGGCTACAAGGGTCGCCAACGTGGTGCCCAAAGACGAAAAGATCTGCAGATCCGAGAGCCCGCGGGCCTTGGCCATTCCCACGCGTGTATCCCCGAGCAGGGTCAGCAACGTGGGATAAAGGGCGCCGAACATCAACCCGGTCAACGAGCGGGCGATCAGCAGGGCAAAGTAAGAAGTGAATAACGTACTAGCGATCGCGCCGAGGATGGCACCGAATAATGCCCAACGAAGCACCGTCAAGCGGCCGAACCGATCGCTCAGCAGTCCCCAAAGCGGCTGTCCCAGGGCATAAAGCAAAGAGTAACCGGCCACAAGTTCTACGGCTTGAGACAGCGACAGCGCGGTACTCAATGACAGTGCCACGAACATCGGTGGCGTGGCGTAGCGGTCGAAGAAAGCTAAAAAACCAACAAAGCGCAGTGCCGAGTCGGGCAGCTGCCGAGGTTCCGCAGCTGGTGACTTGCTCAATATTTTTCCTACCGTCGAACCCATTACCTATGATCACCCTATGCTCTCAAGGGCGGGCCGAGCCATTCGCGGTGCTGGCATGCTCCGAGCCGCCAGATGACGACTCGGAGCATGAGTAGAGCTCCAGTCTTTAGGCCTGAACCAGCGCAGGGTTCATGAAGGCGCTAAAGAATTCGGTGAGTTCTCCGGTCGCGGTCAGGGGAAGAACCTGAGCCACATACTGATCCGGACGAACCACCACTAACGCACCGTGCTCACGATTCACTAAGCGGGCCTCGAAGATCTCTTGGCCATCTTCAAGCTCCGAGCAGTAGGCCTTTTCATAGTCGGTGAGCTGCAAGGAACCGACCCTTGGCAAGAGCACCGCAGGTAAGTGCGCCACCGTCGTCTCGGTGTGCGAGCCTTGGAAAATTCCCTTGAGATCAAAAACCGAGTCTATGGCGGAACCCGGTGCGGTGAACATCTTCAGCGGTGAGCGTGCGTCCTGGGCCAAGAATTCCATGAGTGCGTCGAACTTCGGTGACTGCCCGGAGGCATCGTGATCCGCGAATGCGTATAGGCGCCAACGGCCGTCTGCCTTGGCGGTGTGGCCCAAGCCAATCTGGCGGGCATCCGCGATCCTGGTGACTGGCGATGAATAAAAGCGTTCGCCAACCGGGAAGCCTGCGGCCAGAGCCTGATCTTCAGTATCACCGGTGAGCAGCGACCTTGTGTATTTTGTTCCAAACCCGGCGGTGAAACGCCCGCCCTGAACAAACTGCGCCTGAACTTCTTCCGGATCCATTCCGCCAGCCTCCGGATGATTGGGGTCCTTCGGAGCGGTGGACATGGTCTTGGACCACTTGGTATCAAAATCGATCAGCTCTTGCGCAATGATCTGACGTTCCTGAGAATACGTGCGCAGTAGGCAGTGGGGGCTTTGTCCACGAAGTACCGCGGCGAGCTTCCAACCAAGGTTAAATGCGTCCTGCATGGAAACGTTCATACCCTGTCCGGCCTTAGCCGAGTGGGTGTGGCACGCGTCCCCAGCGATGAAGATGCGCGGCAACGCATCCTTGGGCGACTCGGCGTTCACGTTATCAAAGCGGCTGGCCAGACGCTGGCCCACTTCGTAAACGGACCACCAAGCGATTTCTTTGATCTCTAGGGTGTAGGGATGCATGATACGTCGTGCGGTGTCGATGAGCTGCTCCGAGGTGAAGCGGTTACGAGCCTCGCGGTCCGCGGGGTTAAGTTTGCCCAAATCCACGTACAACCGAACCATGTGCCCGCCTTCGCGGGGGATCAGCAGGATGTTCCCTCCGTCCGCTGATTGGATGGCAGCTTTAAAACGAATATCGGGGAAGGTGGTGGTGGCAAGTATGTCCATCACTCCCCAAGCATGGTTTTTGGCGTCGCCTTCGAGCTTGATGCCCAAGGACCGGCGGACAATTGACCGAGCACCGTCCGCGCCGACAACAAACTTGGCGTTCACGGTGAACTCTCCGCCGGCTTCTCCGCCGCGACGCAGCTGCGCGCGCAGCGGGTAATCACCGTGTCCGGTGTCTTCCACGCTCAGTAGCTCCACCCCGTAATGAGGTGCAAGACGGCTGGGGTTTTTACGCATTTTTTCGAAGAGGAATTCTTGCAGCCGCGCTTGATTAACAATCAGGTGCGGATATTCGCTCAGTCCTTCGGCGACGTCTTTCACCCGGCCGCTGCGTGAGATATTTTCACGCTGGTTTTCATCCGGGCGCCAGAAGACCGTCTCGTTGACCGCATAGGCTTCACGAATCAACCGGTCCGCAAGCCCGAAGGCGTTAAACATTTCAACGGTTCGGCACGCGACGCCGTCGGCGTGGCCGAGCTTGAGCGGTTCGGCGTTGCGTTCCACGATCAGGGTGGTGATCTCTTCGAATTCGGAGAGCTGCGCCGAAAGTACCGCACCGGCCGGTCCGGTACCTACTACGAGAACATCAACTTGCGTCGGGAGAACCTCGGAGGACGCCTCCAAGGTGAGGGCTGGCCGAACTTCCGGATCCCCGGGGCGGTATCCATTTTCGTAGTACTGCATGGTGCAACTCCTGAAATTTGTGTGCTGAACTCCTCTTGAGATTAGTGTTCCAAGGCACTCGAAGCCATGAAGTTCTGCCTTGCGGAACAGCACCGGGTTCCGGACTTCCGCTGGGCTTATGCAGGCCCCGGCGGCAAGCCGTAAAATCAAAGTCATGCAGCCAAAAAAGCCTCGACGTAAGCCGCCGGCGTATCCCATCGAATCGGTGGATAACGCCTTGGCGTTGATCGAGTTACTCCGCGATTTCGGTGCGCTGCGGTTAAGCGATGCTGCCGTAGAACTCGGAGTTTCCCGGTCAACCGCCCACCGGCTGCTGGCCATGCTGGTGTACCGCGGATTTGCGTCCCAGGATGCCGCTCAGCGATATATTCCAGGCCCGGCACTCGGGGTTGCACCGGCAGGCATGTCTTGGACCGCCGAACTACGCCAACGAGTCTTGCCGCAGATGAAGGTGCTGTCTGCGGGACTCGACGAAACGGTGAACTTGATGGTTCGTGCCGGAACCCAGGTGAGGTTCTTGGCTACGGTCCAAGGCTCACGTCCATTGCGGGTGGGGGACCGTCAAGGTGAGGTAATGGACGCGCATTCGGCCTCGGCCGGTAAGGTGATTCTCGCCCAGCTGGGTGAAGCTGCGGTTCGTGAGCTGTATGTCCGGGAATCAAAGATTTCGCAGAAGCCGCTGGATGAAAGCTGGTTTGCCGGCCTGGAACAAGATCTTCTGACCGTGCGGAACACCGGGTTTGCAGTGAACTTTGAGCAGACCGAAGCTGGCACCAACGCGCTGGGTGTGGCGCTGTGTGACGGGGTCGGTGACGTGATTGCGGGCTTGAGCGTTTCAGTACCACCAGTACGATTCCGGCAGACTTATGACTCGGGGTTGGTCCAAGCTGTCTTTGAATCAAAGAAAAACATCGAAGCAGACCTAACGGACTTCATAGCAGGGCATTAGGACAAGAAATATAGGCCGGGTCTTGGAAAATGTTCCACGGAGATCCGTGTAGAACGGCGTATCGGCAAAGCATCGATCAGACCCTATTTCTCCTTCGTGCCATCGGCAGCTCGTAGCGGCGCGTCTGGCGTTGTTCTTGTCCCTCTGGCCAGCAATTCGATGCGCTCGCCGCTGGTGGGGTCTTGGAATCAACTCTCTGTAGCCAACTGCAGCTCTGGGCAAGACGTACGGTGGTGTTGCAATTTCACGCTGCGATCGGCCAGCATCGTGGAATCCTCATCATGGGTTACTAGCATTACGGCCAGTCCGCGGCGCACCTCGGAACGCAGGATCTCGTGGATCAGCGTGCGGCTGGTGGAGTCCATGGAAGCCAGCGGTTCATCAAGCAGTAAGACGCCCGTATTTTGTACCAGCCCTTGTGTTACTAGGACTCGCTGGCGCTGGCCGCCGGAGAGCTCATTAAAATTCCTCGCCTCAAAGCCCGTCAGCTCGACGCGTGCGAGGGCGCGGCTCACGTGCTGTTTTCGCTGTTTTCGAGTTATTTTTGACCGCCAGGTTCCCATGGCTACAACATCCCCCGCCGTCAGTGGCAGTTCTGCCGGGACCGCTGGGCGTTGGACGACCAGGGCCACCGGGCAGGATCGTTCGACCAGTCCGCGATCCGGCGTCATTGTCCCGGCCATAAGTTCTAGCAGGGTAGATTTTCCCGACCCGTTTTCACCGGTGATGGCCACCATTTCTCCAGCTCGAATCGAAAGCGACACGTCTGAGAGAATTTCACGGTTTCCGTAGGAGAAGTAGAGGGAATGAGTGAGTAAGCGGGTATCGGAGCTAGTCATGTTCCGAGTATAGCAATTGATAATGATTCTCATTTAAGGTTAGTCTTCTCTGTGTGCTGACAAATCCTTTCTCTCCTGACTTTATGGAACGCGCCCTCATCGGCGGCAGTCTAGTGGCTATCATCTGTGCCATCGCCGGGACATGGGTGGTCATTAGGGGCATGGCATTTTTGGGTGAAGCCATCGGTCACGGGCTGCTTCCGGGAGTCGCTATGGCTACCGTTCTAGGTTTCCCGGTCATGCTCGGTGCCGGAGTCAGCGCGCTACTCATGACGGCTCTGCTGAGTGCGCTGCAACGGCGAGGAAAATTATCTTATGACACCAGCATCGGCTTGGTCTTTGTTGGAATGCTCTCGGTAGGCATCATCGTGGTCTCGCATTCGAAAAGTTTCGCCACCGATGCCACAAGCATGCTCTTTGGAGATATTTTGGCCATTGGGATGTCAGACCTGTGGACGCTCACCGCGGCGCTAGCGGTGAGCCTGGTCATCGCTAAGCTGTTCCACCGGAATTTTGTTGCCGCAGCCTTCGATGCTCGAATAGCGCAGAGCCTGGGATTAAGGCCGCAACTTGCCCAAATCATGTTGGTTGGGCTGGTTGCCCTGGCGATCACCGCATCATTCCGTGCCGTGGGAACCCTGCTGGTAGTGGGGATGCTGCTGGCACCGGTGGTTGCGGCTAAACAATGGATGGTTCTAATCCCGGCACTGATGGTGCTCGGCGCCGTCTTCGGAATGCTGTCGGTGTTCGGCGGCCTTTTGATTTCCTGGTATGCCCAAAGCGCGGCCGGACCCTCCATCGCCTGCACCGCCATACTCCTTGCCGGTCTCTCTGCGCTGCTCCGCCGGGCAACGAGGGGTTTTACCAGGTCTGCACCCGCAATCAATGAACTAGAAAGTGCTCGATGAAATCCACTAAATACGCGGTAGTTCTTGGGCTGGCCGCCAGTCTCTTGCTCACCGGATGCCTCCCATCTGGTGCCACAGAAGAATCTCAACAGCCAACCAACGAACCGGCGGCCGGGCATGGAGCTGTCGAAGGCGCCCGTGAAGTCGCCGAAGCACCACTGCACCTAGCAACGATCGATAAGCGCGGGTCAGCCGGGATGTTTGACCTGCTCAACGAAACCGAATCAAGTCTTGACTCGCTGGAAGAGGTGAGCGCTTTGCAGACCGATGGGCGGTACCTCTTCGCCTCCACGGCCGAAGGGCTCACGATTTTAGACAGCGGGGTGTGGAGCTGGAACCACACCGATCATTTCCATTTCTATCGGGGAACCGCACGGAAAATCGGAATCCTGGACAACGCACCCAAGGCAGTAGTCACCGGCGGACCGCTCTCCACGGCGGGCAGCACGGGAGTGTACGTTCCGGCCACCGGTGAAGGAATATTGCTGGATAACGCCCGGCTCGCCAACGGTGAAATCAGTCAACGCTTCACCACCCACCATGCTCCTCACCGGGGTTTGCTGGCGCCCCTAGGCGACGGAGCCATCTCCAGCCAGCCCGGGCAGAAACCGGCAGACATGCGCGTGCAGTATTTGGATGCAACCGGCGAACCAGTCGCCGGCGCGTCGGCTCAATGCGCTGAGCCCGCCGGAGCCACCGCCACGGTGGCCGGGCTGGTGATCGCCTGCGCCCAGGGGTTTTTAGTGGCCACGGAAACAGCAAATGATTCGGCGAAGTTTGACCTGGTTCCCTACCCGGCCGGGACCAAAGCCGGTGACCGCGCAGAGTCGCTGGAACACCGCAAAGCCCGCCCCGCAGTTGCGGGTGTGGCAGGAGATCACGGAGCGTGGGTACTGAATACGCGTTCGCTGCAGCTGCAACGGGTTTTGACCGAGCACAAACTGTTGCGAGTCTCCGCAGTAGGGGATTCACCGGGGCACATTGTGGCTCTTGACGACCGCGGACGAGTACTGGTCTATTCAACAACCACCGGTCAGAGCGTGGGCATCACCAAAGAACTGCTTCCACGCACCGTGAAGGACCCAGAGGCGCTACGCGGAGTCAGCCTGGAAACCGATGCGCAACGCGCCTACGTTAATGCGCCGAGCGAAAACAAGATCTATGAAATCGACTTCGCGGACTCGGCCCGCATCTCCCGCACCTTGGCACCTGAAACCTCACCACATTGGATGACCCAGGTCGGAAATTGAAAGATCAAAAGATGGCAAACGTAACGAAGGTATTAGCACTTGTGCTTTCCGGGCTTTTACTACTCACCGGATGTGCGGGCCAAGGACAGCAAGAACAAAAACCGAGCATCGTGGTCACCACAAATATCTTGGCCGACGTGGTGACAAATCTGGTAGGGGAGCAGGCAACAGTCCACACCCTGATGCCGCCAAACGTTGATCCGCATTCCTTTGAGATCTCCGCCCAGCAGGCAGCTTTGCTGCAGGACGCGGATCTTGTGGTTTCCAATGGCCTGAACCTGGAGGAAGGGCTAAGTCGGCAGCTCACGGCCGTTGGCGAGGAGGGAGTCAACCACTTTGTGGCCACCGATCATATCGAGCTACTGAACGTGCCCGGGACGAACGGGGCAGCGGACCCGCATTTCTGGACTGACCCGGCACGGGTTGTGCAGGTAGTCGACGCCTTGGAGAAGGACCTTAAACAGATCCCTGGAATTTCAACTGGGCCACTGGATGCGGCCACGGGAACTTACCGCCAGAAACTTGAAGACCTCGACGCTCAGATGCTCACCGCGTTCTCCGCGATCCCACCGGCGCAGCGGCAGATCGTGACGAACCATCACGTTTTCGGCTATCTGGCAGAGCGGTTCGACCTCAAAGTGATTGGCGCGGTGATCCCTTCGGGGAGCACCCTCGCTTCGCCGAGCGCTGCCGACCTGGCCTCGCTCAGCGGCGCGATCCGTGAAGCTCAGGTCTCCGCAATTTTTGTGGAGTCGGCACAGCCCGACAAATTAGCGCGAGCCCTCGCCAGCGAAACGAAAATCGAGGTGAAAATCGTTGATCTTTACACCGAATCACTATCCATGGCGGGCCAAGGTGCCGAGTCGTACCTGCAGATGATGCAGGCGAATACCGAACAAATCAGCCACGCACTACGCGATTAACGCGTAGCCATGAAGGGAAAAATGAAAAAGAAAAATCATCACCTCATCACCGGTACCGTCATTCTGATGGTCCTGGGCCTGGGCGCCACGGCTTGCGGGGCCCAGGGTGACGCCGCGGCGGAAGAACTGACCGCGCCTCGTGTCGCCGTGGGCTACGCCAACGGGGTTTCGGTACTGGATGGGGAGACCCTAGAGGTCATCAAAAGCTTTGATACCGAGGAATTCACCCGGCTGAATTCGGCAGGGGACGGACGCAACTTTCTGCTGACCACCTCGGCCGGGTTCCAAGTTCTGGACGCAGTCGCACCGGCGCTGCGGGAGAGCGTTTTCGGAGCAAGCGCTGCCGGACACGTGGTCCCGCATGCGGGAAAGACCGCGCTCTTTGACGATGGTACGGGTGCCACCACCCTCTTTGAGACCGCGGAGCTGTCGAAAAGCACAGACCAGCTGCCCGAAACCAAAACCATTACTTCACCTGCGCATCATGGTGTTTCGGTGGCCCTTGACGATGGATCGGTGCTGACCACCATCGGAGATGCCACCGCACGCAGCGGGGTGAGGCTCGTGGACGCCCAAGGCGAGGAGACCGCACGGAATACCGATTGCCCGAACGTGCATGGTGAAGGAATGACTGGCCAGGGCCGCGCGGTCTTTGGCTGCGAGGACGGGGCTCTGATTTACGCGGATGCTAAGTTCACTAAGTTGAAAGCACCAGATGCCTACGGGCGGATGGGCAACGCCTATGTGTCGCCGACCAGCGAACTGGTCATCGGCGATTACAAGGATGACCCCGATGCGGAAGGAACACTGCTTGACCAGATCGTCCTGATCGATGCGGCCAAGCAGACCTCCAAGGTGGTCGGCTTACCTCAAGGCGCGGAATACACGTGGCGGGGGATAGCGCGTGGACCGCAGGATCTGGGTTACTTGCTGGGCATGGACGGTAAGATTCACGTGATCGATCCGCGTAGCGGGGAGATTACCCGTGACTTTAAGGTCATCGAGCCGTGGGAAGACCCTGCCCAGTGGCAGGATCCGCACCCTTCGCTGCGTATCGATGGAAATACTGCCTACGTGGCTGACCCGGCAACCAAGTCCATACATGCGGTAGATCTGGCTACCGGTGAGAAGAAGTCCTCGGTGCAGTTGGAGCACGCACCGAATGAAATGGCCCTCACCACCAAGTAGGCGGCGGGGATTAAAAGATTCATGGCCGGATCCCCTTGGAAGTTCAGGAACGGGATCCGGCCATGAAGGCTTCTCGCGGTGCGGTGTGGACTACAGGCCGCGCACCAGCAGCACGTCCAAGGTACGTGGGCCGTGTACCCCTTCAACACGCTCCAACTCGATATCACTGGTGGCCGAAGGGCCGGAGATCCAAGTCAGTGGGCGAGTGATGGTCAACCGCACCATGGCCTCGGGAAGCAGCCGCACAATGCTGGAGACCGGAACGATGCACAGGTGATGATCCGGAACCAGCGAGATTGCACGGCGGCCCTGGTTAGGTTCGCCGTCCAGGATGATGGTTCCGGATTCGGCAATGGAAACCTGTGAGGAGGTCACTACCGCGCTGGTCGCATCCAGCTGTGCCACGCTCAAACGTGCACCGGGCGCATCGGGGATCTGGGTGATGCCCGTTGGCAGCTCGGAGAGCCAGCGTTGTTCCAGCCCGTGGGGGTAAACGACCGAGTTGGCATCCTTGAGCTTCGCCGCCACAAACTCTGGAATCTGCGCGGAGTTGATGACCTCAACACCGGCCTTGTAATCGATTAGGCGGTCAACGAGCAGCTCGATCAGTTCTTCCTCGGGCATCTGGGAACTGGTGCGGTATTCGCGCGGAGTTTCCTCGGCGACCGGTGCGTCCGATAGCGCCGAGCGGATGCGGCTAAGGATTTCTTCTTTGGCACTCACTTGGACTCCTTCTGGTCACTCCACCAGTCGCGGAAAGACTTATTTGGCGGGGCTGGGATATCGCGGCTCTGTGTCCAGCCCGCTGCGATACCAGGAAGCTTCTTGATCTTCTTATCCTTGCCGGCCATCAGGCGGCCCAGCGGCAGTGCCTTTTCCAGCAGGCCAATATTCTTGCCCTTGCCCAGCGCCCAGGAGCCGCCCTTCATCAGCAGGTCCATCTGGGTCGGGATCTTGTGCGTCTCGCGCTTGGTATCCACATCTTCGCCACGCAGGTGGACCAGGATTTCGGGGATGTTGATCTTCACCGGGCAAGCGTCATAACAGGCCCCGCATAGGGAGGAGGCGTAAGGCAGCGAACCGTTGTCCTCAGCCTCGATGCCGGTCATCAGCGGCGAGAGGATCGCGCCGATGGGGCCCGGATAAGTTGAACCGTAGGCGTGGCCGCCGGTGCGCTCGTAGACCGGGCAGACGTTCATGCAGGCCGAGCAGCGGATGCAGTTCAACGCGGTGCGCCCAAAACGGTCCGACAATGCGCGGGTGCGTCCGTTGTCCAGCAGCACGATGTGCACGTTGCGCGGTCCATCATCGGCGCTCGCGCCGGTCCACAACGAGGTATACGGGTTCATTCGCTCGCCGGTGGAGGAACGCGGAAGCAGCTGCATGAAGACTTCCAGGTCTTCCCACTGTGGCAGGACCTTTTCGATACCCATCACGGTAATCAGGGTTTCCGGGAGGGTCAGGCACATCCGTCCGTTGCCTTCGGATTCCACTACGCCTAGGGTTCCGGTGTCTGCCAGCGCAAAGTTCGCGCCGGAGATGGCGACCTTGGCGGCAAGGAATTTCTTGCGCAGGTGGGTACGCGCGGCGTCGGCTAGCTTGCTGGGATCATCGGTGAGGTTTGGGTCAACCTCCGGCATTTCCTGCAAGAAGATATCCCGTACCTGGGTGCGGTTCTTGTGAATCGCCGGAACCAGGATGTGGCTTGGCTTGTCATGACCCAGCTGGACAATCAGCTCGGCGAGGTCGGTTTCGAAAGCGGAGATGCCTTCGGTTTCCAGGTGCTCGTTAAGGCCGATTTCCTGCGTGGCCATGGATTTGACCTTGACAACCTCAGTGGAACCGGTGTCCTTGACCAGCTGTGTGACGATCTTGTTCGCCTCGGAGGCGTCACGTGCCCAGTGGACGATGCCGCCACGGGCGATGAAGTTCTTCTCGAACTGCAATAGCAGCTCTTCGAGGTTGGCCATGGCGTTGTTCTTGATGGCCGCGCCCGCGTCGCGCAGCTGCTCCCAGTCGGGAAGTTCGCCAACAACCTTCAAACGCTTGTCGCGAATGGTGTGGGTTGCGTGGCGCAGGTTCTTGCGCATCTGGGTATTGCCCAATTCACGATGTGCTGCCTGCGGGAATGGTTCCTCTTCGAAGAGGTTTCCATGACCGGGGGCCGGCATGCCGAGGAATACCTGTGTCACAGTGTCACCGTCTCTTCCATGGTGCTAGCCAAGATATCGGCTAGGTGCAGAGTTTTTGGTTTGGCACCGGTGCGCGACAGGCCGCCACCGATGTGCATGAGGCAGGACGCGTCGCCGCCGGCGCAGGCCGAGGCTCCGGTGGAACAGATGTTTTTCATCTTGTCTTCGAGCATGGCCGAAGAAACATCCGCGTTCTTGATGGAGAAGGTGCCGCCGAAGCCGCAGCACTGATCTGCTTCGGGAAGTTCCTCGACGGTGATGCCGCCGACGGTCTTAAGCAGATCCAGCTGGCGGTCGCCGAGTTTCAGAGAACGCATACCGTGGCAGGAGGGGTGGTAGGTGATGGTGTCGGGGAAGTAGCTGCCGAGTTGCTCGGCGGCGTTAGTTATTCCCAGGACATCAACGAGCAGCTGGGAGAGTTCATAGGTGCGTTTGCCCACCGCTATCGCGCGTTCCTTCAGCTCGGGTTTGCCTAGTCGCTCCGCGAGGATGGGGTGCTGGTGTTTGACCGAAGCGACGCAGGAACCCGAGGGGGCCACCGCAACATCGTAGTCATCGGTGTCAAAGGCATTGATGTGGTTTTCCACCACAGGCAGGGCTTCAGGCATATATCCGGAATTGATGTGCATTTGCCCACAGCAGGCCTGAGCCTTGGGAAATACGACTTCATGACCCAAGCGTTCCAGGATTTTCACGGTCGACTTGGCGGTTTCGGGGTACATGGCATCCACGATGCATGTGGCAAAGAGAGCAATCCGCATAGTAATAACTCTTTCGAAGTGTGGTCTGACCATACTATGCGTTGAACTTTCTATAAGTCAAGACTTGTTGTGATGGCCCTCACCTTGTACGCTAGGTGGTCGGACCACATATGGTCAGACCAACTTCGAGTAAGGACGCCCACACCGTGTTTACACCAACAACGGATCCTGTAGCAGGAAGTGTTGCGATCTCGGCACTTATTGCTTTGATCCCACTTCTCACTTTCTTTGTTCTGCTGGCAGTAATCAAGACTAAGGCGCACGTCGCCGGTCTTGGCTCCTTAGTAGTTGCCATCATCATCGCAATTTTCGGCTGGCAAATGCCGGTCGGGATGGCACTAAACTCCGGCGTGATGGGCATGGTCTTCGGTGCCTTCCCGATCGTCTGGATCGTTGTCATGGCTATCTTCCTCTACCAGGTGACGGTTAAATCCGGTCGGTTCGAGGATCTGCGTCGCGTCTTTGACGTAATCGGCGGCGGAGACGTTCGCATCCAAGCGGTATTGATAGCCTTCTGCTTCGGTGGCCTGCTTGAAGCGCTGGCAGGTTTCGGCGCCCCCGTGGCAATTACCGCAACCATGTTGCTGGCTCTTGGTCTGGCCCCACTGCGCGCAGCCTGCGCGGTACTGATCGCTAACACCGCTCCGGTTGCCTTCGGCGCCGTGGCTATCCCGATCACCACCGCTGGTGCATTGACCGGAATCCCGGCCGCAGACATTGGCGCCGTTGTTGGTCACCAATCACCACTGCTGGCATTGTTTGTTCCTTCGATTTTGGTGTTGGTTATCGATGGCTGGCGCGGTATGCGTCAGACACTTCCAGCCACCCTGACCATTGGTATTTCCTTCGGTATTGCCCAGTGGCTTTGCGCGACCTACTTCTCCTACGAACTGACCGACATTGTTGCTTCGCTCGTTGGTTTGGCCGCTGCCGTTATACTGCTTCGTTTCTGGACTCCAAAGGGTGCCGATGAGGCCCGCCAGCGTGTGCTGACAGCTGAAGCAGCCGCAGAACCTGTTGAGCGTAATCAGAAGCTTCACGGAGCCAACACCTGGATGGCTTTGTTCCCTTACCTGCTGGTCATCGTGATCTTCGGTGTGGCCAAGCTGTGGAAGCTGGGCGTTGATATTCCTAAGTGGCTGGCAAGTACCGACATCAAGTTCGGCTGGCCAGGACTGGACGGCAACATCTTGAATGCCGCCGGCGAACCAGTATCATCCACGATCTACAACTTCCAATGGCTATCATCGCCCGGCACCTTGTTGCTGATCACCGGCGTGATTGTTGCCTTTGTTTACTCGCGTAATACCGGCAATGGTGAATATGCGATGACCTTTGGCGAAGGGCTGGCCGAAGTTGGCAAGACCATCTACAACATGCGTTACGCAGCGTTGACCATCCTGTCGGTTCTGGGCCTGGCTTACGTCATGAACCTTTCCGGACAGACAATCACCGTAGGTACCTGGCTTGCTGGCGCCGGTGGATTCTTTGCATTCCTCTCGCCAATCTTGGGCTGGATCGGTACCGCAGTGACCGGTTCCGACACTTCGGCTAACGCGCTGTTCGCCAAGCTACAGCAGACGGCCGGCGTCAATGCCGGAATCGACCCAACCCTGTTGGTTGCTGCAAATACCTCCGGCGGCGTGGTCGGCAAGCTGATCTCGCCGCAGAACCTGGCAATCGCTGCCACCGCGGTAAAGATGGAGGGCCAAGAGTCGGTCATCCTGAAGAAGGTCGCTGGCTGGTCCGTTGGTATGTTGCTGGTGCTTTGCACCCTGGTTTACCTGCAGTCCACCCCGGTGTTGTCTTGGATGCTTCCATAATCGAGTTCAAGGCTAAAATGGTCTACTGATGTCTATAAATCCAGCTCCGCGTGCGTACCAAGTTGTCCTCGACTCAATCGAGTCAGACCTGCGTTCGGGAAAACTCGCCCTAGGGGACCAGCTCCCCGGCGAGCGTGCGCTCGCGGAGCAGCATCAGATTTCTCGTGCTTCGGTACGTGATGCCATCAGAATTCTTGATGTGCTGGGATTGGTGAAGACTTCAACGGGGTCCGGACCAAATTCGGGTGCCGTAATCATCTCCAACCCTGCCGCCGGAATCTCGCAGGCCCTACGAATGCACTTGGCTGCCAAAGGGATCAACGTCCGCGAGATCGTTGAGTCGCGTATTTTGTTGGAAACGTGGGCCGCACAGATGCCTCCACGTAACCCGCTCCATGCGCAGCAGGTCATTGATCGCACTGCGGTGTTGATTATGCGCATGGACGACGCGCAGCTATCTCGCGAAGAATTTCACCGCATCGATGCAGAATTCCACGTGCTGTTAGCCTCCATGGCGGGAAACACCGTGGTGGAGTCGATGATGGAATCCTTGAGGCATTCGATCAGCCATTATGTTGCTGAATCGATTCCCAACGACGAATCTTGGCAGCCGGTCGTGCGTGTGCTGCGACGCCAGCACAAGGCGATCCATCACGCTTTCGCCACTAACCAGCGCGAACGTGCTGCGCAGCTGATAGAAGAACACATCACCTGGTTCTACTCGCAGACGCGCTAAGAGTTCAAAGAAAATCTCCGGTAGCCTTCCAACAAAATTGGAAGGCTACCGGAGATTTTTGTTTTTCGATATCCACGTTTCGGCACTAGGTACGTTGGGGCTAGGCCTGTAGTTTGGCTGCCGTATGGTCGTTGCGTTCCAAGAGACGCGACGCAAAGTAACCGATAAGAATTCCCCAGAATGCAGCATGAATATTAAATAAGTTCATCCCGGAAATCGTCACGACAAAAGTAATGAGAGCGCCCATGGTGAACTTAGTGGCGAATGCTGTGACGAAGGCTTGCTGCAAAGCTTTAAGCATCGCGATACCACCCAAAGCAAGCACGAAGGCTTCAGGAGTTGCCAGCATAAGCCGGGTCAACAATGGTGCAAACAACGCAAAGACCAAAGACAGTGAACCATAAACTACCGCAGCACTGTATTGCCGGTGTTTTTCGCCAGATGAGGTCAACAGGCTATTGGTTGGTCCGGTGACACAGGCCGATACCGCGCCGAAGCAGGCATTGAGCACCGAGAATCCACCGGTGGCGATAGCGAAGGAATTGATGGGTGGCCGGTGACCGGCAGCGCGCAACACTGCCACACCCTGCCCGTTTTGTACCACCAGTGCGGTCAACACCAACGGCAATAAAAGCTCCACCTGGGAGGCCCACGTAAAGCTAGGGGAGGTGAACTCCGGAGCGGCCAGAATCGGGCCACCGGCTGACTGCAATGCAAATTGTCCGCTGAGCGCCACTGCCGCAATACCGACAACCAAGGTTCCCAGCACTGGGGGCAAATATTTACCCAGGGCTGGAACCGCGCTGAGCAGAAGGAAAGCCAATACCATCGGCCCGGCCACGATGAGGTTGCTCTGGGTGGAGGAAACAATGTCGGTGCCGAACCGTAAGAAGACCGCCGCAACCATAGCCATGACGATGGGCATGGGAATAGCCGACATAATGCGGCGCACCACCCCGGTGGACCCCAACGCAAGAATGAGTAGGCCAGAGGTGAAAAATACGCCGACGACTTCTGTAAACGGTAAATGTTGCAACGATGGGCCAAGCAGGACAGTGCCTGGTATAGACCAAGCGAAACCCAGCGGCTGGCGGTAGATCAACGACATGATCAACGTTGCGAGTCCTGCGGAGAGGAATATCGCGAATACCCACGAAGCTAGTTGCCCTTCGGTGAGCCCACCAGCCATTCCGACAGCCAAGGTCACAGCGATTGGTCCCGAAGAAGAGAATATCAACCCGATGACCCCGTTGGAGACGTAATTCGGGCCGATGTCCCTCATCAGTTGACGGAACCCTGCCGGAGCAACGCCGGGACGCTCAATGAGCGGCTGGCGTTGGGAGGTTTCGACTACGGGCTCTTCGCTCAGCTTGGAGCCAGGCGGGACAGTGCTCATTGCAGCTCCTAGGTAATGTCGCGGAGTATCGAGATTTTTGTACCTATTCAGTTCATCAGAGAAGTGCGGACATTTAAGCCATGGGGAGCACCTAGCTGATCCTAGGACTGGCATACCTAGGATCAGTCAGGCGGGTTCACTTTCTGGCCAAAACATCGTTTTTATCGCTGCTACTTGTAGGGTCAGTACGCAGAGTGCACGCATTGAATCAGAGCAATAACAGGTCACAAGATGCGTAGTTTTGGCTCATCTGCCTACCATGGAGAACAATCTCTGGTTCTGTGGTGAAAGGAGCTTGGAGATGACTCCCGGTACCGAACTTGGTGATTTTCTCAAGGCACGTCGAGCACTAGTCGCCCCCAGTGGCGACGGTGGCCCACGCCGTCGTGTCGCCGGTTTGCGCCGTGAAGAAGTAGCAACACTGGCAGGGGTTAGCGCGGACTACTACGCGCGTCTTGAGCAAGGACGGCATAAACGCCCCTCCCAATCGGTGCTCAATGCGCTGTCTCGGGCACTGCAATTAGATGAAACGGCCTCTCGCCATCTTTTTGATCTCGCTAGAGCCGTGGCAGATCCCAACGGCAACAAACTCGACAAACGAGCTCAAAGGGTACGCCCATCACTACACGCGTTATTGGACTCCTTCACCGAACACCCAGCATTCATTAGAGGCCGGCGAACGGAGATCTTGGCAATGAATCCGTTGGCCGCCTTCCTCTTGACCGATGTCATGGCCAAGCCCGTGCGCGAACGCAGCCTCATCCGCTGGGCATTTTTGGATCCTGAAGCGCGTTCCAGATACCTCGACTGGGAAAAGGTTGCCTCCTCCATGGTGGGTACTTTGCGTTTGGACGCCGGAAGGCATCCACACGACCCATTACTTGCACAGTTGGTCGGTGAATTATCCCTACACAGCGAAGAATTTCGCACCTGGTGGGCCGATCACCGCGTCGTTGAACGCCGAGACGGGGTGAAAAGGCTCAGCCATCCACTGGTTGGCGAACTAGAGATCGGCTATGAAGCACTGGATGTCACCGGAGTAGCTGACCAGACCATGTTTATCTATACAACTGAACCCGGTTCTGCTTCTGAAGCAAAAATGCGGACCTTAGCTTCGTGGATCCACGATGATTCAAAACGCTCATCCCGTACGCCGTGAGTACTATGCAGGAAATTAGCCCCTGCCCGGCAGGTCATAAGACCTTGTGAAATGGCCATTTTCAGAAGTATTCAGACTGAATGCCTAGCCGTACCTAATGCTAGGGCGAAACAAAATAGACTGGTAGCAGTCAAAGTTTTTGGCCCGCGCTGCAACGAATGGTGGACATGGAATACACCCTGACTTTTCCCGATCTGAATGGGCACTTTGCCGCTCGGACCATGATGGAGGGAAGCCTCATCATGAGTTCCGGCGAGGTGAGCCCGTACCGTTGGGTGCAAAGTACCGCGATGAGCCGGGTGTATGCGGACGTGGCTGACGCCGAGGTTTTCATGCAACTGGAACTAATCCACGGCAAGGTCCGCTACCGGTTTAACTGCACGGCCAAGGAATTGGAAGGGCCCTGCAAACACGTAGCCGCGCTGGGACTGTATCTCACCCGAAACCCGGACGAAGAACTGACGGTCAACGATGACCCAAAGCTGGAGGAACACGACGGAGACAGCCCACGCCCGGTGCCACACTGGCAGCGTTCATTGCATGCGTTATTGCCGGCGCTGGAAACAGAGATTGAAACGATCCCGCTTGGCCTGCTGGTCTCGATAGTCCACGAAAAATATCGTAAGCACGATGCCTATGATGTGAAGGTGCGTCCCGCGCAACCGGGCATTCGATCGCCGTGGGTGCAAAGCGGCGTCTCCTGGAGCCACCTGGCGTACGACAAAAGATTTGATGCCACCCAACGCCGAGTCATGATGGATCTTCATGGGATCTCACTGCGCATGAGCGAATCCCATTATTACGATCACTGGGGCAACGACTGGGTGACGCTGAATATGCTGCCCGGAGAAGAACTAGGTCGTATCCTGAAAAGCATCCGTGATTCGGGTGTGAGCGTGGTTTCAGCAAAAACCAAAGAACCGATCAACTTCCCGCTGGCACCCGCACAGGGGCTGGTGAATTTCATAGAAGATGATCAGGGCCTAAGGCTGGAACCAAAAATTGTGGCTCCCGAAGGATTTCCGACCTCGATGATCGCCGTCGGAACGCCACCAGCAGCAGCGATCTTCTGCGAGGGAAACCCGGAGAAGGCCAAAAGTTTACACCTGGCTTGTTTTGAACCGGCGATTACCAACGAACTCATTGAGCTGGTCCGCAACGGTCCAGTACAGATCCCTAGAGACCAGATCCCCGAGTTCAACCACCTCTTCATGCCACGCGTGCGCCGAGTGGCGCCGCTAGACAGCTCTGATGGAAGCTACCAAGTACCAGAGCCTTCCCGTCCGGTGCTGAAGCTTCAACTACGTCACTCGCTCAACGAACTGACCGGTGAATTCTCCTGGCACTACACCGACGCTGGTCCAAGGCAGCGTGCCGTGGAACAAGAGATCCTGCACAGCGTTTTGGACAAGGTGGGAACCGAACACCCGTTGATTCAGAGCAGTACGGGAAGTTTCGCGTCTTTGCAGCTGAATTTGAGTGCGAGCATCGACTTTGTGCTGGACACTTTGCCATTGTTGCGCGAACACCCGGACGTACAAGTTGATGAGCAAAACGCGGTCCCAGACTATCGGATGGCCCCAGGCCAAGCGGTAGTCAACATTGGTGTGGGCGAAGCGAGCAATGATTGGTTCGACTTGAACGTCGATATCAAGCTTGCCGAACGTCAGATTCCCTTTGTCGAACTGTTTAGTGCGCTCAGCGCCGGGGACGACTACCTGGTGTTGGAAGATGCCCAAGTTGTCCCCATCAATGGCGAAGAATTCCATGCCCTGCGGCAACTGATCTCAGAGGCCGGCGAGCTAGCGCAGAGCACCACCTCCGGGGTGCGGATGCACCGTCTGAGCATTGATTGGTGGCAGGAACTTCTTGCCCTGGGAATTATTGAAGCGCAAGAAAATGAGTGGCTCGCCGCCATGGCGAAACTGACCGGTGCGCAAGGTCCCGAGCATGTTGAGGTTCCCGAAAGTTTCACCGCAACCTTGCGCGATTATCAGCAGCAAGGACTGAACTGGTTGGACTTCTTGCGTCGTCATCAGCTCGGCGGGGTGCTGGCCGACGACATGGGGCTGGGCAAAACTGTTCAGCTATTAGCCGCCTTGGACAAGGCGCGCATTGAAGATCCGCAGGCCAAATATCTGGTGGTCGCACCGACCTCGGTTGTTGGCAACTGGGCGAGCGAGGCGGAGAAATTCACCCCGCAATTGAGCACGGTAGCGTTGGGCGAAACGAGCACCAAGCGGCGCAGCAGCGTGGCCGAAGTAGTGAGGGAAGCGCAGCTGGTAGTGACTAGCTACGCAATTTTCCGATTGGATTTTGAGCAGTTTGAGGATCTGGGTTTCTCGGTACTGATCCTGGATGAGGCGCAGATGGTGAAAAACCATGTCTCTAAGGGATACAAGCAGGTCCGCCAAATTCAGATCCCTTGCAAATTTGTGGTCACCGGCACCCCGGTGGAAAATAACCTCTTGGAACTTTGGGCGTTGACGTCTCTGGCCGCGCCCGGGCTCCTGGGAGGACTGAAAGCATTCAAGGATAACTACTCCAAACCCATCGCTTCCGGCGATGGTTCGCGTATGCAGCGGCTGAAGAAACGCTTGCGCCCATTTGTGTTGCGCCGCACCAAGGACCAGGTAGCCAAGGATCTTCCGGCGAAGACCGAACAGGTCATCCACGTCGAGTTGGAACCGGCACACCGCAAAGCCTATGACCGGCGCTTTCAGCGGGTGCGACAAGAAGTTTTGGGACTAGTCCAAGATGTTGATTCCAACCGTTTCAAAATCTTGCAGTCGCTGACTTTGCTGCGCCAGCTCGCGTTGGATCCTTCGCTGGTAGATGAAGGCAACGGGCCAAGCGCCAAGCTGGAGCTTCTGCAATCTTTGCTGGAAGACGCTGTGGCCGAGGGGCACAAGATCTTGGTCTTCAGCCAATTCACTTCGTTCTTATCCAAGGCCCGTGGGGTAGCGCTCGGACTTGGCTTTGAGACCGGTTACTTGGATGGAAGCACCAGCGGTGCGAGGCGACGTCAGCTGATTGAGGACTTTGGTGCCGGTAAATTCCCGGTCTTCTTCATCTCGCTGAAGTCTGGTGGGTTTGGTATCAATCTGACCGCCGCTGACTACTGCATTTTGCTGGATCCGTGGTGGAACCCGGCGGCAGAAGCCCAAGCTATCGACAGGGCGCACCGTATCGGCCAGGACAAGCCGGTCTATGTTTACCGGTTGGTTGCCAAGGACACGATTGAAGACAAGGTTTTGGCTTTGCAAGCTAAGAAAACCCAGCTCTTTAACGATGTACTGGGAGATTCGGATCAGATGGCCTCGGCAACCACTTTGGATACCGATGACTTCCTTGCGTTGCTTGAGTAAGGACTTCTAGCTGCCGACTTCTCGGTCTTCATTCATTCGGTGCAATAGGTCTGCGAAGCGGCGTACGTCTGCTTCGTCCCATTCGGACAGGCGACTGTGAAGCCGGGTGCGCAGGGTGTGGCCGCTGACCTTCCACGCCTCCTGCGCGCTAGGGGTGATTGAGACCAGCTGGGCGCGTCCATCGGCAGGGTCCGGGGTACGTGTAATTAGACCCATGGTTTCAAGCTGTTTAACCATCCGGGAGATAGTGGCCTTATCCAGCTCAAGGTGCTCGGCAAGAACACCTTGTTGCTGGGCGTCGTTGTGGATCAAAAACGCGAGGATTCGGTAGCCGGGTGCTTGAAGATCTGGGTGGATAGATCTCGCGCGATCGCGGAGCGATTGCCGGGCGCGAAGCAATGTGGCAGTGAATTCTTTTTCCACCAGGTTAAGCAGCTTTTCATCGTGCATGGCTTCTAGTCTAGTGATCAGTGAGCCCACCGTTGACAATTTACTCGCTACTAAGACTCTGGATCCGAATTGCGACGAGCCGTATCTTAGGCAACAAAGAAAAAGCTTTAACCTTCAACTATATTCATGTATGCTGAATTCATGACACAGCCAGCAGAACTTCCCCCAGTCTTATTCCTGAGCCACGGCGCCCCGCCGCTGGCCGACGATGCCCGGTGGACCAGCGAGCTGGCCGACTGGTCAAACACCATTAATAAGCCCAAAGATATTCTCATGATCTCCGCGCACTGGGAGAATGCTCCGGTCACGCTCAGTGCAACAACGCAGAAAAACGAGCTGGTTTACGACTTCTGGGGTTTTCCGCAGAAATACTATGATGTTCGCTATGACGCGCCCATGGCTCCGGACCTTGCTCTTGAAGTGGAACGGCTGACCGCCACTCACGGTCACCACGTGGAACGTGACGAGAGCCGCGGACTGGATCACGGTGCTTATGTTCCGCTCAAAGAAATGTTCCCGGAGGCTGATGTTCCGGTGGTGCAGATGTCCATGCCGACACTGGATCCGGCAGGGCTCTTTGAGCTGGGCAAATCATTGGCTCCCTTGCGTGAACGTGGAACCCTCATTGTCGGCTCCGGCTTCACCACCCACAACCTGCGCTGGTTCAATCCTGCCGCGGGCGCCGATACCACCCCACCGAGCGCATCCAGCGAATTTGATCACTGGGCCGAAGAGGCAATGGCGCGCGGGGATGTGGACTCGATCCTCGACTTCATGCATAAGGCCCCGGCCGCTCGTGAGGCACACCCGCGCTCCGAGCACTGGGCTCCGCTCTACGTTTCGCTCGGTGCCGCTTATGCATCCGGTGGCATCGATGCGAAGACTGCCATCGACGGCTTCTGGTACGGCCTGTCCAAACGATCCTGGACGCTCACCTAAAAGCTGGTTTCCAGCGGCGGTTGTGTAGTCACCGACACAAGTTTGGGGTTGTTCGCCAGCTGGCGAACAACCCCAAACTTGTTGTGGCTTAGTTAGCGCTCACCGAGGCATCATCGATGCGGAACACCGTTGCCTTGGCTGAATCTTCAACCCCCTTGAAGCGCAGGGTGACCGTCTTGCCGCGGAAATTATTCAGGTTGACGGTGCGTTCCTGATAGGACGTACCGGCATCCAAATTTGACCAGCTGCCCATGTTGTAAGTTCCGTATCCATCAATTACTTGGACGCTGATCTTGTCGTAGGCGTAGGAAGTCGTTGTCTCGTCCGTAAGTACCCGCAGATGGAACTTCAGCTCCGCGCTGGATGCCGAAGAAGGGATGGTTACCTTCTGATCCAGGGTGTAGGTGTTGGAATTTCCCCAACCGTTCAAGCCTGCTAGTCCATTGCCGGTGCGGGCTGCGGAACCGGTTTCGAAGGTGTCGGACCGGTTCGCGGTCCAGCCGGTCGAGCCGTCCTCAAACCCCGGGTTCTTCAGCAGGTTGCCGCTTGGTTCTGGCTCTGGCTCTGGATCGGGATCCGGAGTGGTCCCACCAAGTGCGTTCATGATCTTCGCGGCATCAACCAGCCCGGTACCGCAGCCGATGCTGCAGCCTGCTGGCATGGCCCGGGTCCCATTTTTCAGTGCCGTTTCAACCTGAGCAGGCGACAGTGAAGGGGACTTTGATTTCATCAAGGCCACCATGCCTGCCACATGTGGAGTAGCCATTGAGGTGCCCTGGTAGAAGGCATAGCCCTCTGCCGATGGGGTGGTAGAACCGGTATTGATGGTTGAAAGTACGCCTTGGCCGGCGTATCTGGTATCCCCGCCCGGTGCCGTCACATCAATGGCTGAACCGTAATTGGTATAGAACGAAGGGCCGCCCGAGGGGTTGCTCGCGGCCACTACAACAACGTTGGAGCAGTTGGCAGGGCGAACATTTGAGGCGTTCTGGCTTTCGTTGCCGGCAGCCACGATGACCGAAGTTCCTCGTGAGACCGCGGTGTCGATGGCTGCCTGATAGGTGGTGCCGCACGCACCGCCGCCGCCCAAGGACATGTTGATGGTGTCTGCGGGGTTCGTATTGGTTGGAACTCCTGGAACGTATCCGCCGGAGGCCCAAATGATGGCGTCCGAGATATCTGAGAGGCTACCTCCGCATTTGGCGAGGACGCGCACGGGAAGCAACTTCGCATCCGGTGCCACTCCTGCAACGCCCTTACCGTTGTCGGTGACGGCGGCTACGGTGCCGGCCACGTGCGTGCCATGCCATGAAGAGTTGCCTGAATCGCTACCGCCACATTCACCAGCTGCGTACCAGTCGCCCTGATCTTGTGCATTTGAATCTCGCCCGTTGCCGTCACGCGCAGAGGTGGCATTAGAAACAAAATCGTAGCCGGGCAGGACGTTCGTGTTCAGATCCGAGTGCAAGGTGATACCGGTATCAAGTACCGCAACGACGCTTCCGGAGCCCGTGGAGGTGTCCCAAGCCGAGGGTAGTCGCATGCCGTTAGTTCCGCTGTAGTGCCATTGTTCAGCGTATCTGGTGTCATTTGGAGTCATCGAAATCTTCATCATGGCATCGGGTTCAATTGCCTCGATCAGACCTGATTTGGCCATATCCTCCATGAACGCATCGGCGTCTTTGCCCTTGAGTTCTTTGTTGGATTTCACCACGAAGCTTCCAGTTGCCATGCTGCGTAGCTCCTTGACGGAGACTCCGGCCTCTTGAGCGGCCTTGCCCCAGGCTTTGGCTCGTCCTGACTTGCCAGCGTTCTGTGCCGAGGCTTTGTAAGTAACGATGAACTGATCGTAAGCCTCGTCCGCTACCGGAGGTCCGATCTTGACGGTCGCCTCACTGTTTGGTGCGGGGTTGGACTTTTCAGCCGGAACCTTGATGGGCTGAGCTGAAGCAGGCAGGATGCCGGCTCCAAATCCGGCGAAGCCGATGGCCACGGCCGCGGATACGGCCAAGGTTCGCCTGAGAGGGGAAAAACGTGCCATGAATGTTCTCCTTGTTGGGTTTTGGGCGCACTGATCTCGGTGATCAATCGAGGTGATGTGTGCCGATAAGGAGCGTAACCGTTTCGTTATCTTGAAGGAAGTGCTTATCAAATAAATCTTTTATAAAATTCTGCGGACGAAACTCATACTTCATAAATTCAAAACCATGGATCGCGGACGCGTCGGGGTTTAGCTGTGAATTATCTTCCAAGTGTGAATAATCCACCCAGAAACTTTTCAGAAATAAGCTGACTACGGCAAACGTGTAACGATATTGGTGGCCCGAGTACGTAGAACAGATGTCTCATTCCCGGAAACAATCGGATTCTGAGATCAAAAATCTAATTCGAAGCGTGTGGGGTGGGGCCTGGCTGCCCATTCGAATCATTTGATTAAGATTTCGGGCGGCTGCGCTGAGCATGATTTTCCGATGTCGTAGCTACTAGAGCTTGGAAACGACTCAACGTGCTCGACTACTTAAACAGAAAGTGGTGGCCGCCTTCCGAAAGAAGGCGACCACCCGCGGTCTGGAGCGAATATTTTGTTACTTCACGGCTCGCGGCGCGGATCCAACTACTGGTTTCACGCGGAAGGTGATGACTCCGAAGAGCACTGCCGCCAGGGCCGCACCCAATGCGAAAACGAGGAAGTTCGAATTGACGCCAAGCCCCGAGGCCAAAAGCAAGCCGCCGACCTGAGGTGCCGCGACTGCGCCAATGCGTCCCATGCCCATAGCCCAGCCAAGAGCCGTGCCACGCAGGTGTTCCGGGTAGTGATTGGCAACGGCTGCGATCAGCAATGCGGCTGTGCCGTGCGTACCTACGCCTGCAAGGATCAGCATGGCATAGACGACAGCAACCGGAGGAGTGGTCATGATGACAGCCAAGGCAATACCGGCAACGAGAGCGGCCACAGCGGAGGATGGTGACGCGCCAAAGCGGTCTCCGGCCCAAGCGGTAATTACGGAGCCGCCGACGGCGCCGAGGTTCAGCGCAAGCGCAAAGGTCAGCGCGGAACCCAAATCATAGCCTGCTTGTTCCATGAGACTCGGCAACCAGGTGCCCAATCCGTACCAGGCAAAAAGAATTGCCAGCGAGGCGACAGCAAAAAGCACCGAGGCGCGTAGATACGGTGCGCGCAGGATCTGTCCGAAACCGGAATTGCGACGAGCGCCAGGTCCGCTGCGGTGCTCAAATGAAAGCGTTTCTGGAAGGTAGCGGAAGCCCATGGGAACAACCACGACCAGCGCAATAATTGCCAGTAAGAACATCATCTCCCAGCCGAAGGCGGGGATAACCCAAATTCCGGTGATGGCAGCGATGGATCCGCCAATGGGAACACCCGACATCATCAAAGTAGCCATGGTGGAGCGCCAGCGGTCAGGAACCAACTCAGCGACCATAGCGTTCGCGGACGGAACCAGTCCACCCAAGCCGATACCCGACAACAGACGAAGCAGTCCAAAAACCACAGGGTTTGGCGCGAAGGCGCACAAGATGGTCAGGGTGGAGAAGATCATGGCACAGGCCAAAATGGTACGGCGTCGACCCAGCGCGTCGGCGAGGCGTCCGGCGCCAAGCGCGCCGATCATCATGCCTACAAATGCCAGGGAGCCGATGGTTCCCATGGTCGTTGGGGTGAGACCCCAATCATCCATAGCAAGCAATGAGGACTGAACAGTACCGTAGACAATCAAGTCATACCCATCAAAGACCACCAGTAGCCAGCAGGTCAGAATCGCAAGAACAGCTTTGCGCTGTGACAGCTTCTTTGGGCCGGCAGACGGGGCGGAGTCCGTGTGATTCTGACCGGTCAAACCGGCGACGCTATCAGAGATGGGTGAAGTCATAGGTTCAAGTGTTCCCTGTCTCACACTTCTAAGCTCTAGGTTTCTGCTGTGCAGAATTTCCGACCGTTCGGTTGGTAACCCGCATCTGATGCCCTTGGTCCCGAGCATGACACTCCGGGATGCCTAGTTGGGGTTTGTCGATACGGACCCACTATTCATCCCGCATACTTGGCTGGCTTTGTCATTCGCGAAAGTGGTACCGGAAATCCGAACGCGCGCATGCTCATGAATCCTTACGCGGTGCTCTAAAACCGGAGAATGATCCCTCGTCGATTAGTGTGGATTATTCGACGCTTGCGTCGCCGGACCATTTCGGGCAGTGAATATGGAAACGCTAGCCAAAGCCCGTAAAATTGCCCGGCAAGTGGGATTGCCCCGAGACAATTGCACGAATGCTGCTTTACAAGAGATCCCGAACTTTAGTCGACGTTGGTTCTAGGGGAGCAACGACTGAATCTTCACAAGTTGGCCGTGGGTCAGAGCACCTATTGTCCGGTTGTAGGGTCTCATAGCTCGAATGAACTCAGCCGATACAGGTGGGTTATCAAAGTTAGTCGCTCTCGTCATTTGCTCAAAATGATCAGAATCAATGTGCTTAATTGTGTAGAGGAGTGCTTTGAAATCAGTTTCTGTAAGTGGAGCCCAGCTGGATGAGGCTGGCGTAGGGCTTTGTTCATGGGAACGATGATTTAAAACAGTGAGGGTACGTGTTGCCAAGGGTCGCAATTCATCTGCGTACTTGGTGGCTGTCCAAGCTGATTCCACTGATTGTCGGAGATCTGGAGTGGCTGGTCGCTTGTAAGAAAGAAACGCTTCGAGTAATCGACGCCCTACGTTTCCCAGTGCCATAAGGTGATGTGCATCAACAAGGCCAGAAGCAGCCGATGCAACGCTCCAGAAAAGATAGTGATATTCGCTCGGGAAAAGCCGCAACGTTTCTGTCATTGGTTCAAGGCGCCACTGAGTTTTTTCTTCTGTCTCATCCCAAACTGGACCCGTCTGCAACAATCTAATTTCGTCGATCGTCTGTCCGTCTGATCCCAAAGCCCGCATGCTTGACTTCAAAAAATCAAAGTTGTGGGTCAAAAGGACTGTTTGTGACCACTTTTTTCGCTCTTTCGAAATCAATGCCACGCATGAGGCAGAATTTTCGCCATCTAGACTGTTTACAGGATCATCGATGATGACTACCTTCTTAGTAGAGTCATACTTAATGTCGTCTAATGATTTCAAAAAGTAAATAAACGAAATGACATTTCTTTCGCCGTCGCTGAGGAACTCGGCGGGCTTATCGTGACGGAGAACCGAGTATTCCTTGCCGGAAGAGCGAACTTCCAGGTCTTCCCGACCTAAATGTAATCGGAGGGTATTGGAGATTTGCGAGGCCATTTCGGATGTATCTGATTCAGCATCTACAATCTCAGTCAATCGCAACTCGATTTCGTCTAGACGATCTTGGATTGTCTTCATCTCAATTTGCCGGGCCGTAGCATCTGATCGAGCAGACAGAATCGCATCTGAATGAACTGCGATGATCCTATTTTCGAGCTCGTCAATTGCGTCTTGCCGCACGACTCCGAAGGACTGGACGAGTGCGTCGTATTGAGCTTGCAGGTTACGAATGGGAGTAAGATCGACCATTGTCAAATCGATTGTTGGCACAGTGAGCATGGCCTCAGGGTTGCTCGACTTGAGTCGCGCTGTTTTGGAGATCTCTCGAAGCGAACTGGCTAGACGCTTTATCTTGTCGATGATGAGGTTTCGTTCTGTGACAAGCTGTGTGTTAAGAGCACCATTGGGAAGGGTACTAGTTTCAAGGTTTGTGATGTAAGTCTTGATTTGTGCTTCTGTTCGATCCAGATCGTCGGCGATCTGCTTACACTCGTTCTTGATTTTGGAATGCTCGTCAGTAAATGTTCCTCTGAGTGCCTCAAATCGATCGGCTGGGATTTCCTGAGTACAAAATGGGCAGTCGGATTCGTGCACAAATTTATGGAGGCCATCGCCAAGCCAGTCAAGTAGACCCGGATCACCGGTTATCTTTTCGGCGACAGCCGCTGCTGGTGTATGTGCAAACGTGGCGTTGAGTACCGATTCGTCAACTTCGACAGAAATATCGTCAAGTTGCGCTATGCGGTATGGTTCAGGTGGAGCGGAGGATAGGGTTTGTACTAGTGAATCATGATCTTCGTTATTAGGGGTAAATGCGGACGATTGTGCAATTTTCCCCTGAAAGGTTCGATCGTTCTTGTACAGCGTTGAATGGAAGCGTTGATCATGTGGGGAAAGTAGCGATACTAGCTCAGCTTTTGCTTTTTCTCCGACCGATCTATCAGTTGGAGCCGACTTTGTATCAGTAACCAATTTGCGGATATCCGCGTTCTTGGATTCTTGCTCGGCTTGGAGCGCAATCTTCTCCTTTTTGTCCGCAATGGTTTTTGAACCGAGTGTAATGCTTCCAGCTCCGGCGGATCCATCGATGAACTGTGCTAAATTCTCTGAAACATAGTAACGATTAAATACAAATACTTTTGTGTCCCAATCTAACGTGTCGTTGCCATTAATAGTCATGGGTTTCAGCATTGAATCGTTTGGTGGGGCAGCGGTTGCTTGTCGGATGGCCTCTGTAATTGAAGTTTTTCCTGATCCGTTACGGCCAAAGATTATTGTAGTTTGCCCGAATGTGGTTCCGTTCATTATATTTGGACAAAGACCACGGAATCCTGCTTTTGATTTGATACCAGTTAACATATTTCCTTCATTCGGTTTTGAGCTATCGCAAAGTTCTGCGGGGTTGGAAGTTACCTAGATCCTCTGGGCCATGGATTCCATCTGCTCAATGACAAGCTTGATGGCTTCAGGCTGCTTATCCGGCGGATAGCCATTGAGAATAAGCAGTCGTTTCACTGATGAACGTAGCTTTGCTCGCACATCTTCGCGAACGGTCCAGTCGGTGCGGACGTCTCGGCGCATAACTGTGACCAGCTGCCGTGCAATCTCTGCCAACATGTCCTCACCTTGCCCCTTCACCGCAGACTCATTGAGCGCCACAGCATCATAGAACGCGAGTTCATCCTGATCGAGTGGTGGCGAAAAGTGCTGACCGCGATTGGCTTCGGCGGCAACTTCCTTGGCCAGTGCCACAAGCTCGGCGATGACTTGTGCCGAGGTAAGTTGCTGGTTCGTATATTTGATCATCAAATCTGTAATACGTTCCGAGAAAGCGCGTTGGCGGATGGTGTTGTTACGTGTGGACTTGGCTGACTCCTCAGCCACCAGTTTGCGCAGTGCCTCGATAGCGAGCTGTGGATTTCGTGCCTTCTGCGTCTTGGTAATGAACTCTGGGGTGAGATCATCCAGGGAGGGTTCGGGCATACCTGCTGCAGCATAAATATCGAGCACATCGCCAGTCGCATCCGTAGCCGAAGCGATCAGTTGACCGAGCATGCGCTGTACTTCTTCTGGGACCGGCTGTCCGGCGGCTTGTCGAGCTTGGGCATCGTATTTGCCCATCCAGACACGGATTTCCTCGTACACCTGAATTTCTGGGCGTAGTTCCTCGAGCTGTCCAGAACCTGTAGTTAGTGCCCACGCCCTGGCTAGCTGACTGGATAGCAATCGGTAACGTACGGCCAGCGGCTGTGCACCATCCTCGGTGGGAGTATTTCCAGGTGTCGCCGAATCGCGCAGATAATTGACGGCACCGGTCACTGCATTTAGAAATGCCTTCGGTCCCTTTTTGCTCAGCACCGCACGCCAGTCGTAGCCCACGAGTACTTCTCTGATCTGGTGCACCAGCTGAACGGCAATGACTACCGCTTCGTCAATGTTCTTGCCAACGGGCCTCTTGTTCTTATCTTTATCGGTATATTCGGTCAGCGCCTTGGCAAGGTTTTCAGCCAGCGGAGCATAGGCAACAAGCAGACCGTCCGCTTTGCCGCGGAAGGTACGGTTCACGCGGGCAAGCGTCTGCATTAGCAGCGCGCCCTTTAGTGGGCGGTCAAGATACAAGGTGTGAAGCGGCGGGGCATCAAATCCGGTGAGCATCATGTCTTTGACGATGACCAGTTCCAGCTCGTCGCTCGGATCTTTGAGTCGTTCCTTGATGGCGTTGTTCGCGGAGTCACGGCGCACGTGATCCGAGACAGGTGGAGCGTCTGAGGCAGTGCCCGAGTAAACGACCTTGATCTTGCCCGTGTCGAGTTCAGCCGAATGCCAGTCTGGGCGCAGAGTCACGATGGCCGAGTAGAGGTTTGCACAGATTTCGCGTGTACCGCCGACAATCATTGCCTTGCCGTGGGTTGTAGTTCCCTTGGTGTCTGCGATGAACGGAGCGACGGCATCGCGGCGGGTCTCCCAGTGCGCCACCAGATCCTTGGCCAACTCTGCCAATCGGTCCGGAGCGCCGTAGACGGCATTGACCACGGCCACGGATTGCTCGATTCGTGCACGCTCGGTGTCATCCAGACCCGTGGTTGCCTCGTCTGCGGCGGAATCTAAATCTTCTTGCGTGAGACCGTCGGCCAGCTGAACCTTGATCAATCGAGGTTCAAAGTACACCGGTACGGTGGCACCATCTTCCACCGCGCGGGAAAGATCATAAACGTCGATGTAGTCGCCAAACACATCACGAGTATTTCGATCTTCAAAGGAAATAGGGGTACCGGTGAAAGCGATGAGCGTGGCATTGGGCAACGCATCCCGCAAGTGACGTGCGTAGCCGTCAAGGTCGTCATAGTGGCTGCGGTGGGCCTCGTCCACAATCACAATGATGTTCTTGCGATCTGAAAGGAGAGGGTGTTCGGTACCGGAGTCTTTCTCTTCTTTGGTTCTGCCGAACTTTTGCAGCGTGGTGAAGTAAATTCCTCCGGTGACCCGTCCGGAGAGTTCAGAACGCAATTCGGTACGGCGCCGAATTTGCTTTGGAGTATCTGGGAGAAGTTGTGACCGGGCAAATCCGGAGTAAAGCTGGCCATCTAGCTCATTGCGGTCGGTGATGAGCACTACCGTGGGGTTCTTCAATGCGGGGTGCCGCATCACGGCTGCCGTGTAGAGCTCCATTTCCATTGACTTGCCGGAACCCTGGGTGTGCCAGACAACGCCGGCCTTGCCGTTGGTGCGCACCGCATCAATGGTGGAGCCAACTGCCTTAGTGACGGCAAAGTACTGGTGCGGTTTGGCGATTCGCTTGAGCAGTCCCTCAGCACCAGCATCAAATGCGGTGAAAGAACGCAGAAGTTGCAAGAATCGTGTCGGGTTGTATAGCCCGGTAATAGCCGTCTCTATTGGAAGCACTGCTTCGCCGTTGATGGTGTGCCCGGCAGGAACCGGCACACCATCATCATCCACATTCCAAGGAGAGAAATGGTTCAGCGGCGTGAACGGTGTCCCATACTTCGCTTCAAGACCATCCGAAGCAAAAGTGAATACACAAAAACGGAAAGCAACAGGGAACTCGCGCAGGTAAGTCTGCAACTGAGCATGTGCTGCAGCAACATCAGCAACCTTTGAACCTGCACGTTTGAGTTCCATAATGCTCACAGGCATGCCATTGCAGTACAAGACAACGTCGAAGCGACGTTTGTAGTCGCCCTGAACCAAGGTGACCTGATTGACCGCCATCCAGTCGTTGTCAGACTCCTCGGTACCGATGATCCGCAGCGTGGGGTTCTGCTCGGTGCCGTCGGGTTCCAGATAGGAGATCCGGTGCCCATCCACAAACATCTTGTGCATCCGGTGGTTTTCGGTGATCGCGTCCTGGGAACCAGGAGCGGAGATCTCAGCCAGGGCCTGCTGCAGGTACTGCGCCGGGACGCCGGGATTCAGCCGGCGCAGAGCGGCGAGCAACCGTGGACCGATCAGCAGCTCGTCCCAGGACTCGCGCTCGTCAGTGCCCGGTGCGATCTGGTCCCCATGAAGTGGACGCCAGTTCTCGTCACCGAGTTCTTCGAGCGCGAGCGCCTCCCAATCGGCCTCGCTAAAGCTGGTCTGCAGTGTCATCGGTCTTAAGTCCCCCTGAACTTGTTCCTGACCTGAATCTATCGGTTATTGATAAAAGCTGGGCAATGTTGCAGCCGGTTACTGCAACATCGCCTGTGCTAGATCGCTGCAGCCACGATCTCTTCGGCTTCCTTGACGCGGAGCTTGCCTGACATCAGATGCGGCAGTAGTGCGTCGCGAGTGGAGGCAAGAGCTCGGTTCTCGGCCGCTAACATAACGCGGAGCGCGTATAAGTGTTCCGTTGCAGACTCGAAATGGTTGATAGCTTCCGCATCTGGGACTACAGTCGTCGCTTCTTCCAGATCCTTCTTATTGAGATGGATCACCGTGGTTCCGGTTTTGTAGTTCTCGATAGTGGCAAGCGGCTGTTTGAGCGCCTCGCGAACAAAAGCTGGGCCAGCTAGTTTGCTGCTGAATCGGCATACCCGTTGATTGAGGAGGCCCGGATCACCGAGCCAAGTAGTTGCTCGGAATTCGGCATCCATCCCGACCACCACGTCACCGGCCCTCACCACGATTTCCTTTGTACGTGACTCTGTGGTCCAGACTTGTGAAGTAAACGTCTTGAGATCGCGAATTCTAATAAGTGGTCGGCCGGAGCCGGGCTCCGCGAACTTGTCGCCTTTGAAAGCTTCTCCGAACTCGACCGAGAAAACGTCTAGCAGAGGTTTCAGGATACTATCGGACGTCTGTAGCGCAGTGTCAAATTCCACGCTAATAATAGTTTCAGCAAGTTCTGCGAGCTTTGTGTTGGCAGCAATCTTGTCGTCGAGTGCACCGAGCACTTCGGCGATGGCTTGCTGTTGTTGGATGCCAGGAAGGGTTAGCGTCATGGATCGTTGGTCAGTCAAACTAACGTAAGGTGCCATATCCGTTTGTCCCTTGAGGAAATCGAGTTGACGTGTGAAATCTGCTGAAACTAATATGTAACGCAGATAGGATTGGCTAATTACCGATTCGTCAAGGCTTCGCCAAAAGGTAGTTTGGGGAGAACAGACGAATTCTGGTGAACCTTTGGGAGCTATTGCTACCTTCCCGACTGTGCCTTTGTGAGACAGAATTGCGTCTCCAGGCGCTCCAACCCCCTTGCGAATACGCGCCCTGGCCACAGAATTAATGCGGCCGGCTGTGGAAAAATTCAAGACACCGTCGGACATGTCTGCGGCGCGAATGAAGCAGACCCCGGACGAATCAAATTCATCCGGTCGCGGTCGATCGTTCCCATGATTGCCGTCTTCGACCCGAAGCAGTCCTTCCGACACCAGATCAAGGACTCGGGCGATTCTCATGAGACCCTCCGCAACTGCTCGCGCACAACAGTAGTTAACCGCTTGGACTCATCGAGCTGTTCAAACAGTTCGTTCTTCAGGCGAGCGATCTTTTCCTCGATCGGTTCGCCATCGTCCTCCACGTCGGCCGCGCCCACATAGCGACCTGGTGTCAGCGCGTAGTCCGCTTCCTTGATCTCCGCCAAGGTCGCCGAATAGCAGAAGCCGGCTTCGTCGTTATATTCCTTGCCATCAGCAGACGCGCTTCCGCGCCACGCGTGGAAGGTGCCGGCAATCTTCGCGATGTCCTCATCGCTCAAGGCACGTTCGGCGCGGTCGACCATGTAGCCCAGGTTTCGTGCGTCGATGAAGAGCACCTGCCCGGTGCGATCCACGGCACCATGTTCGCCAGCGCTCTTGTCCTTGGCAAAGAACCAGGTGCATACCGGGATGCCAGTGGAGCGGAAGAGCTGGGTTGGTAGTGCGACCATGCAGGATACCAAATCTGCTTCGACCAACTGCGCGCGGATCTGTCCCTCGCCGCCGGAGTTCGAAGACATGGAACCGTTGGCCATGACGACCCCGGCAGTACCACCGGGTGCCAGCTTCGAAATGATGTGCTGGATCCAGGCGTAGTTGGCGTTGTTTGCCGGCGGAACGCCGTAGCGCCAGCGCGGGTCAGATTCGTTGCGTGCCCAGTCCTTGATGTTGAACGGCGGGTTGGCCATGACGTAGTCGGCCTGCATATCAGGGTGCTGGTCTCGGGCGAAGGTGTCGCCCCAACGTGGGGCGAGGTTCGCATTCAGTCCGTGGATGGCAAGGTTCATCTTGGCCATGCGCCAGGTGCGCTCGTTGAGCTCCTGCCCGTAGACGGAGATTGCGGTGCGGTCCGCGTTGTGCGCATCCAGGAACTTTTCAGTCTGGACGAACATACCGCCCGAGCCGCAGGCCGGGTCGTAGACACGGCCGCTCGTCGGTTCGAGGACCTCGACCAACACACGAACCACGCCAGCCGGGGTGTAGAACTCGCCGCCGCGCTTGCCTTCGGCACGGGCGAACTTCTCCAAGAAGTATTCGTAGACCTCACCGAGCAGGTCTCGGGCTCGTCCGGCGCCTTGACCGGTGAAGCGGGCGGTGTTGAACAGATCGATCAGTTCGCCCAAGCGCCGCTGGTCCACCGAATCGCGGTTGAAGATGCGCGGGAGGGTGGCCGCAAGGGTCTGGTTGGCTCCCATGATGGCGTCCATTGCCGCATCGATCAGCTCGCCAATGTTCTTAGGAACTTCGCCGTCCATGGCCGGAAGTCCCTTGGCATTTTCGGCCAGGTAGTTCCAACGGGCATTCGAAGGGACCCAAAAAACACCACGTCCGGTGTATTCATCCGTGTCATCGATCAGCTGGTCGATCTGATCTTCGGTCATGCCGTCCGCAGCAAGCTCGGTGCGGAGCTGTTCGCGTCGTTCGGTAAATGCGTCAGAGACGTACTTCAGAAACACCAGACCAAGGATTACATCCTTATATTGGGATGCGTCCATGGAGCCGCGCAGTTTATCTGCGGCCTTCCACAGAGTGTCTTTGAGTTCCTTCATGGTGCTCGGCAACGCAGCCTGCTTGGTTGCCGATTTTCGTGGTGCAGCCACTATGGCCGTCCTTCCGTACTGGTATTTGTCTTCATCATCTCAAGTTCTCCGTTGGTTATGCCACCGACGAGACGATTTGAAAATTCTTCTAGTCTCTTGAGCCGCTCTTCTGCCGCTTGCTTTTCGGAATTTACCTTCAAGAGCGCAGCTGTCAGACCACTGACCTGATCTGATGGCACAGTACGCACACCCCAACGTTTCCAATGCCCGGTTGCCCCGCTATTGATATCAGCGGCGAGCACTAAGGGAACTATTCCGTGCACTGATTGCTGGTCGACTCGCAATATCTGAGCCGGAAAACGTACGGCAGCTGCTCCCTTGGCGTCTACTTGCGCTCCGGGATGCGGCCCGCCGTGAAAGACAATATCGCCTGGCTCCGTCAATTTAGCCCGTGGATACTTTGCCGCCAACGCCAGTGCCGGAATGGTTCTGGTCGCTGTTCCCTCTGCCAGGTCTTCGGCCTGCCAGACTTTCACTCCTGAAGAATTTTCCGGAGCAAGATCACTTTCCGAGATTCTTGTCCCGGGCAGGTGCTGGATTGCCCCGGACTGCTGCAGCTCAGCCACGGTTTGGAGGGTCTTTTGAGCGCCTGCATTATGTTCCGTTGTTCGTGCCTGTAAATGAATATCAAGCTCAGGTCTGCATCCAGCGGTGCGGTTCGCTTCATCAAGTGCAGCTTCAGTTCTAACCAGAGCTTCAGCACTATTCGAATAATTCCCAGCTGGGAGCTGGAAAGTAGTTTTTGCTACCGGGACGAGTCCAGTCTTTGAGGCGAGGATGGTGCTCGTCTTCATCAATTGGGCAAATCGGAAGGCATGGCGCCGAATTGACTCCAAGCCGCCAAGGGAAGCCGCAATGTCGGTGGCGAGATCACCCATCACCGAGTCGTCGATTGTCTGATCCAAAAGGTCAGCTATCAAAATTCCGCGCTCGCCGAGCGGAACTGATGTGGGCTCCGGCCCCAGTACCCAGAATCCCAACGCTTGTTGTGGCTTTGATATGACCAAGCCGCGGGGGAGTCTCACCGCCGCACGCACGCGTCCCGAACGGAGAATCGATGAACGGGCCCCTTCCAAATCGGGGGAGTTCAACTGATTGATAAGCAGTGAAGCTGGTGCCAGTATTATGGCTCGCTCATCTTGTTGCAGTTGAAGTACCAGTTCTTCAATTGCGTCCAACATAGCTGCGAAAGACATTTGTGGATCGCCAGGTCCAGGGTATTGGGCTAGGTGGACTAGTCCGCGCTGTGAACCATCTGAACGAATCAGCGCGACATTTTCTTGTGCTGCGGAGAAGGTCCGGAGTCTACGCAGTGCCAGTCGAGAGATAGCAGTATCAGCAGTTGGCTTCTCCGGAAGCAAAAATGTGCCGAACGCTGATTCGCCGAGTAGCTTAGCCACAGTAATCAGCAGGTCACTTCCGCCGGGAGTATTTTCGGTGAAGCAAAGCGACTTGCTGCTGATTTCCAGCGCTGCGGTCGCTGCGATCTGAAGCGCAGAATCGGACAAGGCGCATTCGGCCAATTCTGAATTGTTGAGACGGAACCGGTCTGCCATGAGTTGTTCGAAAGCCGGTACAACACCGAATGCGGCATCGACTAAGCGCTCGGTGTATTTCACCAGTGACAGCGAGGCTTGGTCAAGCGCCTCAATTTCTGAATAGATGAACGCATCTTCCGGGTCGGTTTCATCTGCCAAGTCCAACAAGTCTTCGTAATCCAAATCGGAGAGACGCTCTCCACTGATCGCATACAAAGCAAGAAGCGCCGAAACCGACATGAAATCAGCGCGCGCACCCAGCGTATGGGCGGTCATATCCTCGGCAATATGTGCGTTGTTTCCGCGCCCGGTAGTTTCGAGCCAGGCCACGACCTCGGTTGCATCAAAGAATTCTTGTGTTCCATTCCTCGTCGCTGATTCCGGGAAAGGGACTGCGCTCGACTTGGAGCGGGATCGCCACACACTCACGACGGGGCGTTGGACGTTGGCCAGTCGCGCAATATCAGAAAGGGATAACAACTCTGTACTGGGCATCTTGAGCATTTTCCTTCCTTACATACTTGGTCGCGTGGTGAGGGTGTGTTCCATGAACTTATGACTTCGAATACCGTTGTTTTGAGTGTATCTCTGATAACCCCCATTATCAGCAAAATAACTGACATGGGTTATGTCTCACCAGCAAGATTGATCTCAGAACGCTACCGGCTGATCCGGCACACTTCTCGAAGTGCAATGGTGTTCTTTCATCACTGAGCATTTTCCCCAGGAGCACATCATGCAGCCAACATTTGAGGGACCAATCGTCCCGCCAGAAATGCAACGCCCACGAAAAGCGCAGAATCGATGGGTGTTGCCAGCGGCCGGCGGATTGGCTGTTGGCTTGGCACTTGGGCTGGGGCTTGGAGCCGCCACCACAAACGGTGCAAGCTCCTCACCGATCAGTGAAAAGAAGCTCAACGAAATGATTGCCAGCTGCGGCATTACCTCCGATGGATTCAACATCCTGGATGGAGGCGCTGCAATCGAGCTCGACACCAAAGGCCAAGAGAGCTTTGACTCGGGAACGTCTGACTACGTGGCGTATATATGCATGTTGAACGAAATCGGAGTTCCCGAAACGACTCAGCAAAAAATCGGTCGAACGCGTGCTTTGGATGGCACCCAAACCGATTCGTGGGACGGGCTCACCGCCAGCTGGTCCTATCACCCGGATAGCGGTTCAAATATCTTGATTGAAAAGGACAACAGCAAATGAGTGGCCTGAACACAATGGAACAGTCGTCGTCGGCGGTTCCGAATAAACGGTGGAGCAAGAAGAAAACTGCGGCCCTCATTGTTGGAACGCTCTTGGTTGCCGGATCATTTGCCGGAGGAGTATTCATCGGTGTCGACAGCGTTGATCCCCGTGAATCCGCGGAGTATCAATCGCTCTCGGATTCCAACGAGATTCTGCAAGGCGAGCGTGACGATGTGCAAAGCGAACTGGATGATCTCGAAGGTGGCATTTCTGCCAGAGAAAGCGCCGTCGAGGAACGTACTACGCAGCTCGACGAACGTTCGACCGGATTGGATGTGCGCGAAGAAGAGCTCGCATCCCAGGACAAGAAAATCACAGCGCGCGAGAAAGCCGTCGGCAAGATCGAAGTCGAACAAGCCGAGAATTCGGTAGAAAACGGTGTCTGGACAGTGGGGACTGACATCAAAGCCGGCACCTACCGAACCAAAGAACCAGTAGGCAGTGACTGCTATTGGGCAGTACTCAAGACCGGTACTAACGGCTCGGACATCGTCAACAACGGTATTCCCGGCGGTGGACGCCCCACGGTCTCCGTGAAAAAGGGCCAGGACTTTGAATCCACCCGATGCGGTACTTGGGTCAAGCAGTAGACCCTTCATCAACCCCGTAATCCGCACATCATCAATCACACCAGAGGAATCATCATGAGTTACACCAACGCAGCACCCGCTCAACCGCAGTACTACCCGGCACCGGCCTACCCGCAGAAATCCTTCGTCACCACTTGGTTGCTTTCGCTGTTTCTCGGGGCCTTGGGCGTGGATCGTTTTTATCTGGGCAAGGTGGGAACGGGGCTACTAAAACTATTCACCTTTGGCGGACTGGGCGTCTGGGCGCTCATCGATCTGATCATTATTCTTTGCGGAGGCATGACCGACAAACGCCGGCAGCCTCTGGCCGGATACTCCAAGCACAAAATGCTTGCCTGGATCGTGAGCATTGCAATAGTTGTCATCGGCGCGATTGGCGGTGCCAATAGTGCAAATAGCTCCACACCGAGTACGGCACCAATCGTCCCTGTCGTGGAACAGCCAGTAACGCAGCCCATTGCTCCCGAAGCTGAGCCACAAGAAGCCGTGGCCGAAGAAGAGACAGTGGTTGAAGACAAGCCGGCGGAAGCTGCTTGGCAGGAAGTTGTTTCTCTCAAAGGCAAGACCGATAAGTCCAGTGCAGTTTTTGAGCTCACCGGTGGCGAAGTGCGCATGAGCTACAGCTTCAAAGGTGGCGAAAATATGGCGCTGGGATCGATATACGTGCTGACCGAAGGTACCGACCTGATGAAGGACGGTGGAATTCCCGAACTCATAGTTGATTCTCCGGTAAATGATGAGACCGCACTGCACAAATCCGCAGGAAAATACTTCCTGGATGTCAACGCCGCGAACTTCGACGGTTGGACCGTCACCATCGAAGAGAAGCGCTAAATAGAATTCGTGGTGGCTCGTTTGGGGACGAGCCGCCACGGGTATGCGCCCGGGTAGTTTTCCTTATGGGGAGGGAAACTACCCGGGTTTTGCGCATTGTCTTAGGGGCCGTATGAAGATTTCTCGTTCGATTTAGTCGTAACAATTACTTGGAGTCAGAACTCTATTTTCCATTAATAGCATCGATAGGCGAACTGGTTGGTGTACAAACCACAAGTCAGCCAAGGGCCCAAAAAATAGCTGGAACGAAAAGAAAATTTGGATGTAAATCGAGTCGGATCTTCCTTCACGAAACTTACTGTCAGCGACCGAACTTCGGTGATAGCTTCACGCTAAGTCCGCCAGGATTTCTTGCTGGTGGAATAGGTACTAGCGAGGAGTCAGCGCCATGCTTTCCGATACGTCCCTGCCGATTATCAGGGCCACGCTTCCAGTGGTCGGTGAAAATATCCACGAAATTGCCCGCCGATTTTACGACCATATGTTCAAAGGTCGCCCCGAATTGCTCGACGGGCTCTTCAACCGTGGCAATCAGGCCGATGGGCATCAGCAACAAGCTCTTGCCGGGTCCATTGCCGCATTCGCCACGAACTTGGTGGACAACCCGGATAATCTTCCCGATCACCTGCTCAACCGCGTAGCCCACAAGCACGTCTCTCTGGGGCTGCGCCCGAATCAGTACGCCATTGTTCATGAGAACCTGATGTGGGCCATCGTCGATGTCCTCGGCGATGCGGTGACTCCCGAAGTCGCGGCAGCTTGGGATGAAGTGTATTGGCTGATGGCTAACATGCTCATTAACAAGGAACGCGGACTCTATTCCGCGGTGGATTTGAACCCAGATGAAATCTGGCGCACTTGGGAAGTAGTTGAACGCAGAGAAGAGACCTCAGACGTGGTCACCTTCGTGGTCAAACGGACCGATCCACGCCCCACCAAACAGTCATTACCAGGGCAATACGTCTCGTTGAAGATGCTCATGAAAGACGGTGTTCACCAGCTTCGGCAGTATTCGCTGACCGCCGCGGATGATGGCGACCATCGCCAATTTGCCGTCAAGAGAGTACAAGGCATCCAAGGAGCACCTGACGGAGAAATGAGTAACCTGTTGCACGATACCGTGAAGGTGGGGGATCGCGTGCAGTTGTCAGCACCATTTGGTGACGTGGTGCTGAACTACTCCAACCGTCCGCTTGTCCTGGCGAGCGCGGGTATTGGTATCACCCCTATGGCGGGAATGCTTTCGCATACGGTCAAATCCGACACCGACCGAAAAATTCAGTTGCTCCACGCGGACGGTGAGCCGGGTACCTTTGCCTTGCGACGCCAAGTCGAAGATTCACTGGCACAGCTTAATGAGGGCAAACTTGATGCCTGGTTTGAACGTCCGGATGGCACCATGGCAGAAAACGAGCACTCCGGGTATATGAACATCGATGATGTTCAATTGCCTGAAGATGCCGAGTACTACCTCTGTGGACCATTGGCATTTATGAAACTTGTGCGCAGCGCCCTGATAGCCAGGGGGATTCCCGCCAAGGACATCCAATATGAAGTTTTCGGCCCTGACCTGTGGCTTGCAGATTTTCAGTAGTTAGGTGGTAGCGCAGCCAGAATCCGGGTGGCCTGCCTACGTATTTTTGGCAGGCTACCCGAACGTCTGCTGGTTACTTCTGTACGAGTTATCCGAGTAGAAAAGTCGCTAGGAGCACAGTAGGAACGGTGAGCAACGTGCTGGTAAGTACTACTTCACGGGGGATCGCGACGTCTAGTTTGAATTGCAGTGAGAACAGCAGGACGTTCTGTGCTGTCGGCAACGCGGCCATGATAACCACGCCCAGAAGGTCTACTCCGTCTAAGCCAAAGACGAATCTTGCCATGAGCCAGGCGAGCAATGGCATGAACAGCACCTTGAACGCCGTCGCTACATAAATTTCTCCTCGCAGGCTCTTGTCGGAGAGCGGGCGTTGTCCATATAAGGACATGCCGAATGCCATGAGCATCAATGGGATCGAGGCGTCGCCAAGCATCTGTACTGGTGCGTGAATAACCTCGGGCAAAGACCAATTGAAGAAGGAAAACACCGCGCCAATGAAGGTGGCGATGGTGACCGGGTTGGCAACGGATTTAACAATCGTTGTGCCCAGTGGCTGGCTCTCCGTGCCACCTCGTTGTGCCCGGGAAGCCAAAGCAAACATGCACAAGTAGATCGGAGCAATGATCAGCAGCTGCGCAATGAGCACCGAGACGACTGGGTTGGTGCTTCCCACCGCGTAAAGAGCTAATGGGACACCAATATTTCCGGCGTTAACGTAGCTAGTGGACATGGCGGCGGCTGGTAGTCGGTGCGTGGGCGTCTTGAAAACCAGCTTGGAAATGAGGGCGAAGAGGCCGCCGGTAAGCACCGCGGTGATCAGTGCTATGGGAGTGAATACGCCGATCACGGCTCGCAAGTCGGTCCCTGAGAGCAGCACGAACATCAGTGCTGGATTCGTGATGTAGAAGATCAGTGGGGTCAGGCCCTTGGCAATCATCTCCCGTTTGCCCGGCAAGGCCACGGAAGTCGCTAGTCCTATGCCGATGAGGATCAGCACTATCGCAAATCCTTGTAATACTCCCTGCATAGGGCCTTCCTCTCCAACAAATCTGTGGCTGCAATATATGGTGCCTGGCATAGGTGAAGACGGTGAAGATAACTTAGGTAGTTATCTTCACCGTCTTCAGTGCGTTATGGCGATGCTATATGGACTCACTAGCGCACCAGGCAAGGGCTCTTCGAATCGAAGCTCCACCCGGGGATCAGGTACTGCATTGACACTGCGTCGTCACGCGAGCCGAGCCCATGTTCGAGATAGAGTTCGTGGGCCTTCTGAACGCGATCCATGTCCAGCGAGACACCTAAACCGGCGCGCTGCGGCACTTTGATTTCACCGTCACGGATCAATAGCGGTTCTTCGGTGAGCCCCTGGCCGTCTTGCCAGATCCAGTGAGTATCAAGTGCAGTGATCTCACCTGGTGCGGCGGCACCAACTTGAGTGAACATTGCCAGCGAAATATCGAAGTGGTTGTTGGAGTGTGAGCCCCAGGTTAACCCGAACTCGTCGCACAGCTGGGCGACTCGCACCGAACCGGACATGGTCCAGAAATGTGGGTCTGCCAAGGGAATGTCCACAGCGTTGGTGCGTACTGCATGTGCCATTTCGCGCCAGTCGGTGGCGATCATATTAGTGGCGGTTTGTAGCCCGGTGGCACGGCGGAACTCGCTCATGACTTCGCGGCCCGAAAAACGGCCTTCCGGACCGCAGGGATCCTCGGCGTAGGCGACGATTCCCTTCATCCGATTGCCCAGGCGAATGGCGTCCTTCAACAGCCAGCCGCCATTTGGATCCAGCGTAATGCGAGCGTCCGGGAAGCGTTCCTTCAACGCGATGACAGCGTCGACTTCGGCGTCGCCGGGTTGAACTCCTCCCTTGAGCTTGAAGTCCTTGAAACCATAACGCTGCTGGGCCGCCTCTGCCAGACGTACCACGGCCTCTGGAGTCATGGCCTCTTCGCGGCGTACTCGTTCCCAATCGTCTGCACCTTGCGGTTCGCGTAGGTAGGGAAGATCGGTTTGGTCTGGGTTACCCACGTAGAACAGGTATCCGAGCATCGGCACGGCGTCACGTTGCTGTCCATCACCAAGCAGTTCGGCGACCGGAACACCAAGGAACTGTCCGTGCAAATCCAGCAAGGCTGATTCCAAGGCAGTGACCGCGTGCACCGTGGTGCGCAGGTCAAAGGTTTGTGCCCCGCGGCCGCCAGCGTCGCGATCTGCGAAACGGGCAGCGACCTGGCGAAGCAGCGAGCGGTATTTGGCCACCGGCGCACCGGTTAGTAGTGCGCCTGCTTCTTCAATGGTTGAACGGATTGCTTCACCGCCGGGCACTTCGCCCAAGCCCGTGCGACCTTCGGAGTCAGTGACGATTGTGATGTTTCGAGTAAAGAAAGGCCCATGTGCCCCGGAGAGATTCAAAAGCATTGAATCGTGCCCGGCGACGGGGATGACCTGAATTGAGACGATAGTTGGCTGGTTACTCATCTATTACTCTCCAACAGTCTTCAGCGTGCCATCAACACGTCGGGTCAGATTCCAAGGATTGTCCATGCCAATTGGCTTTGGCAACAAACCATCAGGGAAATTCTGGTAGGCCACGGGACGCAGGAATCGCTCGATTGCCAGTGTACCGACCGAAGTGGTCTGCGGATCGGAGGTTGCAGGGAACGGCCCGCCGTGAACCATTGCATGTCCTACCTCGACTCCGGTTGGCCATCCGTTAACCAGGATGCGACCAACTTTGGTTTCCAGCGTTGGAATGACCTCGGCCGCGACTGCGTAGTCCGATTCGGTCAGCTGCAAGGTTGCGGTGAGTTGTCCTTCCAGCTTAGATAGTGCGTTCTTTAGCTGCCCAGCATCCGCGTAATGAATGACCAATGACGCTGCACCGAAGATCTCATCTTGCAAGACAGAGTTGGCCAGCAGTTGTTCCACGTTCGAGGAGTAGATGGTTGGTGCCGGCGCGTTCTTTCCGGTTCCTTCGATGCCACGACCCAACAGCTCGACACCTTCTTGGCTGCCTAAGGCTTCGACGCCCTGAGTCCAGGAGTTGAAGATTGACTCGGTGAGCATGGTCTGGCCGGAAGCTGCCGGTGCTTGAGCGCTAATGGCCTGAGCAAATGCATCGCCAGCTTCACCCGTCGGGACAAAGACCAAGCCGGGGGCCGTGCACAGCTGGCCCGAAGAGCCTATGACCGAAGCCAAATATGCCGCAGCCTGCGCGGACGGATCCTCGGCTAAGGCTCCTTCGAAGAAGATCACCGGATTGATGGAGCTCATCTCGGCGTATACCGGGATTGGTTCCGGCCGCGCAGCCGCGGTAGCCATCAGCGCGGTGCCCCCGGAGCGTGATCCGGTAAAGCCCACAGCCTTGATCACCGGATCGGCAACTAACGCCTGACCAATAGAGGCGCCTGGGCCGTAGACCAGGGAGAAGACGCCCGGGTGCAGGCCAAAGTCGGCTACCGCTTTGGTGATTGCTCGTCCCACTATTTCGCTGGTTCCGGGATGGGCATTGTGTGCCTTGAAGATCACCGGGCAACCGGCTGCCAGCGCCGAAGCGGTGTCACCACCAGCGGTGGAAAAAGCCAGCGGGAAGTTTGAGGCACCGAAGACGGCTACCGGGCCAACGGCGATTTTACGCTGGCGGATGTCAACCCGAGGTGCTGGCTGTCGCTGGGGCAAGGCAGGATCCACACGGACCCCGTGCTGGTCACCTTGGCGTACAACCTTCGCGAACAAGCGCAGCTGACCCGTGGTGCGTCCGCGCTCGCCGGTTAGGCGGGCTTCGGGTAGGCCGGTCTCGGCCATGGCGCGCGTTACCAGCTCGGCCCCAACCGCTTCGATGTTATCTGCAATGGCTTCCAAGAAATCTGCGTGCTTGGTAGGTTCCAAGGAACGGAAAGAATCGAAGGCTTCGGCAGCTGCCTCGGTGGCGACCTTTAATTGCTGCTCATCGATGAGCGTGTAGGCAGGCTCTAGCGGTTCGTTGGTCGCTGGATTGTAGCCGTGGACTTCTCGGCCGGTACCGCTGGTCTGCGTGCCGGCGAGGATGGACTGCCCGGTTAGGTTCTGCGTTGTGGTGCTCATAAATACTCCTGGTTCGACGAGATAGGTTGTCGGTAAGGAACGAATTTTGCTTAGAGGCTCGCGCCGGTAGGAACGATGCCGGCCTGCTTGATTAGAGCCGAAAGATCTGCAAGATCCTTTTCGGTCAGGTCCTGAAGAGGGGGACGCACAGAACCGGAGTCACGGCCAACGACCTTCAATCCGCCCTTGACGATGGAAACACCGTAACCCTTCACCCGGTCGCGGATGTCCAGGTATGGCAAGACGAAGCGGTTCAGTTTTTCATTCACTGCCACACGATCCTGGGCACGAACATCCTTGTAGAAGTCCAAGGCGAACTCCGGGACGAAGTTGTACATGGCTGATGAGTACGTGCTCATGCCCAGCTGCAACAATGGCAGGGCGAAGGTCTCGGCGGTGGGCAGACCGCCGAGGTAGAACAGGCGGTCCCCGTTCTTGGCATAGACCTTGGTCAGGTGCTCGATATCGCCTAGTGCATCCTTGAAGCCAATGAAGTTTTCGTGGTTCTCGGCAAGACGAGCCACCGTATCTGCCGAGTAGATTGCGTTGGCACGGTTGTACACGATCACACCGGTCTTGGTAGCTGCGCAAATTGCCGAGACGTGCTCGTAGAGACCATCCTGATCGCATTCGGTCAGGTACGGAGGAAGCAGCAGCAGACCCTCGGCGCCGACGGCTTCGGCATCCTGGGCATTTTGGATTGCCTGTTTGGTGGAACCGCCAGCGGAAGCTAGAACCGGAACGCGCGAACCTGCCTCTTCCACCGCCATGCGTACAACATTGGCCGCTTCTTCGGCGGTCAGGGCGAAACCTTCACCCGTGCCACCGGCAGCGAATAGGCCTGCCACGTCGAAGCTTGACTGCCATTCCAAGTGGCGGCGGTAAGCGGGCTCGTCTACTTCGAGGTTCGCATCAAATGCAGTGACTGGGAAGGAGAGCAGGCCGTCTTTGAGCTTGTCGGCAAGTTCATGAGGAGTGTACTGAGCCATGGGACTGGTCCTTTGCTAATTCTGTCGCATTACGTGCGGACAGAAGGTGTGGAACGTATTTGTTGTTCCCAGCGTATGGATGACTCATGATGCCTGTCCAAGCCCATATTTGTATGGTTTGATACCCTCCGTGCATCATTGACTGTTCTTGCCGAGTAGCAGCGTTAGTGGTGCAGTCCTCCGCGAACTATTTCAACCATGGAACCCAGTGCCGGGTTGCGCGATGTGCGACTCCAAATTGCGTGTAGCTGTACCGGGTCATCTTTCACTTCGGAGAGTCGCAGGTAACTGACGCCCTCAACACCGAGCAGTTTGGCGCTCTCCGGCACAAAGGCAATTCCACGCCCGGCGGAAACGAGCGCAACCATAGTCAGGATCTGGCTCACTGTGTGGCGCACATTTTTGTGCTCCACATCGATCCGGCGCACCACTAAGTCATAGAAATAGCGTGCCTTGGTCGCCGAGTGCATGATCAGTGGTTCGTTACGCAGATCCTGAAATAAGACGTCACGTTTCAACAAATCCAACCGGTGCCCCACAGGCACCGCAACGTACAGGCCTTCGGAGAGCAGCAAAGCTGACTCAAAAAGATCTTCGTCAAAAGGCGGCCTGGCCAACCCCATATCCAGATCCCCGTCCAAAAGCGCATCCACCTGTGCGCTGGTCACCATTTCAGAGAGGTCCAAATGCACCTCAGGCATTTGCTCAGTAATCTCGGCCAAAAGCGGTCCGAGAAGGCTAAAGCCAGAGGCTGCGGTAAATCCGATCCGGAGTTCGCCGATTTGGCCGGCGGCGATTCGTCGGGCATTATCGGGGGCGCGTTCGGCGGCAACCACAAGTCGCTTCGCATCCGCGAGAAATGCATGACCGGCAGCGGTCAGCGAGACCCGTCGATTATCTCGTTCCAGAAGCGCGACACCGACCGAGCGTTCTAGCTTTTGGATTTGTCGGCTTAGCGGTGGTTGAGTCATATTTAGTCGTTCGGCCGCGCGACCGAAATGTAGTTCTTCTGCTACCGCAACGAAACTACGGGCTTGATCAAGAGTGAACAATCGATACCTTTCGGGAATCATTCCATGCCTAGATGACCTTGGACATGCATCATATCTATTTTCTAAGCTGTACCACAGGCCGTGTCAGTGAGCTGGCTCACCCAAGTGGCCTCTGAAGCTTTTCCACTCGCAACCAGTAGGAGAACATCCCGTGAAAAATCGATTTACCCGACGCACACTACTTTCACTTTCCGCAGCGGGTGCCGCACTGGCACTGACTGCATGTGGCGGCAACGTCGGTGGAGGCAGCGCCGATCCCGCTAAATTTCCCAATGGTCCTGTAACTTTCACCGTGGGCGCTGCCCCCGGGGGATCGACTGACCTGATCGCCCGTGCTCTGAGTGAAGGTCTTTCTGACGAGCTCGGTGTGGCGGTCCCTGCAGTCAACAAGCCGGGTGCAAATGGTGCGCTGGCCACCGAAGAGGTCGCCGAGATGGATCCAGATGGGCAGAACCTCGTGATGCTGAATGCATCTCTGTTCACTATCACTCCGCTGGCAGTGTCCGAAGAAGAAGCAGTGACTTTCGACGACGTTGATGTGTTGGCCGGCCTGTCGCAGGACGACTACGTCATGATCGCCAGCAAGAAGTCTGGCTTCGCGTCGTTCGACGAAGTAGCTAGCAGTGACGAGAAATTGTCGTACGGAACTACCGGAGTCGGCACCGGCTCGCAGCTGGCCCAGGAATTGCTCCTAGCGCAGGCGGATGTCAAGGGTACGACCGTTCCCTTTGACTCGGGAGCCCCGGCGTTGACCGCTGTCATGGGCAACCAGGTGCAAATTTCTACCGTGCAGCTTGGAGAGGCCAAGCCTCAGATTGACGCAGGCACGGTAGAACCACTGGTAATTTTCTCCACTGAACGCAACGAATTTCTTCCAGATGTACCGACCGCAAAAGAGCTCGGCTATGACGTTCCTGTGTCTCAGTTCCGTGCTGTAGGAGTACCTAAGGGCCTAAGCGCTGAGGCTAAGAGCAAGCTCACCGAAGCTATCCAAGGCGCCACCGAAACTGAGACTTATAAGGAATTCAATAAAAACAATTTGCTGACCCCGCACGAGATCAGCGGTGAGGAAGTCATCAAAGAATGGACTGCACTGGCAGAGAAGTACAAGTCGCTAACCGAGGAGAACGGCATCTCGCTAGTTTCGGGCAAATAAGCTCCAGTAGAACTTTTACGCACGGGAACTAATTGAAGCGGATGGAATCGATGCAAAAGCATAAAGATAAGCAAGATACGCCGGAGACGGATGAAATCATTGCAACCGAGGCATTAACGCCGGAAGAACTCGCCGAAATATGGGAATCAGATGCACCGGCTAAAGCCGGACCAGTCGCGCATCTGGCCTCCAGCCTAGTACTCGTAGCGTTCTCCCTTGCCGGAGTCATCATGTCCGTAAATCTGGATCTGGGAACACCGCAAACTCCAAAAGCTGGAATGTGGCCGTTCATCGTGAGCATCATTATCGGTGTAATGGCTGTCGTTCAGTTGATTGTAGGACGCGGCGGCGGCAGAGATGGAGAGCGATTCACCAAATACAGCTGGTTCGCTCTCATCGGCTTCGCGACTTTGATCCTCCTGGTCATCTTGATGCCAGTCATTGGTTTTGAAGTTCCTTCGCTTCTTTTGTGCTTTGTGTGGATGCGGTGGCTGGGAGCAGAAACCTGGCGCTCAGCCACCCTCTACTCAACGCTTGTCGTAGTGATTTTCTACCTCATATTCATTGTTGGCCTTGGTACCAGCATCCCGCACGTGATCTGACTAGAGCAGAACAAGGAATATCAGCATGGACTTTTTTGCACCAGTCCTTGACGGTTTCGGTACCGTTATGGACCCCACCAATCTCCTTTATTGCCTAGTAGGCGTGGTCATCGGCATGCTCGTTGGAGTACTGCCGGGCCTGGGCCCGGCAGCGACTATCGCGATCCTCCTGCCCCTGACCTACGGTATTGAACCAGTAACCGCGATCATCATGCTCGCTGGAATCTTCTACGGTGCACAGTACGGCGGAACTATCACCTCGGTGCTACTGCGCCTGCCCGGCGAAGCCAGTTCTGTAGTCACCGTTTTTGATGGCTACGTCATGGCAAAGCAAGGGCGTGCAGGAACTGCGCTGGGCATTGCCGCTATCGGGTCATTCGCTGGTGCGACGGTATCCATTATTGGCCTGACCTTCTTGGCACCGCTTGTGGCAAGCTTTGCGCTGGACTTCGGTCCGCCAGAGTATGCAGCTCTGGCCTTATTAGGAATCTTGTTGGTCGCCACAATCTCAGGGGCCTCGAAGATTAAGGCGATTATCGCCGCCGCTGTCGGATTGCTACTGGCTACGGTAGGACGCGATATCTTTACTGGTGCCGAACGCTTCACCTTCGGAAACCTGTCGATGGCGGACGGAATCGACTTTGCTCCGCTTGCTATGGGACTGTTCGGCATCGGCGAGATCCTCTACAACCTCGAAGACCGACACCGCGCTGTGAGCGCTCCTATCAAAGTGAAGCGAGTCTGGCCTTCGGGCAAAGACATCAAGCAGGCCGCCCCAGCCATGGGGCGTGGCTCGCTTCTGGGCTTTTTCCTAGGGATTCTTCCCGGCGGCGGAGCCACCATTTCTTCACTGGTTTCCTATGCGGTTGAAAAGAAGGTTGCTAAGGATCCCTCACGCTTCGGCAAGGGAGCCATCGAAGGCGTGGCGGGCCCAGAAACTGCCAACAACGCGGCAGCTACAAGCTCATTCATTCCGCTGTTGACTTTGGGCATACCTGCTAACGGCACCATGGCCATTATTTTCGGTGCACTATTGATCCAGGGCATCACGCCCGGGCCGCAACTGATTGGCAACGATCCGGAACTGTTCTGGGGCGTGGTTAACTCGATGTACATAGGCAACATCCTCCTCTTGCTGATGGCCATACCACTGGTGGGCGTATTCATCCGGATCTTGCGTATCCGTGCTGCAATCTTGGCACCCATCACCGTCTTGATCACCATGCTCGGTGCCTACACCATCCGCAACTCGATTTTCGATGTTTTTCTGGTGGTGGTTTTCGGAGCATTGGGATACGTGATGAAAAAGTTCGGGTTCGAGCCCGGACCGCTGGTGCTGGCGTTCGTGCTCGGCAGTTTGCTTGAATCTAACCTTCGTCGCTCTCTGCTCGTACTCGAAGGCGACCTCGGAGGTTTCTTTACCCGTCCAATCTCCGCTTCATTGCTGATTGTATTCGTCATTGTCGCACTGTGGCCGATGCTCAAGAGCTTCATTGACAAGCGGAAAACGAACACGCTAGCAGTCCAGGTAGAAACTGAAAAGGAAAAAGTATGAGCATCATCGTCGGATATGTCCCCACTCCTGTAGGCAAGGCAGCGCTGGACGCCGCAATTGCCGAGTCCAAACTGCGCAACGAGGAACTGTTGATCGTCAATTCTTCCCGCGAAGGCGCCCTAGTGGACAAGAACACTGCTTCCTCGGACGACTGGAAAGAAGTCGAAGCGGTGGTGTCCGCAGCCGGAATTGATAGCCAGATCATCGAGTCCACTTATCGTGACGACCTGACCGAAGAATTCCTGCGCATTGCGACAGAACGGAAGGTGTCGCTGATTGTCATAGGTTTACGCCAGCGCACCCAAGTCGGCAAATTCATTATGGGGTCGCATGCGCAACGGATTCTATTGCAAGCTGATCGCCCGGTGCTAGCAGTCAAAGCCAACGCGCACTAACATTTGGAGATTCACATGTCATTACCTGCTTCGCCTGCCACACCGACGGCCACAATCACCTCCGTCGTGGTGACCCCGGTAGCGTTCGCGGACCCTCCGTTGCTGAATTCGGTTGGCGTACACGAACCTTATGCCCTGCGAGCCATCGTGGTTGTCCACACCGATTCCGGCCATTACGGCTTGGGAGAGACTTACGGAGATGAGGTGCACGTTGCACGGTTGCAACGTGCAGGAGAATTCCTGGTCGGTACCGACGCTTTTAATATCAATAGAATTTCTGAGCGCGTTTCCGCCTCGCTGGCCGAGGATAACGGGGCCGGCGGTCATGGTACTGGCGGAATGGTGACAACCACATCATTGGATGATCGTGTACTTTCCGCTTTTGATGTTGCCGCGATGGATATCCAAGGCAAGGTGCTTGGAGTACCGGTGAGCACTTTACTCGGGGGACAAGTTCGGGACGAAGTCGAGTTCAGCGGCTATCTGTTCTATAAGTGGGCCGGCCACCCGGGCTTTGCAGAGGACAAATGGGGTGCCGCTTTGGATCCGTCTGGCATTGTGGAGCAAGCCCGAAAAATGGTCGACGAATACGGCTTTAAAGCGCTCAAGCTGAAGGGAGGGGTTTTCCCTCCTGAGGAGGAAGCCTTAGCTATTGAAGCGTTGCGAGCAGAATTTCCAGACATGCTGCTTCGAATCGATCCAAACGGCGTGTGGACTGTAGACACCGCAGTACGCATTGGCCGACGGCTAGAGCCGATTCTTCAATATCTGGAGGATCCATGCCTGTCCATCGAGGACAACGCGGCAGTGCGCAAGCAGATAAATCTCCCGCTGGCCACCAATATGTGTGTGGTCTCCTTTAATGATCTTCCGCCAGCGTTGAGCGCCGGTGCTGTGGACGTGGTGCTCTCTGATCACCATTTCTGGGGTGGACTTAATCGCTCACGTTTGCTGGCCGGAATCGCCGAGACCTTCAAGCTGCGGCTGTCGATGCACTCGAACTCGCACTTGGGAATCAGCTTTGCAGCCATGATCCAGCTAGCATCCGTCACGAAGAATGTGGACTACGCCTGCGATACGCATTGGCCATGGAAGTTGGCGGAGGATGACGTGATCGTTCCGGGAGTCTTCTCATTCGAGGATGGCAAAGTCCGGGTCCCAACAAAACCTGGGCTAGGTGTGGAGCTGGACAACGAAGCGCTGGCGCGTATGCACCAGCAGTATTTAGACGCTGGACTCAAAAAGCGCGACGACACCACCTACATGCAGTCCATCGTTCCGGAGTATGAACTGAAGACGCCCCGGTGGTAGTGCCAGGGTAACTAGCGTTTGCTAACTCATTTGCAGATTTTTGGTGGTTTGATGGAGTCGGGAGTAATCGCTTTCTCCGCCTAGGAGGAGTAAGCCCACGGCGTCGATTTTCGCTAAATCACAGTGCGCTTAGTTCTTGCTGCCAGATTCTGACTCCAGCCGGTAAATGGAATTGGCTAGATGAATGCGCATGGCCGCGGCGGCCAATTGGGGGTCGCCCGACGCAATTGCATCGCGCACCGCTTGGTGCTCCGCGGCCACTAGACCCCATTGCGCGGCCGACCTCGATTCCGACGGTTCCAGGCGGCGACGCGGCATGGCGATCATCGACGGTCCGAAATTCTGAACCGCATGGGAAAAATAGTTATTCGCAGTGGCGCGGGCCACCGCGAGATGGAATTCGTAGTCGCAACTCATGCTCGCCGAGGCATTGCCTGAAGCGGCTTCAAAGCCACGAAGAGCCTCGTCCATTGCTGCTAGATCCTTTATGGAATACGTTGCGGCAGCTTTCGCGGCGGCTTCGGATTCAAAGCCGACGCGGAACTCCATCAGTGCACGGCGTTCATCCAAGGTGCGAGGTACCAGCGCACTGGCCATTTGAGGTTCCGCCGGAGGAGTCAGCGCGAAGCTGCCTGCGCCACGGCGTGTGTGCACCAGCCCCTCAGCCTGCAACCGGGTGATAGCTTCACGCACCACGGTGCGCGAGACCCCGTGTTCGGCAATCAGCGTGTTTTCGCTGGGAAGCTTGTCGCCCGGAGCGAAGTGCCCACTGCTTATCCGCTCACGCAGGGATTCGACCAGAGTGGTGGTCAGATTCGGTTTCATGCTCTCCATAGTTCAACAATAAGCGCCGGGGCACCTCGATGAGGTGTCCCGGCGCTTATTGATACTCTTTTAGGCCCGTCCGAACTCAACCGATTCGGTGGTCCAAGTCCTCGCCTGATCGCTGAGGCTGAACCCCAGGCCCGGACGGTTTGGCACGATCATGCGGCCATCCTTGGTTTCCAGGCGTTCATTAAACAGCGGGTCTAACCAGTCGAAGTGTTCCACCCACGGCTCGCGCGGGTAGGCGGCCGCAAGGTGGAGGTGGATTTCCATGGCGAAGTGCGGTGCAAGGTCCAACCCTGCTTGGTCTGCCAGTGTGGCCAGGCGCAAGAACTGGGTGATGCCACCGACGCGCGGAGCATCTGGCTGAATGATGCTGCAGGCACGGGCCGCGATCAGGCGTTCGTGTTCGGCGACCGAAGCGAGCATCTCACCGGTGGCAATCGGGGTATCCAGCGCTCTGGTTAGTGCTGCATGGCCTTCGGCATCGTAGGCATCCAGAGGTTCTTCGATCCACACCAAATTGAACTGTTCGAGTTTGCGTCCCATGCGCAAGGCGGTGGCACGGTCCCACTGCTGATTGGCGTCAACCATCAGTGGGAAGTCCGGGCCAATATGTTCGCGTACGGCGGCGACACGGCGCAGGTCTTCGGCGCTATCCGGGAGTCCGACCTTGATCTTGATTCCGCCGATGCCTTCTTCGATGGATTGGCTTGCGCGTTCCTTAACCTCTTCGATGCTGGCATTCAAGAAGCCTCCGGAGGTGTTGTAGGTGCGCACGGAATCGCGGTATGAGCCGAGGAATTTAGCCAGTGGCAGTCCCGCGCGCTTGGACTTCAGGTCATAGAGCGCGATGTCCAACGCTGCCAGGGCCTGTGTGGCCACTCCGGAGCGGCCCACCGATGCGCCGGCCCAGAGCAACTTGGTGTACAGCTTGGCGATGTCGTTGGGGTCCTCGCCAATCATTGTCTGGGCGACTTCCTTGGCATGAGCATATTGCGCGGGACCGCCGGCGCGTTTGGAGTAGGAGAAGCCAAGGCCTTCATAGCCCTGTTCGGTGCTGATCTCGGCGAAAAGGAACACGACCTCTGTCATTGGCTTCTGCCGGCCGGTGAAGACCTTGGCATCAGAGATCGGGGTTGCCAGAGGCAGGCGCGCGGTGGAAAGTTTGACGTGGCGGATGGCATCTGGCGTGTAACTCATGATCTGAAAACTCCTGACGGTCAAGTTCCCGAGGTGGGCCTTGTTATGTACTTATAGTATAAGTTCAAAAGTTATCACACAAGTGATTTGGGGAGATTTCTCAGTCGCTTTGATCGTGTTCGTCTAACGGTGTCTTATCGTGCTTAAATGCCTCAGGACCGCTCGAACGTTCGAGCGGTCCTGAGGTTGGCTAAAGATCGACTTTAGCTGATCGCCTCGGCGATCGGTGTCTGTCCGTCATAGAAATTCACTGTCTGGCGAACGGCTGCGTTGTTGACGACAACATGGGTCAGAACATCTGCAACGGTCTCACGCGCAGTATTCCCCTCATTCTCCTGCGGCGCACGTCCTTGGATCTTGCCTTCTTCATCGGTCAGCGTGACCTTCTGGCTGGATGGATCCAGGGTCAGCAGGCCCGGACCAAGAATGGTGAAGTCCAAGTCGGTCGCACGCAGGAATTTGTCCGCGTCATGCTTGGCCTTGGCATAGGTATAAAAGGAGTTGTCCTTCTCTAGGCTGTCCACGTCAACGGATGCGCGCGCATAGGAGACCATGGCAAAACGCTTCACCCCGGCCTGCTCGGCCGCCTTCATGGTGCGTACGGCGGCTTCGTAATCCACCGCGACGGTGCGTTCGGGGCTTCCGCCGCCGGCGCCGGCGGAGAACACCACTGCCTTGGCGCCGCTAAACTGCTGGGCCAACGCGTCAACGTCTGCCTGTTCGATATCCAGCACTACCGGGGTGGCGCCCAGGGCACTGATTTCATCGCTATGTTCTGGGTTGCGAATCACCGACTCTACGTTCAGCCCGTGACTTGCAAGTTTTGGCGCCGCAAGAAGTGCAACCTTCCCGTGTCCACCAATGATGACTACTCGATTTGTTTCGGACATATGCTGCTCTTTTCTCCTCGGTTGTCGTCTTTGGCACAACGCCAAAAGGTGGCTTGATATTCCAACCGTGGATTTCGCGGTGTTGTTATTACTTAGTAGTGATCTTTCAGATAGGACAGCGGGCACCAAGAGTGACAAGATGGTTCTAGACGTTTAACCACATCAAAGGAGTCATCGTGAGCTACAAGGTAGGCCCTGCAGACGAGCTACCCGAAGGCGAAGCCTTACTAGTTCCCGCCAGCGAAAGCGGCGCCAGCGAGGACATTGCGGTGTTCCACGCCGATGATGGCAATTTCTACGCGTTGCAGGACGAGTGCACCCACGAGGTAGCCTCGCTCTCCGACGGCTGGATTGAAGGCTGCGAAGTTGAATGCCCGATGCATTCGTCCAGCTTCGATATGCGCACCGGCAAGGTGCAGTGCATGCCTGCCACCGTAGATGCCCGCACGTACAAAGTTGCCGTAGTCGACGGAAACTTGGAGCTAGATATCTAGATGCCGTCAGTACACATTGTCGGCGGTGGTGTTGCCGGTTTTACGCTCGCGCGCGAACTTGTGAGCAAGGGTTATGCCGGGAACATCAAAATCAGCGACCCCGAGGGACTGCCCTATGACCGGCCACCGCTGAGCAAATCCCTGCAGCGCGAGTACTTTGTTCCACCTGCCTGGTTTGAACAACACGGTGTTTCGCTCATCCAAGAACAAGTTACCGAGCTAATTGCCCCCACCGCCGAGGATGAATGGGTGGTGCTGGCTACCGGAACCACCCCAAAAAAACTTCAGGTGCCGGGCACAGAGCACATACGTAGCCTGCATACCGCCACCGATGCGGCTGATCTTTCGGCCGCACTGGAAGATGGAATGTTCGGGCAGCGCGTACTGGTCATCGGTGCGGGCCTAGTCGGGGCAGAATTTGCGGCCACCGCAAAAATGCTCGGCGCTCAGGTCACACTCGTTTCCAACTCAGAGGCGCCGCTGTCCAACGTCCTAGGCGTCGAGATGGCTGCAGTCTTGCATGCCGAGCATTCCCGGCACGGGATCACCGTATTATCTGGTGAACTCGCCGAGGCCGGTGCGGGCTACGCGGTGGTCGGCGGGCAACGAATCGAGGCGGAAATCCTCGTCGCTGCCATTGGAGTCGAGCCCGAAACTACCCTCGCACAAGCGATGGGGCTAGAGATCAACGACGGAATACTTGTCGATGATCAGCAACGCACCACCACGTACCGTCAGGTTTTGGCCATAGGCGATGGCGCACGGATGACTCAACGCTCCCGTGCCGTGCACTGGGAAGCAGCCATGGAAGACGCAGCGATTGCCGCGGCCACCATCATGGGAGGCGACGCACGGCCCCATTCGGTGCCGTGGTTCTGGTCTGACAGGCATGACAGCCATATCGAAGCGGTGGGGGACTTTACCCGGGCCACACAGCACGTATCGCGGTTGAACCGTCGTGGGCAGCTACAGGTACTTTTCGGTCTTAACGAAGCAGGAAATTTGGTAGCCGCTTCGATGATTGACGGTGGTCAGATGTCGAAAGCCGTCAAACGGCTCATCGCACGTGGTTACACGCCGAGCATTGAAGAACTGCAAGACTCCAGTGTTGGTCCGCGTGACCTTGGACGGCAGGAAAAAGCATGATCACGGAACGTAATTCGGGTGTCCCCGAAGCTCTCAAGATCCCTACCAAACGAGTCGGCGTTGGCTGGATTGCAGCTGTTGTCACCGTTCATATCGGGATTAATGTTGGCTTCTTCGCGCCGATTCAAGTACTCCTTGGATTACATGCTGAACAGCTAGATGCCAGCCAGAAGGCCGCCATTCTTTCGCTCGTGACCGGTGTTGGTGCCGCTGTCTCTTTGGTGGCAAATCCACTCTTCGGGGCTCTGAGCGACCGGAGTACCTCGAAATTTGGCCGGCGTGTTCCGTGGGTTCTGTGCGGCACGGTGTGCGGAGCGTTAGCGCTGCTACTCATGTCAACCGCCCAAACGGTGAGCATGCTGGTACTGGGCTGGGCACTGATGCAGGCAGCTGGCAATGCAGCTTTAGCCGCGATTTTTGCCGCCATCCCGGACAAGGTGCCGGTGGAACAACGTGGCCTTGTCGGTGGGATGGTGGCGTTGGGGCAGACCTGCGGCTCACTTATTGGTGCAGTCATCGGCATGTTTGCGGCCTCAAATCTGGTGTTCGGCTATGCGATTGTTGCAACGGCCGTAGCCATTTGCGCGATTCCCTTTGTCTTGCTGCGGCAAGATGTTCCGCTTCCAAAGGGTGCGTTAGAACCGTTAAAGCTCATGGAATTCGTCAAGAGCTTCTGGATCAACCCGATGCAGCACACAGATTTCGGATGGGCTTGGCTCTCCCGTTTCCTGCTCTATTTGGGCAGCCAGCTGTGCTTGGTTTACCTGCTCTTTTTCTTGCAGGACAAGTTGCGCCACCCAGAACCCGCCACCGGCGTGCTGATCCTGACAGCGACCTACGCCTTTTGCGTGATTTTCTCCTCGGTGATTGCCGGTCGGCTCTCTGACCGGGATGGAAAACGCAAGAAATACGTGATCATCTCCTCGGTCATTGTGGCTGGGGCTGCGTTGACCCTCGCCTTTGCGACTACCTTCACCACTGCGATCTTCGCTGCCGTTTTTCTCGGGGTTGGATTTGGCGCTTACCTCGCCGTCGACTTTGCCTTGCTTACACAGGTGCTGCCGTTCGAGGATTCTCGCGGTAAAGACCTGGGCATGATTAATATTGCGAACTCGCTGCCACAAGTGTTTGCTCCACTTATTGCTTGGCTTTCGGTGACGTGGCTAGGCGGTTATTCAACGTTATTCATGTGTTCAGCAGTGATCAGCCTGCTTGGTGCCGCGCTGGTCTTGAAAATCAAAAGCGTTCCGTAGCCGGTAATGACAATAAATTGGTTGGTAAATGAAGCACCTTTTACGGTGACCTTTACTTTCTTCTTCATTGGAGCAATGTTGCGTGGCAACGCGACCTACTGGGCGGGCCGCGCTGTGGCGCGCGGAGTTGAGAATACCCGGTATCAAAAGATCTTGCACGGGGCGATGTATCAGCGTGCACAACGATTCATTGCTCGGTGGGGAATGCTCGCTGTCCCATTGTGCTTTCTTACCATCGGCATTCAATCCGCCGTGAACGCGACCGCCGGGGTGAGCCGAATGCCGTTGCGACGGTACCTTCCCGCGGTCACTGTGGGAGCGCTAGCTTGGGCACTGATATACACGACCATTGGCATGGCGATATTTTATGCTTGGCTCTCACTGGAGTGGCCGTACCTTGTGGGAGGCGTTCTACTCATTTCCGTCATTGTTATTCTGGTTTTTCGATTACGGCAGAGTAAGTCTCCGGCGGCGAAGTCAGACGAGACATAAATTTACTATGCTGTAGTTCTATCGCGTGGGAATCTCACGAGTTTTTCAAAGTCTAAAGATGTAGCAGTGAAAGCCGGTGCCACTTAATGCTAAACAATCCTGCCTCCGGCGAAAAGCGCACGGCGCAACTCGACGAGTTAGACCGTCGTCTGTTGTCCTTGCTTTCAGAGAACTCGCGGCGAACCAATAATTCGTTGGCTGAGGAACTGGGTATTGCGGCTTCTACATGTCTGGCTCGACTGAACGGTTTGCGCGATTCGGGTGTTATTTCACGATTCACCATTGAGGTGAACCCCCAAGTCCTAGGCCGTGAGCTCGAAGCATTGATCTTCGTAAAAATCCGGCCAGGTGCAAGGCATCTGATGGCTACCTTTGCCTCGGAAATGAGGTCTAAGCCCGGGGTGCAGCAGTTATTCTTCCTGGGCGGAGCCGATGACTTCGTGTTACATATTGCCGTCCGTAACTCAGCCGACGTCCGACAATTTGTGTTGGACAACCTGTCCGCCAACCCTGCGGTGGCGACCACTCAAACATCCCTAGTCTTCGAACATAGCCACGGAACTGACGAGTACTAGTCCCCGGGAACGATCAAATTATTTGTATCTCGTCCCGTCATGCCGATTGTCGAATGTCAGCTGACTACCTGCAAATTCGTATTCTCTCACTACAAGTATTTGACCTATTCGAATAAAAATGCTAAGATCAATGTTCTCTTCTGAGACGAGATGTGATGAGGCCCTGAATGACTAGGGCCCTAGGTTAACTATGACGGTCACCTTTCCGGTTGAGGTTTGAGGAGGATGAGAAGGCAATGGGTATTGAAGTTACTCTACTAACCGCACTGGTCACCCTTACGGTATTAGCAGGTGCCAGTATCTATCTGGTTGCGAAGTATCGTCGGACGCATGCGTCGCAGATTCGCGAATCGCTAATGCGACAGGCAAGAAAGTACGCAGTTACGTCTCCGGATGAGCTGACGAACCATGACTTGGCAGTGGCAATTCACGATGCTAAACGTGACGGTAAACAAAGGCAGATGAAAGCCGCATAGCTCTTTAGGACTAGCGCAGCTTGATGAGGGCCGATGGAATCGCAAGGTTCCTTCGGCCCTCATTTTGCATTTGGTTTCGTAGCGCCGCGTAGGCAAAGGACGTTGTGTGGTGCGATTCCCCATGAAAGTAGCCAAATTCTCGCCAGCAACTAACGAATGAATGACATTCCATAATAGTTTTCATAAAATGACACAGGTCACCATTCTTATCGAATTTTATTGGAAATCATGCCGATTCAATCACAGTCTCCTGTGACCTTGTGAACGAATAAGGGGGTTCTGTATTAAAGAGAAAACTTTATGGGCTTTACTGGAATTACAGTGTTATTGAAACTTTAGGAGAAAACAATGGGTGCGATCCCTCTTGGCGAAGACATACTCTTGGCCCGCCATGGCGAGAGTATTATCAAATTCCGCCAGGATCGCAAGAATCGTTCGACGGTAGCCTACCTGCGTGGTGGCGAAATGGATTCGGCGTCCAACGTGATCACCGCGGGCGTTCTCAGCACCTCGGTGCGCACCCCGGTCCAGACAATCAGTCAGGGAACGATGACCTACCTGAACAACGAGTCCTCCGTTAGCCGTCAGGAAGTTCGCTCACTGGTCAAGGTGTCCCTCGGCTTCAGTGCAGTGATGGGGATTGTCTTTGGAGGACTTCTTCTAGCCCTGTACAAGGTCGGTGGCAACGAAGCGATTTCCTCCCTTTCAAGCATGGGTGCAGCACTGTAGGCTCTCAAATTTTCTGACAACAAGGGCGAAACCAGCTGGTTTCGCCCTTGTTGTCTATGGAGAACCAGATTCCCTGTAGGTGAGCACTTTGAAGACGGGCTGGCAAGTCTCGTAATTTAAGTTTTCTGGGCATAGGATGGCGATAATCCTAGGGATTGGAGCCCAACATGCGTTTCGTCATGGAAGTAAATTTTGACTCCGAGAGTATGCAACTCAAGCCGCTGGAAGAGCTGCAGAAGATTCTCTCGGATTGGTCTAAAAATATTGCGCTTTACCCACTTGAAGCCGGTGCCCAGGAAGACATCCTCGACGCCGAAGGCGAAGAAGTTGGCGAGTGGGCGTTAGTAGAGGACTAATCCCGTTTCTTAGAGAAGCGCCCAATCAAATAACCAATGAATAAGGTTATGCTGAGCACTGCCCAGAGCGGGGCGCTGGTATGAAATATCAGTAGCTCCACTCGAACATAATTCAGATTCTGCAAAATAAATATTAGTGCGATAATTCCCAGAACAATTGCAGTCCATTGTTTGGCAGAAAGTCGGCGGTTTCCTGTAGGGCGGGATTCTTGGCTCATGTAAGGTCTCGCGATGCTAGTAGTCCGGTCACTAAGGCGCGTAGTCCGCGTCCAAAAGAGTCGTCACTGGTGTTGACCCCAGTGGCTCGTTGCGCAGCCACTGCCTGAGTGAAGTGCGGGGTCGCCTCGCGGTGATTACTGGTATCAAAGATGTCGTGCGGTGCGCCGGTGTCCATTGCCGATCCAAAGATGAAGGACTCTAGGGCCACGATTGTGGGAATCACTTCGGATTCGGCCAGTCCATGGGTTTTCAGTGTTTCGGCCACATGCTCATACATTGCAATGGTGCGCGGGGAATTAGCTACCGGTAGCACCGCGATGATCGGAATTAGCGGGATGTGCAACGCAAAAACGTTTCGGTAGCTCGTTGCCCATTGGATCAGGGCATCGTGAATATCGAGTTTCCCAAACGCAGAGGTATCTACCTGAGCCATGACCAGTTCCTGGATCCATTGCAGTAGGTCATGTTTGGAATCGACATGGTTGTAGAGCGCCGAAGGGGATACCCCTAAAGATCGCGCGAGTTGCTGCATGGTCAGTGCATCGTAACCATCTTGGGAGACTAAGCTCAGCGCGTGCTCGGTAATGCGATCACGATTGAGTATGGCGGTGCGTGGCCTGCCGGCCCGTCGAGGACTCTCGGTACTCATTCCAATTTCCCCCTGACGTGGCATGCTTCACAAGAGCATCTTCGTACCCTATGCTATACGCAGAGGTAAATGAACCAAATTCATTTAGTGTTGAAGGGGATTATTGTGAAACAGATTGAACGCGACGTCGTCATTATCGGGGCCGGCCCATCGGGTCTCACTGCCGCCTATGAACTGAAAAAGTGTGGGAAATCGGTGGCAGTCCTAGAAGCCCGCGACCGTGTCGGCGGACGTACCTGGAGCGAAGAAATGGACGGGGCGACCATTGAAATTGGCGGGCAGTGGATTAGCCCGGACCAAACCGGCCTGTACTCGCTAATCAACGAACTAGGCATCGAAACCTTCGAGCGTTACAAGGAAGGCAAAAGCCTGTACCGCACTGCCGAGGGCGAAACCATTGCCTACGAAGGTGAAGATTTCCCAGTTGCACCTGGCACCGTGGCCGAGATGAACAAGCTGGTCCAGGTAATGAATGACCTCGCAGCACAAATGAATCCGGACAAGCCGTGGGACCACCCACAGGCTAAAGAACTCGATATGATCTCCTTCCATCATTTCCTGCGCGAGCACAGCACCGATGAACTTGCCTGCGATAACGTGGGTCTATTTATCGCCGGTGGAATGCTGACCAAACCCGCCCACACCTTCTCGGCGCTCCAAGCGGTGCTCATGGCTTCCTCGGCTGGGTCCTTCGACAATCTTGTAGACGAAGACTTCATTCTAGACCGCCGTATCGTTGGCACCATGCAGGGAGTCTCCAAGACGGTGGCCGAACGCTTAGGCGATGACGTGTACCTAGAAAATCCGGTACTTAAACTTGAATGGTCCGAAGATGGCGTGATTGCCCACGGCGCGACGGTGAGTGTCAAGGCTAAAAAAGCCGTGATTGCGGTTCCGCCGAACCTGTACTCACGTATCAGCTACGTTCCTGCGCTTCCACGCAAGCAACTGGTCACCCACCAGCACCAGTCCATGGGATTGGTCATCAAGGTACACGCAGTTTACGAGACACCTTTCTGGCGTGAAGCGGGACTTTCCGGAACCTGCTTCGGACCTAACTCAGTGGTCCAGGAACTCTACGACAACACCTACACCGGAGAAAGCACCGGCACCCTGGTCGGATTTATCTCCGATGTTGATGCTGACGCCATGTGGGAGCTAAGCGAAGAAGAGCGCAAATCGCAGATCCTGCAGGGAATTGCCGACTTCCTCGGCGATAAGGCTTTGGAACCTAAGGTCTTCTACCTCTCCGATTTTGGGGCCGAAGAATGGACCCGAGGCGCCTACGCCACCAGCTATGACCTTGGCGGCCTGGCTCGCTTTGGCTCAGTCCAGAACGACAATGTAGGACCGCTGTACTTCTCCTCTTCAGATCTTGCCGGTGAGGGCTACCAGCATGTCGATGGTGCGGTACGCATGGGACGTCGTAGCGCTGCTCGAATCATTGCGCAGCTAGAGGGAAGCAGCTATGACGAAAGCTATGACGGTGTGGCTCCACTAGATAAGGTCAACGCCTAACCATGAACTTGCTTGTTGGATACACCGCAGATCAGCGTGGTGCCGAAGCACTAGAGCTGGCGGCGGCTCTAGTGCAGGGAACCGCAACGCCTAGCCTAACCATAGGAATCGTGGTGCCTGCAACGACACCCTTTAGCGCCATCTACCCCGGTGGTGACCATGGGTTCGATTCTATTCTCTCGGCCAAAGTTGATGAGTGGGCAGTTACCGCGCTAGCCCAAGTTCCACAAGGAGTCAGCGCCAAAGTGATGGCTCGCTCCGTATCCTCGGTTGCCGAAGGCCTCATTGAGCTAGCCGAAGAGGTTGGCGCACATGGCATCGTCTTAGGTGGGCGCAAACGCCACCGTGCGGGATTTTTCATGCCCGGCGCGGTGGCAAATGCACTCCTGCACGCTTCACCTGTTCCGGTATTCATGTCCAGTCCGCAGGCTCTTGCCTCGTTGCGCGCAGCGAACGGACAAATCACCCGAATGACAGCATTCGTTGGAGACCGTCCGGGAGCGCGCGAGGTCATTGCCAACGCGGCCAAGTTCGCCACGATCCGTAAGGTTGCACTACGCGTCGCGACGCTTGTAGCCGATAGTGACGTGTCGGATCCGGCCACCGAGCTTGATCCACATTTGGTGCGCACCAAAACGTTCCTCACGGAACTGACCGAGTCCATGGGGCTGCAGGCAAGTATCGAAGTGATCTCACGTCAGAGTTTGGATGAAGCCATTGACTCGTTGACTTGGGAAGCCGGAGAAATAGCAATTCTGGGTTCTTCCCGCTTGGCTGCTAGCCGTCGTCTCTTTGTCGGGGCTAAGGCCCAACGAATCCTCGGTAAGTTACACGTGCCCATGGCAGTGATACCGAACTAGACCATCGCGCGGGGAATACCCGTTTTCTTGGCGGACGCAGAAGTCTGCCGAGAATAAACCCAGAAGGTTAACACTATGTCGCAAGAACTGAAGCAGGAAACTGCCGAACACCCCGAGAGTGGACTGCACTCTAAAGGTTTGTCTACCGGCACCGTAGGAGTAGTCGGACTAGTAGTCATCGGCATCTCCTGCATTGCCCCGGCCTACACTTTGACCGCCGGGCTTGGCGCCACCGTGGCAGTGGTTGGTACCAGCCTTCCGGCCATTTTGCTCGCCGGTTTCATTCCGATGTTGCTGGTCGCTTTGGGCTACCGCGAGCTAAACAACGCGATGCCAGATTCTGGAACCTCATTTACCTGGGCCACCCGCGCCTTCGGACCGATGATCGGTTGGATGGGCGGTTGGGGACTTATTGCGGCCACCGTGATCGTCTTATCCAACCTTGCAGCAGTGGCGGTGGACTTCTTCTATATCCTCCTCGCCCAGCTCACCGGAAACCAAGCAATCGCTGACTTAACGAAAAACCTGTGGGTCAACATTCCCACCACGTTGGTCTTCATCGCGGCGGCCGCCTACATTTCCTATCGTGGGCTCAACGCCACCAAGGTGTTCCAGTACGTGCTGGTTGGTTTCCAAGTGGCGGTCTTGCTGATCTTCGCGATCATGGCGTTCACCAGTAGTACCCCTTTTGACCGGACACCAATTAACTTAGACATGTTCAACCCGGCCTCGGTGGATTCATTCGCCGCCTTCGCCGCAGGTATTTCCCTGTCAATCTTTGTTTTCTGGGGCTGGGATGTCACGCTAACCATGAACGAAGAAACCACCGACCCAGCCAAGGTTCCCGGACGGGGTGCAACGTGGACGGTGCTCGTCATCATCGCGTTGTACCTAGCGGTATCTTTGGGCGTGCTGTACTGGGCCGGAGTCGGCCAAACCGGACTCGGCGCGGGTAACGAGGCAAACCAAGAATCAATTTTCGCGGTGCTCTCCGGACCTATTATGGGTCCACTAGCCATTCTGATGTCGTTGGCGATTCTTTCCTCCTCTGCGGCTTCGCTGCAGTCAACCATGGTTTCTCCGGCGCGTACCTTGCTGGCCATGGGTTACTACAAGGCGTTGCCACCGAGCTTCGCAAAGATTTCCCCACGCTTCATGTCGCCTTCTGTTGCCACGGTGGTCTCGGCGGCGGCCGCTGCGGTGTTCTACGTGGTGACCCGGTTGATCTCTGAAAATGCCCTGTGGGACACCATCACTGCGCTGGGACTCATGATCTGCTTCTACTACGGGATTACCGCACTAGCCTGTGTCTGGTATTTCCGCTCTGAGTTGTTTACCAGCGTCCGGAATTTCTTCTTCAAATTCCTTGCACCCCTCATTGGCGGTGTAGTGCTGCTGGTGATGTTCTTCAGCACCGCCATCGAATCAATGAATCCCGACTATGGTTCAGGATCCGCGATTGGTTCCGTGGGCATGGTCTTCATTCTGGGGGTCGGTGTTTTGCTACTCGGAGTCGCAATCATGCTGTTCACCAAGTGGCGACATCCAGCCTTCTTCAAAGGAGAAACCATTAAGACCAGGTAGCTAGTAATCCTTACTACGCTCAACAATTGTTATTGAACCACCCACTAATGCTCAGTGGGTGGTTCAATATGTTCATGGCTACTTCGGTTCTTTTTATCTGTTCTCGCAATGCAGGCAAGTCGCAAATGGCTGCAGCCTTGATGGACCTCGTCTCGGACGGCAAGGTGACCAGCTATTCGGCCGGGACAAACCCTGGCGCCGTGATCAATCACGAGGCTGCTGAATCGCTGGCCGAGGCCGGCGCAGACATGTCCGCAGGTATTCCAAAGAGCATTGACCCTGCACTATTGGACCAGGTGGACCGCGTAGTTATTCTGGGCAGCGAAGCGAATCCCAGCATTAACGAAAACATTCCCACCGAACGCTGGGTCACCTATGAGCCAAGCGAGGACGGGGTGACGGGCTCCGAACGGATGAACCTAATCCGTGATGAAATCGCCGAGCGTGTACGCGAACTGTACCGCGAACTGGAGAAATAAGATTAGCGTCAGCAAGACGAAACAGGGCACAACCTCGTGGTGGCTTCCGGGAATCTGCCTGATTCTCACCGGATGGTGCGCTAACCAGTATGTTTCACTCATCAGTTGGTATCAGCAGCACCGTGAGCTAAGCGAATTTGAAGCAATGCTGGTGATGGGCAGTTATCTGCTCGGCATGATTCCGACGCTACTGCTGGGTGGCCCGCTAGCCGACAAATTTGGCCGCAAGCCTTTCACCCTCCTCGCTTTGACCGCCTCGACGCTCGGCTCGCTCAGCATGATGTTCGGGGTAGTTCACGACTCCGGATTATATGCCGGACGAGTCTTTACCGGAATGGGCATGGGCTTAGCCATGGTGGCGGTGACCAGCTGGGTTAAAGTACTCAGTGTGGGACCTGCAGGAGCAACCCGAGCGGCACTGTGCACGTCGGCAGGGTTTGCCATCGGCCCAATGATCTCCGGAACTATTGTGGGCGCGAGCGCAAGCCCAGAACTCGCCTATGGAATTCACGCGGTCGCTGCGCTCTCGTGGTTATTTCTTATCACTACGGTCAAGGAAGAGAAGGCGGTTCAGGGCAGTAGGCCTGGGACTGTGACCACGCCCGAGAATCTCAAACGATTTAAACTCGTGGTGCTTCCCGCAGCCCCATGGGTCTTTGGACTAGCGGCAAGTGGTTTTGCTATCGTTCCCGCGTTAAGCTCGGCAGCAGGTCAGTCATCATTGTTTTTCACTACTGCCGCGGTAGTTATCACTATGGGAATGGGCGTACTGGTCCAGCCCCTGGCCAAACGCTATAACGACACCAGCAAGATCAACGTACTGATGGCCGGGCTCATCCTCTCAGTGCTGGCATTCGCATTGATGATCCTGGTGTATCTCAGCGGATCTGAAGCACTGGGCTATATAGCCTTCCTCATTTCGGGTTCGGCCAACGGAGTATTACTGGTCGCTGGGCTTAGCCAGGTACTTGACCTTGCAGGGTCTGGCGAAATCGGAAAACTTACGGGACGGTTTTATGCCGTGTGCTTTATCGGCTTTAGCTTCCCGACGCTCTTTGCCATGTGGCGACCATTTGCTGATCCCCTCTGGTTTATTGCGCTACTTATCGGGCTTTGCCTATTGAGCATGGTTTGTGTCTATGCCGCTCGCAAGCATCTTCCGGCACGGACCTTAGATCTGGTGCAAGGCTAGAAACTAGTTCTTGGTTCCGCTCAGCTTCGAGAGCAACGCAGTGGTGCGGTAGGGAATAACATCACGCAGAATCATTGAGGTTGAGGTGCGAGTGATCCCAGGGCATAAGCGGATCTCTTCAGAGACTCGGTACAGGTCATCTGGATCGGTGGCCGAGACGCGAATCAGCAGATCGGTTTCCCCCGCAGGAGCAACGCATTCTAAGACTTCTGGGATGCGACGCAACGCATCGATGGCCTCATTCAGACTCGACTGGTTCAACTCGGCGCTAACAAACGCGCTGACTCCACGGCCCATAGAACTTGGCAGAATACGGGCGGTATTCGGGCGCAAAGCACCGGAATGAGCCAGGCGTTCAAGACGCGTCTGCACTGTTCCGCGTGCCAGGCCTAGCTGCTGAGCGAGCATCATGATCGGTACACGTGGATCATTATCTAAAGCCAACAGAATTCGGCGGTCGGTCTCATCGAGCTGATACGTTTCCGAATTCATGTGGAGATTCTCCTGTGCTGCCATGTTGGGTGGTCCGCGGCCTAGGTGCCTTCATAGGATTTTAGTCAAAATGACCAGCCATGCCCAACTGTGTTGCACGGTCTGACCGGTTTTGTTGCGTCTAACCCATTATGTGCCATGGCTTGGCTTGCGTCGAATCACAAAGCATTACTTATGAACAACTTGTCCGGTTTCATACCAAATGATCCTAAATCGCAGTAACCTTTCAGATATGAGGTTTTTGAGATTAGAGGATGTTGCCGAGGAATTGAACGTAAAGCTTCCCCAAGTTCGTGCGCTGGTGAAAAGCGGTGAGCTTCCTGCTATTCAAATTGGTGGCCGTGGCATGTGGCGGGTGGAGCGGGTAGAACTAGAGAACTACATTCAGCATCGTTACGCCCAAGCCCGTGAGGAAGTCACCGGAGATCTTGACTGATCTAAGGCGCCGGTGAGCAAGTAGAGAATCCGAAACTTGTGTAGTTTTAGATTGAATGCCGATTTCGGCACTGCCAGCACCCGCACCAGGAGCGGAATTGTCACCGACCATTACCCAACGTCGTTGGGCCCTGTACACACTATTTTTCCTGCCCGGCTTGAGTATGGCCTCATGGGTGACGCGCACCCCGGCCATTAGAGACCTGCTGGAAGCCACCCCGGCGAAGATGGGCCTCGTACTCTTCGGACTATCGGTCGGTTCCATGCTCGGCATCATCTTCTCCGGAAAACTTGTTGCACGGTTTGCCGCACGTCCGGTTATCCGCACCGGCTCTGCAGCGGTGATCGCCTCGATGCCGCTCATTGGAATTAGCGCCCACTTCCAACTTGAATGGTGCGTGGCCGCTGGGCTGTTTCTCTTCGGTGCCGGTATGGGAAGCGCAGAAGTTGGAATGAATGTGGAAGGCGCCGAGATTGAACGACTCATTAAGAAACCGTTCCTGGCGAGTCTTCACGGATTCTTCTCCCTTGGCACGGTCATTGGCGCCAGCGCAGGAATTATTTTCACTTCAATCGCTTTTCCAGTCCTCTGGCATTTGGTGTTCAGCGGGCTGCTTTCGCTAGCACTATTTCTGTACGTTATCCGTTACCTTCCGCAAGGCACAGGGAAAATTGACAGGTCATGCACGGAAGAGTCCGTATCGCCGAGCGCAGCCAAACTCTGGACGGACCCACGCTTGCTGTTGATCGGGTTTATCGTTTTGGCGATGGCGCTCGCCGAAGGGTCGGCCAATGACTGGCTGCCATTGGTGATGGTTGACGGGCACGGGTTTGATCCAGCCGCAGGGTCATTGATCTTCACCGGGTTCGCGCTGGCGATGACTATCGGGCGGTTCTGCGGTGGCTGGTTTATTGGGCGCTTTGGAGCAAGCAGAACCTTTGCGGTCAGTGCCTTCCTTGGAGCGCTGGGGCTTGCAGGCGTCATTTTCCTGAACAACCCAGTCCTTGCCGGTGCCGCGGTCATCCTGTGGGGAATTGGTACTTCGTTGGCATTCCCTTTGGCGATTTCCGCCGCCGGAGCTTCTGGGGCGGATCCGGCGGGGCGCGTCGCGGTGGCCGCCACCATCGGATATATCGCTTTCTTAGTCGGTCCACCACTTCTGGGCTTTATAGGGAATGAATTTGGATTACGGCAGGCGCTGCACCTTCCCCTTGGATTTGTCATTGTGGCGATGTTCTTTTCATCGGCAGTTGCCGAAAGGAAAATCAAACTTGAACGGGTCTCCGATGGACCTGAACTCGAGAGTGATGCACGGCACTAAATTCAGTGCGCGTAGCAAAACGCAGGTTTTAGACGATGTCTCCCTGATTGTAGTGATCATATTGATCAATCATGAATGTGCCTGTTGCGCACACTGACTGGTTCCATGTTTACTGGTCTCAGTTGAAGTCATCGGGTTACCACCTTGCATGGCTTGCGCCGATCGCCGAAAAGATCATCATGTCTTGACGGTTGGTTTTGAGAGACGGGACAAAGATACCGTTCTTGGGCATCGAAGCATCTGATCAAGGGATCCGTAAGCGTTCGCTCCAGCTCTGGAGAAGCGCTTACGGATCCCTTTGATTTTGTTCCGAGGAGAAATTCTCAAAGCCGTAGATACGGTGGCGCGCTCAATGAAAGGTGAAACGGGTCCCGAGGTCCTAGGAACGTTAGCTCGGCTCTGACAGAATGAGCGCGTGGGAGCACACACGTTAAGTATGAGAAGCAGTCGTCAGTTCTGGAGCCCGTGGTGGGCACAGATCATTGCCGGGCTATTTATTGTCCTGCTCGCGGTTGGTCCGTGGTTGTGGTTATGGTTGGGGCAACGAGAGCAACCAATGCTTCCAACTTCAATGAGTGACGCGGCGGGGCTGATCATCATCTTCGCGAGCATCGCCTTGCTTGGTGGTTGGTTCACGCGAGTGATTGGCCGCCACGGTACAAGCTTCGCAATCCTGACCGATATTGGTGTGCTTCTCGCCCTGGTCGGGCTTGTTTTCCAATGGATCTGGGGCGACGCACCGGAAATTTTCCAAGGGAAAATCAGCGACGGACTCCAAACCCAGCTCTGGGCCTTAGTCACGGCGTTTGTGATCAGCCAGGTGCTGTATTTCTTGATTGCCAAATTGCGACTGAGTATCGTGGCGCTATTGGTAGCCGCGCTCGTTTTTAGTGTGGGGCGATGGCTGCAGATGGTGGCAACCTATACTCCCTTAGAGCCGGAGATCTATTCATCCTTAACCTATGCCGGGGCATTGGTGCTTGGTTTAGTATTGGGTTTCCTCGGATTTTTGCAGATCTGGCATTTGGTGGTTTGGGGTATCGCCCTAGCTATCCAATGGATCATGCCAGCGGTAATCTCCGCGGTTGTCACACTTCTGGAAAATCCGGTGGGTTCCGTCGGTGGTTCGTTGGCCCAATTTGGTGAGCTGACCCAAGGCTCCATCGGGCAAACCGACTGGCTCATACCGTCCTTGGTGACCCTTGCGGTAGCCATGTTGGTCAGTGTTATTCTCCTGATTGTCCGTAAGGGCAAACGACGCTCATATTAGTTCGTTGAAGCCCGAAGGCCATTGAGCGTGCAAGAACGGTAATCTCTGAGATACTCGGAAGTGACCGGGGTCTGGAAATCCGGCATCACCTGAAGTAAAGGAATGTTCGTGGTGGACAATAACGATACGAAGGAAGCAAGCAACCTCCTGGCGCAGGAACTTGGCGATTTGGAGCAGGCGAATCCGATAAAGCCTGGAGGGTATTCGGCTAAGCGCCTCAGCGCCGGCTCGGGAGCCACCTTGGTGCAGATCGCCTTCGACGCAGATGTTGAGCTCGCCGAGCATAAAGCCGGCACGCCAATTATCGTGCAAGTACTTGATGGGGAAGTGGATTTCAGCGTGGGTGAAGAAACCCATCACCTCAACTACGGCGGGATTATTCGGCTCGAAGCCGGAGTCGTGCACGCCGTTTATGCCGAGAAACCCGCCAGAATACTCATTACCTTCATCAACATCTAGAAACGAATCGTCAGCTCAGTGTCGTTTTGAAGATTTCCGCGCCGAGTTCTTGAACAGGCAAAGGCGTCGAAGCGGCAAGCACCGCCACATGCGTGGCTGGCACCGGGAGCCAGCGAAGGCTGTACCCGGCAAGGTGGCTAGAACCAGCCCATCTGTTGCGGCGGGCCGCCTTTAACACCGCAGGCGAGAGCACCCTCACCGTTGAAGGTTCACGTCGTAAACCGGCGCCATCCGCCTTGAGCAGTGCTTCTTTGGCGGTCCACGCCAAAAGCCTTGTGTCATCTGGGGCCTTGTCCCGGTGCACCAGTTTGAGTTCGGCAGGCGTTAGCGCGATCTGGTCAAAGCCGGGAAAGACCCCCCGCGGGCTCAGCGCGGTGCCCCGTTCAATATCGGTGCCAAGGCGCAAGTCTTTAGGGCCCACGGCAGCAATGACTAGTTCTCTAGTTCTGGACAACGAGATTGAGTGATGTGGCGTTGTTGGCTTGCCATGGTCGCTGGAATTGCAGGAGATGCAATGCCGCGAAATGTCCACGTCTGATGATTGATCAAGCTCTCCGTATGTGACGTAGGAGAGCAGCAGTCGCAACAGCGTTCGAGAAGCGGTAAATGCTTCGCGGTCTTCCTGATGAGTGAAGCCTTCAGCCCGGCCGGCTTCGCTGCCTAGGATTTTTGCGGGTCCGCCAAGTTTTTCGGCCGCCAACTGTACTTGTCCAGGCGAGGCCACCGCGTAGAAAATCTGCGAGTCAGAGTGGGCGAAGTTCATGCAGTCCAGACTACGTCCTAGAATTCCAGGTACTAAAAATGAGGTCTGCCAAGTTTCCTTGAATTTGTCCCCGGAAGTTGGATCCGCTTGCCGAGTCGGTAAGCGTTGCCAGCGCGGTCCACGACACCATTTAATCGCAGGGATATCAGGATCCGGAATGCGGTAGATCCCGAAAACTCGGCGCGGTGAGCTAATTCGCTGACCCCAACGCCAGTGGAGGCTTCCTCGCCGAAAACGCGCAGTAGGACCACTGCCTTGTCTACCGCGGTGCGTGCGTCACGCGATTTTGGACCTTAAGAAGTCATTGTTCTCCTACAAGGTTCGTACACCGAAGCGGCTGATTGCCATGAACTCCCTAGGGCGCCCCTAACCGTCGCACTGACCATAGGTGAAGCGGCGCCGGAAGCAACTACTTTGCTGCCAGTGTTTCGGTGTTTCGAGCCAGAATCGACACTTCGGCACCGACGTTCACAAACTTGGGGCCCTCCGCCAAATATTTCTGAGCCATCTGATCCGCGAAAGCATTCACGCCAATCAAGTCGCCGGCCTGCTTGCAAGCCTTGCCGCTCGCAAGCACTGCATCGACCACTCGCGGATGATCATGCTGGAATAGTGGTATCGGCATTCAAAACCGGTGCCTGGCCGTCCGTGCGCCAAATGGTGAGGTTGGAGAGAACTCTGGAACGCTGCATGTCGAGAGCGCCGCATCTAGAATGGACTGGTGAGTGAGCATACTGAACGAGAACCAGACGAATTAGTGCAGCCCATCATCTTGCGGATCGATAAGGAAGACCCGTCCACCGAGGACGAGGGAATTTCGGCGGTAGCCCGCGCGGCGGTGATTGCTTACCTGCAGGACCCACAAAACGACGAATGGCAGGTCTGGGCCAGCCAAGCGTTCGCAAAATCCGTGCGCCGGGCTAATCCGAAGATGTTCGCCAAAGTGCTAGAACTCTTCCCCGAGCAAATGATTAGCGAAGTTGGTAAAGCGCAGGCCGTGGGGCTGCCACCCTTGCCCGCGGCTGATCTACCCAAGCTGATCGCTAAGCTTCAGGTTTCCGGAACTGAGCTCCCGAAAAGTGACGAAGTGCTGGTAGCGCACGTGAATATTGTGCTCAATAAATCCTTGGAGATGTCCACGGGCAAAGCCGCAGCGCAAGCTGCTCATGCCCTTTTTGCCTGGCTGACCGAAGCACAGCCAGAACTCATTGAAAACTGGTTGAAATCGCATGCCCCGGTGGGGATCAAACAACTACCGCGCGCCGAGTTCGACAAGCTGCGCGCGAAGGCTTCAGGCCCAGTGATTCAAGACGCTGGACGCACCGAAATTGAACCTGGGTCCACCACGGCATTCGTGCACTGTACCGACTCATAAAATGTTGAAGAAGTACGTTTACACCTAGCTGACCATTTTTGTGTCATGATTCTTTTTGGCGGTAGCAGAACAAGCACCACAGCCTAGGGCTGTTCATTTTGGTGAGCCATCAAGAAATGGCGTAAAGGCCTAGTCGCGAGAGTGAATAAAGATATGCGCGTTAACCGTGTCCTGAGTCTTGGACTTGCAGTTATTTTGACTCTCGGACTTGGCACACCGGCGGTGGCGGCCCCACAACCTGCTCAAGGAACCGCACTGGTAAGTTCCGCGGCGAAAGCTAAGATTACCAAGAAGACCAACTCAAAATTGACGATGCGCAAGACGCCGTCAACTAAGGCTGCCTCAGTGTTGGTGATTCCCAAGAACACCACACTCAGCGTTTCGCGAAGTAGCTCCGGTTGGGACCAAGTCAGTTACAAGAGCAAAACCGGGTGGGTCCCGGCTAAACAATTGACACCAGTCAAGGCTCAGACGAAGCCGACGCCAAAGACCGTGGTCTATCGCTACCTAAAATCGTTCCAGTCGTTACGGCAGAAGCCCGCGGCAGCGTCTACCTCGCTAACCGGGGTCATCCGTAAAACTAAGGTTCAACGTCTTGGCTCTTCCGGATCATGGACGCGCATCAAGGTTGGTCGAAGCATCGGATTTGTTCCCACAAATCAGCTATCCTCGGCGATGCCGGCGGCTGTCTACAAATACTCGAAATCCAAGCAGCCGCTTTTCCAGAAGAACTCGAGCAAATCGAAGAAATTGGCAAATGTCGCTTCTGGCGCCAAGGTTGAATGGTTCCGCACTTCTGGTAGCTGGGCACATGTCTCGGTGTCGGGGACAAAGGGTTGGATCTCGGCTGCACAGCTCAGTAATACGAAGCCTGTAAACGCCAAGATCATCGGATCACGCTGGCTCATCGCGGACACGGTGCTTCGCGAGGGCAACTGGAACAAGACTAAATCTTTGGGCACAGTTCGAGCCGGAGAAAAACTGGGTCTGTTTCTCACCAAGGGTTCGTGGAGCAAGGTGCGAACAACTCGCGGCACCGGATGGGTCCCGACAGCAAATCTGACAAGCAGAGCATTCAAAGCAATCCCCGCCACCCCACGGTGGGTCGTGAAGAATACAACCCTGCGTACCGGAGCTTCTAGCACCACGGGCAAAAAGGCCTCGGTGTCCGCACGCGAAAAAGTGACTTTGTACGGCACCTCAAATGGGTGGTCCCGCGTCAAAACATCGAAGGGCCTCGGCTGGATTTCTTCGAAGGATCTCTCGGCGAACAAACCCGTGAACGACGTGTTGAAAGGCAACCGGTGGGCCATAAGCTCGGTAGCGGTCCGAGCCTCCACCTCGTCGAAAGCGAAATCTTTAGGGACGATTCGTCCCGGTAGCAAAGTAGGGTTCTATCGCAGCAGTGGCTCTTGGTCAAAGATCAAAACTGGACAGGTTATCGGCTGGGTGCCGAGCACTACACTGATCGACAAGACCTACTTGCCACTGAATAACGTTAAACGCTGGGCAACTACAAACGTGAACTTACGCGAAGGCAGTTCGACGTCGTTCAGGTCCCTCGGTGTTGTTCCTAAGAACCAGCAAGTAACCGCACACGGAACAGCTAACGGGTGGACTCGCGTCACCACTACGCAAGGTGTCGGGTGGGTCAGCTCTACCTACGTGACGTCCAATCAACCTCAAGCACCGGTTCCCGATAAGCAGCAGGTATTTCGTTGGACTACGGCGAACGTGAATCTACGAGCAGGCGGTGGTGTTGAGCACCGAAGCCTAGGTGTAGTGCCAATGGGCGAGAAGGTCACCTTCCTCAAGATGAGCAACGGCTGGTCCCAGATCAAATCTTCTCAAGGCACCGGATGGGTCAGCGCCAAATATCTCGCGACTAAAGCGCCAGTGAGTCTGCAACCCGATGCGCAACGCGTTCTCAAGGCAATAGATCATCGTTTCGGTGACACCGTGAGCAATATCCACACCATCAGGAGCGGTTCGGTGGGGCACAGCGCAGGTAAGGCCGTTGACTTGATGATCCGAGACTACAAGAACAAAACTCGTATTGCTCAGGGCGACAAGATAGCCCAGTTCTTGCTCGATAACCGGGAACAGCTCGGGGTGTATTACCTCATCTGGCAAGACCAAATATGGTTGCCCGGCTCAGGTTGGAACGAATATTCCGCCTCGGGTAAATACGGTACCCAGTTCACCAATAAATGGAATGACACCACCAAGCATATGGATCATATTCATGTTGAGGTCTATGGTGATTCTGGTTCTGATGGGAGGCTAAATTAGAGCGAATTGGTGCGCCGGCCCGGACTGGGCAAGTAGCTGCGTGAACAGTAGTTGTCACAACACCTCGGATGACGCACTCCGGTAAAATTAACCCTTTGCGCGCCCGCCGTGGTGTCCGGAATAACCGTGGTGCCAGTCGTGCACTGGGATTAACGCCCTAGTTGATCATCAAGACCAATCGTGGGGAGCAGTTGTATCAAAACCTTGCCTTCCGCGATTTTGCTCGCGGCGAGCTCGATAGTATCTAACGGTATTTTCGCGACCAGAGACCAACAGTCCGAAATCTCGGACTAAGTTGGCTCAATGTACTGGTTAGCTAGCCGCGGATCTGGTCAGCTGGTGACATGGGGAATAATGCGTCACATCTGGGAATTCAGGTAGATCGGCCGGCCGCAGAATGGGGTGGCCGCCTAGACGGAGAAGGGGCCGAGCATCTTCGCTGGCACCAGCATGTAAATTCCGATCGGTTCGCTCCTTCCGAGGAGCATTCCACTTCGCGGCCGGTAGCACTGCTTGGTTTTGCTTCGGACGCGGGAGTTTTGAGAAACCAAGGACGAACAGGCGCGGCTAGTGGCCCGCAGGCGTTGAGAGCAGCCTTAAGCTCATTAGCAATCCATCAGCCACGTGCCGTGCATGATGCGGGCGACATCGTGGTGCTCGGTGACGAACTCGAATCGGGCCAGGTTCGACTGGCCCAGGCGGTGTCGGGGTTGCTGAACGCCGGCACGATGCCGGTAGTGCTTGGCGGAGGGCACGAGACCGCTTACGGATCGTTTAGCGGACTCTTTGATCATTTTCGAGAACACCCCGATACGCGCATTGGAATCTTGAACTTGGACGCTCATTTTGACCTGCGTAGCGCACCGCGTCGGAGCAGTGGCACGCCGTTCAAAGATATCGCCAATGACATGCAAGCGGCGGGACGCGATTTTAGATACGCAGTCATTGGGATCAGCGAACCAAATAACACCCGGGTGTTATTTGACCAGGCTCATGCTCTCGGGGTCCGGTACCTAGTCGATGAGCAATGCGGCGCGGGGAACCTGGAAGCGGTCATTGAGTTTGTTCGTGAGTTCTTGGGTTCTGTTGACCAGCTGTACCTGACCATTGACCTTGATGTTTTGCCAGCGGCAACGGCCCCAGGGGTCAGCGCGCCGGCGGCTTACGGCGTGCCCTTAGAAGTAATTCATGCGGTGTGCCGTTATGTTGCGGACAGCGGGAAGCTTGGACTTGTTGACGTGGTGGAACTGAATCCAAGCTTTGACATCGATGCGCGTACCGCGCGTACCGCTGCCAGGCTAATCAATACGTTGATCGGCGTTTAGGAGGCGCACTTATTTCGCGCTGATTGTGACATCAACTTTGAATGTTTGACCCCTCAAACATTATGCTGTGTGAAAGCGGATTTCTCGCGGGCAGTCAAAGTGAAATGGTGTGAGCAACGGTGCAAGCAGCAAAAGGTCCACGGACCAGAACAACGCATCGTCGCGTTCTGGCGCTGGCTTGCGCAGTAGCACTGATCCTCAGCGGTTGCAGCGCTTCGCGCCAACCTGAGACGGTGGCACCTCAGGACGAACGTCCGGTGGTGCTGACAACCTTCACGGTGCTGGCCGATATTGCACAAAACGTGGCAGGGGAACACCTGCGTGTGGAGTCGGTGACTAAACGCGGGGCGGAAATTCATGGTTATGAACCAACCCCGGAAGATTTGCGAAGGGCCTCCCATGCGGATCTCATCCTTGATAACGGGATGAATCTGGAAGCATGGTTTGAACAATTTGTGCACGATAACCCGGCGCCGCATGTCACCGTCAGTGACCGAGTCAAGCCCATCAGCATCACCGGGGGTGCCGGTGACGGAAAACCCAACCCGCACGCTTGGATGAGCCCGCTGAACGTCCAAACTTATGTCGATACGATGGCCAAGGCGTTCAGCGAGCTAGATCCAGAGCATGCCGATGATTTCAGGGGAAATGCCGCCACTTATAAGCGTAAATTGCAGGCGGTTCAGGACTCACTGGTGGCTGACCTAGCAAAAGTACCCGAAAACCAGCGGGTGCTGGTTTCCTGCGAAGGAGCCTTCAGTTATCTGGCCAGGGATGTTGGCTTGCGTGAGAAATACCTTTGGGCAGTGAACGCAGAGTCAATGGCCACCCCGCGTAAGGTTGCCGCAGCCATTGACTACGTGCGAGAACATCAGGTTCCTGCGGTCTTCTGCGAATCGACTGTTTCGGATGCAGCCATGCAACGAGTCGTCGAATCCACCGATGCGTACTACGGCGGAACACTCTACGTTGATTCCCTGTCCGAACCGGACGGGCCGGTGCCAACCTACCTGGACCTGATCACCCACGACGCTCAAACTATTACCCGCGCCTTAAGAGGAGAAATGCCATGACGCTCGCCATCGATGTCGCCAATGCGACAGTTCACTATGGCTCGTTGCTCGCCCTGGATAAGGCATCGATTCAACTGGAGCGTGGATCTGTTTGCGGACTGGTTGGAATGAACGGATCCGGAAAATCGACACTCTTCAAAACCATTATGGGGCTGGTTAAACCCGACACCGGCAGCGTATTAGTCAACGGCACTAATCCACTGCAGGCGCGTAAATCAGGGGCTATCGGTTACGTTCCACAAAACGAGGCCGTGGACTGGGACTTCCCGATTTCGGTGCGCGAAGTAGTGATGACCGGACGCTACGGGCATATGGGATTCACCAGACGCCCGCGGAAGGCGGACCATGAGGCGGTAGAGCAAGCACTAGCCCGAGTTGAACTCACCGAACAGGCTTCACGACAGATCGGTCAGCTCTCCGGCGGGCAAAAGAAACGCGCCTTTGTAGCTCGCTGTATCGCCCAAGAAGCGAATATCATGTTGCTCGATGAGCCATTCGCCGGGGTAGACAAGAGAAGCGAAGCAACAATTACCAAGCTCCTGCGGGAAGTAGCGGACCAGGGCGGAAGCGTATTGATTTCGACGCATGATCTTCATGCGCTGCCAAATTTAGCGGATCAAGCAATACTTTTGATGCGCAAGGTACTGATGCAAGGAGATCCACAGTTGGTTCTGCAACCAGAGAACCTAGCCATGGCCTTCGGGCTGGATCCTATGAACCGAGGCGAAGACGCATGAACCTCTTCGAATTATTGGCCGAGCCACTGGGTTATACCTTTATGGTGCGCGCGCTCGCCGTCACCGTAATCGCAGCGATACTGTGTGCGGTGCTCTCCTGCTGGCTTGTGCTCATCGGCTGGTCGCTGATGGGTGATGCGGTGTCCCATGCGGTATTGCCCGGGGTGGTGCTCGCATATATTGTCGGCGCACCATTTGCCTTGGGCGCCCTAGTTTTTGGTTTCTTGGCGGTTGCATTGATTGGGGGAGTGCGCGATACCTCTAGGCTGAAAGAGGATGCGGCTATTGGAATCGTGTTTACCACCTTATTTTCCTTTGGGCTGGTGCTGATCTCAGTGACCCCAAGTCACTTAGATTTGAACCACATTATCTTTGGAAATCTGCTCGGGGTGTCCGCTGCGGACCTGTGGCAGGTCATCATCCTAGGCGCGGTGACCTTCCTGATTCTGATCCTCAAACGCAAAGATTTCACGCTCTACGCTTTTGACTCAACCCACGCTCACGCACTGGGCATGAACCCGCGAATGATCGGGGCGGTCCTTTTAGGGTTGCTTGCCATGACTTCGGTGGTGGCGTTGCAGGCGGTGGGTGTCATCTTGGTGGTAGCGATGCTGATCATTCCGGGTGCGAGCGCTTATCTGCTGACAAACAGCTTCGGCAAGATGCTGGTGATTTCTCCGGCCTTGGCGGCACTGGCTGGAATTATCGGCGTGTACGTCAGCTACTATCTGGATGCTTCTACCGGAGGTATGGTGGTGCTTTCGCAAGGGGCGATCTTTGTACTGATCTACCTGTTTAGCCCACGCCAAGGGTTAGTTGCGCATCGGTTCGCGGTGCGCAGACGGCGCAAGAACTTGCAGCACGCAGGATAAGTCGCGCTACTCGCGCAGCTTGTGAGCGTGCCGAGGGAAACTTGTTTTCCGCATGCTCCTACGAGCTAGCGAGGCAAACAGCGCTGAGCGCCGACGGGGCTTTGAGTCTGCTGCAGAACGCACAGGGAAAGCTTCCAAACGCATGGTGTTGATGATTTCGACCTTATTGATCGAGTCGTAAGTTCGTACCCCAAACATTGTTCACTCCCTACCGATGTGCGCTTATTCTCCTCGGATTAGTCGGTGGAGTCTAGGGGCGAAACCCAGACCGCTTCGGTGGCTCGCGCGCCTAGACGGATCACCGTCGGCTCGCCATTCGCGGTGACCTCTAAGGTGTCGGAAAATGGTTCACCTGTCGCGATGTTTAATTGCGCGCCGACGATAATGCCGTTTTCCGAAAAGTACTGAAGTAGTTCCGAATCCGCATCGGAGATTCGCTCGACCCTGACCTTTTGCCCCGGCTTTGCCTGGGCAAGCAAGGTCGCAGCGGGAAATGAAATCGCACCTTCTGCGGTGGGGATAGGATCTCCATGCGGGTCCCGGGTTGGATAACCGAGTAACTCGTCGATTCTTTGAACCATGAAGTCGGACACCGCATGCTCAAGCTGTTCGGCCTCTTCGTGCACCTGATCCCAGCGGTATCCGAGCATCTGGACGAGAAAAGTCTCGATCAGCCGGTGCCGGCGCACCATGGCGACCGCATACTCGCGGCCCAAAGCGGTCAGCGAAACCGCGCCATAGGGAGCGTGGTTCAGCAATCCTTGTTGGCGCAGTTTAGACATGGCCCCGGAGACGGTGGAAAGTTTGACCCCGGCCTTTTCTGCGATCACGGTAGGGGACACCGCCTCATCAGACCATTCGTTGAGACTAAAAATGATCTTGAGGTAGTTCTGCGCGCTATCTGAAAGTTGAGTTACCGACACATCACTAATCATAGTCAACTGTGCTGTGCACGCCGAAGGCTTGAACTGCGCATCGCGAATAAATCTGAGTTATTCGGTGACCTAGTCTGGTTTGGCTAAAAAATCACAAGTCATTGACTCGTTTTTCCCAGGTCTCACGAAGCCCTGGCGTCGAGTCACGGGCGCCGTCTTGACTTGAAAAACTTGTTAGGGAAGACTGTGTAAACGATTCCATGGAATCGTTTACATGAGTAAGCAAGGGAGCTTATTGGCCATGAACGCCGTCACCATCAAGGACGTTGCCAGCGCAGCAGGAGTATCTGTTGCCACCGCTTCGCGCGTCCTTTCAGGTCACCCGGCGACCTCGCCAGATTCCCGCGCCAAGGTTGAAAGTGCCGCGAAAGAATTGGGCTTCATGCCCAACGCGCAGGCCCGCTCACTGCGCTCCACCAAAACAGATTCCATCGCACTGTTGATCTCTGACGTGCGTAACCCCTACTTCTCAGACCTGGCCCATGCGGTGGAACAGCATGCGCGCGCCGCCGGACTGATGACCTTCATTGGTAATGCCAACGAAGATGCCGCACAACAAGATGATTTTTTGGCCACCATGCTTTCACGCCGTGTGGACGGACTGGTCATTGTGCCGCAGGGGTTGAATGAAGAATCAAACCAGCCCAGCGAAATGATGAATCGCGTGCTTTCCAGCGGCATTCCCACTATCTTCGTTGACCGGGCACTGCCTAGCGTTCAGGTTCCAGCCATCACCGCCAACAGCGCCCAAGCGTTGGATGAAGCGGTAGCCACACTACAATCCCTGGGCCACCAAAACATTGCCTTTGTTGGCGGACCAAAGCACGCCTCCACCGCCCTTGAACGGTATAGCGCCTTCGAAACCGCACTGGCGAACAACGGGCTGCATGCCGATGAAGCATTGCACTTTGTCGGTGACTTCCAGCCTGCCTCCGGCGCGCTGGCAGCTAAATGGCTTCTGGAAAACCCAGCAAAACCTAGCGCCATAATCGTTGCGGATGCACCGATGGCCATTGGAGCGCTTCGCGTCTGGCGCGAACTGGGGGTAAGAGTTGGCTCTGACCTGTCGGTGATTACCTTCGACGAGGTCGATGCGATGCTCATCCATGATCCGCCAATTGCCACTATCGGTCATGACCTGAGCCAGATGGGAAAAATGGCGGTTCAAGCCCTGCGTGAAGTGATGGCCGGTCAGAAACCGGAACCCGAAGAACTAATTAGCAAATTTACGCTGCGCCCCTCGGTGGCGTCAGCCAAAGCAACACAAGTGATGGAAGGAAAGGTGCGCCCATGAGCAACGACGCTCTACTGGTCCTTGACCGGGTCTGCAAGTCGTTCGGCCCCGTCCAGGTAATCGATGAGGTTACCGTCGAGGTCCACGCCGGTAAGGTGTCGGTGCTGCTCGGCGAAAATGGTGCAGGCAAATCCACCTTGATCAAGATGATCGCCGGAGTGCACAGCGCCGATTCCGGACGCATTTTGATGGACGGCAAGGAAGTGCAGATCCCAGATACTAAGGCTTCCGAAGCCCTGGGCATCGCCACCATCCACCAGGAACTAAACCTCGTTCCCTCGATGACTATCGCTGAAAACATCACCTTAGGCCGTGTACCGCGTCGCTTTGGCATTATCAACCGCCGAGAGATGCGCCGCATTGCCCGCGAAGCACTGGACCAGCTGGGCTTGAATCTTGATGTCAACACCCCAGTAGGTGACCTAGGGCTAGCCCAGCAACAGTTAGTGGAGATCGCCAAGGCACTGTCCTTGGACGCCCGCGTACTCATCCTTGATGAACCAACTGCCGCCTTGACCAACGCTGAGATTGCAGGTCTCTTTGAGGTCGTCAACCAGCTCAAGACCAAAGGCGTGGGCATGGTCTTCATCAGCCACCACCTCGATGAGATTGCGGCCATTGGCGACTTCGTCAACGTCTTGCGTGATGGAAAGTTCATTGCCACCGTCCCGGCAGACACCCCGGAAAACGAATTGGTACGCCTGATGGTAGGTCGCGACATCGATGCACAATTCCCGCGCCAAACGGCCACTCCTGGCGAGCAGCACCTGCTGAGCGTGGAAAATCTCAGCGTAGGAGCACTGCAAAACATTTCGCTGTCAGTACGTCCCGGTGAAGTTGTGGCCCTGGCCGGATTGATGGGCGCTGGGCGCACCGAACTGATCCGCGCGATTGCCGGAGCAGATAAATACACTTCGGGCACCGTGAAGGTTGCCGGCAAAAAGCTGCCACGCAATGACGTTGCTGCGGCCACCCGTGCAGGGCTAGGCCATGTGCCTGAAGACCGCAAAACTCAGGGCCTGGTACTCGATGCCTCGGTCGCCGAGAACATCGGTTACGCCACCATGGCATCTACCGCAAAAGCTGGACTGGTAGACCGCAAGGGCCAGCGTGAACGCGCCGAGAAGGTGGCCGCCCGCCTGCGTATCCGGATGGGGAATATTGACCAGCCGATTCGTTCACTCTCCGGAGGCAACCAGCAAAAGGCGGTCTTTGGCCGCTGGTTCTCTGCCGGGGCCAAGGTGCTACTGCTGGACGAACCAACCCGCGGTGTGGACGTCGGGGCCAAGGTAGAAATTTACGAATTGATCAATGAGATTACCTCCTCCGGAGGCTGCGTACTCATGGCCTCCAGCGAACTGCCCGAAGTGCTGGGTATGTCCGACCGCGTCCTGGTGATGAGCCAGGGCCGGATCGCCGGAGAATTAGCCACCAATGAAGCAACTCAAGACAGCATCATGGCCCTTGCCGTGAGCAATGTGCACCGCGAAGATGAAATGGGAAAGAAGTAATGAGCAGCGTAGCCACCACACCCAAGAAGGGCTTTGACTTCAAGGCATTCCTTGCAAACAACGGTGCCCTAGTCGGCCTGGTTGTTCTTTGCCTTGCCATGTTCATCGCGACCCCGCGCTTTTTGACCGGGCCGAACCTGATGAATATCGGCATCCAGGTTTCCACCATCGCGGTGATGGCCTTCGGCATGACCTTTGTGATCGTCGCCGCCGGTATCGACCTGTCCGTCGGTTCCATCGCAGCGATCTCCGCCATGACCTCCTCCTACTGGGTGACCACCGCCGGGCTGCCCGACGGACTATCGATCGTGGTTGGCCTGGCCATCGGCGGGTTGTGCGGCTGGGTCACCGGTGCCATGAGCGCCTACGGCAAACTACCGACCTTCATCGCCTCGCTAGCAATGCTCACCATTGTGCGCGGGCTGACCCTGGTCATTTCCGACGGGCGCCCTATCGCCACCGGAGATTCGGTCTCTTGGCTGGGCGGGGACCTAGGCTTCATGCCGGTGCCCATCCTGATCCTGATTGTCTCCGGCCTGATCGCAGCGTTCGTGTTAAACCGCACCATCATCGGTAAGAACGCCTTCGCAGTGGGCGGCAACACCGAAGCCGCACGTCTTTCGGGTATTCCGGTCAAGCGCGTACTGGTGACCGTGTTTGTTATTTCCGGTATCTTCGCCGCACTGTCCGGCATGATCCTTGCGGGCCGTCTGGATTCGGCACAGCCAACCTTGGCCAGCGGTTACGAGCTGGACGCCATTGCGGCGGTTGTTATCGGCGGCGCTTCGCTTTCTGGCGGTGTGGGTCGTATTTCCGGAACGCTCATCGGTGCGCTGGTCCTTGCGGTGATCCGCAACGGCCTGAACCTGCTCTCGGTCAGCGCCTTCTGGCAGCAGGTAGTTATCGGCTTGGTTATCGCGATCGCCGTGGGCTTCGACGTGCTGCGTCGCAAGAACGTGCGCCACTAAAAGTTTTTGTATCACCGTTTCTGACACCATTTAGTTCAAGGGAGAACCCAATGAAAAACATCGTTCGTAAGAGCACCGCACTGACCCTCGGTCTAGCACTGGTCTTGGGCGCCAGCGCCTGTGGCCGTGGCGAGGCAGCTGCCGAGGGTGCCAAGGCCACCTTGGCAGTGTCCACGCTGAACAACCCATTCTTCGTTGACCTGCGTGACGGCGCACAGGCAGAAGCCGCCGAACTGGGCATCGACCTGTCCGTTGTTGACGCGCAGAACGACTCGGCCAGCCAGGCTAACCAGCTGGCAACCGCCGCCACCGATGGCACCGAAGGCGTCATCATCAACGCAGTAGATACCGAAACCGCCGAAGCTGGCCTGGCTCCCATCGTTTCGGCTGAACTGCCAATCGTCGCAGTTGACCGTTCGGTAGGCGACACCAAGGTCGCTTCATTTGTTGCTTCGGACAACGTTGCTGGTGGCGAGCAGGCAGCCAAGGCACTAGCAGAGTCGCTGGGCGGCAAGGGCAAGATCATCATCCTTGAGGGTGTACCTGGTGCTTCGGCAACCAACGAGCGTGGCGAAGGCTTCACCAAGGGCCTGAAAGAATTCGGCGACATCAAGGTGGTCTCCAGCCAGACCGCTAACTTCGACCGTGCCGAGGCACTGGACGTAGTGACCAACCTGATGCAGTCCAACCCAGACGCCACCGGCGTACTGGCTATGAATGACGAAATGGCTCTGGGCGCTATCCAGGCACTGGGCGCCAAGGCTGGCAAGGACGTCAAGGTTGTAGGCTTCGACGGTACCGAAGATGGCTTCAAGGCAGTAGAGGCCGGCACCTTGGTCGCCACCATCGCGCAGAACCCGGCCGAGCTAGGCAAGCAGTCGGTTCAGATCTTGGCTAAGGCCATGAAGGATGAAGCCGTTGAGGAAGTAGTCCAGGTTGCCGTTGACACCGTCAATACCGACAATGTCGCTGACTACGTCACCAAGTAAGTACCTGTAGTACCTCATTTCGCCGGGCGAGAGCTCAACTGAGCTATATCAAGCTAAGGAATAATCATGACGGACAACATCCAAGTCACTATCGTTGGTTCGAGCAATGTGGACATCACCGCGTTGATGAACCGCCTGCCTGGCCCGGGTGAAACCGTGTTGGCCGATTCCTACCAGCTTTCGCCCGGCGGCAAAGGGGCAAATCAGGCCCTGGCCGCGCAATTAGCAGGAGCCCGCACCGAATTTATCGGTGCAGTAGGCGAAGATTCGCACGCGAAGATCGCGCTAGGCCAGCTTGAAGAAGCAGGCGTGAAGCTGGATCGCGTCTCAACTTCGCGCCAACCTACCGGCGTAGCGATCATCCAGGTGGATTCCGGCGCGGAAAACTCCATCGCCGTGGTGTCCGGGGCTAACTCCACGGTCACCGCTGAGGTAGTCAACGCCGCCGGTACACTGCACGGCATTGTGGTGCTGCAAGGTGAAATCCCTGCCTCGGGCATCAAGACCGCCATGGATCTGGCCACCGATAAGGTGGTGCTCAACCTGGCACCGGTGATCGAACTGGACCGCGATTACCTGCTCAAAGCCAACCCGCTGGTGGTCAACGAACACGAAGCGGCGCTCATCTTGCAACAGCTCGATGGCAGCGAAACTATGTCGACCGAAGCCGAGCCGGTGATTGCCGAGAAGCTCATGGCCCATGGTCTAGCCTCGTTGGTGATCACCTTGGGTGCCAACGGCTGTTTGGTGGTTGAACAGGGCACTGAAATGCAGCAGCTTTCAGCGGTGAAGGTCAAGGCATTGGACACCACCGGTGCAGGCGACGCATTTACCGGTGCGGTCGCAGCCCGGCTGGCTCACGGTGACACTCTGGCACAAGCAGCAGATTTCGCTGGAAAGTTCGCGGCGCTGACCGTACAGGCACATGGCGCTCAAGCGTCCTACCCGCGTTCACTAGATGCACTCTAAGACAGAACTTTTCAAGCAAGACCTAAGGAAGCATTCGTGCTGAAATCCGAAATTCTCAACGCCCCACTACTTGGCGCATTGGCCAAGCTGGGGCACACCGACACGGTGGTTATCGCCGATTGCGGTTTACCACTTCCTGCAGGTCCCACAGTCATCGATTTAGCACTGGTTCAAGGACTGCTCAGTTTTGAGCAGGTACTGGATGTACTCAGCCGCAATTTGGTGATCGAGGCCAGCACGCTGGCTAGCGAAGCCAAAGAGGGGACGGTCCTGCAGCTATGTGCGTCCTACGGACTTGAGCCACAATTCATCACCCATGAACAGCTCAAAGCCGAATTGCCCAACGCGAAGGTTATCGTGCGCACCGGGGAGTCAACTCCCTTCGCCAACGTGATCCTGCACTGCGGGGTAGCTTTCTAAGACCAAGCCCAAGCCGGTATCGACAGTGCGTCGGTGCCGGCTTTTTGCTTGCCAGAAGGAGCATTTGGGAAGGTAACACCGTGCGCGAAGGGCTGCAACGATGATCATTCTCAGAACATGAGCAGCACACTTCAGTCCTGCCCATGATCCTGGGATGGGCAACCAGTTCAAGGCCGCTGGCTCTTAGAATGGTGAATATGGAACAAGACGAGCGCGGAGCCCAGGACAGGGAACTGTTTTCACGTATCGCGCCCGAGGCGGGACTATTGCTCGGTGCCGGGCGTGCCATTCTATTACAGCTTGCGCACCCGCAGATTGGCTTGGCTATTGCCAACCATTCGGACTTTGCCATGAATCCGCTCAGTCGTCTGGTTCATACGCTCGGCTACATTTATGCCTTGAGCAATGGCACCGAAGAACAACAACGAACCATTGTTGACTACGTCGACTCCGCCCACGCATCGGTACGAGGCAGTCGAGATGTGGAGCAAGGAGCCCCGGCTTACTCGGCACTGGACCCTAAGTTGCAGTTATGGGTTGCGGCGACGCTTTATGACTCCGCACGGATGATTGCCGGGCAAGTTCTTCCCAATGCTGGGCCACAGGACGAGGAAGATCTCTATCGGCAGTACGCCCGGCTAGGGGATGCGTTACAGATGCCGGAGCATTTCTGGCCGGAGAATCTGCGCGCCTTTGACAACTACTTCGACCGCACGCTGGAGAACCTTGTCGTGAGCGAGCAGATTCGTGCGCTGGCTGAGGAACTCTTTGCTGGAACTAACGCCCCATGGTGGATCCGTGCGGGATTGCCGCTCATGCGTGAAGTGACCATAGCTCAGCTCCCACCGAAGGTGCGCGAAGAATTCGGATACGTAGTTACCGAAAAGGTGCGCAAGCGTAACCGGCGAACCGTCTCGTTCGTTCGCGTAGCTACCCGCGTCCTGCCCAAGTTTCTCAGACAGGCGCCGATGAGATTGATGCTGCGCCATGTTGACCGGATGAGTTAGTCGTCAGCAGTCTGCTGCTCTCGATCCTTCGCATGGTTAGGAATCAGGATTCGTGGCAACGCCAGCAACAAGAATAGTGTCACCACGATTAACGGACCACCAATCCAAGCACTCGTTTGCCAACCAAAAAGCACCTGTAGGACGAACCAAACACAGCCCGAGACCAGCAGTCCCACACCTAGTCCTACAATCTTCAACACGATATGACCCAAGGCCACTGTTTGCTCTTTGAGGCGTTGTCCAAAGAAATAACGGTGCACGGCTACCGGAGTAATCAGTAACAAGATGAGTAGGGTCGCAGCCACCAGCAAGATGATGTAGACAATCTCGTCGTTGTGGCTGAGCATTTCAAATCGCGCTTGAAAAGGCAGTACCACCAGGAATGCAGCGAGAATCTGCACACCGGTCTGCATCACACGCATTTCTTGCAGTAGCTCGTTCCATTGCCGGTGTGGGGCACCGTCACTGGTATCGGGGTGGGAACGCTTGTTGATCATGGTTCTCCTCGACTATCTCCGCTGCCGGAGTCAACGGTTCTGGAACACTAACTATGCCAATGTCCCTGACGACTGCCAAGAGCATCACGAATCTCTATCCAAAATGTCGGTGGCTCTGTATATCTTGAGACATCCCAAGAGGAAGTAGCTAGGCGAAATTTATGAACATGAATCTGGAACCACATATCAAACCCGATGTTTGGACTATGCCGGACAAGGGATTGTCGTGGTGTGATTGCGGCAAGGACCATCCGCTGACCTTAGACATCGTGACGGGATTTGCCGAAGAACTCGGGATCAAGGCACAAGACTCAATCTCGCATCACGAACTTGTAGAACTGACCATGGAAGTGTGGAACTACGAATCGGTGTGCCGGTTTTTCCATTTGGTGCTGAATGAATCCGCACAGCGCGTTCACGAGTCGGTAGCTGACAGCTACCCGCTGGGCATCGGACTGGACATCGTTGGATACTTTTCTAAAACATGGCAAGGCTGCCCGGACGAAGATTGCTAGGATGAGGACTGAGCGGACTTGTGCCATCAATTATGCGTTGCCGAAACCATGGGAATACCTGAGCGGCGTCGTTGAAATTGAGCCGCAGCGCCCACGGCGCGTACTGTGGGAAAGATGGAGAGCATTGCACAGCACTTGAACACGGCAAAGCACGACGGATTTATTCACGTACGTGGGGCGAACGAAAACAATCTAGACAATGTTGAGGTGCGCATCCCGCGCGATGCCATTGTTGCTTTCACCGGGGTCTCGGGTTCAGGCAAGTCTTCGCTCGCTTTCGGCACCATCTTTGCCGAATCCCAGAGGCGTTTTCTCGAATCGGTCGCACCCTATGCACGACGTCTGATCGCTCAGGGGCACAGCCCAAAGGTTGAGTTTATTTCCGGGCTTCCGCCGGCCGTGGCCTTACAGCAACGCCGAGGTTCCGCTAGTTCACGCTCCAGCGTGGGTACATTAACCACGCTATCTAACTCGGTGCGAATGTTGTTCTCTCGCGCCGGAACCTATCCCGACGGGGCCAGCAGACTTGAATCGGACTCATTCTCCCGGAACACGGCGGTAGGTGCTTGCCCCGAATGCCACGGTGTTGGCACAGTGCATTCGGTCAGCGAACGTTCGCTAGTTCCTGACCCGACCTTGAGCATCCGCGAGGGCGCGATTGCCGCATGGCCAGGAGCCTGGCAAGGCAAAAATCTACGTGACATCACTACGCATCTTGGCTACGACATCGATGTGCCATTTGAGAACCTCAGCAAGAAAACTCGCGATTGGTTACTGTTCACCGAGGAACAGCCGGTGGTTGAGGTGACACCCGAGCGGGACCGCGTAGCCAAGCCCTACAAGGGGCGTTTTTGGAGTGCCGAACGCTACGTGCGCCATACCGTGGCCACCTCCAAGAGCGAAAACCTGCGAACCAAAGCATTGGCCTTTATGATTTCACAGGACTGCGTTCAGTGCAGCGGAACGGGATTTCGCAATGACTCATTAAAGGTACTTTTTGCGGGTTTGAACATTGCCGAGTTCAACTCACGTTCATTGCAATCCTTAGCCCAGTTGTTGCGCCCCTTTGCCATAGACTCCGAAGGCCAAGCGCAAGCCGATGTCATCAGCACAATTAGCACCGACCTTTTGGCCAGAATTCAGGTGCTTCTGGAACTTGGCCTAGGTTATCTGAGCCTTGACCGCAACACCCCAACGCTATCGCCGGGGGAGATGCAAAGACTTCGCATCGCCACGCAACTACGCGCCGGCCTGTTCGGTGTAATTTACGTGCTCGACGAACCCTCTGCCGGGCTGCATCCGGCAGACGTGCAACCACTGATCGAGGTGCTTGATGCGCTAAAGGCCGAAGGGAACACCGTCTTTGTTGTGGAACACAATATGGATGTGGTGACCCGTGCCGAATGGATTGTGGATGTGGGTCCCGGCGCAGGTAGTGGGGGAGGACAGGTACTTTATAGTGGAGAAGTCTCCGGCCTTGCGCAGGTAGAAAGCTCGGTGACGCGTCAGTTCCTGACCCCTAAACCTGCCCCAACGCGGAAACTACGAACCGCCAGTGATTGGGTGGAACTGCATGGAGTCAAGCTACATAACCTGAAAAATGTGGATGCGAAGTTCCCCTTGGGAGTCTTTAGCTCGGTGACAGGAGTTTCTGGGTCTGGAAAATCGAGTCTTGTTTCGGTTGCACTGGCCCAAGCCGCAGGTGGGAAATCGCTGGGGGAGGCCGAGGAATCCGAAGACTCGATGGTGCGAGCGGTAATTAGCCAAGTGCATGGTGCCGACCAGATTAACCGTGTGGTGCTGATGGACCAGAAACCTATCGGACGTACGCCGCGCTCAAATGTGGCCACCTATACCGGACTCTTCGACGCGGTTCGAAAGACCTTTGCAGAGCAACCCTTAGCTCACAAGCGTGGCTACGGTGCCGGACGCTTCTCCTTCAACGTAACCGGCGGACGCTGCGAGAATTGTTTGGGCGAAGGATTCCTGGAAATTGAACTACTTTTCTTGCCCGGAACCTACGGCCCTTGTCCGCGGTGCCACGGTACTCGTTACAACGAACAGACCTTGGAAGTGGAGTATCAAGGAAAGAACATTGCTGAAATTCTTGAATTGAGCGTGACTCAAGCAGAAGAATTCTTAGCTGAAATACCGGCTGCGGCCCGGGCACTAGCGACCCTGCGTGAGGTTGGGTTGGGATATCTGAAACTTGGACAGCCAGCTACAGAGATGTCCGGTGGCGAGGCGCAGCGCATCAAACTGGCTACCGAGTTACAACGCCAACGACGTGGCCACACGCTGTATCTGCTCGACGAGCCAACCACCGGACTGCACCCAGCAGATGTTCAGCTATTGGTCGCTCAGCTACACCAACTCGTAGATCAAGGAAATACGGTGATAGTGGTGGAACATCATATGGATGTGGTGGCAGCCAGCGACTGGGTGATCGATTTGGGTCCAGCCGGCGGAGATGGTGGCGGCCAAATTGTCGCTACGGGAACCCCGCAGCAGGTCGCGAAAAATCCGGCCAGCCGAACCGCGGAATTTCTTGCGCGTCGGCTGGCCGGAGAACAAAATAATTAGCTATTACGAAGCTGTGCGAAGGGCGGGGTATGGACTCCCGCGGCGACAGCTTCGGCGGGATCATCACCGAGATGGATCATTCTATTTTCTTCATCAACATGGACCACGCTTGGCACGTAGTCCCGGGCTTCAGCGTCTTGCATCTGCGCGTAACTGATGATGATCACCAAATCTCCGGGGTGCACCAGGTGCGCGGCCGCGCCGTTGATGCCGATGACACCGCTGCCAGGCTCACCAGCAATGGTGTAGGTTTCCAACCGTGCACCATTGGTAACGTCCACAATGCTGACAAGCTCACCTGGCAAGATGTCGGAGGCTGCCAACAGATCTGAATCGATCGTAATGGAGCCAACGTAGTGCAAGTCGGCCTGGGTGACGGTTGCGCGGTGGATTTTGGACTTAAACATGGTGCGTTGCATGGAACGAGTTCCCAATCTTCAAGAAGGTTTGCCGTGCCAGCATACTACTTAGCACGGCAAACCTTCTGTGAACTACTTGCCCTGCGCGTGATGTAACGCCGAAATTACGGTCCCGTCGGCCAGCAGTTCGTAGGCTGCCTCCAGCTCAGCGGAGAGGAAACGGTCCTCGCCAGGGCCGGCTACTTTGCTGCGGATTACCTCGTGGACGGCACCTGTGATCGGTGCCGGAGTGAGTGGCTTTCGCAGGTCTAAGGCGCGGGAAGCAACGACTAATTCGATAGTCAATACGCGGCGCAGGTTATCCACCGCGGTGCGTAGCTTGCGTGCTGCATGCCACCCGAGGGACACATGATCTTCCTGCATTGCCGAGGAGGGAATGGAATCAACGCTGGCAGGTACAGCCAGACGCTTATTTTCTGCCACTAGGCCGGCCTGTGTGTACTGCGCGATCATCATTCCGGAGTCCACTCCAGGATCATCGGCAAGGAAGGCAGGAAGATCTCGTGAACGTGCTGGGTCAAGCATGCGGTCGGTGCGTCGTTCGGCAATAGAGCCAAGGTCTGCCACGGCAATTGCCAAGAAATCCAAGACGTAGGCGACCGGTGCCCCGTGGAAGTTTCCGTTGGAAGAGACCTCCCCGGAAGGAAGTACTACGGGGTTGTCGATTGCAGCAGCTAGCTCGCGGGTCGCCACCATCCGCGCATGGGTGATGGTGTCTCGCACAGCGCCGGTGACCTGCGGGGAACAACGTAATGAATACGCATCCTGGACTCGGCCATCACCTTCGCGGTGCGAAGCCACAACCTGTGAACCCTGAAGCGCGCCGAACATGTTGGCCGCGCTGAGCGCCTGGCCTGGATGCGGACGCAGTGGTTCATGAAGTTCAGGGCGGAATACTTGATCCGTACCGAATTGGGCTTCGACGCTCATGGCTGCACTAACATCAGCAATATCGGCTAGATCATCAAGGTCAGCCAACGCCATCAAGAGCATGCCCAGCATGCCATCGGTTCCGTTAACCAGCGCAAGACCCTCCTTTTCCGCCAGCTCTAAGGGGGTGATTCCAGCCTCTGCAAGTAGCTCGGGAACTGGGCGGTTTACTCCGTGCTTGTCCGTAGCTTCGCCCTCTCCCATCAGAACTAACGCGCAATGCGAAAGTGGTGCGAGGTCACCGGAGCAGCCAAGCGAACCATATTCGCGCACGACGGGTGTGATCCCCGCGTTTAACAAGGCGACCATGGTTTCGAGCACGACCGGGCGGACCCCGGTGCGTCCACTGGCCAGCGTCTTCGCGCGGAGGAACATTAGTGCGCGGACAACTTCGCGTTCTACGGGGGTGCCCATGCCAGCAGCATGCGAGCGGATCAGCGAACGTTGTAACTTGGCGCGGTCTGCCGGAGCGATATGACGTGTAGCTAAAGCACCAAAACCAGTGGAAATACCATAAACCGGAGTTTCAGAAGCTGCCAGCGCATCAATATGTGTGCGGACTTCGGCTAATTTCTCGCTCACTTCAGCTGAGATATCAACCTGAATATCATGGCGAGCAACGCGTAGGACGTCCTGTGCCGTCGTATTGGTCAGATGAAGAGTTACCGACGTAGGTGAGGTATTCATGAAAGGTGTTCCGTTCGTAAGTGAAGCTGTCTCTAACGTCCATTCTTCGCCAGAATCAGCGTGTATTTCGTTTGCTTCACCCTAATCTGTCTGTTATTTCGGACAGCGCGTGAAGTGGTTAGTTAGTTTTGTATATTTCGGAAGAATTCATCGGAAAGTCACTAATTAAATGTCGCATCTCGTATATTTCTTTGTATCAATGAACTTGCTTCCCATCGTTACGTGAAATTGGTAAATTGTCTTCACGAATACCAGAATTCTGTGGAGACTGACGTAGGCTCTGGAGACCAAGCCACAACGACGTGGCACGGTTTTGACAACACATCGGTTATCAAAACATTGAAGAACGAGCGAAGGACCGGCAACCGTGAGCGCAAGGTTGACCACAATGAAAAAACAAGTAACAGCGACACCAGAAAGCGCTTGGCGAAAGCGCAAAGATGCTTGGGAGCACCTCGGATATGTCCTGGGTGAGATCATTCGAGGCCTCGACGACAAGGTTGCCGGGGAGCAGCACGAGCACGACGCAAGGCAACTACTGAGCCTACTTTCGGCTATCGAACCATACTGGGCCTCACCGGGAATCGATTACTTTAACGAAGTTGAAACCCTGATGAACGAAGGCCACTTTCGTGATGCCTTGAGCAAGGTGTACCAGGCAAATCAGTCTTTCCGCACCCAGACGCAATACATTGATGGCGAAGGCCACGATATTGACGCCGAGGAAAGCGAAGCCGCCGCGCAGAGCGACGAGTTACGCGGTAATGAGACCCGCGGCAGTCAGCGGAAAATTACCCCCAAGGTTGAAATACTGCTCGTAGACAATGGGCCGGCGGACGAGATTGAACGGTTCAAAGCAGAGATGCTGGAACAACGCCAACGAACCGATTCCTTCGTCTACAGTTTTGTCGTAGTCCCTAGCGTCGAAGATGCGCTGACTGCGATCGTCATTAATCCGACAATTCAAGCGGTCGTGCTCACCGCCCGCTTTGAATTGGAAACTCGCCGGCGCTTGAGCGCCACATTAGGCAAGTACGTCTCCCGGCATACCGCCGGACGTTTCAAAACGATGCGACAAATCGACCGGATTTTGGATCTGGAAGCGATCATAGATCTGCTCCGTCCTGAGATCCCCGTGTACCTCATCGCCGGGGTCGCGCTGGAATCTATTGCGCACGAGATTACCGGACGCTTCAAGCGCATCTTCTCCCGCAACGATGGCATGGATCTACACCTGTCATTGATCGCCGAAGTTTTGGAACGGTACAACACTCCTTTCTTCCACGCCTTGCAGGCTTATGCCAAACGTCCAGGCGGAGTATTCCACGCGATGCCGATTTCGCGTGCGGGCTCAGTGCAAAATTCCCCGTGGGCACGCGACCTCGTAGATTTTTACGGGAAAAACCTTTTGCTGGCTGAAACCTCGGCCACCTCTGGTGGTCTAGATTCGCTACTTGATCCGCAGAGCTCCATCAAGGAAGCTCATGAACTAGCGGCTCGCGCGTTCAACAGCCACCGGACCTATTTCGTTACGAACGGCACCTCTACCGCAAACAAGATCGTCCACCAGTCAATTCTGGCTCCAGGCGATATTGTGCTTGTTGACCGAAACTGCCATAAGTCGCACCACTATTCGCTGGTGCTGGCCGGGGCAAATGTCAGTTATCTAGAGGCCTACCCGCTGAACGAATACTCGATGTATGGGGCAGTATCTCTGGAGGAGATCAAGGGTCGCCTGCTGCAGCTGCGTCGTGAAGGTTTGTTGCACAAGGTCAAAATGTTGACGCTGACTAACTGCACCTTTGACGGAATTATTTATGATCCACGTCGTGTCATGGAAGAGTGCTTGGCAATCAAGCCTGACTTAGTTTTCCTTTGGGACGAGGCATGGTTCGCTTTTGCTGGTTTCCATCCGATTTATCGTCAGCGCACAGGTATGGCCGCGGCCGAGCGAATCCGAACCACATTCGAGACCAAAGACTACCGCGAGCGTTTTGCCGCTCAACAGGCAGCATTGCCCGAACCCGGAACCCTGGATGATCCGTCCAATGACGATGCTTGGATAAAAACGCGCCTGCTGGCTGACCCTGCAAAAACTCGGTTGCGAGTTTATTCGACGCAGTCGACGCATAAGACCCTGACCTCATTGCGCCAGGGGTCGATGATTCATATTCATGATCAGGATTTTGCCGAGCGTAACCGAAATACGTTCCGCGAAGCCTATATGACTCACACCTCTACGTCCCCGAACTATCAGATCCTCGCGTCTTTGGATATTGGAAGACGTCAGGCAGAACTTGAGGGTTACGCGCTGGTGCAGCGACAGGTCGATTTGGCGCAGTCAATCGTCCGAGCGATGACACGCAATAAACTATTGCGCAAATACTTCCGTGTGCTTGATACTCAAGAGCTAATCCCTGGTGAATATCGGTGCAGTGATACCGCTAGTCCGGTACGCGACGGGCTGGAAGTTTGGGACCGGTCATGGGCCGAAGACGAGTTTGTTGTCGACCCGTCACGACTGACCTTAGACATCAGTCGCACTGGAGTCGACGGAGACACCTTTAAGCACACCTACCTGATGGATGGTCACTCAATTCAGGTGAATAAGACCAGCCGTACCTCGGTGCTACTGATGACAAACATTGGTACCAATCGTTCGGCAGTTGCGCACTTGATTGAAGTGTTAGTGAAGATCGCCGAGGAGCTGGAGCACGAGCGCCGCCTCGATGGGCGTGCCATGGGTGACGGCAAGAAGGTTCCTGCAACTGAAGTGCCGATGCCTGACTTCAGCTATTTCGCCGACGAATTTAGTGGCGGCGGTGGAAGTGGTGATATGCGTTCGGCCTACTACCTGACGTACCAAGACCCGGCCACGCACTTCATGTTTTCACCTGAGATCCGTCAACGAATTCAAAGTGGGGAACAAATAGTTTCTGCTGCCTTCGTGACACCATACCCGCCAGGCTTCCCCGTGCTGGTTCCGGGTCAGGTAGTCTCAACTGAAATTCTTGACTACATGGATGTTCTGGATACTCGCGAGATTCACGGATACCACGGTGACTTCGGATACCAGGTCTTCACTTCCGAAGCGTTGGCCAGTGTAGCCGCAAAGCGACTATAGGTCTTCAGTGTAGGAGTCTGCTTGCAGGCTCCTACACTGGTCACATCATTTCCTGTTGGCACGTTCCTAATCAGCCCGCGAGCTTGTAGGAATCTGCGCGGCAAATTAGATAGCGCCGGTGGCTGAGAGCAACCGGTCGCAGAGGTTATTTCCCGTCCCCTGAATGTTTGGTATGAAGCTGCGCCATGAGTGTAATTCCGGCGTATGGTGAGAAGTAGTGGCTATAGGCGAGAGCATTGTTGCTCTAGCCGGCTACTGGGCGAAAAGTCTTCTGGAAGGGACCAGAATATGGAATCACGCAAAAGCACAGGCGAATAGACAACAGTCCACTTCGCTTTACTGGCGGACAAGTTTCATTGCCGTCAGTTCAATGGAAGAAAGCCGATTCTATCCCGGGATTCCCGGGCAGAAATGGAGTGACGCCATGCCAACGATTCACGGAGCGTCTCAACTCAATACCCACTTAGGCTTGGGATTAGCCGCAGGTGGGGCCCTGTTCGCGATCATGTTCTCGGTAGCCATATTTTGGGTGCCTATGGGAGTGGCCCCTAGTATGAATCCTTTATGGATCATCGTTGCCTGGGGAACAATGCTCATGTGCTGGGGTGTATTCCGAATGATTGCAGGACCCAGCCGACTAGATCATTTTAATGGTGGCACCAATGCTGGTTCCTAAGCGGAGTTAGCGCACCCCATCTGGCCAGTTCACATGCCAAGGTTCAGATTATCTAGTTGTACTCCAATGACCCGTCGCTTCAATTAACGAAGTGGCGGGTCACTGCTATGACGAGCTCGGCGTAGGTAGCGTAAAGAACTATTCTGTAGCTTCAAGGATTCAGCGCTGACGTCCAAGTCCGCGCGTTTCCCTAGGTTGCCAACAACCTGATGGACCTAGGTGAGCCAGCCAAAATTCCCAAACTACTCGAAGGCAGTTACTCGGATACGAGATCCTGACTTGGCCGGTGCTTTCTCACACGTACAAAACGCGGGCCGTAAAAGCCTGCAGTGCTACTGCTAAACTTCCACGGCCCGCGCCTGTTGACCGGTTCTCGCTACTTGCCCTGCATCGGGATTCGCACACCACGTTCCGCAGCGACCTCGATTGCGCGGTCGTACCCGGCATCAACGTGGCGGATGACGCCCATACCTGGATCATTGGTTAGCAGTGCTTCTAGTTTGGCGGCAGCCATCTCGCTACCATCAGCCAAGGAGACCTGACCTGCATGGATGGAGCGGCCCATGCCCACACCGCCACCATGGTGGATGGAAACCCAAGAAGCGCCCGAGCTCGTTGCCGTGAGTGCGTTCAGTAGTGGCCAATCGGCTACCGCATCGGAGCCGTCAGCCATGGCCTCGGTCTCACGGTAAGGAGAGGCAACGGAACCGGAATCCAGGTGATCACGGCCGATGACGATTGGTGCGGAGACCTTGCCCTCGGCGACTAACTGATTGAAGAGCAAGCCTGCCTTGGCACGTTCGCCGTAGCCCAACCAGCAGATACGTGCTGGTAGTCCTTCAAACTCCACGCGTTCCGCGGCGGCATCCAACCAACGGTGCAGGTGTTCGTTTTCTGGGAACAGTTCTTTCAATGCTTGATCGGTAACGCGGATATCTTCTGGATCACCGGATAACGCTACCCAACGGAATGGGCCAAGTCCCTCACAGAATAGTGGTCGAATGTATGCAGGAACGAAGCCTGGGAATTCAAACGCCCGATCGTAGCCGCCCTTTCGGGCTTCGTCGCGGATCGAGTTTCCGTAATCAAATACCTCAACGCCGAGATCCTGAAATTCAACCATTGCCTGAACATGTTTGGCCATCGCAGCCTGTGCCTTGTGGGTGAAATCAGCGGCGTCGTTGGCCGCAGCTTCGGACCATTGCTCCAAGGTGTATTCCACCGGAAGGTAGCTCAGCGGATCGTGTGCGCTGGTCTGGTCGGTGACGATATCGAAAGCCACTTCGCCGGCCTTGTGGCGTCGCAACAGCTCGGGGAAGACCTCGGCGGCGTTGCCGACGTACCCAACCGAATGTCCGCGGCCCTCAGCCTTCGCTGCACCGACCTTGGCCAGCGCCTTGTCTAGGTCTAGTTCTACCTCGTCGAGGTAGCGCTTGGATACGCGCCGACGGAGCCGAGTTTCATCGACGTCAACGATCAGGCAGGCGCCGTTATTCAGCGTGACCGCCAGCGGTTGAGCGCCACCCATGCCACCACAACCACCGGTCAATGTCAGAGTGTTTGCCAATGTGCCGTTGTAGCGTTTGCGTCCGATGGCGGCAAAGGTTTCATAGGTGCCCTGCAAGATTCCTTGGGTGCCAATGTAAATCCAGGAGCCTGCAGTCATCTGTCCGTACATCATCAGGCCTTCGTCCTCGAGTTTGCGGAAGTGCTCCCAGTTCGCCCAGTCTCCAACCAAGTTTGAGTTAGCGATCAATACGCGCGGTGCCCACTTGTTGGTACGGAATACGCCCACTGGCTTACCGGACTGGATGAGTAAGGTTTCGTTTTCTTCCAGATCCTTCAGCGTCTCAACGATGGCGTCAAAGGCCTCCCAAGAGCGTGCTGCTTTGCCGGTGCCACCGTAAACGACTAGATCTTCCGGGCGTTCGGCAACCTCTGGGTCGAGGTTGTTCATCAGCATCCGTAGCGGTGCTTCGGTAGCCCAAGATTTGGCGTTGAGCTTTGTGCCACGGGGGGCGCGGACGACTCGTGGTTCATGGCTCACGATGGACTCCTTTAGCGGTAGGTGAAGTAACTAACTGCTTCCATCATTGGCCATAGGGCGCATCTAGCACACGGGGGTTTTCACGGTGCTGTCCGGAATTTCAGACTGCGGGTGCGGGGCTGTTGCGCCGACCTTGAATCCGCGAGGTCAGCTGCGCGGCGGTATTACGTATTTGTTCTAGTAGCGGATCCCATTGATCTTCCGGAACTCGGTCCCCAAGGAAGGTGACGGCAACCGCTGCAACCGGCCAACCATTAGCATCTAAAATTTCAACCGCGAGCGAATGGAAATCTGCGGTCACATCTTCACGCTCTACCGCGAAACCACGTGTGGCGGTCTGGTCTAATTCGCGGCGCAACTGCTGATAAGAATTTATCCCGCTGTCTTGAGCCCGGCTACTGAAACTTGCGGACCCCGGATACAACGCACGCACCTGAGATTTTGGGAGTGCAGCAAGAATGGCCCGCCCCGAGGCGGTCAAATGCGAAGGTAAACGCACCCCGACTTCGGTCACCAATGAGGGCCGTCCCTTGGCTCGTTCCTCCACAATGTAAAGCACATCCGCGCCGTGTAGGACCGCAAGATGGGCGCTTTCGCCCACCTTGTCGACCAGCTGCGCAATCAAAGGAGCGCCGAAGCGCGCTAAGGGTTCCTGACGCGTGTAGGCGCTGGAAAGTTCAAATGAGGAAACCCCCAGCCCGTAGGCTTTCTCCTCGGGGTAGTGGGCGATAAAGCCCTGTTCGAGCATGACATTGAGTAACTGGTAGACACTCGAGCGCGGTAACTCCAGCAGTTTAGCGATCATTGCTGCGGGGGTCGGCGATTTCCTGCTTGCCAGTAAACGCAAGACGCGCAGCGTGTTTTCAGCTGCCGGTACCTTGCTGCCCATGATTACCCCTTAGTCGAAACGCATACCTGCTAGGGAACTCTAGCAACACTGAGCGTCAACTGACGGATGGGACTATGAAATCTGTGCCTGCAGGGAATCGTTGAGTGCTTCAAGTCGCGGTGGGTTAGCACCAGAAGTGAGCACGGTGAGCTCGGAGCAACGAGTCGCCTGAGTCAACGCGAACTCCAATTCACTCTGATCTAGAGCGGCACCCTTGGTGGTCAGCGCCTGAGCCAAGGAGCTATTAAGCAGCCCGTGAAGCAACCCAGACATAAAAGCATCACCGGCACCGATAGTGTCGACAATCTTTACCGGACGTGAATGAACCATCACCTCGGTGTTTTTCGCGCGGGCCGTGGCGCCGCGCGCGCCGAAGGTCATGACCGCGAGTTTCGCGCCACGTTCCAAAATATGGTCAAGGATCCGCTGGCAATCCCATCCTGGATATAGCCACAGGGCGTCATCATCGCTGAGCTTGACGACATGGGACAGACTCATCATCTTTTCGATTTGCTTCACCGCAGTGGAACGCTTGCGGATGAGCTGGGGGCGCACATTGGGGTCGTAACTGCGCAACTGATCTGCCGGTGACGCTTCAAAAGCTTCGAGGACTTTTTCGCAACCTGGCGCCAGCCATCCAGCGATGGACCCGGTATGTAAAAGTTGTGCCTCAGAGGAGGCCACTCCCTGGGGCAGGTCCCAGGACAAACTAAATTCGTAGGTCGCATCGCCCACTCCGTCTACGGAGACGGTTGCGTAACTGGTGGACTCTTGAGAGTAAGTGTCGGCCGCAAGTTTTACCGAGGAATCGGCTAGATGCGCTGAAATTAATGCTCCGTGCTCATCATCGCCAAGGTCGGTAGTCAAGGTGACCTCATGGCCCAAACGGCCTAGCCCCACCGCGACATTCATCGGGGAACCACCTGGATGTGCTACGCCATCAACGATATCGGCTAGAGCTTCGCCAACCACCTGTATCTGTGCCATGACTCGATACTACGGATAATCACTTAGATAGCCACAATCGACTCTCGAACCAAGGTGTGTGGCTGGGCACCTCGCAATGGCACTGCCGGTGAGAGAACAATCGGTTACCCAAAGGGGCATTGGGGCGCAATGGCCCCAAACCATCACAAAATGAGGCTCAGAAAATAAGAATAATGCGGTGGGATACAGACCGTATCGATGGCGAAGCCAGGCGCCTGAAGAGCTACGCCAAGCCAATTCTTGTAATCGACGCGGCAATCGCAGTAGGCACTGCAAAAACTAGTAACGCGAATGCGGCTCAACGTTTGGGTTGGCATCAACTTCCGGTACTCGGTGGCCGGCGGTGTCCTAATGACATCGGCGCTACGATGCATTTCTAATATGGCGCTGATCCGCTGGAAGCAGCGAAACACAAGACAGCCGGCCCGCTGACCGAAAAATGCCCTTATCGGTCAGTGGGCCAACTGCTTGTTATAACGCTTAGTTACACGTTTATCCGGTAACCACGTTTGATGACGGTAGTGATCAGGTCCGGGTGCGGTAGCGTGCGCCGCAAGCGGCTCAGCGTCATATCCAACGCGTGATTCGAAGATGTGGAGGGCAACACCGAGACAAGCTCTTCACGGGTTACCACCGAGCCGCTGGCTTCCATGAGCCGGCGCAGGATCTCGGTCTGTGCCGGGGAAAGTTCGCAACGTTCACCATTCAGGCTCAGCGTGCGGCCACGCAGGGCGCAGTCGCCAAATACCGTCGAAGTGCTCAACGTGCCTAATTCACTGAGATGACCGACCAACTGCAGGATCATCGCACCCATACGGTGGCGCTCGGGAACCAATGTGCCGGTCACTCCGGCAGCTTCCAAGGGAGCAGCGGTCACCGGACCAACGGTAGCAACGACGACTCGTTCACTTAACGAACGAATCAGCGCCGCAGTACGATTGCGCGAGCGGGCGGCGGCGAGTAAAGCGTGCACGCTCGGTGCGCTAGTGAAGGTGATCGCGTCAAAATGGGCGGCACAAATACCCTCGACCAAGTTGGAGAGGTGTTGTTCTGAACTGGTATCGAGCCACCGGTACGGTTCCACCTTGAGCACTCGTGCTGCGCCGAGTTCACGCAGCGCCAACTGCAGCCCATGATCGCTGTCTGCATGTAGCTGTACTGCCACGGTCTGACCGGTAATTTCATTCGCCAGTTGGTCTAGCAACCCGGCGGTGGTTCCGTCCTTGGCTACCGCGGTGGCGTGAAAGCCCAGAGCACGGACCGCACCGTGAGCCTTCGCCCCACGCACATAGAGCTTGGCCGAGTTCAAACATTGGCAAAGCTCATGTCCGAGCCCGGCAGCCTCGGCAGAATCGAACCAGCGTCGCAGCCCGTATGCCGTGGAAATAATGACGGTTTCGGGGCGTAACTCGATCAACTTCTTAGTCTGTTCCACCAGCACAGCCTCATCATCTAGCGGGGCAAGCTTCAGCAGGGGTGCGTGGGTGACTTCGGCTCCACGGCGTTCCAGCGCCTCGACCAGCTCCTCGGATCGCCGGTTGCTGGTTACTGCGATTCGAAATCCTGACAGAGGCAGGGATAATTGCGGACTCATGCGTTGGCCCGCAATCCGGCAAGTTCCTCGGCCAGTAGGCGTTGCGGTAGCGCCGCTACTTCGCCGATGACGATCACCGCCGGGTTGGCGCACCGTTCGGCCCGCGAAACCTGCGCCAAGGTTCCAAGCGTTGCATGGGTGGTACGTTGGTCGCCGGTGGTGCCGGACTCGATGATCGCGCAGGGCATCGTTGGGGACATGCCGTGGTGCTGGAACCCGGAAGCAGTGTGCTCCAAGGTGGCCATGCCCATCAGAATGACAATGGTGCCGTCCAGCCCTGTCAGGTGTTTAAACTGTTGTTCTTGAAGCGGGTCGTGAGCCGAGATTACGGAGAACACTGTGTTCACCCCGCGCGCGGTGACGGGAATACCGGCAGCAGCGGGAACGGTGATGCAGGAGCTGAGCCCCGGAACGACGCTCACCGCGACGCCTGCCTTGGTCGCCGCTGTGAGCTCTTCGAAGCCGCGGCCGAAAACGAAAGGATCTCCACCCTTGAGCCTGACCACATTTGATCCGGCGAGAGCCGCGGAAAGCATTTGCTGTTCAATCTGGGCTTGGGTAACTTTGTGGTGGCCAGGGCGTTTACCTACATCTACGAGCAGTGCTTGCGGAGCAAGCTCTTGCACCCGGGCCGCGGGACCCAGCCGATCAACGAAGATTAGGTCTGCGTCGCCCAGTGCATTCACTGCGCGCACGGTCAGCAGGTCTAGTGCACCGGGCCCGCCACCGATCAGCGTGATCTGGCCGGTATCAGCGACAGGTCTACGGGTGATCACCGGTAGTCCGCGTTCCCGGGCAGCCTTCCGTAACGCGGTGAATCTTTCGGGGGATGCGTCGCAAATGACGAGCAAGGTGCACGCGTTCAGCTGCGAAATTCCGGTCTCTGGGCTAGAAGCGCAAAGCACGCGGGCTCCGCGTGCGCAGTAGTGCGCGTTGGCCTTGCCCAGGCCCACAGGATCCCCGGCGAGCAGAATCGTGCACCCCTGGATGTCAAAGTTTTCATTGCTCATCGTCGTAGCTCGATTGCCAACTCGTATCCGGCGCTTCCTACAGCGCTAGATAGCGGGGCGAATAACGGTGTTCCGACGTGTAAAATCATCTGTCCCTGTGTTGCTTCTATCCATTGATGCGTGGATAAGCGGACCTTAGTTTTATGCGCTATTTTTTCAGGTGCATGGCTTGACATGGGAATTCATCTCCACTTGGGTGGGTGTGGCTTGATGTTAAAAAGACTATAGGGCGGGGTTTACCCTGAAATTTCCCAATTGTTTCCATTGGAATAATTCATTTATAAAGTTGACGTGGGTGAAGGCGGGCCACTTTGGAAATTTTCTTGCGGACTGGATGGACTGCCGCAGGGGTGAAAATCGTTTTACCCCGGTGAAACAATCGAAGCCTTTGACTGAAACACATGCCTCGTAGGCTGAGCACATCGGCTCGTACCGCACAGGCCGGAGCTAGCGAAGGGACGAGTTGTGAACCCATGCAAAAACCACGAACAAATAGACTGTCGGGGCTTATCGCTAAGCCATACACGCAGCATGGCTCCAAAGATGGCCGATACCGGTAGAACCGCATGAGCGCTGCAAGTGCAACATTAACTCGGCAATGTTCTTTGGTCGCGGTCTCACACGGCACAAATGATCCGGCAGGCCAGCGTGCCGTCAGCGCCCTTGTTGCGCAGGTGCGCCGCGTAGCCGACGTCCAAGTACATCAGGCGTTTGTTGACGTGCAAGAACCCCGAGTAGGCTCACTGCTTCACGGATTACCGGAGGGAAACCAGTCATCGGTTCTCGTTCCGCTGCTAATCTCGCGTGGGGTACACGTCGACCAAGACCTTACCGAGGCGGCCGTCCTTAGACCGGCTACTCGCGTGGCCGCAGCTCTCGGTCCGCACAAGTTGCTCGCTCAGGTAATCGAGCACCGACTTGTGCAGGCCGGTTGGTTACCTGGTGAACCCGTAATTCTCGCCGGGGCCGGGACTCGCCTGGGTCAAGGTACACAGGACTGCCACCAAGCCGCGGCGCTTTTAGCCGAGCGTTTAGGAGTGCCGGTGAGTGTAGCTTTCGTTGCGGCGGCCGAACCCGCACTAGGACAAGCCGTTGCCACGGCACGGGACGCTGCGCCGCAGCGCCGCGTGGTGGTGGCCAGCTACCTGCTGGCGCCCGGATATTTTCAATCCTTGATCGAGCGTTGCGGCGCGGAGCTGGTCAGCGGGCCGCTACTGGCAGCAGATGAGCAGGTGCCGAGGGAACTAGTGAATCTGGTACTAGAACGCTTTACCGCCGCCTGCGAGTAACCCCTGATTGCGCCAGTAGTTGCCTGCCGAAGCCAAAACACGGCACAGTGGAGCTATGCAGTCCCTCTTTGACGACGGTGCTTTCGGCCGCGAGCCGCAGACCCTGAGGCCCGGCGCAGTACATGTGCCCGGATGGCTCACAGCCGAGCAACAAGATTGGATCACCGAGCAGTTTCTTAGCTGGGGACAAGGGCCAGTGCCGCCGCATTCCACCTTAGTCAACGGGCATCCTATGAAGGTCAAAACCGTGTGCCTTGGATGGCATTGGGGCAACTATCAATACACCCGTACCGCCGAGGACCTCAACGGGGCGCCAGTCCCGCCAATGCCAGACTGGCTTGTTGAACTAGGGCGGCGCGCAGTGGCCGAGACCACCACAGATCCGCCTAACGCACAGGCATACAACCCAGATGTGGCGATCATCAATTATTATCCGCCCGGTTCAACCATGGGAATGCATCAGGACGCGCAGGAGAAGGTCAATGCGCCTATCGTTTCACTGTCTATTGGGGACAGTGCAAATTTCCGTCTAGGAAACAATGAAACTCGGACCAAGCCCTATCAGGATGTGAGGTTGGCTTCAGGAGATCTTTTTGTTTTTGAAGGTCCCGCCCGCTGGGCCTTTCACGCGGTGACCAAGATTTACCCGGGCACCGGGCCTGCACACTGGAAACTGGGTGGCGGACGAATCAACATCACCCTGCGCGAAACGGGGATGAGCTAGGTCGTCAGGACGACGCCAAATCGAGGGTGGCAAACACTGCTCGATGATCAGAATCGCCGAGCGACAGTGTACTAGCCGATCCCGTATCAAGGCCACGAACCATTACATGATCAATTTTTAGCACGGGCACCGGGCGATTTGGCCAGGTCATGCCGAATCCCCAGGACTCGTGTGGAACTTCTTCGAGCTGGTCAGAGATCGGAGTGAAATGCCTGTCGGTGCTGGTCGCATTAAAATCGCCGAGCGCAATGATTTTTGAGCTACGGTCGCGAGCCATGATTTGCCCCAAATTCCTGAGCATCGTATCTCGCTCTTCATGGTCCAAGGGGCGTGCCGACGCCGCATGAACCGCATATACGGTCACCTGTTCAGTTTCCGTTTGTATACGCAACTTCGCAGCTCGCGACCAGCCCAAGCCAAGATCCAAAGGCTGCTGATCCAGGATTGGATACTTGCTGTAGACGCCTACGGTTCCTACCGAGAACTGATGCGGGTGAGAATCAGCTAGAAGCTGTCCCACCTGTTCGGCTTGTCCCTCACCAAGTTCTTGCAGGCTGATTAAATCTGCACCCTCAGCCACTAATCCTTCAGCGGAGGCAGCCGCTCCATCTTGATGCACGTTTTGTGTGGCCACCGTGAATTTATCCACAGGCTCCGGCGGGTTTGCGGGAACGAAAGCTGCACCAAAGATCCATGCCCACGCGATGGCGGGTAATAACAAGATCAGGAAGGTGATCCGGCCACGCACCAGCATGGCTAGAAGTAGCAGCACGGGTATCCCAAAGCCGAGCCACGGGGTCAAATTGTCGAGGAACAGGCCAAGCCCAGCGCGCTCTGGAAAGCTTCGATGGGCTACAAGCACTACCGTGAGCGCTAGGGACAAGAGAACTATCAATAACCTCCCGGCCAGCCGGCCGGCGGTCAGACGATGTTGGGCTGCATTGGACATGAGGATTCCAGATTGCCACACGTTGCTGGCAGAGCCATGGATTGACCGCGGAATACTGATATCGAGTTATGCGTTGGGCAAGCTAGAGAGAAAGTCACTACGATTGTTACTGGCGCCAACGTTGTCGTACGAAGTGAAAAATCCATTCGCAGCAAAGTTAGAGGCACCATGAATCAATTAACGCCACCACGATATTTAGAAGGCAGAGCCCTGCTCTTCGCGATTATCGCCTTAGGCATGGGTGGCTTTGGCATTGGTGTCACCGAGTTTGCCATGATGGGTCTGCTGCAAGAAGGTGCCACCGATCTAGGTGTGAGCAACTCACAGATGGGCCTAGTGATTAGTACCTACGCCATCGGAGTGGTGGTTGGCGCTCCGCTACTGACGGCCCTCGCTGCAAAAATCTCCAAAAAACGAGCGGTGCAAATTCTGATCCTGCTCTTCGCCGTCGCAAACCTTACCTCGTTCTTTGCTGCGGACTACAACACCATGTTGTTTACTCGTTTCCTCTCCGGCTTACCTCACGGTGCTTACTTCGGTCTGGCCGGTGTGCTGGCTGGAAACATTGTCCCGGCAAGTATGCGAGGCCGAGCCATTGCCTGGGTCATGCTTGGCCTGTCTGTGGCGAACGTTGCCGGTGTTCCCTTGGTGACTCTGCTTGGTCAGGCAACCGGTTGGCGCTCAATGTTCCTCGTGGTCGCCGCGGTGGGCGTACTGACCTTTGTCTTGATTAGCCTCTTTGTGCCAATGCGTAAAGCTACCCAAGGTGCCAGCATGCGCCGGGAACTCTCAGCTCTCAAGAGCGTGCAGGTGTGGTTGGCCATGGCTACAGGCATTGTTGGCTTCGGCGGTTTCTTCGCGGTTTATTCATATATCTCGCCCACACTTACCGACGAAACCGGGCTGGATATCGCCCTCGTGCCGCTGGCCTTGGGACTCTACGGTGTAGGCATGGTGGTCGGTTCACTCATCGGAGGCCGGCTTGCCGACTGGTCCATCTTCGGCGCGATCAAGCTTGCCAGCGTGTTGATGGTTTTCAGTATGCTGACTTTCGCCGCGGTTGCCTCGTGGGTAATCCCGACCTTAATCATGGTGTTTGTCCTCGGAGCCGTCGGATCATTGCTCATTCCGAGCTTGCAGACGCTATTGATGGACTCTGCCCCGCACGCGCAGTCGTTGGCGGCTTCGCTGAACCACTCAGCATTGAACGTGGCCAACGCCTTGGGCGCTGCCTTAGGTGCCATAGTGATTACCGCAGGCTTCAGCTATCGTGCACCGTCCATAGTGGGCGCGATTCTGGCAGCACTTGGATTGCTCATCGCGTGGATTACCCAGCGTCGAGCACAAAAAATCGGCCTAGTTATCGGTGCTGACGCGGTGCTGGAACGAATCGACGGACCGGCAGAAAAATAGTCTTTGCAGCAAGTAATGCGAGGGGCGAGGATCAAATGATCCTCGCCCCTCGCATTACCTGAGCTGCTAGTTAGCCTTCTTCGCTTCGCACCGCACTGATGTTGAACATCCAGCGCACTCCAAACTTGTCGGTGAGCATCCCAAAGGAATCTCCCCACGGAGCCTTGGCCAGTGGTTCATCAATACGCGAATCAACCGAGAGCTTCTCCCACCATCCGGTGAGTTTTGATTCGTCGGCAGGGTCGGTGGCATCACTGCTGAGTGCGATGGTGCCGTTGCCGGTCACGTTCATTTCAATGGGGGCGTCGGAGCCCATCAGGTGCAATCCACGATCGACGAATAATGAAGAATGCATGATTAGGTCGGCGGTGGCAGGGTTGCCGTCATTCATGCCTTCTTGAAAGGTCATGGCGGAATATTCGCCACCAAAAATCGAATGGTAATGCTCCATCGCTTCTCGGGCGACACCACCAAATACCAAGTAAGGAGTCATAGCAGTAGTCATTGGGGCAATGCCTTTCGCCGAAGTTTGTTGGACCGATAAGTCCACCATGCACATTCTTCCACCGGGAACCAGCTATGGGAAGAGTTGCTATGACTGGCCTCTCTATGATCCGATTTGGAATTCTTCAACAAGCTCCGGTAGAGTTATATCTCGGTTCACCGGTCCAAAAGATCGCGGGAATCAAACCTTCATCTGGGGGTATGGCGCAGTTGGTAGCGCGTCTGCATGGCATGCAGAAGGTCAGGGGTTCGAATCCCCTTACCTCCACAGATTAAAATCCCGGCATCACTTTTGCGAGTGATGTTGGGATTTTCTCGTTTCACCAGTAGCTCGTGATTGAAGCTCAGCAGATCTAACACTGATCGCTATCTTTCAAAAGAGTTCGTTGGATAAGCTGGACTCTGCACGGTTTGACTAGCAGGTAGAGAAGGATCCACGTTGCTCGTACTACCGATGCAGACTGACCAATGGGTTCGCGGTGAACCTACTTATCCGTGCTGTGGACTGAGATCCCCGATATGTCCTTCGGCATTTGCATCAAGCACGCGGGCTACGAACCCGGCATACTCACCCATATAGTGCTTCAAAAAATCCGAGGTGGATTTATTCAGTACATTGCCTTCAACATCAAAGTCCTCTTGATTAAAGGCTAGATAGACCTCGGGGGAGTTCAGCTGAGGTGAATCCAAGAAACTGAGCACGCTACGCATTGAGGACTGCATGACGGCGGTGCCAATGGCTCCCATGGAGGCTCCGACAAGTCCGCTGGGTTTACCGGCGAACGAATTTGTACCCCATGGACGTGACGCCCAATCGATAGCATTTTTCAATGCGCCTGGAATGGAGCGATTGTATTCTGGGGAAATGAAGAGCAGCCCGTCTGAAGCTTCGATGGCGCTTTTGAGTTCCTTACCTACGGCAGGGAAATCTTCGTCGTAGTCGTAGCTGTACAGCGGTAGATCCTTAATCGGGATCTCGGTGAAGCTCAGGTTTTCCGGGGCCAATTTGATCAGGGCCTTGGACAACGTACGGTTGATGGATTTCGTGGCTAGCGAACCGACAAAATAGCCAATGTTGTACTGTCTCATAGCTCTTAGTTCAGCACCGATCCGCGTCCACGTCTAGGACTTTCATGCAGATGCAAGGTGGCCTTGACTTGCCCTGAAGCGCAACTCAGCGACGCGCACCACCGGTGCGCGTCATGCTGGAAATGCTGAGGTCAATGCCTACTGTAGTGGGTCTTTGGGGGAAGGCAGACGATAAACTTTATCCTCATCTACCGACTGCACTCCTTCAATTTGTTCGAGCTGGCCGCGCAACTGTTCATTGCCGTGCCCGATCACCTGGCCCAAAGTATTGAGCACTTTATTTACCCGCAGTCCTGAGGATTCAAGCGAGCTGACTACCTGCTCCATCTGGGCGGTGTAGGTCGCGGTGACCGTCACGATATAGGTATGCGATACCGAATCCGGTGAGGCCTGATTCATGGTTAGGCTCCTGCGTCCGTGGCTGGTGGAGGTGCTTGGGTGAGCCCGGAGCCCACGTCCACGGAGAATAACTCCAAGCGACGGCCTTCCTGAACCAGCTCGGCCCAGAGCTCGCGGGCGCGGAAGCCGGTAGCTTCTGCGAGCAACGCGGCAATGCCTGCCACATGTGGAGTAGCCATCGAAGTGCCACTGATGGTGTTGTAGCGTTCGGCTCCCGGCCACGAAGAGTAAATGTTCACGCCAGGACCGGAAGTATCGACCTGGCCACCACGACCGGGCAGGGTACGGGCAGAAAAATCGGCGATGTTTAAGGTGTTGTCCAAGGCGCCGACGGCCATAATATATGGGCTGTTTGCCGGGGCCCCGACGAATCCCGGATTGCCTTGGGAACGCTGGGCGTTATTACCTGCCGCCGCGATAATCAGTGAACCAAGTTCCAAAGCTCGGCGCCCGGCGGTCACATAGGGAGGGTGAACTTGCTGCACATCGGCGCCAAGAGACATTGAGATGACTTGGCATTCGTTTTCCAGAGCCCAATCGATTCCTGCCAGAATAGTCGCGTCGGAACCGGACCCATTGGACCCGAGCACCTTGCCAGCGTAGATTTCTGCACCCGAGGCCACACCATAACCGCGGCCATCTGCCACGGTGCGCGGGCCACAAGAGGTACCGATGCAGTGGGTACCGTGGCCATGCCCGTCCTGAGCATCCTCGCCATCAACAAAAGACTTAGAGACCACCGTGCGTTCGACAAAATCTGGGTGAGCCAAATCGAAGCCGGTGTCCAACACGGCAACCTTGATACCGGCGCCGGTGTATTTGGAATCGGCTGCGCGTACTGCCTGCAAGCCCCAGGTGAACTTGTCGGTGTCTTCATAAGTCGTTGGCAACGGTGCTACCGGCTGGTCAGTCAACGCGTAGTAAATCATCTCCGGAACCACCCGCGCTGGCATCCGCTCACTGGCGCAACGGGCCTGAAATTCGTCAAGCTGATCATTTTCGCTGCTCACCACGGCGATACCAAGACGTGGGAAGTATTCGGTGACACCATAACCTTGGGATTCGAGGATCTGTGGCACATCTTCGGTCAACGTACGGATTCCCATAGGCGGTGAATCGAGGTGCTCGGGCGAATCAAAGACCAGCACGTAACGGCCGGGGATAGCAGTGGCACCAGAACGGAGAAAAGGAACCTCTGGGGTGAACATGGTCGACTCCTTCGAGATCGGGTCATCTTCCAGCTCCGAGGAACTACCGCAAAAACCATTGCCGAAGCTGTGGGTACTTAGCACTGTACCGGCCATTAGGTCTCTGCCACCATGTTTTAGTTTGGAAATTTTCGGTCTTCCTTCGCAGCAACGTGTAGCTGCCACGGGCCGGAGAATCGCGTCCGCTTGCTGGACCATATATCGCGGATCACCTCGAGCAGTTGAATAAATTTATGCTCAATATTCTGATGTCCAAATTCGTCGAAAGGTGTGTGGGCGGCGCTGAAATTGCGTACCGTGGAAGGCGAGAAGATGGCCGCCCTAGATTCCGAATATTAACAAAGCGCCAAGTCATCTTTCACTTGGGATCAGTAGGATGGAGATCTGATGTAATGCATACGAGCCTGTGTGTCGGTAAGTAAAGTATCTGCCGGTTCAGCGAATCCGGTGCCGTCGATGGGACCTAAGTACCAAGAAGCCCCTTGTTTCTGCATCGGATGCAGGCAAGGGTATTGAAATAAGTGCAGCAGTCGTAGCGAGGGAATGATGAGGATGACAAAGAATATAGACGAGGTTGAACCTCCCGAAACGAATGATGTGCAGGGCATGGACGAGCCACTGGAGGACTCACCACACACTGCGCCGATCCCGGTGCACATGCATATTGCGGAGGATGATACCGACGCAGAAATTACGGCTAAGCTCCGCCGACAAGGTGTGCGCCTGGGCAAGGGTGGGATCGCCCCGGCAGTTTTCTGGCCAGCACTGATCGTAATTGTCGCCGTGGCGGCCTTCGCCATAATCTTTCCTAACGTGGCCGATACAGTCTTCAATGCGGTCCAGAACTGGATTGTGACGAATCTGGGCTGGTACTACATGTTGATCGTCGGAGGCTTCGTGGCGCTTGTGATCGCAATCGGATTCTCCAAACTAGGACGGATTACCTTAGGCAACGATGGTGAGAAGCCCGAATACGGTCTGTTCAGCTGGTTCGCGATGCTCTTCGCCGCCGGCATGGGCATTGGTCTGGTGTTTTACGGTGTAGGGGAACCGCTGATGTACGCAACCGTGGACCCCAAACCAGGTTGGGGAGGCACCGAATCAGAACTCGCGGGACTGGCCATGGCTCAGACCTTTATTCACTGGGGACTGCATCCTTGGGCCATCTACGCGGTCATCGGGCTCGCCTTAGCCTATGCAATCCACCGTCGTGGCCGTCCGGTCTCCATCCGTTGGGCACTGGAACCGTTGCTCGGCGATCGGGTCAAGGGCTGGCTCGGCGACGTGATCGACGTACTGGCCATTTTTGGCACCGTCTTCGGTGTGGCCACCTCGCTGGGTTTGGGCGTGCAACAGATCAGCTCGGGTATGAAAGCCATAGGGTTGGTGGATTCGGTAGATAATACGCTGCTTGTCATATTGATCGTGGTCATCACATTCCTGGCCACCATGAGCGTGGTCAGTGGTCTTGGCGCAGGCATCAAGTGGCTGTCGAATATCAATCTATCCATGGCGGGCTTGCTGATGATTAGTGTGCTGTTGCTGGGCCCAACTTTGTTCTTGTTCCAGAACTTCGTCCAGTCCTTCGGCGTGTACCTAGCTAACTTAATGAGCATGACCTTCGACGTAGGAGCATTCCAGCAGGGCGAAGAATCGCAAACCTGGTTCTCCAGCTGGACGGTCTTCTACTGGGGTTGGTGGATCGCCTGGGCCCCGTTCGTCGGTATCTTCATCGCCCGTATTTCACGCGGACGCACCGTGCGTCAGTTCGTCACCGGAGTGCTGCTGGTACCGACCATTGTGGGGTTCCTTTGGTTCTCCGTAATGGGCGGATCAGGTCTGTTCCGCCAGTTCTTTGGAGCCGGCGACATGGTTCAGGACGGCGCAGTCTCCGCCGAAGGATCCTTGTTCCAGATTTTGGGGGATCTGCCGTTCGGAACAATCTTGTCCGTCATGGCAATCATCTTGGTCGCGATCTTCTTCATTACTTCTTCAGACTCCGGGTCGCTGGTGGTGGATATGCTCGCCTCCGGCGGACACCCGAACCCGCCAACTTGGTCACGAATTTTGTGGGCGGCGCTTGAAGGCGTTCTGGCCGCGGCCTTGTTGATCGCCGGTGGTCTCCAGACACTTCAGGCTGGCTCTCTGGCCACGGCATTGCCATTCAGTATCATCTTGATTTTGATGGCGGTGGCCACGATTAAGGGGCTGCGCTACGAAAACCGCGCGCTAGAGCTCAGTGAGCAGAAGGTCAGGTTGGATCGGGTTACCGAACACATCTCCGACGAGCTCTGGGGCACCTTGGAGGATCAGCCAGAACTTCGCCGCTACGTTGATGACCGCATCGACTACCGGGTTTCGCGTACCAAGGGAGTTTTTGGCCGCCGCGATGAAAACGGCGCCAAGACGTTCCGTAAACGAGGTGACGAGCAGTAACACCCCGAAGGGGTAGGCCCTGCCCAACCGGCGAGCTGCGCGCATTGAGCGCGCGGTTCGCCGGTTTTGTCATTTGGGGCACCTGAGATGGACTGATCTTGCCAACAGGGGTATCGGGGTGTGAGGATCGAGGTGACAGCACTAATCACTGTCAGGGGCGAGCTATTGACCACTGACAGAAGCTAAGGGGTGTTCAATGGGACAGGATTCAATAGTCATCGTTGGTGGGGGCCTTGCCGCCGCTACGACCGTGAATGAACTGCGCGAGCAAGGGCATACGGGAACGATTTCGCTGATCGGCCAGGAACAAGAACTTCCTTATGAAAGACCTCCGCTATCTAAGGGGTACTTGCAAGGCAACGACAAGCTTGAGGACTTTACGGTCAATCCGGCGTCGTGGTACCAAGAGCACAACGTGCAATTACACCTCGGGGTACGTGCCGAAAAAATAGACCGCGAAAACCAGCAGGTAAGCCTGAGCGATGGAAGCACCGTGGACTATGACCAACTGGTTTTGGCCACCGGAGCCCGCCCGAATCTTGGTGGAAAGCAGCCTTTCGAAGGCCATGATCTGCCAGGTGTCCACCTGTTGCGTACCGTGGAACAAGCTCGGGCACTACGCGAAACCTTGAGCGAAGATACCCAACTGGCGGTAATCGGTTCGGGATGGATTGGTATGGAAGTAGCCGCCAGCGCACGTTCGCGTGGTGCACGAGTCACCGTATATTCCCCGGACGAGGTTCCGCTAGCCAAGGTTTTTGGCGACCGGTTCGGACATCACCTGCTCGAATTGCATCAACGTAATGGGGTAGATGTGCGCACTTCTACTCGAGTTGATTCGATCCAAGAAACCGATGGTCATCTGGAAGTGGTCAGTAGCGCCGGAACTAGTCGCGCCGATGTGGTGTTGCTAGCCATTGGAGCAGTACCTAATATCGAGCTAGCCCACGAAGCAGGACTTAAAACGGAGCGTGGGGTAATCGTTGATGCTTCATTGCGCAGTTCTGATCCAAAGATCTTAGCCATTGGGGATATCGCCGAAGCCTTCAATACCTCCCTGCGTCGCCAGCTTCGGGTAGAACACTGGGATAACGCGATCCGGCAGGGCAAACTTGCCGCCGCAACCCTACTCGGCCAAGACCAAAATTATGATTGGGCGCCGTATTTCTTTACCGATCAATTTGATCTGGGTATGGAATACGTGGGCTATTCAGCACCCGAGGATATCAGCGTGGTTCGCGGCGATACCGAGACGGGGGAGTTCATTGTTTTCTGGTTGAGCGAAGGCAAAGTCACCGCGGCGATGAACGTGAACATTTGGGATGTGAACGACACCCTGCGTGGGGTGCTTGGTAAGAGCATTGATCAAGAGCGGCTCACCGATCAGTCGGTGGACTTAGCCGAGCTCTAACTGCAGCCGCCCGCAACCTTTAGTTGCGGGCTGAACTATTTTTATAAAAGAGTTGGTGCATTACTGATTGCAGGGTGACTTGTGGAATTATTGCTGAGACACTTCTTTTGTCCAGTCGTAAGGAATATTTTCAGTGAAACGCGCACTGTCGCTGATCTTCGGCATTTTTGTCCTAGCCATCTTGGCCCTTCCACTATTGGACCCGCTGACCAGGGCGAGGTTGTTCACCGGGATCATCTTCGGCGGTGGACTGAAACTAGCGTTAGCCGTCGTCGGCATTCTGCTTATCTTGATTGGCCTTGGAACGAAAAAATGGCTTTTGAAGCTCGGAGTAGTCATTGCCTTGCTGGCCATTCCGGTGGCGTTCGCCTCGCATTGGTCTTCGCAAGTTGCCTTGCGCGATTCGGTGAAAGAAGTTTCGCCCGAAGAAGAGCTGCTTCCGCAGACCGGACTGCGTGCACCTTATCTAGTCGCTGAACGCCAAGCTTCGTCCAATAGCTCCGGCACCGTGGGCGACATTAGCGCAACCACCTACTTGGCTGGGGATAATAGCTACTCGACACTTGTCGAGCGTCGTGGGATTTTCCGCCCCGGATATGAGACGGCCATCGTGCAGAAACTCGCGCTCACCGGGCAGGCTAAGGGCGAGCGTTGCGATTTTAGTCCCGAAGCCAATAAACGGATGGACGGAATCTTCGGCAATAGCCTGACGCGGGCGATAGCTTCAATCGACAGTGGGCTCATCGCCAAAAAAGACGATGTCTGGGCATATTGCGATAATGGGAGTCCTCAAATCGTCGTTCCGGTCACCAAGCTCAGCAATTGGCTAGCTCCTTATGATGTTCCTGCAGGAGTGGTGATCTACGACGGAAAAACCGATGCCTTGGAATACAAAAAGGATGTTGCTACCGGACAGCTGCCTGGTCCCGCCATCTCAATTTCTCAATCGCGGCGCGTGAACAAGTCATTGGAGACACTCAACGGAAATTGGTGGACCACCAGAATCTTGAAGTCCACCGGCATTACCGATGAGCCTAAGGATGAAGATGACACAAATTTGGACAGCCATTCAAACTTCAGTCTGAGCTACGGTGAACAGCACTACGGTTTCTTCTCGCCCTTTACCTCACGTGCCTCCTCTCGCACCATCGATCAGGTGGCAGTCTTGGACAGCTCGCAGGTCAGTGCCGGAAGCAACGCGAACGTCACACTGCATACGCTGAAAACTCCTCGGCAATCAAATGCGGCGACCGCAGACAAGATCAAGGCGGACTATTCCTCGCTCAGCGACTGGGCCACCGGGATGACAGTGATGGAGATCGTTCCGGGTGGCGAAGGGGTGTGGCATGCGAGTATCGGTCAGAAGCAGAACGTAAATTATCGTGTCCAGCTGAACGCCGACGGATCTTCATGCTTATTGAGCGCCGCAGGTGAGAAGCTTCGGTGTTCCTCCGACGCCGGCCAGAACTCGGGATCCGAACAAGAAGGTAAGCAATCAGGGGACCTATTAGACCCCTCAACGCTAAGTAACGATGAGCTCAAGAGCCTGCATGAGGCCATCGTGAAGGAATTGCACAGGCGAATTCCTGCCCAGTAATTATTCGGGTAGTTCAGCACGCAGTCGCTGTGAAATCTGGTGGGACCCGTAGGGCGATAAGTCTGTTTCGCCCGGCGGGCCCCACACCACCAGTACCCGAAGCTCGGTGCTGCCGGTATTTATCAGTTCATGTACGTCTTGGGGGCCAGCGAGCACCGAATCTCCAGGACCTACCTCGTAGGTCTGTGTGCCAACGTGCATGCGTCCGGTACCTTCCAGAACCTGATAAAACTCGACCAACTGTGCGTCTTCGCCGTGTTGGTGCGAACCTTCAAAACCACCGGGCGGGATGACCCACGTTTGAATTGCAACTGGCATCCCGGTCTGGCCAGCAAAATGATGGTGCATCACCATTTGGCTACCCTCGTGTAAGCGGTAGGTGAAGCCGTGGGCATCACGTTTCTCAAGCATTGCTGTTCTCCCGGTTTGGCAGGCGCTAGGCAGGCTGATGTGCGTAGCCCATACGCAAGGAAATTTTCTGTGCGGTTTTTACACACGAGTCGATGAGTTCCTCAAGAATCTTAGGAGTGATTCGATAGAACGGAGCGGCGATAAGCACGCAGGCCACCAAGTCTCCGCGATGATCAAAGACCGGAGCCGCGACGCCGACCTCTTCGGTAGAAGTTTCGCCGTAGTTCACCGCGTAGCCCTGAGTACGGGCCACACTGATGCGTTCGAGGAATTGCTCAGCGCCGAGTTGCTCGGGCAGTTGAATATTTCCCGACGCGATTAGCTCGCGCGTACGCTCGGGGGATTCGTAGGCTAAGAATAATTGGACTGTGGCGCTTAACCCGGTGTCGTACCGACTTCCCATCGCAGAGGTGTGTTTGACCGGTCGAGGAGAAGGGATCTGTTCTACCGAGACGGATTCATTGCCGTCCCAAATGTTGAGTACCGCGGTCTCCTGGGTTTTCTCGGCCAAATGTTTCAGCGGTGGGTAAGCGGCTTGACGCACATTCAGATTGGCTAGAAGCGGTCCGGCAATAGCGATCAAGCCGAGCCCAAGTCGGAACTTACGTGTCGGCTCATCACGCTCCACCACCCGTTCTTGCACCAAGGTGGCAAGAATCCGAGACACGCTGGATTTGTGCAGTCCCACTTCGGCCGCGATTTCGGTGACACCTACTAGTTGTCGCTCGACGGTGAAGCACCGCAACACATCGATGACATTAACGATGACCGAAGCGCCGCGATTATCGGCGGTTCGCTCTTGTTCCCCGCGTGGCATGTCGTCTTCGGTGTCTTGTGATGCAGTCATTATTTCCCTCTTTACTGACCGGTGGCGTTCCTGTTTATCCTAGTCGCAAGAATTTCTAGGTCAGCGGCTTCTTACTGGTTTCGACGGAGAGCGCAACGGCAACGAGTGACACGATAGCTGCGCCCATCAAGTACCAGCCCGGCGCGAGCACGCTGCCGGAAGAAGCGATGAGCAACGTTGCGACAAACGGAGCGGTACCGCCAAACAGTGCATTGGATAGATTGAAAGAGACCGCAAATCCCGAGTACCGGACACGGGTGGGGAACATCTCTGCAAGGAAGCTTGGCAGAGTCCCGTCATTGAGCGTCAACATCGCTCCCAGGAGAACTTGCACGAGCAGGATCATCGCGAAGTTTCCCGTTTCGAGCAACATAAATGCCGGAACCGTAAACAGGATGAAAAGAACAGATGCAGTCATGAGTACACGACGCCTACCAAAACGGTCAGATAACATCCCGGTGATAAAGATGAATCCAATATATGTTGCCAACGCTACCGTCGTGGCGAGATACGCCAAAGAGCTAGCCAGGCCAAGCTCTTGGGAAAGATAGGTGGGCATGTAGCTGAGAATGACGTAGAACCCCACCGCATTAAGAAGAACGGCGCCAGCTGCTAGGAGAAGCTGTTTCCAGTGGTTACGGAAAAGCGAAGAAACTGGAGTCTTTGACGCGCTCTCATCCTCAGCAAGTTCTAGGAATACCGGCGAATCTTCTAGCTTGGTTCGTATGTAGCGGCCAATCAGACCCATCGGTGCGGCCAGCAAGAACGGGATACGCCAACCCCAACTTTGCATCTGTTCCGGATCCAAAAGTCCGGTAAGCAAAGCTGCCATGAGTGAGCCTAGAAGCAACCCTGCCGCCGTGCTCGCGGGTACAACCGCGGCGTAGAGTCCGCGGCGATTGGCTGGAGCATATTCGACGAGGAAAGCGGAAGCTCCGGCGTATTCGCCAGATGCCGAGAATCCTTGGACCAACCGCAGCGCAAGCAGCAGCAGGGGAGCGGCAATACCTATGGTCAGATATCCAGGCAGCAGGGCAATGGCGAAGGTCGCGCCGGACATCAGCAGGATTGACCAGCTAAGTGCTTCGCGTCGTCCAATACGGTCGCCGATGTGGCCCCAGACGAATCCGCCCAGTGGGCGGACCAAGAAGGAAATAGCGAACAGACCAAAAGTCAGCAGCAAAGCTGTTTGAGGGGCCGACTCGGGGAAGAACACTGCAGCGATGGTGACGGCCAGATAACCGTAGGCTGCGTAGTCGAACCATTCCACAAAGTTTCCGATGAAGCTGGCCGCAACGACCTTGCGTCGGATTTGGGGATCTATGGTGTCTGCTGCTGGCGCACTGTCATTCAGCGCGGCCGGTGTTGTCGATGATGTCACTTCATTGTGCTGGGTCATCAGAAATCGCCTCGGTCAGGGAAGCGGCTCGGGCTCTTGGCTACGTTGCCGCGGAAGAAATACGGAGTGTCCAAACATCTGGCGTTAGGACTTTGGAGCAGCGCCCGTGCTTGCTGCAAGACTATAGAAAGAATGCCCATGGGGTGGGTCAAGTGATATAAGACCCACCCCATGGCTACCTCACGCGGTTAGGCGTCGATGATGTTGTTTTCCGGTCCGAAGCCGAACTTGGTGATGTTCTCGACTCCACCGTCTTCGCCGATGACCAGGATGTCGTGCTCGCGGTAACCGCCGGCACCTGGCTCGCCGTCGGCGACGGTGATCATTGGTTCCATCGAGACGACCATGCCCGGCTCCAGCACGGTGTCGATGTCCTCGCGCAGTTCAAGACCGGCTTCGCGTCCGTAGTAGTGCGAGAGCACGCCGAAGGAGTGTCCGTAGCCGAAGGTGCGGTTAGGCAGCAGGTTGTGGCCGATGAAGATTTCGTTCAGCTCTGCGGCGATGTCCTTGCAGACTGCACCTGGCTTGATCAGTTCCAAACCACGCTTGTGGACCTCGACGTTGACGTTCCACAGTTCCAAGCTGCGGGCATCTGGTTCTCCAAGGAACAAGGTGCGCTCCAGCGCGGTGTAGTAGCCCGAAGTCATCGGGAAGCAGTTCAGCGAGAGGATGTCCCCGCGCTCAAGCTTGCGGGTGGTGGCCCAGTTGTGGGCGCCGTCGGTGTTGATGCCGGACTGGAACCAGACCCAGGTATCGCGCACTTCGCGGTGCGGGAAGGTCTTCGCAATCTCGTGCACCATAGCCTCGGTGCCGATCAACGCGACCTCGTATTCGCTGATGCCCTCGCGGATCGCAGCCTTGATGGCCTCGCCGCCGAGGTCACCGATGCGCGCACCGTGCTTGATGACCTCGATTTCCTCGGCCGACTTGATCATGCGCTGGCGCATGGCGTCCTGCGAGACATCCACCAAGGTGGCGCCGTCAAAGGTTGCCTGGATCTGCTGGCGGGTAAGCCCTGGCAGGAAGTCATCTTCCACACCGATGCGCGAGGCCTTCACTCCGTCGCGCTTCAGTGCTTCCTGCAGACCGTAGAAGAAGTTGTCGCGCTTCCAGTCGGTGTACACGATGTTCTCGCCGTAGCTGGTGCGCCATGGCATGCCAGCATCGATGTTCGCGGTGACGGTGGTGGAGTTGGACTGGGTGACTACCAGTGCGTAGTTACGGCCAAAGGTGGTGTACAGGAAATCCGAGTAGTACTTGATGCCGTGGTAGCTGGTCAGGATGACAGCGTCTAGGGACTTTGCTGCCATGATCTGACGCAGGCCGGTCAAGCGGCGTTCGAACTCTGCGTCCGAGAAAGTGAGCTGCTGCTTCACGCCGTTGTGCAGGGTCTTCAGGCGTGCCAGTTCGGAAACATTCGTGGCGATGTTTGAGGCGGTCATGGTGTTGGCTCCTTGGAGTAAATGAAGTGTCAAGGGAAGCCGGCCCAATCAGAAGGATTGCGAGGATTCATGGGAATCGCCGGAGAAGAATATACGTGTTGCGCTGAATGCAACGCCGTTGCAAATAGATTATGTGTGTCTTAGCTCACTGTCAAGCGGTGAGGTTGAATTAGCGACATAAATTTGCGAGTTGGAAGCGGACTAAGTCGACAAAGGCCGTGGAGCTCGGTTTTTCAAGCGCCACGGCCTTCATCTACTGGGGTGTCGAAGTGCTAGGACTGTGCCTCGGGATGCTGATCCGTCTTGCGGATTGCCCCCTCACCATCGGGATCCGGGACAAAGACCAGGGATGGATCTGGATTGTTAATGTCCTTCTCTAGTTGCCTGATCGCCTTGTCGCGTTTAAGCAGCCGGCGAATCAAGTTGATGATCATCAAAATGATCACGAAGGAGAATGGGAACGCACCGATGATCGTTCCGGTTTGCACGGTATCGACTACGGCAGTTCCTCCCATAGTCAGCAACACGGTGGTCACCGTCGCTACGGAAAGTACCAGGACTACGCGGAAGACAGGACCTGATTTACCTGGTGCGGAGACGAACTCGCTCAGTGCATAAATTCCAGAGTCCAGCGAGGTGACGTAATAGGTGGCAACCAGGATTGTGGCAATCACTAACAAGATGGTGCCGATCACCGGCACCGAATCGAGCATGGCGAATAATCCTGAGGAAGTATCCGCGGCGACCGAATCACTAATTGAGCGGTTGGACTGGTCATCGTAGTAGATGGCCGCTGAGCCAATGATGGCTACCCAAACCATGACGATCAAAGAAGGGATGATCGTGACGCCCAAGACGAATTCGCGGATGGTGCGGCCGCGCGAAATTCGGGCGATGAAGCCGGCAACGAATGGTGAGAACGCGATGACCCAGCACCAGATAAATACCGTCCACCAGCCATTCCAGCTATCTTGCCAGCTATCTAGGGTGGTCGCTGCCAGGCCTGAATCGGTCCACAAACTCATACTTGCAAAGTTCGTGAAGAAGCTTCCAAAGGTCTGCGACATATTCGAGATAATGTACAGCGACGGTCCGAAGATCAACACGGCGGCGAGCAAGACAATACTCAAAATTGAGTTCAGCCCACTAATTCTTGCCATGCCTTTATTGATTCCAACGATGGCGGAGATTGAGGTGATGCCGGCGAAGATCAAGATCACCATGAACCACATCATGGGGCTAGCGCTCAGCCCGGTAAAGGAAGAGAGTCCCGAAGAGAATTGCATGGCCGCAAAGCCGAAGGATGTTGCCAAGCCAAGTACCGTGGCGATAATCGCCAGCAGCTCGACCACGACACCGGCGCCGCGGCGGGACCAGCGCGGAAGGATGTCGACGGTGGCCTCGCGGAAAGTCAGGGTTTTGCCCAGGTTGTGGTGTGAGTAGGCCAAGCATACGGCCACCGCACAGTACATCGCCCAGGCGGTCAGGCCCCAGTGGAAGTAGGTCCAGACGATGGCACCTTCTTCTCCGCCACCGTTGGCTCCGGCCGGGATCACGGGATTTTCATCGCGCAGCATGATTGGCTCGGCAACTGACCAGAAGATCAGTCCAATGCCCTGTCCGCAGGCGAAGAGCATGGAATACCAGGCGAATTTGCTGTGCTGCGGTTTTGCTTTGGGCCCGCCAAGGCGGATCTTGCCTACACGGCTCATGGATAGCCAGATGCATACGCCCACCGTAAATACCGAGTAGAGGATAAAGAGCCAGGTAAATTTACCGGTCACAAAAGTGCGCATCTCCGAGATTGCGGCGGAAGCCGCCTCCGGATTACCGAGAACCCAGATCATGACGGCAACGATCAGTACCGGTGGAATGACCCGGATCAGCAAACGGTCTATCGGCGGAATATGCCGTCCCATGAAACGTGGAAGTTCTACCGGCTCTTCTTGGGGTTTGAGGCTATCGGCGCCTGGGGCAGTTGCTTTGTCCAATGACATGTTAGTTCACCTCCAAGGTGATATTGCCAAGCAGCAGTTCGCTCTTGAGCGCATCGGCAACCTGTGTTGTCACCGTCGTGAAAAGCAATTCACCGCGTTCGGCGGTGGCACCTTTAGCAGAGGAGAGGCAGCCACTGGGCGGGGTGCGCGAGGGATCTTCGGGGAAGACGTCGTAGGTGGTCAATTGTGCTGGCGGATGGTCGATGACACGATCCATATTGACCAGCGTTGGGTGCAGCAGCAGCATGAGCGACGTTTCCAGAATTCCGCCGTGCTCTATATCCCAACCGAGGAACCCGTCGGGGAAGACCTTGGAAAGGGTGTCTTCATCCACGAAGTCCCAATAGGAAAGCAAGACTGCGCGAGCTGAGGAACCGGCGGCCCTGCTTCGAGCCACCGCATTGTCCAGGCCCTCGTAGATGAATTGGTAGTTTTCGAAGTGGCCGTTGAGGATGACAACATTCTCGAAGCCCTGGGCGATGAACGAGGCGACCACATCATCAACCATTTGGCTCAGCGAATTGCCGCCTAGGCTGGTGGTGCCGATGCGATGGTTGCCGCCACCGGAACGCGGCTGGGATTTATATCCGTAGCACAGCGCCGGAGCGACCAGAGCCCCGGTCTTTTCGGCAACGGCGCCCGCAATGGACCGCGAAAGCATCGCGTCGACGCCCAGCGGCATGTGGGGGCCGTGCTGCTCGGTGGCTCCCGCAGGGATGATAATCGTCGATCCGGCTCGGGACACGTGCTCGGCGTAAGTTTGGGCATCAATTTCGTCGATGAATACTGAATGCATGGAGATCTCCTTGGCCCGTGGAGCACAGGTAGTGCCAGCGAGGCGTGTGTGGTCTTGTTCCGGAGTGATGGTTGCATTACCTGCAACACTGTTGCAATGAATCATGGCAGTGGCGCCGATCACAGTCAAGCTTTTGCCCAAGAAAGACTCAGGCCCGCTGAAATGGCATGGCTGCGCAGCGGGAATAAGTGCTTCTCCCAGCGTGCGCCGAGGCGGGGGGTCGCAAATAGCAAGAGACCCACCTGAAAAGAGGTGGGTCTCTTGGGGAGTCGGAAATTCGCTCTCTAGAGGACCGCGCGCACCGACTCTTCAAAATGAACGATGTGCTCCAGCGCTAGCTCTTTCGCGGCAGGTGCATCCCCGTCCAGAATTACCTGAAGCAAGCTGGCGTGTTCTGAAATGTGCTCTTCTACTGTCGGCAAACGATCAAGTGCCATGCACCAAATCCGCGTAGCGAGATTATCCAGGCGGATCAGCGTCTCTTCCAGATGGTGGTTGCCGGCCGCGCGGTAGATGAGCCGGTGCACTTCCAGATCGTTTTCCATAAGTTCTCGGCGCGCGGTGTGCGAACCCAGTGATCCAACGGTTTGGGCTGTTGCTTGCATTTGGGTGCGAGCGGTTCCGCCGCGAAGATTCGCGGCCTTCTGCGCAGCTAGTGGCTCCAGCGCCTTGCGGACTTCGGTGATGGCGGCCAATTCGGTGATGTCCACCCGGGTCGCAAAGGTGCCGCGCCGCGGGTAGGACTGCACCAGGTGATCTACTTCCAGGCGCTTGAGCGCCTCGCGAAGCGGCGTGCGTCCGATGCCTAGTTCTTCAACTAGCTGCCCCTCGTTGATGGGGTCGCCAGGGGCGATGTCCATCATGATCAGCCGATCCCGAAGGACGAGGTAGGCGCGTTCAGCCAGGGATTCACTACTGCTGACGAGCTGTGCTGTCGTGGTCATTGCGTGTCCGTTGCCTTTGTCTTGTTCTGTCTGAATGTTACCTGCCGAAGTAATTTCGACTAAGTCATTGACCGGGCTGTGACTTCCATCATACAGTGAGAGGCAGATTGATATATCAGTTGTCGGCAATTCATACATTTAGGAATGGGTAATGACTTTAGCTACCTCCCTTGCAGCGACATCGCTGACCGAGGACCTGGGAACCTTGGACCCTGAGATTGCGCAGCGTATCGATGCCGAGTTGGCTCGTCAGCAGCGTGGTTTGGAAATGATCGCTTCGGAGAACCATACGGCGCAGGCAGTGATGCAGGCTCAGGGTTCGGTGCTGACCAATAAGTACGCTGAGGGCTACCCGGGGAAGCGCTACTACGGTGGGTGCGAGGAAGTTGACGTTGTTGAGACGTTGGCTATCGAACGTGTGAAGTCACTGTTCGGTGCGAAGTTCGCTAATGTGCAGCCGCATTCGGGTGCGCAGGCTAATGCGTCGGTGTACCACGCGTTGGTGCGTCCGGGCGATACCGTGATGGGTTTGAATCTGAACCACGGTGGCCACTTGACCCACGGGATGAAGATCAACTTCTCGGGTCGTTTGTTCAACATCGTTCCTTATGGTGTCGATGAGCAGACCTACGAGGTGGATATGGATGAGGTGGAGCGCCTTGCCATTGAAAACCAGCCGAAGATGATTGTTGCTGGCTGGTCGGCGTACCCGCGCCAGTTGGATTTTGCGCGGTTCCGCGAGATTGCTGACAAGGTTGGCGCGTACTTGTTTGTTGATATGGCTCATTTTGCTGGCCTTGTGGCAGCCGGTTTGCACCCTTCGCCGGTTCCGCACGCGCATGTGGTGACGTCCACGACGCATAAGACTCTTGCTGGTCCTCGTGGTGGCATTATTCTGTCGAATGATGCGGAGATTGCGAAGAAGCTGAATTCGGCGGTGTTCCCTGGTCAGCAGGGTGGTCCGTTGGAGCATGTGATTGCTGGCAAGGCGGTGGCGTTCAAGATTGCTGCTTCGCCGGAGTTCAGGGAGCGCCAGGAGCGTACCTTGGCTGGTGCACGCATTTTGGCTGAGCGTCTGACTCAGGAGGACGTGGTTGCCAAGGGTATTAGCGTGTTGACCGGTGGCACCGATGTTCATTTGGTGCTCGTGGACTTGCGTAATAGTGAGTTGGATGGTCAGCAGGGCGAAGATCTCTTGGCGCAGGTGGAAATCACGGTGAACCGTAATTCGGTGCCGTTTGATCCTCGTCCGCCGATGGTGACCTCTGGTTTGCGTATTGGTACTCCGGCGTTGGCGACTCGTGGTTTTTCTGAGGCTGCGTTTGTTGAGGTTGCGGAGATTATTGCGCAGACGTTGATTGCTGGCGCTGATGGCATCACTGCTGTTTTGCCAGAGCTCAAGGAACGAGTGCTAAAGCTCGCCGAGGCTCACCCACTGTACCCAAATCTAAAGAAGATCGGAGAATAATCATGGCTGACTTGCTTCCCGAGCACCCAGAATTCCTCTGGAACAATCCGGACCCGAAAAAATCCTATGACGCTGTGATTGTCGGCGGCGGCGGACATGGACTGGCCACCGCGTACTACCTGGCCAAGAACCACGGCATGACCAACATTGCGGTGCTGGAAAAAGGCTGGCTGGCCGGCGGCAACATGGCCCGCAACACCACCATCATTCGTTCGAACTACCTGTGGGACGAATCTGCTGGTATATACGAGCACTCCTTGAAGCTCTGGGAGCAGCTGCCCGAAGAGCTGGAGTACGATTTCCTCTTCTCCCAGCGCGGAGTATTGAACCTGGCCCACACCCTCGGCGACGTCCGCGAATCGGTGCGCCGCGTTGAAGCAAACCAGCTCAACGGTGTCGACGCCGAATGGCTGACCCCGGACCAGGTCAAGGAAGCCTGCCCGATCATCAACACCAGCGATGACATCCGCTACCCGGTCATGGGCGCCACCTGGCAACCACGTGCCGGTATCGCCAAACACGACCACGTCGCCTGGGCCTTCGCCCGCAAATGCAACGAGATGGGCGTAGACCTCATCCAGAACTGCGAAGTCACTGGAATTATCAAGGACGGCAACAAGGTCACCGGGGTAAAAACCAACCGTGGCACCATCCTGGCCGGCAAGGTCGCCCTGGCCAGTGCAGGCCACTCCTCGGTCGTGGCAGAAATGGCCGGGGTGGATCTTCCGATCCAGTCCCACCCGCTGCAGGCACTGGTCTCGGAGCTCTTTGAACCGGTCCACCCCACGGTGGTCATGTCCAACCACATCCACGTCTACGTTTCCCAAGCACATAAGGGAGAACTGGTGATGGGTGCAGGCATCGACTCCTACAACGGCTACGGCCAGCGCGGCGCCTTCCACGTCATCGAAGAGCAGATGGCAGCGGCCGTGGAGCTCTTCCCGATCTTCGCCCGAGCCCACGTGCTGCGCACCTGGGGCGGCATCGTGGACACCACCATGGATGCTTCGCCGATTATTTCCAAGACCCCGGTAGAGAACCTCTACGTCAACTGCGGATGGGGGACCGGCGGATTCAAGGGCACCCCGGGCGCAGGCTGGACCTTCGCCCACACCATCGCCAACGACGAGCCGCACAAGCTGAACGCACCGTTCGCGCTGGAACGCTTCGAAACCGGCCACCTCATCGACGAACACGGCGCAGCAGCCGTGGCCCACTAAGAATAGGGGAACGAACTCATGATGCTGATTGACTGCCCGAACTGCGGGCCACGCAATGAAACAGAATTTAAATTCGGAGGACAGGCGCACGTCGCTTATCCGGCGGATCCACATGCGCTGAGCGACAAGGAATGGGCTCAGTTCCTGTTCTACCGCAAGAATCCTAAGGGCATCAACGCCGAACGTTGGGTTCACGCAATGGGTTGCCGCAAGTGGTTCAACGCCCTGCGTGACACCGTCACCTATGAATTCAAAGCCATTTACCGAGCCGGCGAAGAACGCCCGGCACTACAGAGCACCGACGGAGGCACCCGATGAGCAACACTGGTTCATACCGCTTGGACGCCGCGCAGGCTGCCGGCGCCCGAGTGAACTTCGAGGAAAAACTCGACGTCACCCTCAACGAACAGCCACTAGCAGCGCTCCGTGGTGACAGCCTAGCTAGTGCCATGCTCGCCTCCGGCATCCGCCGGGTGGGGGACTCGCTCTATCTCAAGCGCCCACGTGGCATCTTTGCAGCCGGGGTGGAAGAGCCAAACGCGCTGGTCCACGTGAACGCCCGTCACGCCAAGGACGTCGGCGAATCGATGCTGGCAGCTCCCGTGGTCTCCGCGGTTAATGGGCTCAGCGCCCGCACACTGTCTGGCTTGGGCACCATGGATCCACGCAAGGACGAGGCCTACTTCGACCACGTACATGTGCACACCGATGTGCTCGTTGTGGGCTCAGGCCCGGCCGGCCTAGCCGCAGCGCGCGAAGCATCACGTAGCGGAGCCCGAGTGATGCTGCTCGACGAGCGTCCCGAAGCCGGCGGCCGGCTACTTGATGCGGCACACGAGCAGATTGACGGCATGGATGCTCGGGAATGGGTTGCGCAGACCACCGCAGAATTAGCAGAGGCTGAAGAGACCACCCACCTGCAGCACACCACCGTACTGGGTAGCTATGATGCGAACTACGTGATCGCCGTGCAGCGCCGTACCGCACACCTCGACGCGGCGCCGGCCGACGGCGTCTCCCGCGAACGTGTCTGGCATATTCGCGCAGGCCAAATCGTGCTCGCCACCGGCGCGCACGAACGCCCGATGGTCTTTGAGAACAACGACCGCCCAGGCATTATGCTTGCCGGTTCGGTGCGTTCCTACCTGAACCGTTACGGTGTCCGGGTTGGCCAGCAGATCTTGGTGGCCACCACGAATGACTCGGTATACCCACTGGTGACCGAGCTGGCTTCCAGCGGTTCGGTGGTTGCGGTGATCGATGCCCGTGAAAACGTCTCGGTTGCCGCCGCGGAAGCGGTTGGCGCCGGCGTGCGAGTGCTCACCGGATCGGTCATCGTGGACACCGACGCCGGGAGTAACGGCGAACTTTGCGCCGTCTGGGTGGCGAGCCTGGATGCACAGAACAACATCGGTGGGGCTACCCGCTTCGAAGCGGATACCCTAGCGATTTCCGGCGGATTCAACCCGGTAGTGCACCTGCACTCCCAGCGTCAGGGCAAGCTCGTCTGGGATACCACCGTGCACGCCTTCCTCCCGGATACCGCGGTGGCTAATCAGCACCTAGCCGGTTCGCTCACCGGACGCTTCGATACCGCAGGCGCACTTTCTACCGGTGCCGCCGCCGGTGCAGCGGCAGCTAGCAAAGCAGGTTTTGACACCGTCGCGCGTATCCCCGAGGCCATCGAGGAACCACTCGGTGAAACCCGCCCGGTGTGGCTGATCGCCTCACGCCACGGCGAAGACGCGGTGCACTACAAGTTCCACTTCGTGGACCTGCAACGCGACCAGACCGTCGCCGAGGTGCTGCGCTCCACCGGGGCCGGCATGCGCTCGGTAGAACACGTGAAGCGTTACACCTCGATCTCTACCGCTAATGACCAGGGCAAAACCTCCGGCGTGGCAGCGATCGGCGTGATCGCCGCGGTACTAGGTATCGAAAACCCTGCAGAAATCGGCACCACCACCTTCCGCGCCCCCTACACCCCGGTGTCCTTCGTGGCACTTGCCGGGCGTAACCGCGGCCAATTGCTGGACCCTGCTCGCATCACCGCGATGCACTCCTGGCACCTTGATCAGGGCGCAGCATTTGAAGATGTGGGTCAGTGGAAGCGCCCTTGGTACTACCCACAGGCGGGTGAAACCATGGATGAAGCGGTGTACCGTGAATGCGCCGCGGTACGTGAATCGGTGGGCATGCTCGACGCCAGCACACTGGGCAAAATTGAGATCCGGGGCAAGGACGCAGCAGAATTCCTCAACCGCATCTACACCAACGGCTACTCTAAGCTGAAGGTTGGCATGGGCCGCTACGGTGTCATGTGCAAGGCCGACGGCATGATCTTCGACGACGGGGTGACCCTGCGTCTGGCCGAGGACCGCTTCTTGCTGCACACCACCACCGGTGGCGCCGCAGATGTGCTGGACTGGATGGAAGAATGGGCGCAGACCGAATGGCCTGAGCTGGATGTCGTCTTCACCTCGGTTACCGAGCAGCTGGCCACCGTCGCGGTGGTTGGTCCGAACTCCCGTAAGGTGATCGCCAAGCTTGCACCGCACCTGGATGTTTCCAACGAGGCCTTCAAATTCATGGCCTTTGTGGACACCACCTTGGAGAACGGCACCCCGGCCCGGATCAGTCGGATTTCCTTCTCCGGTGAGCTGGCCTTCGAAATCGCGGTGCCAAGCTGGTACGGATTGCGCACCTGGGAAGCGGTGTACGCCGCCGGCCAGGAATTTTCCATCACCCCGTACGGCACCGAAACCATGCACGTGCTGCGTGCCGAGAAGGGGTTCATCATCGTCGGTCAGGACACCGACGGCACGGTGACCCCACAGGATGCAGGCATGGAATGGGTTGTTTCCAAGCTCAAGGACTTTATTGGTAATCGTTCCTTTAGCCGCCAAGATAATCAGCGCGAGGACCGCAAGCAGCTGGTCTCCGTGTTGCCGGTAGACAAGTCCCTGCGATTGCCAGAAGGTGCTGCACTGGTCACTGCCGACGCATTAAGCGACAACGGGATCACCCCAATGGAAGGCTGGGTCACCAGCTCCTACAACTCCCCGGCACTGGGCCGCACCTTTGGCCTGGCGCTAATCAAGAATGGGCGCAATCGCATCGGCGAAGTGCTCAAAACCCCATACGGCGGCCAGCTGGTCGACGTGGTGGTTTCAGAAACCGTCCTCTACGATCCGGAAGGCAGCCGCCGAGATGGCTAAGCACAGTGTTATCGAATCAACCACCGAGCTACGCCGCTCACCGGCAGCGCACCTCGATCAGCTCATGGCCGCGGCCACCGTCACCGGGCAACGCGCCGTCGCATTACGCGAGATTGCTTTCTCCACCCAGATCTCGCTGCGTGCGGTTCCGGGGAGCGCCGGCCATCAAGCTCTGGCACAGGCTACCGGTGTGGGCTTGCCGCAACAGGTCGGTCAAGTGTCCGGAGACGTGTCAGGCACCGCGGTGCTCTGGTTGGGGCCGGACGAATTTTCGGTCTTCAACGCCGCCGGTGAAGATCTGAGCCCCACCTTGGAAGCTGCCTTGGCTGAGCATGAAGGCCAAGTCACCGACCTGTCGGCAAACCGTACGGTGCTCGAGCTCACCGGTCAGGCAGCATCCTTGGTGCTTCGCAAGAGCTGCCCGGCAGACCTGCATCCACGCAGTTTTGCGGTCAACCAGGCGATCACCACCACGCTGGCTAACGTGCCCATCCTGCTCTGGCGCACCACCGAAAATGGTTGGTACCTGATGCCACGCGCCTCATTCACCGAGCATGTGGTGCATTGGTTGGTCGACGCAATGAACGAGTTTGCTTCGGAACCGGTAATCTAGCCACAGAACGATCACCACCTACCAAGTTCGCTTGGGAGAATGGCTGCAACCGTTGGGTCGGTCCAAACTGGACCGACCCAATAGTTGCCTGCACTAGGTTTCAAAGACGAACCACGGAAGGACCTTGATGGGCGACCAGATCCGACACATACTGACGTTGCAGTGCCCCGAGGGCATGGGCATCGCACACGATGTCACCGGCTTTTTAGTAGAACACGAACGCACCATCGTTGAACTGAAACAGTATGACGATATGTCCTCCCAACGCCTCTTCATGCGTGTGGACTTCTCCGGGGATGACGTCCCTGGCCTGCTGGAAAAGATGCGCGAAGAATTTGCGCCAATCGCCGCCGAGCGCCAGATGGATTGGCAGCTTCGTGAGCGCGGACAACGCACCAAAGTGCTCATCATGGTCTCTAAATTTGAGCACTGCCTCAACGACCTGTTGCACCGTGCGCACACCGGCTCGCTGCCTATCGACATTGTTGGTGTGGTCTCTAACCACCCTGATCACCGTTCGCTGGTGGAATGGCACAAGGTCCCCTTCCACCACATCCCGGTCACCAAGGACACCAAGCCTGCCGCCGAAGCGAAGCTGGAAGAGATCATCGAGAGGACCGGCACCGAACTGGTGGTGCTCGCGCGCTATATGCAGATCTTCTCCGATAAGCTATCCACCAAGCTTTCGGGACGCACCATTAATATCCACCACTCCTTCCTGCCTTCCTTTAAAGGAGCCAAGCCGTACCACCAGGCCTGGGACCGCGGGGTGAAGACCGTGGGAGCTACGGCGCACTATGTGAACGCAGAGCTCGATGAGGGGCCGATTATCGCCCAGCAGGTCCAAGAGGTGGACCACACCTACACCGCCGAGGACTTGGTGATCGCCGGGCGCGATACCGAGGCCAAGGCGCTGTCCAATGCGGTGAAGTGGCACTGTGAGGGACGGGTGTTCCTCTGGGGCAACCGCACCGTGGTGCTGCGCTAAATACTGTTCAAAATTTGATGCCCGGCGCCAAGTGCCGGGCATCAAGTGTTGGGGTTAACGCCCTACTTAGTTGTTACTGGCCGCGTGATTACTGGTCGCGGCCGGCGCTGAGGAAACACCTCAAGGCTCGGGTTGGACCGACCTTCTGAACCAGATATGGAAAGTCGGCCCACTGTTCGGGGATCAGCTGTTGGCTGTCAGAACCCCACAGCCCGCCATCGATATTTAGAGTGCGCAACCGGTCATGCAGCGCGAACTCAGCGGTCAGATCCGACGCAGCTCGCAAGGCGGTGTCCACTGCGTCCGGTAGCAGCGAAAGAATCAAGGCAAATAATTCGGGGTTCACCCCAACTTTTTCCCACCGCTGCGCATAGTCGCGCCAGAGCTCAGGACGCAATGCAGAGGTCCCGTGAAGCAGTCCGCGACTGACACTGTTCAAGCCCATAAACTGGGAAAACTTATTATCGTAGAGCCCCGCCGGAGTGTAGTTGTGCTCTAGTAGCACCGCGGTCCACCGGCGTTCCCAGGCCAGCCTAGAATTTTTGGCTGCCAGCTCGGTTTGTGGCAACCCATACGCGTCAATTAGCTCGGAATGAGACATGGTGGTTCCTTTCATCAACTTGTCCTCGGATGTTCACCGCGGACCGGTTCTTCCCCTGGGGCACCCCACTGATGGAGGAGGGTTGCCGCGTAGTCAGCCAGGTACTTAGGACTACGGCTCTTGAACCTGATAAACAGCATAAACCAGTGCACCGACACTTTAGCTTGACCAATATTTGTCGCATACATAGAACTCGGCATTGACCTTCACCGGCATGAATGTTCGGCGTAGAATATGGCAAACGTAGACACAGGGCCCAACCTGGTTGCGTGTGCGTCATCCGGTGCCGTATTTTGCCCGGTGGTAGCCCTAGATCGTGGGGATCAAGGGCTTCGGGAATTTGCCGTCAAAGTCGTAATCCTATGATGGTGGCCCGGCAGTACGGGCAATTTGCGCGGTGTTCCAGACACAGCGCACGCTGTAAACAGGGGACAATCCAATGAACGGCATCAAGAAGTCCAGATTATTGACGCTTATCACCGCCGGCATCGCCAGTGCCGGCCTTCTGTTGGCAGGCATGGCACCGGCCACGGCACTTGCACCAACCACGCGAAGCAATAGTACCGTGGTGATCAACTACGTAAATTTGGGTGGTTCGTATTCTGCCGGCTTTGGCTCGGGATCTATTAAGCCCGGTCCCTTCGACGGTTGTCTGCAAACCACCGGCCCGTCACACGTAACCAATATCGATCAGTTACCTGGCGTCAAACTCACCGCCGATGCGGCCTGCACAGGCTTTAACACTGCACAGATTGCTCAGGTCGCGGCCGGGGTAGCTCCACAACTGGCGGAAGCAGATCTGGTTACCCTCACCTTGGGTGGAAATAATTTGCAGTGGGGTGAAACCGTCGCAGCCTGTGCCAGTGGGAGCACCGCAGAGAAATGCCAGGGGATGCTGAAACTCGGCTACGCGTCCATGCCGGCACTGCGTGCGGATGTGCGATCCACACTCAAACAGATCGATGCGGCCACCGGCGCAAAGATCCTCGTGCTGGGCTATCCGCGGTTGTTCACCAGTTCTCACGGCGACCAGCCATTGATCACGGCCAAGAACGCACGGGCACTGAATAAGTTAGGGGACACGCTTAATCGAACTATCAAGGCTGCCACCAAAGGCACGGATAGCTCCTTCGTTTCGGTGACCGGAGCGTTTATGAACCATGGGGTGGGTGCCACCCAATCCTGGATCAGTTTTAATCTGGCTAACTTTGAAGACCCGTTCAACTTGCACCCAACCACCACCGGTTATCTCAACGGGTACTACCCAGCGGTCAACCGCCACATTAACCTGAAAAAATTGGCGCATCACGACCGGTATCAGCACAAGCATTCACACTCGCGGCATCATCACGGCTAACTTCGAGCGCGAGCATGTTTGGGTTCCGGATAACTTGCGGGACCCCAACAGCGTGCCTTCCAGCCGGTTTAGCCTAGGCCAGTAAGGGAGCTCAAGACGTTTCTAGAATGTTGCAGACAACGCAGAAACTCCCTGTCATAATGGGTTTAACGACGAAAATTAGTCGTGAGTGAAGCCGAAGATCAACTCGGCCTGATCAGTGGGAGTACAGATGACCGAGCGTATTTTACTCGTTGGTGTTGAGCCTGGACAGTCGCCTTCGGTGCTAGAAGCCGTCATTGGACTGGCAGCGCCCACGGACACAAAAATCATGTGCATTTACGTAGATTCCGGACGATTTGTCACCGAGCGGCTACCCACCGGAGAAATCATCGCCGACACCACCTTCGACGGCGAAGAACAGATCCCACAGGATTTTCCGCCAGAGCTAGCCGCGCAACTCACCGCGTCCTTCGAAGGCCACAACGTGCATTGGGAAGCTCGCAGCGTCGCTGGAGATCCAGCCAAGGCATTGGCCCGCGTTGCCGAGCAGCTCGACGCCCAACTCATCGCCATCGGCACGCGGCGACCGGGGATACGTAGCCGCATGGAAGAGCTCATGGACGGGTCTATCGCGGTCGCGCTGAGCCACAAACAAAACCGTCCGGTCCTTGTGGTGCCGCAAAGCCCGCAACTATCTGACATCTCGGCCGAAGTGAAGTAACCTAGCTTCGCTTCGCGGCGAAAACTCGATCCAGCGTCTCGCGCTGAATTACGATGAGTCCATGACTTCGCACAACGTAGATCTCGCTATTATTGGCTCGGGTTCGGGCAACTCGCTGATTACCAATTACTGGGATGACAAGAAAGTGGCTATCGCCGAAGGCTCAACCTTCGGCGGTACCTGCCTGAACGTTGGATGTATCCCCACGAAGATGTTTGTTCGCCCGGCGCACCTGGCCCGTGGGGTGGAAGAGGCTGCACTTCTCGGCGTGAAAATGTCGGTAGAAAATGTTGACTGGCCAGCCATGCGTGATCGAATCTTTGGCCGAATTGACGCGATCTCCTCCGGCGGTGAGGACTACCGCGAACGGTTAGAAAACGTCGAACTCATCTCCCAGTACGTCACCTTAGGGCAAGACAATACGCTGACCGCTCAGGATGGCACGACGATCTCCGCCAAACAGCTCGTCATTGCCGCCGGCTCCCGCCCCAGCATGCCCAATATCGAAGGTATCGAACTTGACGCGGTGCACACCTCCGATAGCGTCATGCGTCTGGACAAACTGCCAGAGTCTTTGGTGATTATCGGTGGCGGTTACATTGCTTGCGAGTTTGCCGCCATGTTCTCCGGACTCGGCACCAAGGTCACCCAGCTGGTGCGCTCCGGAGCGTTGATGCGCCAGCTAGACACCGAAATTTCCGACGCCTACAACAAGGAAGCCGCCGCTCACTGGACGGTTCGTTATCACACCGAGGCGAAGGCTCTTCGTCAGACAGATTCCGGTCTGGATGTGGTTTTGGGAGATGAAACATTGAGCGCCGACGCGGTACTGGTCGCTATTGGGCGAATCCCTAACACCGACAAAATTGGTGCCGAAAAAGCCGGGCTGGACCTCCACCAAGACGGGCGACTCAAAGTCGACGAATACCAGCGGGTGCTACGCGCAGGTAAACCCGTCACCGGTCTCTACGCACTCGGTGACATTAGCTCCGCGGCGCAGCTGAAGCATGTGGCCAACTACGAGGCACGCCTGGTTGCCTACAACCTAGAACACCCAGAATCCTTGCGTAAAAACTCGAACAGAGCGGTACCGGCTGCGGTGTTCACTCACCCGGAGATCGCAATCATTGGGCTCACCGAAGAGGAAGCACGTGAACAGCTTGGCGCGGAAAACCTCACGGTGAAGACGCAGAAGTTCGGAGATACTGCCTACGGTTGGGCAATGGAAGAACAGACCGGATTGTTCAAGGTGTTGGCTGACAAGCGCACCGGCAAGCTGGTCGGTGCCCACGCGATGGGCCCGGAATCTTCAAACCTGATCCAGCCGGTCATCATGGCGATGAATCTGGATATTGATGCACATACCGCGGCCACCGGTCAGTACTGGATTCACCCGGCGCTGATGGAAGTCGTGGAGAACGCGCTCCTCGGATTGGACGTCCCGGACTCCGGCTTGCTTTAGACCTCGAAATACAGCTGAAGATGCAACTTGCACCCGGGATTAAATAGCGCATCACAGGCTGGGCAAGTGTTCGTCTTGAGGTATTCGTTGACGCTTAGTTGAAGGGAGCAGACCCCGCAGAGTACTGCGGGGTCTGTGAACCTCTCAACAGGCCAAAGCACTACCGGATGCCCGGCAGTTTCTTCATGGCAGAGGTGGCATGGGTAGTACTTACCGCAGCAGTAATGCTTGATCGCAATGACGTCGATGTCCTGGTGGTAGTGCGCGCACCGAGTCTGCAAATCGACGTTAACCCCATAAACCTCAGGTTTTTCACTCATGAGTTCTCCTATTCCTACACCGAGACTACTGGCCGGTGAAGGCCCTGAGTCAAATATGTGCGTTGGCATTGGCCCACAGCTCTTCAACTGAGCTCGCCTCTTAGTCCACACTTTAGATTGTCTCGACGGAATCCAAATATTCGTTTTTAGACGCACCAGGTGATTCCCAAAGTGCGTGATCTGTCGATGTGTAGTGGGTGTACCTTCAATCTGCGCAGCTCTTTGCGTTCAGAAGATCTTGAATAGATGTCGGCTTAAGATTGCGCACCGCGGGTGAGTCTCGCCGTTTCGCTGATTTGGTCAATCATGACCATAGTCGGGTGGCCCTCTAACTCTGCATCACTGCACAACCGTTTGAGCATTTTATGGAGTACAGCGAATTCTTCGGTAACAACCTGACGCACACTGTGCGCTGGTGCACCCTCGATGTGCGAAAGAGGTTACTGGTTTACGACGTTTTTACCTACCATCACACTGTGACCTAGGACATACTCATTCTTAGTCATCACTGGTGGGTCCGGGTTCGGACCCTCACGCTGGAAGGAAAACCATTGGTATCCGAAACCTCAACCAAGGCCGAACGCAAAGGCTTACGCCGGGTCGTCTCCGCCTCCATGGCCGGCACCGTCGTGGAATGGTACGAATTTTTCCTCTACGCCACCGCCGCCACATTGGTCTTTAACAAGATCTTCTTTCCCGACGCGGGCAACGAGCTAGACAACATCATCAAAGCCTTCCTGACTTACGCGGTCGGCTTCATCGCCCGCCCTATTGGCGGCATCGTCTTCGGCCACTTTGGTGATAAATACGGTCGCAAGCACCTGCTGCAAATCGCCATCATACTGGTCGGTGCCACCACCTTCCTCATGGGTTGCCTCCCAACTTTCGACGCCATTGGCTATGCGGCCCCGATCCTGCTGATCGTCTTGCGCTTCCTGCAAGGCTTCGCCGTCGGTGGCGAATGGGGTGGAGCGGTGTTGCTCGTCGCCGAACACGCACCAAATAAGGAACGCGGATTCTGGGCCTCCTGGCCACAGGCTGCGGTGCCTATCGGTAACCTGTTGGCCACCATAGTGTTGCTTGTGCTCTCATCAACTCTGAGTGAAGAAGCGTTCTTGGCTTGGGGCTGGCGCGTAGGTTTCTGGCTTTCGGTGGTCATCGTGATCGTCGGCTACTACATCCGCACCCGAGTTTCAGATGCCCCGATCTTCCAGGAAGCCAAAGCAGAACTGGAAGAAAACGCGGCAGCCGGTTACGGCGTCAAGGAAGTCTTCAAGCGTTACCCACGAGGCGTATTCACCGCCATGGGACTGCGTTTTGGTGAGAACATCATGTACTACATGGTCGTCACCTTCTCGATTACCTATATGGCCACACAGCTGAAAATGGACACCTCAGAGATTCTTGGGTTGATGTTGCTGGCACATATATTCCACGCAATCATCGTTCCTTTGGTCGGACGAATGACCGATACCCGCGGACGCCGCCCGGTCTACGCGACCGGAGTGATCTTGATGGCCGTCTGGGGAGTTATCGCTTTCCCACTATTCAACACATCCAATGACTTCATTATCTTGCTGACTATCACCGGTGGCTTGGCGGTGCATGCATTGATGTATGCCGGGCAGCCTGCCATTATGGCCGAAATGTTCCCCACTCGGATGCGCTACTCGGGTGTCTCACTGGGTTACCAGGTCACCTCGATCGTGGCAGGTTCGATGGCTCCGATCATCGCGACCTTCCTACTGAAGGTTTACGGATCCTGGGTTCCCGTCGCCGGCTACATCGTGTTTGCCGCGATAGTCACGATGGTGGCGGTGTACTTCATGAAGGAAACCAAGGGCGTCAGCCTTGCCGACATCGATGAGCAGGACCGAATCCAGACCGGGCTTCTCAAGGAAGCAGCCAAGGTCAAGTAACTAGCAGCATGAGCAAAAGGTCGGTCCCTCGGGACCGACCTTTTGCCTTATGGTTTATCTCGCTGGCATTGCTGGTTTCTCAATCGCCTACCTTATGAAATGTTGGCGCTTTAAGCGGTCTCAACAAGGACTCTCCAGAAGTGATACCGCTGGCCGGAAAATAGCAGTGATTTCCGGGCTAGGGGCTCCTCCGTAATCGTGAATACCTTTGTGTGAAAGACCCACGCAAAGATGCAAGATGACTTGGCGCCAACGGCGACTCACGATCTGGTACGCGAAAGAAATAGGCTATTTCATGTCGGCCTGTAGTGCACGGTATGTGCGATTGCGCGCGCCAAGAATAAGTGCTCCGATGATTGCTGCCAGCAGCGAGCCGCACAGCACACCGACCTTCACATATTGCGCTTCCTCGCCTTGCGCGCCGAAGGCTAGTTCTCCGACCAGTAGTGAAACGGTGAAACCGATACCGGCGATAAATGACATACCAAGCAAGTCGATCCACTTAATGCTGCGGTCTAACTCGATACCGGGAAGCTTGGTGACCAAGAAGGTCGCGGTGGTGATGCCTATAGATTTGCCGAGGATCAGGCCCGCGATGATGCCTAGTGCAACGGGGCTGAGCAAGGATTCGCGCAGTCCCGCAAAGCCTCCGATAGCAACGCCGGCGGCGAAGAAAGCGAAAATTGGGATGGCGATGATCGAGGAGGCAATGCTCCAACGGTCAGCAAAATGAGCTGCTAGTCCTTCGTAGATTGGTTCCCCGTCTTTGTTCTTTCCAACGTTGACTCGTGCACGCTTAGAAGCGATAACGGGCACCATGAAGCCCAAAAGCACTCCGGCAACGGTGGCATGGATACCGGAAGCATGAACTAACGCCCACACGCTCACTCCCAGAGGTATGAGGATCCACCACGCACGGACTCCGCGCTGCACGGCAATAGTAAAGAGTGCTAGCGGAAGTAGTGCAATGAGCAGTGGGAGCCACGCCAGATCATCGGTGTAGAAGATGGCGATGATAGAAATGGCGAGCAGATCATCTACTACCGCCAGAGTCAGTAAGAAGGTGCGCAGGGCCGGGGGTAGGAATTTTCCGACCACCGCAATCACTGCTACGGCGAAGGCGATATCGGTAGCCGCCGGAATCGCCCATCCATTGATTGCGCTACTGCCGGAAGTGGTGATGACGAGGGTGTAAAACACTGCGGGTAGCGCGACGCCACCAACGGCAGCGGCGATGGGGACAAGCGCGGTGCGCGGGTTGCGTAGTTTGCCAACTACGAACTCCTCTTTAAGCTCCAGGCCCACCACAAAGAAGAAGATGGCTAGCAGGCCGTCGGCGGCCCAAGCTCCGACGGAAAGATTCAAGTGCAGTGATTCGGGACCAAAAGTGAAATCTCTCAGATTCTCATACCAGGGTGCGGCCGGAGAATTGGCGAGAATCAGTGCAGCAATTGTCGCGCAAAGCAACAACAGGCCACCCATGGAATCTTGTTTGAGCGTCTGATTGATTCCGCGCCAGATGGCATGCGGTGCTTGACGGGTTGCGTCAGAAGATGGGTGCGGCAAAGTAAGGTGTCCTTCTTAGAGAAAGGGAAAATGGCGTGAAGGCGCGCGAAAGGTACTTATTAAAAGTGTGTGGGGCGCGCGATTAGTAGCGCGGTGGTGGGCAGCCAGCGATTTCGCCGTGCGCGTTCGTTCCCCAGGAACTCATCCACCCGTTGGTGCCACTGGCACGCTTGGTCAGCAGTTTCCCCTTAGGGAAAACGGCAGCGGTCAAGCGCTGCACATGCGTGATAACCGAGTAGGACATACTTCAACTCTATAGTGTCGGGCCACTGGGCCCTAATGCGGTTTTTGTCCGCTACTTCCTGCTAGCGGTAGCTAGACAAAGTCCCCGAAATGGTCCGAATGTGCGAGCAATGCTCACTCATTTGGTATGCAGGTCAGCGATGAATGATTCGGCTCGTTCAAGATTTAGTGCCAATTTATTGCGCTTGGTGATGGCTCGTTCGGTGTATTCGTCGAGCTTAACACGTGCGGTTTTGTTGCCCGGTTCAGCGTCCAAAATGTCTACTGTGTCTAGCAGTTCGCCCATCTCTTCCAAGGTGAAACCCAGTGGCTTCATAGAACGGATGACCAGCATGCGCTGTAAATCTGATTCGGTATATAAGCGAAATCCGCCCTCGCTACGGGTACTGGCCGGCAGGAGTCCCACCTCATCGTAGTGACGGATGGTGCGGTGTGAGAGTCCCGTGGCCTCGACCATGTCACCAATGTGTAGAGTGCGCGCGTTGGTGGCTGTTGGTTCGGGTTCAGTCATGGGATCCTCCGTGATCGTCAATTGCAACCCTACCCTCACGTTAGGTTAGAGTTGTACTAGATTTTGCAAGCCCTACCGAAGAGGTAGCCCTTGACTCCTGCAGAGCGCAACGACGCGCTACCAAGAATTCTATGCAATCCCAAGGGCTTATGCCCTAAATCCATCAATGAATGGAGTCTCATTCGTGAGCATACAAGCACCCGCAGAACACCAAGCTCTCACACCCGTGGAGCGGCAATCGGTGCTACGCACCTTAAAGTCTCCGCGTCTACTTAAAACCGAAGTACTCGCCGGACTGGTCGTCGCGCTGGCCCTCATTCCAGAGGCCATCGCCTTCTCCATCATCGCCGGTGTTGACCCACGCATTGGTCTCTTTGCGTCCTTTACCATGGCGGTCTCAATCGCCTTCCTTGGCGGACGTCCCGCCATGATTTCCGCTGCTACCGGTGCCATCGCCCTAGTGATCGCACCGTTGGTGGAAAGTCATGGCATTGACTACTTCATTGCCGCAGTAATCATGGCCGGCATTTTCCAGGTTCTTCTTGCGGTCTTAGGAGTTGCCAAACTGATGCGGTTCATTCCGCGTCAGGTGATGGTTGGCTTCGTCAACGCGCTGGCGATCCTGATTTTCATGTCCCAGGTCCCAGAACTACTCGGTGTCCCTTGGCTGGTCTACCCACTGACCGCGTTGGGACTGTTGATCGTCTTCGGCCTACCGAAACTGACTACCGCGATCCCAGCTCCGCTGGTTGCCATCGTCGTCTTGACCCTCATTACCGTTTTTGCGTCCCTGGCTGTTCCTACGGTAGGGGACAAGGGAGAGCTACCTGAATCTCTGCCGGCGCTGTTTTTCCCGGATATTCCGTTGAACCTTGAGTCGTTGCAGATTCTTTTCCCCTACGCCCTAGCCATGGCCTTCGTGGGACTTCTTGAATCACTGATGACTGCCAAGCTGGTAGATGATGTCACCGACACGCACTCGAACAAGACCCGCGAATCTTGGGGTCAGGGTGCCGCAAATATTATTACCGGCTTCTTTGGTGGCATGGGTGGTTGCGCGATGATCGGGCAAACCATGATCAATGTGAAAGCCTCCGGCGCGCGTACACGAATTTCCACCTTCCTGGCCGGTGTCTTCCTGCTGATCTTGGTGGTCGTCTTAGGCGATATTGTCGCGCTGATCCCGATGGCCGCTCTGGTTGCTGTGATGATCTTTGTATCGATTGCAACCTTCGACTGGCACAGTATCAAGCCCTCCACTCTGCGTATGATGCCTAAAAGCGAAACCACCGTCATGCTGGTGACCGTGATCTTCACCGTTGCCACCCACAACCTCGCAATCGGCGTCGGCGCCGGTGTACTGACCGCGATGGTGCTCTTCGCAAACCGCGTGGCACACTTCGTGACGGTGACCCGCACGGTGGAAGAACATTTTGATCAGGAAATTGCGAAGTATGTGGTCAACGGCGAGCTGTTCTTCGCTTCGTCCAATGACTTGTACACGCAGTTCAACTACGCTGAGGATCCTGAGAACGTCGTCATTGATATGCATCAATCACATCTGTGGGATGCCTCGACCATAGCGGCTTTAGATTCCATTACGGACAAGTACGAGAAGTATGGGAAAAATGTGGAAGTTTCGGGTCTGAACCTGGCCAGTACCAATATGCGTGAACGCATGCGTGGAAAGCTCGGCGGTCACTAAGCGAAATGGAATAAAAAGGTGGCGACGGAATCAAACCCGTCGCCACCTTTTGAATAAGAAATCTTCTAGTTTGCCCCGAGCACGTCAATCGAGTCGATCGCGGCGTTTGCATCCTTAGCTAAACGTTCTGGCATTGGTGCACTCTTTGCGGAATCAGCGGCGATCTTTTGGCCTTCATCGCTCACTACGTAGTGACCGAAGGTTTTGATCAGCTCAACGGTCTGCGGATCCTCGTATGAACTGCAGAACAGCAAGTAGGAGACCAGAACCAACGGATATGCTCCGGGTGCGGTGGTCTTCCGGTCTAGATCAAGGGCAATATCGTGGGTATCTCTGCCTTCGACGCGTTTAGATTCGGCTACTGCTAGGGCAGCTGCCTCTCCGCTAACCTCGACAAACTCGTCGCCTACCTTGAGCTTCACCTTGCCCAAGGTCGCGTCAACGAGTGAATCGTCGGCGTAAGCGATGGTGCCTTCGGTGCGTGCCACGGTGGTCACCACGCCGGCGTTACCCTGCGCTTTTTCCAAGGAAATATCGTTAGGCCAGCTACCATCGGGCTCGTACTTCCAGACCTTCGGCGCGGCGCTATGCAAGTATTCGGTGAAGTTTTCGGTGGTGCCTGAATCATCGGAGCGTGCCACTACCGTCATCGGGACATCGGGCAGTTCTACCCCTGGATTGAGCTTGGTGATTGCAGGATCTTGCCAAGAGCGGATGTCCCGGTTGAAGATACCGGCGATGGTGTCCGCATCAAGGTTCAATTCATTGATACCTGGCAGGTTGAACGTGATGGCGATAGGGGAGATATAGGCGGGGATGTTGATTGCACCGCCCGGTCCACAAGTCTGTTGCGAGCGCTTGACCTCTTCGTCTTTGAGGTACGCATCTGAGCCAGCGAATTCTGTTGCCGAGGCCAGCAGGCCTTCGCGTCCGGCACCGGAGCCAACCGAGGCATACTGCACCTGTACCTTGGGATGCAGGACAGAGAAACCGGTAGTCCACGCGTTCATAGCGGCGTTTTGCGCGGTGGAGCCACCACCGGTCAAGGTGCCACGCAAGTCGGAGGTATTTGCCTTAGCGGCCTCCTTCTGCGCCTCACCGAGCGGATAGTCGGAGCCGCACCCGGTAAGTAACACGGTGATTCCAAGTCCGAGTGCCGCGACGGAACTCGGGGATCGAAGAGCGAAACGTCGAGGTGGATTAGCTGGGCGCATCAGGGCTCCTGAGGTGCTGGGAGAGTCAGGGAGGGGAAGAAATTTAGCAGTGGTGCCACGGCAGCTGCGAACAGCCGCCGTGACACCGGAGGGTTATTTTTCTGCTAGTTCGACATTGCCATGCAATGTGCCAGTTGCAAAACCGATGGTCAGCGGTTCCGCCGATCCACAGCAAGAATCCTGCGATTCTTTGGCCTGTTTAGCTGGAGCTTCTGTCCCACAGCAATCAGTGGTCGGAGCATCCTCAACGGTTGACCCGCAGCATGAATCGGCAACAGGTACCGGTTCGCTGCCACAGGAACTTGCCGCCGCTGGTGCGTCGCAGGAGCCACCTAAATCGGTAGAGCACACTCCGGTTTCTGGAAGGTCCAGTTCAACTCTGCGGGCAGCCTCGTGATCTCCGGATAGGTGAGCGGCGATGGAGCGAACCTGCTCGTAACCGGTGGCCATCAGGAAGGTGGGTGCGCGTCCGTAGCTTTTCATGCCAACGATGTAGAAGTTCTTTTCCGGGTGGGAAAGTTCCTTCTCACCGTGCGCGCTGACCGTGCCGCAGCTGTGGAATTCTGGATCGATCAAAGGACCCAATGCGCTGGGTGCTTCAACGGTCTGGTCAAGATCCAAGCGCAGTTCCGAGAGCATGGTCAGATCGGGGCGGAATCCGGTGGCCGGGACGATGCGGTCCACTTCCAGCACCCGGCCGTCAGCTAGATTCACGCTCAACTTCTCGCCGACCGTCAGGGAACCAACTGACACGTTTTCTACTAGGCTGACGTGCTCATTTTCTACCAGTCGGCGTAGCGAAGTGCCCAGCTGCCCGCGTGCGGGAAGCTCATCTGCTGCCCCTCCGCCGTAAAGTCGAATCGGGTTTGCCTGGCCGCGCAGCCCCCACAGCACCTTGGTGTCAGGGCGTTCTTTCTGTAAACGGCCCAGCGAGATGATGGTGTTCGCCGCCGAGTGACCTGCGCCAAGTACCAGGATGGTTTTGCCAGCAAAATCTTCGCTGTCTGCACCCAATGGATCTGGCAATGGGGAAGTGATGAAGCCTGCGGCGTGGGCTTCGGACTCGCCAATTGCCTCGATACCGGAACGTCCTACCGGGTTTGGCTGGTTCCAGGTGCCGGTGGCATCAATGACCGCGCGCGCCTGCAGATCTACAGCGCCCTGTGCTGTTTCGGTGCGGATCAAGAACAATGACTCATCGCGGTCTGCGGTGCGGGCCTTATCAACGCCTCGACCATCCTGATGCAAGCGACTGATCTTGGTCACTCGGTGACCGTATATGATCTGTGAGATCAGTTTGGGGTGGCTTGCCAGCGGTTCGAGGTATTGCTCCAGAAATTCAGCGCCGGTAGGCAACTTGGTTTCCCGTGGGGCTACCCAGTCGCCGGTATTTTCCAGCAAGCGTCGTGCGGCGGCATCGATGTTGAAGCGCCAGGGGGAAAACAACTTAATGTGCTTCCACTGTTTTATGGTGGCGCCAACGCTCGCCCCTGCTTCGAGAACTAGAACTTCTTGGTCCTGTTCAATGAGGTGTGCGGCGGCTGCCAGCCCGGTTGGTCCGGCGCCAATGACAACTACGGGATAATTCTCGGTCATTTTGGTTCCTAAAAGATGCATTTACGCGGTGGGTAGAAGCTCCGCAATGAGCGTCTCGATACGGGCACGAATGTCATCGCGGATCGGGCGAACAGCATCAACACCCTGGCCCGCTGGGTCATCAAGTTTCCAATCTTCATAACGCTTGCCGGGGAAGATCGGACAGGTGTCGCCGCAACCCATGGTGATGACGACGTCGGAGTCTTTGACGACCTCGGTGGTTAGGATCTTCGGGGTTTCGGCGGACATGTCGATGCCCAGCTCATTCATTGCCTCCACCGCGGCAGGGTTGACCGTGTTGGCCGGCTGCGAGCCTGCTGAGCGGACCTCAATACGACCTTCAGAGAGGTGGGAGAGGAACGCTGCGGCCATCTGTGAACGGCCGGCATTGTGGACACAAACGAAGAGTACTGAAGGCTTTTCAACGCTGCTCATGAATAATCTCCTAGGAAGAAATAGTTGTCGAAGCCGTGGGGAAGAATTTTCTGGCCCACAACGCTACGTAGACCAGAGCAATGAGGATTGGTACCTCAATCAGCGGTCCGACCACCCCGGCGAGAGCCTGGCCACTGGTCGCTCCGAAGGTGGCGATAGCCACGGCGATGGCTAGCTCAAAGTTATTGCCAGCTGCGGTGAACGCCAGCGTGGTGGTGCGTGGGTAGCCGAGCTTTAGCGCGTGTCCGATAAGCATTCCGGCACCGAAGACTACGACGAAGTAGATCAGCAGTGGAATCGCCATTCGCACCACGTCCAGTGGCTTGGAGATGATGTTGTCGCCTTGCAATGCGAAGAGCAACACAATGGTGAAAAGCAGTCCGTACAGAGCCCACGGTCCGATTTTTGGCAAGAATTTATTTTCATACCAGTCGCGTCCCTTGACCTTTTCACCGAAGGTTCGCGTGAGGAATCCGGCGAGTAGCGGAATGCCAAGGAAGACTAACACCGAGAGCGTGATCGCGGCGATGGAGAATTCTGCGCTGGTAGTTTCCAGACCGAGCCAGGAAGGAAGCAACTGTAGGTAGAACCAGCCCAGGGCGCCGAAAGCGACCACTTGGAAGACGGAGTTGATAGCGACCAATACCGCAGCAGCTTCACGGTCGCCGCATGCCAGATCGTTCCAGATGAAGACCATGGCAATACAACGAGCAAGGCCTACGATGATCAGACCGGTGCGGTACTCGGGAAGGTCTGCGAGGAACACCCAGGCCAAGACGAACATGAACGCCGGAGCCAAAAGCCAATTGATCACCAATGAAGTGATCATAAGTTTCTTATCGGCTAAAACTCGGCCAGTTTCGTTGTAACGGACCTTAGCGAGGACCGGATACATCATCACCAGCAGGCCGATAGCGATCGGCACCGAAACCCCGGCGATGGTGAATCGATCTAAGAGCGCGCCCAGTTGTGGGAAGATACGTCCTAATCCTAGACCGACGCCCATTGCTAGCAGAATCCACAGCGCGAGATATCGGTCCAGGAAAGAAAGTTTTACAGACACGGGGGCCGTATCAGGCGCGGTCGTAGGTGTCACGCAGGCATCGCTCCAAAAGTAGATATCGACGAGCGTCGATGTCTCGAGTATGGTTGTCTATATCGACGTTTGTCAATCTCTGTAAAGAGTGTAGAAAAGGGCCGTCCAAATGAGCGCAATCACCACAGATACTGTTGAGTTGGGTCTACAGATAACCGATGAGACGTGCTGTGTTCCAGCTTCTGGTGACAAGGTCTTGCAGTTCGCGGAAGCCGAGCTGCTTGCCGCGCGTTTTAAAGCCCTGAGTGATCCCAACCGACTGCGTATTCTCTCCATCGTGTCGTCAAGCGAAGAGTTGGAAACCTGCGTCTGTGACTTATCTGAGCCGCTTGGGTTGAAGCAGCCCACGGTCTCCCACCATTTGAAGATCCTGGTTGATGCGGGCATCCTGCACCGCGAAAAGCGTGGTGTGTGGGCATACTTTTCTGTAGTTCCCGGGGCCTTAGAATCCTTGGCCTCAAGCTTATTGCCGAAGAACTAAGCGTCGGCCCAGGTCTTGGCGAGTGACGCAATTTTTCAGTCACTTACGAAGAGGCAGCATGAAAATGCTCAGGCCGGAGTCTCTTCAAAGACGATTGTTGTCCTTAGTGTCGAGCTAAGTTTATTGTTCTAGTATTGGCCCAAAAGTAGAGCAATCCAAGAGCGCAGAAATTATCTTCTGAGTAGTCCACAGCCCGTGAAAACCCCACCAAAATGTCGGTACCACGCGGGAAAATAGACTATGAGCATCCAGCATGCATTCACCAACGACGACGACGAACACCGTCTACCGCTGAACCCGCCAGGAACCAGGAAAATCTCCCACCTCGACGGGCCATTAGCTTGCGCGATTGAACACGAAAACGAATTCGCTCAAGTCCTGGAACTCGCCTCCACCCTCTACCACGGACCCCCACGCACCGACCCCGCCCAAGGACTCACCGAGCTGAAAGCCATCGCCTACCTACGCCGTGCCCTCGACGCAGCAGAAGCCGTGATCCTCACCGACAGCATCGAACTCGTCGCCCAATCAACGGCCGAATACGCTGCCGACACCGCCAGCACCGCCCCACAAGGCGAAACTGAGAAGCAACGCGACCAACGCATCAGCGCCCACTACTACGGAGTGGACCCAGCCAGCGACCAGATCATCACCTCCAGCTTCGTTGCTGAAGCGGCCGTCGCTTTACGAGAAACAGTCGAGAAAACACGAGCGAAACTGTTCACTGCCAAAGGGCTACGCTACCTATGCCCTGAAACGCTGAACGCGTTATCGCGCGGGCTGATCACCACTAAAGCCGCCCAAGAGATGGTGAAGCAAACACAAGACCTGACGCCAGAGGATATCCGCCGGATGGAGCACTCACTATTGCCGGTCGCAAAGACCGCCAGTGATGCCAGTTTCAGTCAGCGTGCCCGCCGGTTGCACCGCAAATTGGATCCCGTCTCGGCTGCTGATCGTCACGAATCCGCGAAGGACGGACGGTGTGTGACGCTGTGGGATGAACCTGACGGGATGGCCGCGTTGAAACTTTATGCGCCAGCACAGGACGTGTACTCGATTTATAACACGGTGAAAGCTTTCGCCCAGCAAGACGTAGATCCAGACGATACCCGGACCCAAGCTCAGCGTCACGCCGATATTCTGCGTGACGCTCTCTTAGATGGGTGGCCCGCTACCGGGGGAACACCGTTGAAGCCACGGGTAGTGGTGACCATCCCAGCAGTGGAAGCACTTGTTAATCCTCGCCGGGGGTTAGCTGAGCTTGAAGGGTACGGCCCCATCCCGATGGGAGTCGCCTTGACTCTGGCTCAGGAGGCCCCGTCAATGCTTCGGGTGCTCACTGATCCGTGGACCGGGGCAGCTATTGATGTGGGACGTAAAAGGTATCGCCCGTCGGTGGCGTTGAAGGATTTGTTGTTGGTCCGTGACCGGTGTTGTCGTTTTCCTGGGTGCCGGCGTACCGCGCAGAGTTGCGAGGTGGATCATATTGAGGGGTGGGCTCAAGGTGGGCATACTAGTGGCGCTAATTCGCAGTTACTGTGTAAGCGGCATCAGATGTTTAAGCATGCGTTGGGGTGGCAGTCGATTAGTCGCCCTGATGGGTCGGTCAGTTGGCGGACCCCGCATGGGCTGAACTATGTGTCGGTGCCTGGTGGGGTGGAGAACGTCTCTGGTTTTGAGCATATTCATGATCGGACGCCGGTGTTGGAAGTGGGCCTGACTGATCAGGTGCGTAGGGTGTTGGGGTGGGCTGATCCACCAGATCCGCCAGATCCGCCTGATCGGCCTGATCAGTTAGCCAGCTAGAAGCTGGCTTTCCTTGAAGCATCGTTGAGTGACTGAAATTTTCATTCACTACCGCACGATCACATCACCTATTGAGAGATTCGTTCTCACCCCCTTTTTCGTTTCAGTGGATTGTGTCCGCTGAATCGGGGTGGTGTCTGGTTCCTTTGATGATATTTGCTGGTTCTATAGATGTCCGGCGATTAGGTGCACAGTACGAATCTAGGACGTTGCTAGTCACTGACTCAAATTTTCAGTCAACCCTACGTCTGCCGGGAAACAGGTTTCCCACTGGAAGATCGGTCCCATGAAAGTTCCTAAGCCGGTAGCTCAGGCTGACTATTTGGCAGTGATGTCTCAAACCGATGAAGGGTATTAGTAGGGAGAAAATGGTGGGATGAACCAGTCACCATTAGCCGCAGCGTCGTTCAGCGCACGCACGGTTTCTTGCACCGCCTTATTGCGTAGCGCTTCTTCACGGCCAACCAACCAATATTCGGAGTGGTAACTAAACTCGTCGTGAAGTACCGGAACCATATTGGCGTAATGCTTGGACAAAAATACTGGCAGCAAACCGATCCCTGCATGGTTCATGGTCGCCGCATATTGCACAGCAATGCTCGTTGAGGAGATTGCGCGACGCATCGGAGGTAAGGCACTGGTGGCCTCATCAAGTTTGTCCACGGTCAGTGCAGTATCAATGTAGTAATTCAGGCTGTGATTCGACAGTTCCGACAGCTGTTTCGGGGTGCCATGAGCTTTAACATATTCAGCGGTGGCGTAGAGCCGTAACTCGTAGTCCAGTAGCTTGGTCGAGGCGGCTTTGCGCACGCTCGGCTCACCGATGACAATCTCCAAATCCATACCGGTCCGGGTTTGCCTCGCACGGGTCGTTTCCGAAACGATCTCAAAGACCAACTGCGGGTGGCGTTGCTGGAGTTTAGCCAGGGCAGGAGCAGCCAAGTGGGCGCTGAAAGCATCCGGTGCAGCAACTCTCACATGGCCACTGAGCGCATCGAGGTCTTCTTCGGTGCCAATGGAAGCCACCGCTTGCTCGATGGCTTCGGCGCTGGTCATTGCCCGCCTCCCCAGATCGGTCAGTTCCCACCCGTTGGGGGAGCGCGTGAGTAGGTGCCCGCCCATCGCCTTTTGTAACGCATCGATGCGCCGGGAGATTGTTGAGTGATTCACCCCGAGTACAGTGGCTGCTGCGGTGTACCGGCCAAGCCGTGCCACGGTCAATAGAGCAATCAAGGATTCAAGGTGGCGGTAATCGATCTGGCGGTCCATGGCTCTTAGTCTGGCACGGCCAGTGTGCGCTAGCGCACAATAGGCTTGCGATATTGGCGTGCCGTCTCTCATTGAGTCTTCGCTCTCCTCCCGTTTACGCTGGCCTGACAAGGACTTAAACCTAAGCACAAGAAAAGACGCGGGGTAGGGCGATGAGCACGTATGCATGGATTGGGCTAGGGAACATGGGCGGGCCGATGACCGCGAACCTGGTAAACGCCGGGCATACGGTGCGCGGTTACGACCTGAATCCACAGGCCTGCACCGCTGCTGCCGAGACTGGGGTGCAGATCAGCGGCTCGATTGCGCACGCGATGGCCGGGGCAGATGCGGTCTTCACGATGTTGCCCAAGGGTGAGCACGTACGTGCGGTTTATGAAGCGCAAGACGGAGTATGGGCCAACGCGACGGCGCAGATGTTGCTCCTGGATTCATCCACCGTGGACATCGAATCTTCGCGAACGCTGCATGACGAGGCGACCGCGCGCGGGCTGAGTTTTGTGGATGCCCCGGTCTCCGGGGGAATTTCCGGAGCCGCTGACGCCACGCTCGCCTTTATGCTTGGCGGGGCACCGGAACTCATGGAACGCGCGCAAGAACTGATCTCCCCAATGTCAGGAAAGATCATTGTTGCTGGTGGTCCCACCAGTGGTATCGCGGCAAAGATTTGTAATAACATGATGCTTTTCATCGACCTGATGGCCAGCGCCGAAGGATCTCAACTGGCTGACAAGCTCGGGTTGGATCCGAAGGTGTTCTGGGAGATTGCCTCGGTCTCTTCCGGGCGTTCCTGGGCTCAACAGACCTGGTATCCGGTACCAGATGTCATCGCTACGGCCGCGGCAAATAACAACTTTGAAGCAACCTTCCGAGTAGATCTAGCGCGCAAAGACGTGGGGCTTGCACTCGATGCGGGTGTCATGACCGGGCTAGATCTGCCGGCGGCGGCTCTTGCGAGCGAACACTTTGACCGGCTCATTGATGAAGGGCTGGGCGATAAGGACTGCTCGTTGATCGTGAAGAACCTGGTGCCCGACGGCAAGGTGCGCGGTTACACCCCGACGAATACTGTCCCGGCCGGAAAATAAATCCATGCGCACCATTACCGCAGCGGTCCTGCACGCCTCCGGGGCATCGCGTCCCTACGCCCAGAGTAAGCCGCTGGTGCTCAGCGAGATACAGTTAGCTGACCCGGGGCCCGGAGAAGTGCTGGTGCGCATCGAGGCCGCTGGTCTTTGTCATTCGGATCTTTCGGTCATCGAAGGCAACCGGCCGCGTCCATTGCCAATGGTGCTCGGACATGAAGCCGCCGGCATCATCGAGATGCTCGGCGAGGGAGTCACAGATCTGCATCTGGGCCAACGCGTGGTGAGCGTATTTTTGCCACGCTGCGAAAAATGCGCCGCCTGCGCCACCGGTGGCAAATTGCCGTGCACCGCGGGAAGCGCGAGCAATGCCGCAGGAGAATTGCTCACCGGAACCAGGCGTCTGTCTAGTGAAGGGCAACCGATCAACCACCATTTAGGAGTGTCGGCATTTGCTAGCCATGCGGTACTTGACCGGCGTTCGGTGGTTCCGGTGGGTCAGGACGTGCCGGCGGAGGTTGCAGCGGTCTTAGGCTGCGCGGTGCTCACCGGAGGTGGCGCGTTATTAAATGCGGGCAAACCGAAACCCGGTCAAACACTGATGGTGATTGGTCTGGGTGGAGTCGGGATGGCCGCATTGCTGGTGGCTATCGCGCAGAGTGCAAAGTGGCCGGAGCCGGCTCGGCTGATTGCGGTCGATATGAACCCCGAGAAGTTACGCAGCGCGTTGGAGTTTGGTGCCAGTGAGGCTTATACCCCGGAGCAACTGAGATCCGCGGAAATTACCGCAGATGTGGTCATCGAGGCAGCCGGGCACCCACGGGCCTTTGAAGCCGCGGTGCGTGCCACGGCGTCCGGAGGAACCACCGTCACCGTGGGGCTTCCTCCGCCAGGGGCGCTGGCTGAAATTGAACCGCTGGCACTGACCAGTTCGGCGCGTACCATCATCGGCTCATATCTGGGCTCGGCAATCCCTGCCCGGGACATTCCCTACTATGAAAGTCTCTGGCGTAGCGGTTTGCTCCCGGTGGAAAAGCTACTGTGCGGAAACAGAGCGTTGAGCGAAATCAATGAGGCTTTTGACCAACTAGCCGACGGCAGTACCATCCGTCAGCTGATCACCTTTCCCTAGCCGAGCAGGCTGGCGCTCAGGCCGTGATAGTTTAGCGATTATGTCCGTGAAGAATTACCCCTCCAGCCTGCCGAACCTGCGTGAAGCTGGCGGGTTGCCAGCGTCCGGAGGAAGAATCCGTGCCGGTTTGCTTTACCGCAGCGCCGTGCCGCACACCATTGATGAACCGCTGACCGGGTGGTTGGGTACCGAAAATATTACGCAAATTTTTGATCTACGTTCCACCGTCGAGACCAGTCGGTTACCGGGCTTCCCCGAAACCTTGCAAACGATCACACGCACCAGATTGCCCCTGCTCGAGGGCGCGCTCGCCGTACCGAGCACCATGCCGTCATTAGAAGAGCTTTATCTTCCGCTGGTGGCTAATCATGGGGGTGTGTGGGCCAAGATCGCCGGTGCCGTCGCACAATCGAACGAAGCCACGCTAGTGCATTGCACCGCGGGCAAGGATCGCACCGGGGTCGCGATTGCCTTGTTGCTCTTGGCCGTGGGCGCCGATCGTGATGCAGTGCTGGCCGATTACGCTGCATCTACCGCCGCACTGTCCGGTCCTTGGCTTGAATCCATGCGTACGATGCTCGCCGCTCACGACATTACGATGACCGAGAAAATGCAAAACCTGATGGTCGGCACCAGCATCGCTGGATTGGAGCGCGCCTTGGATCTAGCCATCACCGGGCACGGTTCGATCGCCGATTATCTGCTGGCTCACGGATTAACCGCTAAGCAATTTGAAGCCTTGGGGCAGCGGTTGGTGAGCGGCTCATGAAGCTGCCTGCGCCAACTGTCGGGCCGAGGGCCCTAGCGACGTTGACCGACCGACAGATCTTTGACTATCTATGCTTAAATCAGCCGGCCACCCGCACCCAGATCTCGACCGCGTTGGGATTGTCTAAACCCACCGCCTCGCAGGGTATTTCACGACTACAAGAAAATGGTCTGGTCAGCCCCGTTGAGGTTATGCCCGGTGCAGATGCCGCGGTGCGCCGTGGCCGTGCTCCGGAAAGCTACGGGATCAATCAGGGTTATGGACATCTGCTCGGCTTGAGTTTGGAAGCCGGTACGCTGCTTGGGCGCACCACCGACCTTGCCGGACACATCGTCGCGCAAGGGCACCGGGTGGTACCTACCGAGGCGAGCGCCGATCAGGTGCAACAGCTGGCAGGAAGCATGGTTGAAGAACTCACTGCCGCCAGCTCAGGACGCACGCTCGGTGCGGCACTGTCGCAAAGTTCACCGGTGCTACGCGTCGGGGTGGACGCCACCGCGTTACCTACACCTGTCTATCCAGGTTCGTCCGCCTCGCTGGCGCCGGTGGTTCAAGAGTTGACCGGCGCACCAGCTGTGCTGGATAACGATGTGAACTGGATGGCTGTGGCACAGGTTCGACACGATCAACCGCTGGCGGACTCATCGCTGATGCTGCTCTACGTAGGTCCGGGTATTGGTACCGCGCTGGTAATCGATGGCACGGTGCATCGTGGGGCCAGTGGCACCGCCGGCGAGCTCAATGGCTTGCGCCTGGGGGACCAAACCTTTCTGCAACGGCTGGCCGCGGCCGGGCTCACCGAGGACGGTAGTTCGAAGGTGGATTACGCGCGATTGGCCAAACTGTTGGCTGCGGGTGGGCCTACCGATCCGTTGGTAGAGAGCTTTACGCTGGTCTTAGCTGAGGTGCTGGGCAATCTACTGGCCTTTTTTGACCCACAGCGTTTGGTGCTGTGCGGACCACTGGCGCATTTCGAGGCTTTTACGCACAGCCTTAATCAGGCACTGGCTAGTAGGATGGGAGCTAACAGTAGCGTTGTCGAAGTTAGTGAGTTAGGCGAGGACGCGGCTTTGCGCGGTGCCTTATTTGGGGCACGTGCGCAGTATCTGGCGCGGCTGTGGTCCAACTACCGCATCGACGGTGCGTAGGCATTGACGGTATACGCCGACAGTAGCTATTGTAAAGAGTCCTTATAATAGTTTTTGGTTTGTTCATTTGAGTTGCTCAACTACATGAACCACACGCAGGGGAGTAACCGATGGCAGCAAAACACTCGGCGTCAGCGCAAACACCGGCGCAGTTTGCGGCCCTCGGACTGGATCTGGGTGGTTCGTCGATCAAATACGGGCTGGTTGATACCTCCGGCGAGCTGGTGCAGAGCACCTTTGGGCAGGCGACCACTCCGGACGGGGCGCACCCCGATGCCGTGGCCGAGGTCATGGCACAAATCCTGCGCGACCTTGCAGAACTTACCGGCGAAGACCTTGCCGGGCTACCTGCCGGAATTACCGTCCCGGGGATCGTCATCGACGGGGTGGTGCATTCGGCGGCTAATATCGACGAAGCCTGGATCGGATTGGATGCCGCGGCGCTGCTGAGCAAAACGCTAGATCGCCAGGTAGCGATCCTCAACGATGCCGACGCCGCAGGCATGGCCGAGGTTTATGCGGGCGCCGGAGCCAGCAATGGCGAACCGATTCTAGGCAGCACCATGCTGCTCACCTTGGGTACCGGCATCGGCTCGGCATTCTTCCGTGATGGGGTGCTCTTCCCCAATATTGAGTTCGGGCATCTGGAAATTGACGGGTTTAACGCCGAAAGCAAGGCCGCTGCCCGGGTCATGCGTGAAGAAAACCTCAGCTGGGAGCAGTACATCACCCGGTTGCAGCGCTACCTCTCACAGGTCGAATTTTTGTGTAGCCCAGACTTGATCATCATCGGCGGGGCTATCTCCGAGGACCACGAGAAGTTCCTACCCAAGCTGAACCTGCGGGCCAAACTGGTGCCCGCCAAATACCACAACGCCGCCGGCGTGCTTGGCGCCGCACACCGCGCCATGCACCTAAGCACCTAGGATTTAAATGCACACGATTAACCCGAACGCTACGATCAAACTTGTCGCCGTAGACATGGACGGCACCTTCTTAGATGGAGAAGGACAGATCCCGGAGGCTGCCTGGGTGGTCATCGACGAGCTTCAGGCCAAGGGGATCAGTTTTGTTCCGGCCTCTGGGCGGCAGTTCGCCACCCTGCGTGAGCAGTTCGCGGCACTCGGTGAAATCGCGATCATCGCCGAGAACGGCACCGTGGTGATGCACGGCGAGCAAGAAATTTACTCCAACATCATCGATGCACAGTCGGTGACCTCGGTGATCGCCGCGACCCGCGCGCAGTCGGCGCTGGATGTTGGGCTGGTGCTCTGCGGCCGGCGAACCGCCTACGTGGAGCGGGATGATGAGGTCTTTCTTGCAGCCATTGCCCCGTACTACCGCGCGGTGCAGGTTGTCGAGGATCTAGACCAGGTCGAGGATGAAATCATCAAAATGGCGGTCAACGTCGCGACCGGCCAGGTGCAGGCGATGGCCGCTGCCCTCGACGTCCCCTTGCAGGTGGTAGTTTCTGGAAGCCATTGGGTGGACGCGATGAACCACGGAGTGCACAAGGGTCTAGCGCTGAAGGCATTGCAAGACAAGCTCGGTGTCACCCAAGATGAAACCGCGGTCTTCGGGGACTACCCCAATGATCTAGAAATGATCAAGGGTGCTACCTATTCCTTCGCCATGGCCAACGCACACCTGGTGGTTGCGGCCGCAGCGAACTTCACCGCGCCAGCAAATACCGAGCATGGGGTGCTGCAGGTTTTGCGCGCTTACCTTGAAGGACGCGACGAGCTCTAGGAGCTAGATGCCGTCTTGCTGCGCTAAATGGTTGGCGATGGCGTCGAAGGCGCGAATCGTGGGGAACAGCTTGGAAGCATCCTGCGGATATGGCCAGCTGGAGAGCTTCACACCAATCATCTTGGTGGCCGGGTTCATGTAAATCATCTGCCCGTGGATGCCAAGGGCCAGCGCGACATTTGAATTCGGGTAAGGGAACCAGATCTGGTTGCGGTAGCGTCCGCCGGGCATCATATTATCGCCCGGTGAGTCCGCGAAGGCTTTGAGCTGGTCTTCGGTGCTGGTGAAGGTATCGGTGATCCAGCTCGGGTCAAAGACTCGCTGTCCACTCAACGACACCCCGTCGTTGATGTAGAGGTGACCGAAACGGGCCAGGTCGCGCAGGGTGGCATTAAAACCGCCGTCGAACATGCCGGTTCCGAACTGGTCGGTACCCATCACCAGGTCCTGTTGCGCGCCGATCTTGGCCCACACATAGTCGGAGATTAGCTGTTGCATGCGCGCCCCACCGGCGGCTTCCAACACCCAACCGAGCACGTCGGTCTCGCAGGAACGGTATTCAAAGGCCCCACCGTGGGAAGTTTTAGCCTTCAGCGTCAGCAGGTAGTCGTACATGCCGATGGGGCCGATGGCGCCGCTAGGCGGGGTCCAGCCGATGGCTTCCTCTAGCATGCGTACCTCGGCCTTGGGATCCAGGTACTCCTCGGAGAACTGAATTCCCGAACGCATATCTAGCAGGTGGCGTACCGTTGCCCCGGCGTAACCGGAGCGTTCAAGGGCTGGCACGTAGTCGGTGACCAGCTTGTTCACGTCGAGCTTTTCCGCGCTCACCAGCGCTGCGGCCACCGTGCCGACGACGGTTTTACTCATCGACATCAGCAGGTGGTCGGTTAGCGAGGTCATGGTGTTGTAGTACTTCTCCACCATCACCTTGCCCTTGCGCATGATCAGCAAACCGTCGGTGTTCGTCGAGTTGATTACTCCGCGTACGGTCAGTGAGGGATCGGTGGCGCTGCCCTTAGCGACCTCTAGATCACCAATCTCCATTTCGGTGAACGGCAGCTTGGCGATCGATTCGTCGCCGCGTGAGACCTTGGTGGTAGGTAGGAACTCGGCGATATTCTGGAAGGATACCTGGATGTTTTCCGGGTGCTGCCAGTTAGCGATCGTTAACTCGGGTACCGTGAGGCCGCTGGACATCTAGTGGTCGCTCTTCTCTTAGAAACGCTGTGTGCTTTATCTTTTGGAGCCTACCACCAGCGCTTGAACGGGGCTGACGAACGAACCTACTACTGGGTAGCTGGCGGAACGTCGATACCTTTGTACTGTGCACGGATCGAAGAGATGAAGTGCTTCGCGTCAATGGTCAGCTTGGTCTTCTTCTTACCCTCGTACTGCAGCTTCGACTTAGTTACTAGTACGCCCAAGTCAGCACCCTTCCAACGGTAATCTTCTACACCGTAGATGCGGAGGAAGAACGCTTCCTTATGGTTCTGCAACTGGTGCCAGTCCAGTGCGCTACGCGAGAACTGCAACTTGCCCTTTGAGTCCAGGAAGTACTTGCCGGTGCGTGGGGCGTGGGTGATGTACTGCACGATGTCATCGGTTTCCTTGATGATCATATGGCTCCACACATCGGCCCCGGATAGCTCCTCCCAGCGCGCGTTGATCTCATCCACGTCGAGTTCAAATTCCACGTCCAGGTACTCCAACAGGTGGAAGAGGAACAGTGGAACGTCCGCGTAGGCCCCGGCGGTCACATTGGTGATCGCGCTGGCCCCGGAGATGCGGGGGTTCAATTCGCCTAAGTACACCTCATCGGTGTCGGTATCTACCAGCACGTCGACCTCGAAGAAGCCACGGTATCCGGTGGACTTCAGTCCCTCGCCCACCTTGCGGACCAGCTCAATGGCGCGCGCACGCTGCCCGTCGGTGACCACATCTGGGTGCATTTCGTTCCCGCACCAACCGCCCTTGTAAGGGGTCAGCTCCTTGTAACCGGCCAGTTCGGTAAGGATCGGGCCGACCACGGTGCCGCAACGGGTGAGTACCGCCTCTACCGCCACCGGCTGATTATTAATCCGCTTCATCACCTTGAGCTGTTCGCCAATGATGTCCTTGGAATGTTCATTCCAGTCGGATTCGTTCGTGATGAAGAAGGTGGTTTTACCTGAATCTCCATACGGGGTCTGCACTACTAGGTCATCACCGAGCTTCGCGTCACGCGCAAGCTCCTGTAGGGCGGAGTAAGTATCGGCGGTGCCCAAGACGTTCGGGACCGAGTGGGCGCCGGCGGCATTGCCCAGTTCGGTGGTGACAATCTTTGAATCCAAGTGGTTGCGCAGTTCCGCCGGAGGCAGGATTAGGTCGTAGCCCAGCTCTTCACAGATTGCCTCGGTTTCCTCATCGAAGAACACCATAGCGATCTTCGGACGAGGCCCGCCCGGGGCGGTATGTGTGTCGATGTACTCGCGTACCTCGGGATTTTCCAGCAACCAGTTGTTAATTTCTTCGGCGCTCTGGAAATCAGTTTGTGGCTTCTCGCTTGGGGTGAATACCCGCGGATGGTGGCCATCCCAGCCGTCGTAGTAGCTGATGTAGCTGAATTTACGCACCCACCGGTCAAGACCCAACAGGTTGACCGGTGTGGCGCCGACGAAGTAAATCGGGGTGGAATTGGTGCGGAAGAAGTGGCGCACCTCGCTCATATTCTTCAGCTTGCGGCCAAAGTTCACCACGCGTGGTACCTCAAAGTCGGAGTCGACATCGTTGTAAGCAGCATCAACCGCAACGTTTGCGGTCATTTCATCGAGCACAGTTTCCTGCGCTTGTGCGGCACCAGCCTGTTTACGTAATTTAGCTAGATCGCTGGGTTTAGGCATCTGCGGTCGTGCAGCACCTTCGCTCGCCTCAAGAAAATTTGCCATGGTGTCGTTCCTTCAAACTGGTAGATCTAAGTGATGATGCTCTGCGCCCGCCGTTGGACACAATCTGGACCGGCTAACTCACTCCATGGTGGTCGGTGAGAGTAAGCCGGGTGAAGCTGGGAGGTTAATCGGGAATGAATATTTAGTTTGTAGACGCGTTAGCGTTGAGCATTAGCTTAGACGCGCCAAAGTCCTAACGTGAAGTAGATGACACGTTAGGATGTTGGACGTCATAAGACTTAGTCAGTTTTTCTTTGAGACGTAATATTCGATAGCAGCCAAGGCCGCGCGAACGCCGGTATCTAGCGCCGGAATGTAGTCAGGCAAAAAGTGTGGCGAATGATTGACCGGGGCAGGACCATTACTGAGGTCAAAACCGCCAAACATCCAAAACACATTGGGCACATCCAGCGCGTCCGCCAGCGCTCCAAAATCTTCCGAACCCATAGCCGGAGGAGAGAAGTGAACCTGGTCTGTCCCGAATTCTTGACCGAAGGCCGCGGCGAGCGATTGGGTCTGTTCCGGATCATTGTAGAGCCGTGGGAAATTGTAGAGTTCCTCAATGAGTGGTGCTTGCGCGTTAGCTGCCACCGCTTCGGCATTGATGATGCGGGTGACGGCCGCCAGCACCTGGGCGCGAACCTCTTCGGTGAGCGTGCGAATGTTCAGCGTGAATTCCGCGCGGTCCGGAATGATATTTTCCTTCAGTCCCGCATGGAAGGTTCCACAGGTGATCACCGCCGGGCTCAACGGATGCAGCTCGCGCGAGACGATGGTTTGTAAACGCGTGATGATGTGCGCGCCAAGCACGATCGGATCAACCGAATCCTGAGGCTGGGAGCCGTGGGACTGCTTGCCGTACAAGGTCACCTTCAGCGAATCTGCTAAAGCCATCGCGCTGCCCTCGGTGACCGCGATGGATCCGGTTTGGAACGGGAAGACATGCTGGCCGAGGACTACCTGCGGGTGTGGGACTTTCTCCCACAATCCGTCTGCGAGCATAGCGCGCGCCCCGGCGGCAGTTTCCTCTCCAGGCTGGAAGATCCACAGCACCGTTCCGGACCAGTTCTCGGTGTTCCTGGCCAGTACCTGTGCGGCGCTGAGCGCGGAGGCTACGTGGGTGTCATGGCCGCAACCGTGCATTAGCGGCACCTCGGTGCCGTCGGCTAGGACCCCGGTGTCCACCGAGGCGTAGTCCGCGCCGGTGTCTTCCTTGATTGGCAGGCCATCGGAATCTGCGCGGAAGGCTATTACCGGACCGTCCCCGTTACGCTGAATACCCACCACACCGGTGCCACCAGAAATGAAGTTCTCGATACCCAGCTCGTTCAGTCGTTCCTGAATGTATTGAGCGGTTCCATGTTCGGCCATCGATAATTCGGGGTGCGCGTGCAAGTGCAGATAATTTTCGTGCAGCGTGCGGGTTTCGTCCTCGGTCAGCGCGGTGCTCAGCATGATGTCCTTTATCTTGAGGGGTAAATGTTCAGGTGAAAAATACTCTGGTTTAGTCTTCGGTGTTTGTCACTAGGGCCTTGCGGTCACGCAACACCCAAGAAACCAAGATCGAGGCGATGACTACCAGTGCGGTAGCAAACATTGCCACCGCCGGCATAGCAGGCAACACCACAAAGTTCATCAGCAGCGCCAGTACGATAGCGATGATGGTGGGACGCAGTGACTTCATCGCGACGATCGACTGCACGAGCACCGCACCCATCAGCGAGGGCAAGATGTAAAGCCGAGCCACGTCGATGACCTCGGCGGGCACCTGAGAAACTAGCCAGGTGCCAAGTACACCGACAAATAGCAGCAGGCTGGTCAGGTGCACCGTGGCAGCGCCACAAATGGCCATCACTGCGGCGAGATCCCCGCGCTTGGATCCGGGCTTGGCGCCAATGGAGGACTGCGCCACGATGGCAGCTGGCAGTAGCTTGTTAGAAATATTGCCGATCATAAATGCCTGGTACATGGCCGCAGAACCCAGAATCGGGAAGTAGGTCACCGGCTCCACGATCCACAACACCCCAAAGGTTGCCGCGACGGCGAGGAACGCCACCCAGATCATCGAGGGGGCAATCTGTAGGTCGGAGAAGAAGACTAGATAGATCGGGCCGAACAGCGAGAAGATCAGCCCCGCGGTCATGGTGAGTGAACCGTAGCGAGTGGTCTGCTTTTCAAAACGCGCCATCGAGGCATCGGCGCTTGTCAGAGTAATAGTTGGAGTGCTCATGGGGTATTGCTCCTGGTCTTAGGCTGCGGTGTGCAGGAAGTAGCCGGCGGTGATAGCAATCGCGATGGAGATGCCCAGCGCCCATTCCTTCAACCATTTCGCGTGCAAAACCTTAGCCAGCAACAGGCATAGGCCCATGGCCGCCGCGGAGACCGCCACGAGAATCATGTGAATCGATGACTTTGGCAGCTCGGCGATGGTCAGCGCGGAGAACGCTCCAAGTAGCGCGGCGGTAGGGATCAGTGCCATCACCGCGGGGTTGCGCTTGGCGAGCGACTTGCCGCCCTTTTTCATGATGGGGGTCAAAATCAGCGTGGAGAGCATCCACATTGCTCCGGACAGGCTCATCGCCACCAAAGCGACGGCGAAGACCTGCTGGGTGTAGTCGGCTCCGCCGAGGGTGGCGCCCATAGACACAGCAGCGATATTCGCAGAGCCGGTTTCTGCCGAGACCGAGCCGATCAGTCCGATACGTACCAGCACCGCTGGGGTGCCGAAGAGTGCCAGCAATGCGATGGCGACGAAGACTACCGCCAGCGAGGGGCCGATGGAGGCGACGGCCCCGGCTCGGAAGGATTCCTTCAGCTCACGTGCCGGCATATTCACGTGCGGTGCGGCAACCTTTGCGGCCCGCGCATAGAGAATCGTCTGAATGAAGATGACTGCGAACACGCCCAAGGCGCAGAACCACAGGAAGGGGGTGTTAGCGATGGCCCAGATGTCGGTTGAACTGGGATCGCCAGCGGCCAGGATGAGCTGTGGCTGCACGGTGGGCTCCTGAAAGTAGGTAAGTAAGTGAACTGATGTGATGCGCATCGCATCTACTTACAACCATGGCGCTAAGCTGAGATATCGACAATAATTGGCACATGTTGCCAGTTTTCTGTCGTTTTCCACCAAAGCATGACGATTCAGTGGGCTAAAAAGCGGAAAATCGTCAGAGAAGATTGGGTTCTAAGTGACCAGCCTAGGCAAACACCGAGCCGGAAAATGCCTATGACCGCAGGCCAGCACCTCACAGGAGTACCGCATGGAGCAAAACGACGAGTTTAACGAGCTTGAACGGAAAATAGTGATCGCGCTGCAAGCCGATGGGCGCGCTACCTGGCGCAAGATCGCTCAGGTTTTTGGCGAGCCCGAACGCACCGTGGCACGCTACGGGCAGGCACTGTTGGCTAGTTCAAAAATTTCGGTGGCGGCAATTCAACACCGCACGGGCTCATTGGTCGCCGCGTTTACCTGCGCCCCGGGAACCGTGCGGGTAGCCTGCGAGGCGTTGGCTCAGCGCACAGACACCAGCTTCAGCTATATGGTCACCGGGCAAAGTGACGTGGTCACCGAGCTGCACTACGACGGGGACCTGGCCGAGATTCTCACCATGCAGCTACCGGCAACCCCAGGAATTAATGCGTTAGCGGTCTATCCGATCCTGAAATACTTCAAAACCATCCGTGCCTGGCGTGCCGAGCCACTACCCGAAGCGGCGGAGCGCGCGTTGCGGCCAGCCAGTGGCGGGGAACTGACCGAATGGAATCCCACGGCCGGACTAACGGAGAATGACAAGCTAATCATCGAGGTGCTGCGCAAAGATGGGCGGGCCTCGGTGGACACGATCTCTCGGCAGGTGAAGATGAGCGAATCATCGGTGGCCCGCCGGGTGGACTGGCTCCTGCGCGGGGAACATATCTCGATCCGCACACTGGTAGAACCGGCGCTCCTGGGCTACCCGGTGGAGGCGCTGCTCTGGGTACAGACCTCCCCGCAGAGCGTTGAGCAACTCGGGCAGCGGCTACGGCTACTGCCCGAGGTGCGTTACGCGGCCGCGGTGGCCGGGGACGCACAGCTAATCGTTGATGTCACCGTGCGCACCCAAAAGGACCTATATCGTTTCATTTCCGACACCCAGTGGGGTGAGATGGTGCAGCTGAAGACCGCGATGGTGCTTTCGGCACGCAAACGCGGCGGGAAATTATTCGCCGTTTAGCGTGGCCGCAAAGTCGTTTTGGCTAAACTCGAATCCGGCATCTGCTAACACCCGGGAGCTGACCTTGCGTCCGGTCAGTGCCACACGAGCATTAGAGCCGAGCACCGCCGCACCAAGCTTGGGCAATAGCGTGCCGGTAGGAAGTCCTGGCAACCCGGCGTTTGAACGCAGCGCAGCCATCACCTCGGTGTTGCGCAAAGGCACCGGATGCGCGGCATGGATCAACCCCACGGGTAGCGAAGTCTCTTCTAAGCCGAGCAAGATCCGCACCAAATGCAGCCAATCTTCCAGACCGATCCAGCTGAACCACTGCCTGCCATCACCCATCGGCCCACCCAGACCGGTGTGTACCAGCGCGGTCAGTGGTTTGAGCAGTGGCGCATCGGGATGCATCACTAGCGAGCTGCGCAGCACATAACTGCGTTCGGCATTGACCTTCGCATCATGGAAGGCCTGCTCCCAGGCGGAGGCGACCCCGGTCATTTCCGGAAGTGCCCGCTCACCGGTAGGCACTGGGCTGTCTTCGGTAAATTCTGCTTCACCGCCATCACCAAAGATCGCGGTGGTGCTGGACTGAATCCAGCTGGCCAATGGGGTGTCGAGTCCGGCGGCGGCCTCGGCCAAAGTTTGTGTGGTGCGCACCCGGGAGGCGGTGAGCTTTGCGATATTTTCTTCGGTGTTGCGCTTATCCACGCGCTCGCCGGCCAAATTGATCAGGTGTACCGGGAATTTGGCGTGGCTTAACGCACTGGTCCACGCGCCTTGGTGAAGGCCATCCCATGGGTATTGGTCGGCGGGGAAGTCTGCTTCAATGCGTCGGGTGAGTACGGCCACGGACAACCCGCGGCAGACCAGCTCGGCCACCAGATTGCGTCCGAGGAAGCCACGTCCGCCGGAGATCACCACACGCACCGGAACGGTGCGGTGTGCTCCCGAAGGTATGACCTTGAAGAGCCTGGCGCAGGCTAGTGCAAAGTCCTCGCAGAGGGTGTTAGCGACGCTAAATTTGAAGGCCGTGGTGCCTGGACCGCGCAGGATTACGGTGAAACGCAGGATCGCTCCGGTATCGGCGGCATCTACCTGCCAGCGCAATACCATTTCGCCACCGGGTTGCGGCTGGGTGAACTCGACCATGCGCTGAGCCGGGTTGCGTCTAGTGATCGAGCCTGCCGGTGCGGTCTTTTGATGTAGCGGCCCAAAGAGTTTGCCAGGAGCCAAGAGATCAACCTTGGTACCTACTCCGCGCTGGTCATCGTGCACCACAAAACCGTCGAAGCTCTTCATCCAGCTGCCGGTCTGCGACAGGTTGCCGACGATCGAATACACGGCCTCGGGATCTGCGGCAAGGTATTGCGATTCGGTGCGCTGCCAGCGAGTGAACTTAGTGAGCGTCTGCGCCATGGCTAGATCATCCTTCGAGGTGAAACGAAACTTCGGACACCTCTAGGTTACTGTGCACCGGGTGTCACCGGCACCCGCTACGCGCCGATTGCGCTCTGGGTGAGCGCAGGCCGCCGGCAGAGGCGTGGTTAAACGCAGAAACCGGCGTTGTGCAAAGCGGTGAAGCTTTGCACAACGCCGGTCACATAAGCGTTATTCGCGCGGTACGCCTTAGGCGGTAACCTTCGCGCCAACCTCTTCTTCCATCGAGGTGAATTCAGCCTCGATTTCAGTGCTTGGCTTGAACGTTGCACGAGAGACGAGCCATGCAACCACGAGGCAGACCAGGAAGCCTGGCACGATCTCGTACATGTTGCCGGTCAGCACGTCGACGTTGCCCCAGATGAAGACTACGGCTGCACCGGAGATCATGCCAGCGAAGGCACCAATCGCGGTGAGCTTACGCCAGTACAGAGCCAGTATCACGATTGGACCGAAGGCGCCGCCGAAGCCGGCCCAGGCGAAGGCCACCAGATCCAGGATCGAGGAGTTCGGGTTCAGTGCCAGCAGTGCTGCGACGACCGCGATGACCAGCACGCCGGTGCGTCCGAGCATCACTAGCGCCTTCGGAGAAGCCTTGCGACCGGTGATGTTGTAGAGGTCTTCAACCAGTGCAGAAGAGCAAACGATCATCTGCGAGGACATCGTTGACATAATTGCTGCCAACACGGCCGCGAGCACTAGACCAGCGACGAATGGGTGGAAGAAGACTTGGCTGAGCAGCAAGAAGACGGTTTCGCTGTTTGTCTCGCTCAGTGGATCCTCCGCAAAGTACGCGATACCGATCAGCGAGGTCGCGATTGCGCCAATGGAGGTCAGGAACATCCAACCCACGCCGATGCGACGTGCAGTCTTTGCCTCGGCTGGGGTGCGTAGCGCCATAAAGCGGACCAGGATGTGCGGCTGACCGAAGTAACCCAAGCCCCATGCAGCGGTGGAGAAGATCGCGATGACCGCGACCCACCAGGCGTTATCGGAGAACGAGGAGAACAGGTTGAATGCCTCTGGGTTTGCCGTGGTGATGCGCGAACCCAAAGTTTCGAAGTCGCCGATCTGGATAACCGCGACGATTGGCACGGCAATGAGTGCGGCGAACATCAGTAGGCCCTGAGCCACGTCGGTTAGTGATGCACCAAGGAATCCACCAAACAGGGTGTAGAGCAAGGTGATGACCGCAACGAAGATCATGCCGGTCAGGTATGGCCAGCCGAAGGAGGCATCAAAGAACTTGCCGGCGGCAACCATGCCCGAGGAAACGTAGAAGGTGAAGAACACCAAGATGATGACCGCACTGCCGATGCGCAGCAGGTGCTTATTGTCCTTCAGGCGCTTTTCGAAGAAGCTTGGGATGGTGATGGCGTTCTGCGAGATTGCGGTGTAGGAACGTAGACGAGGAGCCACGTACTTCCAGTTCAGCCAGGCGCCGATCAATAGACCGATACCGATCCAGGCCTCGTGCATGCCGCCAAGGTAGATTGCGCCGGGCAAGCCCATGAGCAGCCAGCCGGACATGTCACTTGCACCTGCGGACAGGGCTGCTACCCCGGGCTTCAAGCCACGGCCTGCAAGCATGTAGTCGTCGATGTCGTTCGTTCGTCTAAAGGCTACGTAGCCGATGCCGAGCATCGCGCCCATATAGATGACGATCGCGATGATCTGATAAGTCTGGTCAGACATTTTCCCTCATTGCCGTTTATTGTCCGTCGGAGCGAGTGGTCACCCGAGTAGACAGCGGATCTTGTGGTGCGAGTCACCACTATTGCACTTAAATTCCCGTTTGTCTCGGTGACCTACTTCGCTCGTGATCGTTTTGTGACCTTAGGAACACTACCGAACTACCCGGCAGAAGCAGAATCGAGTTTTCTTAGGCAGACTGATTTTTTAGCTGTTCGTGCACCAAGGTACGCACCGCCGCAATGGAGGGGGAGCGCGCTGAAGAGTGGCGCATGGCGGTAAAAATAGTGCGCACCGGGGCGTTGTCTAGATCTACGAAGCGCAGCTGTCGCTCGAACTGTGTCCAGACCAAATCGGGCAGCAAGGCCACCGCGGTGCCGGTTTCCACCAGGGTGACATGTGCCTGAAGATCGGCCGTTTCGTAACGGACGTCGGGTTCAAAACCGGCCATTCGGCAGGACTGCTCCGCCCAGTGCCGGCTCGCGGCACCCGGGGGTTCCATCACCCAGGGCAGGGTGGCCGCCTCGGTCAGCGAGGTGACGCGATCAAAATCGGCGTTGCCCTCGCCTCCGAGCAGTGGCAGAGCTAAACGAATCGGATCATGGGCTAGATGACGGCGATCCAGGGTCTCAAAGATCGGGGCGGCATGGCCTTGATACTGTTCGGCGATCACCAGATCAAAGTTCCGCGCACTGGTTTCATGCAGTGCTTCCTCCGGCTCATGCTGGGTCATTTCCACGCGCAGATGTGGGTGCAGATCATGAAGTTTGCGCAATACCGGAGGCATGACCGCGAGCATTGCGGTCTGGAATACGGCCAGTCGCACGGTGCCTGAGACATTGGACATAGTCGCTGCAAGATCTGCTTCGGCGCGTTCCATGGAGCCCAATAATTCCTCGGTGTGCGCCACCAGTACCTGAGCCTGTGGGGTGAGTGCCAGCTTGCGTCCATTGCGGCGCAGAAGCTGAACGCCGGCCTCGTCTTCGAGTTGGCTCAGTTGCTGGGAAACCGAGGAAGGAGAGTAGCTCAGTACGTCCGCTACCTCGGCTATCGTTCCGCGAATACTTAGCTCTCTGAGTAGACGTAATCGTCGCAGTTCAAGCATGGGTTCAACTCCGGTCTTTACGCGGTACTGGGAGGGGTGAAAGGAGGTGGTTTAAGCACCTGTCAATACATTAGCAAACCCGAAGTGAAACGTTCGGTTTTGTTCACTTTTGCTTAAGCAAAGTTGGAGTCATACTCGAATTGCACACAGCATTTTCGCGGCCAACTATCCGGTGATTCCGTAAGCTCGTCAGCCATCACGAAATTCGCGTTCGGTGTATCTAATCCAAGTACGCATCGCATCGAAGGGACCGACACAACATGTCATCCTCTATCACCACCGCACGAACCGTCGCACCGGCGGTCGACTCGGCAGGCAACCCACTGACCCATCCGGTAGAACTTGCCGACGAGACTATCAAACTGGTCCGTCACTGGCTCACCGAAGCCGCCGCCTTCCCTATCGATGCCTCCGCAGCACGTCTGGCCGGAGTGCTCAAGGACCCCAAGGGACTGGACTTCACCGTCGGATTTGTCGATGGCGTCATCCGCCCCGAAGATCTGAAGGTCGCCGCGAGCAACCTGAAAAAGCTGGCTCCAATGGTTCCAAGCTTCCTGCCTTGGTACATGCGCAAGGCCGTCGCGCTAGGCGGCACCATGGCACCGGTACTGCCATCAGTCGTTGTCCCTATCGCGCGCCGTGTGCTGCGCGAAATGGTGGGACACCTGATCATTGACGCGTCGGATCACACGCTAGGCGGCGCGATCTCCAAGATCAAACGCGACGGCGTCAACCTGAACGTCAACCTGCTCGGCGAGGCGATCCTCGGTGAAGGCGAAGCGAACCGCCGGCTTGATGGCACTACCAAGCTTTTGACCCGCGATGACGTGGACTACGTCTCGATCAAGGTCTCTTCCACCGTCGCCCCACATAACCACTGGGCCTTCGACGAAGCGGTGGAGCACATTGTCGAAAAACTGCGTCCACTCTACGAGCTGGCAAATAAGGCAGCAAAGAAGAAGTTCATCAACCTGGACATGGAAGAGTTTAAGGACCTGGAGCTGACCATCGCGGTCTTCACCAAGATCCTGTCGCTGCCCGAGTTCAAGGCACTGCCCGCCGGCATCGTATTGCAGGCCTATCTACCCGACGCACTGGGCGCGATGATTGAACTTCAAGAATTCTCCGCAGCCCGTGTGGCTGCCGGCGGAGCTCCTATTAAGGTGCGCGTAGTAAAGGGCGCTAACCTGCCCATGGAAATCATGGAGGCAGACATCCACGGCTGGCCGCTAGCCACCTGGCACTCCAAGGCGGACACCGACACCAGCTACAAGTCGGTGCTCGAATACGCACTGCGCCCAGGCCACGTGGACAACGTGCGCATCGGCATTGCAGGACACAACCTGTTCGACATCGCACTAGCTTGGCTACTGGCCAAGGCACGCGACGTCAAGCACGGTATCGAGTTTGAAATGCTGCTGGGCATGGCCACCGGTCAGGCCGAAGCGGTACGCCGCGACGTAGGCGAACTGTTGTTGTACACCCCGGTAGTGCACCCGGCGGAATTCGACGTGGCCATCGCCTACCTGATCCGTCGCCTCGAAGAGGGCGCCAGCCAGGAAAACTTCATGTCCGCGGTCTTCGAGCTAGAGAAGAACGAGGAACTTTTTGAGCGCGAGAAGAACCGCTTCCTGACCTCACTGGAAAACCTGGATGATGTCGTTCCAGCCTCGCACCGCGTACAAAATCGTCAGGAGTCCGACCCGGCGCTGACCGAGGTAGTTGCTGGCTTTGCCGACGGATCCACCAGCTTCTTCAACACCCCAGATACCGACCCGGACCTGGACGTGAACCGCAGCTGGGGACGCGAAATCCTCTCCAAGATGCAGGATTCGAAGCTCGGCAAGGATCTGGTTGCGGCCAACACCCTGCATTCGGCCAGCGAAATGGATGAGGCCATCGCGATGGGCGTTGACGCCTCGGCTGATTGGCAGGCCTTGGGTGCTGCGGCCCGCGCCGAAATTCTGCACCGCGCAGGACTGCTCTTCGAAGAGCGCCGCGCGATGCTGCTTGAGGTGCTCGGTTCGGAATGCGGAAAGAACATCGACCAGGGTGACGTGGAAATCTCCGAGGCGATCGACTTCGCGCACTACTACGCACAGCGTGGTCTGGAACTAGACACCGTTGATGGCGCGAGCTTTGTGCCTTCGAAGCTGACCGTGGTCACCCCACCGTGGAACTTCCCGATGGCGATCCCTGCCGGGTCGACCATGTCCGCACTGGCCGCCGGCTCCGCGGTGATCATCAAGCCTGCCACCTTGGCCTCACGCATTGGTGCGGTGATGGTGCAGACCCTATGGGACGCCGGAGTGCCCAAGGACGTCTTGCAGCTGGTCTTCGCCGGCAACCGCGACCTGGGGACCCAGTTGATCTCCGATGAGCGCGTGGACCGTCTGATCCTCACCGGTGGTTACGAAACAGCAGAACTCTTCCGTTCCTTCCGCAAGGACCTGCCGCTGCTGGCCGAAACCTCGGGCAAAAACGCCATCATCGTCACCCCGCACGCGGACCTGGACCTAGCCGCACGCGACGTGGTCGCCTCGGCCTTCGGACACGCAGGACAGAAATGCTCGGCCGCCTCACTGGTAGTACTCGTTGGCTCCGTGGCAGATTCACGGCGCTTCAACAGCCAGCTGATCGACGCGGTGAAGTCACTGAAGGTCGGCTACCCGTGGAATCCAGAATCCCAGATGGGCCCGCTGATCGATGAGCCAGGCGAAAAGCTGAAGCGCGGTTTGACCACCCTCGGTGCCGGGGAGCGTTGGGCCGTGGAGCCAAAGCAGCTTGATGAGTCGGGCAAGCTCTACTCGCCAGGCGTACGTTACGGGGTCAAGCGCGGCAGCGAATACCACCTGACCGAATACTTCGGCCCGATCCTTGGCGTGATGACCGCGCCGACCCTGGAAGAAGCAGTGGAGCTGGTCAACGAGGTCGACTTCGGGTTGACTTCAGGCTTGCACTCGCTGGACCGTGATGAGCTGGCCTACTGGATGGAAAACATCCAGGCCGGAAACATCTACGTGAACCGCGGCATCACCGGCGCAATCGTGCAGCGTCAGCCATTTGGCGGTTGGAAGAAGTCGGCCATCGGTGCCGGCACCAAGGCCGGCGGCCCGAACTACCTGATCGGTATGGGCAGCTGGGCCGACGCACCGGTGCGCGACACCGCTGCACTGTCCGTCTTTGACGAACGACTACTGAACGCCGCGGAGCTTTCCGAGGCCGATGAGGCTTGGCTGCGCGACGCGCTGGGTAGTGACAAGCTGTGGTGGAATCAGGAATTTAACCAGGCTAAGGACCGCTCGGGTCTGGTCGCGGAACGCAATATCTTCCGCTACAAGCCGGTAGATGTCACCGTACGCTTCGAAGCCGCAACCAGCGAACACGGTGTGGCCGAGGCGCTGCGTGTGGTCGCGGCCGGAGTCACCGCAGGATCCCGCGTGCTGCTTTCCAGCGGGCTGGAACTGCCACGTGGGGTACGCAACCTGTTCGCCGAACATTCGGTGATCGTGGTTGATGAGGATGCGGATGCTTTCGCCGCTCGAGCTGCTCGCCTGGCTGCGAAGACTGGACCGACTTCTTCATCACGCATCCGTTTGATCGGTGGTTCGGTGAAGGCGCTGGCCGAGGCTACCGATGGCAAGCCGGATGTGGCGATCTACGCCTCGCCGGTCACCGGCGCCGGACGCGTGGAAATGCTGCCATTCCTGCACGAGCAGGCCGTGTCGATTACCGCGCACCGCTTCGGTACGCCGAACCACCTCAGCGATGAACTGATCTAGTACACCGCTAATTTATCGCGCATAGACCGTGGGCCGGTCCGCACCTCTTCTGAGGTTCGGACCGGCCCGCGGTGCTTTAACGTTGGTTAATTGAGACAACATAGAGGAGGCCAAAGTGGCATCGGAACCGATTTCATCGCCTGCAACGTAGCGCGTGACTATGGCCGCCGGGCGTGGTCTTTTTCGGGTCCGGCAGCTCAACTTTCGGCGTAAGATGACGAACGTTTATTCCAAAATCTCTCCGACGCCGCGAAGATTTACTTCACCGAGACTGACTATGTGCAGGTATTGATCCGGCGCTTCTAGTTCAGCAGTAGTTCGACTGAAATATAAGGCCGTGGCCCGCGGCGACTCCATGATTCCGAAGACTGGATTCCCATTGGCGTCCTCGTTATACGGTAACAACGTGGTGTGGGCGAGATACAGGGCATTGCCTCCGGCGCTGCCATTGCCCGCAGCACCCTCAACCTTTCGGGCTTCCCAGCAAACTTCAGTCTCAGGATGCTTTTCCTGAATCGCAAAGCATTCCTGCTCGCTGGCCACGACCGCAATTATTGGCTCTATGTATTCTAAATCCGGAAACGGGCTGGGTTGCTTGCCGTAAACAACGTAGACCATCGGTTCACCTGAGACCTTCGGCCCAAGGTGAATCTTGAGTTTTGCCAGGATGTTGCTAAGAGACGGCATGGAACACCCTTCTGTGCAGGAGCAGATTCATAGGCATAGCAAGTCATGCCATTGTAAACAATGGTGCCTAGTGCAAGGCCAAACCTAGTGGTCCCACGTCAGGGAGACTTGCCGGCTAGCGCCGATCTAGCCGATGCTCGGCGTGCCTTCGCCGCTAAGGAACGCCCCCACTTACCTTGGGCAACCCGACTATTTCCGCCCCACTCGATGTCTGGAAGCTCCCAGTATCGACCCAAAGTGACGGCTTGGATCCGAGTGGCCATGTGGGTTTCGAGATTGGCCGGCGTGCGGTCGATGATGACCGCGTTGCGTGCTGGGAACCGTATGATGCGCATGAAAAGGCGTCGAGGGCTCTATCGCGCTCCAATTTTCCGTCATCAACGTGACTTCGTCGGTGGGGGATTGACAGCGAGGAATGTGCACCCTCTGCTCCGCGTAATGGGTAGGCGGTGAAGATGAGTGGCAACGCGCTGGTTAATGCCATCAAGGCAGCCGCGGTGGTTTGAAATCCAAGAGATCACTGATTAGCTCACCTCAGAGAATGAAGAAGTCATGAGAAGTGCACGGGCTGAATCCTCCGGGTTCAGGAATCTACGCGTCCCTGTAGACAGCGACGCTAACAAAGTTTGAGCTGGTGACGTGTGTGGAATTTTTACTCCACCACCGCGTCGGTTGTCGAGTACGTGTGGCCGTTTCCGAATCGGTTATAGGCGTATATATGCGGCGCCTTCGATTTGCTTCTTGGCCAGATGGGCTACCGCGGCGCTGACTATGAGTGCGCCCTCGACGAGTTGTTTGCGCTCGATGCCAATTGATCGAAGGCTGTTGGCGCACGCGCTAATGGTGAATCCTGCTTCTACTAAGGAATTCAGTATTGGGGCAGAATCCCCATCGTTTAATAGGCTTTTCACCTTCGCTCCCTGAACGACGATCTCGATAGTGTAATCCGGTAACTCGGCACGGGCATTACGTGCAATCCGAGCGGCTGTTTCGAGGTCTGGGAACGAGGATTCGTCAGGACCGGCGAGGTGTAGAAGAAGATGGTGGCTCATACGATGCCCTTCGTAGATGCTGACTTGCTTACGGGATGCTGCATGGGTGCGCTCAAATGACGGTGACCGCAGGGGCTGGATCTTCATCGAAAATCTCGACCAGAAAACAGCTCAGGGGCAATGGCAAAACCATAAATAGTGGGGTTTGATCAACTGTGCGAGCATGCATGGGCGAGGCCCTGGGTTAGCCGTGGATTACGCCAGGGAGAGGAAGAGCTTTTCCATATCGGCGCGGTCGGCCGTGGGGTCATCGCCCTTGAGGCATTCTTCTAGCCCGGTGGCAATGATTGAAAACCCTGCGCGGTCAATGGCCTTGGAAGCAGCGGAAAGTTGAGTAACAACCGCGCGGCAGTCACTGCCTTCCTCCAGCATGCGAATCACCGCGTTCAACTGGCCTTGAGCTCGTTTGAGTCTGTTGATGGCGGGTTTCATGCTGTCCACTTCAAGTTTCATGGTGGGTCCTTTCTGGCTGTTAGGTCCAATCATTGTATACCCCTAGGGGTTTATAGGCGCTGCGAAGGTAATGAATCGTAATACCCTGTGGGGTATCTCCAGCGCGCGCGTGAGAGCGGTATTTCTGAGCACCGTCGATAACCTTGCCCGCTTCGAGCGAGGCGTGGATAAGCACTGCTGATGGCGGTCCGGGCCGCGGTCGCCTGTGGCCCTTGTTGCTCAAAGAGTGACTGATAAAAGATTTGACACATACCCCTAGGGGTATTATTGTCGTATCTAAACCTCATACCCCTGGGGGTATTTGAGGACGTTCACGCAAACAAAAGGATAGAGCATGCTTCTCGAACGCATTTACGACGAGGACCTCGCCCAGGCCAGCTACTTCATTGGCTGTCAGGCCAAGGGAGAAGCCGTAGTGGTCGACGCCCGCCGCGACATTCAGGTATACCAAGAACTTGCGGCGAAAAATGGGATGAAAATCGTGGCCGTCACCGAGACCCACATCCACGCCGACTACCTCTCAGGCACCCGGGAGCTAGCCGCCGCCACCGATGCAACCATTTATGTTTCGGGCGAAGGCGGAGCAGACTGGCAGTACGAATTCGAAGGCGAACGTCTCTTCGATCAGGACGCCATCACGCTGGGAAATATCAGCCTCAAGGCCTTGCATACCCCGGGCCACACCCCCGAGCACCTGTCCTTCCTGGTCACCGATGGCGTCTTCAGCGACAAGCCGGGCTTTCTACTCTCCGGGGACTTCGTGTTCTCCGGGGACCTGGGCCGGCCGGATCTGCTCGACGAGGCCGCCGGTGGCATCGACACCCGTTTTGCCGGAGCCCACGACCTGTTCGTTTCCCTCAAGGAAAAGTTTGTGACCTTGCCTGACTACATCCAGGTCTACCCGGGCCACGGAGCAGGCAGTGCCTGCGGCAAGGCGCTAGGCGCGATCCCCTCTTCAACCGTCGGTTACGAACGCAACTTCGCCTGGTGGGGCCCCTACTTGGCCGCCGACGACGAAGCCGGATTCGTCGAGGCACTGCTCGACGGCCAGCCAGACGCCCACGCCTACTTCGGCCGCATGAAGCGCCAAAACCGCCAGGGACCAGTGATCCTGGGCGAACGCGCACCATTGACTGAGCTGGCAACAAAAGACGTCGCTATAGCTCTTGCCGCCGACAAAATCGGCGTCATCGATACCCGGCACCACAGTCAGGTGCAGGCCGGCACCGTGACCGGCGCCTTGAACATTCCGGCGGGCAATAAGACGGCAAGCTACGGCGGTTGGGCCGTGGACCCGGAAACCGACCACCGCCCGCTGGTGCTGTTGGCACCGAGCAGTGAAATCGCCACCGAGATGTGGGGCCACCTCATCCGCGTGGGCATCGATAATGTCGCTGGATACATCACGTCCTTTGACGGGCTGCCGGTCTATATTCCTAAGACTTTGGCACCCGCCGATCTGGCCCGGTTCGATGCGGCCATGGTCCTGGATGTGCGCAATAAATCCGAACACACCGCCGGGCATATTCCGGGCTCCGAGCAACTCAATGCAGGACGCGTGTTGTGGCACACCGAAAAGCTACCGAAGGACGGGGTGATCGTGAGTTATTGCCAGTCGGGAGTCCGCAACTCGGTGGCAGCTTCGGCTCTGCGCCGGGCAGGGTTCGACGTCGTTGAACTCGAGGGCAGCTATGCAGGCTGGGCTGACTGGAAGCAAACGCAGAACGTCTAGGTTCTGCGCCTCCAAATCCTCGACACCTTTCTAATTCCAACTATTGTTCGTGGTCCCGCCTCCCCAGATTCGGAAGCGGGACCGGCCGGGCGCAAAAATCCGGCAGAAAGACTCACACCCATGAATGCCAACCCGCAGACCACCAGTCCTGAAGAACTCAAGGACTGGATTACGTCCGGTGCCCAGATCGTAGTACTTGACGTGCGCTCAGCCGCCGAATTCGAAACCCTGCACATCAAGGGGTCCTACAACGTTCCCTTGCCGTTGCTCGCTGAACACACCGAGGAACTTGCCAAGAAACTCGACACCAAGGTGGTGCTGGTCTGCCAGTCCGGAGTCCGGGCCACCGAGGCCAAGACCAAACTCGCATCAGCTGGATTCAGCGAAGCCTACGTCCTTGACGGTGGAGTCCCCGCCTATCATCAGGCAGGCGGGGAAACTATCGAAGGATCAAAGCGCTGGGCCCTGGAACGCCAGGTGCGCATGGTGGCCGGTTCATTGGTCGTTGCGGGACTGGCTGGGGGCAAATTTCTTTCCCCGCAGCTGCGTACCGTCGCCGGCGTGATCGGCGCTGGCTTGACCTTCTCAGCTGCCACCAACACCTGCGCCATGGGTAAGGCGTTGTCCATGATGCCATGGAACAAGACCGGCAACGAGCCAACCCGTGAATCGGTGATCGCGCAGCTACCGGTGGGAAGGTCCTAACACCCCGCTAAGGCAGGCCCGGTCAGTTCTCCCGGCCGGCTTCCGGGCCCGGACCCCACCCCCTCCGGGCCCGAAAACCACCCACACCCGCACCGTCCTATCAGGAGCAGCCATGCCCGAAATTACCATCACCGATACCCACCAACGACGTGCCAAGGATCAGATCCTCGATGTCCGGGAAGGCTTCGAAGTCACCGACGGCATGATCCCTAAAGCCATCCACATCCCCATGGGAGAGCTGAACAACCGACTGAACGAGATCGACCGGGCGCGCCCAGTCATCGTGGTCTGCCGCAGCGGTAACCGAAGCGCCCGCGCTCCCGACGCACTGACGGCTGCCGGATTCAGCGCCGACACTATGGGCGGCGGCATGGGCGCCTGGCAGCATGCCGGACTGCCCATCATCTAACCAACAGCCGTGACGATTACCCGCTCCACCCACATCCGCTGACGCTGACCCCTACCCGGCAAGGAATTCTCCCCATGACCCTCACCCTCGCACTCACCATGCTACTTTCAGTGCTGATCGGGCTTTCGCTCGGGCTGCTCGGAGGAGGCGGATCCATCCTCACCGTCCCGATCCTCACTTATGTCGCAGGCATGAACCCCAAAGAGGCAATCGCCGCCTCGCTCTTCGTGGTGGGTGCTACCTCAGCAGTCAGCGCGGTGACGCACGCCCGCAAGAAACGGGTGAAGTGGCGTACCGGACTTCTTTTCGGAGCAGCGGGCATGGCCGGGGCCTTTGGCGGTGGTCTTTTGGGCGGACATATCCCCGGAACCATCCTCATGATCGCGTTCGCTCTCATGATGGTCGCTACCTCCCTGGCGATGATCCGTGGTCGTAAGAACCACACCGTCACCCACGAAGGGGAACTCCCGGTACTCAAGGTCATCTTCGAGGGACTGGTCGTAGGTCTGGTTACCGGGTTGGTAGGTGCCGGCGGTGGCTTCCTTGTGGTCCCGGCACTTGCGTTGCTCGGCGGCTTGTCGATGCCGGTTGCGGTTGGCACTTCGCTGGTAGTTATTGCCATGAAGTCTTTCGCAGGACTTGGTGGCTATCTCACCACAGTGTCTCTGGATTGGGCGCTGGTCGGAGCCGTAACTATCGCCGCAATCTTCGGTTCTTTCCTGGGCGCCCGTCTCAGTGGGAGAATCCCGGAAGCCGCACTGCGAAAGGGCTTTGGCTACTTCGTGCTCCTGATGGGAGTCTTTGTGCTCGTTCAGGAACTCCCCTCCCCAGCTAATCTCATCCTCGGCGTTGCGGCCTCCGTAATCGCCGCGGCAGCGGTCCTGTGCTGGTTTGTCGTCCCAGTGTGCCCGCTACGTACAAGGATTGCACCCTCTGCAGAGACTGACCGAGCCGAAATGCGGTAATCCTCAGCACAGCATTATTGTCCTCGGCTTGTTCGAAAACGGCACCAAGGACGGGACCCGGAGACAATCAACATCTCGTCCGATACTGCGCAGTGATGGCCAAGCAAGACGATGCTTTCTTCGACGGAAATTGCGGCGCCCGGGTAAATACAACTGGGCGGGGGCCTCGTCACGTATGACGCTACAACCGCGGAGCACTGCCCGGATGGTTTTACCGTGGGCGTTGACGGCGCTATATGCCCGTTTGCGGTGCTCATGGAGAGATGAGAGGGTCAGCGAGTCAGGACTTTGAAGGCTATTTCTTTGGACCGGAGTAGCGGGCTGCTATCGCATCGGCGGCGACCGCAAACCATGCGGGCAGGATATAGCGCGCCATAGTGGCGAGCACGAAAGTGGTCAGCGAACCGTCTGATGCTTGAGCAGTGTTTAGCGCGAGGAAGCCCAGTCCCAGCCCGGTCACCAGGCCGGTAATCCAGCCGGCCAAGCGCCGTGGACGCAGAATGAACCAACCGGTGAGTGTGAGTAACGGAAGGATTAGGCCAAGAGCGTGGAAATAGCCGGTATAGGCTCCGGTGAGATCCAGCGCAGAGACGAAGAACCAGTCGCCGTATTCAATGGTGCCCAGCACCGGAAGTTTGAGCAGCACATCCAGCAGCAAGCTAAGCATGATGATCCCCATGCCAAAGATTTTTGCCGCACGGGTGATCGGCAATAGCCAAAAAGCGGCCAGTACCAGGCAGCGCAACACCCAGAGGCTGACGACTACCGAGGCGTTCGAACCTAAGACCAGATGGGTCATGGCTAGTGCCGTGTTGCCGGCTAATCCTAGGAGCACCGCGAACCAGATGAAGATGGACAGGGCAGAAAGCTGCATGCGTGGTTTGTTCTCGGTCACCGAATCAAGTGTAGTCAGCGCGGCTGTGTACTAGCTATATTGGCGGCTTAGAGTTCCAGCTTCAGCGCCTTGCGCAGGGTTAGCGCCCCACCGGTGTGCATCACCGCTCGGCGGTAGATGCGTTCGGCGAACAAGATGGTGAACCAGCAGGTAGCCAGCGTGATGGCGAGCGAGGTGATTGGTTCGACCAGCGAGACTTCTCCGCCGAGCAGGCGGATTGGCATCGCCACGGAGGAAACTATTGGCACATAGGAGGCGATCACTAGGAAGCCGCCCTTGGCGTATATCCCGATAAAGAGCACCGCCATCAGCACTCCAACTACCGGCCCGGAAGATTGCTGGAGGTCTTCGGTGCGGCTGGCTAGTGCACCGAGTGTCGCCCAGATGCCAGCGAGTACCAGGAACCCGCCGAGGAAGAAGACCACAAACCAGCCCGCCACTTGCGAGACGACTCCAAGGAACGGGATCTGGACCGGGGACAGATAGGCGGCGAGCAGCCCGACCGCGAGGAAGAGCAGCAGCTGGGCCAGCGCGAGAATCACGTTGCCCAGGATTTTTCCTGCGAGTAGTTGACGCAGGTTGATGGCCGAGGCGAGGATCTCCACCACCCGGTTTTGTTTTTCTTCGATCACCGAGTTGGCAATGGGCATGCCGAAGATGATTGCGGACATGTAGAACAAGAAGGAGAAGAGGAACGCCATGGCCTGGATCATTGAGGAACGTTCGGCGTCCCCGTGCATCTGGGCGACCTCTAGCGCGTCATCGCCGGGCAACTGATCTGCGTTCAGCCCAGCCGAAGTGAGCAATTGCGCGGTCAACACCTTTTCGGTGGCCTCGCGCAGCTCCCCTTGTAGCTTCACCGGAACTTCATCAGATCCGGTGAGCATGAATTTATTTGCTGAGTTCTGGCTCAGCGTGGCATCAATCTGACCCGCATCTAATTGCGCGGCGGCAGCTTCGGCGGGTAGCTGTTCGACGTTGATTTTCAGTTGTTCTTCGGCGTCGGAAGCTGCTTGGTTGAGCACGGTGAGGCTGACCTGATCCGTGGCGGCCACCGTAAAATGTGTGGTGCGTGTGGCGAGAAAACCGGTCACGGCGATCGAACCGATGATCAGCAGCAACGTGACGAGGGTGGAAATGATGAAGGCCTTGTCGCGCAGTTTAGTTTCCACCTCGCGCAGGGTGACGATCAGCCAGGGGGGAGTAGTTTGGGTGCTCATGCGATGATCTCCCGATAGATATCTGCCAGTGCCGGGCGGTGCACGGCAAATTCGGTGACGTTGCCGCGGGACAGTGCGTGGGCCAGAACCCGTTGGGAGTCGGCAACGGTGGCGAAGCTGACCAGTGCGTTGGAACCCGACAGGTCGATGACCTCTACTCCGGGTTCGGTGCGCAGCCAGCCGGCATCTGCACCTAAGGAAAGTTGGTAACGGGAGGTGTGGGCCGCTCGTAGGTCCTGGGCCGAGGCATTGGCGCGGATCTTGCCGTCCTGGATAATCACCAAATGATCAACCAGGGTGTCCAGCAGATCTAGTTGATGTGAAGAGAAAAGCACCGGGACGCCGCGGGCCGCATAGTCGGCCAGAATTGAACTCATCGCGTCCACAGCCAGTGGGTCCAACCCACTGAAAGGTTCATCGAGCACCAGCACGTCGGGTTCGTGCAGTAGCGCGGCGGCCACCTGGACACGCTGCTGGTTGCCCAGCGAAAGCGACTCGAGTTTTGACTTGGCGCGGTGTTCCAATCCGAAACGGGAGAGTAGCTCCATGGCTCGCTCCCGGGCGGTGGCCCGAGATAAGGAGTGCAATTGGCCCAGATAGATCAGCTGGTCGATGATCGGTTGTTTGGGGTAAAGCCCGCGTTCTTCGGGCATATAGCCGAAGCTTGGCCGGGTAGGCGTCGACAGTGTTTTACCGTCCAGAGACACATGACCGGAATTCGCGGAGAGCAGCCCCATGATGATGCGCATGGTGGTGGTTTTCCCGGCCCCATTGGCGCCGACAAATCCGGTCAGTGCGCCGCGTGGCACCGCGAAGCTGACCTCATCTAACACCTTAGTGCCGGAAAAAGAGCGGCTGATCTGGTGGAGTTCGAGCATGGGCGGGGCCGTCTTTCTGGCGTGTGGTCGCTGTACTTCCAGCTTAGGCAGGTCGTTGCCCGTCTACGTGAGCCGGAGGGATGAAACTATTGGATGAGCCCGGCGCGGTGGGCGTAGAGCGCAGCCTGCACCCGGTCGCGCAGGTGCAGTTTGGCTAGGAGGTTGGACAGGTGGGTTTTTACCGTCGCCTCGGAGAGTGAAAGCACCTCGGAGATTTCCTGGTTATTTTTACCCGTGGCCAGTTCGGTGAGCACTTGCAGTTCGCGGGCGGTCAGCGCGCGCAAGGGCGTAAGTTGTGACTGTTCGGTACCGGCAGTGAGGCCCGTACCGGTCTGGCGTTTGATGAGTTTGAGAGTGACTTCAGGGGAGAGCAGCCCGTAGCCGGCGTGGATTTGGTGGACTGCGGTGATCAGTAGTTCGGGTTCGGCATTTTTCAGCAGGAACCCGCTGGCGCCGGCATCAAGTGCATCAAAAAGGTAATCTTCGCGGTCAAAGGTAGTGAGCACGATGATTTTGGTGCGTGTTGTCCCGGAAAGTTGGGAGGTGGCTCCGATGCCGTCCAGCTGTGGCATTTGTATGTCCATCAGTGCCACGTCGGGGGTGAGTTCGGTGATCAGTGCTACTGCTTCGGCCCCGTTACTGGCAGTGCCGATGACTTCAAGGCCCGGATCTGTTTCTAAGATGAGCTTTAGTGAAGAACGGATCAATGGTTGATCATCACAGATCACCACGGAAATTTTGCTCATGATTCCATCCTATCGGCGGTGTCTGGCAGACGGAGTCGCGCGCGAGTGCGCCAACCGCGTGGGATGCGCGGACCGATTTCTACCAGACCGTGATGTAGTGCAGCGCGTTCGCGGATGCCGCGTAAGCCAAAACCGCTGCCCGCGGTGTCTGGTCGCGGGGATCCCTGATCGGTGACCTCAATTTCCACCCAGGTACCTTGCTCGTCGATTCCTGAGCGTAACGCGAGGGTGGCGGTTCGTGCGGTGGAGTGTCGGCGCACATTGGCTAAGGCCTCGCCGCTAATTCGGTACAGGGCCAGTGAGAGTCCCGGGGCTAGCGAGTCAAAGAAACCGCAGCTGTGTTCATCGCGCGAGAGGCGCACCTGTAATCCTTGAGCGGCATTGTCTTGAAGAAGTTGTGAAATTTGGGCAATGGACGGTTCCGGGTCGCGGCTGGAGGACGTGCCGGTATCGGAGTGATCCAGTGACTGCTCGCGGAGCACGCCGAGCAGTGAGCGGGTTTCTGCCACCGCGCTACGTGCGGAGGATTCGATGCCGCGCATCAACTCGATGGCCTGTGCTGGGTCCCGGGGCTGCACCAATCGGGCGGCGGAAGCTTGCACCCCGACGGAAGCGATGTGGTGGGCGATGACGTCATGCAATTCGCGCGCGATGCGCAGACGTTCCTCGTTGACCGCACGGGCGGCGAGTTCTTCTGCCTGTGCGGCGATGCGTGCTGCCTGGCTGAGTACTACCGACTTGGAGTAGGAATTTGACCAGCTGGTCAGCCCCAAGAAGATGGCCCCGCCAAAGTAGAGCGTATTGATCACGAAGGTATAGAGCGGTATCGCCATATTTGCAGGGATGGAGCCCATGGGGTTCTCCACCATCAGCGTGTTAGTGGCCTCGTATAAATCGCTGGCGAAGAAAGAAATGACCAGCCACACCGCCATGCTCAGCAGGACTAAGCCCATTGCGGTCCACAGCCCGCGGCGGTTGCGCGCCCAGGCTACCGCGGTGTAGAGGCCTAAGAAATAGCCTAATTGCGCACAGAATTGCATGGCTACCGTGGCGGTGGCAGTGGACCCGCCAATCAAGAATGCGGCGGATCCGATGAGCATCATGGTGATCGGCCAGCGTCTGCGGAACATCAGCGGCAAAATCAGCGCCGCGAGAAGTGCAAAGGCCAGCGGACGGTCCGCACTTTTGCCGGCTTCGGTCATCGAAAGCACCAATTCTTGCATCAGCAAGGCAAGAACGAAGAAGCCCAGCGCCGAGAAGATATCGCGGCGAAGCGCTGTCGAGGTGGGGGTCTGGCGTTCCCAATCGGCCGGTGGCAACGAGGGAACACGGCGGTGCAGGAGCTGCGAGAGGCGGAGCATGGTCTCTTCCTCTTTCGGTTTTAGATGGCGAGCATTATCGTCCGCACTGGACTTTACCTGCCCAACGGTTCCCAATGAATGAGTCTTGCGGATTACATCGTTCGTCGCGGTAGACGTCATAGAACATGGTCAAATAAGTTACTGGACGGTAATGTGATGGCATGCACATGATTTTTCGCATCCTAATGATGCTAGTCCGAAGCAAGAAGGCTTCCAAGATCTCCATGTTCGATTCCGGGTCGGTGCCGATGCGCGCCACCCTCACGGATATCGACTTCGCCGGTCATATTAATAACGGAATGTACTTCTCGATCTTTGATCTGGGCCGCTTTGATCTGATGTTCCGCTCCGGCGCATGGGACGTACTGCGAAAAAATAAGTGGACCCCGGTGGTGCAAGCCGAAACTATGACCTTTAGAAAATCGGTGAAACTGGGTGTGAAGTTCACCCAGGAGACCCGGGTGTTGGGCATGGACGAGCGTTGCATCTACTTTGAGCAGCACATTGTAGTCAACGGCGAGATTTATGCTCGCGGATACATCGCCACACGGATGACCGGCAAAAAGGGACCGGTGTCGAACGAAGAAATCCTTGCCGCTCTTGGGATCACCCTGCCCGAAGACCGGGTGGTCCCCGAATGGATCACCGCATGGCGTGAAGCAAGCGCGTTGCCTGGAGCCCGCAAGCCGGCACCATTCTCCCTCATCCGTTAGGGCTTAAAGCTGCTGGTGTGCCGCCTTCAAAAACGCGGTGATCAGTGCCGGATCTTTCACTCCGCGCGAGGACTCCACTCCGGAGGAAACATCCGCGCCACTGGCCCCGGACTCGGCGAGCGCCGCCGCGACGTTTGCGACGCTGAGCCCGCCGGCCACTAACCAGTTGCGGCCGGCGGCAAGGGTGCGTACCTTGGAATAGTCCCAGCTTTCGCCGCTGCCAGGGACCGCGGCGTCAATCAGCAAAAAGTCTTCACCCCAGTGCTCAAAATGCTCTGCTGGTGAGTCCATGCGGACCGCGCGGATGACCTTGAACCCTGCCTCGAGTACCGCGGCCACCTCCGCTGGGGTGCGCGTTCCGTGCAGCTGGATCCATCCAACGCCGGCTTCGCGAGCGCGAGTGATTGCGGTAGTGGTGTCTTCGCTACGAAATACCGCTACGGTGGCGACGCCCGCCGGGACTAATGCGGTTAGGGTGGCAGCGTGTGCGGGGGAAATTTCACGGGCCGAGCTGGTCAGCACAAAACCGAGTGCGTCGGCGCCACCGGCTACAGCCACGGTGACATCGTTAGCGGTAGCGAGTCCGCAGATCTTGACAAAAGCGTGGGTGTTCATTGGGCGACCTTAGCGGTGGGGTGTTCGTGGCTCAGGTGGGTGGGGGTGTACCCGCCGGGGGCGTTGGCGCGAATCTCAAGTAGTTCACGGGCGTGGTGCCAGAGTCGGGAGTCTTCCTCGCTGACCGGTTCCCACGCCTTCACTGGTACGGCGGTGCCCGATTCGTCGCGGGCCACCATCACCGTGAGGCAGTAGGTGGTCAGCTCCAACTGATTTGTTTTTGGGTCTCCGGAGCGTACATGCACCGCGATGTGCATGCCCTTGGTTCCGGTGTAGACCAGCCGGGCTTCAACCTCGACCAGATTACCAATGTGCAGTGGACGGTAAAAGCGCACCCCGCCGGAGAAGACCGCGACGGTATCTAGCCCGCTGTAGCGGCTGGCGCACAAATCTGCTGCCTCATCGATCCATTTCATCACGATGCCGCCGTGCACCTTGCCGCCCCAGTTCACGTCCGTGGGGGCTGCCATAAAGCGCAGGACCACTCGTTCTGCGGTTCCCGCATCGGTGTAGGACTGGTTGTTCATCGAGGCGACGATGCGCTCACGAATTTCAATGCGCGCTAAGGCGTGCTCACGTAATTCAAGTTCACGTGCGGTGCCCGGGGTAAAGGAAGGCACCGGTGTGGGTTTTCCATGCTCGTCTACCGCTACGAAGATCACCAGGCAGGTGGAGGAGGTGACAGGTTTCAGCTCGCGCGGATCCGAGAAGGAGACCTCGGTACGAATATGCATGGAGCTGCGCCCGGTGTACACCACCGAGGCGGTCACCTCCACCAGATCTCCGGAGTGAATTGGGTCAGCGAAGTGGATGTTACCGACATAGGCGGTCACACAGTAATTAGCGGACCAGCCCACCGCGGCGGCGTAGGCCGCTTTATCTACCCATTCCAGTACGGTTCCGGCAGCCACGGTCCCGGTGATTCCGGCATCTGTTGGGGCTGCGAGGAAACGCAAGGTGACAGAATGCGGGTGGTTGGCCGTTGGCGGAGTAGTCATTTAGCTAGTTTCCCTTCTCTGGGCGGTGGTTGCCAACCTATGACGCGTGGCTTTCGTCCTAGGATGGAGGAGTGCGTAGGGTCTTTGGAATTTTTTCGGCATCCACCGCGGCGGTGGTCTGCCTAGGGTTACTCTCGGCCGTTGGCACCGTGGGACTTGCGGTGCTCATTGGTCGCGCCATTGATTTATTTCACGCAGGGCAGGAATTAGACCTCGGCTGGTACCTGGCTGCGGTCCATGAATTGTTACTGGTAGCGCTGGCCACGTTATTAACCCCGGTGCTCATCGCACGGTCGGCGCGTAAGCTCACCGCTTTAGAACGTCACCGCTTGGTTCGCCACTACATGGACATCGGCCCGCTGGCGGTACGCCGTTTAGGGGAGGGCGAACTGGTAGATGCCGCAATGGACGCGGTAGACCGGTCGGTACGTTTCCGTACCGGGTTTATTGGCCCGGCTATTTGCGCGGTGGCCACCCCGGTGTTGGTGCTCATTTCTATTATGTTATTTATTGACCCGCTCAGCGCCGGACTACTGTTGATCCCCACCGCGCTGGTACCGCCGATTGTGTTGGGGTTTCAAAAGCTGTTCCGTGGTTCATCGGGAGAATACCGCCGGGCCCAAGGATTACTTTCGGCAACTTTTATCGATGCCTTACGTTCGCTGAACATGCTCAAACTCAACGGCGGTGCCGCGTGGATGGGGCAGCGCATTGGTCTGGCCAGTGAAAAAGTACGCTTGCAGGTGATGAAGTTGCTGGCCCGAAACCAGCTGGTGTTACTGGTCATCGACGCGAGCTTCGCGGTGCTCCTATTGGCTACCGCGGCACTGCTGGCTTGGTGGCGAGTTGGCGCCCAGGCAATCACCATTGGCGAGGGAGTCTCGCTGATTCTGCTCAGCTTCTTGATGCTGGCCCCGGTCAATTATGTGGGTAGCTTCTTCTATATCGGCATGACCGGTCGCGCGGCGGAAGAAAAAATCGCGTCCGTCATGGAAACTCCGTGGCACCGTTCCTCGGCTAACCCACTGTCTGTCAACCTGCGCGAGGACACCCTCCAGTTAGAAGATTTGGGTGCCGGTTATGAGGGATATCCCGAAGCGCTACACCAATTGAACTTTAGTTTCCCGCCCGGTTCGAAGACCGCGATCATCGGCGCCTCGGGCAGTGGCAAAACGACGTTACTGCGAGTATTACAGGGCCAGTTGGAGACAAGCGCAGGAATTATCCACGAGGGTCACCAAGCTCTCGGCCCCGCCACCTTGCGGTCCAACACTGCGGTAGTTGAACAGGCAGCGACTCTCTTTGGGCTCAGCGTGCGCGACAACCTGCTCTTCGCAGATCAACAGGCCAACGACAAAAAGCTGACTGAACTTATCGAACGTGTCGGACTGACAGATTGGTTTAAGCAGCTACCTGCGGGGCTGGACACGGTACTCGGCGAGGGTGGGGCCACGTTATCAGGAGGCCAAGCACAACGTTTGGCGATTGCCCGCGCCTTATCGGCCGAACGTCCGATCCTCTTATTGGATGAACCGACCAGTTCGTTGGACGTTAAGACCGAGGCGCAGGTGCTGACCACCTTGCGCGAGGTAGCAGCGGATCTGACGGTTATTACCGTCACCCACCGGTTGGCTTTGCTCGCCGATTATGATCAGGTGCTGGTCCTAGATCACGGACGGATCGTGCAGGCCGGGGCGCGCACCGAACTGCTGGACCACGAGGGATATTTGAAACGGGCCATGGAGAATTTCACCGACCGTGTGCACTCACTTGGCGGACGGCAAGGACCGGGGGAGAAATCATGAGCAAGCAACAAAAACTTCCGGGCTCCCTAGCCAGTTCCCGCTGGCTGATCTCCCACACCTTAGACCTGTTGCCGCCCTTGGCGCTCGCCAGCCTACTTGCCTGTCTTAACCGCTTGGTCGCCTTGGGCATTTACTTGCTCGCCGGGGTGGGACTGGTACAGGTGATTGGCCTGGAACTTCCCGGACCCTCATCCCGAGTACCTATTGGGCTACTTATTGTGGCCATTATCTTTGCAGGCTTATTAAAAGGCGGGCTACGCTACGCAGAACAATACGTAGGGCATAAGGTAGCTTTCCTTGCACTGTCCCGGCTGCGTTCAACGATGTATGAGGCTTTCGCGAAGCAGGCGCCCTTTACCGCGGCTACTAAGAGTTCTGGATCGTTGCTGGCCAAAGCCACCAGAGATATCGACAAGGTAGAAGTGTTCTTCGCCCATACGCTGCCACCGGCGGTGGCAGCAGTGGTGGTTAGCGCCACGGTGAGTTGGTGGACCTACCTCAACTTTGGCAGCACACCAGCGCTCATCCTGCTCAGCGGGTATGTGATCGTTGGACTTCTCCTACCGATGATCGGAGTGCCAACCCTGCGACGCGCCGCTAGCTCGGCGGCGACCTCGCGTGGCAAGCAAAACCAGCTTGTGATGGAATCTCTGGCAGGCGTTGAGGTGCTTCACGCCTTCGGTGCCGGGGAACAGATGATCAAACGTTTGGCTACCACCGCTAGCGCCGACGCGGCGCAGGGGAACAAGGCAGGCTGGGTCACCGGACTACGTGCGGCACTAAGCCAAATAGTCACCTGGGGTAGCGCGCTCGCTCTGGTGCTCGCATCCGAAACCACGCTGTCAGCAACCATCATTTTAGTGGTCATCGCGGTGCCCTCCTATGATTCTGTGCGCACGGTTGACGGCTTTGTCCTCGGGCTTCAAGATTCCCTAGCCAGCGCTCGCCGACTGTTCGCGACCGCCAGTGCCCCACCGGTGGTGGCCGAACAGCGAGGCTCCGTGCCACTGCCACACACCGGAACACTGAGCGTGCAAAACCTGAGCGTGTTCCACGACCAACGTCAGGTGGTGGAGGGCGTTGATTTCAGCATTTCACCTGGTGAGCTGCTGACAGTTGTTGGCGCCTCGGGCTCGGGGAAGTCCTCGATTGCTGCAGCTTTAGTCCGCGCACTGAAAAGCAACGGAACGCTGAGTTTGGGCGAGGTACAGCTGGACATGGTTCCGTTAGCGGAACTTCGCTCACGCATTGTCTTGGTCTCGCAAGAAGCGGTGATGGTTCGCGGGAGTATCCGTGAAAATCTTGTGTTGGGTGCCGAGGGGATTACCGATGAGGAACTGCGCTCGGTCATCAACGAACTAGGACTGGGCCCTTGGCTTAGGGCCCAGCGCGATGGGTTAGACACCCGGCTAGCCGATCGTTCTTCGAGTCTGTCCGGGGGACAACGTCAACGTTTAGCTCTGGCACGTGCGCTGGTGCGCCACCCGGCAGTATTGATCATGGACGAATCGACCAGCGCACTGGATGCGGACAGTGAACAGCTGGTGCTTAATGCGATTAATGAGCGGCGCGGATATGGCATGGGTGTGCTCATGATTAGTCACCGGTTAGCCACCGTCCGGGAGGCTAACACCGTGATGGTGCTTGATGCGGGGAAGATTGTCGAGTCCGGGACACCGCAGGCGTTACTTGCCGATACCAGCGGGGTGTTCTATTCCATGGTGGTGCGAGAAAACGATCGGATTACTGCCGAATCACCCTGACAGCTTTCCTTTCTCGTACTAGTGTCGAGTACATGATGCGAATAGTCGTGATTCTGTTTTTGTTCGTGCTGGCGGCCGGGTTTGTGCTTACCGCGCTGCTTGCAGGGACATCGGGCAACTGGGTGTGGTGGATCCTGGTGGCGCTGACCGTGGTGCTGTTGGCGGTGGGGATCAGGGACGTCACCCAGAAACGGCATGCGATTTTACGCAACTTCCCGATTCTGGGCCATGCACGATACCTCTTTGAGTTCATCCGCCCGGAAATCCAGCAGTACTTCATCGAACGCAATACCGACGGCACCCCCTACAACAGGGATACCCGCTCGATGATCTACGCCCGCGCTAAAGGCGTCGACAGCCACAAGGCGTTTGGCACCGAGCTGCAGGTCAATGAGGTGGGCCACGAGTACCTGCTGCATTCCAGCGCGCCGGTGGCTCCGGTTACCGATCAGCATAGGGTCCGCATCGGATCAAGCCAGTGCACCCAACCCTATGAGATGTCCTTGCTGAATATCTCCTCGATGAGTTTTGGCTCCTTATCCGCAAACGCGGTGCTGGCGATGAACAAGGGCGCGGCCATGGGGGACTTCGTCCACGAAACCGGCGAGGGTGGATTAACCAAATACCATCTGGAACACGGTGCGGACCTGTTCTGGGAAATTGGTTCGGGATACTTCGGCTGCCGTACCCCCGAGGGACGTTTTGACGCCGAAACCTTTGCGCAGAAGGCCAATCTCCCACAGGTTAAGGGCATCACCATCAAGATGTCCCAGGGGGCAAAACCCGGGCTGGGCGGAGTGCTCCCGGCGGCGAAGGTCACCGCAGAAATTTCCGAGGCCAGGCAGGTCCCGATGGGCCAGGACTGCATCTCTCCGGCAAGCCACCCGGAATTCTCCACTCCCCGGGAACTGATGGGCTTTGTGGCGCAGTTGCGTGAACTGGCCCAGGGCAAACCCATCGGAATCAAGTTCTGCGTAGGCTCACGCACCGATGTCATGGCGATCTGCAAGGGCATGATCGAAACCGGTGTGCTGGTTGACTTCATTACCGTGGACGGCGCCGAAGGCGGCACCGGTGCCGCGCCGCTGGAATACGAAGACCATGTGGGCACCCCGCTGACCGAAGGGCTGATGCTGGTGCATAACGTGCTCGTCGGGGCCGGGCTGCGCACCGAGATCCGTTTGGCGGCCGCCGGCAAGGTGGCCAACGGCTCGGACATTGTTAAGCGAATGATCCAGGGCGCAGACTTCACCTTTGCCGCGCGCTCCATGATGATGGCCACCGGCTGCATCCAGGCGCAAAAATGCCATACGAACCACTGCCCGGTCGGTGTGGCCACGCAGAATAAGCGCCTGCAACGCGCCATTGACGTGGAAGACAAGGGCCACCGCGTGTACAACTACCACCGGTTGACGGTGTCCGAAGCGGCGCAGATCATGGCCTCCATGGGGCTTCAAGGCCCAGATCAGCTGAACACCCGGATGCTGCGGCGCCGCGTGAATCTGCAGTCCACACGTTCCTACGCCTCGCTGTTCCACTGGCTGGAACCCGGAGAACTACTGAACGATGCTCCACCGTCGTGGAAGGAAGACTGGGAAGAAGCAGACGCGGACCACTTCGGGGAGCACGCGGCAATCCGTTATGGTAAACCGCATAGCGTGGCACTGAAACGAGTGGACCGGGTCAGCGATCCGCACGATGATACTAAGGCTCCGCGCATCGATGCGAAAAATTCGATCAAGATCGAACCGCTGCCGCACGATGTGACCCGGCCCGAGGGCAAGCCGGGGTCCTGATTTCGCTTAGTCCTCCAGCAACATCAGCAGCCCGGCCTCGTTGACCGCTGCCGGGGTGCTTGGCATCCACTGCGGGTTGCGGTCCTTGTCGATCACTTGCGCGCGGATTCCTTCGGCCAGATCTGGCAGATGCATCAGGTATCCGGCCAGACGTAGTTCGCGGTCCAAGGCACCGCGCAGATTTTGCTCCGCGCGGGCCGCACGCACGCTATGGAACGCGGCGGCCACGCTGGTTGGAGAATTTGCATTGATCGCGGCTGCCGCCTTGCGTGCCGCGGGGTGCACCAGCGCGCCGAGACGCTCTAAGAGCTCTTCCAGCGTGGGAGCACCAAAAGCATAATCGATCCAGCCTTGTTCCAGTTCGAGCTTGCGGGACTCGGGGGCCGCATGCAGCACCTCGAAGGTTGCGGCGATGTCTGCGGCGCCCAGACCAACCAGGTCATCGAGCTCGTCAAAGATGGAATCGGCGAGCTGTTCGCCGATGACCACGTCGGCGAAACCGAGGAAGAGCGCATCGGCACCGTCAAATGAGGCGGCGGTCATGGCGAAGTATTCGCCGAAGTGACCTGGCGCGTTGGCCAGCAGGTGGCTTCCGCCAACATCGGGGGTGTAACCAATGCGGGCTTCGGGCATTCCCATGGTGGCCTGCGCGGTCACTAACCGGACCGGAGCGTGGCTGGCTAAGCCAATGCCGCCGCCCATGGTGATTCCATGAGCCACGGTGATCAACGGTTTGGGGTACACCGAAATCAGGTGGTCGGTGTCGAACTCTAAGGAAAGCAGCGCCAAAAATTCGTCGTGATTCCCGGTTGTCAGCGCCGTATGGAAGTCGGCGATATCGCCGCCGGCACAGAATCCGCGCTCACCGTCACCGGTGAGCAGCACCAGCTGAATTTTAGGATCCTCGGCCCACAAGTGCAGGACCCGGTGAAGTTCTTGCAGCATGGCTAAGGTTAGGGCATTAATTTTGTTCGGACGGTTCAGCCGCAGGTGCCCTACGGCTCCGTGCACTTTCGCGACTACTAGCTCTTCCACGATCGCCCTTTCGCTGGCAACTCCTACTGATCGCTTTCCAGCCTAGTCGGAAAGGATCTGCGTGAGCCGGTCTAAAACGAGGCCGACCTTAGGCTTCTTCGAATTCTCGGGCTTCAGCGCAAAAATTGAGCGAGCCAACCTAATTTCCGGGGCGTCAACAATACGGATGCCTTCCGGAGCGTGGGCCATCGCCAGATCCGGGACCAGTGCGGCGCCTAACCCGGAGGACACCAAGCTTAGCGAGGCGTTAAAGTCGTCGCAGTACGCGGCAACTTGCGGGTGGATGTTGTAGGAGGCGAAGAGCCGAGAAATCAACGTGGCATCGGAGGTGCCGGGGTGGTGGAAGATCCACGGCCATTCGGCCAGCTGGTCCACGGTGAGCTGCGCGTTGTCGGCGATCGGCCAGGAGGCGGGAATGACCACACGGAACTGATCATCACCGAGCCACGCGCGCTCTAGGGACGCGGGCCAGCTGAGCCCTCCGGGGCCCACCTGGAAGATCAGCGCGAGATCCAGGTCCCCACCGTTGCCAAGCCCGGCGACGGTCTGCTGGGGTTCACCAATCCACAAGCGCAGGTTGATTCCCAGTGCGTTCCAGTCCTCGGAGGTCAGTAGCTTGGGTAGTGCGTAAGTGGCCAGCGAGGGGAAGATCCCTAGCTTGATTTCCTCACGCTCGCTGGAGTCTGTGGAGATGGCGGCAACGTCTGCCATGAGTGCGTCGAGGTCCGTCAGGACACGTTTGGCATGACGCACCATCCGCATCGCACCGGGGGTGGGCGTAATTGAACGGGCACCGCGTAAGAACAATGTTGTTCCGGTGCTGCGTTCTAGGGCTGTCATTTGTTGGGAGACGGCGCTGGCGGTATAGCCCAACCGGGTTGCGGCCGTGGCGAAGGAACGATGCGCCACCACTTCGAGCAGGGTACGCAGATGGACTGGATTGATCACTTCTAAATTCTAAACGCAGAAGCCTAAGAGATGCTTAGTCAGTGAGCTAGTCCTCATCTTCGTCGTCGTTGGACTCCTCGGTGAATTCATTATCCAGTTGCGCTTCGGTTTCCAGATCATCATCAAGCAGGTAGCTGCGGGTGGCGAGCGGATCGATGTTGCGCATCGTTTCGGGGGCATCGCTGGAGCCTTCATAGGCTTGGGAATCGCGTCCGTCATCTGGTTCGTAGATATCGTTCCCATATTCCGGATTGAAGTCGGTTGGTTCAAAATCCTTAGTCATCGCGTACTCCTCCACAAATTGCGAGGGACCCGACGAGAGTCGGGGTTATCCCTCGTGACATCTCGTAATCACAGCCTAGGCCGGTAACCGTTTCAAGGAAAGACTTGTATTTTCAGCACTTTCAGTGATTGTGTTCGGCGTAGTGCTCCAGCAGTGGAGAGGTGCGGTACGCCAGGTGGGTGTGCAGCGCGAAGGTAGTCTCGGAACGGGTCACTCCCTTGATCCGCAGAATCTGTCGTAACCCCGATTGCAACTGATGGGTGTCGGTGGCGATGAGCCTGACCCAGACATCACCGCGGCCCGAGGTTTCATGGATTTCTAGCACGTTAGGGATCTGTCGCAGTGAGGTAACCACGGTATCAAGTTCGCGGTGAAGAACTTCCAGGGTGACGAAGGCCAGCACGTCATAGCCGAGTTTGGAGAGGTCTACATCTCTGCCGCCGGCACGCAAGACCTCTGCGCGTTGCAGTCGGCGTAAACGCGATTGAGCGGTGTTTCGTGCCACCGCAACTTCGTCGGCAAGTTCGGATATTTGAATTCTGGGGTCACGGATTAACGCCAGCAGAATTTTCAGATCGACGTCATCCAAACGCACCATTTGCTCACTCCTAAGACCCCTGTGGGCCAATATTTTGACTATTTTGCTCAAACTCTAACAACTTTTTCGACTGGCTGTCCCGCTTTGCCGGATATTTATGAGTGAACGGTCTAGATCAGTAGACATTTTCTTACAGATCGCTCAACTAGCCGGTGGGGTAGCGAGTAACCCCACCGGCAAAAACTTTCTAATGCAACAACCTGGCGATATCCCTTGGACCACGCGCCGCTTCGGAGAAAACATGTCGGTAATCAGTGAACTACGCATGCAACCGGCCCGAACCACCGTGCGCTCGTGGAATCCAGGGATTAATACCCGGCTAGGCATTACGGTGCTGGTTAGTTTCACCCTGCTGGTCGGAGCAAACCTTGCCACGCCGCTGTACCCACAGCTACAGCAGGACCTCGCGCTGGGTGCCATGGGCACCACCATTGCCTTCGCCAGCTACGTCTGCTCACTGATGTTTTTCCTCTACATCGTGGGCCACTGGTCAGATCACATCGGACGCCGCGCCGCATTGGTACTGGCCATTATCGTCTCGCTGGTGGGAACCATTAGCTTCGGTAGTGCCTCAAGCCTGTGGGAACTGTGTTTGGGACGTGGACTGCAAGGAGCGGGCGTGGCACTAGCCACCGGAGCCAGCGCCGCGGCATTGCGTGAGTTGCTGCCGCATAAGCCCGAATGGGCCTCACGCTTCACGTTGCTTGCGTCATCGGGTGGTGTGGCCTTCGGCCCGGTCCTTGGTGGTGTGCTTGCGCTTCTGCCTGGCGGGCGCAACACCGTGTTTACGGTCCAAGCAATACTGCTCTTAGCAACCCTGATCCCGTTGGTCGCGTTGAAGGCACGCCCGGCCATCGCGATGGCTGAACGCGGAGACCGCCACCGGGCCTTAGCTCCGCGGCGACTAGGCATTCCGGCCGAGGCACGCGCAAAATTCTGGATGGGTGCACTGGTCGGATTCTTGAGTTTTGCGGTCTTCGGTTTTGCGTTGTCGCTGGCACCGGGCTACTTCGCGCAGGTCTTTGACCTGGAATTGCTCCCGGTGATCGGACTCATCGCAGGCCTGCCCTTAGGTGTCTCGGCCCTGTCGCAGGTGGTCATTCGCGGCGGAAAATACCTATTGCCTATCGGGCTAGTGATTCTGGCCGCCAGCACCATCGGGCTAGTGATCGCCGCCGAGCTCGGTTCATTGTGGTCAGCTATCGTCGCGTTGGCGCTCATTGGGCTAGGCCAGGGCATGGCATTTAGGACCGCATTTAGCGGTGCGGTCAACGCCGTCTCAGCTTCACTCCACGCCCAGACCGTTTCCACAATCTACCTGGTGACCTACCTTGGTAGCGCGCTGCCGGTGATCGCGTTGGGTTGGGCCGTGGGAGTTTATGGCCAAGAGCTAAGCATTTTGGTCTTCAGCATTCTCTGCGCATTACTGGCCCTCGTGTTGACCTGCTGGTCAATAACCTCACTGGTCCGCGAGCGAAAAATTTCGGCGTAGCCTAGAAAGTATGAGTACATCCACAACTTTGGTGGCCTCACGGGCCGCTACCTGGACGGTTGCCGCCCGAATCCTCGTTCCAGCAATATGGCTGGGAATGATTATTGGAATTTCCTTCATCGAAGCACCGCTGAAGTTCACCGCGCCGGGAATCACCATCCCCTTGGGCTTAGGAATTGGCCGATTAGTCTTCACCGCCATGAACGCGGTAGAAATATTACTCTTTGTCTGCTGGCTAGCAGGAAGCTTTAAACGCCACATGGACCGTGCCTGGTGGTGGATCGTGGGAATTGTTGGATTCTTGTTGCTGCTTAAAGCGACAGTGATCCGCCCCGGACTCTCGGTACGCACCGATGCGGTGCTGGCCGGTAATTCCGATGGCGGATCACTGTGGCACTACGCCTATATCGGCGTAGAAGGTGTGCTCACACTAACGCTGGTGATCGCGTTAGTGTTCGCGTGCAAGCGTTGGGTCAGTATTAGCCCACGCTAGCCAGCTGGCAGGAGTCCGCGGTGAGCTGGACCGACTTCAAGCGATCCTCTTCGTGCAACGGGCTATGCACGGTAATGAGTTCGTCAGCCTGAGCATTGACCGCAAATTCCTGCAGATATTCGGCGACCTGTTCGCCGGTACCGATGGCTGTGTAGCGCATCATGTCCAAGATCTGCTCGGCCTGCGGGGTAGTCATCACCATATCGAGCTCTGCCTCGGTGAATTCCTTCTTGGCGTTACGGCCTAAGAAGGATGACACACGTTGGCGTTCGGCCTGCACCTTCAGTTCGTGAGCTTCAGCTGCACTATCCGCAGCGATCACACCCACTCCGGCGATCACATACGGTTCGGCCAGCTGAGCCGACGGCTTGAACTGCTCGCGGTAGGTCTTGATCGCCTGATGCAGTGCCGCAGGGGCGAAGTGCGAGGCGAAGGAATATGGCAAGCCAAACTGCGCGGCGAGCTGTGCGCCAAATAAAGATGAGCCCAAAATATAGAGTGGAACGTTAGTTCCGGCGCCAGGGATTGCCTGCACCGTTGGAACCCGCGATTCGCCAGCCAAGTAGGCCTGAAGCTCAAGCACATCGTGTGGGAATGAATCGGAGGCCGACGGTTCGCGGCGTAGCGCACGCAAGGTGGTCATATCCGTACCCGGGGCACGGCCCAGACCTAGATCAATGCGATCTCCGAAGATCTCTGCCAAGGTGCCAAATTGTTCGGCGATCACTAAGGGGGAGTGGTTCGGGAGCATCACACCGCCAGAGCCCAAGCGAATTTTTTCGGTGTGGTGGGCTACGTGACTGATTAGTAGCGAGGTCGCGCTGGAGGCGATGGTTGGCATGTTGTGGTGTTCGGCGTACCAAACACGTTCATAACCGGTGCGTTCGGCAAGCTGCGCAAGTCGTACCGATGATTTAAATGAGTCGGAGATGGTGCTGTTAGGAGCAACCGGGGCAAGATCAAGAATCGAAAGCTTCACATCTGATACAACCCAGCTAATAGCGGGAGTATTCCGTGAATCAAGGTTAACGTGAAAACGTCGCCTTCCCAGATGATTCTGGGGAGGCGACGTTAACGCTAAAGTCTGTAGGCTATTCGCCGTAGAACTTTAGAGTCCGCGGATGTCCGCTGCCTGAAGACCCTTAGGGCCCTCAACTACTTCGAACTCAACCTTCTGGCCCTCTTCCAAGGAGCGGAAGCCCTCGGTCTGGATGGCGGAGAAGTGAGCAAAGACGTCAGGATCTCCGCTGTCTGGAGCGATGAATCCGAAGCCTTTTTCAGCGTTAAACCATTTGACGATACCGGTTGCCATTATATTATTTGGTCCTTTCAGACGTTCCTCACCGTTTCTTATCGGTGAGCTTGGTTGTAATCCACGTGAGACCTTGAAACCGAAATTTCTCCATCTAACGAAGCAGCCAAGTCATTCACTTCACGTCTAGAAGGGGTTCGCGCCAACCATGCGGATCGACATTCACAAACTTCTAAAGGGTTCTTCGCGAATTACTTTGGAACTACACTGCCTAGCCTACGTCGAGTTTCGCAACTTTTGAATAACTTTGACCTAATTAATCAAGATTTTCAAAAAGTGTCTTAATTCGTTCACCGAGTAGCGGGTTTGATGATTCGAGCTACCACGATTGCGGCGGCCAACGCTAAGACCGCAGCGATGCTCGAGGTAATGAGCACACCATTGTCAAAAGCGTGGGCTGCGGAGGCCAAAAGTTCTTGTGCTTGGCTGGCTGGTAACCCCTGAGCAATTTGATGTGCTCCGCTCAAAGTTTCGCCAGCTAAGTGGACTTCAGCGTCGGTGAGGATCTCTGGCACCCGCAATTGAGCCGCGTACACGGTATTGAGGATCGTTCCGAGCACGGCCACGCCGAGCACCGCACCAACCTCATACGCGGTCTCGGAGATCGCCGAGGCGGCCCCGGACTTCGCCGCGGGCACTGCACTGAGCACCATGTCGTTGGACAAGGTCTCGGACATGCCAACACCGATACCCAAGATGCAGAACGCCACCATGAGCCAGAAGACATCTCCCGAAGATCCTGCAAAGACCACCAAAGCGTAGGCAAGCGCAGAGAGAAGCAGACCGCCGACCATAATGCCCGGCGCGCCGAAGCGTGCGGCCAGCGGCACCGAGAGTAAACCGAAGGCCATGGTCAGCACGAGCCCGGGAGTCATCAGCAGGCCCGCCTCAAGCGGACTATATCCGGCGATCAGTTGCAGGTGTTGGGACACAAAGTAAATGAAACCGACCAGGGAGAAGACTCCGATGAGGTTCACCGTCAACGCGCCGGAGAACACGCCATTCGAAAAGAGTCGCACGTCAATCATCGGGTTTGCTAAGACCAGTTGCCTGCGGACAAAGGTAATTCCGCTGACGATTGCCAACGACAACGCACCGACCGCGATGTAGAGAGGTTCGGTAGTGAAGGATTTAACCGCGTAAACAAATGGCAGCAGAGTGAAGATCACTAAGACAATCGACCATGGATCAACACGCCCGGGGTTGGGATCCTTGGATTCGGGCAGGAGCAAGAGTCCGCCAACAAGCAGCGGAAGTAGCATCGGGACGGCTAGTAGGAAGACCGAACCCCACCAGAAGTGTTCCAGTAAGATCCCGCCAACGATAGGACCGAGCACGGCACCGCCGGAAAAGGCGCTCGCCCAGATGGCAATCGCCGTGCGGCGCTCTTTCGCATCAGGAAAGATATTGCGGATCAGCGAGAGTGTGGCAGGCATGAGCATGGCGCCGAAGACGCCCAAGAGTGCGCGTGCCAACACGAGCTGGAACGCGTCGGTAGCAAAGGCGGCTAGCGCGGAGACGAGTGCAAAGCCGGTGGCACCAATCAAAAGGACTTTTCGTCGGCCAATCCGGTCACCTAAAAATCCCATGGGTACTAGCAGTCCCGCGAGGATCAATGGATAAATATCAATGATCCATAACAGCTGCGCCCCGGTCGGGGACAAGGCAGCCGAGATAGCGGGAACTGCGAATGACAGTACGGTGTTGTCCACTGAGACTAGGAGTACTGGAAAAAGTAGTACTGCTAGAGCGGCCCAGCGGCGCGAACGACTCAGCGTGGAGATGCGTTCGGTGATCTGTGAGCTCATGGGATTGGCCTTCATAAATTGCGTGTTGAGTGAGGATGAGTTGTTCCTCGTTCATAACTATACCGTCCGGTTGGTACAGTTACTAATGAATGTAAGGTTAAATCCGTCACCGTCTTACGAAGGAGTTCAATGGCTCGCCCACCAGCGGCACGCAACAAATGCCTCGATGCCTATATTTCGCTGCTCTGCGAAGAAGGTGAACGTGCCGCAACCTTGGAAGCCACGGCAAGTCGAGCAGGAGTCTCCAAGGGTGGACTGCTGTATCACTTCGCCTCAAAGGAGGCGCTGGCCGTCGGGGTGATCGAATCAACCGAAGAGCATGTTCAATTGGACCTGGCCCGCATGAGTGAAGTGCCAGAAGGTGCGTCGGTTTATTACGTGCAAACCTCCGCAGAAGTTGATACCGAATTGGACCGGCATTTAGTGGCGGTACAACGCCTTGCCCAAGCAGGTGTCTCCAGCGCCTCGGAGATGTTAAAAGACGTGCACTCGCGGTGGTTCCAGCTGATCTTGGACGAGGTTGGTGACCAGTCGATAGCCCATTTAGTGATCCTGATTGGTGAAGGACTCTATGCTCATTTAGCCACGCCCGACTCGTGGTATCAGAGTACTTTTGATGGTCGGCTCCAAGAATTACTAGACTTAGTTCCGCAACTCAAAAAGTTGAAGCAACTCAACGAATAATCTCGCAGGGACGTGTCACATGGCCACAGATGGCGCAAATAAACGACTCAAAGGTCGTATCGGAGCGCTACTTGGCATTCTGCTGATGGCGTTGTCGTTGCGCGCGGCGGTCGTCTCGGTGCCACCATTATTGGCCCGTATTCAAGAAGACATCGAATTCACCGAATTCACCACGGGCCTGCTGGCCATGCTGGCCCCCATTTCCTTTGCAGTTTTCGGACTGCTCACCCCGCGGCTGATTCGGTTGTGGGGCTTAGAACGAACCCTCATTATCTCCGTGGCCTTAGCCGTGGTTGGACAGTTGGCACGTCCATTTATGCCAAATGTTTACCCGTTCTTGGCGCTTTCCATCGTCACTCTGGCCGGTTACGGTATGGGCAACGTAGTACTGCCGCCGTTGGTCAAAAAGTACTTTCCAGATCGTATCGGCGTGGTCACCAGCGGATACGTCACGATGATTGCCATCGGCACCTGGCTGGCCCCGCAATTTGCGGTTCCTTTCGCCAATATCGGAAGCTGGAAAACGTCCATCGGTTCTTGGGCGCTACTGTCTTCCATCGTGCTGATTCCCTGGATCATGCAGCTATTTGCTGACCGCCGTGTGCAGCGCCCCGAGACTCAACTGCCAGTGGTGGGTGGGCACGAAATTGTGCGGATCAACCCATGGAAATCCAAGGTGGCCTGGGGCCTGGCGATTTTCCTTGCGGGTAACTCCGCTCAGACCTACGTCTACTTCACCTGGCTGCCCCCGTATCTTCACGCCCAGGGGCTCAGCGAAGCCAGCAGTGGCAATATGCTGGCGCTGTTCGCAATCCTTGGCCTTCCGGTTAGCTTGCTGGTTCCGCTGTGGGTCCCGCGTTTAAAAAACCCGATCATCGCAGTGGGTGTTTTTACCGCCTGCTGGATCGTGGGCCACTTAGGGATTTACCTTTCACCAACCTCTGGAACCTGGTTCTGGGTCTCCATGGCAGGGCTTGGGCAGGGAACCTTTGCGATCGCCTTGTTGATGATGAATCTGCGCTCGCGCACCACCTACGGTTCGGGGGTACTCTCCGGTTTTGCTCAAGGTTTAGGCTACGCCGGTGCAGCGGTTGTACCGATGCTCTTTGGCATAGTGCAGCAGGCCAGCGGCTCCTGGGGCGTCGCCTTCTCGATGTTAGGCGTATGCATCGTGGTGATGTTGGTGGGCGCAATCATCATCAACCCGCCACGCACCATCGAAGACACGGCTCCCGGTGCCGAGGGCGAGGGCAGGCTAGAACGCGTTTAATAGCAATACCTAGAAGTGTCGCTGTGGCCCGTCATGCGGGGGAGCGCTCGGACTGGCGCGATACCAATGTCCGGCAGCCAGCGGAATCCGCCAGCCAAACTTCAACGAGGCCAGACGGATGGCGAAGGTGAGCGCCGCAATAGCCACCACAACCACTGGATTGAAAAGCTCCAGGCTCCAGAACACTGCGGTGAGCGTGCCGCCGAACATCGCGGCAATCGCGTAGATATCGCGCGGGTTGAACAAATCAGGGGTGACGTTTGAAATTACGTCACGTAAGAGGCCACCGCCGACCCCGGAGATGACTCCAAGCAGTACCGCAGTCACCGGGTTGAAGTTATGCTGGAGCGCCTTCATGGTGCCAGTGACACAGAACAGGCCTAATCCGGCCGCGTCAAAGACCAGCACCAGACGGTGAAGTTTTTGAATAGCCGGCGTAAAACCGTAGACCAATAATGCGGCGAGTACCGGGGGCGCAAAATATATCGGGTGCGCAAACGTTGCGGGGGATTCGTTGAGGATCAAATCGCGCACCACGCCACCACCTAAGCCGGTGACGCCGCCCAGGAACAGCGAACCGAGGATGTCGAAACCGCGGCGCGCAGCCATCAGTGACCCGGCGACCGCAAAAAAGAAGATGCCAACGAGATCGAAGACAATGAGCATGGAAGTAGCCCTCAGCGAGTTGAAATGGAAACAGCAGAGCTAATTATGCTCGGAACTACTGTGCTCGAATAATTGTCGAAAGTTTTACTAAGGTATTCAGGTTCCGAGTGGTGATCAGATACTTGCGAGACTGAGCGGCCACCAATTTTGCTACCGGAGTGTCAAGACTTTGGCCTTTAGGACTCACCCAGCATAGTGATCGTCCGCGGAGGGCAGTCTGCTGGACCGAATCCAGCGCCATCGCCGCAAGATGAAGCTGGTGGGCATCTTCCTGACTGGAGCACAGGCTAAGGTACCGGTGGTACTCATGATTGGCATCCGGTAGTTGAACCGGGAAGTCCCCAGCGAGCTCATGGACGTCGGCCGCGGTGAAGACCAGACAGGGAATCGCACGAGAATAATGTTGAGCCAACAGTGCTTCGCAGTGCTCACGAAGCACCGACGCATTATCGTGTGGGGCCTCTAGGATCGCGTTGCCACTGGCGAGCACCGTTTTTACCTGGCTGTATCCGGCATCGCTGAGCAGCGCAGCAAGATCTTTCATCAGAATTTTGACCCCACCGACGTTTACTCCGCGTAAAAACAGCACAAATTTAGCCATAACTCCATCCAAGCGCACCGTGTTATGGCTTGTCGAGGGTCGTTCTGAGCAGAATATGTGACTAGTATCTAACACATGCCTCAGCACATGCCTTATGGATCCTGGCCGTCAACTATCTCAGCCACGCAAGTAGCCGCCGGCACTAAACCTTTGGGTGCCGCCTGTTTCTTCGGCGACAAACTCATTGTGCAAGAAGGCCTGCCTTCCGAGGGTGGTCGGATGACCCTGGTGGAGTATGACCGTCACAGCCAAAGTGAGGGGCGAACCCTCATTGATGCTCCCTATAACGTGCGTTCGCGAGTCCACGAATACGGCGGCGCTAGCTGGCTGCTGTTAGCTGGGGATGTTCCTGCAGTAGTCTTCGCGAACTTCAGTGATCAGCGAGTATATTTGCAGCTGTTAGCAGACCAAACTCCCATTGCCTTGACCCCGCAGAGCATGGTCGACGCGGACCCCACGCTGCGTTTCGCCGAATTTGTTCCCGGTCCGGCAGGGCATGTCTTGGCGATTATGGAAGATTTACGCGGTGAACCTGTTCGTCATATCGTGGAAATTCCTCTTGATGGCAGTGCTAGCGAAGATCTCGCAGCGATTCGACTGCTCAGTTCTCCTGCGCGCTTTGTTGCCGGGCCACGGCTGAGCCCGAACGGTGAGCAGCTAACCTGGATCAGCTGGGAACACCCGAATATGCCATGGGACAGCACAGAACTTCACCTCGCAGAATATTCCACGCAGGCGTTCTTGCAAGACACGGTCATTGCCGGAGGCCCAGAAATTTCGGTACTGCAGCCCGAATGGGCTGATGATGACCGGCTGGCATTTATCTCAGACTCCTCTGGTTGGTGGAATCCTTACACCTACCAGCTCAGCTCGGGACGTACCGTACGGCTGGTGGACCGTGCCGCAGAATTTGCCGGCCCGCTATGGCAGGTAGGTACCGGATGGTACCTAAGCCAAAATCCACAGACATTGCTCTGCTCCTATGGAACCGGAACTACTAAGCTCGCACGGGTTCACACCACCACCGGCGGATTAGAGGATCTAGATTTGCCTTTTGCCCGGGTGCGCCCGCTGGATCTAGACGGCAACTGGTTGTTGGCCCGGACGTCATCGTTGACCAATGGAGAAGAAATCTCCTTGATCAATATCGAAACTCTAGAGCACAGCTGTGTGACCCGATCTATCGAGCAACTCCCAGATCCGCAAATGCTTCCGGAGGTCGAAGAATTTGAGTGTGTTAATGAGGCAGGCCAAGCGGTGCACGCACTGCTCTACAAGCCTCGCCAAGTTGGCTACGCCGGGCTTGAGGGAGAACTCCCACCGTATGTAACCTTCGTTCATGGTGGACCTACCAGTCAGGCCGTGGCTACGTTGAGCACCTCCATTGCCTACTACACGTCACGCGGTATCGGTGTGGTGGATGTGAACTACGGTGGCTCCACCGGATACGGACGTAACTACCGTAATCGACTACGCGGCGCGTGGGGTGTAGTTGATGTTGCCGATACCGTCACGGTAATCAAGGCGCTCATCAACCGGGGACTGGCAGATCCGCAGCGGATCGGTATTGAAGGCGGGAGCGCTGGCGGGTGGACCGTGCTGTGTGCTCTGACATTCTCCGACGTGTTTACCGCTGGGATCAGTCGTTATGGTGTCTCGGATTTAGTGGGACTTGTTCAAGATACCCATGACTTCGAGTCCCAGTACATGTTCTCGCTTGTCGGTCCGTATCCGGAGGCGGCTGACCTCTACGAGAAGCGGGCTCCGATCAATCATGTGGAGAAGATTTCCTGCCCGGTGTTGCTCTTGCAAGGTGACGAGGACAAGGTGGTACCGCCAGCACAATCACAAGTGGTCGCCGACGCGTTAGCAAAACGTGGAATCCCACACGCTTACATCCTGTTTGCTGGCGAGCAGCACGGCTTCCGTCAGTCGGTAAACATCATCAAGGCATTGGAAAGTTCATTGGCTTTCTACGCGCAAATCTTCGAATTTGAGACGGATGTTCCCGACATTACGCTGAGTTAGTCCTCGGTGCCCAACCAAGAGGAGCGCAGGCGATCCATTTCGCGGCGGTCCTTCTTGGTGGGGCGTCCGGCTCCTCTGTCCCGTATGGGAACTTGCGGGACGACTACCTTTTCACGCGGCGGAGTATGGTCTAGATAGCATTTAACCGCTACCGGGGCACCGACACGTTTGGAAATGAGCCCGGTGACTTCCAACTCCCGGTCCCAACCGTCTTTGCGTACACGGATGCGATCCCCAGGAACAACAATTTGGGAGGCTTTGACCGGATCCCCGTTAAGCCGAACATGTCCAGCACGGCAGGCAGTCGTTGCGGCCGAACGCGTTTTATAGATACGCACGGCCCAAAGCCACGCATCGAGACGGACCTTACCGCGAGTGGGAATTTCGACCATGATTCAAAAGTCTAGATCACCGCAGGGTTAGTTACCTGCCGCGTTGGAATCCTCGCAGGCATTAACTAGCCGATCCTGCAGTGCACGCGGGGCATGATCCCCGGCGTTCGCTAGCTCGTTGAGAATATCAATCATGGATTGTGGCAAGCCACCACCCTCGACCGAAGTAATGATGGAACCAAGTACACGTAACTCTCCGGCGTCAATGGTCCCGTCCTGAATTGGAGCGCACGCTTGGCGCACCATTTCCTTCGCGGCAGCATCGGTTAGCTGTGTGGCGGCTGACGACGCGGTGTCCTCTAAAACGGAACAACCTGCGGTCAACACGGCGAGCGACGATACGGCAAGTATCGCAGCAGTTTTTCGAATAGTTACACTCCCCATAGTCACCAAGTCTAACGTCCAAGTTTTAGGATCAGCTGGGTGTCAACCGAGTCGATCATCTGAAGAATAAGCCGTGTGAGGCACAATGGTTCGGTGAGTAGCACAGAGCAGAGAATCCTTGAACAGCTGGCCATCGAACTATCTGGCGACAGCAAAGTAGCTATCTGGCAGGTCAAAGCCGCCGTTGAACTTTTGGACTCCGGATCCACCGTTCCCTTCATCGCCAGATACCGTAAAGAAATCACGGGAATGCTCTCCGATACCCAACTGCGTCTTCTCGAAGAGCGACTGCGCTACCTGCGTGAACTCGAAGAACGCCGCGTGACCGTCCGCGAAGCAATTACCGAGGTCGGAAAACTCACCGACGAACTCGATTCAGCCATTACCGCTGCGGTGACCAAGGCCGAATTGGAAGACATCTATCTTCCATTCAAATCGAAGCGTCGCACCAAGGCTCAGATTGCGCGAGAAGCGGGTCTGGAACCCCTGGCGGATCTGCTCTTAGCCAACCCCAACACCGATCCGCAGGTTGCGGCGGGGGAGTACCTGAACGCCGAGGCTGGTTTTGCTACCGAGCTAGATGCGCTCTCCGGTGCGCGCTCAATTGTGACCGAACGAGTCTCGCAAGATATCGTGCTGGCATCAGAGTTGCGTGAGCGACTGTGGAAAACCGGCCGGGTCGGTGCCAGCCCCGCAGCTACTGCGACCGCGGAGGCTCAAGGAAAGTACAAGGACTACTTGGACTATGTGGCGACGCTTGATTCGTTGCCCTCACACCGGGTGCTCGCGCTACTACGTGGTGAACGTGATGGGGTGCTGAAGCTGCAGTTTGCCGAGGCTGACCCACGTGATGACCAAGCCTTAGCGCAAGCTCGTGCCGGGTACGAGAACGCTATCGCCGCGTCCTTGGGCATCAGCACCGGTGGTGATGCGCCGGCAGCAAGCTGGCTACAGCAGACCGTACGTCTAGCTTGGAAAGCCCGTTTACTAACCCGTTTTGAATCAGATCTTCGGGCTCGCCTCTTTGAAGCTGCCGAGGATGAATCGGTCAAGATCTTTGCTGCTAATCTTCGCGATGTCCTGTTGGCTGCGCCGGCCGGAAACAAGGCAGTTCTGGGTCTTGACCCGGGACTGCGTACCGGGGTGAAGGTGGCAGTGGTGGACCTGACCGGCAAGGTCGTGGACATTGCCACAATCTACCCGCATGCACCTGCGAACAAATGGGACGAATCGGTTAACACGCTCACCCAGCTGGCGCAGAAACATGGCACCTCGCTGATTGCCGTGGGTAATGGCACGGCCGGTCGTGAAACCGACCGTTTGGCGGCAGAAGTGATCAAGGCCCTGGGCGGTAAAGAGCTCTCCAAGGTCATCGTTTCCGAGGCAGGTGCCTCGGTGTACTCGGCTTCCGAACTTGCTAGCCAAGAATTGCCAGATCTAGATGTCTCAATCCGTGGAGCAGTATCTATCGCCCGCCGCCTACAAGACCCTCTCGCAGAGCTGGTGAAAATTGATCCAAAATCCATTGGAGTGGGTCAGTACCAGCACGATGTGAGTGCCACAAAGCTTGACCGGGCACTGGATGCGGTGGTTGAAGACTGTGTGAACGCGGTGGGTGTTGATGTTAACACCGCTTCCCCGGCACTGCTTTCACGTGTGGCCGGTGTAGGCCCACTATTGAGCAGAAACATTGTGGACCACCGTAATGCTAACGGTGCTTTTGCTACACGCCGCGAGCTGCTGAAGGTTCCGCGCTTGGGCGCCAAAGCCTATGAGCAGTGTGCCGGGTTCTTGCGCATCACCGGGGGTAAGGAAAAACTCGATGCGTCCTCGGTTCACCCGGAGGCATATGCGCTGGCCAAGAGTTTGCAGCAGGCGGCAGAGAGCCGTGGGAGACGGTTAGAAGAATTAGATCCAGCGGAATTTACCACCGAACAATTCGGTGAACCGACCATCCGCGATGTGATTGCAGAACTACGCCGTCCCGCTCGTGACCCGCGCGGCGAATTTGTGACCGCCGCGTTGCGTGAAGGTGTGGAGAAGCTTTCCGATGTGCTGCCTGGGATGATCATGGAAGGTACAGTCTCCAATGTCGCGGCCTTCGGTGCCTTTGTTGATTTGGGTGTGCACCAGGACGGACTGATCCATGTCTCGGCAATGAGCACTAAGTTCATTTCGGATCCGCGCGAAGTGGTCAGCTCGGGGCAGATAGTTAAGGTCAAGGTCCTTGAGGTTGATGCTGCGCGTAAGCGAATTTCTTTGACCCTGCGTTTGGATGACGAATTGCCCGGAGAGAAAACTGTCTCGGAGCAGCCAAAAGCTCGTACCGGACAACGGCCCAATGCTGGAGTGAAGACTCGTGGGGACCGCGTCCCAAAGGCCGGACGCCAGGCAGCGCCGGCGCCGAGCGGAAACACCGCGATGGCTGAAGCGTTGCGACGTGCGGGGTTGGGAAAGTAAGCCCAGAAGATCTGTTCGGTTGCCCTAACCTTGGTTAGCATCGGCTCAATTAACTACTGGTCAACTCAAAAGTGTTCGCTAATTACTCTGCTAATTAGTGTGTCCGAACTTCGATGACAAGTAGGAAAATGAGTCGTAGTCTTTAGTCATGGAACTTACAGGAAAACTTGCAGAAGCCTTCAACACTCAGTTAACTCTCGAATTGACCGCTGCGACCGTTTACCGTCAGCTGGCAGTGGAGATGGATGTCATGAGCCTTTCCGGCATTGCCGGCTGGTTCCGTGCACAGGCAGCCGAAGAAATCGTGCACGCGGAAAAGTTCATGACTCATATGACTGACCGTGACGCACACCCAACCATCGGTGAGCAGCCAGCACCACAGATGAACGTCAAAACCGTTGCTGACGCCTTCGCAGTGTCTTTGGCACACGAACGGAAAGTTTCGGAAGCAATCCGTGAACTGTACCGACTGGCACAGACCGAGGGTGACATCGATTCAATCCCGATGCTGAACTGGTTTATCGAGGAACAGGTCGAAGAAGAGGCCACCGTATCCGAGATTCTGGACCGCCTGAAGCTTGTCGGAGATGACGGAAGCGGCATCCTGCGACTGGACCGTGAGCTAGGAACACGCCAGTCGGCAGGCGAATAAAACCACAAGAAGAGAAAAACTCTTCAAACATGAAATAAACTTAGGGAATCAGCTACTTGCTGGTTCCTTAAGTTTTTCTATATCGAGGTGGTTGTGAACCAATTGGGTTATCCGCATCCTTCGGCTCGGACGTCGTCACCGACGCATACGCACCGCACGACGGCAGAGCTGAAACTACGTAAGGGTGCCGGGCGACACTACCTTGTTCAGAGCAATCTGAGCACCGGAACTGAAATTGCACTCGTCGAAGTGCGAGGATCCTGGGCTCACGTATACGTTCACCGCATCTATGGCTGGCTACCAAATATTTACCTAGAGCCGATTCCGTCAGCCTTTGACGAAAAAATTGAAGGTCAGAGCGAAGATGAGCATAGCCCTCGAGTGCTGTCGCGTTATTCGTTGATCGAAGCCACCCATGTCACCACGGCTACACTGAACCTTCGCAAAGGTAGCGGCACCGGCTATCCAGTGCTCAAGGTTATTGAGCAGGCGAGTAAGGTCCGCATGGTTCTGCAACAAGGGTTGTGGTCACAAGTACAATTCGGACAGCTGTTGGGCTGGGTGCCGAGCATGTATTTGCAGACTCTGCCCTCACGTCCTGCTAAGGGTGGGTTGATTGCTGTACCCAATCAGCGTGCATTAACCACCATCCGACTCAACGCACGTCGTGGTCCTGGGGATCACCACGCATTAGCGCGCATTTTGCAGTCCGATACCGCGGTGATTATTGTGGCGCGTCAAGGCGCGTGGCGACAGATTGAACGTGATGGTGAAGAGATGTGGATTCCAGCCACGCAGCTACGAACCGTTTACTAGCCAGCGCAGAATTCTAGCTGACAATCTGCAAGTCAGCGGGGGAAACCAAACCTGATTCGGTGGCAATAACCGCCAGCTGCACACGATTGGTGACATTGAGCTGTTCCAAGATGCGCGCCAGATGAAGCTTCATAGAACCTTCCGAGATGTGAGAAATTCGCGAGATCTGTACATTGGTCAGTCCAGCAGCGACCAGGCGCACCAAGCTGCGATCGCGTTCGCTCAAGTTGCGCACAATGGCCTGCTTGCTTGAACGCCGCACAATTCGTGACGTCGCTTCCCAGCCGTCAACTGGTCGGGCGAATAGCTGGTAGCCGGCTAAAAGATGCAACGTTGGAGGGCTCGCGAGTTTAAAGCACAAGAAGAGGGGCCGAATCAGTTCACGAAACTGGTTCGGCCCCCTGCTTATCTGTTGCTACTCGCCGATGTAGAACAGACGCTTGTTCACGAATTCTTCCATGCCCAACGGGCCAAGCTCACGGCCGAAGCCGGAGCGCTTCACGCCACCGAATGGCATTTCGGCGCCCTCAGCCGCTGGAGAGTTAACGTTCGCCATACCCGACTGTAGGCCCATGGCAACCTTGGCTGCACGAGCTTCATCGGTGGAGTGCACCGAACCGCCCAGGCCGTAGATGGTGTCATTGGCTAGTTCCAGTGCCTGCTCGTCGCTGTTGACCTTGTAGACCACGGCGACTGGGCCGAACAGCTCCTCGTAGTAAGCGCGCATGTCCTTGGTGACACCGCTGAGCACGGCAGGGGAGTAGTAGGCCGCAGGACCATCTTGCAGTACGCCACCGGTATGAAGTGTGGCGCCCTTAGACACCGCATCCTGTACCTGTGCGTGCAGATCTTCGGCAGCCTTACGGGAGGACATCGGTGCGAACGTGCCGTCGACTTCTGCCATTGGATCACCGGGTGTCAGCCCGTCGGCATGCTTGGTCAGTTCGGTAACAAAGTCATCAAAAATATCTTCCATGATGATCATGCGCTTATTGGAGTTGCACGCCTGACCGGTGTTGTCGATACGGAAGCCCCACGCGGTCTCGGCGATGCCAGCCACGTCATTTGAATCCAGGACAACAAATGGATCTGAACCGCCAAGTTCAAGTACTGCCTTCTTCAAATTGCGTCCGGCCTGTTCGCCAATGATCGCGCCAGCGCGTTCGGAACCGGTCAGGGAAACACCCTGGATCCGTGAATCAGCAATGATGGTGGAGATTTGATCATGGGTGGCGAAAACGTTGTTGTACACGCCAGCAGGAACCCCTGCCTCATCCATGATTTCTTGGATTGCTAGAGCCGAGCGCGGGCAGGACTCTGCATGCTTGAGCACAATGGTGTTGCCCAGCATCAGGTTTGGTGCGGCAAAGCGAGCGACCTGGTACAGCGGGAAGTTCCAGGGCATGATGCCCAGCAGTGGGCCGACGGGGCGGCGCTGGACGACTGCCTTGCCACCGGAGAAGGACTTGATTTCCTGATCTGCCGCTAGGGTGGGACCTTCGGTAGCAAAGTATTCAAAGATGTCTTTGCAGTATTCTGCTTCGCCTACTGCCTCGGAAAGTGGCTTGCCCATTTCCAGAGTCATGATTTTGCCTAGTTCATCGGCCTTGTCGGCGAAGAGCTGAGCGACCTTGCTGACGATTTTGGCACGCTCGTTGATGTCGACGTTTTGCCACGACTCGTAGCCAGATTGTGCGGAGGCGAGTGCCTGCTCGACCTGTGCGTCGGTGGCTGTCGGGAATTCTTCAACGATCTTGCCGGTTGCCGGGTTTAGTACCTTGTAGGTCGGGGCGCTCATGATGCTCCTGTCTAGTCTGTGCTGAGGTCTGTGTGGGCTTGTGGATTCCACGATACCCATCCCGTCCATAAAATGAATGTGAATCACTTCACGGCGCGTCTAATTCGAGCATATCCTCAGTTCAGCAAATCGGCCACACTCAGATCCGTTGAATCGTCTGGGATTTAAGACGGATTCCTCGCGAATGTCTCTCATTTGCGCCCGAATGCAAAACACCCGTACGACGCTTGAGAATACGTCGCACGGGTGTTTGAGAACTAGGAAGAAACTAGCTGATTGCCGAGGTCTTCCACCAATCAATTCCGGCATCGCCTTGAGCGATCGAAGCAATTTCGTTGAGCTCGGTCTCGGTGAATTCAACGTTCTTTAGTGCGCCGAGGTTTTCGTCCAGCTGCTTGGTTGAGGAAGCGCCGATGAGCACCGAGGTGGCCGCACCCTCGCGGAGCAACCAAGCCAAGGACATCTGTGCCAAAGACTGGCCGCGACGCAGTGCAATGTCGTTGAGCTTGTGGATCTTGTCCAAGTTCTCTTCGGTCAGCTGTGCGTCCAAGGAACGTCGTCCACCCTGGCGCTGCACATCGGTGCCGTTGAGGTACTTGTCGGTTAGCAAGCCTTGAGCCAAAGGAGTAAAGGCGATAGCTCCCATGTCTTCCTTCTGCAAGGTGGCCAATAGACCGTGCTCTACCCATGGGTTCAAGATGTTGTAGGAAGGCTGGTGGATGACCAGTGGGGTTCCTAGCTCGTCTGCGATGGCCTTGGCCTGCGCGGTGCGTTCGGCCGAGTAGGAGGAAATACCGACATAGATGGCCTTGCCCTGACGGACCAAGGTATCTAACGCACCAATGGTTTCTTCTAGGGGAGTCTTCGGGTCATAACGATGCGAATAGAAGATATCCACGTAGTCCAAGTTCATTGCCTGCAAGGATGCTTCTGCGGAGGCCAGCAAGTATTTGCGTGACCCGAAACTACCGAATGGTCCGGCCCACATGTCGTAGCCGGCCTTCGACGAGATGACCAACTCATTACGGTAAGGCATGAAGTCCTTGCGCATCATTCGACCGAAGTTCTCTTCAGCCGAACCAGCTGGCGGACCATAGTTATTAGCTAGGTCGAAGTGGTTGATGCCGTGGTCAAAAGCGTGACGCAAGACTTCACGTTGGGTATCAAATGCGCGGTTGTCACCGAAATTCCACCACAGGCCCAGCGAGAGAGGAGGCAAAACTAAGCCCGAATCTCCGACTCGACGGTAGCCGAAATTCTCGTAACGGTTTTCTGCTGCGACGTACGGACGGTTACTGTCGGGACGCGGGCTGACAAGTTCGTACTCCATGTGGTGCCTCTCCATAGAATGAGTCTTTGTTGCTTAAAACAACTCTATGGCAGAACTCACGCAAGAGCATTGATCTGTTGAATAAAACTAGAGCATCGTCTTCGCGGAACCAGACTCGCGATAATTCATGTCAGCAGAGAATCTCTAGGCTCGCGATAGAGTGAAGTTTGGACAGCATGCAAATAACTGTGAGGACCGAAGTGATTTCCAAAGCGACAAAATCCCTTGCCGCGCTCTTGATCTGCGGACTGTTAGCCGGTTGCTCTTCGGGCCCAACGACGCAAGAGCCACAGACCTCAAATTCCGCGACGCCGGCACCACCGACCCCAGAGCCGCTGCCGGACTTTGTCCAAGACTTTAATAACAAACCCGCAGGTAAGGCGACTACCTTAAATGTCGGATCCTCAAACCTCGGTACTAGCCTGAGCGATGACAACATCGGAGTGTCCTTTGAGGCTACCGAGCTTAGCGACCCGCGTTGGGACCCAGAAGTCGGTAACCTCGACGAGATGCTCGCAGGGTTGGGGCATCCTGGTTTACGTTTTGGCGGAAACGTCTTGGACCGCGAAATCTTCTGGACTTCAACGGGAGAAAAAGCGCCAAAGGGTAAAACCTTGGTCACTCCCCAAGATCTCGAACGCGTGATGAAAACGGTCAAGAAGCTCGACTCTAAGGTCACCATCGGTATTCCGCTGGGCCATTATGATCCGAAGCGCGGGGCCGATATGGCCAAATATGCTGTGAAGACTTTCGGGGATCACCTGATTGGAATCTCTATCGGCAATGAACCCAATGGGTATACCAATGATGCGCGTCCTGGGCTGCAGGTGCGCAAACCTTCGCAATGGAATGAAAAGAAGTACGTCACTCAGGTGCGGGCGTACGTCAAAGCCATCGACGAGGCCACCGGTAAGAAGGTTCCAATTGTTGGTCCCGGCGTCTTTGACGGCTCGTGGATGAGCGCGTTTTTGAATGCGAAACTACCTAACACTACGGCGTTAACCCAGCACTATTATGCTATCTATGAATGCTCCTCGGATAAGGTGCCCGGGCGCGGACCCGAATGGCAGAACTTACTAGAACCTGTGGTGAGTAAGAGTGCCACGAAAATGCTAGGAATTGGATTAGCCAAGGCCAATAAAAAGAAGGTTCCGCTGTGGGTCGAAGAAACCGGGTCAACGAGCTGCCCGGGGACGAATAATACCTCTCGAACTCACGCCACCGCGTTGTGGACCATTGACCATATTTTTGCATCAGCGCGTCTTGGGGTGGAGCGGATGAACATGCATTCCATGCTTGGTGCCTGCCGAGGTGGAGCGCCGATGTCGGTGGTCTGTTCCGCGGACGGAACCGGTAGCAAGGGTGAAGGCCAAGTGCTCGCCCAGCCCAATTACCTAGCTATGCGCTTAGCCAGCTTGAGTATTGGTAGCCAGTTCATGTCTACGAAAATTTCGGGGGACAAAAACATTACGGCCTATGCTGTTAAGGCTGAAAACGGCAATGTTCAGGTGACCGTGATCAATAAAAACGATGCAGCCAAAAAGTCGAAAAACCCGCTGACGGTTAACTTGCCTAAAGGATATCGAGCCACCGGGGCAGCACAGATTTATGCACCTGGAAACGGAGCTGTCGAGAAGACCCAGTTGCGAGCGGAGGCCCCGTTTGCCGCCAAAGGCAGTGGCGTGACGAAGAATGCGACCGGCAAACTCCAGTTGGAGGTGGTCGCGAGCAGCGCCACGACGATTGAGTTCACGAAAAAGAAGTAACGAAGAAGCTTAAAGAAAGAATCGATCTGCGGGGGTCAAGGAGGTAAAGCCCGCGCAGATCGATTCTTATAAATCACTCGCACCTTGAGAAGGTAATCACCACTCTAGGATGGCATTCTTATCAATAGCTGAGCATGAGGTAAACGAATCCTCAGTTTTTTTGGATTAGTAATTCGAGGGTGGATCAGAGGCTGGGAATGATTCGTCTTCCCATTCCTCCACTAACTCTTCTTCATGATCGTGCTTCACGTGTGCCTTGGCCTGTTCCTGAGTCTCGACTCCAAGTTCGTCCTCGTGACCGTTGCGCATGATGCTCCTTCCCTCGCATGTCTCTGTGTCGCGGCATTAAGCCATCGACCTCATACTTTTAGTGTCATCCTTTTTATGACCAAAGTCGATAGAAAGCGGGTAATGCACACCGGGCTGGTGCCCGGCGAATTGCTCGCTGAGACACAAGGGGATTTAATCGGAGGTATGCCGATGATTAATAACCCCGCAGATGGTGCCGAAATCTTCTTTGATGACGGCCAAGCTGTCGGTGAGCCAATTCTTTTCCTCCACGGGTCGGCGCTCTCACGTTCTATCTGGCGCGGGCTGGGATATACCAAAGCCTTAGGCACCAACCATCGCACCATTCGCATGGACCTTCGCGGGCATGGCAAATCGATGAAGTCTCATCAAAGCTCCGATTACACGATGGACAAAATTGCCAGTGATATTTATGCCGTACTAGATAATCTTGGCCTTCCGGCAGCACACATTATTGGTTACTCTTTCGGCGCGCGGAGTGGATTGCATGTTGCCATGGACCGTCCTGATCGGGTCCTGAGCCTCACGATGCTCGGGGGAACCTATGAGATTACAGACGGGGAGATTGGCAAACTGTTCTTCCCTGGTTACTTAGAAGTATTGCGTCAAGGAGATATCGAAGGTTTTGTCACCGGACAAGAAACCCGCGGCAGGCTAGACCCAGCCACCCGATTAGCTTTCCTTAACAACGACCCCTTGGCCTTGGCGGCCTACTACGACGCAGCCGAAACCGTGCAGAACTTAGAGCTGAGCCAGCTTTCGAAGATCACCACCCCCACGCTGTTATTGATTGGTACCCGTGATCAGCCCCGCTTTGATCAAAATAAGTTGATGGCCCGCGCTTTGCCACACGCTCGACTGGTTGCGCTTCCGGGCCGAACTCACGGTAGTACCTTGTTCCCCATTGAACCGGTGGTTAGCGCGATTCAAGCTTTTTGGGCGGTATAGCACCTATGAATCTCCAAGCCTTTGACCTTGAACGTATCGCCTCGGGTTTGGCTTTCGGACTAAGTCGCCAAGAACTACAAGTTGCGTTGCAAACTCAACCGAGTCGGCCCTTAGTCATTCAGGCGCCACCGGGTTCGGGTAAAACCACCATCGTGCCACCCACCGTGGCCGTGGCACTGGCTGCGCAAGGGCTCACCGGCAAGATTATCGTCACTCAGCCACGCCGTGTAGCGGCCCGTGCCGCGGCACGTCGGTTAGCGCAACTGGATGGTTCAAGGCTGGGGGACAAGGTAGGTTTTGCGGTCCGTGGTGAACGTCAAAGCTCGGCAAATACCCAGGTTGAATTTGTGACCGCCGGACTGATGCTGCGCAGGTTGTTGGCTGATCCAGATTTAGCCGGAATCAGCGCGGTGATCATTGATGAGGTCCACGAACGATCCATCGATACCGACCTTTTACTGGCCATGGTGAACCAGGTCAGCGAGCTGCGAGATGATCTGAGCCTGATCGTGATGAGTGCGACCCTGCATTCTAAAGAACTTTCAGAGCTCCTGGCACGTGATGAACCTGCGCGGGTGTTGACGGCTAACACCGCACAATTTGAGGTGACCGAACTCTTTGAAAGTTTCTCTAGGCAACGGATCACCGAACGTGGAATCAGCGCAGAGTATCTATCCCATGTCGCACAGGTGGCGGTGAAACATTCAAAACTACTGAACCAACGCTCCACAACCGTGATCGATACCCTGGTCTTTGTTCCAGGCGCCCGCGAAGTTGACCGTGTCTGCGCCCAGATTGCAGCATCTGGGATGACCGCCTTCGCCTTGCATTCTCAAGTACCCACAAAGATTCAAGACCAGATACTCGCCGAGCCGGATGTTACCGAAGGACCACGAATTATCGTGTCCACCTCGATTGCTGAGTCCTCATTGACCGTGCCTCGGGTACGTCTAGTAGTTGACGCTGGTTATGCGCGCGAACCGCGCCGGGACGCCGGGCGCGGTATCGCTGGACTGGTCACGGTGGTGGCAAGCCGAGCGTCAGCCACTCAGCGAGCCGGCCGTGCAGGACGACTAGGGCCTGGAACGGTGGTGCGCACCTTGGATGCCAAAGCCTTTGCGGCGGCGCCAGCCAGTTCTGCCCCAGAAATACGTACCGGAGATCTGGTTCAGGCCGCGCTTTCGCTGGCTGCTTGGGGCGCACCGCGAGGAGCGGGGCTCCGGCTCTGGGAAGAGCCTCCGGCTAAGACGCTGCACACCGACGAAGAGGTGTTGCGCGCACTGGAAGCGGTAGATAGTGAAGGAAAAATCACCGCATTGGGCGAGCGCATGGTGAAAATTCCGGCAGATCCGAGGACGGCACGTGCGCTGCTAGAAGGCGCCGAACATTTCGGTTCACGTCCCACCGCGGAAGCGGTAGCCCTGCTAGCCAGCTCGGAACGAATCGCCAACGCTGATCTGGATGAATTGCTTCAGGCAATTCGGCGCCCCACACATCCTGGTCACCGAGCCTGGGAACAAGAGACCAAAAGACTTGAAAAACTTACCGGGAATGCGCGGAGTCAAGATGCGTCCATGGCTCTGGCCGGTGTCTGCGCCTTGGCCTATCCGCAGTGGGTGGCGCACAAGGTCCAAGATCATGACTACCTGCTGGCATCAGGGACGCGCGCTTCCTTGCCGCGCGGTAGCCACCTGGCGCATTATGAGTTTTTAGCGATTACCGAGGTGACTCGTGCTTCAACAAGTACCGGTGCAATGATTCGCCGAGCGGTGGGTATTGAACTAGAGCAGGTGCTTAGTTTGCTCAGCCAGCTTCATCAAGTCAGCGAAAGCGCAACGATGGTGGATGGGAAGATTTCGGCCCGCAAGGTTGAGTCATTGGGCGCCATTGAGCTCGCCTCGCACCCGATTAAGGCCACGAAGGAACTCGGGCGCAAGGCTGCCGCAACGGCGCTTCGCGAGCAATCGTTAGCGCTTTTTGGTGAACAACAAGCCTTTGAAAATCTACGCCGCCGAATGGGTGTGGCGTACCGGCTTTTGGGGGCACCATTTGTCCCGGTGGATGAGGCGAGTTTAATAGACGGCGCGTCAAACTGGCTGTCGGCAGGCTTGGAGCATTTGGCCTCCGGGAAACCTGCATCAAAGATAGATCTGGTAGGAGCGTTGCGAACGCTCTTGCCGTGGGAGCATGCTCATGAATTTGATTCCTTAGTTCCCGAACGACTACAAGTGCCCTCGGGGTCACGGATTCGAATCGAGTACCCGCCGGTGGATTCAACCGGTCCGGCAGTGGTGGCGGTGAAATTGCAGGAGTGCTTTGGACTGAAAGATTCTCCACGGTTAGTGAGGGAGAAACTGCCGGTACAGTTCCACTTGCTTTCACCCAAGGGCAGCCCACTGGCGGTCACTGAGGACTTAGTAAGTTTCTTCAACGGTCCCTACGCACAGGTGCGTTCGGAAATGCGCGGAAAGTACCCAAGACATCCTTGGCCAGAAGACCCGTGGGAGCATCAAGCCACCGCATACACGAATAATAGGCTACGCCGGGAAAGTAAAGGCTAAGAAAGTAAAACCGTGGCCGAGGCACCAATAATATGGTGCCTAAGCCACGGCATTAGTTGTCTCAAATTGTTGGGTTAGGCGAAGGCCGAGATGCCGGTAATGTTGCGGCCCATCAGTAGCGCTTGAACGGTTTCGGTACCTTCATAGGTGTGGATGGCTTCAATATCGGCAAAGTGCCGGGCTACTCGATTACTGGTCAGAATCCCGTTTCCGCCAAGGAGATCACGAGCATTCGCAGCGATCTGGCGTGCGGTGCGCGTTGCAGTGTATTTAGCCAGAGAAGCCTGCGGGCCGGTGAGTTCTCCTCGTGCCTCACGCTTGGTGGACTGCACCGCAAGTAGCTGAATGGTGGCCAGTTCGGACTGCATCCGGGCCAGACGTTCCTGCACTATCTGGCTTGCTGCCAGTGGGCGGCCAAACTGTGTGCGAGCCTTAGCGTAGAGCACCGCTGATTCGTAGCATGCGGTGGCGTGGCCCACCGCAGACCAGGCGACACCCAAGCGGGTGGCAAAAAGTACTCGTGCGGTGTCTTTGAAGCTATGGGAGTCCGGGAGCACATCTTCATCTGGAACAAAGACGTTCTCCATACGGATATGAGCCTGCCAGATGGCACGCAAGGAAAGCTTATTTTTAATGGTGGTGGCGGTGTAGCCAGCGGATTCCTGATCAACCAAGAAACCACGCACCTTACCGTCGTCATCACGTGCCCACGTGACGGTGATACCGCCAATGGAACCGTTGCCAATCCACTTCTTTTCGCCGTTGATGACATAGCCACCGTCGACCTTATGGGCGCGGGTTTCTAGACCTACTGAGTCCGAACCGTGAGTCGGCTCGGTCAGTGCGAAGGAGCCGGCGAGTTCGCCTGCAAGCATCGGAACACCGTATTTGGTCTTCTGTTGCGCACTACCGCAGAACATGACCGAGCGAAGAGCCAAGCCTCCCTGAACGCCAACGATGGTAGCTACCGAGCCGTCACCGCGTGCCAACTCCATGTTGACTAATCCAGCGGCCATCGGACTCATGGGTTCATGGCCGGCAAAGTCCAACCCGTCACGGAGTAGTCCGGCGTCACCGAGTTTTTTAATCAGGTGAAGTGGGTAGTCTGCCTTGTCCCAGTATTCGTGGATGTCATCTTTGACTTCATCCAGGATGAAGGTGCGGGCCTTGTGACGCCACGCGGCATCTACCGGGTCGACTTCGGCAAGCACTCCGGTGGGGTCAATATCTACCCCGTCGGCCCATAGATCGTATTCGGGTTCCACAACGCCGGTGGGAAACTCAAATTCGGTGTGCTGCTGGGTCATTTCGTGTGCTCCTAGGCAGAGAAGGAAAACTGTTCTATACCCAGCCTAATGGAACTCAATGTCATGTCAAGAAACTAAGTGTCAGTCTCGGTGTTCGCGCAGTGCCTTTGATACGGCATCAAGTACCGCTTGTTCGTCATCTCCTGCGTCAAGAACGGAAACCACCACACGCGGCGCTTTGGAGGACTTTGCCTTGGGGGCGTGGTTGGGATCCAGTAAATCTGCGAAACGGTCCAAAAATAACGACACGTCTGCAGCCAAATGCTCCCGATCCGTGGCGGAGGGGTCGCGCAACCATAGGCGCAGATGGTCATTGTGGATGGCGACCAACCCTGCGCTGATTCCCAGACTCAATGCACGGTGCGGAGCGGTATTGGTTAGTTCTCTGGCGGAGAGGAAATCATAAAAAGCACGTTCATAACGGTGAGTGGAAACCAGCTCACGTTCGCGCAGCGAAGGCACCGAGGAAAGTAGACGGTGACGTAACTGGGCCGCCTCGGGGTTCATCGTGTACTGGTCAAAGACCACGTGCGCCGCGTCGATAAGCGTTTGTGTGGCACTGACAGAAGAAGCAGCAAGTGTCGTTTTCACATGAGTGATGATCATTTCCTGATCGGCAAACACCATGTTTTCTTTGGAACCAAAACGGCGGAAGAAGGTGGACCGTGACATCCCGGCGGTGGCAGCCAACTCATCGACGCTGGTGGTGTCGAACCCCTGGGTAATCAAAAGGTCCAGAGCGGCTGAAGGTACGGCGGAGGAAGAGATCATGATTCTTGAATTTAGCATGTTTCGGCTAATTGACTCCGGCTCACAGGACTAAATGATTGTGATCATTCCCCGGGATGACTACGCTGAGGTTCAAGGCAACTCATAATTGCGAGTGCCGCAGTAAATCTACTTAGAAGAGAAGTGAGGGCCCATGGGAATCTCTATCGCAAACGCCGCTCTACGTTTGGTCAGTGGCGCATTCATTCTCAACAGCGGAATCAACAAGCTTCGCATTGACGAAGCTAGCGCCGCCGGACTGCAGCAGCTGGCCTCCAATGGCGTGCCGCAGTTGGGGCAGCTGGAACCGGCAGCCTTCGGCAAGGCGGTTTCGGTCTCCGAAATTGCACTGGGTAGCGCTCTGCTCCTACCTATCATTCCTTCGCGACTTGCAGGTCTTGGCCTCGGAGCATTCTCAGGCGTACTGCTTGCTTCCTACTTGCGCACCCCGGGAATGACCGAATCTGATGGTATTCGCCCGACAAGTGACGGCACCGCTTTAGCCAAGGATGCTTGGCTTGCAGGTATCGCAGTAGCACTGATCTTTGGTCGTCGCTCGGCGAAGCTGGCGAAGAAAAAGAAATAATTTAGCCTCCACGGTGAGCAAATTTCCAACTGACGTAAGTTTTAGTTGGTACTGCAAGCCTTCAGTAGTCATTTTCAGGTTTCGAACCAAAAGGAGAACCCATGGGTTTCTTGGATAATGCAAAGAAGAAGCTGGGCGAAGCAGTCGAGAACGTCAAGGAATTTGCCGACGACGCTTCGGAGAACGTTAAAGAGTTCGCTGCTGACGCGTCCGAAAACGTGAAGGAATTCGCGGCCGACGCTTCGGAGAACGTGAAAGAATTTGCCGCCGATGCGCAGGAAAAGATCGGTGAAACCGTAGAGAAGGTCAAGGGCGAGGACAAGCCAGACCAATCTGCATAGTCGACTTTGTCTGAGCAAAAACGGGGTGGGTTCCATGTGGAACCCACCCCGTTTTGGGCTTTTGAGGCTAGGAAACTTTCTTCTTTTCCGGGACGTTGAGGAATGCCACCACAAGTATCGCGGCAATGGCCACAAAACCAGGTAGCAACAATGCCTGCCCCAGACCCACAGCTGTCGCTTCAGGGATAGCTGTGGGACCCTGAGTTTGAACCTTGAGAATCTCGGTGGAAACACGTGCTTCCATCATGACCGCAATGAGCGCAGAGCCAAGGACCGAACCGATCTGCCTGGTGGTGTTGTAAATGCCGGAACCGGCTCCGGCATCACGTGGGGTGAGGTTTTTGGTTGCAGCGAGCGAAAGCGAAGGCCAGATCATTGCTGAACCAATACCTTGCACTGCGGAGGGGATCAGCAAGGTCCACAGCGCAATGTCCGAGTGCATCATCAATGCGTAAGCTACGGTCGCGGTGCCGATCAGGAAGAACCCTGGCACGGCGAGGGTCCGAGGATTAAACCTGTTGACCGTCTTTCCTAGCACTGGGGCAATGAAAATTGCCACGATGGCCATCGGGGAGATCATCAATGCCGATTGGGTAGGAGTCAGGCCTCGCACATTCTGCAGGAAGAACACCATGGGTAGAGCCATGGTAGAAATGGTCAGGCCCATGCAGGTGATGGCGACGTTTGCCAGCGAAAAGTTGCGAACCTTAAACAGCCGCAATGGAACCAGTGGTTCCTTGGAAGTCTTGGATTGCCACCAAATGAACACAGCGAAGAGCGCCACACCGAGAACGATCATGTGCCAAGAGCTCAGTGGGCCGATGAATGGTTCCCAATTTGTTGAGTCGCCTTCTTGGATGCCGAAGACCAAAGCAAACATTGCCAGGGCGGAAAGTGCTACGCCAACCCAGTCGAAGGAATGAGCTTGTGGCGCTAGGCGGGGAACAAATTTCAACAACATGATGAAGCTCAATACGGCGATTGGCAGGTTGATGAAGAAGATCCATTCCCAGCCGACCGAGTCGACTAACAGCCCGCCGGCAAGGGGGCCCAACAGAGTAGCAATACCCGCGACGGCTCCCCAGAGTCCCATCGCGGCTCCGCGGTGTTGATAAGGAAAGAGTCGGGTGATCAGCGTCATTGCTTGTGGCGAGATCATTGCCGCGCCTAGGCCTTGGACAGCACGGGCAATGGTGAGCGAAGCCAGTGAGTCTGACAGCCCGCACCACAGCGAAGCCAAAGCAAAGATCAGCAACCCGATGAGGTAAATATTACGTGGACCAAAACGGTCTCCGAGACGCCCGGTGATGAGCAGTGGCACCGCAAAGGTGAGCAGATAAGCACTGTTGATCCAAAGGATCCCAGAAATATCGGCATCCAGCGACTTCATGATGGCGGGCATCGCCGTCGACACAATGGTGGTGTCGAGCAGGATCATGAAGAAACCAATGACCAGTGCCCAGAGGGCACGCCAAGCGGTTTTTCGGTCAAAGTCTGGTGGGGAGTTTACGATTTCAGGCACTGACCCAGAGTAATGCTTGCACGGTGAAACTAAAATGCATTATCTGGCTTAGCGAGGGATTCAGTCGAAAGTCACAGTTCCTTCAATGCGCGTGGTGACATCCCCACTGACCCAGAGCCCGCTTTCACTCGCTTCAATATGCAAGATTGCCTCGCGACCCACGCGGGTGCCCTGGCGGACTGTGTAACGCTGCGGTGCCAATCCTGCCTTAGTCATCCACACGCCAAAGCCGGCGTTGAGTGAACCCGTTGCAGGATCCTCCTGGATGGCCTCACCAGAGACAAAAGCACGCACCTCAAAGTCTGCAGGTGGTTGAAGAACCACGGAGCCAAAGCGCTCCTCGGAACGAGTCTGGTCCGAATAATCTAGCGGACGCAGTTCCTCGCGCGTCCCTGAAATTCGGGGCAATAAGGTAGCTTGAGGCTGCCAGACGCCTTGGGCCACACTAGAGGCAGTGTAGGGTCCAATGACTCCGAGCTCCAGCCCGTCAAGGGCCGCATAATCAGGCTCAATTCCTAGCACGAGGTCGGCATCGCGCAGCAGTAGTCCGGCGTGGTGGGGGCCATTGACCAACCACTGATGGGCAATGACATCTTCTGAGTTAATCCCCAGCCCGGCAATTGCCCACTGCAAAACATCTTGCTCTAGGGGCCCACTGCGGGTTAACGGGGGAGCAAGGAAAGCGAGACGGCGCTCATGCTTTTCGCTGGCGTCGCGTTCGATCCGTACCTGAATTAACCCGGCATCACACTGCTGGAGCAGGTGGCCGTTGGTTCCAGCCTGACCTCCAGATTCAAGCCACGCATGCGCAGCACCTAGCGTGGGGTGCCCGGCAAAGGGCAACTCGGTAGTCGGAGTAAAAATACGAATTGCGTAGTCGGCTTCGGGCTCGGTGGGAGTCACGAAGAAGACGGTCTCCGATAAATTCAGCCACTGGGCGAAGCGTTGCATTTGCGTGGAATCGAGATGATCTGCCTCAAAGACAACGCCGAGCCCATTGCCGTTGAAGGCTGTGGGGGCAAAAACGTCAACCTGCTGATAGGCAAATGTTCGATACATATAAGCATCGTGGCACATTCTTCAGCAGGTTGACACGGTGTTACGCGGTGCGCCCAGTCATGACGGCAAGCTCATGGCTTAGGCACAGCTGGTTACCATTTGTGAGCAACATCGATCACCAAACGCGATCCTTGCTCTGGGCCAGAGAGGACAAAGGCACGCATTGGCAGTCGTGCCCGCGTGGAGATGCCGATCTTGGTCTGGCCTTCAAAACTTCCCAGCCAGAGCTGCTGGCGGAAGGTTGTGTAATTCAGTGTTTTGATGGTGGATCCGGGACGATAGCTGGTGCTGGTTCCGGACTTCAACAGGATTTCTAGTTTGGCGCCACCCGTGGTGGGTACCGCTTTCCCTGATCCGATTCCGGTCAGTGCGCTGACGTATTTCACCGAATACCCATCGGGGTTACCGTTGAGGTCTATCACCATCCGGTCAAAACAGGTATGGCGTCCGGTACGAATATTAGCCATCGTTGAGGAACTTGAGACGTTGGAGGTCTTGGATAAAGAACCCCAATAAACGGTCTGGCATCCGGCCGCTGCGGTAGCCACCGGGGCTGCCGAGGCTGCAGGGGTTACCGAGAGCATGCTTGCTGCGGCGAGAGCTGCGAGAAGTCCAAGTTTGGTGCGGCGCATATGAACCACCGGCTTTCTATCTGAGTGCGCCCTAGGGTCCGGCACGGGCCCATAAGACTACTAAAACCCTGTTTTGGCCCCGGAACAATACACCGGAGCTAACTGGAATTGATCTGGTGCGTATCCGTGACGCGGGAGCCGGTCTCCGGGTATATCCAAGGTGTCGCTCAGCGTTCAACTAGTCTCGTGTGACATGCTTTAACGATGTTGCCAAGCCCGTCTGCACCTATCGATACCACCGTCGACGAAGTCGTTGAAGCCTCCAGCTTCCTACCTGAACCGTTGCAATTTCTGGTTGTTGTCGCTGTTGGATTAATTTTTTCTGCCATTCTTGCCTTCCTGATCAGTGGTCTGACACACCGCATTTTTCAGCGCACCGGACTCGGTGAGATCAAGGTAAAAAGCGCAAGAATCCCGATTTTCGGTACTTTCGCTTCAATTGTTCTCAAAAGTTCGCTGTTTGCCTTCCACCGCGACAGTAGCTCTTACAAGCTCTGGCAGTTTGTGCTGCTCATCTGTTTGGTGTTCTTCCTGACCTGGCTCATTATTGTGCTGGTCAAGGTTGTTGAAGAGGTTCTGCTGGCGCGCATCAGAAGCCGTTTTGGTCCAGGTCGCAGATTAGCGAAGGTTCAGACGCAGGTTGGTCTACTGCGCAGAGTACTTATTGCAGTGCTCTGCATTATCGCCGTAGCTGCCGTGTTGTTGACAATTGAACAGGTCAGAGCATTAGGCGCAGGTCTTTTGGCCTCTGCTGGTCTTGCTTCGGTAGTTGTTGGTTTGGCCGTCCAGTCCTCGTTGGCCAACGTGTTTGCCGGCTTGCAGATTGCCTTTACCGACTCGGTGCGCGTGGATGACATCGTGGTGGTCGAAGCCGAACGTGGCAGCGTTGAAGAAATAACTTTGACTTATGTGGTCGTGTTGCTCCTCGACGGACGGCGGATGATCCTGCCTTCCACCTACTTCACCACCACGCCATTTGAGAACTGGTCGCGGCGCAGCACCGAGATTAGCGGCAACATCACCTTGCAATTAAAACTCAATGCGCCGATTGAATATCTGCGTACGCGTACTACCGAATTGCTTGAATCTTCGGACTGGTGGGATGGACGCGATAATAGCCTGCTCGTGACAGACACCTTAGGCGGACTGCAAACGGTAACCATTTATTTATCAGCCAGGGATCCTGGAGACCTGTGGAACCTGCGCAATATGTTGCGCGAAAAACTGCTGGGCGAACTTGTCCAGACTTATCCAGAATGCTTGCCAGACCCACGCACCATCCAGAACCCACCGCTATAGCCGGGGTAAACCTCCTGCGCCTTGGATATTTAGAGGCGCAGGGCCGCCGGACCGTAATCCAGATACTGCTGTTCGCGGGAGGTTGACTCCCGCAAGGCGGCAATGAGTTGCTCGGCTTTGTCGATGAGGTCTTGGATCATCGAGTCGTCTCGCTCGATCCAAAGGAACTCGGGGACCGCCTGAACTGGCACGAAGTTATAGTGCTGTTCCCAGACGAACAAGGTGCGTTGAGCGCCGATGACATGCTGCTGCCAGAGGACCTGGCGAAGGTAATTTTTAGGGATCCGTTTGAACGGCTTATTGGTAGTCTTAATTTCCGCTAATACCGGTGCGCCATCTTGATCAAAGCCCAAACCGTCTGGGGTTGCCAAATGCAGCCGAGAATTTTGTGAGTGGAAAAGTTGTGAGGAAGGGAAAATATTGAAGTTTTCCTGCACCCAAGCGGCGATGACCGGCTCGCGACGTCGGCCGTGCTCGGTGTAAGTGTTACCGGAGAACCCTGAACCGTAGAGCTTGTCCCAGGCGGCATTCCGAATGGATTTTTCGGTAGACAGCTTAGCTACGTCTGTCGCGGTGATACCTTGTGACCGTGCCCGTAACCATTCAATACGGTTAGTGGAATCTGCCAACACTCGTTGGAAGCATTCATGGTCAACATTAGGCACACTAGTCACCTGATCCATTCTTCCCCATGAAGTGGCTTATCCGGTGCAACATCGCGCTGAAACGTAGGTGAGCCTAGTCGCTGACATGGGCTATGGCAGATAATAATTGCTGCAAAGTTGGGGTGTCGGCTGCCCGGAACTTTTCTTCGCCGTGCACCAGCAGACGAATCACCGGTGTTGAAGTTACCGCTAATTCTTTGCCGCGGGCTACCTGTTCCACCACATCGATCTCCTCGACGTTGAGGAAGGGCAGCAGTTCTTGGGCACGGTGAACTACCTGTCGTGCGCGCACGCATGGCGCACAAAATGGTTGGGTATAAAGTTCGAGCAGCATCATCAACGAGCCTACCTCCAGATGCTTAGCCAGGCAGAGCATTGGCTCCTACCGGGGGATGAGTTCGCCCACGTACAACTCCATCGGCGCTCCGATGTGCCTGAGCGGCAGGGTTGGGAACATTAGGTTATGCTTCAGAATTCGTATGTATCCAATCCAGTTATTTCAGCCCGCCGGTTGCTCAGAAGTTACGGCAGTACCCATGCGCTCAACGGCATTGACGTTGATATCGCGGCCGGGACAGCGGTTGCGATTATGGGTCCCTCCGGCTCGGGCAAGTCCACCTTGCTGCACGCGTTGGCTGGCATCGAGTTGCCCGATTCGGGCACGGTCACCCTCAACTTGCCGGGCCAAGCGCCGGTTGAAGTTGATGGGCTTGGTGACAGCGCAAGAACCAAGTTGCGCCGCGAAGCCTTTGGTTTCGTTTTTCAGTCCGGACTGTTGATTCCGGAACTGACGGCCGAAGAAAACGTGGCGATGGCTCTGATGGTCAACGGCGTACCACGCACCGCAGCAATCGCGCGTGCTGTGGAAGCGTTGCAGCAGTTGGGTCTGGCAGGGATGGAACAACGGCGCATCGGTCAGCTTTCCGGTGGGCAACAACAGCGTGTAGCTATCGCACGAGCGCAGGTCACTGGTGCGAGCGTAGTCTTTGCCGATGAACCTACGGGCGCCTTGGATTCGGTGACCGGCAGCGAGGTTCTGGATATCTTAATGCAGTGCACCGTGGGGATGGGTAAGAGCCTGGTGATGGTCACCCATGACCGTCAGGTAGCCCAACGCTGTCACCGGATCTTAACGCTTCAAGACGGCAAGATCACCGCGGATGACTCAGTTGTTCAGGGGCCTCGTTCATGAATACCTTGCATATGGCGTGGATGCTCGCACGGCCGAGTAGTTCCGGGCGAATCGTGCAATTGTTGACGGTTGGTGCCTACACCATGGTCAGCGCCATGGTGCTGATAGTGCTTGGTGGAGCTTGGTCATTTACCAAGCTGGAAGGCGACGCGCAAGGGTTTTATATTCCTTTAGCCGCGTTTGCGCTGGTGCTGTTGGTTGTCCCGTTGTTGGTCTTAGGATCCTCGGCTGCCAAACTTTCGGCTCGCGCTCAAGACCGGGCCTTATCTTCATTGCGTCTCTTGGGTGCCACAGGACTTCAGGTTCGTGCAGTTGCGGTGATTCAGGCTGCCGCTACGGCGCTAGTGGGCGCGATCTGCGGGGTGGTGCTGTATTTGGCGTTGGCCCCGGCGGTAGCGCTGGTGAAGTTCCAAGGTGAAGCTATTGGCACGGCGATCTTCCTTCCTCCGCTGGCAACTGCCGCGGCGGTACTTGCGGTGTTATTGCTCTCGGTGGTTAGTGCACTGGCTGGTTTACGTAAGTTGGTCATTACTCCATTGGCGGTGGCTACCCGGCGTTCGGTGCCGATGCCCAGCTGGATGCGCGCGGTAATAGCGATCGGTAGCATCGTGGTGATCTACACGTTGTTCTCTAAGGTTGGTCTGTTGCCGGTGGGCCTGGGCGTACTGATCACCATCGTCATTTCCGGTTTCGGGGTGGGTCTGTTGGCACTAAACCTGATTGGGCCGTGGCTTGTAGCCAAGGTGGGCACGGCGAAACTGAAGAAGGCCGAGAGCCCTGAACAGCTGTTGGCTGCTCGCATGATTTTGGAGTCGCCCGGTGGCGCCTGGCGTCAGGTATCGGGCGTGGCTATGGCTGCCTTCGTGGCCGTCATCGGTGGTTCTGGGGCGGCGATGTTTGCATTTTCGGAGAATGATGTGGCCGGCTCGTGGGAGATGTACTTGAGCGCCGATGTGTTAACCGGTGTGCTGGTGACGCTGAGTATCTCCTTAATATGTGTGGCCATCTCCGCGGCGATTAGCCAATGTGCCGGCACCTTGGATCGTCAAGACCTATATTTGGGGCTTCACCGTTTAGGGGTTGATTTAGGCGTAGTCAACAAGGCGCGAGTTAAAAGCGTGATGATTCCGGCATTAACCGTGGCCATAGGTTTTACCGTGGCTTCTGCGGCGCTGGTGTTGCCCTTCGCGTCGTTGGCGTTGTTGCTGAAGCCACTGACCGTCGCCACGGTGCTGGTCGTCTTACTTGCGGGGCTGCTGGTGATCCGGTTGTCACTAAACATCGCTGACCCACGCAGGTTGTTGGCAGATCATTCCGGTCGATAAGACCAGGTGACGTCCGAGGTTAGGGGTAGCTCAGCTGGCCTGAGGCTAAGTAACGTGGATTACATGTCCTTGATGTTGCGTATTGAAGTGAGATCGGCGTAAAGTTGCATGCGGTTCACATAGGTTTACCTAACCTAAGTGCCGGTTATTTTATGACAACTCGCAACGTCTGGATTATGACCCATGAAAATTACGCGTCGTGCTGGCCTACTGGCAGCAACCTCCGCAATCTTGGCACTTGGCCTTAGCGCCTGTGGCTCGACATCGACCACAGAACCAAAGAGTTCGGATTCCGCTGGATCGAGCTTCACCCCGGTGAGTATCGAAAATATTTACGGCGAAACCGAAATTACCGAGAAGCCTGAGAAGGTAGCGACGATTTCATGGGCTAACGCCGATGCGGTACTAGCACTGGGAACCGTGCCGGTCGGCATGGACATCGATGCTTATGGTCAGAACGCCAACAACTCGACGGACTGGAAGGACGCCAAGCTAGAAGAGCTTGGTGCTCCTATTGGCTCGGAGAACGCGCCGGTACAGTACAAGATTGGTGACGACCTTGACTACACCGGAATCGCCGCGAGCAAGCCCGACGTCATCTTCGCCCCGTATTCGGGCTTGACGAAGGAACAGTACGAGAAGCTACAGGAAATTGCACCAGTAGTTGGCCCGATTAAGCCGAACTACACCACCAGCTGGGAAGAGACCACCGAAGCCGCCGGCCAGATGCTTGGCAAGGCAGAGGAAGCCGACGCGCTGGTTAAGAAAATCGAAGGCGAGCTGGCACAGGTTGGCGAAGACAACAAGGCCTTGAAGGACACCACCTTCATCGCTGCGGACCTCTCCGCCCCGGACGCCGCCTATGTGTACTCCGAAGGGGACACCCGTCCGCGCTTCCTGTCGGCCCTGGGCATGACTCAGGCAGACTACGTCCAGAAGAACGCCGAGAAGGACACCTTCTTCTTCACCGTATCCCCTGAAAAGGTCAACGAGTGGGATTCGGATATCGTCTTCGCCTCTGCCCTTGCTGGCAACAGCGTCGAGGACATCGTCAAGGCTCAGCCGCTATACGGTCAGATCCCTGCGGTGAAGAATAAGGCATTGGCCCTCCCGGGAGATGACCAGGCCACGTTGGCCATCTCCGCAGCTTCGCCACTGTCCATCGAATGGGCGCTGGAGCACGTAGTTCCAAAGATCGTCACGGCTGCCGAAAACGCAGCGGCCGCCAAGTAACAACTAAGGATTTAAGCCTAGATAGTGCAACTGCGCTTCCAAGGACCGGCTAGCTGCGCCCGCCAAGCGCGCATCGAGGCCGGGGTAGACAAGTTCCAGCAAATGCGCTGGTTGCACGTCGGCCCCGGCCTTGCCGAGTTTATCCAGGGCCGCACGCACCTGGTCCAACCGCGATTCGCGATGCGTCAGATAAGTCTGAAGCAACGGATGGGACACCTCATGTTGCTCACCGTGAGCCGGATGCAATGCCATATCCGGCATCGCCAGCAGCCGCTGCAACGACGCCAAGTAATCGGCCAAGGTCCCATCTGGATGTTCCAAAATAGTTGTGCCGCGCCCCAGTACGGTATCTCCGGTGAACAAGTGGGAAGTTTCGCCCCGACGGATAAAGCACACCGAGTCCGAAGTGTGTCCTGGAGTGAAAACCACCTGAACCTCAATTCCTGCGGCCTCGATGACTTCCAAGTCTTCAAAGATCTCCGCCTCTCGGCAGTGCTCTTCGAGCCGAGCTCGCACCGGTGCCCCGGTCAGCCTGTGCAAGGTATCAATTCCGCCGGTATGATCCGCATGCCGGTGGGTGATCAGCACCAGCTGGATGTCGAAGGCCGCCAAGGCGTGCAGGTGGGCTTGAAGATCAGGGCCCGGGTCAATGAGAACTGCTGGGGTTCGCGCAGTCAGCTCGGTGCAGGCTGGGTCAAAGAGCAAATAAGAATTGGTCCCGTCCAACGTCATTTCCGAAGGATTCTCGGCGCGCAGCAGGCCGACGCCAGGGGCGATAATAGTGGGCAAGGGAAGATGAGCCATAGCAACGAGTGTAGGAAGCAATGACCGCGACTAAAAGTATTACGCCCCATGTAGGGCAAGAGAAGTCGCCGAGGGTAGGTAGAAAACTCACCGCCTTCCTCATACTTTTCCTCTTGCTAGCTCTGGCGGTCTTCGCCTCGTTGCTTCTTGGAGCCCGGAGCGTCTCGCTGGATACCGTCACCGACGCGATCTGGAATTTTGATCCGACCAATGGGGATCAGGGTGTGGTTGCTTCGCGCTTTGCCCGGACCGTCGGTGCCATCGTGGTCGGTGCAGCGTTGGGCATGGCCGGCGCCGGATTACAGGGGCTGACCCGCAACCCACTGGCAGATACCGGAATCCTGGGGCTGAACGCCGGGTCCTCGATGAGTGTGGTGTTGGCTATCGGCTTCCTCGGTGTAAGCTCGCTAGCCGGAATTATGGCCGCCGCTTTTATCGGTGCAGCGGTAGTGATGATCTTGGTTTATCTCGTAGCCAATGTGGGACGCGAGGGGGCCACCCCGATCAAACTTGCCTTGGGCGGTGCCGCCTTGGCCGTGGGTGTCGGAGCGGTCACCAATGCGATCCTAATGATCTCGGATTCCACCCTGGACCGATTCCGCATGTGGCAGATCGGCTCGCTGTCCACCACCGGAATTGACACCTTCCTGAGCGCCATCCCCGTCGTGGTCCTTGGGGCCTTGATTGTGTTGTCCACCGCGAAGGTTTCCAACGCCGTTTCCATGGGTGATGACACGGCGACCGCGCTGGGCTTCAACCTGGGCCGCGCCCGGGTGATCGGTTCGATAGGCGTGGTGGTGCTGGCCGGTACCGCCACCGCGGTCGCTGGCCCGATTGCCTTTGTGGGCCTGATGATTCCCCACGCGGTGCGGCTATTGGTCGGCTCTGACTACCGTTGGCTGATGCCTGCCTGTTTAATTGCCGGACCGATCTTGTTGCTGGTAGCCGATACCGTGGGACGTATCATCGCGCCACCAAGTGAAATTCAGGTGGGCGTCATGTGCGCCATGCTCGGTGGTCCGATCTTTATCATCATGATGCGTAGCGGCATGAAGTCGGTGAGCCTGTGAGCTCGAAAGAGATCACCTCAACTACCAGCGGGCTCGAGGCAAATAAACCAACGAGAGCCGCTGCCCGGTCACATCGCGTGCATCGCAGTGTACTGTGGATGGCGCTAGCTATCGTGGTCACCGCACTGGCCTATCTGTTCTGGGGCCGTGACCGGCTCCCCGCAGTGGAAGTACTCCAGGTACTCGGCGGAGAAAAGGTTCCCGGAACAAGTTTCATCATCATGTCCGACCGTCTACCGCGACTAGCGGTCGGCGCCCTGGCAGGTGCCGGGCTAGGTATCTCTGGTGCCCTGTTCCAGCGCTGGCTGGGCAACCCGTTGGCCAGCCCCGATGTGATCGGTGTGGGCTATGGCGCCTCGGCGGCCGCGGTCTTTGCGATGATTGTCTTGGGCTATAACGACTGGAAGCTCAACGCCTTTGCACTGGCAGGCGGCCTGCTGGTTGCCGCACTGATCTATTGGCTTTCGGCCTCGGGAAAACGCACCGGCTCCCGGCTGATCCTTGCTGGTCTGGCCATCGGGGCGATGCTGCAGGCACTCATCCAATACCTGCTGACCCAAGCGCAGCTAAATACCGCCAGTGATGTGATGCACTGGCTGACCGGCTCGCTTTCTTCGAGCAACTGGGATAGCGCACTGTTGCTCTTGGTTCCGTTGGGAACCATCGCCGTCTTTTTACTTCCCTTCGTATTGCGTCAGCTGAAGATGCTTGAATTGGGGGAGGACGCCGCTGCAGCTCTGGGTCTAAACGTGGGCTGGGCCCGGGTGCTATTGGTATTCGTCGCGGTGGCAATGGGTGCCTTACCCATTGCGGTGACCGGTCCGTTAGCCTTTGTGGCATTTTTGGCAGGACCTATCAGCGCTGCGCTCACTCGGGGTCCCATTAATATTCCGCTGGCGGCCCTGACCGGAGCAACGCTGGTGATCGTTGCCAACTTCTTTGCGGCGAACTTGTTCGCAGATCTTTCATTGCCGGTAGGAGTTATCACCGGCGCATTCGGCGCACCGTTCCTCATTTGGGTCCTGGTGCGTACAAATTCAACAGGAAGCGGGGGATAACCCATGGCCCAACTTCAGGCAAACGATCTGACCCTGGCCTATGACAAGGTCACCATCGTCGACGAACTGTCCTTGGATATCCCCACCGGGGAAGTGACCATCGTTGTGGGGGCTAACGGCTGTGGCAAGTCCACGTTGCTGCGCGCGCTATCGCGACTGCTCAAGCCTGCCGGTGGCAAGGTGCTACTGGATGGCCAGGATATTCATACTAAGCCGGCCAAGGAAGTCGCTAAGACGTTGGGCTTGCTGCCGCAGTCACCGACGGCGCCGGACGGTATCACCGCCCGTGAGCTGATCAGCCGCGGACGCTACCCACATCAGGGTCTGTTCAAACGCTTCTCCGCCGAGGACGAGGCAGCAGTTAACCGCGCGCTGGAACTGACCGGGACCATGGAACTAGCGGACCGTGCGGTGGATGAGCTTTCCGGCGGTCAACGCCAACGCGTATGGATAGCGATGGCGCTGGCCCAAGAAACCGAGCTGCTGTTACTTGATGAACCAACCACGTTCTTAGATGTTGCGCATCAGCTTGAAGTACTCGATGTAATTAGTGAACTAAACCGCACGCGCGGAATCACCGTGGTGATTGTGCTCCATGATCTGAACCTCGCCGCACGCTATGCAGATCATTTAGTGGCCTTGCGTGAAGGAAAAATTTACGCCGCCGGTCACCCCAACGAGGTAGTCACCGAACGCACCGTCAAGGATGTCTTTGGAATGCCAAGCCGGGTAATCCCAGACCCGGTCGCTGGCACCCCCCTGGTGTTGCCTATCGGACGCCACCGGGTGTTGCGCACCGAAAACGTGCTCGCTGCCCAAGGCATTGTGCGCTCTCCAGAATTTGTTGAACTCACCAAATCGGCGGTCAAACAAGAACCTACGGTAGCTGACGAACTACAAACGCCGGTCTTAGCTCCGCAAGAGGTCGAGCCGGCGCAACTTCGTCCAGGAGCCGAGCACCTTGCCACCCTGGCCTACCAGTGCATGGTGATGCGCACACAGGACTTAACCCCTGCCTTCCGCCGGATCACCGTGGGAGGTACTGATCTTTCGCACTTCGGCACCAACAGTCACTCGCTAGATATGCGCATCAAGCTTTTGTTGCCACCTGCAGGCGGCTCGGCGCTCACCGAGGAGATCGCAGCGTTGCGTCCCGAGGCATTGTCCAGCCCGGCAGGGCAGGAAGGATGGTACCGGCGCTGGCTTTCCATTGATCCGAGTTCCCGCGGCTATATGCGCACTTACACCGTTCGCGCCTTCCGCGAGGTGGGACACCGCGACAACCTCGGTGATACCGCAGAGCTGGATATTGACTTTGTGATGCATGGGCAGGTGGTCAACGGTGCGCTGCAAGGTGGGCCGGCGACCGAATTTGCGGACAGGGCCCAGGTCGGGGACGAACTGCTCTTGCTCGGTCCGAACCGTGCGCTCAGTGACGAGACCTATGGTGGCATTGAATTCCGCCCCGGAGGCGCTCGCCGTGTGGTGCTGGCTGGAGATGAAACCGCAGCTCCGGCCATTTGCGCAATTCTTGAAGCATTGCCTGCCAATGTCACCGGGCATGCACTGATTGAGGTTCCGGATACCGACGATATCCTTGGCGCCTCCACCCGTTCAGGTGTTTCGGTACAGTGGCTGACCCGTGGCACTAACGAGCATGGGGTGTTGCTTGCCGCAGCGGTGAAGGACGTCGTAGCGATTCCGGCGGCCGGCGCGGTGCACACCGATGCGGATCCGGAAGATATTGACATCGATGAGCAGATCCTCTGGGAAACCGGGGCTGCGGAATCTGCACCGTTCTACGCCTGGATTGCCGGTGAAGCCGGGATGGTCAAGGAATTGCGTCGTTACCTAGTGCGTGAGGCAGGGATCAATCGCAAGCAGGTGGCTTTCATGGGGTACTGGCGCCGGGGTAAAACCGAGAACTAGCCCAGTCGAAGAAGGGTGGTTCCACAGGCAGCAGCATTGCCTGTGGAACCACCCTTCCGCGGTTTAAATTAGTTTTCTAACAGCGTGGGTCACCGGGTGCGTCTGCCACGAGGAGGCCCAAGATTCTGCTCAGTTCTGCCCGGTCATCGTCGCCGAGGGTGGAGAAAAATTCTTCGTGGCTTTGCTTCCGCTCGCCATGTAATTTTTGTAGCAGTTCACGCCCCGAATCGGTCAGCGTGATCAAGCTGGCGCGTCGATCCGCAGGGTCGGGGGTGCGGGTGGCCAAGTCCTTGGCGACTAGCTGGTCGATGACCTCGGTGGTGGAGCGTGGGGCAATATGTAGCTTTTCGGCTAACTGCGAGTTGCGCATGCCTTCGGCATCGACGCGTCCTAACAGCATCATGGTACGAACTTGATGAGGTGTGATGTCGTAGGGGGTCAAGGCGTGGCGCCATTTACCACGAAGCATACGAGAACTGCGATTGAACAGGTCGACCAAGTCAGGGCCGGACTCTTGGGGAAGCATGTGCTTAAGCATAGGGTGTTTTTCCCAACAATTTCAAGATGGAACCACATAGTGAGGTTACCTCTGCTATTCTTGAGGTAATTAGAACAAGAAGGTCGGAGGTGCTCATGGTTGGAATGCCAATGGGTGGACTAGGTGGTGGCGCAGGCGGCACACGCCCGGGGAATTCCCAAAAAGATAAAGAATGGTTGCAGGACCATCCCGTCTCCCTGCGCCGCATTGCGGAACTTTTCCGTCCACATCTGCGCACGGTAATTTTTGTGATGCTACTGATCGTCGCATCATCGCTGATTGGCTTGGCACAGCCTTTCATCATCAGGGAACTGATCGATGTGGCCATCCCAGAGCAAAACGTCAAACTACTGTTGGCGTTGGCTGGTGGGCTGGTACTCATTGCCTTGGTAAACGCGGTACTCGGAGTAGTGCAGACCTGGAGAGCCACCCTGATGGGTCAAAAGGTCATGCATAGGTTGCGCACCGGACTTTTCACTCACCTGCAAAAACAATCTCTAGGGTTCTTCACCAATGCTCGCTCTGGCGAGGTGCAGTCACGGCTGACCAATGATGTCGGACAGATGCAATCGGTGATCACCAACTCGGCCACCTCAATCGCTTCAAACCTCACCACGGTGGTAGCTACGGCCTGCGCGATGGTTGCAATTTCCTGGCAGCTGAGCCTGATCTCGCTCGTGGTCTTGCCGCCGGCGATTATCTTGGCAAAACAAACAGCAAAACTGCGCCGGAAAATCACCGGGGCACGACAACGCGAAATGTCCACGCTCACTTCGATTATTGAAGAGCGGCTCAGTATCTCCGGGGTTCGTCTTGCCAAGGTGATGGGTACTGGCACCTTAGATGCCGAACAGTTCACCGACTCCAGCTCAAAACTCATAGATCTGGAAATGCGTAGTGCGCTCGCCGGACGGTGGCGCATGGCAGCGATGTCGATTATTTTCGCAGGGGTCCCGGCGATACTTTATATCGTTGCGGGGCTTCCGGTCACCGGGGATGGCATGAGCATTGGTACTCTCGTGGCCTTCACCGGGTTGCAGGCGGGAATTTTCCGGCCGGTGATGGGGCTGATGAGTATTTCTATTCAGTGGGTCTCGGCGCTGGCGCTCTTTAGCCGAGTGTTTGAGTTCCTCGACGCTGATCAGGCGCTGCCGGTACCAAACCAGCCACGTCGACTGGCCCATGATGCGGTGCGCGGTGACGTGGAATTCAAGAATGTAGATTTTCGGTATCCCGGGGCGCGTGCCAATACCTTGCGGGGGATCAACTTAAAACTCGAGCCGGGCACCATGACCGCGGTGGTCGGGGCTACCGGCTCGGGCAAATCAACGCTCGGATCCTTGGTCCCACGACTGTTAGATCCAAGCTCGGGCACTGTGAGCTTAGATGGTGTGGAGCTGCGCCAGGTCCAACCGCAGGACATCGCGGACGTAGTTTCCGTGGTGGCTCAGGAAAGCTACCTGTTGCACGCTAGTGTTCGCGAGAACCTGCTTTGGGCTGCCCCGAACGCCGATGAGCAACAATTGTGGAACGCTTTGGAAGCGGCGCAAATCGCGGAGCTGATTCGCTCCCTTCCCGAGGGAATAGATACCCAGGTTGGGCAGCGTGGTCACCGCTTTTCCGGTGGAGAACAGCAGCGTCTGGCCATCGCCCGCACGATGTTGCGTCAGCCAAAGGTGCTGGTTCTGGATGAGGCCACCAGTGCCTTAGACACGGTCACCGAAGCACTGGTCCAACAAGCCTTGGATGAACTGGCTTTGGGACGTACCACCTTGTTGATTGCCCACCGATTGAGCACCGTGTTGCGCGCTGACAAAATTGTAGTGCTCGACGAGGGGCAGATCATTGAGTCTGGAACCTTTGAAGAGTTGGTCAAGCTGGACGGTAAATTTGCTCGGCTGGTAAACAATAGCGAGTTGGCCCAACAGCGCAGCTAGTCCGCTGGAACGCTCTCTGGTTCTCGCGGTGTAATTGCGGCTAAAATCTTAGGTAAGGCAGTTTCTAGAGCCGCGTGCTCCGCAGGAGTTAGCGAATCAAAGAGCGACTCGCGAACGAACTGCACATGTAATGGCGCTGCCTCGCGGATTGCCTGCCAGCCTTGCTCGGATAATCCGATCTGGTGACCTCGGCGGTCTAGGGTGTCAGAACAGCGAGTGATAAGCCCTTTAGCTTCCATGCGGCGCAAAAGGTGTGAGAGTCTGGAGCGGTCCCAACGCAGCTCGTTAGCCACCTCCGCAGGGCGTAACGAAGTCTCTTTCGACTCGGAGAGCACCGCGAGGACCGAGTACTCGCCTGATTGCATGGCCGAATCTTGGGAAAGCTGACGATCCATGGCACTGGGGAACTGCCAGATGAACTCGCGGATGATTTGCCAGAGGTTCTGCTCGCGTTCGTTGAGCCAGCGAGTATCTTCGGATCCCATGTTTTCTTTTCTCCTATGTGCAAAGAGTAGTGAGTGGCACACTCTCAAAGTTGTTGACACATCAATCATCTCGTGTAATGTTGTTTTTAGCAAGACTTGATGACGCGTCAATCATAATGAAGTGGCGCACTACAATGCCAGGGAGCAACAAGATGTTGAAAATCGCTATTATTACCGGATCCACCCGCCCAGGACGTAACAACCACGGTGTGGCTCAGTGGGTATTGGAACAGGCTCAGCAGCGCGATGACGCCAGCTACGAGTTGGTGGACATCGCCGATTACAACTTGCCACTGCTAGACGAAGCGTTCCCTGCCGCGTACCAGAACTACCAGAACGAAGCCACTCAACTCTGGTCGGCAAAGATTGCCGAGTTTGACGGGTACATCTTCGTTACCCCTGAATACAACCATTCGATCGCACCGGCACTGGCTAACGCGCTGTCCTACCTGAATGCGGAATTCACCAATAAGGCAGCCGGCATTGTGGGTTACGGCTCGGCTATGGGAGCCCGCGCGGTAGAGCACCTACGCGGTATTCTTTCCGAACTGCAGATCGCTCATGTGCAGAAGACCGGCATGTTCTCGCTATTTAGCGACTTCGAGAACTTCTCAGAATTTAAGCCAACCGAGCAGGCATCCGGATCGGTACACCCTATGTTTGACCAGCTTATTTCCTGGGCTACCGCAATGAAGACAGTTCGCGCCTCCGCCTTGGTCAACGCCTAAACAACCCTCGGATGAAGCACGGGAAGTTTGCAAGATAACATCGTGTGCATTGCGGGACAGCACACTACTTTTCGACCAGCCTCAGCGTTAGCCTGTGAATAAGCAGGTTGCAGAAACCAAGGGCAAATCTTCAGGAGAGATCATGAGCAACGAATTTTCGACTAAAGGCGCATACGTCACCGGTGGCGAGTTCACCAGGGACACCAACTACATTCAAGATCGCATCGTGGCAGATTCTCGTCCCGAAGCTTTTGCCGCAGGAGAACCTCAGAGTTCCATCGGTCACCCGCAAGCAGGCCTGGGTGAAGGAGCACAACTGTGGCCAGTTGAAGCAGGACGCTACCGACTCGTTGCAGCGCGTGCCTGCCCATGGGCCAACCGCACACTGATCGTGCGCCGACTGCTCGGGCTAGAAGATGCCATTTCTGTCGCACTGCCAGGTCCCACTCATGATGCGCGCAGCTGGACCTTCGACCTTGATGAGGGCGGCAAAGACCCGGTCCTAGGCACCGAACGAGTCCAAGAAAATTACTTCAAACGATTCGCAGACTACCCGCGTGGGATCACCGTCCCGGCAATCGTGGATATTCCCACCGGTGCCGTAGTCACCAACGACTACCCTCAAATCACCTGGGACTTCTCTACTCAGTGGAAGGAATTCCACCGTGAGGGAGCACCCAACCTGATTCCCGAAGGTTCGCTGGAAGAAATGCTGCCACTGATCAAACGCATCTTCACCGAGGTGAATAACGGCGTTTACCGCGCAGGATTCGCCGGCGGTCAGCAGGCGTATAACGACGCCTATGACCGGCTATTCACCACGCTGGACTACTTGGAAGAGCGCCTTGAAACTCGACGCTTCCTCATGGGAGACCACATTACCGAAGCGGATATCCGGCTGTTCACCACGCTGGCACGCTTCGACCCGGTCTATCACGGTCACTTTAAGGCAAACCGCAATAAACTAACCGACATGCCAAACCTGTGGGGTTATGCCCGGGACCTATTCCAGACCCCAGGTTTTGGCGACACCACAGACTTTGAGCAGATCAAGGCCCACTACTATGTGGTCCATGAAGATATCAACCCCACCCAGATCGTGCCCAAGGGCCCAGACCTGAGTAACTGGCTCGAATCCCATGGACGTGAAGAACTCGCTACCTCGGGTCCTTTCCTCGATGGCACAGCGCCAGATGAGGTACGCCCCGAAGAACGGGTGACCGCCGGACACAACCCGTTATACCCGGCCTAAATTTCCGCACCAAAAACTAAGCAACTCAGCAACAGCATAAGACTGAGACGAAGTCCCGGTGGACCACCTAAAAAGGATCCACCGGGACTTTGCGCGTTAAAAATAGAACATCAGCACGAAGGTCGTCTATAGATGTGGGGTGGACATGGCAGGATTATTAATATGACGATCATTGCGGCAGCTGACGGTTCTGCTCTTGGTAACCCTGGACCTGCGGGGTGGGCCTGGTATATCGATGACAATAACTGGGGCTCCGGCGGTTGGGACCACGGAACCAACAACATGGGTGAACTCCAAGCGGTACTCGAACTCTTCCGAGCCACCGCCAAGGAACCCGAAACCGAACTAAAAATCCTGTGCGACTCCCAATATGCGATTAATTGCATCAGCAAGTGGATGCCGGGATGGAAGAAAAAAGGGTGGAAGAAGTCCGACGGCAAGCCGGTACTCAATCAGGAGATTCTGCGCGAACTCGATACCGCGATTGTCGGACGTAAGTACACCTTCGAGTGGGTTAAAGGCCACGCCGGTCATCAACTCAACGAAGAAGCAGATGACCGTGCTCGTGCCGCGGCCACCGCGCATCAAAGCGGTAAAACGCCAGATCCAGGACCCGGCTACCTCGGTTCAAGCGCACCGGCGACAGCTGGCGCCCCAGCGCCGCAGTCCGAGACGGACTGCGCTGCCGAAGAAAATGCGAGCCTAGATGTCACCGGAACCGTATTCGAATTGGAACAGGGACTGCTCGACGCACAAGTACGCACGAACTTCACCGAGGTTAACGATTTCCTGCATCCTAGCTACCAGGAAATTTGCCGCGACGGTTCACTCTTAGACGTCAGTACCGTGCGTACAATCCTTGAGAGTTCAGGCACCTTGCCGGAAACCGGCCCGGTACAACTACTGACCGCCCGCCTACTGGATACTTCGCTGGTGCTCATCGCTTATCGGATGAACCCCGCCAACTCACCGGTTCTGGTGTGCTCTTCGTGGTGGCAACAAACCAACGCAGGCTGGAAACTACGGTTCCGCCAAGAAACAGTCGAAAACCAAGCATAGATTTTTATCAACTGATACTAGTGTTAGTTGATAAGTAACAAGCACTTAAAGGATTTTCATGCATTCGGTTATTTCTGAAGATTTCGCACCACTTGCCGAAGCGCTCGAAGCTCGGGCCGCAGAAGAAGAAAATTACTCAGCCCAGTTAGCTATTTACCACCGCGGAGAATTGGTGTTAAGCCACAGCGTCGGCGAACACCTCTCCGGTGACGGACTGACCTGCATCTTCTCCTGCACTAAGGGTTTGAGCGCACTGGTAATCGCGCTACTGATCCAAGACGGTTTGCTTGATCCGACCGCTCCTATCGGTACTTATTGGCCAGAATTTGCTATCGGCGGCAAAGAAAAACTTAGCGTCGGAGAAGTGCTCAGCCACCAAGCTGGCGTGCTGGGCGTTCCCGGAGGGGTCCCCAGCGAAGTCCTGTTGAACTCGGCCGAATACGCCAAGGTCCTCGCCTCAATGCCAAGCATCTGGCCACTGGGTCAGAACATCGTGGGATATCACGCAATCACCATGGGCGTACTCATGGAGGAGCTCGTTCGCCGGGTGACCGGAGAAGAACTCAAAGACGTCTACGAAAAGCGTATTCGCGGACCACTAGGCGTGGACGCCTATATCGGGCACGGTCCAGAGATTGAACCGCGCTACCGCGACGTGTTGCCTGCCGCCGATCAAGCACCTGCCTTCATGGATCCATTCTCGCCGACCGGACTATCGGTGAACTCCACCTCAGGCTTCGCCCTAGAATCCGGTCCGGTCTACAACTGGCACGAGCTAGCCAACTCGGCGCAAGTGCGCCACTTGGGTCCAGCATCCATGGGCGGGGTGGCCAACGCCGAGGCGCTCGCCGGGATTTACGCCGCTTCCTTTGGCGCAGTACCGGCCCTTGGCGTGAGCAAAGGTTTGCTCAGTGCCGATACCTGGGCTCAGGTTTCTACCGAACTTGTGTACGGGCCAGACCGTACCAACGGACTATTGCAAGCATTCGCCGTGGGCTTCATGAAGGCCACGGCCCGCAATGACTACGGCTCAATCTTCGCCTACGGCCATGACGGGGCGAACTCATCGTTGGCTTTCGCTGATCCGGCCTACCAGCTCGGCTTTGGATTCATCCCTTCACGCAATGAAGGACCCAAAGACATTTCAACTGGAGTGAAGCTCAGCCAGCTGGCACGCCAGCTCATCTTGGCGAAGGGAGCAAAATGAAGTTCCTTGCGCTAGGAGATTCCTTCACCGAAGGCGTCGGAGATATCAGCATGGTGCGCCCGAACAGGGTGCGGGGCTGGGCGGACCGAGTCGCCGAAGTATTGTGCACCCAAGGTAATTGGCAGTACGCGAACCTGGCGATTCGTGGCAAAAAGATTGGTCAGGTCATCAATCAGCAACTCGACGCAGGGTTGGCACTGAAACCGGATCTGGTAACTATCTATGCCGGCGGGAACGATATTTTGCGCCCCAGCGCCGACCTGGATGCCCTGATGCGCGGTTATGACGGAATGGTGCGTCGCTTCATTGAGGCAGGCAGTACCGTGGTGCTCTTTACCGGTTTTGATACCGTCGACTCGCCACTTTTTAACAAGACACGGCCACGCACGGCGATCTATAACGAGAAGATCCGCGAAATCGCCGATAACCACGGGGCGATCGTGGCAGATTACTGGCGCTGGAGAGAATTTTCTGACCTGCGTTACTGGGCCGGTGACCGTCTGCATATGAACGAATTTGGCCACACGCTGATGGCCTACAAGGTGCTGGAACTGCTTGGAAAACACAACATCGCAGACCCGCAGTGGGTAGAGCGAATCAATCTTCCTGGCTTACCTGAGCTCCCGGTTAATTCGCGCGGTGAAAGATTACGCCAAGACATGGGCTGGGCGAGAGAGCATTTAGGTCCATGGGTTAAACGCCGGCTTACCGGTACTTCTTCGGGGGATACCTTGTCAGCGAGGTACCCCGACTACGTCAAACTGTCCTAAAAGACGCGATTGTTTGCATTTATGAACCGGGAAGGGTTTTAAGTCTTGGACTAGCCTCGCGGTAGCAGGTAAGATGTGACTGTGTCTCAGATCATTAGAGCTGGGCCGCAGCCTTCGACGGATGGCGGGAGAGACCCGTTCACACCATGGATGGGCGCCGTAGGAGCAATTCCTCCCCAGGAAACTCTCAGGCCCCCGTACCGCCATCACGAGGCAACTCTGGAAAGAAACCGGCCCGTTCCGGTTCACCGAAGGTGCAAGCAACCGGCTTTGTTGGTCGGATGTGTAAAACTCTCAGGTTATGAAACAGGGATGGGGAGGGACAGAGACCTTCCTTTGGCATGCGCCAAGACAGATCCCCCTGGAGATAACTGCACCATGACTATTACGCAGACCTCGGCATCCACGAGTAGCGAATTCGTGTCACGCCACATTGGCCCACGTCCGGCCGATGTAAACCACATGCTCTCGACGCTGGGTTATTCCAGCCTCGATGAGCTCATCGACACCGCAGTTCCGGCTGATATCCGCCAGGCTTCTGCCTTGGATCTTCCCTCGGCACTGAGCGAAACCGAAGCGCTGGCTCACCTGCGCGGCTTGGCTTCCAAGAACGTGATGAAGACCCAGATGATTGGTCAGGGCTTCTACGACACCATCACCCCACCAGTGATCCGTCGGAACATCGTGGAAAACCCAGCGTGGTACACCGCTTACACCCCGTACCAGCCAGAAATCTCGCAGGGTCGCCTCGAAGCGCTACTAAACTTCCAGACCATGGTGATGGATCTGACCGGCCTGCCCATCGCTAACGCCTCGATGCTTGATGAATCGTCATCGGCAGCCGAAGCGGTGCTGATGATGCGCCGTGTCAACAAGAAAAAGGGCAACGGCAAGACCGTCCTGGATTCAAATATCTTCCCGCAGACCATCAAGGTCATCCAGGGACGCGCGGATGCGCTGGGCTTTGAAATCGAAGTTGCCGACTTGGCGCAGGGTCTGCCCGAGGGTGAAATCTCCGGTATCGTGCTGCAGCAGCCGGGCAACGACGGCTCTATTGCCGACCACAAGCAGATCATCGCGGCCGCCAAAGACGCCGGCGCGATGGTCACTGTTATCGCCGACCTGCTCGCGCTGACCATGATCACCCCTCCGGGTGAGCAGGGCGCGGATATCGCAGTGGGCAACACCCAGCGCTTCGGCGTGCCACTGTTCTTCGGTGGCCCGCACGCAGCCTACTTCGCCGTGGCTGACGGTCTGACCCGCTCCATGCCAGGTCGTCTGGTTGGTGTCTCCTCCGATGACGCCGGCACCCCTGCTTACCGTTTGGCACTGCAGACTCGCGAGCAGCACATCCGCCGCGAGAAGGCCACCAGTAACATCTGTACCGCACAGGCACTGTTGGCAATTTGCGCCTCGATGTACGCCGTCTACCACGGCCCAGCAGGTCTAAAGATGATTGCTAGCCGTGCACACAACCACGCACGTGTCATCGCCAGCTCACTGGTAGCCGGTGGCTTCACCTTGGCCAGCGACTCCTTCTTCGACACCGTAGTAGTGAACGTCGACGATGCAGCAGCGATCATTTCCAAGGCCGCTGAGTCGGGCGTGAACCTGCGTAAGGTTTCCGAAACCCAGGTGGGTATCTCCACCGATGAGGCCACCACCGCGGCGATTGTTCGCTCGCTGGCAGAGGTCTTCGGTGTTGAGCTATCCGCACCAGAGGGCTTCGACATCCCAGAGGGCCAGGTTCGCACCAGCGAGTTCATGACTCACCCAATCTTCAACACCATTTCCTCGGAAACCCAGATGATGCGTTACCTGCGCCGCCTGGCCGACCGCGACCTGGCGTTGGATCGCACCATGATCCCACTGGGCTCATGCACCATGAAGCTGAACTCGGCCGCCGAGATGGAATCCATCACCTGGCCAGAGTTCGCTTCGATCCACCCATACGCTCCGGCCGAGCAGACCGAAGGCTGGCGCGAGCTGATCACCGACCTTGAGGGCCGGTTGACCACCATTACCGGATACGCTGGCGTTTCGATCCAGCCAAACGCCGGTTCCCAGGGCGAATACTCGGGGCTGCTTGCCATCTCCGGTTACCATGCCTCCCGCGGCGAAGGACAGCGTAATGTTTGCCTGATCCCGGCGTCGGCCCACGGCACCAACGCGGCCTCCGCGGTACTTGCCGGCATGAAGGTTGTTGTCGTAAAGACCGCGGCAGACGGCACCATCGATGCGAACGATCTTGATGCCAAGATCGAGGCGAACAAAGATGTCCTTTCGGCCATTATGATCACCTACCCATCCACCCACGGTGTCTATGACGCGGACGTACGCGAAGTCTGCGACAAGGTCCACGCCGCCGGTGGTCAGGTCTACATCGACGGTGCAAATATGAACGCACTGGTCGGTCTGGCTCAGCCAGGTCAGTTCGGTGGCGACGTTAGCCACCTGAACCTGCACAAGACCTTCTGCATCCCACACGGTGGTGGCGGACCAGGTGTTGGCCCCATCGGTGTGGGCGAACACCTCGTGCCATTCTTGCCAGGTGACCCATCGGGTACCTATTCCGAGCGTGACGGTGTGCCGGTAGTGGCTACCGCGTTCGGCTCCGCCGGCGTACTGCCAATTTCTTGGGCTTACATTGCCATGATGGGTGGCGACGGGTTGACCGACGCGACCAAGACCGCGATCCTGAACGCCAACTACATTGCCAAGCGCCTGAACGAGTACTACCCGGTACTGTTCACCGGTAACAAGGAATTGGTAGCTCACGAGTGCATCCTGGATCTTCGCGAACTGACCGCGAAGACCGGAGCTACCGCAGAAGATGTGGCTAAGCGCCTGATCGACTTCGGTTTCCACGCACCAACGCTGTCCTTCCCGGTTGCTGGCACGCTGATGGTTGAGCCAACCGAGTCCGAAGACCTGGTCGAGATCGAACGCTTCATCGAAGCGATGATCACCATCCACCAGGAAATGCAGGAAGTTCTTGCAGGGGTCTACAGCATCGAAGAGTCGCCACTGCGCAACGCTCCACACAGTGTCTCGGCCGTAGTCAACAGCAGCTGGGATCGTAAGTACTCCGTAGAGCAGGCAGCCTTCCCGGTCGCCAGCCTCAAGCGCGATAAGTACTTCCCGGCCACCGGACGCATCGACGGTGCAGCTGGTGACCGTAACCTGATCTGCTCCTGCCCACCTCCTGAAGCCTTCGAAGACTAGGACATCGTGATGACTGATATTAAGCACACAGAGTTACACGAGAAGCACGCCGAATTAGGCGCTTCGTTCACCGACTTTGGTGGCTGGGATATGCCACTGAAGTATGGTTCGGAACTAGCCGAGCACAAGGCAGTACGTTCCACCGCGGGCCTTTTTGACCTCTCCCACATGGGTGAAGTTTGGCTCACCGGCCCCGAAGCCGGCGTGGCACTGAACACCGCGCTGGCTGGCAACCTCGCGGTGATGAAGGTCGGCAAGGCTAAATACTCGCTGATCCTCAATGAAGACGGAAAAATCATTGATGACCTGATCGTTTACCGCCTCGGCGAAGAACGTTTCCTGGTGGTTCCAAACGCGGGCAACGCACCGGTAGTCGCCGCCAAGCTGGCAGAACGCGCAGCTGGCTTCAACGTGGTCGTTGATGACGCGTCCGCACGCACCTCGCTGATCGCGGTGCAGGGCCCGAACGCAGAAGCGATCGTGTCCGCACTGGCAGCCGATGAGCAGACCGTGAACGCCGTGAAGGAATTGAACTACTACGCGGCAATCGAAGTAGTTCTGGGCGGCATCGAGGTACTGTTGGCACGCACCGGCTACACCGGTGAAGACGGCTTCGAGCTGATCATCGCCAACGAAGATGCCACCGCGATCTGGGACAAGACCGTGGAAGCAGGCAAGGATCACGAATTAGTTCCTTGTGGCCTGGCCTCACGTGACTCGCTGCGTTTGGAAGCTGGCATGCCGCTATATGGCAACGAGCTGTCCGTTGATCGCACCCCATTTGACGCTGGATTTGGTCCGGTAGTTTCCTTCAAGAAGACCGAAAACTTTGTTGGTCGCGAAGCTCTTGAAGCACTGCGAGGACAAACCCCGGCACGCAAACTTGTTGGCCTGAAGGGTCTAGGCAAGCGTGCAGGCCGTGGCGGATACGCCATCGTCAAGGATGGGGAGACCATTGGTGAGATCACCTCCGGTCAGCCATCGCCAAGCCTGGGCTACCCGGTAGCTCTAGGTTACGTAGATGTTGCATTTAGTGAAGTTGGAACTGAGCTAGATGTCGACCTTCGTGGCAAGACTTTGCCATTTGTGGTCGTAGAACTGCCGTTCTACACCCGAGCCAAGTAACGTTTAACCTAAGCGGGCGTCGTAAAGACGCCCACCATTTCCCTTGGGAGAGGAATTATCGTGAGTAAAGTTCTTTCATCGTTGCGCTACTCGGCCGAACACGAGTGGATCGATGCAGCATCACCAGCCAAGATTGGCATCACCCAGGTAGCTGCCGACGCACTAGGCGACGTGGTTTACGTTGACCTTCCAGAAGTTGGCGACTCCGTCACCGCAGGCGAGACCTGTGGCGAAGTTGAGTCCACGAAGTCGGTTTCCGACCTGTACTCGCCAGTGACCGGCACCATCGTTGAGGTCAACCAGGAAGCCGCCGATAACCCGGCAATCCTGAACGAAGACCCATACGGCAACGGCTGGCTGTTCACCGTTGAGGTCAGCGAAGAAGGCCCACTGCTTTCCGCAGTAGATTACGCCAGCGCGAATGGTGGAAACGTCGAGTAATGAGCAATACAACTTTTGAATCCCTGGCCCCTGCGTCCTTGACGCAGTCGCTAGCGGAGCTAGATCCAGAGATTGCGCAGCGTATCGATGCCGAGCTGGCTCGTCAGCAGCGTGGTCTGGAAATGATCGCTTCGGAGAACCACACGGCGCAGGCAGTGATGCAGGCGCAGGGTTCGGTACTGACTAATAAGTACGCTGAGGGTTACCCGGGTCGTCGTTACTACGGTGGTTGTGAAGAGGTTGACGTTATTGAGACGTTGGCTATTGAACGGCTCAAGGACCTGTTTGGTGCGAAGTTCGCTAACGTGCAGCCGCACTCTGGTGCGCAGGCTAACGCGTCGGTGTTCCACGCGTTGGTTCGCCCGGGCGATACCGTGATGGGTTTGAACCTGGCTCACGGCGGTCACCTGACTCACGGGATGAAGATCAACTTCTCGGGTCGTTTGTTCAACATCGTTCCTTACGGTGTGGATGAGACGACTTACGAGGTGGACATGGATGAGGTGGAGCGCCTTGCCGTGGAGCACCAGCCGAAGATGATTATTGCTGGTTGGTCTGCGTATCCTCGTCAGTTGAACTTCGCTCGGTTCCGCGAGATCGCTGACAAGGTTGGCGCGTACTTGTTCGTTGATATGGCGCACTTTGCTGGCCTGGTCGCTGCAGGGTTGCATCCTTCTCCGGTTCCGCATGCGCATGTGGTGACGTCGACGACCCACAAGACCCTTGCGGGTCCACGTGGTGGCATTATTTTGTCGAATGATGCGGATATTGCGAAGAAGTTGAATTCGGCGGTGTTCCCTGGTCAGCAGGGTGGTCCGTTGGAGCATGTGATTGCTGGTAAGGCGGTAGCCTTCAAGATTGCTGGGACGCCAGAGTTCAAGGAGCGCCAGGAGCGCACCTTGGCTGGTGCACGCATCTTGGCTGAACGTCTGACCCAGGAAGACGTTGTTGCCAAGGGTATCAGCGTGTTGACCGGTGGCACCGATGTTCACTTGGTACTCGTTGACTTGCGTAACAGCGAGCTGGACGGTCAGCAGGGCGAAGACCTCTTGGCACAGGTGGAAATCACCGTGAACCGTAACTCGGTTCCGTTTGACCCACGCCCGCCAATGGTCACTTCCGGCCTGCGTATTGGTACTCCTGCGTTGGCGACTCGTGGTTTTTCTGAGGCTGCTTTTGTTGAGGTTGCGGAGATTATTGCGCAGGCTTTGATTGCTGGTGTTGATGGCAATACTGCTGTCTTGCCAGAGCTTAAGGAACGAGTGCTAAAGCTCGCCGAGGCTCATCCACTGTACCCGGAACTTAAAAAGGTTTCCGAGTAACAGCTTCTGATTGAAGGAGGGGCCCGGAAAGCGGATACATCGCGTTCCGGGCCCTTTGTCTCTCTCGCATCTGGCACCCACAGAAAATGCGAGGCACGGGGACGAACCACAAATTTCTACCCCACCACACAATTATTTGGTGCTTGCAGTACCGAATTCTCTCTGTTCTAAGGAAGTGACCCGTCATGGCGGTCAGCGTATTTGATTTGTTCTCGGTTGGTATTGGACCATCTTCCAGCCACACCGTGGGACCAATGCGTGCGGCGCACGCATTCGTGGCCCAGGTGATTCGTGAAGGCCAGCTTGAAGCCCTCACCTCCCTGCGCATTGATGTTTACGGTTCGCTCGCAGCGACCGGCCGGGGTCACGGAACCTTCACCGCAATCATGCTTGGACTCGAAGGGTACGAGCCAGAAAATATTCTGCCAGCCCAGGTTGATGAGCGCTTGGCACAGATGGAACAAAGCGGCGTACTTCGCTTTGCGTCCCAAATGGATGCTCGCAAGGACCTGAACTACACCGTCAACGACATGATTCAGCACCCGTTGACGGTCTTGCCGCGCCATACCAACGGCGTAAAGTTCATTGCTCTTGATGCAGCGGGCGAAGAACTACTGAACGAAACGTTCTTCTCTGTCGGTGGCGGATTTATTGTGCGCGAAGGCGCCGAAGAACGCCTTGAAAAAAACCTCGAAGAAAAGGTCAAGCAGCAACCGTACCCGTTCACTACCGCTGCACGATTACTGGAACACTCAAAGAATTCTGGCAAGTCAATTGCCGAGATCATGATGGCCAACGAAGAGACCTACCGTACTCGCGAAGAAATTCGTTCGGGTCTGGTTCATATTTACAAGGTCATGGAGGAGTGCAAAGACGCCTCCTTGGAACGTACCGGCGTGCTTCCCGGAGGACTCAAGGTTCGTCGCCGTGCCCCAGAGTGGCATGAGCGTTTACGCAAGGAAGATAAAGACCGTGATCCGGTGTTCTGGCAGGAATGGATCAACCTGGTGGCACTGGCAGTCAATGAAGAAAACGCTTCGGGCGGGCGAGTTGTCACCGCACCAACCAACGGTGCTGCCGGCATCATCCCAGCAGTACTCTTCTATGCAACCCATTACGCCCCGGGCGCTAAATACTGGAACGAAGAGGAAAAGGATGACGCTGTAGTGCGCTTCCTACTCACTGCTGGCGCCGTAGGTGTGTTGTACAAGGAGCAGGCTTCGATTTCGGGTGCCGAGGTTGGTTGTCAGGGTGAAGTTGGTTCTGCCTCATCGATGGCGGCCGGTGGCCTCGCCGAAATCCTCGGCGGTACTACAGCTCAAGTAGAGAATGCCGCAGAGATCGCCATGGAGCATAATCTTGGACTGACCTGTGACCCCATTGGAGGTCTAGTGCAGATCCCGTGCATCGAGCGTAACGCGATTGCAGCTTCTAAGGCCGTGAACGCCGCAAAAATGGCGTTGATGGGAGACGGCGAGCACCACGTTACCCTGGACGAAGTTATCATCACCATGCGTGAAACTGGCAAGGATATGAGCGATAAGTATAAGGAAACTGCGATGGGCGGTTTAGCCGTCAACGTTGTCGAATGCTAATTCGATAGGTTGCAAAGAGCGTGTGGTGACTGCTGGTCACCGCACGCTCTTTGCGTTGGCGGATGTGATCTTGTCGTGCTGATGTCCTTTATGGGTGCGGAAGGTGATAGAAATGAAGCAAGGTGTTTCTCGGGCGTAAGCCCGGACCTATTCAAGGAGGTGAGCTGCATGGACGATGGTTCTAGTCGATCTATGTACACGCGACCTCCCTTTTTCCTTCTTTAAGCTGAGCCTAAGTGCTGGGTTAAACGGTGGGGTATCGCGCTTCGATTCCTTTTCGTTTCGCTTCATTCGTCGCGCGAAGACCGAATGACTTGTCACCCCTTTGTTTTCCGGGTGGCGATTCAATTGTGCTTCGTATTATTTCCCGGAATGACGCGTCTAAACACCGTTTGGACTGATCCTTATGCGCTCTTCAATTCAAGTAGACTTCTCGACCATTTCCTCGCAGATTCAAGATCTTTTAGAATCACAAGATTTCAAAGAACTCGCTGCGCTCCTGCGTGAGCTGAACTTGCCACAAACCCTGCAACAACTTCATCGGCTCTCGGCCAAAGAAATGGCCATCGCTTATCGACTGCTAGCTAAAGAACAGGCGCTGGCGGTCTTTGCACGCTTAGAGCCGGCCCTGCAAGCCGAACTTATCAGCGGCTTGCAACACGATACGGTCAGCGAAACCTTCGCAGTCATGGCTGCCGATGATCGCGTGGCGCTCCTCGATGAGTTGCCTGCCCATCTAGCGGCAACGCTGCTGCAAGGGCTGGACTCAGCACAGCGAGACGAGGTCAATGTGTTGCTGGGGTACCGTGCCGGAGTCGTGGGCCATCTGATGAATCCATACTTTGTCATCACCCACCCAGAGCTGACCGTGCGCGAAAGCATGCAACGAGTGCGCGCCAAACTTGAGACCGCAGAAAGCGTTTATACCCTCGTAGTCACCGATTCGACACGTAGGCTACGTGGCGTCGTTTCATTGCGTGATCTCTTGGCAGCAAAGGAAGAGCAACTAATCTCGGAGCTGCTGACCCCTGGCGATGGCGTTAGTGCCGAAGAACCAGTGCTGGAAGCTGCCCGTCAGGTGGTATTGAGCCAAGAATTACTGACCCCGGTGGTAGATTCTGAGCGTCGTGTGGTGGGCGTGTTCAGTCATTCTGATGCGGTCTCGGTGCTAACCAATTCCGATGAACAACGAGCTGCTCGTAGTTCGGGTGCCGAACCATTAAGACGACCTTACTTGAGCACCACGATTGGTTCTCTCGTCAGAAGCAGGATCGTCTGGTTGTTGGTCCTTGCCGTCGGTGCGACGCTCACCGTGCAGGTACTTTCGAATTTCGAAGAAACTCTCGAATCAATGGTTACCCTGAGCTTGTTCATCCCGTTGATGGTAGGTATCGGAGGAAATACCGGAAACCAGGCGGCTACGACAGTCACTCGGGCGCTGGCGATGGGCGATGTGAGGGTGGGGGACCTTGGGAGGGTCTTGCTGCGTGAACTTGGTGTGGGACTGATGCTCGGATTGAGTTTGGGAACTATTGGTTTCGGCGTAGCCGGATTCATCTTCGAATGGTCCATCGCGATGATCATTGGGATCACACTGGTGGCCCTGTGTACTATCGCGGCCGGAGTCGGTGGAGTGATGCCAATTATTGGCAAATGGCTAAAAGTTGATCCCGCGGTATTTTCCAACCCATTTATCTCCACCTTTGTCGATGCTGCCGGTCTGATCGTGTACTTCTCCGTGGCAGTGGCTGTTCTAGGACACTGATACCTAGCTCACTAAGCTGGTTATCAAGGAATAATTACTTGAACTGAAACGTCACACTAGGCATGCCTGAAAGCAAACTTTTTACCCCAGTCACTATCCCAACGAAGGCCGGAAAGGGACTAACACTACGCAACCGCGTGGTCCTGCCTCCCATGTGCCAATACGTGATCGATAAGCAAGATGGTGTACCCACTACGTGGCAATTGGCGCATCTTGGATCTATGGCTCACGGCGGTTTTTCACTGGTGATCGCCGAAGCTACCGCGGTAGCCGCCGAAGGACGCATCTCGGATCGAGACGCCGGACTGTGGAATGACCAGCAGGTTGAAGCGTGGAAGCCAATCACCGAGTACATCCGTTCCCACGGAGCCGCAGCTGGCGTCCAGTTGGCTCACGCCGGAGTTAAAGCTTCAACCTATGGCTGGTTGAAAGAACTCGAAGATCAGGGCAAGGTCGGCAGTCTCAGTGCAGAAGATGGCGGCTGGGAAACCTTCACGTCCAGCGCCGAGGATCTGTACGGGCTAAATCCGGGCACCGAGATGACTGTCGAACAGATCGCCAGTTCCGTTCAAGATTGGTCCGAGGCTGCCAAGCGTGCAGACGCTGCAGGATTTGACCTGATTCAGATTCACGCCGCACATGGTTACCTGATTCACCAGTTCCTCTCACCACTGTCCAATAAGCGCACCGACCAGTACGGTGGCAGCTTTGAAAATCGCACTCGCTATTTGCGCGAAGTCGTGCAGGCCATCGTCAAGGTTTGGCCAGAGCACAAAGCTTTAGGCATCCGCTTCTCCGGTGAAGACTGGGTTGACGGTGGTTGGCGCATCGCGGACACCGTGAAAATTGCCACCGAACTCTACGAATACGGTGTGCGAGCATTTGATCTGTCCAGTGCCGGAATCGGGGCTTTCCACGGCCCTACCGGCCCCGGCTACCAGGTCCCGCTTGCTCAAGCAGTGAAGCAAGCGTTGCCGGAAGACGCTTTTGTGACGGCTGTGGGAGTCATCACCGATGCGGTCCAAGCCGAACACATCTTGGTGACCGGCCAGGCTGACGGTGTCAGCGTGGGACGCGCCGCACTGGGCGATCCGCAGTGGCCAAATCGTGCGGCTGAGCAGCTTGGCGCACAAAAATCTCACCCACCTCAGTACTGGCGCGGTCGCTGGTAATAAACCTAGGTCGGGTAACGATTTTGGGTTAACACGTGGGATCTTTGTGCTTTGCTCTTCCCGCTATCGACGTGCGATGTTACGTTAGTCACACGGATCTAGTCGCACCGCGACCAGGAGTCGCGTGCGGAAGGGAGTCAGCATGGCACTACGCGCGGATTCTAATGGAATCGACGCTTCGCTCTATCGGAAAACTGGTTCATGGTGCACCGCCTTGGTGGATGCATCGCTCGGAACCACCGCAGCGCACGAAGCAGCCGACCGGCTGCCGGGGGAAGTAGCTAAACTACTGAAGAGCCAGCAGGCCGGTGCCGCCGACATTGAGGCACTCACCAATGCCATAGAAGCCACTAAAGGGCTTCGTGCGCCGGTAGCTCGCTTCGTGGCAGTTCACGATGGGGCGGTGGTACTCAACGAACTCATTCCGGGGCTAAAAGTCGATTCCGCCGCCGTGGACGTGGGGCCATTCCCGAATTTCACTGCGCTTGCCAGAGCTCGAGGGGGAGCTTTCTCCTACTTCGTGGCCGAGGCCGGACGTGACGGGGGAGAAGTTCATCTATATAACACCGCCTCGCCAGAACGTGTAGCTAGCCGTGGGGTTGTTGGATTACCCGAAGAGATTCACCGGGCACGTAAGGTACCTAGCGAATATGATCAGCCAAAAAATCAGTCCGCAGCAGATGAGATGGCTCGGCGAAATGCCGAAGAAGTCGCCGAGCTCATCGCCGAAATGGCTAAGGACACCTTTGTTCGGCTGATCGTGCTTTCGGGCGATGTGAAATCGCGTGAAACGATTGCTGGGATGCTTCCGGGGGCGTTGAAACCCTATGTCGTAGTTCTCGATTCGCATACGCGAACCGGGGGCGCTGATTCCAAGCAGGTTGATGAATCAATTTCACGGTTGATTTCCGAAACCCATGACGCGGCAGTCGCAGAGCTGGAGCAGCGCGTATCGGCACAAACTGGCAATGGCCGGGCTCAGCTGGCTGTGGGTCTTGCCGAAGTGGTTTCGGCCTTGCAATCTGCGCAGGCTGAAGTTGTTTTGGTAGGTCAGTATCAAGACGAACACACCTTACGAGCCCTGTCGGGAGAACCATGGGTGGCGCATGAAGAAGGAGATGATCATGCGGACTTGGTGATTGGCCAATGGCCAGCACCGGAGGTTCTGCTTCGGGCTACAGCCTTGACCGATGCGACGATCCGCTACGTTCCGGACTCCATCTTGCCAGCGGACGCAGGAATCGTGGCGTTATTGCGTTGGGCTAAAACCTAAAAGATCAAAAAAGCGTCGCCGGTGAGAATCTAAAAATCTCACCGGCGACGCTTTTCTCTGTCTGCGCTAAAGCTAACGGGCTGGGGGAGGAGGACCGTTGATCTCGTCCTCGGTGGTGCCCTCTGCAGAAGAGGGAAGCTGTTGCGGGTACTGATCCGGGTAAGCTGCCTCTTGCTCGGTGGCCGGAGGAGCCCAGTACGCCTGCGTTGGCGTGCCAGCAGGATAGTGAATCGGCCATGGTTGCAAGAGCTGTGGGGCTTGGCGCCTAGGTTCGGGACCGGCGGTGCGCTGCAACGCATAACGCTTAGCCACCTGGAGCAGAACGTAGGCCACTAGCGTGGTAAATGCGACCGAGGTCAGCAGACTCGAAAGGGAAGACTCCGAGGAATTAATATCAATTGAACCCGCGGCGCCGAGCAAAAATAGTCCCACGTTGTTGATGACGTGCACGGCAATCGCCGCTTCGAGACCGCCGGTGCGCCAGGTGAGGTAACCGGCGACTATGGCAAAGAAAGCAACGTCTAGTAGGCCATAAATATCGTAGAGGTGTCCTGCGGTAAACAGTGGAACCGGGAGCAAAATCGCGAACAATGGATGCTTGAGCCAGCTACCAAGAGTTTGCATGAGCAGGCCACGGAAGACTAGCTCTTCGGCAGCCGCTTGGAATGGCACCAACAATAGGACCAGTAGGGCGAAGAACAAGGGATTAGCCGGAATGTTCTCTGGCGGAATTTGTGCTGAGGCTACTGCTCCGGTGGCTTCTAGTCCAAGGCTGATCCCGAAATAGAGGGCATAGAGCACCAGACAGATGCCCGTGCACAGTCCCAACCAGCGCCAGCGCATCTTTCCGGTTACCGAGAAAAGTAATCCCACCGGTCTGGGGCCGAGGAATAAGTATGCGAGGTAAGCAACCGGTATGAGAGCTATCAGCGAGAGCATGGTGAACAAGAAGACAAAGGGGTCTGCCATGTTCATTGCTTCAAAAGCAAGCATGATCTGATTGTTCGGATCATCAAGCTGGCTGCCCAAGCTGCTAAAGAGCACGATCAGGAGCCCAACGAGCAAGATGACGGTCAACACCACATAAAAGCCTACGGCCGTTCCGAGTAGGGCCAGGGGGCGCCACCAGGCATACTCGGAATTGCGGCGCATCAGCCGATGATATTCATACTTAGGTTCTTCGGTGTTAATATTGCTCGGTGAAGTCCCGTGGTTCTCAGACAAGCTCATAGAACAATCTTCGCCCCGAAGAGGGCAAATAGGCATGAGCCTTGCGGAGGATTTGTTGAGTCATCCTTTGGGGGGTGTTCCTGATAACGAGTTCAGTTTCGCTGACTAGACTTGGGCGCGACGAGTTTTGATTAATCCTTTGAGGAGTGCACCGACCGTGGGCCACAGTCACAATCACGATCAGCCGATTCTGCAAGATCCTGCGAGGAGACGCCGAGCATCAATTATTTTGTGGGCATTGTTAGCCCCGGTGGGTGCGTTGGCCCTAATTATGGTGATTGCGCTGTGGCCGCAAGGCAACTATGACCGTTTTGCCTTGGACGGGGCGATGGATACTACCGGTGGCGCAAGTATGCAGGTGGGCACGGTGACAAGGTCATTAATTCAGGATTGCCCTTCAAGTATGGGACTTGAAGAAGTTGGCGGTAAAACACTGGAATGCAATGTCACCTACCTGATGCCCGATAGTGGCGGAGCCGAAATTGCGCTAGAGATTCCGCCCGAACAGTTGCACTCTCGCGAGGCCCGGCCGGGAGATCAAATTCGATATCTAGATCTTTCTGCGGTGGGATCTGATAGCGGCAGCCCCTATGTTTTCGTGGATTTTGTCCGCACCTTACCGATGTCACTGTTAGCCGTGGCTTATGGACTGGTCGTGGTGCTGGTGGCCGGGTGGCGCGGGGCGCGTGCGGTTATTGGGCTTGTGGGCGGAATCGCGTTCATGATCATCTTCATGGTGCCTGCCCTGTTGGAGGGCGGAAATCCTGTACTGATCGCACTGACCGGGTCTACAGCGATTATGTTTGTGGCGTTGTATTTTGCTCATGGACTTAACGCAAAAACTTCGACAGCGCTATTGGGCACACTCTTTGGTTTGGCGGTGACAGCTGGACTTGCGGTGTGGCTGACAGATGCCGCAGCGCTAACGGGCGCGAACGATGAACACGCGATGACGCTGTCCACGGTGGTACCCCAGATTTCCCTACCTGGCTTACTCATTTGCGGCTTGCTGGTCGGTGGTATGGGCGTGCTCAATGATGTGACCATCACCCAGTCGGCCACCGTATGGGAGCTGGCTGAGACCGCGCCACATGCCACCGCCAGGGAACTATTCTTCAAGGGGATGCGCATCGGGCGCGATCATATTGCCTCGACCGTTTACACAATTGCCTTCGCCTATGCCGGCGCGGCCCTTCCAATTCTCGCGATTGCGGCACTCAGCGACCAGAGCTTTGGCACTACTTTGAGCTCTGGTTCAATGGCAGAAGAAGTGATTCGAATTCTTATTGGTTCCATTGGCTTGGTACTTGCGATTCCGGTGACTACAGCCATCGCCGTAGTAGTCGTCAAGGCGACTGGCACGGGTGGCGCTCACGGGAAAGCCAGTGTGTCGTCAGGGCGCCGAGCAAAGCTAAGTGCGAATGATTCTCAAAACTAATGTAGAATAGTTCTCAATAGCGTGCTGTGTGAATGGAGACTAATAGATGAAAAAACGTGGATTATTTACCTCAATCGTAGCGATCCCGCTTGCCGGGCTGCTTCTGGCCGGATGCGCCACTGATGATGCTTCGGGAACATCAAGTTCGGGCGAAGCCTCGGCTAACGGGAAAATAGAGTTAGTGGCCACGACAAACGTCTACGGGCAGATTGCTCGCGAGATTGGAGGCGAACACGTTGCGGTTACCGAAATCATCACCTCTCCAGCTCAGGATCCGCACTCGTATGAACCAACCGCCAGAGACAAACTCACCGTCTCCAAAGCGTCAGTGGTGCTGGCCAACGGCGGAGGGTATGACCAGTTCATGGACTCCCTGGTCAGCTCGCTTCCTGCAGATAAAGCGGACCAAGTCCATCTGATCCATGCGGTGGATTCTTCCCCGGTGGCCAAGGAGTACGGCGATGAGTCGGCGCATGATGAACACGCGACGGACGAGCACTCTGCAGATGAGCACGCGGCGGATGAACATGCGGGCCATGACCACGCGGAATACAACGAACATATCTGGTACGACTTGGACTCAATGCAGGCACTAGCTACCGAACTTGCCACAGAGCTGGGACATGTCGACCCAGACGGCGCGAGCGACTATGAAGCGAATGCCAATACTTTTGTTCAAGGAATCAAGGATCTACGTGAGCAGCTCACGGCTGCGAAGCTTGCCGGACGCACCTACGCGATGACCGAACCGGTCCCATTCCACCTGCTTGAAGATGCTGGAATGAAAAATAAGACCCCTGCCGGACTCAGTGAAGCAGTTGAAGGCGGCGCAGGAATTGCTCCGCTGTCGCTCAAGGAGCTCAGCGATTCGTTGAAGGCGGGCAAGATTGGCGTTCTTGCCTACAACGTGCAGACCGAAGGGGCGGAGACCGCCTCCTTACGTTCAAACGCTGAGACCGGTCAAGTCCCCGTGGTGGACTTCCGCGAAACAATCACCGATGACTCAAATTACCTTGTGTGGATGAAGAAAAATATTGATGCTTTGTCCTCCGCGATCAACGGGTAATCACTACGTAGACTGAAGGTATGTCTTCGATTACCACTCAAGTCAATCAAGTTGCTGGTCGCGCCAGATCAATATTCGCGGAGCGCGCGGTGCGTTCGCAGATCACCGAGGCGGGCCAAGAACTGACTGCGGCGGAGCATGTCTTATTTTTCGCCGAAGCGCCCGCACAGTTTTACCAACTAGGGGTCTGGCTTGAGACCTTCGAAAGACTAGCCGCGCAAGGTCATTCGGTAGGCGTGGTGGTAATGGATGCCTTGTCGGCCCGTGAACTATTAAAGGCCAGCAAGCTTCCGGTATTTTTCACTCGTTCCATCGAACAAATCGAGACGCTGCTAACCAAGCTCGGCACACGAAGCATCAGCTATGTGAATAATTCACAACGTAACTTCACCATGCTGCGCTTCAACGGACCAGCGCATATTCACTTAAATCATGGCGAGAGCGAAAAGGCCTCAATGGTCTCGAACCAGCTCAAAGCCTATGATTATGCCTGCGTGGCAGGGCCGGCGGCGGTGGAACGAATTTCTGAATCCATAGCTCGCTTCGATACCAAACACCTAGTGCAGATTGGGCGCCCGCAGTTGGACGCGCTCACCCCCGAACTGCCCGCAACCCAAACCAGGGTGCTCTATGCTCCAACATGGGAGGGTGACTCTGCCACCATGGATTATTCATCGGTGATGAAGATGGGTGAGAGTATTTTGGCCCAGTTCGAGGGGGACAACAGGTTTGAGGTGCACTTCCGCCCGCACCCGAAAACCGGTGATCATTCAGCAGAGATGAAAAAAGAAATTACCGCGCTACGCGCCCGTTTCGCAGCTCAACTAGATCCAATAGCTGATGCGGGCCAATCCTTGGTCTGGGCCGACGTTGCAATCTGCGATACCTCCGCGATGGCCTACGACGCGGTCGCGCTCAACGTTCCGCTTTTCCTCACTGGCCATCGTCCCTCGCAACTTCGCGAACGCCTGCCACATGAACAACTTTTGGAGTCCCCTAATGGGCTGGCTCAGCGTGTGGCAGAACTAGCTGAGGGAGGGGTACCGGGCCGGCAGAAACAGCTGGCCCAATATTTCTTCGCCACGACCTCACCCGGTCAGGCAACCAAAAAACTGGGCCAGCTGTTGGAATCCGTTTAACGCTGGAGAAATACGGTGTTCTGCCAGTCTCGGTGAGCAGCGGTATCGTGCGAGATCAATACATGTTTCACGTTCGTGTACTCATCAAATGAGTACTGGCTCATGTCTTTGCCCATTCCGGAAGCTTTGTAACCACCATGGGGCATTTCCGAAACAATGATGATGTGCTCGTTGATCCACACGCAGCCGGCCTGAATTTGCGCGCTCGCACGCATGGCCCGGTTGATGTCTTTGGTCCACGCACTCGCGGCTAAACCGTACGGTGTATCGTTAGCCAGCTTGATAGCTTCATCATCGGTTTCAAACGGTAAGGCGACCAGCACCGGACCGAAGACCTCCTGCTGTACGATTTCTGAATCTTGCGTGGCATTGACCAGCAAAGTTGGTCGGTAAAAATTACCTGGACCATCTAGTTTTGTGCCGCCGGACAATACCGTGGCTCCGGCATCCACCGCGCGTGCCACCATCGAAGAAACCTTCTCCACATGGGCCTCGCTAATAAGCGCTCCCATGTCGGTATTTGGGTCTGTCGGATCACCAACCACCATCTGGCTCATCAACTGAGCCACGCGTCCGGTGAACTTCTCAAAAACCGAGGAGTGAACATAGGCGCGGGTAGCTGCCGTGCAGTCCTGCCCCGCGTTGATTGTTGAGCCGGCCACCGCACCATGGGCAGCTGCTTCAATATCTGCGTCATCAAACACCACAAAGGGAGCTTTGCCACCAAGCTCTAGGTGCACTCGTTTGCCAGTCTCCGCGGCCATAGACATGATCTTCAAACCGACCTGTGTGGAGCCGGTAAATGAGGTCATCTTCACCAGCTGGTGCCTTACCAATGCCTGGCCTACGGTGCTTCCACTTCCCACCACGACGTTGACTACTCCATCTGGCAATCCAGCGGTCTTAGCAGCGAGCGCGAAGAGCAGACTTGTCCCCGGGGTCAGCTCGCTGGGTTTGAGCACAATGGTGTTTCCTGCGGCGATGGCCGGCAGGATTTTCCAGGCGGCCATTTGCAGCGGGTAATTCCATGGAGCAACGGAGCCCACCACACCTAGTGGCTCCCGACGAATCATGGAGGTGCTATTACCTGCGTAATCACCGGAAGCCAGTCCTTGGAGGTGGCGGGCAGCCCCGGCAAAAAAGTTCACGTTGTCTATCGAACCGGGGACATCAAATTCGGTAGACATTCGCATGCTCTTACCGGTCTGCGAGGTTTCCACCTCCGCTAAGACCTGTGCTTGGTTTTGCAGCTCACGAGCTAACGCTAAGAGATGATTCGAGCGTTCGGCAGGGGTGATAGCGGACCAGGTAATAAATGCTTGCGTTGCCGCGTGGACCGCTTGGTCAACTTCTTCGGGGCTAGCGGTATCGATCTCTTCGAGTAGTTCGCCGGTGGCAGGATTGATTCTGCTGAGCACCTCACCGGTACCGCGTAGCCAGGAGCCGTTAATGAACTGGTGTCCGTGCGAAAATTTGAAGCCTGACATGTTCTACCGTTCCTTAAAATGTAGTGAGCGCCATTACCGACTGAGATAAACTTTGCGAATTTTCTGGGTGACTCGCCATTCGGTGTGCATCCCCGAATACAACCGGATTAGTGCGCCGGGAAATAGTTCGAGATGTTGGGAGCGAAAGCCGTCAACCGGAAGGATCTCTACAATTCCGGCCCCGCTGAGCACCACAAAGAACTCATCGGATTCGAGATCTTTTATGGCACCGATAGACATCTCCCAGATGCCTACTTCTGTTTCGTCTAGCTCACCGACCGCATAGAACCCGGAGCTGGTCTGCACTGAACCAAGCTGTTGTGATGATGCGACGGCAGTGGAATCCAACTCGAAAGTATTGGCATCAACAAGTAATGCCTGCGGTTTGTGCGAATCAGTCATTAGGAATCAAATCCCATGCCAATCTTGTCCATGACCTTTAAAAAGACCGGACGTTTACCTTCGTTATGATCTGCCCTGATCAGCTGGTTGGTCATTAATTGAACCCCCACGTAGGCCGCTGGTTCCGGTGGGAATGGCAATGGTTTCGTACGGACCATTTCCAACTCGGTCAGTTCAGTCTTAGCTCCTGAGAGCAGGTCCAACATGACTTTGGCGCCGAACCTAGTGGCTCCAACGCCAAGGCCGGTAAACCCAGCACAATACGCAACTTTTCCTCCGTGAGTCAGATCAAAGAAGGAGAAGAAGCGTGAGCAGGTATCTATAGCGCCGCCCCAGGCATGAGAAAACTTCACATCTTTGAGTTGCGGAAAACTACCGAAAAAGTGGGCCGCTAACTTCTCGAAGGTGGCAGGGCTACTGTCATAGCTCGAACGGATCCGGCCGCCAAAATGATACACAGCATCGTAGCCTCCGTAGAGGATCCGGGTTTTTCCTTGCGAATCAATGGTGGGGCGGGCGTAGTGGAATCGATTGTTTAGATCTGCCAGACCTACGGGCTCGGCCCAGCCTAAAGCTTGCTGTTGTTCTTCGGTCAGTGGTTCGGTCATCAGCGCATAGTCATATACGGGGATCACCCTCGCATGGTGACGTTTGAGCAGTGAGGGGAAAACATTGGTGGCTAAGGCGATGCGTTCCGCAGTGATTTGCCCGGCCTCAGTCAGAACCCGGACGTGGGTACCTGTATCTCTTAGCTCGGTCGCTCGGGTGTGCTCGTAGATCCGCACTCCCAGTTCGCGGCAAACTCTAGCTAACTCCCAAGCAAGCTTTGCCGGGTGAACCAACGCGGTGGATTTTCGGTCTAGCGAGCCGGCCAGAAAATCGGGGGAGTTGATCAGCTTCTTCACTGCAACGGCATCGAGGAATTCGATCCCGTCCGATTCTGCGGCTTCAGCGACCCAAGAAACCTGATGCGGCTCGGTGGCTACCTCAAGTACACCGGCACGGGTGAAGTCCACGTCCATGTTGTAACGTTCTACGGTGGCTTGGAATTCATCGAGGTTTTGGGTCCCAAGCTGGCCAAGTAGTTCGTTTTCTTTCGGTAGGTGGTTTGCGCCATTAGCCTCCCCATGAACCAACGAGGCTTCACAAAATCCACCGTTTCGTCCTGAAGCGGCCCATCCGATGCGGTGGGACTCGATGAGTACTACATCACGATGTGGATCTCTCTCTTTGGCTTGTAGCGCGGTCCACAGGCCGGTGTAACCCCCGCCGATGACGAGCAGATCTGCCTCGGTGTTTGATTCCAAAGCGGAGGTCGCTTCGGGGCGTTGTGCATGATCCAGCCAGTAGGAACCGTGCTTCGCGCTTTCTAGCGATTTCTTGATGTGCTCGGGCGATGCATTGGCTTCATGCCGGTCGAATGTCAAAGTTTTGGGGTTTCTCATTAGTGTTCCTCAGCTTGTTACGAGCGGAAAATAGTTAGGCCGGTAACGTCAGTGGAACGACTAATGGGCACAAGGCGACGACGGGGATTTGGGTCTTGAGAAACGCAGGAACTTGCGTAGCTCGTTGTCCATGAATAGCACCGTGCCGGGAAGTGAAGCGTACCGGGGCATGATTCGATAGCCAGTGGCTGGCCACGGATATCCCTCTTCTCGGAAGTACTTGCCTCGTAGTGAACGTCATTCATTACTTATCTAAGCCCGGATTGTGAGGTAGGTCAAGAGATATTTTGAGATGCCTATGTGTCTGTTGGAACGGTCAAACGCGTGTGGCCCAGAAGTAATCTGGGCCACACAAAATTTCTACCTCGCATCCAGTAGGTCCGAGCTTCGTATTCGCGAACGGTTGAGGATGGTCGCTGCAAAGAACGTGAGTACGAGCTCGCTAACACCAACCGCAAGCATGGGGATCGCTTGCGCTGAGTGGTGAGAGGCTGAGGATGTCGAATGATGAGCCACTGCTCCGGGAAGCCCTAGGACCATGATGATGTGCATCAATGCCATCAGCGCACTCATCAGCATTAATGCCTGTACAGACTCGCCTTGGAGGACGCCGCGAGCGCATTTTAGGCACCAGAATGTCATCACCAGGATGAGCAAACTCCAGCCCAACCCATGTGGTGCCATGACCAGTAACCCCAGGTGCGCGGCGGCCAGCAAGCACGTTGCGATTAGCAGGACCTTCGTGCTGAAGCTCTGAGATTTATCCCTGAGCGGAGCAGCATCCACCGGAAGACTCCGCCTCGGTGGAGCAGCAACCGTGCTTGGAGGGTTCCGGAACATCCAGTGCGGGTGAGCGGTCAAAGAATCCCTCCGGGCGGATCTTGAAGCCGACAGTGTCTACCGGCATGATGGGCCAGTCTTCGGTGCGGGGGAAATGTGTCAACGCGAAGGTGTGCCACAAGCTAATCTCTTCACGATCAATATTCTTATCGTCTTCAATCCACGAACCGATACCTTCCACACCGGGGTTTTGATTGACGAAGTCCCCGGTTGGGTAGCGCTGCGCCGGATTGCGTTTGGTCACCCATAATGCTTTGGACGCGAATTCTGCGCGTTGATGTATCGAAGATCCTTCAGCGGCGAGCAAGGTTGGCAGTCCCTGTGGCAAAAGCTTGTAACCTACGGACTTACCTAAATAGTTCTTTGATTCAGGATTGGTGACCACCCAAGTACGTCCAGCGGGCATATTCGCGTCGCGAACTGCTTGCTTCTCTGTGCCAAGCACCGTGTGGGAACGGCTAAATGCGTTACCGCGCGGGTTCTCTTTGCTGATTGGGAGTCGCACGGCTTCCTCTTCGATGACCTGACTTGGCCCATCATCAAGTGCGAAGTCCAAACGAGCGCCGAAGATGTGCTGATGGAAGGGTGCTCCCAATCCAGGGGCCATTTCCGAAGCAAAACGCTCGTCACGCATTGCGGAGGTGAAGACGATACCAGTGGCTTTTGCCTCGAATTCGATGGTGCCATCGAGGTAGAGGTACCAGTAAAAACCGTAGTCATAGTTGCCCACGGTGGTGAAGAAGCTGATGACCAGTCGGCGATTGCGACGGGTGTACTTCACCCCAGACCAATCATCGGCGTGCTTGGACAGAATCGAGGCGTCTTCCTCGTGCATGCAGATCCCGTTAGTGATTGTCCGGGCGTTTCCGTCTGCATCAGTGACTACCGGTGAGATGTAGTGAATTTCTCCGAGGCAATCACAACCGAGCTCTAGTGAGTTGGCCAACCGGCCAATCAAGTATTCGCCGGTATCGAAGTAGTTCTGCCAGCTGCGCACAGGTGACGGGTCTCCGTAAGGAACTACCATCTCGGCGATGGAGGCCCGGTCCAAGATACGGCGATCGTTGCCCTTGTCGTTAAAGGCGATGTTGTAGAGTACTAGTCCTTCGCGCATGTCGAAGCCGATATCCAGTGACCATTTTTCCCATTCAACATGGTTACCCGAGCTGACCGTGAAGCTGGCTCCTTCGGGCTGAGTGATCTCGATAGGTTTCTGCGTGGTGCGAAGCGGCCCGGTCAGTTCGGGGTCGGTATAGTTTCCGTGGGTCTCGGGAACCGGTACGATCTCCAGATCTAAGAGTTGATCGACGGTGCCGGCGATGGTGTCAATGTAAACGACCAGCCCGTCCACCGGGTGGGCCCAAGCTGAATCTTCGGCGAAGTCTTGACGGAATGCGAGACCACGTAGGATGCGGCGACCAGATTCTTCCGGGTATTCCTCGGCATAAACGCCTGCCGACAAGGGGGCCACACGTACTTGATCCGGTGTGAGGCCACGCTTTTTGAGGGCGGCTATCCACTGTGGATCGACAGCAAGAATTGATTCCACCATTTCGAACTCTTCGAGCAACACCGGCATCTGACCTGCCAACGCTGAGTCCAAATCAACAACCGAAGTCACCGAATTTTCACTGAGGTTCAGCTCGATATCCTTCGGGGAATTGGTGATCTTGTCTAGAAGCATGACTCGAATATGCCGACCTGCACGCTGATGACTTGGATCTTCTAGACCCAAATACGCAATGCGGGTGTGCTCGGTGAATAGTTGATTGTCGATCAAAAGCTGTTTTGCGGCACCAATTTCGGTTTCGCTAAGCAGGGTGTAATCGGTCGCTGTCGTGGTGGGCATGACGAACTCCTTCGGCATTTGAATGTGATCTGCAACATTTATTATTCTCTGTTTGTAGAGAATACGCGTGACTGGAATGTGACGCAACCCATCAATGCAACAAAAATAATGTTGGCTAGGCTTGAGGCATGCCAAAAATTGTTGACCATGACCAACGCCGCCGTGAGATCGTAGAGGTCACCTGGCGATTTATCGCGCGCGAAGGAATTGAGAAACTTAATCTTCGGGACCTAGCGGCTGCTGCTGGGTATTCCAATGGCGCCCTGAAGCCTTACTTCCCGACACGGGACTCCTTGCTGGCCGCGACCTTCAACTATGTCGCCGAGTCAACGGAGAAGCGGATTGCCCGCACCACCTCAGGGTTGAGCGCTTTAGAAGCGATTGCCGCTTTCGCTCGTGAAGTGCTCCCACTAGATGAACTGCGATGCGATGAGGCCCGCGTAGCCGTCCACTTCTGGCATCTAGCGCTGGGGGACCCGCACTTGGCGGCGGTAAACGCCGGCACTATGGACCGCTGGCGCTCCCTACTTGATTTCTGGCTAGAACAGCTACTCGGCACCGGACACCCGAAAGCGAATGCTGCGCGTGACTCGTTGATTAACTTTTTGATGGGAGCGCAGGCCGGAAGCGTGCTCGATAATGCGATCAACACTCCCTCCTCCCTTGAGGGTCAGTTGGAATATCGGCTTGAGACGCTGCAGTACATCGCGACGGCGCGCTAAGCGGAAATTCTCCGCGTGCAGAAAATAGTGACATTTCCCTCCGCTAGGCGTACCCTCGATCGTGATGCTCGGCACATAATCGTCCTGGGCGGAGAGGGAACGCATGTATCAACTTCAGCACGTGGACTCGTTCACCGCATGGTCGCAGCTCATCTCTGACGCATTTGTTAAACTGCGCAGTGAACAGGTCACCGCCGGACATTTTGCTGCCACTCTTGGCACCAACACGCTTGGTGACATCGGGCTGATGCGCATCCAAGCCAAACCACACGCGGTACGACGCACCGAAGAGCTCACCACGAGTGGAGACGGCGCTTTCTACAAAGTTTCATATCAGATCCAAGGCCATGGATTGCTGATCCAAGATGGCCGGGAAACCCTGTTATCGCCTGGGGATCTGGCTATTTACGACACTCAGCGTCCATATACCTTGGCCTTTGAAAAACCAGCCTCGATTATGGTCACCCTGATACCGCATGAACAATTTCGGCTCTCCCAGCAACAGGTCGGACAGCTGACGGCAGTCGCACTCAAAAGCGCTCACCCACTTTCTGGGACCGTCACCCCATTGCTCAGTCATTTAGGGAAGAACCTCTCGCAGTGGGACGATTTTGGCGGATCTGCACTGGCTCGCAACACCGTGGATTTACTGGCCACGGCATTAGGCGGTGCCTTGGGAACCGAAAATCATGCGGATACCAAGAATAATCAGCGCGAACGCATCACCAGATACATAGATGCGCACCTGTCTGAAATGGAACTAAGCCCAGCGCGCATCGCAGCCGCACATTTCATTTCGGTGCGCAGCTTGCATGCCTTATTCGCCGATGAACCACTGAGCGTTGCGGCGCTGATCCGTCACCGCCGGCTAACTGAAGCTTCTGGACTGCTAAACGACCCAATGCTCAAGGAACTTTCCGTGCAAAGTATCGGCGCCCGTGTGGGAATTGGTGACGCTGCAGGTTTTAGTCGGATGTTTTCCCGAGAATTTGGGATGACCCCCGGAAGATATCGTCAGACCATTTAAGCTCCGTAGTTAAGATCTGCACTCGAAGGCAATCGGCGTGCACGCAAGGCCTAGGAAATACGTGGCGGCTACGAGATCCTGAAAACACAATACTTACTTATTGGGGGGATCAAATGGGATTGGAACAACGCACACTGACGGTGCCCGCATTAGTCGTCATGATCATTGCCGCCAGCGCACCGCTTACCGCGGTAGCAGGCGGGGTGACAACGAACTATGCGGTTACCGGGATGGACTCAGTACCTTTGTCTTTCTTGCTCATTGGAGCTGTATTGCTGGTGTTCAGCGTTGGATACACTGCGATGAGCCGGCATATCCCAAATGCCGGAGCCTTTTACGCGTATGTCGCCGAAGGCTTGGGCAAGGCTCTGGGCGTCGGCGCCGCCATGGTCGCGCTGGTCAGCTACAACCTGATGCAGATTGGCATTTATGGCATGTTCGGGTTTGCCGCGTCCTCCTTCAGTAATGGGTTGATGGGCACCTCGATCCCTTGGTGGGTTATGGCGTTGGTGGCCTGGGTCGTGGTCGGCTTTCTAGGCATGAACCGAGTCGACTTTTCCGTCAAGATTCTGGGCTTCGTGGTGGCAGCAGAATTTCTGGTCGTAATCATCTACAACATCATGGCTTTCAGCCTGGCGCCGGAGGCTCCCCAGCCCGAAGCCGCGTTTAACCTTGGCGATGCAGTGGCTCCCGGAATGGGTGCGGTTATGGCCTTTACTATTGCCGCTTTTATGGGGTTTGAATCAGGAACTATCTACAACGAAGAGGTCAAAGATCCCAAACGGACCGCCCGCAGGGCGACCATGATCGCGATCATCATCATCGCCTGCTTTTATGCGTTCTCGGCCTTTGCTGTAGCGGTAGGAGAAGGGGCATCCAACGTCATGGGATCCACCGCCGAATTTGGGCCGGACTTGTTGTTCGTTTTCTTCAGCGCACACACGCCGGCCTGGTTTGTGGATCTGGCTAACGTCCTGTTTATCACCAGCTTGTTTGCCGCGCTGCTGGCATTCCATAACGTCATAGCTCGGTACTTTTACTCCATGGGACGCGGTGGAGCACTTCCAAAATTCCTTGCCCGTACCTCACGGACCACACATGCACCGGTAGCTGGTTCCTTGGCGCAGTCGTTATTGGCCGTCGTGGTGATCCTGGTCTTCGCGGTGATTTCTACGGGTAAAGATCCGATGTACATCGTATTTACCATGTTCACATGGATGACGAACTCTGCCGCCTACGGACTGGTGCTACTGATGGCGCTGACTTCCTTCGCGGTGATCGGCTACTTCATCCGCCACCGGACCAAGGACTCGGTATTCACTCGGGTAATTGCCCCACTCTTATCTGGCATAGCCCTGATCTATGTCTTTGCTCAGATTGTCGTTAACTTTGATCTCTTGCTTGGAATGGAAGAACCGGGCATGCTCGGTTACATCCTGCAAGCCATCGTGATTCTGCCCGGACTCATTGGTTGGGCGCTGGCGTTGTTTATGCGTTCGCGCACACCCAATGCAGAACCGGATCAAGATATTCTTCCCGTCGTCTCAACTTCTCAGCACTAAAGGAGCTCTCATATGTCGTACTCAAACGCAGAAGAATTATTGACGGCTATTCAGCCAGCAACAGGTGGCACAGAAATTCTTGACCCGGCCACCGGTGAATTGGTGGGACGCGTAGCCCAAGGCAGTGTCTCAGATCTTGAGGCAGCGGTTGACGCCGCCCACGCGGCCCAACCTGCTTGGGATGCGCTTGGTCATGAAGAACGTAAACGCTTGCTTAACTCGGCAGCCGATAATATTGAGGCTAACGCTGAAGCGTTAGCGCAGCTGTTGTCGCGCGAGCAGGGCAAACCTCTCAATGGGCCAAACGCACGATTTGAGGTCGGGGGAGCAGCTGCCTGGCTTCGCGCGGCCACCGCTTACGATATCGAACCAGAAGTAGTGGTCGATGACGGGGAAACGTACGCAACCAAACACTACCGAGCCCTAGGCGTAGTAGGCGCCATTGGTCCGTGGAACTGGCCCATGATGATCTCCATCTGGCAGCTGGCCCCATCGTTGCGTATGGGAAATACCGTGGTGATGAAGCCCAGTGAGTACACCCCACTGTCGGTGCTTGCCTTGGGTCATATCCTCAATGAAGTATTGCCAGCCGGCGTGCTGCATATTGTCGCCGGAGGACGCGACGTGGGCGAGAAGCTTTCCTCACACCCGCTCATTAGCAAGATCATGTTCACCGGTTCCACCCCAACGGGTAAAGCCATCATTCGTTCCTCGGCTGATACGGTCAAGCGACTGACCCTGGAACTAGGCGGAAACGACGCAGGAATCGTGTTGGAAGATGCAGATCCACAGGCAATCGCAGAAGACCTGTTTTGGGGCGCCTTCATCAATACCGGCCAGACCTGCGCGGCACTCAAACGGCTCTATGTTCCCGAAGCAATCTATGACCAGGTATGCGAAGCGCTCACCAACGTGGCTGCTAAAATGCCTATGGGCGTGGGGCTGGATGAAAATAACGTGCTCGGCCCACTGCAGAATAAGGCGCAGTTCGACATTGTGGCGGACCTAGTCCAAGACGCGGTTGATTCCGGCGCCAAGGTGCTGCTCGGCGGGAACCCAGATCTGCAAGCTCCGGGGTATTTCTACCCAACTACGTTGATCGCGGACATAGATCCTCAGAACCGGTTGGTGACCGAGGAACAGTTTGGCCCGGCCTTGCCAATCATCAAGGTGAAGGATGTCGAAGAGGCTATTGGGCATGCCAATGCGTTGGAGACCGGGTTGGGTGCGTCGGTGTGGAGCTCGGACCGACAGCAGGCTCTCGCGGTGGCTGCCCGGATCCAAGCAGGAACCGTGTGGATTAATTCGCACGGAACTATCGATCCACGGATTCCTTTTGGTGGGGCTAAACAATCAGGTTATGGGCTGGAGTTTGGCCTGGATGGGCTCAAATCACTGGCACAGCCGCAGCTAATCAAGGGCTGAGCGTAGCCGAGCGCGAAGATTTTCGGGCGGTGCCCGATGCTGTCCAAGGCATCGGCACCGCCCGCAAACGCCCAATCCCTAATTAATGACTTCAGCGCCTGGACCGTCGCTGATTCTTGGAATCCTCTCGCGCCAAGCCTGCAAGGCCTAGGAACGCAACCGCGTCCAGTTATAGACTTCGCGGATCACGCGTACCAGTGCGATCCTGCGATCGGAGCGAGTTGTGTTGCCCGGGAAATCCTTATCGGTCGCGTTGGGGTCGTCTTCATACGCGCCCGTCGGTTCTACTTCTACCTCGTAGACATGGGCGATACCGTCCACGCCGCGATTTTAGCCGCCAGCCCTGCTTCATCGACAAGCGCCGTGAATTAGATACGGTTCGTGATTATTTCCGGACGGTAATTCGACGGGAATCCGGCAGTCAATGCACCTCCAAGCTGCAGCTCGGCTTTGGTGCCGTGGAAGAACGGGCCGTCATCAAGTTCCTTGGTCATAGCCCAAGAGGATAACCGCCAATGCCGATTCGTGAAAGTGTGCGCCACGGATCCCCACGTATATTGGGATGTGAACCGGCAGCAATATTTGGAGGGCAACGCGTGCCTATTTTGAATAAAGACATGACCTTATGCATTTCGTTATCGGGTCGACCGTCTAACATCGGCACCCGGTTCCACAATTATTTGTATGAAGAACTCGGGCTGAACTTCGTCTACAAGGCCTTCTCCACCGACGACCTCGCCGGTGCCATTACTGGTGTCCGAGCCTTGGGCATCCGCGGTTGCTCGGTATCCATGCCGTTCAAAGAAGATGTTATGGCAATGGTCGACGAGATCGAGTTTTCGGCCAAAGCAATCGACTCGGTGAACACCATCGTGAATGCCAGTGGGCTACTGGTTGCTTCCAACACGGACTTCGAAGCGATCGCGACGCTCATCGAACGCCATCAGCTGGATCCAGGAAGCAGTGTGCTTGTCCGTGGCTCCGGCGGAATGGCCAAGGCTGTGGTTGCGGCCTTCCACGAAGCGGGTTTCCGCGACCTGACCGTGCTGGCTCGCAATGAAGGTTCCGGTCAAGCCCTGGCTGATAAATACGGCTACGGTTTTGCCGGCGTCGACCCTGCCCCGGGACACAAGATCCTTGTGAATGTTACACCGCTGGGCATGGTCGGTGCGCAGTCAGAAGAATTCTCATTCAGTGCCGAGCAGATAGGCTTAGCCCGAAGCGTATTCGATGTCGTGGCTTTTCCGAGCGAAACACCGTTGATCCGCGTAGCGCGTAGCGCCGGCAAGCAAGTGATCACTGGCGCCGAAGTCATTGCCCTGCAAGCCGCGGCACAGTTCGAGAAGTACACCGGCCAAGCGCTCTCCGAGGAACAGGTCCGCCGCGCTTCCGAGTTCTCGCGGAAATCCTGAATTTTTAAAAGAGGTAGTCGTACTAGCTGGCGGTAACCGCCCTGTCCGTGACAGTGTTTCCACGAAAAGTCGTCAGCAGCAGGACGAAGTAGATCACAGGCAAGAGTGCAAGCAATCCTAGGGATGTCAGCTGGAAGAACTGGGTGTTCAGCGCAATTCCATTCGTGACCGGAGCTCCACCCTCGGGCATGTAATCGGCGTACCGTGTAGGCCTTGAGGAAGCCCATAAGACGAAGAATCGGAAGACGAATGCCGCTGTCGCGGAGATGGCGATCACGGGGAGCAGAAGCGACTGGTTGCCGGCATCCGTGCGCCTTGTATGGCGTAACCGCGCAAAAACCGATATCAGCGCCGATGCGCCTAAGCCCAACGTGATGATCTGCAAAAACCACGAATGCGCCGTGATGAATGACAAAATCATCAACACGATGCTCAACCCAGCCAGAATTCTGATCTTTGATACGTGGGCACTCGACATAAACCGAGCCTACGTCGTTTTCGGAAGAAAAACAGTCAAGTCAGCTGATATCAGAAGGCAGAGAAAGCGAAGGCCCGGCACTCGGCGGAATCGAGCCGCGCAGCACAACCTCAACTTCATCCATCTGCTGGCCCGCGGTACTGGCCGTTGAACAGCTTCGAACCAGCCTCGGTGAGCGCCGCCGAGAAGCCGGTTTTGACCACGCTGAAGTCATTGCCCTGCAAGCCACGGTCCTGTTCGAGGGGTACATCGGCCAAGTGTTCACCGAGGAACAGGTCCGCCGAGCTTCGAGTTCTTTCGGGAAGAGAGGCAACTTGGCGGTTCGCAGAACCTTCGTGCAACATTGGCACAATAACAAGAAATCGCAGAGTAACCCGAATAAACTTATTCAAACCAGTTGGGCAGATCAATTTATTACAGAAGGGCTGGCCAGTTTGCGCGGCAAATTATCAACGCTCAAGGAAATGGAATACGACAACTTCTCAACTTGGAAACGCCATGCACCGTGGATTATCCGAGTGGCCGTTGCCTTGGTTCTCTTCATTGCCAGTGGGATTCTCTTGCTCATTGCTTTTTCGCTGACCAACAAAATTGAGAACACCGAGCTAGCAGGAATGGCTTTCGGGTCATTCATCATTTTCGGCTTTGGGCTCTTCTTCTTTATAACATCGTTCGGAAAGATGCGTCTTGCCTGGCGGGCATTCTGCCGATCCAAAGGACGCTATACAAAATCGGAAAAGGTGATCTTCAGCGAAAGGGCAGAGCTCGCGCGTGCGCAGGTCGCAGCAGCTCAGCTGGCTGGTGATCTTTTCGACGGAACTTGGAAACCGCAAAACCCGCCGTGGGACGTCGTCATGGGGCAAAGCGAACAGACGCTCTGCGCCGCTAATGCCAACTACGCCCGATTCTATGGTTCAGATGTCACCTACTCACAGAGTTCTGGCTTCTTGATGGGGCATCCAACCTTAGTTGCCGTTGGCGTTCTGGCCATGGCGATGGGGAACAAAGCCCGTCGAACTCAGGCTGACGCATTGGCGAAAGAACAGTGGCGTGAGCAGCAGGAAGTGTTAGCTGTCGTAACGAACCATCGAGTGCTCTGCCGACGACACGACGGAACATGGTTAAGTTTCTACTTCAGCGGAGCCATCAGTATGGATATCGACAGCACAACTGGCACGATGATCGTGCAATTCCCGGATACACAGCCACTGATGCTCGGTGGTACCGGTGGTTTGTATGCTGCCGTAGCCGCCGTCTGGGCGTTACGCGGGCAGCAAGGACTTGAAGGACACCCCGGGCTTGCCTACCTGCGTTCATTGGAACAGGACCAAAACGCCTGACTAGGGTAGAAGCAAGAAGTCCCGGCACTTTTTGGTGGGGCTAAACAATCAGGTTATGGGCTGGAATTTGGCCCGGATGAGCTCAAATCGCTGGCACAGCCACAGCTAATCAAAGGCTAATATGGGTTAAAAATTGCGGGATCGCAACTAGGTACAGTTGCGGTCCCGTCCTTAACGTCTAGCGATTAGCTACGTAGGACAATCTCTACTGGTTCCATCTCTTGGCCAGCCTTATACTGACCGTTAAACAGAACCGAGCCTTGCTCGGTGAGTCGTGCTTCAAAGCGGGTTTTGACTAAGCCGAAGGCGTTTGACACCGTGGTTTCGGTTAGTTCGGCCAACGGTGCGCGGGTACCGGACTGATCTGCGACGCTGAGTAGAATCTTGTCACCATGCTCTTCGATGTGCGGTTCAATCAGATCCAGTTTCATCATCCCGCCGTGTCCTTCAAACGAGACGTTGCCCTTAAAATGAAGTTCTCCCTCGGGGGCTTCTGTTTGGTTGGAAACCGGAAAAGCCAGGTTGTTTCCAACTTGCCAGACACCATTGGAAGCTTCGATTCGCCCGTCGGGTAGCGATGAAATATATCCTACGAAGGACGCTTTCAGGCCCCATTGCAGGTGAGGCTGAAACGGATCACCTACCGGTGCACCATTCATACCCATCATCGTGTTTTTCCCCTTTTGTGTAGGCGCTTCATATGGTGCGCAAATTAGATCCGGGGATCAGTATTACATACTCGCTAGTTATGGGATACTACTGGTTACGTTTGTCGCGCTCGTGGTACCAAACCTTTTCGATAAATGGTTCTCCAGAGCCTTGGAGCATAACCTCAACGTCATCAAAGACCGTGCCGTCTGGCAGCGTGAGGTCAGCGGTAGCCCATGAACCATTCCACGGCCCCAGCTCAAGATGGGTGGGATTGTATTTAAGCTGAATATTAGCTTCCAAGTCATTCCTTGAATCGAAATAACCGGTAATACCCATGGCGAGGAACACGATGGTCAGGACTGCAACGAGCGCAGCGACGATCAGCTCAATGCGAATGGAGGAACGTAATGCGTAAGTTTGGTAGCCGTCTACCAGGGTGGAGAACTTTCGCCGACGTAGCATCCCATGGATGAACAGGGGAATGAAGATCAACAAGCAAACCACTGCAACGCCCAGATAAAACAGTGGGATCACGAAGTTGACATCGGCGAATTTACTGGCATCCATCGCATTATTCTAACGAGAATAAAGCTAGTTAGCTAGAGCAAATAAACACTATCTGATGTCTCAAATGCCTGATTGTGCGGGCCGTTTTGTATTCGCCGCCCGCACGACCAATTTAGATTTCTCGGGGTTAGATTGCTTTGCCTGGATTGAGAATTCCTTGAGGGTCAAAGACCGCACGTAGCCGTCGCTGTAACTGCAACGAAGTCTCACCAATTTCCTCGGCGAGCCAGTCCTGCTTGAGTAACCCGATTCCGTGTTCTCCGGTGAGCGTCCCGCCTAATTCCTTAGCCAGATAGAACATGTCAGCCAACGCAAGTTTCGCGGCCCCCGTAGTAATGGATTGCCCTTCAGGAACCACAATGATTGGGTGTAGATTTCCGTCCGCTGCGTGAGCAATCGTGAAAATTTCTACGCCACGCTCGGCTTCGATACGTTGTAACCCGGCGAATGCTTCGGCAAGACGATTGCGTGGCACACCGATATCGCAGATCGATACCGTGCCCAGTAACTCCATGCTTGGGATCGCTTGGCGTCTCGCTTCGATCAGGGCGTGGGCCTCTTCTTCATTTTCGGCAAGTTCAACATGGCTGGCCAACGGGGCAATTGTTTGGGTGAGTGCTTGCATCTCCAGTTGTGCGCCAAAACCATCGGTCTGCGCCAATAACAACGCTCCACCACGCTGTTGATGTTCGGTCCCCAACGCTGCATCTATCGCCCGCAGAGATTTGCCGTCCATCAGTTCGAGTACCGAGGGTTGTAGTCGGGCAGCGATGACCGCCGAGGCAGCCTGCGCGGCGGTGTTTTCATCGGCGAAGTAGGCAACCATGGTGGAGGTGAACCGGGGTTTGGGACGTAAGCGGAGTACCGCTTCCACCACGATGCCTAAGGTACCTTCCGAACCAATGAGCAAGGCGTTCATGTCATACCCGGCTACACCCTTGATGGTGCGACGTCCGGTGCGCAATAGCTGGCCATCGGGCAACACCACCAACAGGCTGAGTACGGACTCGCGGGTCACCCCATACTTGGCGCACCACATGCCGCCCGCGTTTGTGGCAATATTTCCGCCAATGGAGCAGATTGCGGTACTTGCTGGGTCTGGAGCGTAGAACAATTCATGTTCTCCGGCCGCCCGGTTTACTTCAGCATTGAGCACTCCAGGCTGGACTGCGGCAAGCTGCTCTACTGGGTCAATGTCCAAGATCTGGTTCATCCGCGATAAATCGAGCACCACCTCGCCGGCTTGTGCACAGGATCCTGCAGCCAGACCGGTGCCAGCCCCACGCGGAACAATCTTCACCCCATGCTCATGAGCCAAACTCATCGCCAACACCACATCATCGATGCTTTGGGCAAAGATCACCCCATCGGCAAAGCTTTCCGGGATATAACCGGAACGGTCAATGCTTGCCTGCTGGCAAGCTTGCTGATCTGTGGAAGCTTGCGGGTGCGCGTTCAGCAGCAACGCGGTGGACTCGTTGAGCTCGGAGGGGATCACTTTGAGGTCCTGGTCTTAGTAGGGAAGAAAATGCTAAAAGGCCCGGAGGAAACACAATATGTGCTTCCTCCGGGCCTGATATTGCTCATCGTTAGGCGGTTACAAACTTGTCCGCGACAAAGAGCGCCTGCTCCAGACGATCGAGTGCCTCGATAAGAACCTCGTCGGGAATGTTCATGGCCGGAACCACGTGCAGCCGGTTGAAGTTTGCGAACGGCAACAAACCGGCTGCCTTGGCCGCCGCGACGACTTCATTCATTTCAGCTGACGAGCCACCGTAGGCCGCTAATGGCTCACGAGTTTCACGATTCTTCACCAGCTCAATGGCCCAGAACACTCCGGTGCCACGAACCTCGCCGACCGACGGATGGTCGGCATAGAAACGTTCCAGGCGCGGACCGATAATTTCCTCGCCTAGACGCTTCGCGTTAGCGATCATATTTTCGTCTTCCATTGCGGTGATGGTCGCCACCGCCGCAGCGCAGGCCAGTGGGTGCCCGGAATATGTCAGGCCTCCAGGGTACTGACGCTCGCGGAAGGTCTCATAGATCGCCTCACTGATCGCCACACCACCTAGTGGAACATAGCCGGAGTTCACTCCCTTGGCGAAGGTCAACAGATCTGGGGTGACATCCCAGTGATTGACCGCGAACCATTCACCGGAACGTCCAAAGCCTGCCATGACCTCATCGGCGATGTAAACGATCCCGTATTTACGGGTCAACTCCCATACCCCCGCCAAGTAACCTGCCGGTGGCAGGTATATTCCGGCGGTGCCGGGAATCGATTCGAGGATTAGCGCGCCGATAGTCGAGGCACCTTCCAAGATGATGGTGTCTTCCAAGTGCTTCAGGGCCCGCTCGGTTTCCTCGGCTTCGGTGGTTGAACCAAAGTAGGAACGGTAGGGGTAAGCAGGGAAGAAGTGCACCACCCCGTCGGTTGCGTGATCCGAGGCATAACGGCGTGGATCTCCGGTCACGTTCACCGCGAGGTGAGTACCGCCATGATAGGAACGGTAGGCTGAAAGCACCTTGTGTTTCCCGGTATGCAGCCGTGCCATGCGGATCGCGTGTTCTACCGCATCGGCGCCGCCATTGGTAAAGAAGATCCGGTTTAAATCACCCGGGGTTCGTTCGGCGATCAGCCGGGCCGCCTCGGACCGTGCGTCATTAACATGCTGCGGGGCAATGGTGGCAATCTTGTCCGCTTGCTCGTGAATTGCTGCGATGACCTTGGGGTGCTGGTGGCCGATATTAGTGTTCACCAGCTGGCTGGAAATATCGATCAGCTGGCGTCCTTCGCCATCCCAGACGTAAGAGTCCTGGGTTTTCAGGATGGTCATCGGAGCGAATGGCCCTTGGGCCTGCCACGAATGAAATACGTGGTCGCGGTCCAGCTGGTAGGCATGCTTGCCTGCCTGGATCTCTTCCGCCGAAATTTCGGTGGTGAGCTGCTCGGTCATGTATCTAGTTCTTTCTACTGGAACCACTGAGAAGGGATGCCGGCTAGTCGTTCTGCGGGAAGCCGAGGTTGATGCCGCCGTGGCTCGGATCAAGCCAACGCTTGGTGACGACCTTGTTGCGGGTGAAGAACTTAAAGCCCTCAGGGCCGTAGGCATGCTGGTCACCGAACAACGAAGCTTTCCAGCCGCCGAAGGAGTGGTAACCCACCGGTACCGGGATCGGCACGTTGACGCCGACCATGCCCACCTGGATTTCGTTCTCAAAACGCCTGGCGGCTCCACCATCATTGGTGAAGATCGCGGTGCCGTTGCCGTACTTCGAGGCGTTGATCAGGTCGATACCCTCGTTGAATGTTTCTACACGAACTACCGACAGGACCGGGCCGAAGATTTCATCGGTGTAGATGGACATGTCGGTACCGACCTTGTCGAACAAGGTCGGGTGCAAGAAGAATCCGTTGCCCTCGGCATCGAGCGCTCCGGTGCGACCATCAACTACCAGCTCCGCGCCGGAGCTTATGCCTTGCTCGATGTATCCGGCGACCTTGTCTCGGTGTTCGCCGGTGATCAGCGGGCCCATATCGCAACCGCGAGTGCCATCGCCTACGCGCAGCTTCTTGGCGCGTTCGGCAATCTTAGCGACCAGTTCATCGGCAATGGTGTCCAGCGCAACCACTACGGAGATCGCCATGCAGCGCTCGCCGGCGGCGCCGAATCCGGCGTTCACCGCCATATCTGCTGCCAGCTCCAGATCTGCATCCGGCAGCACGAGCATGTGGTTCTTCGCTCCGCCGAAGGCCTGGACACGCTTGCCGTGGGCGGCACCTGTGGAGTAGACGTACTGGGCGATGGGGGTGGAGCCAACAAAAGATACGGTATCCACGCGTGGGTCGGTCAACAAGGTATCCACCGATTCCTTGTCGCCATGCACAACGTTGAGTACGCCCTCGGGCAGGCCAGCTTCGGCGAAGAGCTCTGCCATCCACTGTGCCGCCGTAGGATCCTTTTCCGAAGGCTTGAGAACCACGGTGTTGCCGGAGGCGATGGCTACCGGGAAGAACCAGAGCGGAACCATTGCCGGGAAGTTGAACGGCGAGATGATGGCGGAGACGCCGACCGGCTGGCGCAGGGACTGGACATCCACGCCGGTGGAAGCGTTCTCGGAGTATTCGCCCTTGAGCAGGTAGGGGGCGTTGCAGCACAGCTCAACAATTTCCATGCCGCGGGCAATTTCGCCCAAGGCGTCGTCCAGCACCTTGCCGTGTTCGGCGGTGATAATGGCCGCTAGTTCACCCTTGCGCTCGGCAAGCAACTGGCGGAAGGTGAACATGATGGCGGTGCGGCGGGCCAGCGAGGTGTCGCGCCACTTCGGGAAGGCCTCGCGGGCAGCTGCAATTGCCGCTTCGGTGGTGTTCTTCGAGGCGAGAGCCACCTCGCGGGCTACCTCACCGGTGGCGGGGTTGTAGACCTTGGCGGTACGTGTGTCGCCCTCACCGGTGAATGGAGCGTTGTTAACCCAGTGCTGCAGAGTTTCGGTGATAGTAGTCGTCATGAAAATTCCCTTCAAAGCGTGGTTGGTTACCTGACTCCATCTTGCGTCACCAATATGACTGACAACACATGCAATGTGTCATGATTTAGTAGGCAATACTTACGCTTTGTAAAGGTGCGAATAATGGGTACACGAACCGCCGGTTCTTTGACCATGGGTGATGTCTTGGCTTTGCCGGTAGTCCAAGACGCGGATCCGCTGGTTCTCTCCGGTGCGAAAAATCTGGATGCGAACCTGCGTTGGGTCCACGTCACCGAATCAGCGGACAACGTCGATCTGCTCTTTGGACGCGAGGTGGTGCTGACGACCTTACGCAATGTGGAACCAACAGTGGAACGATTGCGCTCATTCATGAACCAGCTGGCCCACGCTGGTGCCGCCGGAGTGATTGTTGAACTGCTAGCCGACCCGGTGCACCCGAACTCACCGGCGGCAAAGCACCTAGCCGACGCCGCGCAGGGTCTCGAACTGCCGGTGATCCACCTGCGGAAAAAGGTACGTTTTGTGCAGATCACCGAGGTCATCCACGAACGGCTGGTTTCCGAACAACTGGCGGCCGTGCAGTTCTCCCGCAACGTGCACGAAATCTACACCGAACTATCGCTCAATGAGGCTGATGAGCAGCGCATCGTGGAACGCACCTCCGAGCTGCTTGGTGCTCCGGTAGTCCTCGAAGACGTACGCCACCACGTGCTGGCTCACGCCGGAGCCGGATACGGTGCCGAATCGGTGTTGGAACACTGGATGAACCGCTCAAAATTTGTTGGCTACGCGGAACAGACCGGGCGTGGACACGGCACCGAAAACTGGCTGCAAACCCCGGTAGGCGCGGTACGCAACCGGTGGGGCCGGTTAGTCGTTCCGGACGAACTGGACGATGAACATAACGCGGCACTGGTTCTTGAACGTGCCGGACAGACCCTGACGATCGCCAGGCTCTCCGGGCGTGACCAACGTGAATTGCTCTATCAGGCACGTACCTCCATGATGCATGAGCTGCAGCAACATCATTCATATACGGACAAGGAAGTCGCAGTCCGCGCCCAATCCCTGGGCCTGGACAGCGGATCGCACTATGTACCGCTAGTCATCGCCCTTGCCGAAGCGGAGAATTACAGCCCCACAGACCTGCAACTTCGCGAACGGGAAGTGCTGGAAGTGATTGACCAAGTGGCAGAAAACATGCGTGTGGGAGTACTTGCAGGCTCACTGCGCTCGGGGTGCCTTGCCGTTATCGTGCCGGTATCCGCCAAACAGCTGGTGGCCAACGCCTTGCAGCGGTTTACCCGCCAACTCACCGAAATGCTCACAACGCATATCGCCATCGGGGTAGCAGCGGAGGAGACCAGCATCGGTGCCAGCGCTCGCCGGTTGGAAGAGGCCGCACACGTGGCCGAAATTGTCCCCAACCTTCCCACCCGGGCCCGTCCCTATTATCGTTTTGCGGATCTGCGCCTGCGCGGGGTGCTTTCTGCCATGGGGCAGGATGCACGAATGAGAAGCTTCGCGCTTACCGAACTATCTGGATTGCTTTCCCCAGTGGACCCAGATGGACTTGAACTGCTGGAACAGTTTCTCAACCACGGGGGCAACAAGAGCACCCTGGCTAAGGAAAGCTACCTCTCTCGTCCCACGCTGTACGCGCGGCTGGCGAAATTGGAAGACAAGCTCGGTGTTTCGCTGGGAACCGCCGAGTCCAGGGCAAGCCTGCAGGTGGCGTTGCTCTGGTATCGAATGCATGGATAACAGCGAAACTAGGCTGGTGCGGCCACCAATTGAGCTCTGGATCTTCGGTGCCGAAGCATGGACGAAGCGGTGCCCAGCGGCTTCCAAGGCCCGGGGTGGGGATCTATTCGGTGCTCGCCGGCACCGCACGCCCATTTCGAGCAATGCTGGGTTAGACCGCGAGGTTCCGTTTAGCATCACCTCCAGCGTGCATCAGATTCTTTCCAAATCTCATCCCAGCCACGGATTCAACCTTCGGTGCCATACGGTTGGCGTGCATCCGGCATGCTCTGGGTTGACCACTCGGCGATCCATGGACCGGTATTTTCGGAAACATCGCGCACGCCGTCTTCGAGCCATTCAAAATCTCCATTCAGGAGTTTCGCCGCAATTTGTTCATCACGGTGGGTGGTGTTGTTCCACAACTGCCTAAAATGTTCTTCGCATCGTTTGGTGGCTTGTTCGCAAAATGCTTGTGCGAGCGTCTCGGCTGAGAACCTTTCCGGCGCTCCAGTCTCATGCAAGGAGAGGGTCTTGGTGATAGTTGCTGCCATCGCAAAAAGTTCGGCGCCGATATCAACGATGTGGCCAAGGAAGACTTGCTGTTTATCCATGCCAGCCTGCCAGCGCGCCATCCCGGCAAAAGTTTGACGTGCCAGGCGCCTGGAGCTGCGTTCAATAAAGCGCAGGTGCTTGGCCAGCGGTCCTTGTTCCGAAAAGGACCCCGGCACGGTCCCGGCTCCAACCATAAGCTTGGGTAACCAGCGCGCGTAGAAGCCGGACGCGTCAACGGCCGCTCGGGCTTTGTCCTCCAGGCTGGAACCAGCCTGAGCGAGAGCCCCGGCTGCTTGCAAGTGTGCGTCCACCGCTTCACGGGCAATCAGCAGGTGCATGATTTCGGTAGAACCTTCGAAGATGCGGTTAATGCGTAGATCGCGCAGCAGCTGTTCGGCGGGCACCGCTCGTTCGCCACGTGCGGCTTGGGAGGCAGCTGTTTCGTATCCTCGGCCGCCACGGATCTGAATTAGCTCATCAACAATTTTGTAAGAGACCTCGGAACTGTAGAGCTTGGCCAGAGCTGCTTCGATCCGGACATCTTTCATGCCTGCGTCGGCCAGACTAGCGCTCAGCTCGAAGACCGCTTCCAGAGCGTAGGTGCTCGCTGCCATATAGGAAAGCTTGGCGGCAACTGCTTGGTGCTTGCCTATGGGCAGACCCCATTGCACTCGGGCCGCTGACCATTCGCGAGCAATTTTGGTGGACCATTTTCCTGCTCCAGCGCACAGGGCAGGAATCGACAATCGACCGGTATTTAATGTGCTCAGCGCAATTTTCAGCCCGGAGCCCTCGCGGCTCAATCGATTTTCTACCGGAACCCGCACCGCGGAGAACCGTGTCACGCCATTTTCGATTCCACGCAGTCCCATGAAAGCGTTGCGATTTTCTACGGTGATGCCGGCGCTGCTTGCTTCCACGATAAAAGCGGTAATCCCACCCTTGCCTGCGAGTTCGGCCCCTTGAGCCTCATGCGGTTTGACCTGCGCCATGACGACGAGCAGGTCGGCGACCACGCCATTGGTGGTCCAGAGCTTTGACCCTTCGAGAAGGTAGTGGGTTCCGTCCTCGCTGAGCGTCGCGTAGGTACCTAGCCTGGCCGGATCCGAGCCCACATCGTTTTCGGTGAGCAGGAAGGCACTGATCTCGCCGGCCGCACAACGCGGAAGATAGGTGCGTTTTTGTTCCGACGTTCCAAAACTTTTGACCGGTTCCGGCACGCCGATTGATTGGTGAGCCGAAAGCAGCGCACCAAGAGCAGGGGAAACCGAACCAACCCGCATTAAAGCCCGCCCGTAATCAAGCAGACTCAGCTCCAATCCACCGTATTCTTCGGGGATCTTCATACCAAAGGCGCCTACCTCGCGTAGCGCTTTGATGTATTCCTCGGGAATGCGCGCAGCTTGTTCAATGCGCGATGCGTCGAACCCGTCGAGGACTGGGATTAGTTGCGCAAGGAATTTTTCGCCACGCTCGGCGGATTGCGCATCTTGCACTGGCATGGGGGTGATTAGCGAAAAGTCGACGTCGCCCATGTAGATGCCTTTGGCGAAACTTGGACGTTCCCACGTTTGTTCACGGGAGGCCTCGGCAACTTCTCGAGCGCTGGCTGCATCAACATTGCTACTAACGGGTTCCGGATTCGGGCTCATGGCAGATCCTTTGCACTCCAGGCGTTGTTGCCCTGGTGGCATGCTCGCCTGTCCTCTGGTGGCCCAAGCCTAGCCCCGATTCTGCGGAGAGGATAGAGAAGAAGAAAACCCATGCAAAGTCATGCATAAGCAACAGCAGCCGCGAGAGCTCTAATCCTTTCTATGCCCGGCAGGTACTTTTAGTCGACTATTTATTGGATGTGGGGTCCAACCGCACGCAGCAGTGTCCGCCTTCCGGCGATACCGGACAAGGCGTATACGGGGCGTCACTGGTTTCTACGACGGCCCCCAGAAGTTCTCGGTTCATCATGCACACGGTGTCCCTGAATTGTGCGGATAACTGATGGAAAGGGCAATCGGTCAGATGGATTGAGCCTGCTTTATCAGTCTCGGGGAGATATCCGCCTTTCGCGAGCATCTGCTCCAGGGACTCACCAGACGCCGCTAAGGCTTGGCCTGACTCGCGCGATACCTCGGCGAGCAATTCATTGACCGGACGTTGCTCTTGTGTGGCGCGTTCGATGGCTTGGGCCATGATGTGGGCCGCCAAGGTGTATTCGCGGTGCGGGACGCTGGCTTCAATTTCCTGGGTCACTAGCGAATACAGTTTTGAAGGCCGGCCGGAGCCGGGGCCGCTAGTTTCACCGAGTTTTCTGAATTCGTAGGTCAGCAGTCCTTCCTTCGCTAAGCGTTCAAGCTGGAAGGACACGGTATTTCTGGGCAGATCCAGCGCTTGTGCGACGGCATCACGGCTCGCTGGTGCGGTGGTGCGGCGCAGATATTCATAGATTTTTGCCCGCAATGGATCGGCCAATGCCGAGACGGCGTGGACCGAGCGTTTGCGAGAAAAGAGTTGCATGCAAACAGTCTAAATCTAAAGTTGCGATTTGTTGACTTAGAAGCCCGCGAGTTCTAAAGTTAGGATTACTACTTTTAGAAAGGAGGGGTCAGCATGTCTTCAATAACGGCTAGATCCTCAGAATTGCGGTCGCAGGCTTTGGAGCACCAAGCATTCTTGTTGTTGCGAACCATCTTCACGGTGGCGCCGATCCTGTTCGGGCTGGACAAGTTTTTCAACCTGCTCACCGATTGGACCCTTTACCTCGCGCCGCTGGCAACCGACATCATCCCGGTGTCGCCAGAAGTGTTTATGTACGCCGTAGGCGTTGTGGAAATTGCGGCCGGCATCTTGGTGGCGTTGCGGCCGAAGCTCGGTTCGGTGGTGGTAAGCCTCTGGTTGTTGGGGATTATCGTGAACCTGCTGATACTTCCTGGCTACTTCGATGTCGCGTTGCGTGACTTCGGTCTGCTGATCGGAGCGTTGGCATTAAAACGTCTGTCCTCGGCCCGAACGGCACTGCAGCGCTAGATTACCGCAGAAAACAAAGCTGGCAGCCGCCTCCCTGTGGGGAGCCGACCGCCAGCTTTGTTGTTTGAAAATATCTGGAACTGCGCTAGATCTTATTTGCCGCTTCTTTGAGAACGGAGCGCAGAATCGATTCGATCTGATCAAATTCTGGTTGCGCGATGGTCAGTGGTGGAGCCAGTTGAATCACCGGATCGCCCCGATCATCTGCGCGGCAGTACAGCCCGGCTTCCCACAGTGCAGGGGATAGATACTGGCGTAGCAACCTTTCCGATTCATCATCGTTAAAGGTTTCTTTGGTGTTCTTGTCCTTGACCAGTTCAATTCCATAGAAGTAGCCGGCCCCGCGAACATCGCCCACGATATCGAGATCCTTGAGCTTGTCTAGCGTCGCTTTGAAGTTGTCGGCATTGTTCTTGACGTTATCGTTGAGCCCCTCGCGCTCAAAAATATCAAGATTCGCCATCGCCACCGCCGCAGCCACCGGATGACCGCCAAAGGTGTAACCATGGTAAAAAGTGGTGTCGCCCTTGGTGAACGGCTCAAAGAGCTTGTCTGAAACCACCATGACACCCAATGGAACATACCCACTGGTCAGTGCCTTGGCCGAGGTGATGATATCCGGGACGTAGCCGAAGTCGTTGCAAGCGAACATCGAACCGATGCGACCAAAGGCGCAAATAGTCTCGTCGGAGACGAGCAGGACATCGTACTCGTCGCAGATTTCGCGGACGCGATCAAAATAGCCAGGAGGTGGCGGGAAGCAGCCACCGGAATTCTGCACAGGTTCCAAGAACACCGCAGCGACGGTATCGGCACCTTCAAATTCAATGGCTTCACGGATTCGCTCCGCAGCCCAAAGCCCGAAGTCCTTCTCGTTGTCGGCAAACATTTCCGGGGCCCGGTAGAAGTTAGTGTTCGGAACTCTGAAGGTTCCCGGAACCAGTGGCTCAAACGGAGTCTTCATATCCGGCAGGGAAGTAATCGCCAGAGCGCCCTGCGGGGTTCCGTGGTAGGCCAAGGCCCTGGAAATAACTTTCGTTTTTCCCGGGAACCCCTTCATCTTAAAATGCTGTTTGGCCAGTTTGAAAGCTGATTCAACGGCTTCGCCTCCACCGGTGGTGAAGAAGACTCGGTTTAGATCTCCCGGGGCATAGTGCGCTAGGCGTTCGGCGAGGTCAATCGCAGGCTCGTGGGCGTAAGACCACAGCGGCATGAAAGCCAATTTTTCTGCCTGCTTTGCTGCCGCTTCGGCTAGTTCCGCACGCCCGTGCCCGGCGTTGACAACAAAGAGCCCGGAGAGCCCATCGATATATTCTTTGCCTTGATCGTCATAGATCCTATGCCCACTGCCGCGGGAAATAATTGGTACGGTCCCACCACTGTGAAGACCTGAATGGCGTGCCATGTGCATCCAAAGATGGTCGCGGGCAGCTTGCTGTCGATCGGTACCGCGTGGAGTTTTACTCATCGTGTTCCCCAGTTGTATTCCTGTTTTTTCAGTGAAAGATACGTGTATGTATTCGTGCTGACAACGCCTTCGGTGCCGCGAATTTTACTGATTACTCGCAAGAGGTCCTCGTCGCTGGTGCAAATTACTTCGGCCAAGATGTCTGCGCTTCCGGCGGTCACCACGCAGTAGTCCACTTCGGGTACTTCTGCGATTCGATCTGCCGTGGAGTTGATGTCGCTTGAAGCGATTATTCCGATCATTGCCTGCCGGGTGAATCCCAGCTCCAATGGATTGGTTACCGCAACGATCTGCATGGCTCGACTGTCCACCAATTTCTGCACGCGCTGGCGAACCGCAGCTTCACTGAGGCCCACTGCTTTGCCGATGGCTGCATAGGAGCGTCGTCCATCCTCTTGCAGTTGCTCGATGATTTCTTTAGAAATTTCATCGATGGTCGCCGCTACGTGGTTATGCGGTGGCAGGGTCATTCGTTATCGACCTCCTGGGTCTTTCGATGCATAGTCGCCACCCAAGAACTGCCGATGTTTTGGGTATAGCACCGACCATACATCTACTGATCCAGTTGCGAAAGAGGCAATTTTTATTGTTTCCAGCATTAGAAACACAGATTTAACATCGATACTTGCGTGAATCCCTTGTTTCGCTGGCGAAGAGCTGACATTATGAACGTCATTGATATCTTGTGTGGCGCGTCACAGTCGCCAAACTGTTTGAGCCCTCAATGTTAGGACGGAATCATGTCTCCTCAGCGACGACAACTACCTGAAGATCCACAAATCCGCGCACTGGTCCAAGCGATGAGCCAGCGCTCAATGTCACGCCGAGGAGTCTTGGGGGCCGCCGGCGCTCTGGGTTTGGGCGGGCTCTTGGCAGCCTGCGGAACCGGCGGCAAAAGTGCTGGGAGCTCCGCGTCAGCAGTCAGCGTCAAAGATGTTTCCGCTACCGATCCGACGGTGAACTGGGCGAACTGGACGCTTTACCTTGACTACGACGAGAAGAGCAAAACCTATCCCACACTTGACCAGTTCAAAGAGAAGACTGGTATCAGCGTTAGCTACGTTGAAGACATTGATGGCAATGACACCTACTACGGCAAAGTCCAAGGGCAGCTCAAAGCGGGACAAGATATCGGTCAGGACCTCATCACGCTCACTGACTGGATGGCCGGGCGCATCATTCGTCAGGGGTACACCCAGGAACTTGACCACGCAAACATTCCGAACCTCGCAAATCTTTTGCCAGATCTGAAAGATGTCGACTTCGATCCAGGACGCAAGAACTCAGTCACCTGGCAGACCGGCTACGCCGGCATCGCTTGGAATAAAAAGAAGTTCCCTAAGGGGCTGAAAAATGTTTCAGACCTCTGGGACCCCGCACTCAAGGGACGGGTCACCGTGCTTGACGAAATGCGCGACACCATGGGGTTGCTGATGCTTGACCGTGGGGTAGATATCACCGGCCAATGGGGGGAGAGCGAATTCGGCACCGCCCTCGATGACCTGCGCAAGAATATTGGAAATGGCCAGATCCGCCAGGTCAAGGGCAACTCATACAAGTCAGATTTCATCTCTGGCGATGCCATCGCAGGCATTGTCTGGTCCGGAGACATAGTGCAGATGAACTTCGAAAATGATGACCAATGGGAATTTGCCATCCCAGAGGCTGGCGGCACGCTGTGGAGCGATAACTTAATGGTTCCTGTTGCTTCGCCACGTAAAGCCAACGCCGAGAAGCTGATGAATTTCTACTACGAACCGAAGGTAGCTGCCGAGGTCGCCGCCTATGTGAACTTCATTTGTCCCGTGCTCGGCGCCAAAGAGGAGATGGAAAAAATCGATCCGAGCCTGGTGGATAACCCACTGATTTTCCCAACCGAAGAAGACCTCAGCCACGCCCATGTCTTCCGAGCCTTGGACGCCGAGGAAGAAACTACCCTCGGCAGCGAATTCCAAAGCGCGATTGGAGCCTGAGAATAGATGTCACGCCAACGTGCCCTGAACGATCAACGGATGAAACTCTCCCAAGCTATTGGGCACGCTCAGGCGAGCCGGCGAGGGGTGCTCGCCGGCGCTGCCGGCCTCGCGCTTGCCGGATTACTCACCGCATGCGGTACCAAGGGTGCAAATAGTTCCGCCACGGCTTCCTTGGCTCCCGCGACAGATCTTTCTGACACCGAAAAACTCGTCCGCTGGGCCAACTGGACGCTGTATTTGGACTATGACGACAAGGCAAAAAACTATCCAACCTTGCAGCAGTTCAAGAAGTCCTCTGGCCTGGAGGTGAAATACGTCGAAGACATCGACTCCAACGATTCGTATTACGGTAAGGTGCAATCCCAACTGGCGGCCGGACAAGATATCGGTCAGGACCTGATCGTGCTGACCGACTGGATGACCGAGCGCGTGATGCGTCTGGGGTACGCACAGGAACTAGACCACGCAAATATTCCAAACATCAAAAATCTGCTCCCCGCGTTGAAAGATGTGCGCTTTGATCCAGGACGGACAAAATCACTGACCTGGCAATCGGGTTATACCGGTCTGGTTTGGAACAAGGAAGCATTCCCCAAAGGACTGCGAAACGTCGAAGACCTATGGAGCCCGGAGCTTAAAGGGCGGGTGACGCTTTTGGACGAAATGCGTGACACGATTCCAATACTCCTGCTTGATCAGGGCATAGATATCGCAGGCCAATGGGGACAGGACGAATTCGCCGGAGCTTTAGAAGTGCTCGATGAAAATATTCAAAACGGCCAGATCAGACAGGTCAAGGGCAATTCGTATAAGCAGGATCTTATTTCCGGCGATGCGCTAGCAGGAATTGCCTACTCGGGGGACATCACGCAGCTGAACTATGAAGAGGGCAATAAGTGGGAGTTCATCATGCCTGAGCGTGGTGGATTGATTTGGTCAGATAACTTCACCGTTCCCATTGGCGCAACGCATAAGAAAAACGCGGAAAAGCTGATGGATTTCTATTACCAGCCAGATGTGGCAGCAGAGGTCGCTGCCTATGTGAACTATCTGTGCCCTGTGGTAGGCGCACAGCAAGAGATGGAAAAAATTGATCCCGATCTAGTCAATGATCCGTTGATCTTCCCTACCGCAGAATTCTTGAACAACGCAAGCACCGAACGAGAACTGAGCGTGGAGGAAGAAAATGACTTCCAAAACCAGTTCCAAGAAGTAATTGGGGTATAGCACGTGATGAGTACCAACACCGCACAGACATCCCGGAAACCCACGGTTCCGCCACGCAGCGAAGGCGCGGACCTAGAACTTAAGGGCATTACTAAGCGTTTTGCTGAATTCATTGCAGTGAAAGATCTGGACCTCACCGTCCCCTCGGGAACTTTTTTTGCCTTATTGGGACCGTCAGGTTGTGGTAAATCGACAACACTGCGAATGATCGCCGGATTGGATGCCCCCAGCGAAGGCGAAATACTCATCGGGGGTAAGAACGTCACCTCGTTGCCTAGCCACCAGCGTGAGGTGAATACCGTGTTCCAGTCCTATGCGCTGTTTCCGCATATGACCGTGCTTGAAAATGTGGCCTTTGGACTCAAACGGAAAAAAGACAAGAAAGCAATGGAAAAGGCCCGGGAAGGTCTAAAAATGGTGGAGCTTGACCACCTCGCCAACCGGCGCCCCGAGCAGCTTTCAGGCGGACAACAACAGCGTGTCGCGTTGGCTAGGGCGCTAGTTAACCGTCCTCAGGTGTTGCTGCTTGACGAACCTCTCGGTGCGTTAGATATGAAGTTGCGTCGGCAGATGCAATTCGAACTCAAAGCGATTCAAACCGAGGTCGGTTTGACCTTTATCCATGTCACTCACGACCAAGAAGAAGCCATGACCATGGCTGATGTTGTTGCGGTGATGAATGAAGGACGCATCGAACAGATGGGTGCGCCTCGCGATCTCTACGAGTTGCCGAAGACAGCCTTTGTGGCCAATTTCTTAGGCAAATCAAATCTCATGCGCGCTCATGTGGTGGGGCAACAAGAAGGACTCATCGAAGCGCAAGCCGCCGGTTGCAAGGTTTTGGTTCCCGTCGAACGGGCAGTGCAGCATGAGGGTGACATCGTCATTGGTGTGCGACCAGAAAAGCTTCACCTACATCGTGAGGCACCCCAAGAATCAACGGGATACAACGAGTTGAGCGGTCAGGTCATTGATGTTTCGTTTACCGGAACCACCACGGAGTACCTGATCGAGGTGCCAGGCATTGGACGGATCGGAACCTTCTCGCAGAACCGTGGGCAACAACCTGCCCAAATGGGGGATACGGTGTACCTCTCTTGGGACAGCGCTCACTCCTTTGGACTGGCCGGTGACGAGGTAGTTGATGCCGGGGTGGATCAGACATGAGCAAAATGGTGATGACCAAAAAGGGGAAAATCGCCGATTTACGTAGCGCGGAAGAGATCAAGGCAGAACGCCGCAAGGGACGTACCGGGGTATACCTCGTGGTCCCGGGGATGCTGGTCCTCTTTCTGTTCTTTGCCCTTCCGGTGATCGTACTGTTGTCGATGTCCTTATACGCCAGACCCGAAGGCGCGGAAATTGGCGAATTTGTTCCAGCCCTAGAATTTGGCAACTATGTCACGGTGCTTAGTGCGTACTGGTCCGAGCTGGTTCGTTCCTTTGGCTTCGCGCTGATTGCCACGGTACTGGCCTTACTTATTGGCTACCCCATGGCTTACTTGGTCGCGGTACGTTTACGCCAGCATGGCTTGCTTCAAGGAATTTTGCTGGTCTTGTTGATCGCACCATTCTTCTCTAGCTTTATTCTGCGCACCCAAGCGTGGAAGCAAATCTTGGCCGATGAAGGATGGGTGGCGCAAACCTTAAAGCTGATTGCGGTTCTTCCCGCCGACGGGCATCTGACGGCAACACCCTTCGCGGTGGTAGCGGGCCTGACATATAACTTTTTGCCCTTTATGGTGCTGCCGATTTACGCGAATCTCGGTCGTTTAGACACCAGGCTCTTAGAGGCCTCGGGTGATTTATACGCGAGCCCGATGACATCATTTTTCAAAGTGACCCTGCCGCTGTCTGCCCCCGGAGTTTTTGCCGGGACGCTGCTGACCTTCATCCCGGCGGCCGGTGACTACGTGAACGCCGCACTGTTGGGCAACAACCGAAACACGACAATGATCGGGCAAGTGATTGATTCAAGATTTTTCAAGGTCATCGACTACCCGGGCGCTGCGGCGCTGAGTTTCATTTTGATGCTGTCCATCCTGATACTCGTCACCCTCTATATCAGGCGTTTCGGTACCAAGGAATTGATGTAGGAGCCAATGATGAAACAAAAAATAGGCCGCTGGATCATTCCTGGCATTGGTGGACTGGCCTTCGTCTACCTGCTGGTACCTATCGCGTATATCTTCGTGTTCTCCTTCAACGACGCCGGGCGCACAAATCTTGAATGGCGCGGATTCACTTTCGGCAATTGGCAAAACCCCTGCGGTGCGCCGGCCGTCTGTGAATCCTTGGTCAATTCTTTGCAGGTAGGTGTGGTGGCGACCATCGTCTCCACTGCCTTAGGCACCTGTATTGCCATCGGGCTGGTGCGGTACAAATTCCGTTTCCGCAAGCTGACCGACGTTCTCATTATTCTTCCGCTCGCCACCCCCGAGGTGGTACTTGGAGCCTCGCTACTGGCTCAGTTCCTGAATTTGGGGTGGGAACTGGGGTACACCACGATTGTGATCGCGCATATCGTGTTCTGTATGTCTTTTGTGATTGTGACCGTGAGAGCACGTGTTTCGTCACTTGACCCACGATTAGAAGAGGCTGCGGCTGACCTATATTCCACTCCGCGAGCGGCATTCTGGAAGATTACCTTCCCTTTGCTAGTGCCTGGGATTGTGGCAGCCGCCTTGTTGTCATTCGCTATGAGCTTTGATGACTTCATTATTACCAACTTCAACTCCGGCACCTTCCAGACGTTCCCGAAGTTCATCTACGTAGCCGCGACCCGCGGTATCCCGGCCCAGGCAAACGTCATTGGTTCGGCAATGTTCATCGCTGCCTTGCTGGTAGTTATCGTCGGACAGGTGATGGCTTACCGACGGCGCAAGCGATTAGCCCAGCGGTAACACCCGTTCATGACAAGTTAAGATCTGTTGGTCCACTGAGAGGTTCGGGCCGATGGGTCTTTTCTTGTGTCTCGGTCTCACCCGGTGTTCACCTTTATGGTGGAAGCCAGTCAAATGGACGAATCTCTCAATGAGGCCAAGCAGATCACTTGCCGATAGCCCAGGCTCTTGCTGCTGGCAGGGACACCCGTGGGCCAAAACCGCTGGACGTGGTTGATAAATTACCAAACTCTGCGTACTTAATGGGTTTGAGCCGAGCAAACCAAGACGCGACAAGGTAGCATTCTACCGATTAGAGTATTGCCACGAGGCAATGTGACTTACTGCCAGTGCGGTAGCGAAGAATGGTGTGAAATTACATGGGTGAACAAGTCGACTGGCTAACTGCCGAAGAACGAACGGCCTGGCTGGGACTGAACACGGTAATGTCTTTGCTCCCTGCAGCTTTAGACTCGGACCTGCAAGGTCTCGAAGGAATTACCCTCTTCGACTATCACATGCTGGCTATGCTCTCCGAGGCGCCAGACCGTGAACTGACCATGACGGATCTTGCTGCGCGCACCAGCGCTTCGTTGTCGCGGCTGTCGCATGTGGTGAAGAAATTGGAGAAGCGCGGTTGGGTGATTCGTTCACAGTCCGCCGGAGACGCGCGTGTGAAAATCGCCTCATTAACCAAGCAGGGTTGGGATGCGGTGGTCAAAATGGCGCCGCATCATGTGAAAACCGTTCGTGCACTGCTTCTAGAATCCCTAGATGACAAGGACATTAAGGACCTAGCGAGGATTTCTCGCAAGGTCGTTAGGGTTTTGGACGAAGACCACTGGGTGCTTGATGAGCCGACCTCCGATTTGGCTCTCTGAGCAATCCCAGATATTCTTATAGCGCGTTAATCGCGTGTTTCGTTGTGCCGCCATAATGGTGGAGCAGCGGGTACGCGTAGCCCGTAATACCGAATATCGTAACCACCTGAGTACGGGGAATTGCTCAACCGGTTACGAAGTTCACCGACTTACATACTTTAAGGCTCTTCGGTTGGTTCTCACCCAGCCTGGTTACCTTCCTAGTGTGCAGTATTAACGGTGTTTCACTGGTTGGCGGGGCTCATAACGCACTAAGTGGTGTCGTTATTTCGGTAAGGACACTTCGCGCGAGAACCGCCGAATTTTACTACTAACTAACTAAGGAGTGATCATGGCAGCTGTTTGCCAGGTAACCGGTACTACTCCGGCCTTCGGACATAGCATCTCCCACTCGCACCGTCGCAACAAGCGTCGATTCGATCCGAACATCCAGAAGAAGCGCTACTGGGTTCCATCCCTGCGCCGCAACGTGACCTTGACCCTTTCGGTTAAGGGCATCAAGCTCATTGACGTTCGCGGTATCGATGCTGTTGTGACCGATCTACTTGCGAAGGGTGTGAAGCTCTAATATGGCAAAGAAGGATAAGGACGTACGTCCTATCATCAAGCTGAAGTCGACCGCCGGTACCGGATTCACTTACGTGACCCGCAAGAATCGTCGTAACAACCCAGACCGTATGGTTCTGAAGAAGTACGACCCTGTTGTCCGTAAGCACGTTGAATTCCGAGAGGAGCGCTAAGACATGGCCAAGAAGTCCAAGATCGCAAAGAACGAACAGCGCAAGGTCATCGTCGAGCGTTACGCTGAAAAGCGCCTCGAACTGAAGAAGACCTTGGTTGACCCGAACGCAACCGACGAAGCCCGCGAGGCTGCACGTCTGGGTCTGCAGAAGCTTCCACGCGACGCTTCGCCGATCCGCGTCCGCAACCGCGACTCGATCGATGGTCGCCCACGTGGTACCTTCCAGAAGTTCGGTATCTCCCGTGTTCGCTTCCGCGACATGGCACACCGTGGTGAGCTTCCGGGCATCACCAAGTCTTCCTGGTAAGCCTCAAAGTCTTCAGACTTTAGCTTTCTAGTACGAATGCCGTCTCAACCCTTCGGGGAGTGAGGCGGCATTCGTCGTTTAAACTGTCCAGAACTATTTTCGCCGAGCCCACCAACGCCGCTTGGGTTCCCTCGTGCTCTCTGCAGACGGCTGAACCAGGGCGCTGCGTCGTTCACGCCACGCTTGCAGCTCCCCATCAATGCTGCGCAACTTGGTGATGACCGGGGGACCGCCAAGCAGTTGTCGGCGTGCTTCGACAATACGCTGGTTGAAGTCGTTCAGGTGTGCGCGGACCGCTGCGGCCGTGGGCAAAGCGTCCAGTGTCTGCTCAAGGCGCTGATCGTCTACCCGCAAGGTCAAAGCGGGCGGACCTAATCCGGTGAGCTGTTCGCGGTGCATCATGGATTTCACCCACCAGTCCGGATCATCGGTGGACGTCAGGTGATCAATGTTCTGACCGGACAGCGCCAGATTATCGAAGTCTCCCCGGGCGAAGGCTTCATCTAGGACAGTTTTGGCTACCTCCCAGGCTTCGTCTTGTGCGTGGAACTGCAGCGGTGTGCGCGGAGGACCGCTCACGCTGGGGCGGCCGGTCTTCTGCGCGTATTCGTCCACCGGAACGGGTGTTTCAGGCTCGGTAGCTAACCTATACCTGGCAGCTTTCAGCGCTGCCTGATGGGCCGAGTTCTCCGGTAGCTTCTCCACCCTTCCATACTGGCACCACCACAACCATTTCGGCAACGGGTGATGAACTGCCCTTCACCGGCAATGAGCACGTTGCGTGGGCCCAGCATAGTAGCGTTGAGCTATGAACACTGAAGCCCGTGTTGGAGCCCTTGACCTCTTAGGCTACGGATCCCCGTACCCTGACGTGTACAGCAACCGCGACAGATGGGCCGGACTCGGCGAGGGAAAAACTGCGGTCATCACCGGCGCCAACGCTGGTTTAGGGTTTTTTACCAGCCTTGCTCTGGCTGCAAGCGGTGCCCGCGTAGTGCTAGCTTGCCGCAACGAGGCCAAAGCAGCTCGAGCGATCGAGGCTATCGAGCACAGGGTGCCGAATGCAGAACTCGAATATCTACCCTTTGATTCGGCCTCGCTGGAATCTGCCAGTGCGCTGGGCCAAGTGCTACGCCACCGCCGGATAGATATCCTCATCGCCAACGCGGGGATTATCCGCAGTCCAGAAACGCGAACTGCCGGAAGCCTGGGTTATGAGATGGCCATGGCCACAAACTTCCTCGGACACGCCCGGTTGGTCGGTGAACTCGCCGAAACTTTCCGCATGCGTCCCCTGAGATTTATCGGGTTGGGATCCATTTCGACTAACCTGCTGAAAACCAATCCCGCAGATTTGGCGCTTACCGGAAGCTATCACCCCTACCGCGCCTACGCACAGTCCAAGGCGGCGCTGCAGTCTTTCACTTTGGCCTTGGACCATCGGCTCAAACAGCTATCCTGGCCGGCGCGTTCCCTTGCGCTGCACCCCGGATATTCAATTTCGGGGCTCACCGCGCAGGTGCCGGGAATCAACGAACCGGTCTATATGAAGCGCTTGCAAGGCCAGCTTCAGGCGAGTTTCGCGCAGGGCAAACACGAAGGCGCAGTCAACATTGTGGAAGCAGCGTTGAACCGCGGAATCGAGTCGAGCCCCCGGGGAACCTATATTGCTCCAAAATTTCTTTCAAAAGGAGAATCCATCCTAGCCAGACCCGCAAAGATAACCCGGCAGAAGCGACTTATGGACCCCGTGTGGAAAATTTTTGTTGAAGCAAATCATGGAATAGATCCCTTCCAAATTTGATCCAGCGTGAACTTTCACACCTCGAAAGATCGCCGAATTTCATCAAAAACCGCGGAACCGTGCGCTTATCGTCGGTAAATGCTGGTAAGTTCTCTCAAGTAAGCCCGTGCGAGCGTGCGGCATCCAAATCCCGAACGGGGTGAGGATCACTAGTCCAGGAGGACCACACATTGGCTATGAACCGTAGCGAACTTGTTGCCGCTGTTGCAGCTAAGACCGAAAACTCCCAGGTTGCCGTCAACGGTGTACTGGATGCTGTTTTCGAGGTATTCGTTGACCAGATTTCCCAGGGCGAGAAGGTTTCGATCCCAGGTTGGTTGGCAGTGGAGCGCACCGATCGTGCAGCACGCACCGGCCGCAACCCACAGACCGGCGAAGCTATCCAGATTCCAGCTGGCCACTCGGTGAAGCTGACCGCTGGTTCGAAGCTGAAGGCTGCTGTCGCCAAGAAGTAAGGCCACAGCGCAATTTATGCGTTGCAACGACCCGTTGCCGGAACCATGTTCGCGGTAGCGGGTCGTTGTCGTTAAGTACCAATTTCTTATTATTTGCCTCCCTTGAGCCTCAAAAACCGACCGTCTAACGTGCAGAACCGCAAAATGTTGAGAAAATCCCGGGATTTCGCACGTTTTCGCGCGTTTTCGGGGCAAAGGTTTGATATGTTCTCACTGGTAAGTCCGTGCGACCGCGCGGCGTCCGTGGCTCTGTCGGGTCATGGATCACTAGTCCAGGAGGACCACACATTGGCTATGAACCGTAGCGAACTTGTTGCCGCTGTTGCAGCTAAGACCGAAAACTCCCAGGTTGCCGTCAACGGTGTACTGGATGCTGTTTTCGAGGTATTCGTTGACCAGATTTCCCAGGGCGAGAAGGTTTCGATCCCAGGTTGGTTGGCAGTGGAGCGCACCGATCGTGCAGCACGCACCGGCCGCAACCCACAGACCGGCGAAGCTATCCAGATTCCAGCTGGCCACTCGGTGAAGCTGACCGCTGGTTCGAAGCTGAAGGCTGCTGTTTCAAAGAAGTAGTCCCCAGACATTTGGCATGGGCCCGATTCTCGAAAGAGAATCGGGCTTTTGTTCTCTCAGCGCTCAGCGAATCGACAGCGCGTTGAGGCAATCTTCTACCTAGCGTAGAATCAATGCTTAGGTAGAAAAATAACGACTGAACGGTAGATCTTCGTGTCCAAGGACTTCGGCCCCACCCGCGTACTGCGCGGGTGGCTAGCTGCAAGCCTATGCACTTGGACAGCATTCGCCGCACACGCACACAGCGCGCCGACTCAGACCTCGCTTGTGGTGATGATCCTGATTACCTGTGTTTCTGCCGTCATCGCTACCGCTATGGTGGGCAAGAAATTCTCGCTACTCAGCACGAGTCTTGTCGTTCTGATCAGCCAGGGCCTCTATCACCTAGGGCTCTCGGTGATGACACACCACAGTGTGGACGTCGTGGCTACTCAAGCGGCGCCGTCCGGACATCAGCATGGTGAAATGCTGGTGGGGAACATTGCCTCGCGCTACAGCGCGGTGCAATCCGAATCAATGCTGTACGCACACGTTCTCGCAGCGCTAACCAGCATCTTGGTGCTCCGTGTAGGCGAACAGCTGCTATCCATGGTGTGGGCGGCCTTGTCATTGAGCGCTGTGCGCCGAGTCCTGGTCCTTGCAGCACGGATTGTTCCGGAATTCCCGAAGGCCCCGGCAAACTTCGTCTCCCCGGTGATGAATCGCCTTTCGGTGTTCCTCCGGCTCCCGGCCCGGCGAGGCCCACCTTCCAACGTATTGAACCCTTGCGCTTATAACGACTCAATACACTCCGATCATGAGCTTCAGCGCATGATCATTTGGAAGGAATATTTTGAATTCCCTTGCTCTACAGCACTCCCGCACACTCTTGATCAGGCTTTCAGCGGCCATTCTGATAGCCTTAGTCGCGGTCTTCGGCACGGTCAGCGCAGCTTCGGCCCATGACGAGCTGACCTCCTCAAACCCGTCCGCTGGCTCGACGATGACTGAATCTCCCGAGCAGATCGAATTGAATTTCTCCGCTGACCTGCAGCAGCTCGCTGGTGCAGAGACTTCCGTGGTGGCCTTGAGCGCCGAAGACGGTACCAAGCTGGCCAGTGTGGTGAGCACCAAGGGCAAGACCGTCACCGTAGTTCCGGAGAAAAAGCTTGCTTCGGGAACGTACAAGCTTGTTTACCGTGTGGTCTCCTCCGATGGGCACCCAATCGAAGAGAGCTTCAACTTCACCGTCAAACTGCCGGTAGCTGCCAGCGCAACGCCTAGCGAATCAGCCACTAATGCACCGGCACCGTCGGAACCAGCCGAACAAAACAACGAACCAATTCAGCAGCTCGGATCCCAGATCAGCCCGGTCATTTGGGTCATCGTTGGCATTGCAATCCTCGGTGCAGCAATCGCCGTGCTGGTGAAGTTCACTCGCCAGAACAAGTAGGCGCTTGCGCCCACCGCGCAACTGACGGTGACCGTCGGGCTGGGGCCGGGGATACTCGAACTTTTGGGACAGAATTCGGCAACTGTCGAGGTCTTGCCGCCATTTGCTGGTGAATAACTTGGCTCCCGGTACGGCCAGAGTGATCTGATAATTCAGTGTGTGCTTTGCGTAAAAAATTCGTGGCATTGCCGAAGAACTGTTTACCCAGACCGGTTTCACCCACGCGGCGCACACCGTGCATGAAGGCCTAGGTTTTCGCAATCTTTTTGGGCAACTCGATGGAACGAATAATCCCGCCGGCCAAGCGCATGAACTTGCGGTGTTTGGTGATGGCCAGGAACCAAGCTGAACCACAGCTGGCAGCGTCCTGGTGATTCGTCGCATCGAAATGAACCTGGACAAGTGGGATGAAGTGGACCGGACGGGACGGGAGTTTGCGCTCGGACGGCGGCAAAGCGATGGATCTGCGCTGTCTGGCGATTCGCTCAGCAATCCGGTGGATCTGCAAGCCGTAGGCGGTATGGGTCTGCGGGTATAGCTATCACGGGAGAACGGTTCGGGTCTCACCTTTGCGTCCTATCAGCGAGACCCCCGGACTAGTTTCATTCCGGTGCAGCAGCGGTTGGCGCAGCTTGATGCGCTCAGCTTGATGCGCTCAGTGAGTGGACTGCACATGTTGGCTCGGCGGTCTATGCGATCCTTCCGGGAGTCCAAGAAGGAGAGTACTTGAGACAGTTCTTATTCACCGCTAGTGCTTAGCCGCACGTAGCAATGCGGTGAAACGGTGTGAGATGCACCGCCTCACCATAGGAAAAGCCCTACCCGATTACTCCCGGGGTAAATGCAAGTGAGATGATGGAGAGGTTATGACCACTCAAATACCAAAGCCACCGGCTCAAGCCACAGCACCGCAAAAACCCTCCATTTCGCGCCACCTGGTTCTTGCGGTCCCTGTGATGGCGATCGTTTTTCTTTGTGCCGCGCTATTCACTGGAATTGCGGTCCCCAGCGAGCTGGCTGACCCAGGGGCCTTTGTCCGGTGGGCATTGCCAATATCCCGCGCAATTCACCACAGTGCCATGGCTATCACCGTTGCGGCATTGGTATTTGCGGCGGTCATACTTCCCCGGACTACAAAAGTCCGGCGTGCCAGCGCGGATGATGGGCAAATTGAGGTCGGGCGGAGCCATCCGGCCTTCACCCGTGCCATGAATATCGCTGCCGGGGCCGGAATGGTGTGGACGCTTGCAGCGGCTACCGTCTTGCTGCTGACCTTCTGGGATCTGGCCGGAGTGCCAATGAACTTGGACCCAAGCTACACCGTGGCGATCTTGGACTATATTCTGCAGCTTACCGCCGGCCGTGCCTGGGCATGGATGATCGTCATCGCCGCGATCACCAGCTCATTAGCGTTGGCGCTACGCTCGCACACCGGAGTTGGGCTCACCGCGGCGTTCTCGCTGTTCGGCATAGTGCCCATGGCATTCATCGGGCACGCTGCCGGAGGAGATGACCACTACGGTGCCGTGAACTCCATTGCCTTGCACCTGTTAGCGGTGGTTATCTGGTTCGGCGGCATTGTCGTTTTGGCTTTGCTCTCTCCGACCCTGGGCACCAAAGCGCCGGGCCGATATGAGACACGGCCGGTACTCGCTGGCGTAGTACTCAGCCGTTTTTCTGCCCTCGCAACGTTCGCCATCATTTTGATGGCAGGTTCCGGCCTGGCCTCGGCCACGATCCGGATTACCGAATTTGATCAGTGGTTCTCCAAATACGGCCTCATTGTGATTGCCAAGGTCATCTTGACCTTGGCCCTTGGATTCCTAGGCCTAATGCACCGCGGCCAGGTCATTCCGAAATTGCTGGCAGGGAAGTTCACCGCGCTAACCGCCACATGGCGGATCGTGACAGCGGAACTGATTTTGATGGGCGCGACCATGTCATTGGCGACGGTGCTGGCGCGTACCGCACCGCCGACCGATGAACAGCCGCCAGCTGAGGCAACCCCCGCTCGTTTGCTGACAGGTTATGAATTACCACCGGCGCCGACCACCGCAAGCTGGTTCACCGTCTGGCGATGGGACTGGTTATGGGTCGCCATCTGCTTCTTCTTGCTGGCACTGTATTTGTGGGCATTCATAATCCTGCGCCGTCGCGGAGACAAACCAAGTTTCCCCCGGTTGTTCAGCTGGATTATCGGACTGGTGGTGCTCTTCTACATCACCAGCGGTGCCCTGGCCGTGTACGGCAAGGTGCAGTTCTCGGTGCACATGGTTGACCACATGTCATTGACCATGATCGCTCCAATTTTCATGGTGCTGGGCACCCCAGTCACCTTGGCGCTGAAGGTCTTGGGTTCGCGAACCGATGGAACCAGAGGACCACGCGAATGGATCCTGTGGGCGCTGCATTCGAGGTATTCCGCGGTAGTCACCCATCCGATTTTCGCGGCCGTCATGTTCGCCGGATCGATTGTCGTTTTCTACTTCACCCCGATTCTCGAGATCGCCATGAAGTACCACGCCGGGCACGAATTGATGAACCTGCACTTCTTGCTGACCGGATATCTTTTTGCCTTGTCGCTGGTGGACGCCGACCCAATTCCCAAGCGTTACCCGTATCCGATGCGGCTGATTGTGCTGCTGGCTACCGTAGCGTTCCACGCGTTCTTCGGTGTGGCAATGATGGGCAGTGAAAACCTCTTGGCTCCCGACTGGTTCGGCAATATGGGCCGCACCTGGGGCGGCACGGCAATGGAAGACCAAGTTGTTGGTGCTGGCGCGATGTGGGCCATTGGCGAGGTACCGACCTTGGCCCTGGCCATCCTCGTGGTGGTTTCGTGGCTAAGGCAGGACAAAAAGGACACCAAACGTTACGACCGCCAGGCAGAGCGTGATGGGGATGCCGAGCTGGAGGCCTACAACCAGATGTTTGCACAGATGAAACAGCAAGAAACTAAGGGAGATCCCGGTGGCAGCTAAGCTATGGAAGCTGTCGGCGGCGATGCTGGCCGGTGGGTTGCTGCTGTCCTCGTGTACCGCACCGGAAACCGGCGCCGACATGCCAGATGATCTAACTCATCAAAAAGCTACCGAGCAGCCAGCGCAGCCCAGTTCGCCGAGTACGGCGCCGAGCCAGAGCGCAGAAGAAATGACCCGGGCACAGTTCATCGCCTCGACCGGATCGGTCATTGCGGCAACCTTGGGGTTCCCCAATTCTCGTCAAATTTCAGCCGAGGAGCTCAAAGTACTGGCGGTGCCGCCCGCTGACACACTCAAAGATGTCGTGGTGCTGCCCTCCCAGTGCTCAAAACCAGTCGAAGACTTGAATTGGTCACCGGCTCAAATGGGAACCGAAGCTGCGCGGACCGACTTCACTAACGAAGCGCAAAATATTGCGGGATCCATTGAAGTGGCCAAGGTGACCAACCGGCAGAAGCTCGAAGATCACTACAAGACGGTGCTTGAAATGCGCACCGAGTGTGAAAATGTGAAGCTCAATGGACTGGAGTTCACCGAAACACTGAAATTCTCCAGCCCCGGAATATCCGGCGTTGAGTCTCAGTTGTATTACACACGCACCGGGGACTCCGCGAACGCCCGCGAATCGCTGGTGCTTATGCAAAGCAAGGGCGACTACGTGGTCATGGTTTCGTTCATGTCCACCGTCTCTCTGGCAGAACAACAATTCAAAGACGTGGCCAAGACCATCTTGGACACCGCGGTTTCACAGCTGTAACTGGCTTAGCATCGCTTCATACACTTCGGCGGTGAAAGTCCAGTGGAGGATAATTAATACTTCACTGTCGCATTTAGATAGTGAAGTCGCCTTGAAAGGACCATCATGAGTGCAACTTCCGATTCAGTACGCGCAAACTACAAGGTGAGGGCCAGCGAGCTGTTGGGTCGCAACTGGTTGAACACCGGTGGCGAACAACTGAATCTCGAAGCTCTCCGTGGCAAGATTGTCATCCTCGATTTTTGGACCTTCTGCTGCATCAATTGCCTTCACGTGTTGGACGAGCTGCGTCCTCTCGAGGCAAAATACGCCGACGTGCTGGTGACCGTTGGCGTGCACTCCCCAAAGTTTGAGCACGAGGCAGACCCAGACGCACTGGCTGCCGCCGTGGAACGCTACGAAATTCACCATCCGGTACTTGACGATCCAGAACTTGTCACCTGGCAGGCCTACGGCGCCCGTGCCTGGCCAACTCTGGTCGTCTTGGATCCCGAAGGCTACATCGTGGCGCACCTCTCCGGTGAGGGCCATGCACAAGGCCTTGGCTCACTTGTTGATGAACTAGTCGCCGAGCACGAAGCCAAAGGCACCTTGCACCGTGGGAACGGCCCCTATGTGGCGCCCGAAGCCCGCGAGGGTGATCTGCGGTTCCCCGGCAAGACCATCTCCTTGGAGAACGGTAATTTCTTGGTCGGCGACTCCGGGCACCACCGCTTGGTAGAACTGGACAATGATCTGAGCACCGTGGTGCGCACCATCGGAGCCGGTGTTAAGGGCTACGCCGATGGGGACGCACAAAGCGCCCAGTTTAATGAACTGCAGGGCCTGACCGCACTGCCCACCGAGCTAGCCGCAAAGGTCGGCTACGACGTAATCGTTGCAGATACCGTCAACCACCGCTTGCGCTCGGTCAATCTGAGCACCGGCGAGGTAGGTACGCTAGCTGGCAACGGAGTGCAGCGCCTCTTGGATGCTGAAAATGCTCGCCAGGAACACCAGTCAGCTGACTTGGGCACCGACTCGCTGAACGTGTCGCTGTCCTCGCCATGGGACGTGCTCTACCACCCATCGGGCAAGGTCATCATCGCAATGGCCGGAACCCACCAGATCTTCTCCTTCGACCCATTGACCAGCGCCTTGCATGTGTACGCCGGCAGCGGCTTGGAAGGTCTGTCAGACGGAGCACCATTGGAGGCATGGTTCGCCCAGCCTTCCGGACTGACCTTGGACACCAATGATGATGTGTGGGTTGCTGATTCGGAGACCAGCGCTCTGCGTCGTTTGGAAATCGATGAGCATGGAGAGGCCATCCAAGTCCACACCGCTATTGGTGCAGGATTGTTCGACTTTGGTTTCCGCGATGGCGCAGCGGACCAGGCCCGCCTGCAGCACCCACTGGGTGTGACCGCGCTTCCCGATGGTTCCATTGCCGTGGCGGATTCGTACAACGGGGCCGTGCGCCGCTTTGATCCGGTGACGCAAATGGTTTCTACCCTGGCCAAGGGATTGAAGGAACCAGCGGACGTATTGCTTGATGACTCGGTAGACGGTGCTCCGGTACTGCTCGTGGTGGAAACCAACACCCACCAGCTGATCCGCATTCCGGTGCCAGCCGAAGCGCTGGTCGTTGACGAGGGCGCAAGCCAGACCCAACGTCCGAAGACCAAGGTGCAGGCCGGCCAGCACGAGATCGTGGTGCGCTTTGGTGCACCTAAGGGACAGAAGCTCGATGACCGCTGGGGAGACCCCACGCAGTTGAAGATTTCGGCCAGTCCCGAAGAGCTGCTTCTTGACGGTGGCGGCACCTCTATCGGTTTGACCAGGACCTTGAAGCTGAACCCCGAGGTAAGCGAGGGCGTATTGCACATTACAGCCCGTGCCGCGGCCTGCGATGGGGAACCTGGCGGAGAAATTCCAGATCATGCAGCCTGCCACCTCTACCAGCAAGACTGGGGCATCCCGGTGGAGCTCGATGAGTCCGGAGATAACGAACTCTTGCTGGATCTTCGTGGAGTGAATTAGCCACCGCGGCTCCTAGAACAGGGCGCGCTTTGCCATGCGAAGCGCGCCTTGCTCATTTAAAAGCCAGAAAATTGAGGAAACCTCACCAATTTTATCCCAGGCAGTCGTTAGACTGGATGGCGACAGGAGGAGCCGAAACGGTACAGCATCGGCTAGCTAAGTAGTGGCAAACAGGATGTTCCGGGCACTAGAAGTTCCGAACTATCGGTTATGGGTCATTGGTGCACTTGTCTCTAATATCGGCACATGGATGCAGCGTGTGGCCCAGGACTGGTTGGTACTCACGGAGCTCACCGACCACGACGGGATAGCCACCGGAATCACCACCGGTTTACAGTTCCTGCCCATTCTGATTCTTGGACCTTACGCGGGGCTCATTGCCGATAGATATGACAAGCGCAAGATCTTGCTCGTCACTCAAACTTTCATGGGTTTGTGTGCGCTGGTCTTGGGAACCCTGGTCATTACTGGAACCGTGCAACTGTGGCACGTTTATGTATTGGCCGCGCTGCTGGGGGTGGGCTCGGCCTTTGACGCTCCAGCCCGGCAGGCGTTTGTCTCCGAAATCGTGCCGGGGACGCACCTCACCAACGCTGTGGCGCTCAATAGTGCCAACTTCAACCTCGCCCGGCTGGCAGGTCCTGGCATCGCCGGTGTCGTGATTGCGTTAGTGGGAACCGGCCCGGCCTTTTTGCTCAACGGCCTGTCATTCCTTGCGGTGCTCTTCTCCTTGAGCAGCATGAAAATTTCTGAGCTGAGCCGTTCAAAACCTGTCACGAGGGCAAAAGGACAGGTACGCGAGGGGTTCAGATATGTGAAGAATCGCAAAGATCTCTTGCTGATCTTTGCGATGGCCTTTGTCATTGGCACCTTCGGGCTGAACTTCCAATTGACCAACGCGATGATGGCCGCCGAAGTTTACGGCGTGGGTGCGGCAGAGTACGGAATCCTGGGCAGCATCATGGCCATCGGCACCTTCGCCGGAGCATTATTTGCGGCGCGCCGTTCTAGACCACGCTGGCGTTTTGTCATTGGGGGTGGCATTGCATTTGGCGCCACGGCATTGCTCTCCGCAGTGATGCCGCATTACCTGCTTTTTGCCGCAAGCCTCGTGTTGGTAGGACTTAGCTCGCTGACCTTCCTGAACAGCTGCAACACCATGGTGCAGACCTCGGTTCCCCCACAGTATCGCGCACGGGTCTTGTCGCTGTATCTGATGGTGGTACAGGGTGGAACGCCTCTCGGGGCACCCTTAGTGGGTTGGATCGCCGAACTGCTGGGGGTACGCGCTGCGGTGGCGTTCGGAGCCATACTTTCGTTGGCGGTCTCCGTGCTGGCACTGATTATTTGGCAACGGTTCCGAGCAGATGCTGTGCCTCTGCGGACACAGTTCAAAGAAATTATCTTGCCGCACCAACGGCGTGAGGCGACCGAAGATTAGTCTTCGGAACCGGCTACGGGAACCACACTGACCTCGGAAGTGCTCGTGGTGAGCTGAGCGGTGAATGAGAATTCATCGCTCACGGTCTTTTTCTCCAACGAACCGGTGCGCAGATCCTGCTCGGTCAGCGATAACTTTGCGGTGGCCTTCAACGGGCTGAGCACCCAGGCGCCGTTATAGTAATTAACCTCAATAGTCGGGTATTTCGCGATGGACCATTTGATAGTCTCCGGGTTGACCCGGGACGCGGTGTGGTACGCAAAAGGGCACCCCGACGGCATGAGTACCTGCTGTGCCGCACATTTATCGAGGTATCCGCGGACCTTGGAATTGATCTGTGCGATAAATTCTTTGGTGGGCTGTGTCTTTAGTGAAATTTCTACCGGCTTCTTGGCGGGGCCAGTGACGACCACACCTCGGGTGTCGGCTTCGAAGTTCTTAGTGCTGAAGCTTGCGTCGGTAATCGAGGGGTAGAACACCGGCAGGGTGCTGACGCCCTTAACCAGCGGGATTTTCTGTCCGCTGACGGAGACCTCGTTGACCGTATTGGCTTTGACCTTGACCGTGGGCAGGGTTACCGGTTCAAAGGCCCACTGATCAAAAAATAGCCAGGACTTTCCGGTACTGCGCAAGGTATAGGTTGATTCCTTATCAACGCCGTCGGCCTTGTACTTGGCAACGACGGTGCGAACATCCGGATCATTCTCTGATGTTTCGGCCTTTTGCGCCTTAAAATCTGTAATCCCAGCCTGAGTACGCTTGAGCACTTCCCCGTCCAAGGCGACCGCGTCACCGGTCGGGACTTTGGCACCTAGCAGCCCAAGGGCTTCAGCGCCTTCGCCGGCCAGCAAATGCTGATGCAACGACTGAACAGCGTGCTCGGCAGAAAACAGGGTGCGGTTAGCAACGATGGCGCTGGTGACGACCAGCGCAGCGATGATGAAGGCCGCGGCCGCCCAGCGCAGAGCGAGACGTGGCACAGAGATACGAGATTTCATTATTAATCAGGCTAGCGGGTTTCGGTTCAGAGGTTGTAACTCAACGGCGGCGTCGGCGGCGTTTTGTGCCGAACATTCCTCGGAGCAATTCACGTCCAATGCTATTTGCCGCGTCGAGAGCAAAGTCCATCAGCGGGTTGACTTGATTGTTTGAAGATTTAGCCGGCTCTCGCGGTGGATTTGCGGGGGCCGGGGAAGAATTTGTACGTGACGAAGATGGCGTAGCCGTGTTGACCGGCCCGGAACCCGTGGCAGGTGGCGCATTCTGTGGCATCGTGGTCGTTTTGCCGAGAATTGAATCGGCAATCCGTTGCGCCTCGGCATCTACATCTTGTGGATCCGAAGAATCAGCCGCGCCGGGTTGAGCCGCAGCTGGGACTTGAACTTCGGGAGCTGGTTCGCCGCCGAGCATCTCCATGGCCGAGCGCCTATCCACGGCGGTGCCGTATTTCGGTGCCAGTGCAGAGCTTTGAATGAGTGCTGCTTGAGTTTCAGGTGCTGCCGGACCAATATGCGAGCCGGGGGAGGTGAGTTTGGTCCACGCCACCGGGGTCGGCGCGCCACGCTCGTTGAGCACGGTGATGACCGCCTCGCCAACGCTGGCCTGGGTCAGCGCTTGCTGCAGGTCTAGTGGGCCAGAAGGGAAGGTTTTGATGATTGCCTTGAGTGCTTCGCCGTCCTTTGGGGTGAATACGCGCACCGCATGCTGGACACGGTTACCGAGCTGACCGAGTACCTCGTCTGGCAGGTCTGCTGGGGACTGCGTGACAAAGAACAGTCCCACACCCTTGGAGCGAATCAGGCGTACGGTAGCGATAATCGCGTTGACGAAAGCCTTCGAAGCATCCTTGAACAGCAGGTGGGCTTCATCCAGGAAGAAGACGAGTTTTGGCTTGTCCAGATCACCGGCCTCTGGCAGATCCTCAAAAAGATCTGCCAGCAGCCACATCATGAATGTTGAGAACAACAGTGGCTGGCGGTTGAGCGAAGGGAGCTCCAAGCAGCTGATAATTCCGTGGTCTGATTCATCAAACCTGAGGAAATCAGCGGTATCAAATTCTGGCTGGCCAAAGAACTTGTCCAAACCTTGAGATTGCAAGATGGTCAGCCCACGCAAGATCACCGAGGCGGTGGCTGAAGGAACGCCGCCAAGCCCCTCGAGGTCTTTTTTGCCCTCGTCGCTGAGCAAGAAACTCAAAACGGATTTGAGGTCCTTGAGATCATCCATGGGAAGTTCACGTTGATCGGCGTAATGGAAAACCAGCTGGAGGCATTCTTCTTGCGTCTCGTTGAGTTCCAGGACTCGGGAAAGCAGGATGGGGCCAAAAGAATCAATCGTGGCACGTACCGAGATGCCGTCGTTGCCTTCGCCCAGGGCAAGGAATTCCACCGGGTTAGCGCGTGCGCTGAACTGATGGCCAATGCTTGAAAGCCGCGCGGTGAGCTTCTCGCTTGCCGCCCCTTCTTGAGCTAGGCCGCCAAGGTCGCCCTTGATGTCGGCAAGAAATACAGGCACACCGTGGGCACTCAACTGCTCCGCCATCACCTGCAAGGTGACGGTCTTTCCGGTGCCGGTAGCGCCGGCAATAATTCCGTGTCGATTGAGCATGCGCAACGGAACCCGAACTTGGGCTTCTGCCACGGGATTTCCCGCGACTATTGCAGCGCCTAGTTCAAGGCATGCGCCGTCGAAAGCGTAGCCGTCTTTGAGCGCCGTGATGTTCTCCTGCGAAGTACTTTCAGCCATGTCCATAGCCTACGCATGCAATGGCGACGAAGTGACAAACGGCACGTAAAATGTTTGCGGCTGATTTAGAAAGGGTGCAATAACCGCTGCATGAAAGCCTTGGTTCGTTCATGGGTCGGGTTGCCAAGCACCTGCGCCGCAGGTCCATGCTCAACAACTACTCCATCATCCATGAACACCACCGTATCGGCTACATCGCGGGCGAATGCGAGCTCGTGTGTCACCAGCACCATCGACCAACCTTCTTGGGCGAGCTCTTTAATGACGCTGAGCACCTCACCTACTAGTTCTGGATCCAGTGCACTGGTCGGCTCATCAAAGAGCAGAAGGTCTGGCTGGAGCATCAGCGCGCGCACAATGCCGACGCGCTGTTGCTGTCCACCTGAAAGCGAGGAGGGGTAGTCGCTCGACTTCTGTTCCAGGCCGACGCGTTCAAGCAGTTCATTAGCGCGCGCCATGACTTCCTCGCGCGGCCTGCGCTGCACCTGCAGCGGGCCAATCGTCACGTTTTGCAGCACCGTCAGGTGAGGGAACAAGTGGTGGCCTTGGAACACCATTGCCGAGCGGTCCCGCAGGACCTGAGCTTTCTTAGCGGGCAGGCCAGGCTGAAACGCGACCTCCGGTCCGCCTGCAAAAGAAACGACTCCGCTGTCGGGAGATTCCAAACCGTTCAGGCAACGCAGCGCGGTCGTCTTTCCCGAGCCGGAGGGGCCAATCAACGCAAGCACTTCGCCAGAGCGGACACTGAAATCTATGCCACGCAGCACCTTGTTGGTGCCGAAGGACTTATGCAGATCGGTGACGTTGAGCAACGGGGTGAGAGCCTTAGGCGACATACTTTTCAAGCCTGCTTTCCATACGGTCTTGCACTGCGGAGAGGACCAAGCAGATCACCCAGTAAATGGCCGCCGCTTCCATATAAAGCAACATGAATTCGTAGGTGGTGGCCGCGATTTCCTGGGCACGCCGGAACATCTCAGTTACGAGAATCATCGAGGCCAAAGAGGTGTCTTTGACCAATGAAATAAAAGTGTTGGACAACGGGGGAATAGCTACGCGAGCCGCCTGCGGCAAGATCAGCTTGTAGAGCGTGCGGGTCTTGGACATGCCAATGGTGTAGCCAGCTTCCCACTGCCCTCCGGGCACGGAAAGAATCGCAGCACGAATAATTTCTGCGGCGTAACCACCCACGTTGAGCGTGAAAGCGATGATGGCCGAAGGCCATGGGTCAATGGTGATCCCCACCGAAGGCAGTCCGTAGAAGATCACGAACAGCTGCACCAACAGTGGAGTGCCGCGAATGATCGAGATATAGCCCCGGGCAATGCCTGAAACTACTTTATTGGTGCTGATCCGCATCAGCGCGACCATCAGGGCCACTGCAAGCCCCAAGGCAAAGCTGATTATTGCCAGCGGAATAGTGGCAGTCAGCGCGCCGCTGACCATCGGCCACAAGGAGTCCAATGCTAGCTGCCAAAGTGAATCCATTTATTCTCTTCCCGTCCTTTGCAACGGACACTGGCCCCAAAGGGGAACCTTGGGGCCAGTTTACGTGTCGAAGTGCTGAAGGAGGTTAGCTACTTGGTGATGTCTTCGCCAAAGTACTTTTCCGAAATCTTTGTCAGCGTGCCGTCGGCCGAAAGCTCATCCAGCGCGCCATTGATCGCGTCGCGTAGTTCTGGCTGGTCTTTCTTCAGCGCCACCACGGTCTCGGTCTTTTCTTCTGATTCCGCAGCAATCTTGATGCCGTCATCCGGGTTGGTTTTCTGCGAGTCCAAGTAGGTCAATTTGTCGTTGACGGTCGCATCCACACGTCCCTGCTTCAACAGCGTGACCGCCTGTGCCCAGCCCTCTACGGCCTGGATCTTCGCGCCGGCAGCTTTGGCGTCATCATGGAAGCTGCTGGTCAGCGACTGTGCGGTGGTTTTTCCTTTGAGTGAGTCGAAGGAGGTGATATCAGTGTTGTCGCTCTTGGTGACGATGACTCCGCTGGAGTAGTTATATGGCTTGGAAAGCAGGTATTTTTCTTCGCGCTCAGGCGTCACGCTGACCTGATTGGCAATTACATCAAAACGGCCGGCTTCCAGACCGGCAAAGATGCCATCCCACTGAGTTTCCTGGAATTCGACCTTGACCCCAAGCTGTTCGCCGACAGCCTCAATGACCTCGACATCGAAGCCGGTGAGCTTATCTGCCTCGTGGTAGGAAAAAGGCCGGTAGGTACCCTCGGTGCCAACGGTCAGCACACCGCTGGATTCCACGTGCTGCAGGAGATTCTCATCGGTGGCGCCGGAGGCGTCGGAACCGGTGGTTGAGGAGCCGCACGCACTCAGTGCCAGTGCGAGTACTGCAGTGATTGCAAGGAGTGGAGCTGTGCGCTTCATGTTGGCCTAACTATGTGAGGTGACGAGGTGATCTATACCTTGATCAACGGTGCTTAGCGACGCGGTATTCCGTAAGATTCCCGTGAATACCCCGACGAAGCAACTGACGTGTCATATAACTTCTTTTGCGGATTCCCACCTGCTGACCTGAACTTGGCTAAATTCCAAGCATCAAAGCCAGCAACACCATCATAGGTATGGCACAGATTGTGGTGATCAACACCGTATCCTTCGCAACGGTCACACCACGCTCATAACGTTGGGCGGTGATGAAAATATTCTGCGCGGTAGGCAGCCCCGCCATGATCACCGCGGCAACGAGCATCCCACCGGTGAGTCCAAAAAGATAGACCGCGGCAAGCCACGCAATCAACGGTTGGATGAATAATTTGGCGGCTGAACCGAGCAGCACATCGGCTCGACGCCCGGATTTCTTGTCCAGAGGTTTGGAACCGACTAAGGAGATGCCAAAAGCCATCAACATGGCGGGAATTGACGCACCTGAAATGAGTTCAATGGGTGCTAAGACGAGTTCCGGAACTTCAAAACGAGTCAACGCCACCACCAGCCCCAACAGCGATCCGATGATCATCGGGTTTTTGGCCGTGGCAACCAGCAACGCGATGGGAGTGGTGCGGTGAGTACTTGTGGTGGCGTCGAGCATCGCAAGATTAATCGGCTGGTAGATCGCCAATTGGAAGAGGATGATGGGTGCCGCATGGGACATATCGCCCAGTACATACAGGGCTATAGGCAAACCAAGATTTGCGGAGTTCACCGTCGAGGCGGACATCGCCGCGACGATCCGCTCAGCTGGCTCGCGGCGCAACCACTTGTAGGTCGCCACATGGTAGATCACTGCCGTGAGCCCGGCAGAAATAGCCGCCACCCACATCAGTGGACCAAGAACTGCAACGGGATCTGATTCGGCCAGAGTGACAAAGAGCAGCGCCGGGCTGGCGACAAAAAACGTCAACCGGCTCAGTACATGGCGGCCTTGCTCACCGAGCACCCCGGTGCGGCCTACCAGATAGCCCACTAGAATCACGATCCAGATAATCGAGAATCCTGACAGTACTCCGGCCATTCGGACTCCTCGGTTCAACGATTCTGGGGTGCTGCCAATGCAAAACGTCGGGACACCCTGGGGTGTCCCGACGTTTCAGAATGCGAGCGGGCGACGGGAATCGAACCCGCGTATCGAGCTTGGGAAGCTAGCGCTCTACCATTGAGCTACGCCCGCAATGCACCGAGCGGCCTATTGACGGCCCGGGCAGAACCCAGCTTATCCTAAGAAAAGGTCAGGTCAGAAATCAGCATTCGGTGATGTCAAAAAAAGACTTTGAGCTTACTCGGAGCGTTTTTGCTTCAGCAGTTCTTCCTTCAGAATTGCCACGCCATCGGCAGGAACTTCAAAACTCAGTTCGTCTCCCGGATTCACCACAAAACCGGTGCCTTCCAAGGCACGCACAATGGTGGCACCCTGAACCTTCACACCATAGGGTGCCATATCGATGTACGTGCCGGGGATGCGATCCAAACCGGTGAATAAAGCCACCATCGCTGCGCCCTGAGGATTGGTCAGCAGCATTGGCTGCGCGTTTTTGTTCTCTTCGGTCACTTCTTCCCGCGAGAGGAAGTACACCTCGGCGGTCATGAACGCGCTGATGACCGAACCTGAGAGCTCAGGTTTGTTAAGCCCGGCCTGCAACATCATTTCAAAGTGGGTTTTGGCCCGGGCCCGTTCCTGGTCCATTGGCGTTTCGACAACCATATTTGGACGTTCGTCGGGGTTGTTTCCGTCCAGTGGGGTATTGCTGTTTTCGGAGCTCATGTACACAAGCATGTCGCGCAAAACCCGCAGGTGCAAACACCGAATGAGGTTTTTTGGCACAAAGGCCTAAAATAGATGAAGAGCAAACATCTTCATTTCCAAGGACTGAGCATGCCTGAATTTCGTTATGAAGATCTTCTGCCGATTGGCGAAGATCAAACCCCATACCGCAAGATTTCCTCCGAAGGCGTCGACGTAGTCGCCGGACCGGACGGTAAAAACTTCCTGCAGGTAGCACCCGAAGCGTTGGAGCAGCTGGCCGAAACGGCTCTGCACGATATCAATCATTACCTGCGTCCGGCTCACTTGCAGCAGCTGCGCAACATCCTTGATGATGACGATGCCAGCCCGAACGACAAGTTCGTGGCGTTGGATCTGCTGAAGAATGCAAACATTGCTGCGGGTGGCATCCTGCCAATGTGCCAGGACACCGGAACCGCAATCGTCATGGGTAAGCGTGGACAGCGTGTGCTGACCGAAGAACAGGACGAGATTTCGCTTTCCCGCGGCATCTACAACGCGTACACGCGTTTGAACCTGCGCTACTCGCAGCTGGCCCCGATCACCACCTGGGAAGAAAAAGCGACAGGAAATAACCTGCCAGCCCAGATTGATCTGTACGCCGACACCAAGCCCGGCCACGATACGGACTATAAATTCCTGTTTATGGCCAAGGGCGGCGGATCTGCCAACAAGTCATTCCTCTACCAGGAAACCAAAGCAATCTTGAACGAGAACGCCATGCTGACGTTCCTCGATGAAAAGCTGCGTTCCCTGGGTACCGCGGCCTGCCCGCCGTACCACCTGTCCATCGTGATCGGTGGCACCAGCGCCGAAATGGCGTTGAAGACCGCCAAATACGGTTCGGCAAAATACTTGGATTCGTTGCCTACGGAAGGGGCGATGACCGGTCGTGGTTTCCGCGACACCGACCTGGAAGAAAAGGTCCTAGAACTGACCCGTCACTTCGGTATCGGTGCCCAGTTCGGTGGTAAGTACTTCTGCCACGACGTGCGCGTTGTGCGTTTGCCTCGACATGGTGCCTCGCTGCCAGTGGCTATCGCGGTCTCCTGCTCGGCGGACCGTCAGATGATGGCGAAGATTACCGCTGATGGCCTCTTTGTCGAACAGCTGGAAACCGATCCGGCGCGCTTCATGCCAGATGAAAACCACCCGGCGCTGGCAGCCCACGATGACGAGACTTCCGGTGTCTCGGGCACCGGTGGTTCGTCGGTAGTTAAGATCGACTTGAACAAGCCAATGGCTGAGATTCTGGCTGAGCTTTCCAAGTTCCCAGTCAAGACCCGCCTATCGCTGACCGGCCCACTGGTGGTGGCCCGCGATATCGCGCACTCCAAGATCAAGGAACGCTTGGATGCTGGCGAGGAAATGCCACAGTATTTGAAGGACCACCCGGTCTACTATGCAGGTCCGGCCAAGACCCCTGAGGGGATGGCTTCGGGTTCCTTCGGCCCAACCACCGCCGGTCGTATGGACTCCTACGTGGATCAGTTCCAAGCCGCTGGCGGCTCGATGGTCATGCTGGCCAAGGGCAACCGCTCCGGACAGGTCACTGCCGCCTGTAATAACCACGGCGGCTTCTACCTTGGTTCCATCGGTGGCCCGGCCGCCCGCCTGGCCCAGGACTGCATTAAAAAGGTTGAGGTCCTGGAATACGAGGAGCTTGGCATGGAAGCAATCTGGAAGATTGAGGTCGAAGACTTCCCAGCATTCATCGTCGTAGACGACAAGGGCAATGACTTCTTTGCCGAGACCATGAAGCCGACCTTCACCGGCATTCCGGTCCGCGCTAAGTAGCACGCACCACGGAAGCAAAACACGGCGGGATCCAGTTCAGTTGAACTGGATCCCGCCGTGTTTAAGAGTTAGCGGAAGTTGAACTATTCCTGAGTGAAGCCGAAGCCCCAGTCCCGGTATGGGGGAAGGAAGCGCAATACGAGCAAATCATCGTCATTAACTTGATTCGTTTCGTCTGCGGACTTCTTTTCCTCCTTCTTCGGTTTATCAGCTGGCTTTGGTTCCTCGTCGACGGTCACCGAATTCTCTACGGTTTCAGCATCGTCTTTGGTGCTGTCTTGTTCCGCGTCGCGCAGCATCTGATGGTATTCCTCAAAGGTCTCGGCCTTTGCTTGTTCCATCGCCGCCGCATGATCCTTGCCGACATAGCGCACATGCCAAGGCTCATACTTATACCCGGTAATTTCCTCTTTACCTTGCGGGTAGCGAATGATCAGACCGTAATCTGCGGCGTGCTCGGCCACCCAGATGCCGGCCTTGGTCTGCCCGAAGGATTCCTTCAGATCTGTGCCGCTGCCAATGCTGCCTACATCTGCGGCGAGGCCTAGTTGGTGTTCGCTGGTGCCCGGTCGAGCAGAAATACGTTCTGCGTAGGTCGTGCCGTACTTAGCCTGATACTGGTTGAACAGCACCGCTTGGCGTCCGTATGAGCGGTATGCACTCAACAACTTCAGGCTATGGCCCGCATTACGGGCTCCCGCCATAAGATCTTCCACGGCCTCGGCTGCTTTAGGGCGCAGCTTATTGGAGGTGCCAGCAACATTGACCAATTTTTTCGGTGTGTAGTCGGCTCGAGAGAGCTGCGTTTGAGGGTTAATCAGCGCTAGATAACTCGCGGCGTCGCTAAATTCCTCTGCCTGAACCACGGGAAGAGGCTTGGGAGCTGCCTGGGCGGCGACACTTCCAGAGAGCACAACAACACCGGCCAACACGGCGCCGGTGAGGGTTGAAGCCAAACGCATAAACGTACTTTCTATGGTGTTCGAGTTAGCAAGACACAGGACTCTATTCCACGATAGCTCGAAAACCTGCGCGGTCTATGAGAATTTGAGCAGAAGCACATGTTTTCCATGCTTGCGTAGGCGCCATTCTTTGAAGAGCCCCACTACCAAATATCGGGGGTAACATCGTATGGCGGACTCTGTGCTGTAGTTTGCGTCCCGCAGGATCACCCAACCACCAAGCAAGGACCGGGATTCACTTGAGTATGAAGGAACTGAAGTCCGACGGGTTTACCGGTTTTCGGCCGATCAAGACCTTGGAAACTAACCGGGTCCCGAATCGCCAAGGGCTCTTTGCCATCTTGCGTCCGGCAGACTTCACCCCGAAATTTCTGACGAAAAGCACGGCTGGCGTCTTCAAGAAGAAAGACCCTTCGTTGTCTGTCGCGGAGTTGAGTGAACGTTGGGTGGACTCGGCTCAGATCCTGTACCTGGGCAAAGCCGGCCCGGGAAGCCAAGGTAATCGCGGCCTTCGAATCCAGCTTAAGGAAATCATTGACTTTGGTGCCGGCAAGCCACCTGGCCATTGGGATAGCCGTTTGCTGTGGCAGCTAGGCGGAGTGGGAAAACTGATGATCGCGTGGAAAGAGCTCCCGGCGCAAGAGCTGAACGCGGCACTATCGGAGTATCAGGCTCGCTTTATTGAAGAACACGGTCAGCTTCCTTACGCGAATCTGGTTCAAAGCCGACGATAAAGCGTAGAAATCGAGCCGAAGTACAGCCTTGGCGACATTTCTACACTTCTTTTTACGTCCAGACTGCGACTTCCGGTACCGAACAAGATAACTTTAGATACGTGTTGTATTCAGATGGTGACATTCGTCGAGAAATTGCGTCCGGTGAAATTGGCTTAGCTCCTTTTGACCCTGAGATGGTGCAGCCCGCATCCGTAGATGTGCGCTTAGACCGATTCTTCAGGCTCTTTGATAACCACAAGTACGCTCATATCGATCCGGAGCAGGATCAAAATGAGCTGACCCGACTGGTTGAAGTGGCCGCCGATGAACCCTTCATCTTGCACCCGGGAGAGTTTGTTTTAGGTTCTACCTATGAAGTGGTGAGCCTGGGCAACGGAGTAGCCGCTCGGCTCGAAGGCAAGAGTTCTTTAGGCCGTCTCGGTCTGCTGACCCACTCCACCGCAGGTTTCATTGACCCGGGATTCTCCGGACACGTCACCCTAGAACTCTCAAATATGGCCACCTTGCCGATAAAGCTGTGGCCAGGTTCAAAAATTGGTCAGCTTTGTTTCTTCAAGCTCACCTCAGACACCGAACACCCTTATGGTTCGGGCCCTTACGGTAACCGTTACCAAGGTCAGCGTGGCCCAACTGCTTCACGCAGCCACTTGAATTTTCACCGGACGAACATCGCCGACTAAGTTTCAGCAATATTGCAAAAAACCGTGGTGTCCCTCAACTTTGAGGAACACTACGGTTTTTGGCTTTGTTATTGCATTAAGGAACTGTCTCCCAGCCAGGAACCAATCGCAAAGGTCACTACCAGCGCGGCGGCTCCCCCGATGAGCACCCTGAGCGTTGGACGTAACAGCGGTGCGCCACCAAGTTTGGCACCCAGCGCACCGGTCACCGCCAGCGCAAGCAATACCGCCACGAAAGTTACCGGTATTTTTAATGGGCCGGGCAAAAATACCGCGGTGACGAAGGGCAAAATTGCGCCGGTAAGGAATGCGATGGCCGAGGCGAAGGCAGCATGCCACGGGCTGAGTACCTCGTCCGGGTCAAGATTTAGCTCGGCATCCAAATGGGCGAGCAACGCATCATGCTCGGTTAGTTCTCGGGCGACCTGTGACGCGGTCTCGGGCTTCAACCCTTTAGCTTGATACAGACCGGTCAGCTCTTCGAGCTCCGCTTCGGGAGTATCGCGTAGCTCCGCCCGCTCCTTTTCAATCAGCGCTCGCTGGGAGTCAGCGGCGCTAGCCACTGAAACATATTCACCCAAGGCCATTGAGATTGCTCCACCTATGACCGCGGCCGCGCCAGCGGTGATGATCGGTAAGTTGGCGGTCGTGGCACTAGCGACACCGACCACAACTGCGGCCACCGAGACGATGCCATCATTTGCACCTAAAACACCGGCACGTAGCCAATTCAGTCTTTCTGCGACATTTCTATCATGCGGCTCGACACCGTGCGCTGCTTCTTGATCCTTCATAGGCCACAGTCAATCATTAGGAAACCCAACTTTGCTAGTCAATGACGAATAATGCGCGGACTGCTAGGCATTTGAAGTTTTGCGTGGCGATTGAATTGGCAAAAGTAGGAACAAGCCAATCAATAGCACCACCAAGATACCTAGAATGCCGTAGCGCTGTGCTTCTCCACTTGCTACGAAGGGCGTAGCCAGAGCAATGGCCAGACCAAAAAGCATCGGGGCTAAGAAAGAGACCGCACGTCCGGTGGTTGCGTAGAGGCCGAAAAGTTCACCTTCGCGGCCAGGCGGAATCATCCGTGACAGATAAGAACGTGAGGCGGATTGTGCCGGTCCAACAAAGAGCGTGAGCAACAGGCCGAAAATCCAGAAACCACTAGCACCGGGGGAGAAGAACACCCCAGCGCCGGCAAGCAACAAGCCAATCAATGAGCCGGTGATAACCGCCTTGGGGCCGATTACATCATCGAGTCTGCCTCCAATCACGGCACCGAGCGCTGCGACCATATTGCCGACAATCGCGAAGATGATGACCTCGGTCAAGGTGAAACCGAAGGTTCCTGCCGCGATCACGCCGCCGAAGGTAAAGATGGCACTGAGCCCATCACGAAAGACCGCGGAGGAGCCAAGGAAGAACAAGAGATTTCGGTCTTCGCGCCAGAGTCCCACGATTCGTCCCCACAGCACCTTGTAGGACTGCGAGAGAGGAATCTTGGTGGACACCGTTGAAGGGGACTCGGGAATCACGAAGAACAAGGGAAGAGCGAAGATCAAGCACCATGCGGCGCTGAAGACCGCGACCCAGCGCAGGTTCAGTGAATCGGTGGTGTTTGCTCCGGGCCAGTCAACGAGGGGTTGCACAAATCCAAAGAGCACCAGGGCCAGCGCAAGAATTCCACCGACGTACCCCATGCCCCAGCCGAAACCGGAGACCTTGCCAACGGTGGCCCGGGTAGAGATCTGATTGAGCACCGCGTTGTAGTTGACCCCGGCGAACTCCGAGAATAGCGAAAGCGCGGCAATGATTGCGACACCGAAGATCAGGAAGCGAGGATCTGGGTAGACGAAAAATCCGGCGGCACACACCACCACTAGCAAGAAGGTGTTGACCATAATCCAGAGCTTGCGCCGGCCCGCAGCGTCGGCGCGCAACCCGGTCACTGGCACCAGCAAAGCGATCAGCAAACCAGCCAGTGACAAAGCCTGAGAGAGCACCAGTGAGGAATGGTCGGTGTCGCCGAAAAGTTCACTGGTTAAATACACGGTGAACACGAACGTGATCATCACCGCGTTGATTGCCGCCTGGCCCCAGTCCCAACTGGCCCAAGCCCACGTGTGTTTATTGAGCCACTTGTCACCGGGTTGTATTACCGTCGGTTCAATTTTCGTTCCCATGTGGGCATCGTACAGGTTTGTGGTGATCAGTAAATGAATTTACTGCAGGATATTCCGCTCTAGGAATTCATTCCGCTGTTCTCCCGTGGCGCAAAAGCTTCGCATACCCCTCGATAGTGCATAAAATCCCGCTCTGGGCTGATAAAATTGCGTAGCGGGCATTTTTTTGTTCGTCGGACTCTGGCCCCTTGTTCAGTCGACAGAGGAGACGTGTGTTAGTAATTCTCATTGCACTCTTTGCTACGGCAGTGTTGTGTCCAATACTGTTTAGAGCATTAAAAAGAAATGCTTTTTATGTTGTAGCAATAGTGCCTGCAGCGGGATTTATTTGGTTGCTCACGCGCATTCCTGCGGTACTCGCAGCTGACCCGACACTTTCCTCCGGCGCTCCCAATGCGCCCCCTTCACTGAGCATCGACTGGATACTTGGCCTGAATATCGGGCTGAACTTCCGCATGGACGCTTTGGCCGCCAGCCTCTTGCTGCTGATCCTGGGTGTTGGCGCACTCGTACTGATTTACTGTGGCCGCTACTTCAAAAATGATGACCCGCAAATCGGTGGATTCGCCGCCAAAATGGTGGCCTTTGCCGGTGCCATGACCGGTCTGGTGACTGCAGATGACGTCATCATCATGTTTATCTTCTGGGAAATCACCTCGGTACTTTCCTACCTCCTGATTGGTTTTAGCCAGCATCTGATCACCGCACGTCGTTCGGCCATGAACGCGTTGATCGTCACGACTTTCGGCGGCCTGGCCATGCTTGGTGGCCTGCTGATGATCGGCGCTCAGACCGGAAGTTACCGACTCTCGGAATGGATCGCCCAATCGGACCAGCTGGTGGCCAGCGGGATGTTTGTCGACATAGCCATCGCCCTGATCTTGCTTGGCGCAATCTCCAAATCCGCACTGGTTCCATTCCACTTCTGGCTGCCCGGAGCAATGGCGGCGCCCACCCCGGTCTCCGCCTACCTGCACGCTGCAGCCATGGTGAAGGCCGGCGTTTACCTGATCGCGCGGTTAGCCCCAGGATTCTCCGACACCACCTTCTGGGTTCCTATCACCGTCGGTATCGGTGTGCTGACGATGCTGATCGGCGGCTTCCGGGCACTGAAGCAATATGACTTGAAGCTGATCCTCGCCTTCGGTACCGTCTCACAGCTTGGCTTCATCATTGCCGTCTTTGGCTTCGGCACCGCCGAAGCCGCCTTCGCAGCGCTTGCCCTCACACTTGCTCACGGACTGTTCAAAGCCACCTTGTTCCTCACCGTGGGCATCATTGACCACAACACCGGTACCCGTGACATCCGTAAGCTCTCTGGTCTGCGCCGCAGCATGCCCGGACTGGCATTGATCGCCGCTATCGCCGTCGCCTCAATGGCTGGCATTCCGCCGCTCTTCGGTTTTGTGGCCAAGGAAGCGGTGTATGAAGCTGCCTTGCACTTGGAGACCGGGTGGGGAATCTTTGCACTGATCGGCCTGGTCCTCGGCGCGGCGCTGACCATGGCCTACTCACTGCGCTTCCTCGTTGGCGCGTTCGGCGTGAAGAAAAAAATTGCGGGCCTGACAACCTCCAAGCGTCCGTCGCTGATCTTCCTCAGCCCGCTGCTGGTGCTGAGCGTATGCACCCTGGGTCTTGGCCTTTTCCCGGCACTGATTGAACCACTGGTAGCGCATTGGTCGCTGTTGCAAGGCGGGCCGGGTGACATGCATTTGAAGCTCTTTGCCGGGTTTAATTCGGCGCTGGGTTTGAGCGCGATCTCGGTGAGCATCGGTATCCTGTTCTTCTGGTTGCGCAAGCGCACCGATACCGGCGCACCGCTGCGCCGCAATATGATTTCTGCCGAGGAAATTTATCGTGTAAGCATCAACGTCGTTGACCGAGTAGCGATTTGGATTACCGGCCGTACCCAGCGCGGTTCCTTGTCCTTCTACCTGGGCGTGATCTTGATGGTTGTGCTCATCTTGCCACTGTCCATCGCCCTGACGGTTGAAACACCGTGGCCGACTAATTGGGTCATCGCTGACCACCCGGCACAGCTGGTCATCGGTGCGATTATCATCGTCGGTTGTGTGACCGCTATCGTGGCACCAAAACGCTTCATGGCAGTGCTGATGGTCTCGGTGACCGGTTACGGCATGGTCGCCATCTTCGCGCTGCAGGGAGCCCCTGATCTAGCCCTGACCCAGCTTTTAGTGGAAACCATTGTGCTGGTTTCCTTCGTGCTGGCGCTGCGTGCTCTGCCTAAACGGCTTTGGGTCGGGCTGACCACCATCAAGTGGGGCCGTGCGGTACTGGCCATCGCGCTGGCGCTGATGGTGGTGTACATCGCGATCGCGATGATGGCCGCGCGTAGCGAAGCGCCGATTTCGCTGTCCTTCCCGGACCTGGCCTACTACGAGGGCTTCGGCAAGAACATCGTGAACGTGACGCTGGTTGATATCCGCGTCTGGGATACCTTCGGAGAAATCACGGTGCTTGCCGCCGCAGCGACCGGCGTGGCATCGCTGATTTTTGCTGGGCGCGGCTTTGGCACTCGGCTGCGCGCCCATGAGGTGGAACCGGGAAGCATCGACCGCGGTTCGGAAGCTATGGGAGACCAGAGCAGCAAGGAACGCGGATTGCGGGTGGCACGCCGTTTCGCGACCTCCAGCAACCAAGACTGGCTCATGGCCGGCAACACCCTGGTGGCCGAACGCCGTTCCATTATTTTTGAGGTTGTCACCCGGCTGGTCTTCCACACGGTGCTGCTGCTCAGCGTGTATGCCTTGCTCGCCGGACACAATACACCCGGTGGCGGCTTCGCCGGCGGACTCATTGCCGGACTGGCTTTGACCATCCGCTACCTGGCAGGTGGGCGCGTGGAACTTTCAGAGTCAATGCGCATTGCCCCGGGCATGCTCATCGGCGGTGGGCTTGCCCTAGCCGGTATCGCCGGGTTGGTACCGGTGTTCTTTGGGGACGCGATCTTCACCATGTATGCCTGGGAGTTCTGGTTGCCAATCTTTGGCGAACATAAGTTCGTCACCTCAACAATTTTCGATATTGGAGTGTATCTGGTGGTCCTTGGGCTCGTACAGGACGTCTTACGCTCGCTGGGCAGCGAAATTGACGAGCTGTCCGAAGGACGCTCGCCGGTGGAACAGCACGATGTCAGCCACTCCGCGACCTTGGGGGTGGGACGATGAGCGTCAACATTACCTTCCTGGTGATCACCGGCGTGCTGCTGGCCGCCGGATTCTATCTGGTGCTTGAACGCACGCTGACCCGGGTGCTGCTGGGCATTATGCTGTTGGGCAACGGGGTGAACCTGCTGATCTTGACCACCGGTGGACGGCGCGGTGTCGCACCGTTGTTCGACTCGAACCGGGATCCGAGTGAATATTCCGACCCGCTGCCCCAGGCACTGATCCTCACCGCGATTGTCATTACCTTTGCGGTGACCGCGTTCTTGCTTGCTATGATCTATCGCTCCTGGGCACTGACCAGCGCGGATATCGTGGCCGATGATACCGAAGATATCAAGGTTTCGCAGTCCACCGCATATGACGAAGAAGAAGATTCACCGGTAGCCGAGGACACGACAGAATTCGTCGATGAAGAAGGCCGGCCAATCCGAGAAGGGGAGGAGTAAAAATGAACTTCCTAGAACTCTCTCCCTTAGCAGTCCTGCTCCCGATTTTCGGTGCGGGCGCGGCTTTCCTCGCCCGTCGCCGGCTGCGGACCCAACGTCTCATTACCATCGGCATTCTATGCCTGACCATGGTGCTGGAAGTTGGAATGGTCGCCGCGGTCTGGGGCGGCGAAAGCTATGCCATCCATATAGGTGGCTGGGATGCACCGTTCGGTATAGCACTGATGGTGGATGGCTTTAGCGCCTTCATGCTGCTGATCTCCACCGTGGTATCCCTGGCGGTGCTGCTCTACGCGACCAGCCAAGGTTTAGCCGATGGCGATGAACCCGGGCCTGTGTCGGTCTTCCACCCCGCCTACCTGATTCTTCTAGCGGGCGTGTCCAACGCCTTCCTCGCCGCTGACCTTTTCAACCTGTACGTGGGCTTCGAAATTCTCTTGACCGCCAGCTATGTGTTGCTCACCCTGGGCGGCACGGCCGAGCGTATCCGAGCCGGTACCACCTATGTGGTTGTTTCGGTGGTCTCCTCGGTGATATTCCTGATGGCCATCGCGATGATCTACGCGGCCACGGGTACCGTGAACATGGCAGACCTGGCGGTCAAGCTGCCAGAACTCGAGCAAGGCCCGCAACTGATCCTGCACGTCTTGCTGCTCATTGCCTTCGGCATCAAAGCCGCCGTGTTCCCGCTTTCGCTCTGGCTTCCGGACTCCTACCCGACGGCACCGGCCCCGGTCACGGCAGTGTTCGCCGGATTGCTGACAAAGGTTGGCGTCTACGCGATTGTGCGTACCGAAACCCTGCTCTTCCCCGGTGGGACGGTGAATGCGGCGCTACTGGTCGTTGCGACCCTGACCATGGTCATCGGTATTCTCGGTGCGTTGGCGCAGACAGACTTCAAACGTATGCTTTCCTTCACGCTGACCAGCCACATTGGATATTTGATCTTCGGTGTCGCGGTGGGCGGCCCGTTAGCCATTGCTGCCACAATCTACTACGTGGGACACCACATCATTGTGCAGACCTCGCTGTTCATGGTGGCAGGACTCATTGAACGCCGCGCCGGCAGCGCAAACGTCACCAAACTCGGTTCCCTGGCCAAGCTGTCCCCGGCGTTGACGATCCTCTTCTTCATCCCGGCAATCAATTTGGGCGGCATTCCACCGTTCTCCGGTTTCCTCGGGAAATTCGGGCTGTTGCACGCTGCCGCGGCAGATGCCGACGCGCTTACCTGGGCCGTGATCGGTGCGGGCCTGCTGACCAGCCTCTTGACCTTGCTGGCAATTATTCGCGTGTGGGCACGTATGTTCTGGCGCCGTGCGGCCGACGCCGAGGTGCCCAGCGCACAACTGGTGGCCGAATCTACCCGAGTCCTGGAGCAAACCGCCGTCGGCGGTGCCCAAGCACCGTATTTGGGACGCAAGCTTGCACGCGAGCTGGAAGCTGAATCATTGCCGTGGGGCATGCGCTACGCCACCGGTTCGCTGGTAGTTGCAGGTATTGCGCTCACGGTTTTTGCCGGCCCAATCTTTGCATTCTGCCAGCGCGTAGCTGCCGAGCTGATTGCCCGTGAACCATTTATCAACGCAGTACTACCGTTCAGTTAGGAGGCGCAGACATGCAACCTAAGGACCTCACGCCTCGCGATCAGCGCATCGATGATGCGCTGGATACCGCTGGCGTCCGGCACCGCGCCACCTTTAAGCAGGAATGGCCGCTGCTCTTGCTGTTGATCTTCGTGTGGGGCGCGCTGTGGCAAGATTTCTCCGTAGGCAACCTGCTCTTCGGTGCGATCTTGTCAATCATCATCGTGAACCTGTTCCCGCTGCCCCCGGTAGTTCTGCCAGGACGAATCAACCTCTGGTATTGCTTGAAGCTGTTCATCTGGTTTATCGGTCAGGTTTTTGCGGCCAGCGTTCACGTGGCGTGGGTTGCCGTGGCACGTGGCAGAAAGGCGCGCAGCGCACTCATCGCGGTCCCTTTGCGTACCGAATCAGACTTGATTGTGATGACCGTAGGACACGTGCTGACCCTCATTCCAGGCTCTTTCGTAGTCGATGTGGACCGCAGCAGCTCAACGCTGTACCTGCACTACCTTGACGTGAATAGTGACGCGGAAGTGGAAAAAGCGCGAGCTGGTATCCGCGATATTGAACGCCGGCTGATCATGGCCATCGGCAGTCCCGACGAATATGAAGCAATCAAAGCCGAAGAAGGCCCGGATTTTTCCGCTAGGAGGCCAGCTAAATGATTGAAACTGCGGTATGGATTGGTGGAGTCATGTTGGCTCTGGCCTCGATTGCCTGCCTATGGCGCGTCTTCAAGGGTCCATCGATTCTTGATCGAGTGCTGGCCTTGGACGTGATCTTGCTGATCATTTCCAGCGCGTTGTGCCTAGACATGGCCATCAACCGCCATACGGATTATCTGCTGTTCGTGGTGGTGGCGTGCACACTGGGGTTCATCGGTTCGGTGACGGTCTCCCGCTTCGTCTCGGATCAGAGGAACGCCTGATGGACTTCTTCTTAGAGATTGTTGTTGCAGTGTTGCTCGTGGTGGGTTCGCTGATGTCGCTGATCGCCGGAATTGGTTTGATCACCTTCCCGGATCTGCTCTCGCGCATGCACGCGGCGACCAAACCACAAGTGCTCGGATTCTTGCTGTTGTTTGCCGGGCTGGCCATTCACCTGCGTAGTTGGATTCTGGTTCCGGTCTTGGTGCTGGCTTGGGGATTGCAGTTGCTCACCGCACCGGTTTCGGCACATATGATTGGTCGCGCCGGATATCGCACCAAGCACGTTGCCAAAGAAACATTACATGTCGATGAATTAAAAAAGGTGATCAGCAAGCATTCCGAAGCAACCGGAAATACCGGGGCCGTGAGGAAAATTGAAGGCTCCAAAGCGGACGAGAATGAAAAGCCGTAAACAAGACTAAATAGTTGTGGGGCGGTCCGAAAGGCCCGCCCCACAACTATAAGTACACAAAATTACTTGCTGAACCTGGAGATCGCTTTGTTCGTTCCGCGTTCGGCGAGCACCTGGAGAATTGCTGCGACTGCTGCGGAAAAGACCGCGAAGGCTAGCGCTTGACGCATCGAAGCTTCGGCGGCTTCTTCACTGCCTTTACGAGGGGCCGCATTTCCGGTGAATCCCTGCCATACCTTGTCAATGAGCTTACTTCCGAGCATTCCTGCACCCATAGAAATTCCAAGGGTAATGAGCTTCTGAACTGCATTCATGTGGTCCTCGCATTCGTGTATTGGGGATTCGTTCTGTAACCCAGCATACCTGCGGTATGGTGGGTGAGCAGTAATCATTCCGACAGGGGAGCGTCATGCCGTTCGCGGCGCCAGACGCTGAGAGTGCGATAGATCGCAGACCCTCGAACCTGCTCCGGTTAGTACCGGCGAAGGAAGTCGAGCATCTCGGATGCGGACTCGGGTGCGCCATCAAACGCCAACGAATCCGTACATCTCCCCTCCTGACACAGGAGGACCAACCTTATGAACGTTGCACCAGCAACAACTCGCGCGCAATGGCGCGTGGTAGACATTGTCGTAGCTTCAGTCATCGCTGTAGCCTCGGGCGTCATCTTTTGGGCGTGGAACGCAGGCTACGGATTTGTCAGTCTCGCATTTGTTGCCTTCCCACCAGCCAGCGCTTTTCTTTCAGGCATGTGGCTTTTCCCAGCAGTGCTCGGTGCGCTGATCATCCGTAAACCCGGTGCCGCACTGTACTGCGAACTTCTGGCAGCCATCATTTCGGCATTGCTGGGATCCCAGTGGGGACTGGGCGTACTGATCTCGGGCGCCATTCAGGGACTGGGCGCCGAGCTTATTTTTGCTGCATTCAGGTACCGCCGCTGGAATCTGCCTGTCGCATTGCTCGCCGGCTTCATGACCGGTATTTTCGGTGGAATCGGTGAAGCCTACCTGATGGGCTACTTCGCGGAATACACCGAAGCGATGAAACTGTTCCACGTAGTTGCCACCGGTATTTCCGGTCTGATCATTGCCGGGCTGCTGACGTGGCTAGCCACGCGCGCCTTGGCAAAAACCGGTGCGCTGGGCGCCTTGACCAGCCGCTCAGCGCATCTGGAAAGTCCGTGGGGACGTGCCTGAAGTGAGTAACGCCAGCGCGGCCCGCACTGCCGAACGTACTTCCAAGCGGGGACTAGAAATTCTTGCCACCGATTTTGGTTGGCATCACGCAGAACGTGAAGTGCCAGCCTTGCAAGGATTGAACGTTCGGATTCCGGCGGGCCAGAAAGTGCTACTTCTTGGTGCCTCTGGCGCCGGAAAATCCACGTTGCTGCACGCCTTGGCCGGGGTGCTGGAAGCCGACGAACGCCAAATTTCTACCGGTGAGCTACGGATCCAAAAGCAAGATGCTTTTGCCCGGACATTCCCGGTGGGTCTCATGCAGCAAGATCCCGAGACCCAAATTGTGCAGAGCCGCGTCGGTGACGACGTCGCCTTTGGTGCGGAGAACCTTGGCATTGCACCAGAAATCATCCGGGCCAGAATCCCACAGGTACTCAAAGAGGTAGGCCTTGGAGACCTAGATTTGGGGCACCGCACCCAGGAGCTTTCCGGAGGTCAAAAGCAACGCCTTGCCCTGGCTGGAATCCTGGCGATGAATCCGGGGCTGATGCTGCTCGATGAGCCGACCGCAAATATTGACCCAGCAGGTATCGAACCGTTGCGAGATGCAGTACTCGCCGCGGCAGAATCTACCGGGGCAACACTGATCGTGGTGGAGCACCGTCTGCAAGCGTGGGCCAAGCATGTGGATCGAGTCCTGGTGCTTGCCCCGGGTGGAGGAATTCTTCATGACCTCAATCCGCAGGCATTATTCGATGATGAAAAAATACGTCGTGAGTTGGCCGCCTCGGGTATCTGGGTTCCAGGCTTTGTCCCAGTGACCGAACCGGTGGGTACGAGCCCAGGCGCACAGTTACTGACCGCGGCTGAAATGCAAGTATCGCGCAGCGTCCGTGCGGTACGAACCCGACCGATAGACCTGGAACTGCGCGCTTCCCGGGCGCTGGTGGTGCTCGGTGAAAATGGTGCAGGTAAATCCACCTTGGCGTTGACCTTAGGCGGATTGCTTGAGCCTGCTTCCGGAACGCTTGAAGCAAGTGCGCAGCTGTCCCAAGGGCAGGGAAGTGAACCGTTTAGCTGGCGAGCAGGGGTGCTGGTGGGCAGAATCGGGACTGTATTCCAAGAGCCCGAACATCAATTTGTCACCCAAAGTGTTCGAGAAGAACTAGCTTTTGCACCGACACGGGCACGGCTAGCGGGCAGTCAACAGGATCAGTTTGATTCCCAGGCGGTGGAACGACGGGTAGAGGAGTTGCTTGAACGCTTGGGGCTAACGGCGCTGGCAGATGCTAATCCGTTCACGCTCTCTGGCGGTGAAAAGCGCAGATTATCTGTTGCCACGGTACTTGCAGCCTCACCCGATGTGCTCATCCTAGATGAGCCCACCTTTGGCCAAGATGCCAATACGTGGCTGGAACTAGCAACTATTCTCATCGAAGAGTTGCGCTCGGGCACCAGCGTGGTGGCGGTGACTCACGACGCGGATTTTGCCCGTGCTCTAGAAGCGTCGGCACTGCATCTGACTCGTGAGGCTGATAATGCTGGGCGTCGAATCGCTGTGCAGGGTCCAATGCTTGATGCTCCCTTGGGGCGCAGCTGGCTGACAAAGATCAACCCACTGGCCAAGCTTGGAGCCGTTGCGGCTGCAACCTTGCCATTAATCTCTACCATCGACTGGGTCTCGGCCTGTGTCATTATTGGTGCCACACTGCTCGCGCTCCCGCTGGCGGGCTTGAGCGTGGGACGCTTCCTGCGCCGAAGCTGGCCACTGATTATCGCTGGGGCCTTGGCCGCGTGGGGGATCGCCTTGGTGGGTGAGGACTCCGGGGCCACACTGATTAGTCTAGGAATTCTTAGCATTAGCGAAGGATCGGTGAATGCCGGAATCGCCACCGGGTTACGTGCCATGGCCTTAGCCGTACCCACGGTCCTGCTACTGAGTTCCACCAATCCCAGCGATCTTGGCGGGGCCTTGGCTCAGCAGCTGAAGGTGCCGCACCGCTTCGTCTTGGGTGCACTTGCAGGCATGCGATTGCTAGGTTTACTCGTGGAAGAATTTACCACCCTCACCTTGGCGCGCAGGGCGCGCGGAGTGGGAGACCTACGCTCACCGATACAACGGGTGAAAGCCAAACTTGGCCAGGTATTGGCATTGCTTGTCCAAGCGTTGCGCCGCGCAGGAAGGCTCGCAGTGACTATGGAAGCCAAAGGTTTTGGTACCGGAACGCGCACCTGGGTACGCAGTGCAACCTTCACCTTGCGTGATGCAGCGGTGCTGACAGTTGGTATTTTGCTTGGCTCGGCGGCCATCGGTGCAGCCCTGTGGGCGGGCACCTTCAACCTAGTGTGGACCTAACGAATTGAATCGCTCAGGTCGCTGAGCTCCGCATGGAGCTCAGCGTCCAAGCGCAGCGGTTTGGCATCGATGGTGTGTACCGGCGTGAGCAGGCGTACCGAGGAAACCAACCAGACGCCATCAGCGTTGTAGAGGTCCTCGGGGCGCAACGGACCGTAGCCCAGTTCCCAGCCGTATTGTTCGGCTGCGTCAAAGATTGCGCTCTGCGTGGTCCCCGGCAAAATACCGGTTTCAAGCATCGGGGTGATCAATCGTTTGGTGTCGCCGTCGCGTTGCGCCAGCAAGACCGTAGACGTTGGGCCTTCGAGAACTACACCATCTGAAGAAGTGAAAATTACGTCTTGAGCGCCGTGTTTCTGCGCGAAGCGCAAGGCCGCCATATTCACTGCATAAGACAGGGTTTTGGCACCCATCAACAGCCATGGGGCGCGTTCGGCAATTTTTGAGTCGTAGCCACGATCCAACAGCAGGACGTCGATTCCTGTTTCGCGCTGGTCTTTACCAAGCTGTGGTGCTGGTGAAACAGTCACCCAGCAAAGAGCCTGTTCGGCATCCGTGGAGCCTCGCGAAACAACGAGTTTCACTACGGCTTCTTCGGCGCCGCCGTCGGCATCAAAATCGGCGACGGCCGTATCAATGGCCGAACGCCAGCGGTGTTCATCGGGGATGACCAAATCACAGGTTTCGGCCGAGATAGCCAAGCGGGCCAAATGCGCTTCCATTTTGCGCACTGCCTGGTTGGTGTAAAGCATCGACTCAAACACACCGTCTCCGCGTGTCACGCCCTGGGCGGTTACTGGAAGTTGGGGTGCATTAATATCTGCTAGACGTCCGGCAGGATATGCCGGATCTAGGAATACGAGTGAGCTCATAGTTAAAGATTATCGAAACTTTACTGTTCTACGCGCCATCAAAGGCTCCAAGGACGAACAAGTCGCTCACAGGACGATAGTCTAAGCAGAGAGTTTGAGGACTTGACCGCGCAAAACACGTGAAAGTCATGAAGAAATAAAGAACGGGACGTGTCTGAATGTTGCCTAGTGGCGAATTTATGCTTCATCTGGGGGCAGTGCTCTGGCCAGTTGCCGTCACTATCGACATTATTTTGCGCTTCGTGATGATTGGCATCGTCCCGGGAAACCGCCGACCTACCACCGCCATGGCATGGCTGTTGGCAATTTATTTCATCCCTGTGGCAGGACTGGTTGCGTACCTGTTATTCGCTAACCCACGTTTATCCCGGCGGCGTTTAGAAAAACAAGCTCGCGCAAACGAAAGCATTACCAACGCCACTTCCCATATGAAACTTCCTGAGGAGTTTCACTCCTCGGAGGAATGGGTGGAATCGGTCGTGGTGCTCAACCGCAAACTCGGTGCATTTCCACTTGATGGTGGAAACAAAATTGAGGTGCTTTCCAATTACAAAGCATCTTTGGAAGCAATGCGAGAGGCCATTGAAAAAGCCCAGCGTTACGTCCATATCCAGTTCTACATCATGGGTGATGATGAAGAATATGTTGGTCCGGTGCTTGACGCCTTGGAAGCTGCAGCTCGGCGCGGTGTCAACGTCAGACTGCTTTTTGACCACCTGGGCACCTTACGTGTCTCCGGCTACCGTGACCTGAAAAAACGGTTGCGCGCCTCAGATATCGAATGGCGGGCCATGCTCCCCATTGATCCTATTGGCAGACGCTGGAGGCGTCCGGACTTGCGCAACCACCGCAAGATCTTGGTGGTAGATGGTGTCATGGCCTTCACCGGCAGTCAGAACCTCATTGAACCGGGTTACAAGCGCGAGTCCTCACACAACCTTGGCCGGGAATGGGTCGAGATGATGATCCGGGTTGAAGGTCCGCTGGTACGTAGTTTGGATGTCACCTTTGCCACTGACTGGTGGCAGGAAGATGACACCACCGACGTCCTGTCGGATCTGACCGAAGCTTCACACCCGCTGTCCTTGGCAGATCAGCCCGGAACTACGCTGGCGCAAGTTTTGCCCAGCGGTCCAGGTTATGAATCTGAAAACAACCTACGACTGTTCAACACGTTGATGTACTCGGCTACCGAACGGTTGAACATCACTAGCCCATACTTTGTGCCTGATGATTCGCTGCTTTATGCCATCACCACCGCCGCGCAACGTGGGTTGGAAGTGAACTTGTATGTCTGCGAAAAGGGAGACCAGTTCCTAGTCCACCACGCGCAACAGTCTTACTACCAGCAACTATTGCAGGCCGGGGTCCGGATCTACCGTTACCCGGCGCCGATGGTGCTGCACACCAAGTGCTTCACCGCTGATGACGATGTTGCGGTGGTTGGTTCATCAAATATGGATATGCGTTCATTTAGTTTGAACATGGAAATCTCAGTGATGATGCTTGGCCCGGAAATGGTGAACGCGGTCAATGAAGTTCAAGATCAATACCGTGAGATCTCTTCGGAGCTGACCTTAAGCGAGTGGCGTCGCCGTCCGCGCTTACAGCGCTGGATCGATAACGTCTGCCGGTTGAGTGCAACCTTGCAATAGCGAACGCTTAAGGACGCAACGGGAAGTGTGCGCCTAATGCGCGCAGCACGCCCACAGACTTGGTGATCACTTCCTCCCATTCCTCGTGAGGTTGTGAATCCGCGGTAATTGCACCGCCTAAGCCAAGGCTCAAATCCCAACCGCCGCCTGCAATCCGGTCACAGACCAAGGTGCGGATCACCACCGAAAAATCTGCTGAGCCGTTGTAACCGAGGTATCCCACGGAGCCGGAGTAGAGGCCCCGCGGGCGTTGGCCTTCAAGGTTGTCTAAGATTTCCATGCTCGAAAGCTTGGGTGCGCCGGTCATTGAGCCCGGGGGAAATGCTTCGCGTAAAGCCAAGGCTGCATCACGCCGGTCTCGAAGCGTGGCATCAATGGTGGACACCATTTGATGTACCGTCGAATACGTTTCCACCGCGCATAGCCGTTTGACCTCTACCGAACCGGGAATCGCATAATGCGAAAGGTCGTTGCGCAATAGGTCAACGATCATAATGTTTTCGGCACGGTCTTTGGGATGTGTGGCAAGGTCATGAGCCAAAGCAAAATCTTCGTCTTCGTCCCGGCCACGTGGACGGGTCCCCTTGATTGGCTCGGCGCGAAGGTGGCCGGAGGAATCTAAACTTAAGAATCTTTCCGGAGAGATACTTGCAACTTCCAGTGTGTCCATGCGCAGGTAGTGGGCGAAGGGCGCCGGGCTGGACTCGCGCATTGCACAGTACGCCTCAAAGGGTGAAAATTCTGGCGTCTGTGCCGTCAAAACCGTAGTGAGGCAGGCTTCGTAGGTGTTGCCCTCAAAAATTTGTTGTTGCACCGCCCGGACTTTTTGCTGGTATCCGCTGGCCGAATCGGCGCATTCGAAGCTCAACGGAGGTAAGGGTACACAGTGCCGGGAGCCAGCGGTGTCCAGGGCATTGATCAGCTCTCGGAGCTCTGGTACTCGAAGGGTTGGGCAATGCAGCATTAAGCGATTCAAACGGTGGTCCACCACTAGGACGGTGTCCGGGCAAAAGAACTGAGCATCGGGGCGAATGGTGGCGTCACTAAGCTGGACGCTGCGATCTTTCGCTCCCACTTCGCGGTTGAGTTCATAGCCTAGATAGCCCACCCATTGAGGCATCGGATAATCACCGCCGACATCTGCGTGCTGGGGCCAGAGGTGATGCAGGGCAGTAAAGAACTGCTCATTAAGACGCACGGTGCTGCCGCCAACGGACACGGTGGTTCCGGAGGCATCATTGGTGAGTGTGGCCGCTGCCGGATCCAGTGCCAGGGCGAGCACAGAGTATCTATTACGATCTAAAGGATCAGTGAGTTTATGGCTCGTTGACTCCAACAACGCGGCTTTTGGCAGTCCTTGGGCTAGCGACTCGAATAAAGCAGCCACATCCTGCGGAGCCTTAAAAGTTTGTTGTAGCTCAGGTGCCTGTACCGCTTCTTCACGCGGCAGCAATTGTTGTAATTTTTCGGGAAGGAAGTGGTGCACTGTGCGCAGTTGATGGGCCGGAGTTTGTTCGGCGGCACCGTCCAAGATGATGGTGGCGTAGGTCTGCGGGGCTTCTGCCTGCAGATATGCAGCCTCTTGGTCAGCCCATCGTGCCCAGTAAGGGCGATATGTTTCGCCGTCACGGGCCAGCGCGCGTTCGCGGCGCAACACGGCAGGGGCCTCAAGCCAGATACTCACGTCGAGGTGTTCACGTGCGGCGGCGCCGGCGGCGCCGACTCCCTCAACAATGACCACTCGACCAGGGGTAAAGGAGGTGAGGGCGCCGAATTGGTTAGTCTCCCAGTCCCAGCTGTGCCAGGAAACTTCGTGGCCCGCTGCCAAATCTGGCAATAGCTTGGAGTAGAGGTCTCGGGCCTGTCCCAATCCATCCCATCCGGGATAAAGATCTTCTAGGTGCAGCACACTAACGGTTTCCTCGGCACCCAGCAGGGTCGCCAAAGCCGCAGCAAATCGTGTTTTGCCCGCTCCGGAACGGCCGTCGAGGGCAATAATATATGGTCTATCGGTTTCCACGAGAGGCGATGTTACTCCGCACATAATCAACGAGGGCTGGCGGGCTGGCAGAAACCATCTTCCAGGTTTCTCTAAAATCTCCGGCATCTCCATACCAAGGGTCATAGACTCCTTGGGTTTCATGAGGTTCGTTAGCCACGGCCGGGTCAAAGGACCGGAACATGCGCAGTTGTGGACGTTCGTTCTGATCTATCTCTGCTAAGTGCGGAACGAGAAATTCGAAGTGGTCGGTATCCATGGCTAGCACTAGATCAACTTGACCAAGCTCATTTTGGGCAATTTGCGTGGCAACGTGTTCCGAAGCGTCAATTCCGTGAGCACGCAACGTGTTCGCGGCACGTGGATCGATCCCGTTGCCGACCTCACCGTCGGTGGTTGCCCTGGAGAAGAGCTCAACCTCTAAGATTCCTGCATCAGCGAGGGCGCCTTTGAGCATGTACTCGGCCATCGGCGAGCGGCAGATATTCCCTGTGCACACGATCATTATCCGGAACATGTCCTCAGTCTAGACACAAGTCGGGCCAACCTTCGAGAGCTACGCGCCCGATTTAAGACTACAAAAAGGCCACGATTTAGTTTAGGTCTGTGAACGAGTGCAGAAATCGGTTTGTCATCTGGTTTATGCGCTGTTCAATCTGCCCTGCGACAAGTGCGGTATTCGTCTAGAAGATGCTCGGCGCGCAACTTTGAAAGCACCAAGCGCAATGGATGATTTAGTGCATGAGGAGCAAAAGTGCGGCGACAAAAATAAAGAGTGTGCCGAAGACTAAATTCAAGATCTTAGCGCCACGCACCGTGGTGGTGAAACGCTGGAAGCTGCGTGCGGTGGCGGCAAAGAAAAACCACATGACGAGAATATCGACCACAATGATCGTACCGATATAGATGGCATACTGCGGGGCCAGTGGTTGGCCCGGTTGGATAAACTGTGGGGTGAAGGCCAGGAAAAACACGATGGCCTTGGGGTTCAGCAGGTTCACCAGAATTCCCCTGCGCACCATTGCCCAGCGGCCCGAGACGCGGGTTTGGGTCGTTGACTCTGAACTGACATCGGGTTTGGAAAGAATCATCCGAACGCCCAAATACACCAGATAGGCTGCGCCTGCGTAGCGCACGGCTGCAAAGATTGCCGGCGAACTGGCGACCAATATTCCCACTCCGGCGGCAACGATGATCACGTGAATGAGCAATGCGATCTGTTGGCCGATAATTCCCCAGATAGCTCCGCGGAAGCCAAGTCGCATGGCGTTGGTCATGGTGTTGATTGCCCCAGCGCCGGGGGTGAAGCTGATGATGATGGAGGCGCCGAGCAGGGAGATCCAAAGTGCAAGTGTCACCAGATTAGCTTAGGCGTTCGGTGTACTACTTTGAGACTTAGTATCGTGCTGTGACGCGGCGTCGACTATCGCACTGTCGACACCTTCGATAATCCGGCCCATAAAATCCGTAATCAGGGCAATCTGTTCAGCGTCGTAATGAGCTATGGCATCAAGCATGTTTTTGCCCAAGGGCATGAACATTTCTCGTCCGCCGGTTCGTGCCTTGTCGGTTAGCGCAATTCGCACCACACGGCGATCCTTATCGGTACGTTGGCGCTCAATGAACCCGATCTTTTCTAAGCGGTCAAGCATGGCGGTGGTCGCAGGCGAACTCAAATGCAGCTCGTGGCTCAGATCCCGAGGTGAGGGTGGGGTGCCTTGTTGCTGGTATTTCATGATGATTGACAGTGCATTCATGTCGGTGCGGTGAGTTCCGTGCAGGGCCCCGGTGGACTCAACGTATCTGTCGCTTGCGTGCGCAAATTCGCGCAGAAGTGCCACGAGCTGATGGGAGGGGTTATTGCTCATAAAAGTTATTGTATATGTAATAGAGTCATTCGATCATAGAGATACTTTCCTGATAAGCTAAATGCGTCGTTAGCTTTCGACTCCCCACTATCTCACCGAGAAAAAGGATTGACCCGTGTCTCACGTGACAAAGCCGCACCGGCCCTCGAAGTTTAAGGGTGCGGGTATTCGAGTAATCGTGTACTCGCTGTTGGTGTTGATCTGGATAGCGATTGCTGGTGTAGGCGGTCCCACCTTCGGCAAACTTTCCGAAGTGCAGACCAATGACCAGGCAGCTTTTCTTCCCGCGACCGCAGAAGCGACCAAAGCGCTGGAATGGCAGAGCAAATTCCGTAGCTCTGACGCAGTCCCTGCAGTGGTGCTGTTTACCAGCGAGAATCAGCTTGACGCTGCTGCGGGGGAACAGTTAGCCAAGGGGTTTGCCGATTATGAATACCTCGATGGGGAGGTCACCGGACCATTCATTTCCGAAGACAAGCGGGCACTGGAACTTCTGGTTCCCGTCAGTGGTGAAGTCAAAGCAAATGTGGGCGTCGAAGAATTACGTAACCTGACCGCACAGCTGACCCCCGAGGGCGCTACCGCCTATGTCACCGGGCCGGCGGGTTTTGCCGCCGACCTGACCGAGGCTTTTGGCGGTATCGACGGGGTGCTACTCGGTGTGGCACTCGTTGCGGTACTGGTCATTTTGCTGTTGGTTTATCGTTCGCTGCTACTGCCGTTCACGGTATTACTCACCTCAGTGGTTGCCCTGTGTGCGGCCATCGTGACCGTCTACTATATGGCTGATGCTGGTTGGATCCGGTTGGATGGGCAATCTCAGGGCATTTTGTCTATCCTGGTCATCGGCGCCGCCACGGATTATTCCTTGCTGTTCGTTGCACGCCATAAGGAAGCCTTGTCCGAAGGACTGGACAAGTTCCAGGCAGTGTCCAAGGCTTGGCGCAGGTCCTTTGAACCGATCGTCGCCTCGGGTGGCACCGTGACCGTTGGCCTGCTGTGTCTGCTCTTCTCGGATCTGAACTCCAATAAAGCATTGGGCCCGATTGGTGCCAGTGGCATTATTTTCTCCATTATTGCCGCCCTAACATTCCTTCCTGCGGCGCTGGGTTTACTCGGACGTGCCGCCTACTGGCCATTTCCGCCGAAGGCCGCAGACCAAGGTGGGCATGCGGCAGTCAAGGAAGGTCTCTGGGGGCGTATCGCGAACTTCGTCGCGGCGCATCCTCGTCCCATCTGGATCTTCACGATCATCCTGCTGGCGGTAGGCGCCTTGGGAGTGACTGGGCTCAAAGCCCATGGAGTGCCGCAAAGTGAACTAGTTATCGGTGGTTCTGAATCCCGTGACGGACAAATTGCCTTAGGTGAGCACTTTCCTGGAGGATCTGGCTCGCCAGCAGTCGCGGTAGTCAACGAGGCTGACGCGGCCACCGTGCTGGAAGACGTCCTAGATGTCACCGGGGTGGATTCTGCTTATCTGCAAGCCGAAGATGGTGGACCGGCAATGGCACAACGCGGCGCAGCGCCGCAGGTGGTCGAAGGTCGTAGCCTGATCTTCATCACCTTGAGTGACGCTGCCGACTCGGACGCTGCCAAGGACACGATCGTTGCACTTCGCGATGCGGTCCACGCGACCGACGCGGAAGCACTAATCGGTGGCACTACGGCGACGCAACTGGATACCGCCGATACGGCACTTGCCGACTTGGCCAAGATCATCCCGTTGACGCTGGGCGCCATTCTGATCATTCTGATGCTGTTACTGCGTTCGGTGCTCGCTCCGGTGCTGCTGATCCTGAGCACCGTGCTTTCCTATGGGACGGCCATGGGCGTCAGCGCACTGGTATTCAACAACGTATTCAAGTTCTCGGGGGCTGATCCGGCCGTACCGTTGTTTGGTTTTGTCTTCTTGGTAGCACTGGGGGTGGACTACAACATCTTCTTGATGACCAGGGTGCGCGAAGAATCGTTGAAGCATGGAACGCGTGAGGGTATGCGTCGTGGCTTGAAGGTTACCGGCGGAGTCATTACCTCGGCAGGTGTGGTGCTGGCAGCAACCTTTGCAGCTTTAGGCGTTGTTCCAATCATGTTCTTGGCGCAGCTTGGGTTCATCGTTGCCTTTGGCGTGCTGCTCGATACATTCATCGTCAGAAGCCTTTTGGTCCCTGCTCTGGTGGAGGAAATTGGACCGAAGGTCTGGTGGCCTTCGAAGCTGGCCAAAGAGCCCGAAGAGACTAAAGAATCTGATTTAGTGTCTGAGATCTCCTGATTTTAGTCGATCTGACGGACTCCGGTACTGCCGGAGTCCGTCATTGGCCTGTAGGATAAAACTGTGCGCACTTCTTAGTGATTCGGTGATTCTCCCGAAAAACTCGGTGCGCATTCGTCGACAGTTTAGATTTCCCCCTTCCGAAGATCTTCACCAGCTGGTGTCTTTTCTTTGCATAGTTGCGGACTTCCTCCTGGCTCGGCGAAACCAAACGCCAAAACCGGCGTGCGAATCAGAGAGAAAGTTTGAGCATGACTGCAACTTTTAGCGCCCTCGGCGTGCCCGAAAACATTGTCAACGTCCTAGCTGACCTTGGCATTGAATCGGCTTTCCCAATTCAGGAAGCCACCCTTCCCTCCACTCTTGCCGGCGGCGACGTCTTGGGCCGTGGACAGACCGGCTCGGGTAAAACCCTTGCCTTCTCCATTCCAATGGTGGCCCGACTGGCTCAGCGTCCACAGCGTCGCAAGGCACGTTTCCCTCGCGCACTGATCATGGCTCCGACCCGCGAATTGGCGACTCAGATCGCCAAGGCCGTGGATCCGCTAGCCGCAGCCTCGGGTTTGCGCACCACCGTAATCTACGGTGGCGTCGCCCAGAGCCGCCAGGAAAAGGCCATGAACGAGGGCGTTGACATTGTCATCGCTTGCCCAGGTCGTCTCGATGACTTGATCAAGCAGAAGGTCGTTGACCTGTCCCAGCTTGAAATCTCGATTCTGGACGAGGCCGACCACATGGCAGATATGGGCTTCTTGCCTGTAGTTCGCCGCATCATGGACCGCATGCCAACCGGCATCCAGCACATGCTCTTCTCGGCCACCTTGGACAACGGTGTGGACAAGGTTGTTAAGCGTTACCTGAGCAACCCAACCATTCACTCGGTTGATGCTCCGGAAGCCGCAGTGAACACCATGGAACACCACGTCTTCGTGATTCCAGCCGATGACAAGAAGGAACTGATCCGCATTTTGGCTCAGGGCACCGGTCGTCGCATCATGTTCATGCGCACCAAGCACCACGCCAAGAAGATGGCAATCGCCCTGTCTAAGGCAGGCGTCCCATCGGTAGACCTACACGGCAACCTGTCGCAGAACGCTCGTGACCGAAACCTAGCTGCCTTCTCCTCGGGTGAGGCTAAGGTTCTTGTTGCCACCGACGTTGCTGCTCGCGGCGTTCACGTTGACGGCGTGGAACTTGTTGTACACGTTGATCCACCGGCAGAACACAAGGCATACACTCACCGCTCGGGCCGTACCGCCCGTGCAGGCTCCAGTGGCACCGTAGTCACCATTTGCACCCCTGATCAGCAGGGCGACGTATCCACCTTGCTTCGCCAGGCTGGTTTGAAGGTTCCTTTTGAGAAGGTCAACCTGAACTCCGCAGTCGTGGCAGATGTTGTCGGCGAAGTGGCCGCACCGGTTGCTTATGTTGCTCCGGCACAGCCAAAGGCATCGCCACGCAAGCGCACCAGCGCTGGCGCCGGTAACGGTTCTTCGCGTGGTGGCAACGGCGGTAATGGTGCTCGCGGTGGCCGTCCAGGTCGCGGCGCTCGTTCCGAAGACGAAGGCCAGCAGAGCTCGAACCGTCGTCCAGCTCGCGGCGGCTCGGCCAACGCGGAACGTCCAGCACGTGGCGGACATTCGGCTAACGCCGAGCGCCCATCGCGCGGCGGGCACAACGCTAACGCGGAACGTCCAAGTGGTGGCAACCGTGCTCCACGTCAGGGTGGACGCGGCGACTCAGCTGGCGCACCAGCTGGCGGCGGTCGTTCACGTGGACCACGTCGTGCATCAAGCCCTGCTACCGGCGGACGGTAAGAACTAGTACGAAAAAGAACCTCCAGACAGCCAAATGAACTGGTCCCCGAAAGTTGGACAAGGTAATTAAAGTCTAGACGGGTCAAGCTGCCAGG